>NZ_DAMBSX010000001.1:0-395190 GCF_032054305.1 Epilithonimonas sp.
AAAATGTAGCATAAAGAGTATATAAATTTTGTCTCAAAAATAGTTGCAAGTTCAGCTTTACTTGTCTACCTACAAATGAATAAATATTAAAACATTTGTTGAAAGATCTGAAGATCTATAAATAATTTTTGAATTAATTATCCTATCCTGCAAGCTCCACAGCTCTACTCAAATCATTTACTACAGGATATAGATAATACTAAATGACATTTAATTTATATTTCAATGTAAAAAATCGTTTATGCGGTAATTTCCGTGTAAACAAAAATATATAATAACATCTTTTAAATAGGTTGTTCGCAAATTTGGATAATGTTTTGGAGATTTAATAAACATTTAAACTATATTTTATCACGACGATATCTAAAAGAGAATGCTATGAACACGCAGTATTTTATCTTTACTTAGGTGATGGAAGACTAGATGGTTACTTGTAAGTACCTACTAATTACTGACGGGTCCATTTCTTTTCAATTCTCTCTCGATTTCGTTGACTTCCGGCAGCGGCAAGTTATAACTGGTATTCATCGAGTGGATGATCCGCTCATCATTGATATCATATACTTTGTTAACGAAGAGGCTGTTACTTTCCGTCAGGAATTTCAGAAATTGTTTACAATAATTGTCTTTGCCTATCAGCGGTGGATTAAAAGTCGCTCTTTTGTCATCGTTCACAATAATATCATTGAAATCGGTATTCATTAAAACCGTCTGGAAGAACGATTCCGCTGGAAGCAGGGTGTGGAGATAATAGTCTTCAAAGTCCATTACCTTCTCATTGTTGATCAAGAAGGAACAGGTATCACGGGTAAAGATAAACCATTTGCCACCTATATAAGGAATAACATTCCTCATAAAGTCTCTCTTGTATATCAGTGAGGATATCTTGTGAGTGAGTTCCGTAAAATGATTCTGGATCCTCCGCAATGTGTCAGGCCTGTAAAATTTCTGATCGTAATAGAAAATGTAGTTTCTTCCTACATTGGCCGTCAGGAACTGCCTGATGATATCCTGGGATCGTAAGGGAAGGTCCTCTCCGCTGAGGTTGATCAGGTAATCCCAATCCTGACTGGCATTAAGTAAAAATTCCATGGCGTTGAGTTCCGCCTGTATCATGCTGAAGCCTCCTGACACGATGTTTGTGCTCTCTAGGATGTAGACATTCGGATATTGGATGACATAATTTTGGATGGCTTCTGTTATTTCGGAACTCGCCTTACGGTCAATATGGACCAGGTAGAATTGATCTCGGGTATAAATTTTTTCAATCAAGGTTTTAAAAGCCTCAGATCGCTGATGTACCATTATGAAATAAGCGATACGAACCTGTGTTGATGAATGCTCTTCAATAGTTTGAGGCAAGGTCAGTGGTATGGTTGATGGGGTCTGCATGTTTACGGAATTTTTGATCATCCGCACTGTGCAAATAATTCTTCTGTGTGCGTAATGTACGAATAAAATAATGATAATCAATTATTTATGTTTTTTATTTTTGACGAATATTAATTTACATTTGCAAAGTATTCATAAAGAAAGGTTCCTGCCTTCGCTTCACCGGTCCAATGATACCGATCGGTCTTGCTTCTACAGTTCCCCCGTTTATAGATCCGATTTTTTAATGATATTGAGAATCACCATTCCTTTGATCCTAAAAAATGAACAATATTGCCGGTATAGATGTTTAAATATCTTACACTTAGTATCAAAAGCCACGCAAAGCATGATTAGTCGAAGCGAAAGTTTCCCCTCTTATCAACATTTATAACAAAAATGAAATCTGTAAAGTGTACAGATCCCATTATATTAATTTTTAATTTTATTACAATGCAAAAAGGCACCGTAAAATTTTTCAACGAAGCGAAAGGCTTCGGTTTCATCGCACCATCAGAAGGTGGCGCAGATATCTTTGTACATACTTCAGGACTTGAGTCAAGAGGCATCCGTGAGAACGACGAGGTTATTTTCAACGTACAGAAGGGAGATAGAGGTTTAAGCGCTATCAACGTTAAACTGGCATAATCTGATCGATATAGTAACTTATTATATTAATTATATTACCGGCCTCCCGCATATTGCGAGAGGCTTTTTATCTTTTTACGGAAATCATACTGCTGCCATTGAACTATTAAATCAGAAAATATATGCGTATCATCAATAATTACGAAGAATATAAGTCATTGGAAGGCGTCATGGTAGGCAGTTCGTCCTGGCATACGATTGACCAAAAGCAGATCGATCTGTTTGCAGATGCCACCCTGGATCACCAGTGGATCCATGTGGATAACGACAGGGCATCTATTGAAAGTCCTTACGGATCAACCATAGCTCACGGATATCTTACGCTTGCCTTGATTCCTTATTTGTGGAAGCAGATTGCGTTAGTACAGAATGTAAGCCTCGAGATCAATTACGGGATCGAAGACCTGAGATTCGGTATGCCTGTAAAGGTCAACTCCGAAGTCTCTTTGCAGGCAACTGTAAGATCGGTGAATGACCTCCGGGGAATGGTCAAGGTTATTGTCGGTGCAAGACTCGTAATTAAAGATGAATCGAAACCTGCCTACACCGGCAATGTGGTGTTTCTTTATCAATTCAGGTAGAAACTCTCAGGTCTTCGTATTAGAACTCTTTAGATAAAGGCTTTATCAGAGTATTGATCATTTATCTTATTAGTATGATAGCGAACTGTAGTACTATACACATAATTAAATTGCATTCTTCTTTATGAATCAACATAAATATTTACGGTATTGGACGATTGTCGTGCCGGTTTTATCTTGGCTCTTCTACTTTGGGAGCTTCATTTTTTCATCAGGCTATTATTCGATCCTGCTAACGGCATTGTTACTGGGAAGCGTACTCACGGCAGTCTATCACTCCGAAGTACTTGCACATCGGCTCGGTGAACCGTTTGGTACTCTTCTTCTTGCGTTTGCTATTACGGTCATTGAGGTGGGACTGATCATTTCCATTATGCTGGGAGCAGAAGGACTGGAAACCATTACCCTGGCACGGGACACTGTTTTTGCGGCAGTAATGCTGATTCTCAATGGAATTATCGGGATCTGTATTGTTATTGGATCAATAAGATACAGGGAGCAGACCTTTACTCTGAAAGGTGTAAGCACGGCTCTGATCACTCTTACAGCGGTGGTCGTGTTCGTTCTGATTTTGCCTAATTATACAGTAAGTCATGGAGGAGGCGAGTATACCTCTTTTCAGCTTTTATTTATAGTATTGCTATGTTTAGCATTGTATCTCGGATTTACGATGGTGCAGACAATCAGGCATCGGAGCTTTTTTATATCGCCCAGTGACAAAGCAAAGGAAAAAACTGTGGAATATAAGGCTAAAATCAAAGTTTCCGGAAAGACGATGTACATCAGCAGTTTTATGTTGATCGTCAGCTTGGGGGTGGTTGTTCTGATGGCTAAGCTTCTCTCGAAGGATGTTGAATATCTGGTGGTGGCCGTTGGTGCTCCAAAATCCGCAGTTGGGGTTATTATTGCGGGAGTGGTGTTGCTCCCGGAAGCTCTTGCAGCAATCAGGGCAGCCAGAAATGACCGGATACAGACCTCGCTGAACCTGGCATTCGGTTCTGCTTTGGCGAGTATCGGACTGAGCATTCCCGCCATTGCGGTCATATCGGTAATCAGCGGGATCCGGATGACATTGGGAATCGATATCAAATCAACCGTTTTGCTGGGATTATCGTTATTCATCATCACGATTTCGCTGGCCACCGGAAAGACCAATATCATGCAGGGATTTGTGCTACTTGGAATATTTTTGATCTACCTTTTTGTTACAATCGTCCCGTAATTCTATGGTAAAAGCCAGTCGCCAAAAAAGATTCTTATGCTGCAAATCATAAAATGAAGAGGGGATAATGTCTACATTTATCAACAGTAAATATAATATTATGATTGACGAGAACTGCCTGCGATCGCACGGCGCCGTGCTCAGAACATTTAACAGAAATACCTTTCTTTTTAATAAAGGAAGTGAGTTGAAGTATCATTTCCAGATTGTCAGTGGTCTGGCCAAGTTTGTCAGGGAGGACCAGAAAGGTCATAGAATCACCTTTCAGATCTTAGGTAATGGTGATGCCAATTACCTCATATTGGCTGGATTACCGCTTCCTTTTGATATGGTGGCCATTACAGACTGCACGGTCCTGATGATGCCGAAAGATGACTTCTGTCGATGATAATGTCTGAGGAAGGAATGCTAAGACATATCATGAAGTATATTTCCGAGCTGATGTATATTCAAATGGAAAGAAATCGCAGAGAGTTTAATAAAAGCCCCTCGGACAGAATCACAGAGCTCTTTCAGTTTCTTAAATATGAAGAGACAGATCAGGAAATTTTTTCCTTTGAAATCAATTTGAATGTTCATGAAATCGCTGAGATATCCGGAATCAGTTTGGAAATATGCATTGACACTCTGAAAAAGATGAAGGAACATGGATCTGTTAAAATACTGAATGCTCGAATATTCTTCTGAGTAGGATGTAAAATTAATCTAATCTGACGACTGATTGTATTTAAAGATTAAGCAGGTCCTATGAAACTATGAACCCAAGCCAAAAGATCATCCAGATCAAAAGGTTTGGAAATATATGCATCAGGTTGACATTTCTTCTCAATTTCGAACGTTTTTGCATGTGCACTCATCATAAGGACAGGAGCCTCAATAGGATTACTTTTTAGAGTATTACACACATCGATGCCGGAGCCGTCAGGAAGCCTGACATCCAAAATAAAAAGATCTACCCTATCGGTTGAATACAATCTGTTGAAATCACTTATAGTTGCAGCTTCTATGATCTTGTAACCCTCAATACTGAAAAAGACATTCAGTAGGTCGCGGATGCTATCCTCATCTTCTAATATAAATATTGTTTTCATAATTTTGGAACATTACGCAACGGACTATTTATATGAGCCAGATAAAAATGGCATGCTGCGGGATAAGTTATACAAATACTATGCGACAAATATTTATTTTAAATATAATTTTAGTAACGGTGAAAATGAAAGGAATTTTACGTAGCGTTTTTAACGTCTTTGTTTAAAGATAATATTATTTAAGAATGGTAATGCTTACGTTAAAGTTAACAGATCTGTTGTGATGGATTACTCTAATTAACATCTATTGCCATCAAAGCATGATTACTGTTCATTCTGGCTAATTTTCTAACCATGTTAATATACCTGAAGCTTGAAATATAATCTTTCAGCAGCAATTCAAGATCAGAAAGTACCTTAAGTTTTAGGTATTTTTTTTAACGACATCCACTAGGTGATCAATGTCAAAAGGTTTTTCAATATAGTCATCAGCTTTGCATTGTTCTGCTTTTTTAGATAATTCGGTCGAGGTGGAAGTTAGTATGGCTGATAAGTCTTCGGTGGCAGGATCGGACTTTAGGTCTTGAATTACCTCAGTTCCTCTTTTATCTCCTTTGATAAACTCATCAACAATAACAACATTAGGATTGATATCGTCAATCTCCTCAATGGGATCGGTATTTAATGATGGTGTTACATCATATCCTTCATTACTCAAGATGTGATCCATAATTTCCAATATATGTTCATCATCCTGGATAAGCACCACTTTTTTCTCCATAAGTCACTAATTTTTATGTAAATGTATGAAAAAAAATAATCGAAATCAGCGTCCTTAAATATGTCCGTCACACTATAGAAGTGAAATGCCAGTATTAATTTATTAGGTTTATTTAACTACTTAATTAATTCAGTAATTTAATATTTATGTTGTCTTCAGGTTAGTTACCATGTAATGTTAAAATAACTGTTCAATCTTGGAATTTATGCACTATACTTACTGATGTAACTTGGATGCGCAAATATTTGCGATAAAAATGAGCTATATTCGTTAAACTAATCTTAATCACATCGTTTATATGAAAGTTATATAAGTAAAACAGGAGTTGCTAACTTTAATATAATAAACTTCTTATCCTTTTTTACTTGTAAAATCAAAAAAAAATGAACTAAAAATATACAAATGGAGTATTTTTAAGTAGTAACTTTGATAGTATGAATTTGGGAATCAGAATTTAAAATTAATTAGAAAGAGAAAAATTGCACTACTTGTCTTAAATGGCGCCGTTTGGCTGTTTGTGACTTTGACGAGCATATCTTCAAACACTTTATAGATGATTTGGTTCTATTAAGTCACAATTAAACAAGAATTCCAAAGCTCATCTTTATCAAGTATTTTTTATAGTTGAAGTTTCTGTTAAAATAGATACCTCTAATTAATCAAAACAAAGTCTTGCCATCAAATAACTGATGGTGGATTCTGCGCCTTGGTTTAGGTTTACGTTTTTTTCTTCGAGTCCGTCGTAACAGCCACCTGTAACAGGATTGTAAATGATTTGACTCAAATGATTTTTTCCTAAAAACCAATTGAAGGAATTCTGCATCATTTGCAGATACTTTTCATCCTTAAAGGTTTTATAAAATGCGGATAAAGCCAGAACGGTATAGGCAACATCAATAGGTTGCTCTCCACCAATGGGTGGTGGTACATTTTCAGTATTTTCTTTTTGCAGCCAGCCTTTATTGGAAATCACTTTTATGCTGTCATCAATCATAATTTTAGATATTAAAAACTGGAAAGACTCCTCAGCTATTTGCTTGTAAAGTTCATCCTTAGTAGAAATCCACGCACATAGTAAAGCTTCCGGCAATAGACTATTTCCGTAAGTCAGATAACTCTCAAACCAATGCCAATCATTATTTGCTTCGTGTTGATACATTTTTACTAAACGATTGGCTAATACTTTTAATAATGGAAGGTTTTTTTCTGAATTTTGATAACACAATCCTTTAATAATAAAAGCCATTGCTCTGGTTGAATGAATTTTTTCTGCCCAGACGAGATTTTTTTGAATAATCTTTTCTGCAGTTTCAGAAAATTCCTGTGGCAAAATTTCTTTTAATGAAATTAAAAAGCCTAAAGCCCAGATTGCTCTTCCGTTTGAGTCATCTAAGTTTGTTTCGTAATTCTGCTGTGTAAAGTGTTTTTGTTCATCAACGTAATTCAATAAACTTCCATCTTTTTGCTGACAAAATTTAATATAATTTAAATAAATTGAAATTAATTGCAGGTCTGATTTGTCTTTACTGATTTCAAAATGTCTGCACATACCGATCATTGCCCTCGCATTATCATCAAGTGTATAACCTGAATTGATATCCGGTTTGCTGATCTTTGAAAACTGAATGATTCCGAAATCTGTTGTCATATTTTGAATATGCCCAAGATTGATCTCTGGTAGAGTATAGCTGAGTTCTGTTTTATTATTTCCAAATTCCTGAAATAACAAAGCGTGTAAAATAGATGAATTTTCCCAAGCTGTCGGAGCCATTTTTTCCAGTGATTTTAAACGTAACTTCTCCCGTTTGCTTTCATTTTCTAATAATGTGTTTACTGCAACAGCTAATTGTCCGGGAGCCTCAAAATCAATGATGATTCCGATATCTTCCTTCAAAACTTCTAATGCGTGTGGAATTGGAGTAGAAACAATGGCACATCCGCTGCTGATTGCATAGGAAAATGTACCGCTTACTGCCTGGTTTCTGTCTTTTGAAGTGAAAAGATAAACATCGGTAAGCTGAAGATACTCTAGTAATTCCTGAAGTGGAAGATAATCATTGATAAAGCGGATGTGGTTTTCTAAATGTAGTTTACAGGTAAGATCTTCCAAAAATTCACGATATATCTCTCCTTCGTTTCTTACTATTGCAGGATGTGTTTTACCAAGAATCAAAAAAATAATATCAGGATTTTTAGCGATGATTTCTGGTAAGGCTTTCAGCGTGGTTTCAATATTTTTTCCGGAACCTAATAAGCCAAATGTTGAAAGAACTTTTTTGTTTTTAAGATTATATTTTTCTTTCAGTGCTATTTTGTCAGTGAAAGGGAGAAGATGTGTTCCGTGAGGTATTATCCTAATTTTATCGGAACTAATTCCATATTCATTAGAAAGAATGTCAGCAGAAATACTAGTCATTACAACAAGAGATTTTGCAAAATCGGCGATTTTTTTCACCTTTTCCTTTAGCTCTTTATCCGGTTTTGGCAAAACAGTGTGAAAAGTGATGATAACATCTTTTTTTAAGTTCTCGAGAAAAAGAAACAACCCATTTCGGGGTTCATTAAAAAAACCGAATTCGTGCTCAAGCATCACCAAATCAACTTTATCGTTTTTATTGATCTTTGCAGCCAATTCCAAATAAGAAATAGCATCTGAGATATTTAATTTATACTCGGTATATTCTTGATATTCATAATTTTCCTCTTCTGTTTCCATCGGACAAATGATTGATTTGAAAGATTCTCCGAACTTTGCCTGAAGAGATTTTATGAGATCTTGGGTATAAGTGGCGATTCCGCACACCTTTGGAGGAAAAGTACTTACAAAGACAATCTCTTTTTTATCATAGGTTTTGTGTTTTATGCCATTATAAGATTGTCTAATTGCTTTATCCTCCACGTCTGAATTAATATTTTTATTCATTTTTAATTTCTTCTTTAACCATATTCTGCCTAATCATCTTTATACAGCGTACATCATTAACTCTTTCAATAGTTTTGAAATATTGAGTGATGCAACAGCTATTCTTTCGTCTGCAGCTCCATAATAGATATACAGTCTATCATTTTCTACAATGGTTCCTGTCGGGAAACATACATTGTTAACCTCACCCTTCAGTTCCCATTCTTCTTCGGGTTTGAAAAGCGGATAAGGAAGTCGGGAAATTTCTTTTTCTGGATTTTCAAGGTCCAATAAAGCTGCACAGGCGTTGTAAACATAACCATTAACGGTATCATAAACACCGTGATAAATCATTAACCAGCCGTATTCTGTTTCTATTGGCGGACATCCACCTCCGATATAACTTGATTCGTGATCATATTTCGGAGATAAAAGAATGTAGTCTTTAAAATGTGAAAAGTAATCCTGCCAGAAATCAGAATTCAGATCTTCTATATTTTTCATGCTGACAATCTGAATGTCAGGTCTTATTCTGTGAAGGAAATAAAATTTATCGTTTATTTTTCTTGGGAAGAAAATCAGATTTTTATCCCACAAAAAAACAGGGTCGCTGTCAGGATGATTGATTTGAAATTCGTTGTATCTTCTATATTTATCCGGGATTAAACCCTCTGATTCCGATAAAAGCTTAAACTCTTCATAAGAAATTTTAGGAACAATTATTCCTTCATTTTTCCAGGATTTGAGATCTTTTGAGATCTTTAAGGTTCCTAAAGCATTAATGCCGTCATAACTGGTGTAAGTAAGATAAAATAAATCATCTATTTTTACAATTCGAGGATCTTCTACACCGTGTTTTTCGTATTCAGATTCAGGAATAATGATGGGTGAATCTGACCGTTTTTCTACCGTAAGCGGATCTAATAATATACAATGACCGACAGTTGAAAAATTACCTTTAGCAACAGCGCGGTAAAATAAATGTATTTTGCCATTTTCCTTAATAACAGCAGGATTCAGAACTCCTTCGTTTTCAAAATTTAAGTCGGTTTTTCGGAGTATAATTCCTTCTTTTTTTATTTCTACCATTTAGGTTGTTGCGTTGCGACTTTCATTTTCTTTATCTTTCCTTTTGTTTTGTTTGTCTTCCCGCTTCTCTTTTAGTGATTTGGCAGCAGGTGTTTTATCTGTTTTTTTCTTTGTATCCTTTTCTTTTGCCATTTTAAAATATTTTTATTGTATGTAAAGGTCATCTATTAATAAAAGAAAGGTTTGTAATAGTCTTTCAATTTGTTACATAAATCATAGGTATTAAAATTTAAAGGACTAACTTTGAAAGGGTGGCTGTCAACATATGGATTGACAAACTCGAAATACGGTAAGGATTATGAAGTTATATATAAAATATATGGTAAGCCTGCGCTGCAAAATGGTGGTTCATCAGGAGCTTGAAAAACTGAATATCAGAAATGCCGTAGTAGATTTAGGACTTGTAGAAATATTGGATGATATTATGGATGAACATCGACAATTGTTAAAAGAAAATCTCCTCAAAACCGGACTTGAGTTATTGGATGATAAAAAAAGCATTCTGATCGAAAAAATAAAAAATGCAGTTACAGAAATGATCCATTATTCCGAATCTCTTCCTAAAGAAAATTTCTCAGATTACATCAGTGAAAAGCTTGGCTACGATTACACTTACCTTGCCAATACATTTTCTGAAGTGAAAGGAATGACTTTACAGCATTTTATCATTATCAATAAAGTGGAAAGGGTAAAAGAGCTCCTTTTGTATGATGAACTCAATCTTACTGAAATCTCTTATAAACTCAATTATAGCAGTGTTGCGCATCTTTCCAACCAGTTTAAAAAAATAACAGGACTTTCTCCTTCTTTCTACAAGCAACTGAAGCAAAAACGGTTGAAAAATTTAGAAGACTTATAAAAAAGTGTGATATATGTAAATTTATTATTGAAATGTGTAGCGAGATAAGATTAAAATAAATCACCTTTGGATTGTAATAATTCTGTTACACAAAAATTCGAATTATGAATACAAATCACAATAAAGCTCATGAGACATTTAAAATTACAGGAGATTGGAAAGAACAATCAAAACAGTTAAAAGAAAAGTTTTCACAACTTAAAGATTCAGATTTGGTGCTTGAAAAAGGAAAAGAAAATGAATTGTTAGGAAGATTACAAAATAAACTAAGCAAAAGCCGTGAAGAGGTTATTAAGATTCTTAGTAACATTCAACTTTCATAATGAGCTTATTATAATTCCGGTAAACAGCTTAATATGTTTAAAGGGGTTTTTAATACAAAGGGGACGGGTACTTTTAGTCCCTGTCCTTTTTTATTCTAATATTATTATGTTTCGTTTAAATAGAAAGATATGAAATCAACTGATAATTTGCAGAATCTTACCGGACAGATCTTCAATGTAACGGCTAAAATCCAGTCTTTATATCCCGAATTGTATTTTCTACTAAATGAGACTCCATTATTTATGTCACGAACGAGAAAAATATTACAATGAAAGACTTTAAGCAATATCTTTCCTCTATTAGAATGCAGCTCATTACTTTCGAAAAAGTAAAAAGTAAAAAGTAAAAAAATGAAAACAATTAGATTATATAAATTTAAAAACTCTGTCACGCAGAAAATGCCTCTTCTGAAAGAAAAAAGTCTGCTTAGTTCACTTAATGATTTGATGGCAATTGATCTTCTGGATACAGAAATATTAACGGAATATACAATTGATGTTCCAAACGATTTTAATTTTGAATATCATAGCAATGAAGAATTGTTGGAATTATGCAAGGCTTCTAAAAGTTTTATTGATTATCATTTTGTAACAACTTTGAACGACTATGATGTTATCTGACTTTACCAACCAAAGTTCAATTCCCATATTGGCTTGGGTAGCCTATTTGCTACATTATTCACTAATGGGGTATTTATATTCTTTAATCCTTACATTTTTGCTTATAGGAGCTGTTTTAGCGGCGATTTATCATTCGGAAACCATTGCTTATCGGGTAAGTGAAGTTTCTCTTGAAACAATCAGCCTTGCAAGAGATATGGTTTTCGCAGCTATAATGATTATTCTTACAGGGATTATAGGTGCTTGTAATGCCGTTGGATCAATCCGTTTTATAAACAACAGATTTTATTTAGCAGGATGTAAGTACCGCAATGATACACTGTTGTGATTGTTGCATTTATACTTATTCTTCCAATTTACACGACAAGTCACAGTGAAAGAGAATATACGTCTCCACCACTGAACTGCTCTGTAACACAAGTAGATTCCGCTAAGAATATCAGTTATTAACTTTTAGTTTCAGATTAATTTTTTTCTTGGCAACCCAATCTCATATTCCAAAGGATAAGGATCACGTGATGTTTGCTTACATCTTCACGAAGACCCTGTTCCGTCTCTTTAGATTTTCCTTGTCCATCGAATACCGGGGATCAGCAATAAGTGGCATTTTGGCCATTCTTGTAATGGTCACCGTTGGAAAATGATAATACACTTCAACGGTTCCTAATAAAAGATAAATACTACCTTCCTTAAAATGAAACTTTTTCAGACTGTCTGGAAAATGTGCGGTGTCAAAATACTGTCCCTCAGCATCAATCTATGTCCCAAAATACATATCGTCTCGATGTCCATATTTATTTTTAATAGGAACTTACTTTCTCGAGATCAGTAAGGCTAGCATTTCTTGCGGTGTTTCAAAAGCGTTAACTATAACATTTACTCTGTGTTTCGTTTTCAATAAATCAAAAATCGAATAAGACACAGGAAAGCCCAATATTTCAATTTCATCGAATGCATCTTCAAAAGGATTTCTCTCAATGACAGGTAACTCGTAATCTTTCTGAAGTTCGTCAAATAAAGAAATGATTTTCGTTTTGTATTGACAACAGGAATCTTGCTTCGATCAGTAATTCGTATTTCTGTTTGCCCGTAAACCTAAAAGCCCCGACAAAAATAAGTGTCTGTAAAGTTTAAATACCGATGTTGACTCTTTTGACAAAATCTTCTAATGACTTGTAATCACCGTGTTCTTTTCGTTCCTGAGAATAAACATTTTAACTGCGGCTTCCAGTTTCTCAATATGGATAAAGCCTAAATAAACATCTGTTCCATATACGGTTGTCTGGAATTCGCTGAGATTAACACAAGGATTATGAATTTTAGCACCAGCCATTTTGGCTTCATGGACATAGACCTCCGTTCTGTAAAAGCCACCGCCATTATTAATGGCCGAGACCATAAACCCAATAGGTAGTACGCTTTTAAATAAAGACTCTGATAGCTTTCCACTGCATAAGAAGGAGAATGGGCTTTACAAAAAAGAATAGCTGGCGAAAGATTCGATCTGTCGATAGACCTCCCGAGTGAGGTTCTATCCGTATGACATCATATGACTTCTGATGATATTAGATAGTGTTTTAAGTTTTTGATAATCAGAAATTTACATGTCATTGAAAAAATAATGGATTAATAATCAATTTAGTCTTTTATCATTCAAATATCATCGATGTGGGGAAATGGTGGGGAATTAAAAATTATGATATTTTTAAATTTCCATAAAAAAATTTGCTATGTAAAATATTTATTTTGTAACTTTGCAGAGCAAATCTAAAGCACAAATTGTGCTTTGGATTTTTTTGTTCTATAATTTAGAATCTATAGAGTTTTATTCTTTATGAATAAACGCCAACCTGTCAGACCATCTGATAAGGTGGCTCAATGATTCGGCTAACAAGCAAGGCTGTAAAAGGCTAAACAAAGGTGCAGATTTCATTTTCTGTAAAGTTTTCATAAGAAAATTTGAATTTACACCTGCTTTTTTATTGAACAAATAAAAAAAGAAGTATTAATTTAAATTTATTAAAAAAATGAAAACAAAGTTTTTTCTACAAAACCCTAAAGATGGGAGCAACACAATTTACTTAAGAGTAAGAATTGGTAGAGCTATTGATTTAACAATGGCTACAAAAGAAACTGTTAATCTTGAAGATTGGGACTCCATAAACGAATGTTTGTTGGAGCAGTATTATGAATACAAAAATGGTAAACAAATTACTAAAAGAGATGCGGAAACAAAACATCAAAGTAGTGAAAACAAGATTGTAAATTATCGGCTTTTAAATTTGAAGCGAGAAATAGAAGAATCTTATAAATCGACTCATCAGAAAATTGATAAAGAATGGTTAAAAAACATCATTTATCCACAAACAAAAGAAGATTCAAAAGATATTTCTTTCATTGATTATTGTAATAAGTTTTTGGAATCAAAAGGAACAACAATCAGTAATGATTATGTAACAAAGGTAAATTGCATAAAAAAAATTATTGAAAGATATATACATAATAGAAAACTTAAACATTTGCTATTGATTGACATTGATAATGATTTTAAAAATGACTTTGAGAGATTTTGTACTGATGTAGAAAAGTATTCAATAAACTATTTTGAAAGAAATTTCAAATTCATCAAGACCATCCTATATCATGCGCAAGGAAATGGTTATCCAATTTATTCAGGTTTAAACAGAATTAGATGCAAAACCGAAAAAACAATGTTTGTATTTCTAACTACTGAGGAATTGGATTTAATTGAAAAATCAAATTTTTCAGATGAACATTTGGAGACAGCAAAAGATTGGTTATTAATTTCTTGTTTTAGTGGACAAAGGATTTCTGATTTTATGAGATTTGACACCTCAATGATTACTGAAAAAGTCATAAGAGGTAGAAACAGATATTTTATTGAATTTACTCAAGAAAAAACGAACAAGCAAATTTCATTAGTCTTGGATGAAAGAATTATAAAAATTCTTAAAAAGAGAAATTGGAGTTTTCCTCGAAAAATGTCAGAACAAAGATACAATGAACATATAAAAAAGATATGCGAATATGTTGGCATTGATGAAATTGTAGAAGGGACATTAGCAGTTAAGGATGAATCAGATTCCATAAAGACAAGAAAGAAAAATAATCGTAGAAAGATTAAGGGTTACTATCCTAAGTGGCAGTTAGTCAGTTCTCACATTGGCAGAAGGTCATTTGCATCTAATAATTTTGGGAAAATACCAACTCCACTTTTAATGGTGGCAACTGGACATTCCACTCCAACTATGTTGATGAAATATATTGGTAAGATAGATGAACAGCAATCTTTAGCATTAGCTGAATATTTATAAATAACAACAAATAATTAAAATTTATTAAAATGAAAAAAATAATATCAGATGTATTATCTAACATAAAACAAGTTGTTAGAGAAGTGATTAGAGAAGAATCAACAAGATTTGCAAAATGGTTTAAGGACATGTTAGCAGATGAAGATAAATATCTTTCAAGAAATGAAACAGCAGAATATCTTGGAATGAGTTTAAGCACATTAGGTAGACATACTAAAAGCGGTTTAATTAAAGCTCATGGTATTGGAGACAGAGTTTTCTATAAATTATCTGACATTCATTCAGCTATGAAACCAATTAATTAAATATCAACCACAACTAAGAATCTTTAGAAGTGCCTATAATTTAGGTAACGGCAACCGACCTCATCGGAACGGTGCTACACGGAAGTAATTCCAGATTCGGGACATATTTGTTCAAATAATCACACTCAAAGTATTTGTACTTCTGAGGGTTCTTAGTTTTTAAAAATTATTAAAATGAATTTATTTAAAAATATAAAGAATCCAGAAGTCTTAAAAGAAATTGATGTTTATGATTTCCTTGATAGAGTTGCAAATCCTGATGAAGAAGTAAAGCAAAAAATATTAGAAGCGAGAAAAGTTTATTATAGAGATAAAAACAGATATGATATAATAAAAGGACAGCTCCCTTGCTTTACTTTGAACTTTAATTTTAATGAATCAAAAAGAAATTCAAATCTAAAATCATCAACAGGTTTTATATATATTGATATTGATGGAACAACCGAAATCAATTTAGAAAATAATTATATTTATGCTTCGTGGTTATCATTATCAGAAACAGGAAGAGGAGTTTTAATTAAAGTTCAAGGATTAACTTTAGAAAATTTTAAAGATACTTATACTAAAATTTCAGAACTATTAAATGTAAAATCAGATAGCGGAGCAAGTAAGGCTACGCAATATTGTATAAACAGTTATGATGAAAACATATATTTTAATGAAGACTCTGAAACTTTCGTTTGTGAAGAAATAATTTATAAAACTAAAAAATCCCCCAAAACAAAAATAACTTTAAAAAAAGAAGGAGATAATAATGAATTGGGGGAAAAATATTTAAGATTCAATAATATTGATGAATATGATTTTAATGGAGAAGAATATATTGTATTTTATGATGAAAAAGAATTTATTTCAGAAGTTGTTATACCTAGAGCCATATCACATGGTGCAAGAAATCATCATATTAATGCAATTGCTTACCAAATAAAGGCACTACAGCCAGATATTTCCTACAATAATCTCTTACATTTTATGCTTTTAATAAATAAGAGACGTTGTTACCCTCATTTGCAAGAGAACGAAATAATAAAAATTGTTAAAAGCATTGACAAATTAGAAAATGTATCTCCAATGTTAAATAAAGAAAGAAGAGTTTTATTTAACCCCATATTTAAATTAGACAGAAAACAAAAATCAAAAGTAACCAATGAAATCACGGGTAAGATTAGAAAAGAAAAAACAAAAATGAAAATGAAGAAATCAATAGATAGCTGGGAATTTCAAACATTAGGAAAAATAACACAAGTAAAATTAGCAAATCAAACAGGGTTAAATATTAAAACTATTGAGAAATACTATAAAGAGTTTAAACTTGAAATAAAGAAAAAAAATCAAGCAGAAATCCACCCATATCCCATCGAGGCTTGGACTAGTATATGATTGTAAACTTTGTCACTAACTGAAGAGAAATCTGTACGGTTATAAGATTCTGGTAAAAGGGAATCCAAAACCATTTCAATAGCACTTTTTACTTTGATTTGGCTTTGAGTATCTCTAAACCAATCCTGAATTAAAACTACAGGTTTTTCTTCTTTTAATCTCATCAAAAGATTTTTAGCAGCAAGTTTTACTTGTTGCTTTTCTTTTTTTGTTAGTGTGTCTTTTAATATTAAATCAAATATTTCTTGTTCAGCCTCTGTTAACCCTTCTCTTTTTGCTCTTAACCCTTCCTGATTTAATTCTCCAGCAATCTCCAAAAGCTCAGAATAATAATCTTCTGTTAATCTACCCCCTGAATTATATCTATCAACAATTGCCTGAAATTTTTCTAAAAATGAAATTCTTGTTGTATTTTCAGAAAGCATTTGCAAGAGTTTACTCTCCAAAAAAGCTTTAAGATCGCTTATTTCAATGTTTTTATACTTTTTTGTTGCAAACTCTTCTCTTAATTTATCAAAGTTTAAGGTTGCAAGATTTAATTCCTTTTTATATCCTTGAATAGATGACTTGTAATTAAAATTTTGAGATAAATTTTCTTTTGCTTCATCTGTAGCTAATACACTCTGGTCAAGTAGTTCTGTAATTCTATTTTCAGCATTAGCAATATTTGCTTCACCAATATGAGAATCACAAACCCCTCGTAAATAATGAATTACTTCAACAATTTTATATCTATCTTTGAATTGTAAAATATTAGGTCTGCAAGCTTCATATAAACCATATGCAGTATTGTCATATACATTAAATTCTTTTCTTAAATTATCATTTCCTAATAAAATATCTGCATAGGAATTGAACAATTCAAGTTTTGAGAAAGTCTCTTCACTCTGAACAATTTCATTTAGATTAATACCTAAATTATTACAAAAACTAATACAAGTTTCAATTGTTTCATTGAGCAAAACATATAGCTGTGCGAAATCTTGTACAGGGTCTTCATCTTCAGGATTTTGTTTAGTATCTGCTTCTTCTCCGTTTCCGTAATCGGCTAACGCTTTTTTGATGTTTCTAAAAACATTGTAGTAGTCAATTATTAGTCCGTTTTTCTTCTCAACTCCATTTATAGGTGAAGCAACCCTATTCGCTCTTGCTATAGTTTGCATTAGAGTATGATTTTGCATTGGTTTATCAAGATACAATGTTGAAACCGTTGGAGCATCAAATCCTGTTAACCACATCGCACAAACAAAAACCAATTGCAAAGGATGATTTTCATCTTTAAAATTATCTTCAATACTTTCTTGATTCTTATCCAAAGAATTAAGTTTTTTCCTGTGGTATTGGATATTTAAACCTCTAGCTTCAAATAATTCATTCTCATTAGCATCTTCACTAATTACAACAGCCATTTCCAGTTTATTGAGATAATGGATAATACTTTTTAGTTCTTCTTTTATTTTTGCAGAATCAACTTCTTTAAGTTCTTTTCTAAGTTGTTTTAATTGCTCTTTAACGTACTTGTTAACTTTGTCATACATGTTGACTGCTGTAAACTTATCAACACAAATAACCATTCCTTTTCCTAAATAACCTCTTCTTGGAAAATGATAAGCTATATCTTTAGCAATTGTTTCTAATCGGTCATCACGTTTAATAACCTCCAATTCTTTGGAAAATTTATTTTCAAGTTTTTGCTGTTGTTGCTCATCTAAATTTTCCTCTTCAAGAATAGTTGCTAATTCTTCATTTAAATCATCATTTGCAATCAGAACTTCTGGAAGGCGTTTGTCATAAAACAAAGGAACAGTTGCACCATCATCAATCGCTTGAGCAAAATTATATTCAGATATATAATCACCAAACCAAGCATTTGTTTTCTTTTCCTTACCTAAAAGAGGTGTACCAGTAAAGGCGATAAATTGTGCATTTGGCAAACCAACACGCATGTTTTCTGCTAAAGAAGCATATTGTGTTCGGTGAGCTTCATCTACAATTACAATGATGTCATCTCTTTCAGAAATAATAGGATATTGTTTTCCTTTGTCAAATCTGAATTTATGGATTACGGTGAAAATGTATTTTTTATTGGTTTTTAAGAGTTCTCGTAACTCTTCACTGTTATTCGGCAGTACAGTATCAGCTTCTTTACTCGCTCCCATATTTACAAAGTTTCTGTAAATTTGGGTATCTAAATCAGTTCGGTCTGTAATGACTAAGAAAGTGTAA
The DNA here is from genome assembly GCF_032054305.1 of Epilithonimonas sp. Classification (GTDB taxonomy): domain Bacteria; phylum Bacteroidota; class Bacteroidia; order Flavobacteriales; family Weeksellaceae; genus Epilithonimonas. Next base: position 18,675 of record NZ_DAMBSX010000001.1, read on the forward strand.
TCACCTTCAAATTTTCTAAAAACCTTTCTTGTAAAGAAAACCATAGAATATGATTTTCCACTACCTTGAGTGTGCCAGAAAACCCCTAATTTTCCGTGTTTTTCTTCTCGATGAGAGAATGACTCAATTGCTTTATTAACTCCAATAAACTGGTGGTTTTTAGCACATATTTTATAATCTGAATTATAAAACATAATGAAGTTTTCAATATAATCTAAAAGTTTATCCCTCTGAAATAAACCTTCAACAATATATTTTAAACTGATTCCCTTTTTAGCAATACTTTCTCTGTCAGGTCTTTCTTTCTCATCTTCTATTCTTAACCAACTTGCAAAGTGCTCCCAGGGAGCTGTGAACGAACCAATACGAGTTTCTTTAGCATTGGATAAAACTGCAATGGCGTTATACCAGAAAAGCTGAGGCAACTCGTTTTTATAATTAGTTAAATTGTCTAAATAAGCATTCTCAACTGATACATTGCTGTTTTTAAGTTCTATGAGAACTAGAGGCAATCCATTGATATAAAGTATAAGATCAGGTCTTCTAAATCCTAAATCTCCTTTTATCCAAAGCTGTGTAACTACCAAAAAGTCATTTTGGTCAGTATTGTTAAAGTCAATAACTTTTAGTTTTTCTCTAACTTCTTTTCCGTCACTATCATCATACCTTACTGATATTCCACTTTTAAGCATATTGTAAACCTCAATGTTGGCTTTTATCGAGCTCATTGCTCTTTTTCCAGTAGTAAGTTTATCAATAGCTTGGTGTATTGCTATTAAAGGGACATAAGAATTGAGTTGAATTAGCTTTTCCTTTAGAATATCTTTAAAAACTACTTCACTTTTATCTAAACGATTAGAGCCGTCTTGCAAATTAGTAGCATCAGCTGTATAACAGTTCAAAAATCTCCATTTATCACTTTGTTTTTGGAGTTCTCGAACAACTGCAATCTCTATGTCGTCTTCAGATAAAAAGTTTCTCATAGTTTAGTTGGTTAATAGTTTCTTATCCCAATTTTTGGAAAGTATGAACTGAATACATTCTTCAGTTTCCTCTTTCGTAAATTTATGCCATTTTGTTGGGAAATCAGCCTTCTCTGTTTTCCATTCTTTAAAAGCATTTCTGATAGCATCTAAGTCTAAACTTTGTATATCTGCAATAGCTTTGCAAGTCGTGTTTAGAAGTTCAATTTTTCTGCTTCTTTCTTTGGTTGGATAATGAGAGTAAATTTCCAAAAGCTCATCCATTGCCTTTTCTAAATTTTCAATATTAGGAGTATAGTATTTTTTATCTAAAATTTTTGCTTTATTTTCTCCCAATGCTAAAACTTCAAAACTGGTGTTTCCTATTTTTTCTTTTACAAAAAACTGGTCTTTACCTAAAAGCATTTTTCTGATAGCTCCATCATAAGTTCCGTAATGCCAATTTTGCCAATTAAATCCTGTGTTTACACCATATAATATTTCAGCTAAGTAGATGTTTTTAGCCAAAACCATTTCTCCAGAAGGCATTTTCTTTTCATGTTGCTTCTTAATGATATAAGCAATAATCTGCTTCTGTTTAAAAGGCGTAATACTTCCTTTAATTCGCTGTTCTTCTTTTGACTTTATTTGCAATTGACCACTTATTAAACGTGGCAATAATAGGTCTCTGGTTTTAGTTAAATTATTTATTTGGGTATACAAATTGTCAATTTCTGATATTAGAGGTGAAATTAATTTTTCAAATTCTTTTGCTAATTCAATATTTGGAAGTATTATGGTTTGATTCAAAACTACTGCTGGATTTAAATGTAATACATTTGCACCATTTGCAAATTGTTTAAAATAATGACCTATACCTGAATATCTAAACAAAGAATAAAAAAATAAGTAGGGATATTTTTTGGGTACAAGTCTAATCAAATCCATTGAGATAATGAATTTAGAGACATTTATGTTTGGAACTAATGCAACTCTTCCAACTAAATCACGACTTTGGGTCATATCAGTTACAGCCATTACTATATCACCTGAATAAGCTAAGTTTGTTTTTGAATATTTTCCTTCAAAAAATTTAAATCCATCTCTTCTAAATCCACCATCTCTACGAATGTTCTTTAAATTAATTAGTGGTAATTCACTCCAATCTTTGAGTTGACTACTGCTATATGATTTACCTCTATATACATCAATATACTTCTCCAATTTATTTGCTTCCCAACCCTCGGGAATTCCTTTTATAAACTTAGTATTTTGATAATTAGGAAAACGCATTCTTACAAACCATTCTTTATAGATTTGCTCAGCCATTTGCTCTAGTATGATAATACGTTTTTTGTTGTTTTCTATTAACTGGTCATAGTTAGAAAGTAAATTAGCAATTTCGTTTTGGATTCCTATTTCAGGTAAAGGAATATAATAATTTGAAATATCATTTTTTGTTAAAGCTTCCCTAGTAGCACCTGTTTCAGCAAGATTTAATAATCCTTGTTTATAAGATGAAGAATTTAAAATATACAGAACATATTCTGGATTAGCTTTTTTTTCATCTACTCTTATAATTGAAACGTGTTGATTAACTCTTGCAGGCAATACCTCTTTAGGAACAATACAACATCTTCCAACTGAAGCTCCTGTAATATTTAACAAAATGTCGTTTTTCTGAACAATAACGTTTTTAAGTTTTTGAGCTTGCTGTTCATCAATGAACGCAAGGTTTTCTTTTTTAAAATTAAAATCATGTACGTTGAGACTTCTTATCAACGAAATACCTGATTCTTTATAATTATCTTGTCCTCCTTTTGGGGTAGAACCGCTTCCAATTTTAGTTGAAATTTCTGCAAGCCTATAATATTTCACATTATTTTTCATGGTTTAAACAATGTTTCAATATTATTGTTAATTGAACTAGAAAGTAAGTTAGCTTCTTTCGACAATTCAACAAACACTTGGTTACTATTTTTTAGTGTAATTTCAAACTCATCTTCAGTCATTCCATCTTCTTCAATTACAACACCTACATAACGACCAGAATTAAGTGAAAAATCTTGTTCTTCAACTTCTGCATAGTTTGCTACTTTACACAAGCCAATTACATCTTCATATTTTCCTTCAGGAAAACGTTCTTGTAACCATTGTATCTGTTTTAGATAGTAAATTGAAGATTTACCCTCTGTTTCATCTGTATAAATAGCTTCTCTATTAATTTGAGGATTGGTAAATTCAATAAATGCATCTAAATGAGTTTTTACATTTTTGATATTTGGAAGGTCTTTCCAGAGTTTATCGGTTTTATCCTTAAGCTCTTTTTCAGCAAATTTGTAAGCTTTTTCTATGGTTCTAAAAGCTTTTTCAAATTCTTTTTTGGTATGTTTCTTTTCATCCTCAAAAGCTGTTAAATCTTCAGCAATATGCAATTGGCTTTCATTGGTTGCATCCGCTTGTTTCAAAAATGATTTGAGGCTAGTTTCAGCTTGTTTAAAACTTTCCTCATACTTAGCATTATCATCAAGTTCAGCATTCAGAAGTTCTTCAAAGTTTTCTGTTTTAATTTTCTCTTTTTGGACTTTAGTAAATTCAGATTTCTTAAACCAATTGGTAAATGCAATCTTAAATTCATTAAATGTTTTAAAAAAAGTCTGATAGCTTCTTAAACAATCAGGAAAACCATCAGAAATATTGTGCAAATATTTGTCAACAAGCTCTAAGTAGTCATTTTCTTTACCATTGTACAAATGGGTAATTATACCTAGATTCCATATTTGCTCCTGAGTGAATTCTCTATGGGCACGGTCTATTTGGTAATAGATATTTCTTGCATCAATGAAGAGGATTTTAATATTTTCTTTTTCGCTTTCAAATTCTTCTTCAGTAATTTCTTGGCTTTTATCAAAAAACCATAGTGAAGCAGGCAATGTTACTGTACTAAAAAGATTAGAGGTTAAAGTCACCATTTGAGAAATTAAACCTGCTTTTATCAATTTTTCTCTTATGTCCTTTTCTGAATTTCTAGCATCTGATGCTGAATTTGGCATTACTAATGCAGCTCTTCCATTTGGTTTTAGAGATGTTGCAAAAAGATTAATCCACATATAATTGGCATTAGGAACAAGCGTGACTTCTCCTTCTTTTTTAGATGTAGATTTTGTTTTATTTTGAGGGATTCCATAAGTCTTAAAACGGATATCTTCTTTCACCCTATCGTAGTTCACATCCTTAACATTAAAAGGAGGGTTCGCCATAACAAAATCAAATTTTCCAAATGAATTATGAGGGTCTTCATAGTAGGCATTTGCTTGTTTTATATCTCCTCTTAAGCCATTTACTACAATGTTCATTTTAGCTAAATTTACTGTAGCTAATGTTTTTTCTGAACCATAAACAAAAAGGTCTTTTTCATCATTGTTATTAAGCTCCTGTTTTCTTTGGTCTATGAAATTAGAACATTGTACAAACATACCACCAGAACCACATGCAGGGTCAAATACTGTTCCTTGAAATGGTTCAATTACCTCAACCATATATTTAACTACCGATGTGGGAGTATAGAATTCGCCACCTCCCTGTCCTTCAGATAAGGCAAATTTTCCAAGGAAAAATTCATATATCTTACCAAAAATATCTCCTGTAGCATTTTCAGGTATATCAGAGAAATTTTTCAGCAAGGTTTTTAAAAGAGAATTATCAATTCTTGCTAAAGCAAAATATTCATCTTTCGGAAGTACATCTTTAAGTTCAGGCTTATAGCTTTCAATTGCATCCATAGCATCTTTAATAGCTTTCGCAATATCTGCTTCTTCAGGAAGATTTAAAAGGTAGTTATATCTCGCTTTTTCAGGTAAATAAAACCCACATTTTTCAATAGCAATTTCATAAACATGTCTTTGTCTTCTACTATTTTTTTGAGCCTCTATTTCAAAGAGTATTTCACTTTCAACAACTTTATATTTATTATCTGCAAACTTTAGAAAAATTAACCCTAAAAGTGGCGTGTCTATTTCATTAAGCTTCAAATCTGAATCAGAACGCATTTTAGTTGCTGCACTCCAAAGGTCATTCTTTAGCTTATTTAATTCTTTATTAGTCATTTGTAAATTACTACCTACATTAAAAATTGAGAAGCAATTTATAGTTTTTTTGGGACATTTTTGATAATGTTAAAGTGGCAATATAAAAATATTTAAATAATTATATCTAAGGTAAGCCTATAAATAAATATGTGTTAAAATATAAATTGTATTAAATAATAAAAAATATATTTATTTAAAAACAATTTTTAAATTTGTGAAAATAAAATAGAGAAAATTATAGAAGTATAATTTTTTAAATAATAAAAAGCGTTAGCTTTTATTCTGTAAACAGAAATCTGACAGTTTCAATACAGCACAGAATAAACAGTTGATGCTCACGCTTGCGTGGGCTATTCTTGTTTGTGCTGTATGGTTTTGTCAGAACCTCTGTTTGCAAATTAAGTTTAGTCCCACGTTTTTTCTATTTAATAACCTTTCACTTTGGGGCTGAGTGATTAAAAAAATCAATAAATCATGAAAATTTTCAGGTTTTTAATCTTTGTTCCAGCCTTCTATCTAATTGTTATTCTTTCAAGAATACTTGAAAACTTTTTGCTTCGTATAGTTAATAATTTTTATTCTGTAGAAAACCCTATATGGCTACATTTTATGATTCTCTGTGTATTGTTGATGTTTGCTATTACTGTATCATTAACAATATTCCCAAATGAAGATAAAAAAATAGGTTTCATTATACTTTCAACAGTTGTTTTAGTATCAACAACCTACTTTTCATATCTTATTTTTAAAGAAAATTCTAATAAGAGTTTGAGAATATCTGCTTTAATAGATATTTCCGCGCATTTAATGGCTTTCGTTTCTTATTTTATTGCTTTTAGGAAAACAAGTTTTACAGATTAAACTGCTATTTCGAATACTTGAAGGAAGATTTAGAGAGGCGCTATCATTTTTCCCATTTTAACTCCATTATGGTACTTACCTGTCAAAATAAAAATATAATGCATAAAATCTTAACCCTGCATGGGTACGTGTACCAATATTTTTCAAGTATTCAACTATCATTATTTGAATCACATTAATAAATTCGTTAGAACTAAAAACCATACTTCTAACTTCGCATTTTATTTATCTATGAAATTGAAAATATTTTGATGACGGGATTTAATTTCGGATATTTAAGTTAGATAAAAAACCGAAAGTGTGGAGAATATATTAAAAGGAATTAACACCCTTATTTTTTGTGATGAAACAAAGTTTTATAAAAACAATGGGGATATAGAAGACGAGATTTATTATTTTGGTGTAGTTTGTAAAAAAGAACAAGTTCCTGAAATTAATAAACAATTAAATATACTGTACAAAAATCACAGATTACAAACTAAAGTTTTTCATGCCACGACAGTATTTCGGGAAAATAAACCACGAAAATTATTAATTCGGGATTTAACTGACTTAATCATAAATAATAAACTTTATTGCTTCTGTTATAAATATTTGCAGTCCAGTCTCTTTGAAGCAACAAAAATTCTTAGTAAATTCAATAATGATGTTTTGAACTTTGATAAGGTAGAGTTCCAAGCAGTTTTTTATTATATCACAACGTTAAACACATACTTAAGGGACTTTGCTCCAGAACTATTTGAAAAAGAAATAACTTTGTATTTTGACAGAAATGTTTACGGGAAAAATGACATTGAAACGTTAAGCTTTCCTAAATTAGATTATGTGCTCAAACAAATGACTTTTTGTGAGAAATCAAAAATAAGTTTATTAGCACTTCCTGATTTTTTTGGTTACATTTTTAGAAAATCAAAAATATCAAATAACAAAGTTCAAGGTGGAAATAAGCTATTAGAAAAGTCAACTTTAACAATTTCTTGTTATGAAAACCTAATTAAAATTTCAGAGGCTGGACTTTTTAAGTTTATTGATATAAAAGAAGAAACGATATTAGAAGCTTTAAATGTAATTGCAAGCAAAAACATCTTTAAAAACAATGTTTAAGTTTTATTCTATTCCAGATTTAAATGTACTTAATAGCGTTTTGGGGAAAACTCCTTCAATAAGATTTTCATCTGCATATAATTTAAATGACCCTTTTGAACTTAAATTCAATTTGATTATAAATCCTAATGAAAAAGGGCATAAAGACGAATTTTTTAAAACGCATCCAGACGGTACATTGCAAGAATTTAGTGAATGGTGTCAAAATGTCAAAACCAAAGAAGCTTTTGTTTGGTATATTGAACAAGAACAAAGAAATTCCTTAACTAAGGTCATAACTTTATCCTCTTTCACTGAAGATAATAAAAGTAATTTAATGTGGTCACATTATGCAAATAATCATAGTGGAATCTGCATTCAATATTCTAGTGTCCTTTTTTTCTACTTAGAAACTGTTAAAAAGTTCTTACTTGCATCAAAAGTTAAGTACTCGAAGTATCCTCCCAAAATTAATATGTTAGAGGACATCTATTCAAAGACATCTAAAATGTTATTCAATAAACAAATTGAGTGGAAATATGAAAAAGAATATCGTGTAGCGTTATTTAGTGATTATGAAACTGATTACATTGAAATAGGAAGTGAATTAATCAAGGCTGTTTATATAGGAGCTAGAGCTAGTAAAGAAGTTGTTGACAATGTTATAGAAATTACTAAGCATACTAATATTGAGGTTTATTTTGGAATTACAATGGGTAATAATTATGAAGTACAATTTAAAAAATATAAAGAAGGTACAATTTACATGAGAAGTTTTTGGTAATAAAATATTGTTTTACATCGTATTAAAGATGTGCAATTAAATCATAAATTAAAATCTATTAACTTTTTACTTTCAATTTTTTTTATTGTTTTTAAAATAATTATAAACTATCAAATAAGTAAACCATGTACGATCAATTTTAGCACTTTTCACTCTTTAGCCTATAAACCATTAAACAAAAAAGATATTGCCTAAAATCGTAATCCCGCATGGGTACGTCTATCGGTTTTTATTGGTTAATCTATCCTATTAATCTAACAATATCCAATAGAAGTAAAATAATTTACAAAAGGGTTGATTAATATTCACAAAATTTGAGAGAGAAGGGTCTATATAGAAATTACCCCTCCCTTACATGAAAAGAAAAACGTTTTTTTTGATGGCTGGGGTGGGTCTCATTAATTACAAAAATATTCTTTCTCTAATCGAGAGAAAATATTCCATATGTTATAACATTTCTAAAGTATAGCAAAATACTTATTATTTTACATTAACTTTACAATATAAACCTTATTGATAGGAGAAGAAGCCAGTTTAATTAAACTACATGCACTTGCATGGAATTTATCAAGAGGTTTATAACTGTTCAATAAAAATGCTAATCAAAACGAATGTGGGGAAACGGTGGGGAATTAAATTCTATAAAAAGAAAAAACCCACTGTAAATCAGTGAGTTTTGATTAGTGTTAGCGGAGAGTGAGGGATTCGAACCCCCGGACCTGTTACAGTCAACAGTTTTCAAGACTGCCGCAATCGACCACTCTGCCAACTCTCCATACTTGCTACGATTTCTCGTTTTCAGTGGTGCAAATATAAAAACCTTTTCTATTACGACCAAATTATATTTGCAAAAAAAATTTAATTCTCTAATTATCAAAGCCAAAAATTAACCTTTCATCATCTGAAAGCCTAGAAACACCATTATTAAACCTAAAATAAGACTTGATAAAGCATACAAAATCAACAATCCATAATTACCATTTTGCCAAAGCGAATAATTCTCGGCTGAAAAAGTGGAGAATGTGGTATAACCGCCACAAACGCCTGTTATCAAAAGATATTTCATTGCATTATCGACTTTCAGGAAATAAGCTGATAAAATCCCGATCAGGAAACATCCTGTCATATTAACAACAAATGTCCCCAAAGGAAACCCATCTATATTCCAAAGTTTCTGACTATAATTCGAGATCAGGAAACGTGCAACGCTACCCAAGCCTCCTCCCAAGAAGATATAAATCAAATTTCTCATCTTGCTAAATTATAAAAAACAAAGAAAAACAGACTTCAGCTAAGCCTTATTTTATTGATTATAAATTGTATTTTTGAAAAGATCAAAGATCTGGACGCAATTTGGGGCTAAATCAAATTCTCCGACAAAGTAATTTTATATTTTTGTAATTATTAGTTATGAAAAAAATCGTTCTGATAGAAGATGAATCCAGCGTTGTTTCTTTTATAAAAAAGGGATTACAGGAGTTGGGTTACGAGATTTCCGTAGCTCTGGATGGCTCTACAGGGATAAAACTTGTGGAAGAAAATAGCTTTGACATGATCATTCTCGACATCATGCTGCCCGACATCAATGGGCTGGAAGTCTGCAAAGAAATCAGAAAAAAGAACAAAACAGTCCCTATCCTATTCCTTACAGCTTTGGACTCCTCGGAAAATATAGTGCTGGGCCTGGAAAGCGGAGGCGACGATTACCTTGTAAAGCCCTTCAAGTTCATCGAGCTTGTTGCCCGCATCAAATCTCTATTGAGAAGAAGCGGACACCATAACGGGAAAGAAACACTCGAGATCGACAATGAGAACATCTATCAATTTTCTGATCTCATGGTCAACGATTACACAAAAAAAGTAACCCGTGCTGGGACAGAGGTCTCTTTGACCTCAACAGAGTACAAGCTCCTACTCTACTTTCTGAACAATCCCGAAAAAGTGATATCCAGATCTGAAATCCTGGAAGCTGTCTGGGGCGTGAACTACGAATTAGGGACAAACGTTGTTGACGTCTATGTCAATTACCTCAGAAAAAAACTGGACAATCAGGAAGATGACAAGATCATCCATACTGTTATAGGAATGGGTTATGTACTCAAAAAACCTTAAACAATGCTGAAGAAGATAGCTACCAATCAAACCAAGACCATGCTTCTGTTGATGTTGGTTTTTTCAGTCGTCATTCTGCTGTTCAGTGGTTTGGTATATTTTTCCATCGTCAATTTTTCCCATCAGCGTTTCTACGAACTGCTCAAGATCAGGGCAACCACTATCGTGCAGATCGAGAAAAGCAAAGAACACCTGGATATCCCGGAAAATCATATCCTCAACAGTATGAACGATGAGGAACTGCCAATGGAAAAAGACTATGTATTCGCAGTTCCCACAGATTCCAATTTCAGTCAAATATCAAAGGAGGTTCATATCCCGGATTCTTTTTTCAAGAATATCGTGAGAAAAGGCGAGGCCAATTATAACGACAAAGAGTTCTATTACATCGGGCAATCCTTCCGGTCAGAAAACAAAGAGTATATTGCCATAGCCTCTGCAAAGAACCATTATGTGGTCTATTACCTGGGTTACCTGAAAAGAACGCTGATCACGTGTATGATCCTATCCTTATTCTTTTCTATGATATTCTCGTTCTATCTTTCCAAAACGCTTTTCAGACCAATCTTGAAGATCACCGGTAAAGTCAAGGAAATAAGTTCAGAAAACCTGCATTTAAGATTGGAGCCGCATCCGGGGAACACGGAACTGAATGAACTTGTGGATACCTTCAACGATATGCTGAACAGGATCGAGACCTCCTTCGAGACTCAAAACCATTTGATAGGAAATGTTTCTCATGAGCTCAGGACACCCCTGACCTCGATCATGGGCGAGGCAGATGTAGCATTATCTATCAACCGATCAGAAGAGCATTATCGGGAAACCCTGCAAATCATCCTGAACGAGGCAGAAAAACTCGACAGGAAGATCAAAGCTCTATTGATGATCGCCCAGACCGGCTTCGACGGCAAGATCCAGAAAATGGACAAAGTAAGGATGGACCAGTTGCTCTGGGATGTGATCGATACGGCAAAAAGGATCAACTCCAAGAACAATGTCTATATGGACATCAGCATGCTACCGGACAACCCTAAAAAACTTAAGGTACAGGGAAATGAACAGCTCCTGCATCTTGCCATGGCAAATATCATCAACAATGGCTGCAAATATTCCAACTTTCAACAGGTGAAGGTGTCTCTCGGTGCAACAGACGACCATCTCTACATCATCATCAAAGACAGCGGGATCGGGATCCCGGATTCTGAGATGGACAAGATCTATGACCCTTTTTTCCGTGCATCGAACACCAAGAATTATGAAGGTTACGGTATCGGGCTGCCACTCGCCAGAAACATCATCAGGATGCACAACGGGGAACTACTTGTGAACTCCAAGATCAATGTAGGTACAACTGTCCAGATCCGTTTTCCAATCTTTGTTCCCATGGATATATAGAATTTCGAACATTGACCTGTTTGATAGAGGCCTTTATAAATTGGAAGGAAGTATGGTTTTTGATGAGTGCAGACACGGAAGCTGAGATATCAGCTCAATTCATAATTTGAAACCACCATGCTTAAAATGAAATGGACAAGGTTCTGCTCTGCTTTTTCCTGATTGATCAGTTTTTTTTTGTAATAAGGAGAAGAAAGAACATCCTTGAATTTTTGATATTCCGTAAAACCATCCCCTCTGATATAGGTATTCAGGTTGCCGTCCTTTTTCTTGAAAATCTTGTCATCCAGCGTTCTCACCTTGAACAAAACTTCACGTAGTTTCAGTCTTGCTGACCTGTCCTCAGAATATCTCTCAACGATATTAACTTTGAACGTGTTCAGCAGGATATTATTAAAAACCACATTAGACCCGGCATTACGGATATCCAGCTCAAGTGTATATTGCATAGATTTAACTTGTTGTAAATTTAAAAATGAAACAGAATTCTGTATGAGTACAATTTCCGTTATACGAATCCTCAAATTTAATACATTCTAATGTTAAAATCAAAAAAAGCAACCTGATCTAGATTGCTTTTTGATTTTACTGAGGATCACCTTGTCCATTATTAGGAGACAGATTATTCGAATTCTTCGCGGCTTTCACCAGCTCGTTGATATCTGCATAGAAAAGTTTCCAATCGGAGACATTTTTCATAGCGGTGATCAGGTTGAGGAACGATTTCAAAGACCTTTCCAGGTCTTTGCGGATTCCCGATGCACTCTTCTGATTTCGAAGGTCGGCATTAGCGGAAGCTTGTTCTGCAAAGAGTGTTTCAAAAGCTGCCTGCTTGTTTTTCATATCTGTGAAAGCGTCTTCCAGAGACAATGCTTTTAGCTTTTGGCTGTTCTCCGGTTTCTCCAGTTCCTCGATCAGTTTTTTCATTTGAGCGGTTTGGGAGGAATAGCTCATTCTGTCCAGATCCAATCCAAATTGTTTGAAAATACTATAGAGATCTTCTGCGGATTGGTAGTTTGGTAGGCTTACCATTTTCCGATAACTACTGAGAAAAGTTTTAAGATTTGTGAAAGCCAGATCTCTTTCCCGATCTGCATTGGCCACCTCATTTCCTTTTCCACTGAAAGCCATCTTAGTGTAGACAGCATCATAATCTGCATAGTTGGTTTTGAATTCTGCAAGAAGCGGATGGTTATTGATGACGGGATATTTACCAGATTCTGATGTGCTGATAACCCTCTGCGACAATGTGGCCAAGTCTTTCGTGCTTAGCTTCCTTAATGTGATTTTCATAAATCAAATGTGTTTTTATTAATAATATCTTTAACTAATTCTTTGTTTAAATATATTATTTTTTTGATTTACTGCAAAACAATTTGTTTAAACTAAAAATATTTTGTGTTTTGGTTTAAACAATCTGTTTAGAGAAAATCACAGTTGTATTTTAGTTCAAACGGACTCGCGGAACAAAAAAACATTTTGAGGTTTGTTCTAAACAAATTGTTTGGAGAAATATCAGTTGTGGTTTGGTTTAATCTGTTTGTTTGAAAGAATGTTTTTTTTACTTTTAAGTATAAATACTAATGAATTAGAAAGAAAAGAATTCTTAGATTTGATTGAACAAGAATATATGGATGAAATGGACCCTGAAGGTTGGTATGGATTTAAACGTGCAATGGAAAAAGATGACTGAAATTCACTTGAATATATTCAAATAAAAAAACCTGCTCAACAGCAGGTTTTCATATTTAAAGTAAAAACCTTAATGCCCGGATTTAGCGTCTGCATCTTGTTTTACGTGGCTCAAATATTTGGTACAATAAGTTCCAAAAATCAAAATCACAAGATAACAGAACACAGGAATCACAAAGGAATGCTGAACGCCAAACTGGTCTGCCAGATAACCTTGGAAAATCGGAACAATTGCGCCTCCCAAGATGGCCATTACGACCAAAGATGAACCTTGACTCGTGTATTTTCCTAAACCTGAAATTGCCAACGTATAAATATTAGAGAACATAATAGAGTTAAAAATCCCTATTCCTAAGATGCTGTACATTGCCAATGGACCTTGATTCAACATTGCGGAAATTAATAAAACGACATTCACTGCAGCAAAGATAGAGAGCGTTCTTGCAGGAGCAGATCTCCCGATAAAGAATGCCACGAAGTTCAAAGCAATAAATACCAGGAAGAAACTGATCTGTGCAAACGTCAAATCAACAATACTGAAGATCACCAGAAAAACAGCCGCAGCCGCTCCTAGCATATACAAAGCCTTCTTACTTTGGCTGATAGAATGGTTCAATGAAATTGCTCCAAGGAAACGTCCTATCATCGCACCACCCCAGTACAGAGAAAGGTAATTTTTACTTACAGATTCGGTAAGATTCATGACTTGTGGCTGCTCCAAAAAGCTGATGATGAAACTTCCTACAGCCACTTCCCCACCCACATAACAGAACATCGCCAAAACGCCGAACTTCAAATGATTGTGCTTCAAAGCACCAAAACCTTTTACCACTTCCTCACCTGCTACCTTGAAATCAGGAAGCTTAACTCTTGAGATAATCAAAGCCACTAATAAAAGAATCCCCGCAAAGATTAAATAAGGAATCTTGGTTGCTGCAGCAGAGAAAGAACCGTCTGCCTCAGAAAACAATTCGAAGATCAAATGCCCTCCCAAAACAGGCGCGATCGTTGTCCCGAATGCATTGAAAGCCTGAGTCATATTCAGTCGGCTGGACGCAGAATCTTCCGGTCCTAACAGAGAAACATAAGCATTTGCTGTAATCTGTAATGCCGTAAATCCAAGTCCCAAAATAAACAATGCACCTAAGAACAATGGATAAGAAGCCAGACTAGCTGCAGGAAAAAATAACACGCAACCCAATGCTGCCAGGAAAATCCCGAAAAGGATCCCTTTCTTGTAGCCGACTTTATCAATCGGGTCGCCTTTGGTTGTCGAAATAAGGAAATAAATTAATGAGCCGATAAAATAAGCTCCGAAAAAACAGAACTGTACCAGCATCGATTCGAAGAACGACAGTTTGAAAAGCTGTTTCAGGTAAGGAATGAGGATGTCATTCATACACGTGATGAATCCCCACATAAAGAATAAAAGTGTAATGGTAATCAAAGGAACAGTATAGCTCCTTTTGGCTCCAGCGTCATTACTTATCATATTTTTTCACATTTTAAAAGAGGCTAAAGATAGCCCCTTTTGTTGATAATTACTTATTTTGAGATATTATATTTATCATTAAAAGTCAAGTTTGACATTGATGATTTTATCGACTAAAAATGTCTCGCAGATTTTACAGATGATGCAGATATTTTTTAGATGAGAATCTGCAAAATTTGCTCAATCTGCGAGAATTATTTTTAAGGCTTCAAATCCTCAAACTTCTCATCTTCAGGCAAAATATGCTGTACTTTCTCTACAACCAATTCTTTCGGGACAGAGAATTCCGCTGTTTGTCTGATATCTAAAGAAGATGCTCCGACAGAAACTTTGTAATTTCCAGCTTCTGCAATCCACGCTGATTTTGCCGTTTCATAAGATGCCAAATCTTTTGGATTCAACGTCAAAGTGATGGTTTGAGATTCTCCAGGTTTCAAATCTTTGGTTTTGGCGTAGGCTTTCAACTCAGATTTTGGTTTGTCGATGGATTGATTCGGAGCAGAAAGGTATAATTCTACTACTTCTTTTCCGGCAACCTTACCTGTATTTTTTACATCAACTGTAACTTCTAATTTATTATTAAAAGTCTTGGAACTGGTTTCAATATCAGAATAAGCAAAATCCGTATAAGACTTTCCATAACCGAATTCATAAGAAGGTTTCACGCCAAACGTATTGAAATAACGGTAACCCACATAAACACCTTCCTGATACGTCACATCTTTCGGATTATCTGCAGGAATTCCCGGGAAATTCTTTGCCGAAGCGTGGTCTGTGTAATTCACTGGGAAAGTCATCGTCAGTTTTCCGGATGGATTTACCTTTCCTGAAACCACATCCGCAACGGAATGTCCGCCTTCCTGACCCGGTTGCCAAGCCAGTAAAATTGCATCTACTTTATCTTTCCACGAAGCCGTTTCGATAACTCCACCGATATTAAGAATCACAACCACTTTCTTTCCTTTTGCGTGGAACGCTTTCGAGATTTTATCCAGCATTTCGATTTCTTCTGTTGCCAGGTTGAAATCGTTATCGACTACTCTATCACCGCCTTCACCTGAATTCCTTCCTAAAGTCACGAAAGCAATTTCAGAAGTTTCTGCCTTTTTAGCATAGAATGCACCGTCTAATTTCATTTCGGCCAGTCTTTCCGGCAATGCTAAAATTCCTCTTTTCTTTCTGTTTTCTTTTTCGGCTGCTGCTTCTTTTTCAGCGTGAGGTTTGTATAAATCAACCAATTCTTTGTCGAGTTTGTAACCAGCTGCAGTTAAGCCTTCCAACAGAGAAACAGTATGTTTATTGTTCACACTTCCGCTTCCTGTTCCGCCTGTAATCCACGCGTAAGAAGTCACTCCGAATAACGAAACTTCTTTTTGTTTGTTAGCAAAAGGCAAAGCGTTTTGTTCGTTTTTAAGCAAAACCATTCCTTCTGTTGCTGCGTTTCTGGTTACTTCTGCGTGTTCTGCAAGATTAGGTTTGTCGGTGTATTTGTATTGTGCAAAAGTTGGCGTTTTGAAAATATATTCCAAGATTCTTTTCACATTCACATTGGCAACTTCCTGAGACAATTTTCCTGAGTTTAAAGCTTCCAATAAAACTTTTTTCTGAGCCGGAATTCCGGGCATCAAAAGGTCGTTTCCTGCGTTCATCTGTTTTACGACGTCAGAAATCCCACCGCTTCTTATCGATTCGAAACCTGGGAAACCTCCGAACCAATCGGTCATAACAATTCCTTTGAAACCCCATTCGTTTCTCAAAACCTGAGTCAGCAAATCTTTTGAATCTGAGGTGTAAACGCCATTCACTTTGTTGTAAGAAGACATTACCGTCCAAGGCTGAGAATCTTTAACAGCGATTTCAAAATTTCTCAAATACAATTCTCTCATCGCTCTTTCTGAAACGTGTGCATTGATGGTCAAACGATTCGTTTCTTCATTGTTCGCAGCAAAATGTTTGATGGAAGTTCCCACACCTTGAGACTGAATTCCGTTCACAATCGCAGCCGCAGTTTTCCCTGAAATCAAAGGGTCTTCAGAATAGTATTCGAAGTTTCTTCCATTCAGTGGATTTCTCTGAATATTTAAAGCTGGAGCTAAAAGGACGTCTACGCCATATTCTTTTACTTCATTTCCCATTGCTTTTCCAACCTGTTCCAAAAGCGTTTTGTTCCACGTTGAAGCCAATGCAGTTCCTACAGGAAATGCTGTTGCATAATAGGTTTTAGAATCATTATCTCTGGTTGGAGCGATTCTCAAACCTGCAGGACCATCAGCAACAACCGTCGCAGGAATTCCGAATCTGTCGAAACTCGCTGTTCCTCCAGCTGCACCGGGAACCAATCCTTGCTTTGAATCTCCAACAGGGCCAGTCAGAACTTCAATTCCGGGCATTCCTGTTCCGATGAGCAAATCCACTTTTTCAGCATTGGTCATTTGCTTGATAATCGCTTCTATTCTTTTGTCAACGGACAATCTCGTGTCTTCCCAAACAGCTAGCTTTCCGTTTTTGTTAAGGTCTTTGAAAGTCTTTCCGCCAACGGTTACGTTGGGTTGTGTTTGAGCTTTTGCCAAAGGTGATGCTACCAACAAAGCAATAAACATTCCGGCATATTTTGTTTTTTGAGAAAGCTTTATCAGCGTTGATATATTCTTTTTCATATGTAGATATTTTATTTTTTAGTATTGAATAATTTTAATTTTGTATAGAAATCTTCGAACATCAATCTGGTGTCGAGTTGTGTATACACTCTAATATTCCTTCCTTTCGGATTATATTCGTAAAGTCCGTTATCATTGATTTTCGGAGCGTTTTTGATAACATACGAACTGGATGAGGAATCTGCTTCAAAAGAGGATTGTAAAGCTGTTACCAAAACCAAAGGCGAATCTCCCATAATATACGTTTCCCCGATTAACAGATTGAATTTCTGAGTTCTTTCCATTAAATCCTCGATTTTTTTGGTCAGATAAGCTCCGGTTTTTCCTTCCGGTTTTACTTTGGTGACCAATTCACCATACGACATCAAAGTCTGCCGGTAAGCATTTCTCGGGATTTGCCAGATGTTTAAATTCGATTCATTGAAAACAACCTGCGCTGCTTTGATATCGATTCCGAGATTATATTCCAGAGGCGTGTAACCGGGAGGCGGCGTTGCCAAATCGGGATATTCAGGACCGCCAATCCAAACAACTACGATTTTGTCGGCGATTTTTGGCTCCATCAGAAAAGCACTTGCCACTTCCGTCAAACCTGCGCCACAAACCACGAACAAAGGATTTTTCTCATCGGCTTTCATCGCTTCTGCAACAATAGCTTTTGCACCTTCGGAAATGTTGGGTGTTTTAGTATTTTTCAATTGGTCATTCGAACCTTGAAAAACGTTGAATCTGTTTTTTAAATTCATTATTTCTAAAGTTTCATTGACTTTCTTCACAGCATTTTCAGCTGTAATTTTTGAAGAATCAAAAGGGTCACTCGGTTTTAAATGAGAACCGATAATTCCCTTGATTTCCGCAGAAGGCGAAAGAATCTGATGAACGAGTTGAAATAATCCATCAGGGTCGCCGCCGAAATCGTTATCGACAATAATTCTGTATCTCGGTTTTACAAATTTGTCCATTTCCAAAATCACGGCAGTGGACTGTGCGGAAACAGCCATTGCCGCAAAAAAAGAAACTATATTAAAAATTGATTTCATTGTTTTAGGTTTAGGCACAAAAGGATTTGTTGATTTTTGTTAAATATTTCTCGCAGATTTTTTAGATTAAGCAGATTTTGAATTGAATCATCTGCAAAATTTGCTCAAACTGCGAGAGATTTGAAAACACATTTAGTACAACCTAATTTTTGGTTGAGTCAAGGTTTACAAAAACTTATGAAACTTCAGCCAATCCAGGTAAACATTCGACCAGTTATCAACCGGATTGTCCTGTTTTGCCATTCCGAAACCGTGACCGCCTTTTTCATAGATATGAAGTTCAACAGGCTGGTTGGCATCGTGCCATTTGGTGTACAATAAAACAGATTTCGGAGCCAGTTTTAGTTGGTCATCGTCTGCTGCACAAATGAATAAAGGCAACTTTTGCTCAGGAATTTTGTAGCCCAAAACCGCATCGCTCGGACCACCGTAGATGGAAGCGGCGAAATTGGGGATTGTAGTAGCATCATCGCTGTGAAGTACGCTTTCCAAAATCACACTTGCTCCTGCAGAAAACCCGATAACGCCCAGTTTTTCCGGATTGACGTTCAATTTAGCGGCATTTTTTCTGATGTAAGAAATGGCAGTTTTGATATCATTTCCAGCCATCACTTTTATCGGTGCTGTTTTGGCATCAAAAGCGGGTCTGTCTTTGATGTTTTCCATCATTTCGCGAGCCGGGTCGCCGGTTTTGGTTTCTAATAAACGGTATTTTAAAACGACTGCCGTAATTCCTTTTTCCTGAAGAATTTTGGCTAAATCTCTCCCTTCTTTATTAATAGAAAGACTTTGAAATCCACCGCCTGGAGCGATGACGATAACCGTTTCATTTGCTTTTGCCTTCGGTGCTTCGTAGATTTCTATTGCTGGAGCGGCAACGTTGTATACCAAATGGGTTTTGAATAAATCTGAATCCATTTCTTTTTCAGAATACGTCCAGGTTTCTGAGCCTGGTGCTTTTCCCTGATATAATGGAATTGATTTCTGAGCATTGATGCTTGCAAGACCTGTAAGGAATAAACTTGCTATGATTAATTTTTTCATTTTGATTCTAATTTTTTAAAGTTTACGGGTAGTTTGTCATTCCGTAGGAATCTCGAGTTAGATTCCACGCTACACTTCGTTTCGCTCTGAATGACAAAAATGCCGCTGATTTTATTCTCAATATTGACAGCGAATCTCACGCAGCCCGACTTGAGCGGAAATCCTTTTTTGCTTGTACAAATGTTCTATTTAATATGAAAATTTCCTGCAAAAAAGATTGGGAGCCCTTCGACTTCGCTCAGGATAAACTACAGGCGGATAAAGCTGCCCTAATAATTAATATTCTACTTGAATAACTGCGGTACAAACTCGTTCAGATAAGTTCTCCAATTGCTCCACGTGTGACCACCTTCAGATTCTACGTATTGGTATTTGAAATTCATTTTGTCGAGTTTCTGACGGTATTCTGCTACATTTTTGTACAGGAAATCGGTCTTTCCGATGGCAATCCAATAGAGTTTGTAAGAATTGGTCTGCTGCGTTTTCAGTTTTTGGTCTAAATTCTGGTAAACCGGGCTTTTCTTTTCGTCCGGCGGAAGAATCGCTGGCGAAAAAAGACCGACATAATCAAATGTTTTCGGCTGATTGGCAGAGATGTACAGCGAGTGGAAACCGCCCATTGAAAGTCCGGCAATCGCACGGTTTTTGGCATCGGCTTTTATACGGTAATTTGATTCTGTGAAATCCATAATTTCCTTGAAATACGTTTCCATATCGCCCGAAAAAATATCCGGCGTTCTCATATCGATTTTGTAAAATCCTTTGGAAGATTCGCCCGGCGCCGCGGCATTGCTGGTGTGACCGTTCGGCATCACGACAATCATCGGCTTGGCTTTTCCCTGAGCAATTAAATTGTCCAAAATCTGCGACGCTCTTCCTAAAGTCATCCACGCTTCCTCGTCGCCACCCATTCCGTGCAACAGGTATAAAACAGGTAATTTTTCTTTGGAATTTTCGTAACCCGGCGGCGTGTAAACCGTTAATCTGCGGTCTTCTTTCAGTCCGTTTGATTTGTACCATCTTTTGGAAACCGTTCCGTGCGGGACATTCTGAACTTTATAATTTTCGGATTGTTTTCCGTCCACTAAAAACATACTCATTACCGATGAAACATCGCGAACCTGATAAGAATTGTTCGGGTCGTTGGCTTTTACGCCATCCACAACGAATGAATAGGTGTATAAATCGGGTGTGAAATCGTTTTTACTAAACGACCAAACACCGTCTTTGTCTTTCTGCAAATCGACAGAACCCGGTTCCATTCCTTTTGACGGAAACCAGTTTCCCTGCAATTTTACGCTGTTTGCATTTGGAGCAAGCAAACGAAACGTGATATTTTTTCCGTTGATTTCTGGAGAAATTAAATTTTTCTTTCCGCTGAAATCAAGGCTTTCCTGAGCAAACATTAATGAACTGAACATTAATGAATAGATGGTGTATCTTATTTTCATCTTAATTTTATTTAAATATTGTAATGATTAAAAAATGAGACCGAACAAAATGTCCGGCCTCAAGACATCAATTATTTTTACGCTTTATGATGAATCTTAATTGTGATATTTCTGAGTTCTGGCATCTTTAATCACCCCAGACCAGTTCATTCCATATCCAAAATCGTAGTTGTGACCTTCGGAATCTTTGTGCGTTTCCATATCGTAAGGCACGTCTTCTTTTTGCTTTTCAACGGTTGCCATATTTGCAGGCATCTGAAGCGGAAGCAATCCTGAAGGTTCGTATTTTCCGGTAATAATATCCACAACTGCCTGATTGGACACATTGAAATTCATTAAAATTGCATCAGCGTGATTCTCAAATTCGTTGAAAACCATTGGCTTTGAAGCGGTGATAGAAACAATAACAGGTTTTCCGTTCATTGCTTTGTACGCATTTTCTATCGCCAATAAATCTGTGAAATTGGTTGCTGTAGAAGTTTTATTTTTGAAAGTTCTGTCGTGAACATTTGGTGCCACAACAGGGTCGCCCGCTGCGATACTTTTTTCACGCGCTTCGGTTGCTGTGTACGTTTTGTATTGGAGGGAAATCGGAACATAGCCGTTTCCTCCTTCCTTAGCATCTATGTCGCTGTAACCGCCTTCTTCACTGTGAGGACTTTTCACAAATACCAAGGCAAAATCCGCTTTTGCAGGGTCTTCAGTTACGTCGAAATGTTTTTTGATTTTCTCTATATCCACAGGATATTCTAAAGACGGAGCCGTATAAATCCCCCACCAGTTGAAGGTTGCAGGAGAATATCTCTTCGGAATGTAAACCGTTTTTCTTTCTTTGATGGGAAGAATATTGGCTTTGTTTTTCAACATCACGATAGATTTTACCTGAGCTTCGTAACCGGCTTTCATAAATTCAGGATTACCAACTATTTTTTTGGTTTCTTCGACATTAACGTAAGGATTTTCGAACAATCCCGTTCTGAAGAAATTTCTCAGCAAACGAACGGCTGACTGCTCGAATTTTGCACGATAAGCTTTTTCGCCGTGTTCTTTTACGCCCATTTGGTAGGCTTCTAAAACCGGACCTTTGTCATTATTTCCTCCGAATTGGTCAACACCTGCTTCCAACACTTTGTAATGACGTTCTGCAATAGAAAGTTTTTCTGCACCCCAAGGTTTTCCGGCAAATCCACCCGGAGATTTTGGTTCGTCTGCCGTGATTAGCCAGTCGGTACAGACGACGCCGTCGTATTTATATTTTCCACGAAGTAAATCGGTGATAAGATATTTACTGTAGCCATTTCCAACGTTTTCACCGTTTTTGGTATCCTGATTGAAGCTAATCGTGTAATAAGGCATCACTGCAGAAGCTTCTTTCGTTCCGCCGTTCAACTTAAACGCTCCTTCCGTAAAAGGTTTTACGTGGTTCTGAAAATTATTCCCAGGATAAACTGCAAATTTCCCCATCGCCCAGTGACCGTCGCGACCACCTTCTTCAGGTCCACCTCCCGGCCAGTGTTTTACCATTGCATTCACACTTTTATTTCCCCAACCGTTTTTGCTGCCAATGGTTGTCTGAAAACCATCGATGTAACCTCTTCCTAAATCTGCCGTCAATTCCGGGCTTTCAGAAAAAACGTAAGCGATTCTGTACCAGCGAGGTTCTGTTCCTAAATCGATTTGTGGTGATAAGGCGGTGGAAATTCCTAAAGCTCTGTATTCTTGGGCAGCAATATTTCCGAATTTCTTCACCAATTCAGGGTCAAAAGTTGCGCCCATTGCCAAACCGTCTGGCCATAGTGAAATCTGTCCGCCTGCGCCTTCATTAAATTCTGCCGTTACCGTTGCAGAATGTCGCGGGTCTGTACTGTTGTTGGCAGGAATTCCCAATCCTAAACCTTCGATATACGCTTGAATATTGTTGCTCCATTGTGCGGCAATTTCAGGGGATTCAACGGTTGTTACGAGAACGTGACGAAGATTATCTTCTTTTAAAAATTTCTTCTGCTGGTCTGTTAAATCAGAAGCTTTTGCGCCGCTTTCCTTGTAAAATAATCCGTTGTATTTTCCAGCTCTGAAACCGTCTGTTGGAGCCGGAACCGATTGGTGACCGCTGTACAACATCAGTCCTGCAATCTGTTCGATAGACATTTTTGAGGCTAAATCTTTTGCTCTTTCGTTCACCGGAAGCCTCCAGTCTTCATATTTGTCGAGCTTTCCGTTTCGGTTTAAATCTTTGAATTTATTCCCACCGATGGTCAGAATTTTCACCCCCGAATCTGCAGAATATCCTAAAACCGGACCTTTGGAATTGGTTACGGTCTGAATATTTTGTGCAAATGCTGTTATACCTAAAAATAATGCAGCAATATTTAAAACTGATTTTTTCATTTTTAAATTTTAGAAATTAAAGCTTACTGAGAATTGACCTGTTAATGGCATAATGTACGTTCCTGTCAACAATTTTCCATAGTATGGACTTGCATCGGTAATTAATTCGGCACCGTTTATGGTTCCACTTGCTCCTCTTTGGTTTAGGAAATTGATAACCGTTGCACCGACATTGATATTTTTGTTCACCGTATAATTTACACCTCCAAAGGTTTCCCATCTTGGAGCGAAATATAAAGCGTTTGTAAGGTTAGCATATTGTTTTGAGAAATATCTGAAACTTGCCCAGAATCTGAATTTTCCGGTGGAGTAACTCGGGTCGATTTCCATTAAAGTTTTAGCAACGCCCAGTACGTTATTGTCACTATAATTGTATGAAGTTCCGAAAGCATCAAAATTAAATTTCTTATACACCGGATTTTGGAACGTCACCAAATAATGTAAATTGAATCCTTTGAAAGGTTTTAAAACAAAATCCGTCGTCCAACCTAAAGTCTGAATATCGTAATAAACCGTTGCAACCTGAGCCTGAGAGCTATTAGCAGGATTTACAAGGTTGTATCTGTTAAGGTTATTATTTTTTTTAAGATAAGTTGCCTGAGAAATCAACTGAATCCAATTGGTATTCCAGAAAACCCCAAATGCGCCCAACGGACTTTTGATTTTATTGGTATTCGGTTCAAAAGCCTGGGAATAACTTTCAAGCCTTCTGTTTTCTTCAGTGTACAAGAAGTTGGCAAGAACTCCGAAATTTTTAGTGATATTGTATGTTGCATTCAAACTTCCTGCAATCTGGAAGAAACTTTGATTGATCTGGTCAAACTGACTCGGGTCTGTAAAGCTGAAGCCAACGGTCCTCGGCGTCAAAGAATATTCTCCGTCCAGAATGTGATTTTTCAAATGCAAACCATAGCTCAAGTTGAAATTATCCGAAACTTTCCATTCATCCGTTCCGTACACTGAAAGTTTGTTTTCTGTTCCGCTGTGGTATTCTGCACCAGCGTTGTAGTTGTAGAATCCGTATGAATCGGTATTGGGGCCAATTAATCTTTGCGGCTGCGGTTCAACGCTCTGGAAAAAGAACGTACGGTCGGATGTGAATTTGTCAACGTGGTAAAACTGTTCCAACACACCGAAGGTTACATTATGATTTCCAAGCTGCTTATTTAATGAAAAACGTCCGGCAACACTGGTAATAGGAGTTTCCGGTGTGTACATCCCCAAGATAGTTCCCACCGGACCTGAGTAAGCTTGTCCATTGGAAGCCAAGGTATATCCTGCAGCAGAATCTGCATTGAATATACTTAGAGGAATCATATTGGACATTTTCACTTTAGAAAAATGCGCTCTTGTAGTGAATTTAAAATTCCAGCCGTTGTTCAGAAGATAATTACCGAAAATGTCGATGTTGTGTGATTTTGATCTGTTATCATTTCCGCTCATTGAGCGCCACGAATATTCTCCTGTCAGAATATCTTTGACTCTCATCTGTCCATCTCTCGCCACGTAAGAATCACGTCCGATTTTAAAATTGTCGAGTTCGGTCACCTTACCTTCCGGTCCGTACTGGAAAACAGCGTAGTTAGTGATGCTATAAGAATCTGCGTATTTATATAAAATTGAGATTTTACCTTTATCGTTATCAAAATATTTGGTTACACCTGCTCTGAAAATCTTGGTTTCATCAGCGTTTCTTGCAAAACCTAATTTGTATGTACTAGGGTCGAAGTTGGTAAAAGCACCAACAGTGTATGTCCAGCCGTTTTTGGAAATCGGTCCCGAAACATTCACATCACCCTGTAACCAGCCAAAAGTACTTGTAGTGAATTTTCCTTTGATTTTTAAATCTTTAGTTCCAATTTGAGAATAAGAATTCACTGCAAAACCAAGGTCACCCATTGTATTTGCCAATTGATCCATTTTCAATAAGCCGGTTTTTTCAAGGCCTACACTTTGTCTCCACGTTTTGTTGGGAAGTTCCGGCCAAAAAAAGTAAACTACAGGAAGGTCATTTTCAAGAATGGTAATTCCGCCAACTGTTGATGGCAAACCGATATTCACATCCCTTGGACTTGTATTGTTGGCCGCGTTCAACATTACATTTCTGTTGTTATCTTCTTTTGAGGTCACGGTTTTTACACCTTCTTGAGTTTTGACCGCTTCAAGTGTGTTTTTTACAGCTAATGTATCTGTCTTTTCCTGACCAAAAGCTGCGGCAAAGGAAAATATCAAGCCTAATGCTGAAATTTTCGAAGTTGATTTTCTCATTTTTCTATTATATATTTTAACTTTCTTAAAAAACAACAAGAAATAGCAACATCAAAACATGAAGTTGTAAATAACACAATGATATTTAGGGAGTTTACTTCTGAATTATGTCAGCTTGAAATTGAATTTTGATGCTAAAAAATTTCTTTATTATATTCTATTATTCTCTTTATTTTTTAATGCTTCACTAAGAAGCATTACAATTGTACATCAATTTTTTTTAATTGGCAAATAAATATTAATAAAATTTAACATTTGATTTAACCATTTGAAAATCAAATATTTAATTACCATAAAACATATAGCTATTCATTGATTCAATACGAATCAATAAAAAATTAAAATAAAATATTAACCATTTTTACAGGTTGGAAAGCATTATTCCTATATTAACTAAAATTAATGCTAAATTTGCCTGTCTAGACTTTAATGAAAAACATGGATTCTAAACAGCAGATCGTGCTTCGATCAAATGAAGCAAAAGAAATTTACTTATCACATATCTCCGCAGACCCTGTTATTTTTGGTTTTGATAATAATGGACTAAAAGTTCTGATGCTACAATTGAACTATCGCCAAAAGTGGTTGCTACCAGGTGGTTATGTAAAAAAAGATGAAGACCTGGACGACGCAGTTGTAAGGATTTTAAAAGAAAGAGCCGGCATTTCTGATGCTTACATGGAAGAATTCGGTGTCTTTGGAAAGAAAGACAGAAGTGAGTTCTTTTTTGAGGAATTTGATGAAACTCTGTTCCATAAGCAACGTTTTATTTCGATAGGTTATTTAGCATTATATAATCCTTCTAATACAGCTCTTGTGAAAGACGACATAAGTAATGCCTGTGATTGGATCTCTCTTGACCAACTGGACAATATCGATATTTCAATGGACCATCGTGAGATTATAGAGAAAGCTTTACTTACATTGAGAGAAAGAATCTCCATCAAACCTATCGGCTACAATCTGCTTCCTGAAAAGTTTACATTATCAGAATTGCAAAAGTTGTATGAGACGATATTAGGAAAGGAACTTAATCGTGGAAATTTTTATCGCAAGATCAAAAACCTTGGGATTCTTAAAAAATTAGATGAACAAAGACGCGGAGGTGCACACAAAGCTCCAGACCTCTATTCCTTTGATGAAGAAAACTACAACAAAGCTTTGGAAAATGGACTAAACAATTGGTAGAGATTTTTTTTAAAAACAATCTTTTAGCATTATATTCGTACAATAAATGATATTATGAAAAAAATTATTATTTCTGCCTGTGCTATTGCTATTTTACAGTCCTGCATCGTTTCTACTGCGGCAAAAGCAGTGAAAGGCGTAGCAACGGTCGGTTATAAAGCTGTAAAAGGAACCGTGAAAGGAGTGAGCTGGGCGGTAAGCAAAGCTAAGGGAAAAATAGACAAAGACCGAATAGATGGAACCTGGAAAGTAGTTGGCGTTTATAAAGGTTCTTTTGAAGATTTTAGCAATGATCAAGTCCCTGACAGTTCTTTCAATAGTGAATGTGTAGAAGGTTTTGACCAGATCATCTTCAATTCGAAAAAATCTAAATTCAAACCTGTGCATTGCAATACAGAGAAAGAAGACTGGCAGAAATATGATTTTGAATTTGGGAAAAACCCTTTGACCAAAGAAAAAGAAAACTACATCGAGTACAATTCCAGTAATTACATCTCAGTAATCGACATCAATAGCAAAACAATGGTATTAGAAGGAAATCTAATGCCGAAACTGGCTTTTTCCGGAGCTAAGTTGTATCTTCTGGAAAAGGTGAAATAAAAAAACGACTAAATAATTTTTAGTCGTTTTTAAAGTAATTTCTACTTGCAGAGAGGAAGGGATTCGAACCCTCGATACAGTTACCCGTATACTACCTTTCCAGGGTAGCTCCTTCAACCACTCGGACACCTCTCTAATTAAGGTTGCAAATATAATGAAATATCTGATTCCTCCAAGGATTTTTAAAAATCTTCTGTCACTTCCCCACAAATATTTTCACTGAATAATTCAGCGAACGATTTATCATATTTCGGATTATTGAGAATATGCATCACTTTGGTAATTGCTGCTTCTGCCGTCATATCTTTCCCACTGATGGCACCGATTTTTGTAAAAATATTGCTGTTGCTATATTTTCCAAAACTAATCCCTCCTGATACACACTGACTTATCACAACGATTTCGATTCCTCGGTTTCTCAATTCCTGTAGAACTTTCTGGGTTTTCTCATTATTAAAAATCGTTCCCGAACCAAAAACTTGCAAAACAATCGCTTCCGGCGTTTTGAATTCCAATAGAGATTCGAAGTTCATTCCGGGAAAAATCCTGTAAAAAATCACTTTTTCATTAAGATAAATATCGAGTTCAAATTCACCTTTTGGTTTCCAAAGCAAATCTTTTTCGATATTAAGATGAACTCCGGATTGTCCAAGAATCGAATAATTTGGACTTTGATACGCGTCAAAAAACTCGGCTGAATATTTCAAACTCCGGTTTCCTCGAAGAAGTTTATATTCGAAATAGACTGCAACTTCTTTGATAACCGCTTCATCGTTTTCGTATAGACTGGCGTAATATAAACTAGTCAGTAGATTTTCTTTGGCATCGGTTCTCAAATCTCCTATTGGTAACTGAGAACCAGTCAAAATCACTGGTTTCCCAAGATTCTTCAACATAAAACTAAGCGCCGAAGCGGTGTAAGACATTGTATCGGTTCCGTGGAGAATCAGAAAGCCGTCAAAAGCATCATAATTTTTATGAATCCACTCTGCTATCATTCGCCACTCTTGCGGTCCCATATCAGAGGAATCTACAGGATTTTCGAATGGATGAACAGAGACTTCACATTCGAGAAGATTCATTTCCGGGATTCTTTTGAAAATAGTGGAGAAATCGAATGGAACAAGACTTCCTGTAGTATAATCTTTTTCCATCCCGATGGTTCCGCCGGTGTAAATCAATAGGACTTTTCTTTTCATAGACTAATGTTGATTCGAGGGTTTAAACTGCAGCCTTCTTCGACTTCGCTCAGTATAAACTTTTTGAACGGAGCTCTTTTCTTTTCTACCAAAAAAGAAAAAAGCGGGAGCGAAAGACGGACTAAGCTGTCATAAAAACCTCAACAAAAGTAAAATTTTAATCTGAATCGAGGAAATAAAAAATGCCCGTTAAAAAACGAGCATTATATTGATGTTTTAGTTAAATTATTTAACCAAAAGAATACTTGCAATCTGATTAGCCAATTCAGTTCCGATTCTGTCCTGAGCTTCTTCTGTAGCCGCACCTGTGTGTGGAGTCAAAGAGATTTTTGGATGTGTCAATATTTTTTCAGAAGGTGTTGGCTCATTCTCGAAAACATCAAGACCCGCAAATGCCAATTTTCCACTGTCAAGTGCTTCTATCAAAGCCTCTTCGTCAATTACACCACCTCTTGCACAGTTTACGATAGCTGCGCCTGTTTTCATTTTTGCCAACTCTGCTTTTCCAATGATTGGACCATTCTGAGCAGGAACGTGAAGCGTGATAAAATCTGAGTGCTGAATCAATTGTTCCAACGGCTCTGTTTCTATCTCCACATTGATATATTGCTGATTGTAGAAATCTACACGCACACTTGCTTTTCCGATTCTAGTGTCAGAAGCAATCACTTTCATTCCTAATCCAAGCGCGATTCTTGCAACTTCCTGTCCGATTCTTCCGATTCCTACTATTCCAATAGTTTTGCCTCTCAGTTCAATTCCAGCTTCGTATTTTTTCTTCAATTTTGCAAACTCAGTATTACCTTTCACAGGCATTTGTCTGTTCGAGTCCTGTAAAAATCTGCTTCCTGAAAATAAGTGTGCGAAAACCAATTCCGCAACAGATTCCGAAGAAGCCGCAGGCGTATTGATTACGTGTTTTCCTTTTTCTCTTGCGTAAGCCACCTCAATATTGTCCATTCCAACTCCACCTCTACCGATGATTTCCAGACTCGGGCAATTGTCCACCATTTCCTTGGTCACTTTCGTCGCACTTCTTACAAGCAAAACTGTAACTTGATTTTCATTGATATAAGTAATCAGATTTTCCTGAGCTACTTTATCCGTAATTACTTCGAATCCATTTTCTTTTAGCGCATCTATTCCAGATTGTGTCAATCCGTCATTAGCAAGTACTTTCATTATATTTATATTTTTTTGAAGAACAAAATCTGTTCATTAGTTAATTGGTTAGGAGCATGATCCCGCTTTCCGCTATATCTTTTTCTTTTTTAGCAAAAAAAGAAAAAGGATGTCGCTGCAAAACGCAGTTTCGACAATTCCTTAATTTAATAAAATCATAGAGTCAATCGGGGCTATGGGTTTTGTCAACAAATCAAAAATTCCCGAAAGTTTGAGGCTCGGGAATTTTTGGTTTAAAATATTTTTAGTCACGGAAAACCTCTATGGTTACTTGTTTTTCAACCAAATCCGTGAATTTTCCTTTGTATCTTGTTGCTCTCACAAGGTGATTGTCTATCCAGTGGTAGTTTCCTCCTCTTGGTTTGCCTAGCAAAACACTGTGATATTTGAAACCGTGTTTATTCAGCCAAGTTTCTGTGATTTCTCTCAAATCTTCTGTTCTGGAAGTGAAAAAACAAATCTGATGACCTTCGTCATACCACTTATTAATGGTTGCCAAAGCATCCGGAAAAGGCTCGCAAGTTACCATTCTTTCTGGCTCTTCATTAGGAACATCATCTGTAATCGTTCCATCGATATCGATCAGATAATTCTTGATATCGCCTTTCAGCATTGGGCTCAGATGTTCTACGTATTCTAATTCCATATTTGTTAAAATTGAAGTGGCAAAATTACACTTTTATGGTGAACGTGGCAAATCATTATTAAAAATTTAATAAATTCTTCATTTTATAGAATATTTTCAAGAAAATTATTCATTTATATTTATTCAAAATATCTTTTGAAAGGATTATTTTCATAATATTGAATTAAAACGATTTTTGCGATATTAAAGCTGAAGGATTAAATTTTAGCTTAAAAAACAAAAGACCGCCAAAATTTGACAGTCTTTTTAGAATATCTTGTTATAACCTATAACTTTAAGATGATTAATTTTGTAGTGCCATTGGTTGAAACAGGAGCTGTATTTATACTATTTTGGTTATTAACATATATAGAGATAATATCGCCGGCTGTAAAATAATTTGTGTAAGTCAACACCGAGGAGCTACCTGTCGAAGTTGGCCAGTTAGCACTTGCAGAATTAATGACTCCATAAACAGCTGGTGTACTATTTACATATATGATTGGGCGTAAACTCACAGAAGTGCTCGCTGCTGTCGATAAGATATGTACATTAATTGTATAAATCCCCGCCGTTGCTACAGTATATTTACTACCATCGAATGTCCCAGAACCCGGCGTACCATAAGAATTAAATGAAAATGGAACGTCCGGTGTACTGCTACTGCCCGTAGCTATAGATACATTAGCAGTATTTGTAGCACTTAAAGCAATACTAGCGCCACTTCCTCCACTACCTGGCGTAGACCAGGTTCCATCACCTCTAAGATATGTGGAAGAACTTGCCGTTCCAGATGTCGTAGAAATTTTAGCTACAGTAACCGCACCATCTTTGATTTTATTCGTGGTAATTGCATTTGTACCAATAGTAGTTACAGCAGATGAATTTATGGTAATATCACCCGTTACCGTTTGAGGAGCTCCAGGAGAATATGGCGCTACAGAACTGGTCAGAACAATCTGAGAACCTGTAGTTCCATTGGAAATACCAACACCAGCCGTACCAGTTGGTCCTGTAGGACCAGTCGCTCCTGTATCCCCCTGAGCACCTACTGGACCTATTGCTCCAATCGGTCCCTGAGGGCCAGTTGCACCCGTCGCTCCTTGCACGCCGGCAGTACCCGTTGCGCCTGTAACTCCCTGAACACCTTGAGGGCCAGTTGCACCTATTGCACCTGTTACACCTTGTGCGCCTGCAGGACCAGTATTACCTGCAACACCCTGAATACCTTGGATTCCTTGAGGACCTGTTGCGCCAGTCGCTCCTACTGCACCTGTTACACCTTGTGCGCCTGCGGGGCCTGTATTACCTATAACACCCTGAATGCCTTGGATTCCCTGAGGGCCAGTTGCACCAGTAGAACCTGTTATACCTTGTGCTCCTGCAGGACCAGTATTACCTGTAACGCCCTGGATTCCCTGAGGGCCTGTTGCACCAGTCGTTCCTACAGCACCTGTTACACCTTGTGCGCCTGCGGGGCCAGTATTACCCGTAACGCCCTGAATGCCCTGAGGGCCAGTTGCACCTATTACGCCCGCAGGACCTGTTGCGCCTGTAGCTCCTGTAGGGCCAGGAAGCGAACTTCCAGAATTTTTTGCATACAATGCATAAGGCACGCTCAATAGTTGAGATGTTCCCGTTATAGTATAATTCGTTGAACCATTAGGATCTGTTTCTGTTTTAATGAAATAAGTATCAGCACCCCAGTCAATTGTTGAATACGAACCACTTACAATTGTTCCAGCACCTATCTTAGCCGTAATCAAACCATTAGTATTAGTTTGTTGGCTTTGTGTTTCAGAATACACGACCGCTCCTGTTGGAGACCCCTTCAATATAGAGAATTTCATCCCTACATTCTGATTCTTGACCAGTTCATTGCTTGAGTTTCTTATAATAGCCTGATAACTCATAGCATCCTGAGATTGGGAGAATGCTAAAACAGAAGCCAAAGAGGCTGCTAGAAAAGAAAGCTTTTTCATAGTTAAATTAATTATTTATTAGTTATTTTATTTATCAGTTTTCAGAACTTTAAAAATCTTCACAACTTTACCTTCCTTTGCTATTTTAAGATAATAAACAGCCGCAGGATAAGATGACATTGAAATAGAAGTTTGAGCCTCATTGACAGACCTACCGGTTAAAACCTTTCCACTTCCATCAAAAAGTTCATAGCGATATTTTCTACAATCATTAAATCCAACCTTTAGATATAATATATCCGGGGTTGGATTCGGGTAGATTTTAAGACTTAGGTTTATTTCCGCTATTTCAGAACCTAATGTCTCTGTTATTTCGTAAGATTGTTGAGCACCTGCAGAAACACTTCCTGACGAAGAAGCTGATGTCTCATAGAACGTTTGACCAATAGAAGATGTCACCTTGCCGTTAGAGCCTGATAAATTTACACCTGCGGCATTAATAGATTCTTGTGCCGAAATAGATATAGAAAAACCAAACAGCAAAAAACAACCCGTGGTTAATATAGTTTTCATATCGTATATATTATATATTTATTAGTTTTTCATTGATATACAAATATATACATATATATGATACAAATATTAATTTATTATAAATGATATAAAAAAAATCACAAATCACCTTTATGAAAAATAATACAGCAATATCTTTTCATGGAATATGAGCAACGAGATAACATTTATAATTTATAGGCTTTTCAAATTAGTGCCCTAACATTGTTTTCAGGTATTCTCTATTTTGTTTCACAGAAGAACAATCGGGTCTTGATAAAGAAGCTCTTTCATTATATTCATGAGCTTTTTGGTAATCCCCCAAAAAACATAGGCAAACACAAGCTTCAACATTCGGTATATAGCCCGTATAATCATCGTGAATAAACCCTACGGAAGTGGGTTTGGCTAGCCTTGTTGCTAAATCAAACCATCGAAATGCCAGATCATAATTGCCTTCGTCCTTATTGTAATAGCCCAATTCGCAACAAATCGATGCTCTTGGAATGTCATATTCAAAACTTTTTAGCAAAGTCGGAAGAATTTTATTTCTCTGACCAATATTTTTATAACAAACAGCCAGATCATACGAAGCACTAATTATATCCTCAAACCAACCTAATTCCGTTGCCAAAAATTTCTCATAATAGACAATAGCTTCCTGTAATCTTCCATGATCCCTCAGTTCTCTAGCATAATAATATAGTTGTCTTGGGGAAAACTCTTTCCCAATATTTTCCAAATTTCTGTAAATGTCAATATTTCTGGTAGAAAGCGCTTCGATTTTGGTTTTTTTATGCCAAATCTCAATATCAGTATATTGCAGTTGCCCTATTAATGGAATACATTCGTGAACCGGATCGATCCATTCATAATCCTTACTTCTTTTAAACAACCTTTCCCGGGTAGAATAGAACGCAGGTTTGTTATTTTGGTCAAATGACAAGACATATTTCATCGTGACTATCTCAACATCATCATTTAAAGTTTTCTTCAACTCATTGATTTGCTTAACCGATTTTTCAGGAACTACATCGTCAGCATCCAGCCACATCTGATAATCCATAGTTGCTTTGGAAAATGCAAAATTCCGAGCGGCAGAAAAATCATCGATCCATTCAAAATCATAAACTTTATCCGTGAATTGTTTTGCAATCTCTTTAGTGTTATCGGTAGAACCTGTATCGACGACAATGATTTCATCCGCAAAATCCCTGGTGCTTTCCAGACATCTTGCTAAAACCTCCTCTTCATTTTTAACAATGAGACACAAACTGATTTTCATAGACCAAAAGTTTTTCCATGGTTTAAATATACAGGTTTTAATGTCCTGATTATTATTATATTTGATTATTAATAAAAACTATGGAGAAAAAACTCAAACTTTGGGACGCTGTGATGATCGTAATGGGCTCAATGATAGGAAGCGGGATTTTTATCGTGAGCGCAGACATCATGCGGAATCTCGGTTCAGGATACTGGATGATTGTGGTTTGGCTGATTACAGCGGTGATGACCATTGCTGCAGCAATAAGCTATGGCGAACTTTCTGCGATGTTCCCGAAAGCAGGCGGACAATACACATACATCACAGAGATTTTTGGAAAACTGATGGGTTTTCTCTACGGTTGGGGAATGTTCACCGTTATCCAGACCGGAACAATCGCTGCGGTTGCTGTGGCGTTTGGAAAATTCACGGCTTATTTGATTCCTAGCCTTAATGATGCAGCTCCGATTTTTCAAAATGGTGACTTTAAAATCACATGGATTCAGATTTTAGCGATTGTTGTGATTCTGTTTTTGACTTTTGTGAATACGAAAGGCGTTCAGTTTGGTAAAATATTGCAGAATGTTTTTACTTCTTCCAAAATTATTGCGCTTCTCGGTTTGATTATTTTAGGTTTTATCTTAATTAATCAATCCAACTGGAGTTCCAATATGAGGTTTGGCTGGGACGCTTTCCAGAACATGAAACAAACCGAATGGAAAAGTATTTCCGGAGCAACTATTCTGGGCGGAATTGCAGCTGCAATGGTTGGTTCTGTTTTCAGTTCTGTGGCTTGGGAAAATGTGACTTTCATCTCCGGCGAAATCGAGAATCCAAAAAAGAACGTTGTAAAAGCAATGATTCTCGGAACTTCTGCTGTGATGATTCTTTATCTTTTGGTGAATTTTGTTTATATCAACGCACTTGACAGAGATTCTATCGCATTTGCTGCGAATGACAGAGTTGCTATTGCTGCCGCCGAAAAAATGTTCGGAAATGCAGGAACTATAATCATTGCAGTTCTTGTGATGATTTCGACTTTTGGCTGTGTCAACGGCATTGTTCTCGCAGGCGCAAGAGTTTTCCAGACAATGGCAAAAGATGGTTTGTTCCTAAAATCTGCAGTTGAAAACAATAAAAACGGCGTTCCTGCAAAATCACTTTGGATGCAGGGAATCTGGGCAAGTCTGCTTTGTCTTAGCGGACAATACGGCGATTTGCTGGATATGATTTCGTTTGTGATTGTTTTATTTTATATGATTACAGTTTTTGGTGTCATCTATCTTAGAATCAAAAAACCGGAACTGGAAAGAGGTTACAAAACATTACTATATCCTTTCACACCTGTTCTCTATCTTTTGATCGGAACCGGATTCTGTATTCTGTTATTCATCTATAAACCACAATATACCTGGCCGGGATTGGGATTAATTTTGTTGGGGTTGCCGGTTTATTTTTTTATTAATAAGAAAAGTGTAAATACTAGTGAAGATTAATTTTTTACTATTTTCAATTTTTGTTTTTTCACAAAATTCACAAACTGAAATAACTGTGAAAAATATAGATAGTGTTGCTAACTCTATTGATAAAAATAAAGAATTAATAGAAGGAATTTCGGAGGGAGAAATGTTAAACAAAAAGAGAGACATAAAAGGTGGCTTCTCAACTTATGATTTGAAAAACAAATCACAAACCGAACTTTTTAGAATTAGAGACAATTCTTCAACCGATTTTTATTATAAAAAGACTTATTATTTTCACAATAAAAAAGTCATTAAAGCAATAATAGAAATTGAAGATTGGAATTCAAAATCTGAAATGCAACAAATTTACAAAGCCATTTACTATTACGACAATGACAAAATTTTGAAAGTTGAAAACGAAAATATAAAATTCTCCAACGCGAAATCAGTATTAAACTTAGGAAATCATTACAATAAAGAATTTTATGCAAATCGCGCTAAGTAATTTATCCCTCCAACAAAAACTCCTTATAATTCCCCAAAAACTTAACATCCGCACCAATTGCTCTAAGCTCATCAATCGAATTAATATAAAGAACATCGTTCCAATCGCCGACCACAGTCACGAAAAAGAAATAATTTCCCAATTTGGTTTTCAAAGTTCGGGATTCGATTTTGCTAAGGTTCATATTGCGCCACGCAAAAACCGATAAAACCTGATGTAAACCTCCGGCGTGGTCTTGCGGTAAAGTGATGAGCATCGCTGTTTTTTTTCCGATACTCTGCATTTCATTTTCATACGAATTCTCGGTCTTGGAAATTACAATAAACCGGGTATGATTCTCCTCCACATCGTGGATATTGTCGTCAATGACTTTCAAACCGTATAGATTCGCAGCAAATTTGTTTGCAACCGCTGCAATCTTTCTTTCAGGATTCTCCGAAACACGTTTTGCTGCCGCTGCAGTCGAAGCAAAATCTTGCTTAGGGACGTAAGGATACTTTTGATTCAGGAAATGAAAACTTTGTGCAAGCGCCTGCGGATGAGAATAGATTTTCTCAATTTGAGCATCATTTTCCTGACTCGGATGAATCATCAGATGATGCGCAATTGGCATAACCGCTTCCGCTTCAATCTTGATTTCCGGTGTCTGATAAAGATAATCCAAAGTCATAGAAACCGTTCCTTCTATCGAGTTTTCCAACGGAACAACCGCTTTATCAACTTCATTATTTTGAACCGCTAAAAAGCAATCCAAAATATTAGCTTTCGGAATCAACTCTTCGTTTGGGAATAATTGAGTTGCGGTCAACTGTGTAAAAGACGCTTCGGGTCCTAGGAATGCTATTTTCATTTTGCGAAATTAAATAATTTTTGAACCGCAAAGGCACAAAAGATAAATGAACATCAAACTAAATCCTTCGACTTAGCTTATATTGAGCGAAGTCGAGATACTCAGGATAACAATTCTAATAGCAACTTTAATTATTACAATGTCAGGCTGAGCGGAGTCGAAGCCCTTTTTAGCAATTAAACTTTTGTGCCTTTTGTGGTTATAACTAATCAACCTTTTTCTTAGAAAAATCGAAATTAAAATTAGCACTCACGATAAAACCATTATTATATTGAAAAACATTTTCACCTTCCACTTCCCTTCCTAACTGCACAATCTGATTCAGATAACCGCCTTCTACTCTAACCAAATCATTGAATTTGTAACCTAACAAAACTCCGATTCGGTTTTGGTCAAAAATATTTTCGCCAACATTTTTCCCAAATCCAATCATTACCTCATCGTAAACCGCTGCGTAAGGCGTTTTCGCTACAATCGAATTTCCTATTAAAGGCATTTGTAAACGAATCATATAACGCGCCCGGTTCATAAACGGATATTGGTCTTCGGAAGTCAGATTGGCATTGGAATATCGCCCGACCCAGCGTTGTTCCAGCATAAAACGATGCGACAAATCGATTTTTGCAATCTTGTTTGTCACAGTTGCCATTTCGTAAATCCTGTGTTCTGTGAAATCTTTTCCCATTCCGTTCAATGGGATTTCGCCGTAAGGAAAAGTCTCTGCCCAAGCGTAACCAAGACGCAATTGTAAGTTCGGGTTTGCCTGATAATTGATTCCCAAACGCAAAAGACTCTGTTGCCAGGTCGTGATATAATCATTTCTTCTCCAATGATATTCGGTGTGGATGGAGAATTTGGAATCTAATCTGAATGTTCCGTTATAAGCGTACCAGCCGATATTGTTGCGATTGCTGATTCTGTTTTGTCCGGAAAAAGAATTTGAAATTAAAACTAAGAATAATGCGCTAAAGAATAATTTTGCTTTAGTGAAAACCATATTGAATTGTTATCGATTTCAACAAAAATAGTGATTCAGAAAGGCAAAAGCAAAAGTATATTTAGTTTTAACGCAAAGGCACAAAATAATTTAAAATGAAACTTATATTTGAGGCACAAAGATTTTAACTTCATTAAAATTCAATAAGTTTCTATGCTGATTGCAGGAACTTTATAATTATTGAATTTCTTATCAGGCTGTAGAATTCTGGCTCTTTTCAAAAGGTCTTCCGCAATTAGAATCGATTCATTGTGAACTTCGATATCATTCAGAAAAAATCTGGATTCTGTTGTGAGATTCAATCTTTTCTTGGCTTCGAAAATAGTTACTTTTTCGAGATTCAAGGGCTTTTTCATATTGATATTAATCAAACCATTTTTCACGAGGTCGTCATATTGTTCAATTTGCGAAGACGGCGATTTGTAAACCTGAATACTTTCGATGTCTTCCGGGTTGAAACTGTGAAGCAAAACATTAGAAACAATCACATTATCAACAATATAAATTGGATTTGCTTCTGATTTTTGAGCAAAAGAAAATTGAACACAAAAGAAAACTGCGAAAGCAAGAATCAGTTTTTTCATAAAATTTGATTTAATATTAAAGTTAAGAAAAATCTTTAAAAAATTATATCTTGCGGATTTAGCAAATTTAGCTGATTCATTTATTGAAAAAAAATCAGCAAATTTGCTAAATCTGCGTGACTAATATTTTGAATCAATTTAATTAGCGTCACCTTTTTCGATGCCTTCTTCTATTTTTTCAAAAACTTCTTCTTGTTCTTCGTTTGAAATTTCGAATTGGTCTTCCTTATCTTCATTTCTCACAACAAGCGAAATCCAAATCGGAAAATGGTCAGAATCAACAGATTTCATCACTTTCATATCGACCAATCGGAAATGTGGACTCACGAAAAAATGGTCAAGTGGCCAACGCAGAAACCAATATTTTGCATGAAACGTATTAAACATTCCCCGTCCACGTCGTGGGTCGAGCATTCCGCTGGATTTTAGAAATAACTTGGTCGTTCTGGACCAGGCGACATCATTCAAATCTCCAAAGACGATTGCTGGTTTCCCAAATTCCTCTGCTTTTTCACCAACCAGAAGAATCTCGGCATCACGTTCCGTACTTTCAGGGTTTTCCTGCGGAACCGGCGGAGTCGGATGAATTCCGAATAATCTAACCGTTTGATTGTTATATTCCAAATCCGCCACAATCGACGGAATATCATCATCAATCAAATAATTGATTTCATAATTTTTAACAGGAAAATGACTGTAAAACAAAAGTCCGTAAGTATTGGCCAAAGGAACTTCGATTTTATATTTGTAGTCCTGTGTGACAGTTTTCAATGCATCTTGCCATTCTTCATCGGTTTCCAAAAAGAATAATACGGACGGATTTTCTTCCTTAACCAAATCAATTAATTTCTGATAATTCCGGTTATGCTGATAAACATTACAAACGAGAATATCTAAAACTTTTTCGTCAGAATTTGGTTGCGCTTTATCAATCATCGTTTTCCCATAATCTGTGTAAGGAAGAATGATGTAAAACAAATAACCTGCGCAAATCACCTCAACAGCAAGAATTATATATTCGGAAATATTCGGATTTTCAAAAGTGAAAAACCAAGCAAAAATAAGAACTAGAAGAATGATAAATTTCTGAAAGCGAGGATAATCGAAAATTCTGAAAGTCCAGTAAGTATTTCTGATAGCCGGAATCAGCACAGACAGAATCGCTAAAACGGAAATAACCCAATACAAACAGTGTGTGATACTTTCCATTTAAGTTAATTCTTAATATTTTTTCCGAGAATAATCAAACTTCTTTTTTCGCCGTCAAGTTCAGCGATATTTTTGAGATTCGCCCACAATTCAAAACCAAATTTCTCAAACAAAGTCAAACTCGGAAGATTATGAGCAAAGATAAATGCGAGAAGATTTTCGATTCCGAGATTTGGCGCTTCTTCGATGCAAGATTCCAGAATCTGCTTTCCGTAGCCTTTTCCACGGGATTTATCAGAGAGATAAATACTGATTTCAGCGGTTTTCTGATAAGCCGGTCTCCCGTAAAAATCCTGAAAGCTAACCCAGCCAATTGTATTTCTATGAAAATCTTCAATTATCCAAAGCGGACGAAATTCTGAATTATGCTGATGAAACCAATCGATTTTACTTTCCACAGAAACAGGTTCCAAATCAGCAGTAACCAAGCGTGATGCGACGGTAGAATTGTAAATTTCCACAATCTTCGGAAGGTCATCTAAAGTCGCATCACGAAAAGTCATATTTTTTTATTATAATTGATGAATGATGATTGATAAATGATTCAAAATATTCAATCAATAATCATTTATCGTTAATCATTTATTGAATTAAACGCTTGTTCCAAATCAGCAATCAAATCTTCTGCATCTTCGATTCCGACGCTTAGTCTAACCAAATCGTCTGTGATTCCAAGAACTGCTCTTTTATTTTCTGGAATCGATGCGTGCGTCATCATCGCAGGAAGATTCGCCAACGATTCTACTCCACCCAAAGATTCTGCCAAAGTGAAAACTTTTACATTTTCTAAGAATTTAATTGCGTCTTCTTTCTTCCCAGATTTGAACGTGAAAGAAACCATTCCGCCAAATTCCGTCATTTGTCTTGTCGCCAAATCGTATTGTGGATGAGATGATAATCCCGGATAATAAATCTTTTCTACCAAAGGATGATTCTCAAGATATTTAGCAATCTCGAAACCATTATCGGAATGTCTTTGCATTCTGAGCGCCAAAGTTTTGATTCCTCTCAAGACTAAATAAGAATCGTGAGGTCCCAAAATTCCACCACTTGCAAACTGGATGAAATGTAATTTCTCTCCTAATTCCGCATCTTTTGCAATCAAAGCACCGGCAATCACATCAGAATGTCCGCCCAAATATTTCGTTGCAGAATGCATTACAATATCAGCACCCAAATCCAATGGTTTCTGAATATAAGGTGTTGCAAATGTATTATCAACAGCAACCAAAATATCTTTACCTTTTACAGCATCAGCAACCATTTTGATATCCACCAATTTCATCAACGGATTGGTCGGAGTTTCAAGCCAAATCAATTTGGTTTTATCTGTAATCACGTTCTCCAATTCTTCAACATTATCAAAACCGATAAAAGTGAATTTCAGCTGATACTTCTCAAATAATCTTGTGAACATTCTGTAAGAACCGCCGTAAAGGTCGTCCACAGCAATCACTTCGTCACCAGGACTCAGCAATTTCAAAACACAATCAATCGCGGCCAAACCGGAACCGAAAGCCAAACCTCTCACTCCGTTTTCGATGCTCGCTAAAGAATCTTCCAAAGCTTGTCTTGTTGGGTTTGCTCCTCTGGAATATTCGTAACCGGAAAGCAATTGTCCCGGACTTTTTTGTGCGAATGTTGATGTTAAAAATACAGGAACATTGACTGCTCCAGTAGCAGGCTCGTGGTGTTGCCCACCGTGTATTACTTTTGTATTGAATTTCATAATATTTAATTTACCAATCTAAAAATCTAACAATGTAACAATTGAATTTATTGGTAAACTGTTACATTGGTATATGATTACATTAATTTTACATTTTAATAGCCGACTTCACAGCGAATTCTTCAGCAATTTCACTAAGCCATTGTGCTACATCTTCTTCACTAGTTGCTCTTTCGTAAGTATGTCCGATAGAAACTAAAATCTGGTGAAAAAACCGCTTCATTTCGTCAACAGGCATATCTTTTGTCCAAAGGTCGATTCTAAGCGCTTCCATAGCTTTGCTGTCCCAAACGGAAATCATCGCAGCTTTGGTTTCCTGTCTTTTGATGCCGCCATCTTCGGCTTTCCAGAACATTTTTTCCGGCACGTGGTTATCGTCCAGCTCTACATCTATAATTATTTTTGTCTTTTTCATTGATTTTATTTTAATATGCTTTTGAACACAAAGTCCAAAGATTTTTTTTTAA
Source organism: Epilithonimonas sp. (assembly GCF_032054305.1). Lineage (GTDB taxonomy): Bacteria > Bacteroidota > Bacteroidia > Flavobacteriales > Weeksellaceae > Epilithonimonas. Next base: position 60,334 of record NZ_DAMBSX010000001.1, read on the forward strand.
ATTAATAATTGTTTCTAAGTTCACAAAGTTACTTCGACAAGCTCAGCATAAACTACAAACTTAACTAAGATTTATAATTCTCAAACTCACAAACTCTCTCATTCTCCAACTCTATTTCGGTCTATAATCTGATGCGTTGAAAATCTCAGTTGCATTCTTTTTCAAAAATACTTGTAGCTTTTCTTCCGGATGTGCTTTCAGATAATGTTTACAAATTTGCCAACCTGTCCAGATAGCAATTTGCGGAGAACTTTCTCTATCCACTTCTGTATAGAATTTTGAAAATGGTCCAGGCGTAATGAATCGCTCAGAAAGATTGGCATCTGCACTGAAGAGTAAATCATTCTCGACAAAATAATTCCAAATATTGGCCTCATTAGCAACTGCCCAATCGTATTGCGCTTTTGTATAATTCATTTTCAGATTATCCAGTACATTCGGTAAAAATGCATCTTGAAGAATCTGAACTTTTCCTTGGTAAACCATCTGATCCAAAAATTTTTGCTGATCAATTGGCGCCGGAACTAATCTTGCTGCAAAAAAAGCAGAGATTTTCGGAACCAGATTTTCCGGATTCATAGATTTTTGAAAATATAGATCGAGACCATTATAGTTTTTGTTTCCATCTCCCATAAAACCAGTAATATCAACAAATAACATATTCTCATCTTCTCTCAGAAAAATCGGGTCTGTAACATTTTGAGGGTCAATCACCGATGAATATAAATAAATATGAGGCGGAACGAATTTCGGAAAATAGTTTTTGATATGAGAAAACAAATCGACAAGTTCTTTATTTAGCTTAGTCTTATCAATCTTAGAAATCGCTTCTTTATAAATGCGAACTTCCATCGTATCTTTTCGGCGATCTCCATAATCGGCGTCCGGAACAGAACCTTGAAACCAAGGATATTTCTTTTTGAAATCTTCTAAACTTACCGAAGAATTATAGAATTCACCAGACAAATCTGTGACCTGTACTTTTTTAACAGGATTTTTGATTTCGATATTCCATTGGTTTTCATTTTCTTTTTTGCAGGAACTCAATCCAAAAACTAAAACCGCAGAAATCGTGATATATCGGAAAAACTTCATTATTTTTACATTAAGATTTTCGAAAAGCAAAAATACAATTTTAATAGATGAAGCTCCCAATATTTACAGAAAGATTGATGTTAAGAAAATTAACGGATGAAGATGTTGATAACATTTTCTTACTTGACAGTAATCCTGAAGTTATGAAATACGTTGGTGTTCCCCCTTTAACTCACAAAGAAGAATCCGTAAAAATGCTTGAGAATATCATCAATCAATATCAAAATAACGGAACCGGAAGATTGGCTGTTATTGAAAAGGAAAGTAATCAATTTATCGGGTGGTGTGGAATCAAATTTTTGACGGATGAAGTCAATGGATTCAAAAATATTTATGAGTTGGGCTATCGTTTTCTCCCTGAATTTTGGGGAAAAGGTTATGCTACGGAATCTGCTTTGGCTTCATTAGACCTTGGTTTCAATCAACTAAATGCTGATAAAATCTATGCTTATGCTGATGTAGGTAATGAATCTTCTAATCATATTCTTACAAAATTAGGTTTTGAAAACAAAGGAACTTTTCTTGATAAAGGCGATATTTGCAATTGGTTCGAATTAGAAAAAAATAATAGAAAATAAAAATAATGCAGACACAAAAAGTAATCGATCATATTGTCAACTGGTTAAAGGATTATGCAACCAAAGCAAACTCAAAAGGTTTTGTAGTAGGAGTTTCCGGAGGGATAGATTCCGCAGTTGTTTCAACCTTAGCAGCAAAAACAGGACTGCAGACTTTGGTTTTGGAAATGCCGATTCGTCAAAAAGCTGACCAAGTAGATAGAGCTCAAGACCATATTGATTTTCTTAAATCTAATTTTTCCAATGTTGAAGGTTTCCGTGTTGATCTCACGCCAACTTTCGAAAGTTTTGAAAAAACAACAGAAGGTTACAAAGACGATTCGCCCAATAAAAACCTTGCAGAAGCTAATACAAGATCCAGATTGAGGATGGTAACACTTTATTATTATGGGCAAATCAATGGACTTTTGGTAACCGGAACTGGAAACAAAGTAGAAGATTTCGGAGTTGGATTTTTTACAAAATATGGTGACGGAGGCGTAGACATCTCTCCTATCGCTGACCTTTACAAAACTCAGGTTTATGAGATCGCCAAAGAATTAGGAATCCTTGAAAGTATCCAAGTTGCTAAACCAACGGACGGACTTTGGGAAGTGGAAAGAACGGACGAAGACCAGATCGGTGCTACTTATCCCGAATTGGAATGGGCAATGGAACAGCAGGAAGCCGGAAAAACTGAAGCAGATTTCGAAGGCAGACAAAAAGAAGTGATGACTATCTATTTGAGATTTAACCGAGCAACTCAGCATAAGATGAATCCAATCCCGGTATGTGAGATTCCTTTGGAATTAAAATAAATGAAAAAACAAGACTTAAGATTCAACACATCAAATAAAACTTATTTATGAAAAATAAAATTCTACTTTCTGTTTTAAGCTTTTTTGTTTTCACATCCAGTTTTCATTCTCAGGAAACAAAAACCGAAGAAACAACGATTGGTACTCCAGTAACGGTTATTGATCGACTGAATATTCCTGGTCCGATAAACTTCATGGGTAATGAATTTTTACTGGCATTGAGCAAACAAAACTCTGCAACTTGGGCTCAGCAGCAGTACATTATGCGGGATGATGAACTCAGCAATTATAAGGAATTGATCAACATTTCTTACTTTGACAAAGAGATTGATATGGAAACAGCCATCAAACAAAAAGTAGATTTTGTGGAGAAGCGCAGAGATAAAACTCAGGACAAATATTCTTTTGTGAGTGTAACAGAGAGTCCAGACGGCAAAGAAATCATCGTAGATTATCTCACCACAACCACACCAAACGAAGGCGAACCTTTTGCGGAATACAACCTTGACAGATTCAAGAGTTTTGATACGGGTGAAAAAAAATCATTCGTTATTTTTTCTTATTCCAAAAGAATTGCTGGTGATCTAAAATACGCAGCAAGGTCCTTATCAAAAGAAAGAGGGAGAATAATGGAAGCTGCCATCAAAACCGCAATTCCACCCGTGACATACAAACCGACAGAAGTAGACAAGAAGAAATAATTATTTCCGATTTTAGATGTTAGAAGTTAGAAGTTAAATAATGAAGAACGACGAATTCTACATAAAACGCTGTATCGAATTAGCCGAAAAAGCTTTGGGACAAACTTATCCCAATCCTTTGGTTGGCTCGGTTATCGTCCATAATGACAAGATCATTGGTGAAGGTTTTCACAAAAAAGCGGGCGAACCACATGCGGAAATTAACGCAATCAATTCTGTAAAAGATAAGGACAAACATCTAATTCCAGAATCCACGATTTATGTTTCTTTAGAACCTTGTGCACATTTTGGAAGAACACCACCTTGTTCTTTGAAAATTGTAGAATTAGGCTTTAAAAAAGTGGTGATTGGCGCAATGGATAGCCACGATAAAGTGAACGGAAAAGGCAAAAAAATCATTACCGACGCAGGAATAGAAGTCGTTTCCGAAGTTTTTGAAGACGAATGCAGAGAACTCAACAAACGTTTTTTCACTTATCACGAGAAAAAGCGACCTTATATTGTCCTGAAATGGGCACAATCTGCAGATGGTTTCATGGACAAAAATTTCAAACCCATTCAAATCAGCAATTCTTTATCGAAGCAGTTCGTCCATCAAATGAGAAGTGAAGAGCATGCTATTTTGATTGGAAAAAACACAGCCTTTCATGACAATCCGAGCTTAACCGTGAGAGAAATCGAAGGTAAAAATCCAATAAGGATTTTAATTGATTTTAATCTGGAAGTTCCTATTGATTTTAAAATATACAATAATGAAGCTAAAACTATTATATTCAATTCAATCAAAGATTCAAAGGAAAACCATCTGAAATTTATTAAAATAGAAAAGGAAAATTCCATTGATCAAATCTTAGAAAAGTTGTATGAATTACAGATCCAGTCTGTGATTATAGAAGGCGGTAGATTTACATTACAGCAATTCATTGATGAAAACATTTGGGACGAAACTATTATTTTCAAAAACCCCAATCTCTATCTTGAAAACGGAACAGAAGCACCAAATTTTGATCTAATTCCTCAAAAAACAGAAAAATTGAGAGATACCGAGGTTTTGTTTTTCAAGAATCAAAGCCTTGATTAATATCAGAATCATAAAAATTAGTGACTGAGAAAAAATGCGTAAATTCGCACCTTTAATATGATTTTGATTACATGAAAAACCTGAGTCCGTCTATAAAAGGTTTATTATTCTCTCTGCTGGCAATGGGATTTGCTTTTGCTATTTACTTTTTGTTTTTGGCAAAACCAAACTACTATTTGGTGGATAACCCGACGCCTGAAACTTATTATTTCAAAATCAACAATGGAAATGAAAATATACTTTCTGCCGGACAATATCTGAAAGTTGACCTTAACAAAGGGAAGAACAGTATCCAAGTATTTGATCAGAACAAAAAAATGATCTATGATTCAGCTTTCACTGTAGAAAAGGTTAGAGGACTGATCAACATTACCCATAAGGACTATTACATCAACAACCAATATTATGGTTACGGACTCAACAAAGATTCTTTGATCGCATCGCAACCAGGCATCGAGATCGATAAAAAGCAATACTTGGGTGATGTAAAAAAAATGAACAAACTTTATTCTGAAGATTTCTATTATAATTTGGACGAAGAATATGATCGCATCATCAAAAATGTAGCGAAAACCGAAAGTCGATCCAAGATCTTCAGAAAACAAGATTTTATCAATTATTACAAAAATTATTATAAACTATAATTAATCAATTATCGTTTATCCTTTATCAACTATAAAATGGAACATAACAACGTAACACCATATAACTCAGAGTACAGCAAGAAAAGTCAGGTAGAAGACATGTTTGACAACATTGCACCAAAATATGACCTTCTGAACCATGTCCTGTCTATGAAAATAGATGTTCTTTGGAGAAACAAATTGGTGGATATGCTGAAAAAAGACAAACCAGAGCTGGTTTTAGATGTTGCTACAGGAACCGGTGATTTGGCGATAACGGTACAGAAAGGAACCAATGCAGATGTTGTGGGACTAGACCTTTCCCAGCAGATGTTGAACGTAGGCATTGAAAAAATAAGAAAGCAAAAGCTGGATGGAAAAATATCTATGCAAAAAGGAGATGCAGAACAACTTCCGTTCGAGGACAATAAATTTGATGGAGTAACCGTTGCATTTGGAGTAAGAAATTTTGAAAATCTGGAAAAAGGTTTATCAGAATTGAGAAGAGTTGTAAAAGAGAACAAAAGTATTTATATCTTAGAATTCTCAAAAGTAGAAGGATTTTTAGGCCCATTCTACATGTTCTATTTCAAGAACATTTTGCCTGCTATTGGGCGTTTGGTGTCCAAGGACAATAGAGCTTACACCTATCTTCCAGATTCTGTGAATGCTTTTCCTTTTGGCGAAAAAATGAAAACGATACTTCTGGATACAGGTTTCAGAAAAGTAGAATATACAAAATTAAGTCTGGGAATAGCTACCATTTATAAAGCTACCAAATAAGAATGAAGCAACGTTTATTGAATATCTTATCTTTTATCATCCTTTCTGGAAGCACTATCCATGCTCAGAATTACAACAATCTTTTCAGGACCAGAGACAGAACTCACAACAGAGAGGCCATGGATCTGGAAAAATTCAGTTATGGGTTTTATTTGGCAGGAAATAATTTTGATTATAAAATGAATCTGAATCCTGTATTGGGAATGGATGGCAATAAAAACCTTGTTGAATCCAAATCTACTTACAGCTTTGGGGCGGGATTGATCGGAAAGATGAGATTAAATGAATTTTTTGATCTAAGAATAGAGCCGGGGTTACATTTCGTACAAAGAGATCTGACTTTCAATACATTTGATAACAGCAATCAATATACAGGAGGAAGCAATTACAATCCACCTTTCACGCCTTTGGCAGAATTTACAGACACTGATTCTAAAAAGATCGTAAAATCCACATACTTGGATGTTCCTATCTTGTTGGAAATCCATGGAGACCGTTGGTATAATTCTCGCCCTTATGCAGCAGCGGGGATCAATTACCTAATGAACTTGCAGTCCAATGAGACATCAGAAAGTGATAATCAGCAAAATGTCTTCCGTACAACAACACATAATTTTGGATGGTCGGCAGAGATCGGGATTCAATTCTATTTTGAAAGGTTCAAACTGACACCAGCAATCCGAGGAACCTTCTTCACCAATAACGAGTTGGTAGCAGATAAAGCAACTACTCCACCTTACTGGTCACCTGCCATCTCCACATTACAATCGCGGGCGTTCATGTTCGTTTTGAAATTTGAATAAAATAAACAAAGCTTTCTTATGAAAGCTTTTTTTGCTTAAATATGATGATAAACAGAAGCAAAAACAATCAATTATAATCATTCCGAATCGCGCATCAAAAACTAACTCATTATAAATCAAATACAAAAAACATCAATTTCACAAAAGAAAAATATCGTGTTAATTCATCATTAATTTTTCCTATTTTTGTAAAAGTTAGAATTTGATTCTGGTGATGTTAAGCGAATTAGAAAACAACTTTTCTGTTTTAGAGAAAAAGATTCTCAATCTTTATAAAAAGTATAAGAATCTTTCGGAAAAATATGCAGAAATGTCTGACGAGCTACAAAAAGTGAAGGAAGAATATGCCGAGGAAAAACGCAGAAACCAGAAATTAGTAGAAGAAAACAAAGAATTAAAGCTCTATTCAGCAATATCGGGAAACGCAGAGCATAACAAGCTGATGAAAAATCACATCAATCGGTTGGTAAAAGAAATAGATATGTGCGTTTCTGAATTACAAAACAGTGGTTTATAAAAAATGGATTTCAGAAGAATAACAATCAATATTGCGGGAAGAAATTATCCATTGAATGTACCAGCTGCAGAAGAAGAGACCTTGCGTAAAGTAGGGAAACAGATAGAAAGTATGATCAAGGATTTCGAGGCAAGTTTCGATGTAAGGGACAAACAGGATGCTCTTGCAATGTGCGCTTTGAAACTGGGTACCAATGCGGAGGTGTATTCTTTAAACAATGAAAAAAATATTATAAATACAAATGAACGTGTTGCAAAAATCAACACGCTCTTGGAGCAATTGGAAAAATAATTCTATTACAAGCTGCCTACAATAGTTCTAACACAAAGAAGTAAACTCAACAATTAAAAATTACCGGACGAAAGTTCATTCGATGGCGTGCTGCCTTGCGCAGATTACAGAGAGTGAAAATCAGTTCAAATCGTGTTTTTATGGAGTTTACTCTATAACTGAACTGTTGTAGGTTTTTTTATTTTTCGTCAGAAGCTGGATGACGGAAGTTTATTAAAATTTGGAAAAGAAAGTCTTTGTAAGAAATGAAATCATCTTACCTCAGAGACATCTGACTTTCAGCAATTAAAGAGATAATTAAACTCAATATATATTAAATTTATGGACACAATCACTATTATCATCGGTGTCGTGGCAATTCTCATAGGAGCGGTCGGTGGGCTTTTATTCGGTAAAAGTTCCCTCAATTCAAAAGCTCAATTCATTATAGAAGATGCCAAAAAAAGTGCCGAGAACATTATAGAAAAAGCGACAGTTCAGGCGGAGGCTATAAAAAAGGAAAAACATCTGCAGGCCAAGGAAAAATTTCTGGAATTGAAATCGGAACACGATTCCAATATCAATCAGAGAGAAAAAAAAATGCAGGAAGCCGAAAAAAGGATAAAAGATAAAGAAAACAAGCTGAATGATGAGCTTAGTAAAGCAGGAAAGCTTGAAAAGGACCTTGAAAGACAGGTAAACGACTACAATAAAAAGTTGGAGGTCATTCAGAAAAAACAACATGACCTAGATGTTGCAACAGCTCAAAAAGTAGAGATGTTGGAAAAAATCTCCAATTATTCTGCTGAAGAAGCTAAGAACGAACTGGTAGAATCTTTGAAAGCTGAAGCTAAAACCAAAGCATCTGCACACGTTCAAAGCATCATGGAAGAGGCACAACTGAATGCTAAAAGTGAGGCAAGAAAAATCGTAATCCAAACCATCCAAAGAATTGGAACGGAGCAGGCGGTTGAGAATTCGGTTTCAGTATTTAATATTGAATCTGATGAGATCAAAGGTAGGATCATCGGTAGAGAAGGTAGAAACATTCGTGCTTTGGAGGCAGCAACCGGCGTAGAGATCATTGTGGATGATACTCCGGAAGCCATTCTTCTTTCTTGTTTCGATCCAGTGAGAAGAGAGATTGCAAGATTGTCTCTACACAGATTGGTGACGGATGGTAGAATTCACCCGGCGAGAATCGAGGAAGTGGTTGAAAAAACCAGAAAACATATCGAGGAAGAGATCATCGAGGTTGGTAAAAGAACCATTATCGATCTTGGAATCCACGGTCTTCACCCTGAGTTGGTAAAGGTTGTTGGTAGAATGAAATTCCGTTCTTCTTATGGACAAAATTTACTTCAGCACTCAAGAGAAGTTGCGAATATTGCAGCGACAATGGCAGCTGAGTTAGGATTGAATGTAAAGCTTGCAAAAAGAGCTGGTCTATTACACGATATCGGGAAAGTCCCTGAGCAGGAATCAGAATTGCCGCACGCACTTCTAGGTATGCAATGGGCTGAGAAATATGGTGAAAATGCAGAAGTAATCAATGCAATTGGAGCCCACCATGATGAAATAGAAATGACATCTCTTCTATCTCCGATCATCCAGGTTGCAGATGCTATCTCTGGTGCTAGACCAGGTGCAAGAAGACAAGTCTTAGAATCTTACATACAAAGATTGAAAGACCTGGAAGCTGCTGCTTTGAGTTTCGAAGGTGTTTCCAGCGCTTATGCGATTCAGGCAGGTAGAGAATTGAGAGTTATGGTAGAAAGCGGAAAAGTGAATGACGAAAATGCTTACCAATTGTCTTACGATATATCAGAAAAGATCCAGAATGAATTGACTTATCCTGGACAAGTAAGAGTAACTGTAATTAGAGAAACAAGAGCTGTTAATATTGCTAGATAACAGACTTTGAAATAAAAAAAGAAAGGCTTTCAGATTTGGAAGCCTTTCTTTTTTGAATTACCATTTTTCTTCTTCTATCTCCTCTTTTATTCTTTCATTAATATCAATTTTAGCATCAACAAAAGAAAAAATTGTCGTTCCATATTCCCTGGCAAATCTATTGGTAATAGAATCCGACATTTGTGATTTTTGGAAATAAAGAGCCGTTTCTTTCAATTCCTTATTTCTCTCAGAAGCATTCTTCACTCTGATCACGTGGTCATATTTGATATTCAAATCAAACCAGTTGATGTAATCAGCATTAAAAGAAACTGCCCTAATCCCTTGTTTTGAATAATAATTAATAGCTCCAGCCTGTCCATAATTATCACATAAGACCAAAGTATTTTTTTGACTTGGCATTTTTATATAAATACTATCTACTTTTTTTGCCAACTCTTTCCAGCCCAGCATATCAGCAAAATCCTGTGGTAATTGATGTTGTTTTCCATCTTCCCAGGTCAGCATTCCAAGCTTTCTGTATTTGTCAAAATGATTTTCAATATACTGAGGACTTTTGTTTGGAAAAGTAATATTGTACACAGGAATAAATGCGACAATGGTCCAAACAACCAATATAGGTTTAATAAACCCACCAACCTTGTTATCCAATAATTTTGAAATATAAACTGCTCCAAAAGCAAAATATATAGGATAAATGCCAATCGCATAATAATCTTTCGCTTTAAAAAACAAGAAAATCCCTATTGTAAAAAAGAAAGACCAAAACAATAATCGATACTTTTTAAATTCTTGATATCTTAATAAAGAAAACAATCCTAGAATTAAAAAAGGAAACGTTGCCGGGAAAAATAAAAATTGTGACCTTATAAAATCCCAACGATTGACATTCACCAATTGAGTGTCCGACAATTCTTCAAGATGATGAAAAACAGGAAAATCATTATTGTATTGCCAAATTAAGTTGGGAGTAATTAATATCAATGCTAATGCAAATCCAATATACAAATGATTATTGAGAAGCACTTTTCTCTCAGATGTCAAAAAAATTGCAGGAATCATTCCTAAAATCAGGAAAACAACATTGTACTTGTTCAAGAATCCAATTGCGAAAGTAATTGCAATGCAATAAATCCATTTAGACTTTTCGGTATTCAGATATTTTACAATAAAATAATACAGCGTTGTCCAACAAAGAACATCCAAAGAATTAGGTTGATATAAAATATTCAGTCTGAATAAAATTGAGAACGTAACACAACTTGCCCCAATTATCAGTGCAAAAAGATTTCCTCCAAGCTCTTCGATAGTTTTCCAAACGACATAAATTGTTAATGCCCCAAAAAGTGCCGGAAAAAACTTGATCCAAAAAACCGAATTCCCTAGTAGTTTTATAACGTACGAGATCCAGGAAGTAACCGGAGGGATAGACAAATATCCCCAAGCTAAATGATCTCCCTGATCCAGATGTAGGAATTCATCCCTTTGTAATTCATATTCTGGTCCAATTAAAAAATAATGCATGACGAATTTAACAATTATAAAACATAGTAAGATATAAGTTCTTTTCATTTAGTTTTCTTTCTTAAAAAGACAATACTGATGAACAATTTGTTACATTATCTGCATAGATTTTAAAATTTAAACTACTCTACAGCCACAGAATCATCTCCTCTCCCATCCGCAACAGCGTGGATATTTTGATTTTCATCAACAAGAATAATTTCCGTTTTTCCAATCTGTTTGATCTTTTCGAATTTATAATTCTTTTTCTCAAGAACTTTGATAGTCGTTTTCGGGAAGTCATATTCTACTTTCACAACTTCCGGTAACCATTGGTGATGAAACTTCGGTGTATTGATTGAGAAATTGGCGTTTTGCTTAAAATCGATCACGCCAACAATCGCCTGAAAAACCGAAGTAGGAATCGTTGTTCCTCCAGGAGTTCCAACCACAATTTTTACTTTCCCATCTTTTAGAACTATTGTCGGCGTCATAGACGATAGCATTCTCTTTCCGGGTTCTATTTTGTTAGCTTCTCCTCCAACAGCTCCAAACATATTCGGAACGCCTGGTTTTATTGAGAAATCGTCCATTTCGTTGTTCAGGAAAAATCCTGCTCCTGAGACAACGGTTTTGCTTCCGTAATAACCATTAAGTGTTGTCGTAATAGAAACTGCATTCCCAAACTTATCCAATATCGAGATATGTGTAGTTTCTGCACTTTCTTTCGGCTGATTGACTATTTTACCAACATCTTTACTTGGTGTCGCTAAATTTGAATTGTAAGATTTCCAACGGTTTTTTAAGTAATCATCAGAAATCAACATCTGGGTTTTATCTTCGGTAAAATCCGGGTCGCCCATATATTCTGCTCTGTCTGCATAAGCCCTTCTCTCAGCTTCTACCATGATCTGAACCGCTTCAACAGAATTTTGCTGATACTTTGACAGATCTTGATAAGAGGCCATTTTCAGCATCTGCGCAAGTAAAGTTCCACCACTGGAAGGCATTGGCATTGACACAATCTCGTTTCCTTTGTAATCAAAAGACAAGGCTTTTCTTTCTTTCGTTTTATAATTTTTAAGGTCTTTTGCCTGGATGATTCCATTTCCGAGTTTCATTTCGGCAAGAATTAATTCAGCCGTTTTTCCTTCATAAAATTCTTTTTCTCCAGACTTTTGGATTCGTTTTAATGTTTCCGCCAACTCCGGCTGGATCAACAAATCACCTGCTTTCCAGCCTTTTTCATTAATAAAAACAATTTTGTTCTTGTTATGTTTCCTAAAATCATCTTGATGACGATTCAGCAAATCAGCTTCTTGTTCTGTGATTGCAAAACCTTTTTGAGCTAAATCTATCGCAGGTTCTATCAATTTTGAAAAGGGCAATTTCGCATATTTCATTGTTTCAAACATTCCGGAGATACTTCCCGGAACGCCGACTGACAATCTCCCATATTGTGACAGATCTGTATTGGCATTTCCTTTTTCATCCCAATACATATCGAAACTTGCTTTAGACGGCGCCGTTTCACGATAGTCTAATGCTATTTTTTTTCCGTCAGAAGTTACCGCAACCAGAAATCCACCTCCTCCGATATTACCTGCCTGAGGATAAACAACCGCTAAAGCCAATTGTGTCGCAATAGACGCATCAAAGGCATTTCCGCCTTCTTTCATAATCCTGGCACCCGCTTCACTTGCCAAAGGATGTGCAGAAACCACAACACCTTTGTTCTTAACTTTGACTTCTTTGATAAGATCAAAGTCTGTATATTGTGCAGAAACCGTGATTGATAAAAGGAAACTTGCGTATAGTATTTTTTTCATATTCTTGATTTATTTTATTCTATAATTATATTAAGTCCGTCTAACAATCCGCTGAGATTGTCTTTGGAGAATTTGGTTTTTTTAAGTTGATTTTGATTGGGATCAATGGAAAAATTAATTGCATTCCGAAGATCCGAATAATCTAAGACCGTTCTGTCAAAAACAGCATTGCTCAAATTGGAATACGTAAAAACCGAATTCGAAAGATTAGTTTCCGTAAAATCGGCTTCATTCAAACTACAATTTTTAAAAATCGTTTTTCGAATGTCCAATTGGTAAAATGATGAATGATTCATCAGACAATCCTCAAATCTGAACGAAATATTGAATTGATGTGCATCATCAAAATTAATCCCAATCAGTTTGCAATTCTTGAAAACTACATCCCGGAAAGCGGTTTGGTTGATTTTGACATTACTGAGATCACAGTCTTTGAAATCACAATCGGAAAATCTGTAATCCGACAGATCTTGACCGGCAAAGTTACAATCTGTAAAAACACAATTTTCGTAATCTGCTTTGGGGACTCTAGCTGTATCGAGTTTTGTAAATTTTTGTTCAGAAAAATAGTCCATTAGTCAATAAAATAATTGTTTGAGGTTTCAAATCCTGGTTGCCGGATCTCTGCCTGTTCAAAAATAGAAAACTGAATCGTTTTGCAAAGGCTGTTTAGCGCAAGATCATTCTCTTCCTCATCAAACGGGTCCTGAATCTCCTGAATAACCGCATCCAAAGCAATAAATGTATAGCTGATAAACAAAACAATAATTGGCGTCATCCAGCCAATCGCATCAATCAAACCAAATGGTAACCAAAAACAATACAGATAAACCGTCCTGTGAAGCAAAACGCTGTAAGCAAAAGGCAATGGTGTATTTGCAATTCTTTCGCAACCGCCGACAATTTGCGACATTATATTCAGTTGGTTATCGATTGCTGATAGAACGATTGTGTCAATTTTCTGATTTTGATTCTGAGTGTTAATCCACTCTCCCATTATATTCAGTAAAATAACAGGTTTGAATTTTTTGTCTTTTATTTTCTTAAAATTCTCTTCAGAAAGTAGTTCTCTCAATTTTTCATCATCTTCTTTATCTCTCAATTGGAAATTAAGCGCCCAGCAAAATGCCGAAATCATTTTCACGAATTCCTGCTTTCTCGATTTTGAATCTGGCGAATTGTCATTGATCAAAGTCAGAACCTGACGTGTGAGCGACCTTGTTTCGATAACCAAAGCTCCCCAAAGTTTTCGCCCTTCCCAAAATCTATCATAGCTTGCCGAATTACAAAATCCCATAAAAATTGCCAAAGACAAACCCAGCAATGTGAAAATCGCAGGATTGAGATGTACTTTGAAATCGTAAATAAACCCTTTGAAATAAAGTACAATTACCGAAAACAAAGTAATAACTAACAATTGCGGAATAATCTTTCGCAGAACAGAACCTTTCCAAATGAAAAGCATCAAAAACCAATTGGTTCTTTGTCTAACAATCATAATAAAATCAAGTTGTGAAATGTTTTTTTGAACTTTCAAAAAACAGATAAATTTACTGAATGTTATGATCAAGCGAAAATCCTGAAGTTAAAAATTTAAAAAATGATTTCAGTACAATAAAAAAGCCCCGGTTTTTGACCGGGGCTTTTATTAATTTCAATTATCTGTGTCCTTTATGACCCATGTTATGAGGTTTATCGTGACCTATTTTACCGAATTTTTGATGTCTCGAATGATGGTATTCCTTCGAAACCACCTTCCTGTTAACATGACGTGGTTTCGCATCAAAATGATGAACCTTCACAATAGCTCGTCGTGGTTTGTAGTTGTGCTTGTTTACAACCAAATGATTTCCGTGGACACCTCTATATTTCGCATATTGCTTATAGTGGATATGGTGTCTTTTAAAAGGATATCTGTCAACCAGTACAACCTTGCGGGTTTGGTACAAATTGATATTACGATATCCAACAGGTAATACAGTTGAATACAACCATCTATTTCCAGAGTAATAGTAATATCTGCGATTTGGGACATTATAATAAATATCGTATTCTGGCAAATAATAAGATTCTACGTAATTATAACCTCTAGGACCCCAATCTGGCTGACTGTTGATGTTAATATTCACATTGACCTGAGATTTCACAAAACCAACACTAAAACCTGTAAAGATCAGTATCAGTAACATTAATCTTTTCATATTCAAATATTTTTAAATAGTATTTATTTACAAACACAATACCATAGATATTAAGCAATTATAAATCAATTATCATAGCAACTATATATTTTAAAAAATCGTTTTGAAATCGCTTTAAAAACAAATAAATTTACCGAACAGTTCTGAGTATTCAGAAAGTTTGAAAATGGAGAAATCGAAAAAAGTTCTAATTGTTACCTATTATTGGCCGCCAGCTGGTGGGCCTGGTGTTCAGCGTTGGTTGAAATTTGCAAAATACCTCCCCCAATTTGGCTGGGAACCAATTATTTATACACCGGAAAACCCCAGTTATCCATTGGTGGATGAAACTTTGACAAAAGAAGTTCCCAAGAATTTGAAAATTGTTAAAACTGATATTTGGGAACCTTATCAGATTGCTGAAAAATTCAGTAAGAGCAATAAAAAATTCAAAGGCGGACAGTTTGATGTTGGGAAAAACCAGTCTTTTGTTTCTAAGCTTTCAATTTTTATTAGAGGAAATTTCTTCATTCCAGACGCAAGAAAATTTTGGGTAAAACCATCTATTAGATTTCTGAAAAAATATCTGCAGGAAAATCATATTGAAACAATTGTTACAACTGGTCCACCTCATAGTTTACATTTGATTGGACTTGGGTTAAAAAAAGAATTACCTGACCTGAAATGGATTGCTGATTTCCGTGATCCCTGGACTGAAATTTCTTATTATAAACATTTGAAACTCACTTCAGGTTCTGATAAAAAACATAGACAATTAGAAAAATCGGTTTTTGAAAACGCTGATTTGACTTTAGCAACAAGTTATACGGATGCTGAGAATTTTAGAAAAAATGGAGCTAATGCTTTTTGTATTACAAACGGTTTTGATAAAGAAAACACTTCGACTCCGCTCAGCGTGACAGATAGAAAAATAAAATTCACTTTGAGTTATGTAGGCATTTTGGAACAACTTAGAAATCCTGAAAACCTTTGGAAGGCATTGGAAAATCTATGCAAAACCAATTCTGATTTTGTCAATGATCTTGAATTGAAATTTGTTGGAATGATTGATGATAAAATTCTGAATGAGATCGAGAATTCTGTTCTGAAAAACAACATTAAAAACCTGGGTTATCTATCTCATACTGATTCTGTCGAAGAAATGGAAAATTCGGAAATACTCTTGATCACCAATTTCCCGAATGAAACTTCCAAAGGTATTATTCCTGGAAAATTGTTTGAGTACTTGGCAACAGGCAAACAAATCATTTCGTTTGGACCAAAAGATGCGGACGTTGAAACTATTCTTAACAAAACGAAAGCAGGGAAGCATTTTGATTATTCTGAAAATTTGGAGATTCAGAAGTTTATATTTTCGCTTTATCAGGATTGGAAAGCCGGAAAATCGATTAACAATTCTGCTGATATTAATGAATTTAGCAGAAAAGAATTGACAAAAAAACTCGCAAAACTGCTGGATGAAATTTGAATTGTTTAATGTAAAAAAATTATGTTTTCTTAAAATGAACTTAAAAATCATAGTTTAATTTGTTGTTGGCATAAAATTTTCTAATAATTTTAAGAATTAATTATTAATCATAAAAAAATATATCATGGGAAATAAAACAAATGGTCTATTGGCATTGTTAGGATTAGGAGCTCTTGCTTGGTGGAAATACAAAAAAGCGTCTCCAGAAGATCAGCAAAAAGTAAAAGATACCATCAATACAGCAAAGGATAATCTGACGAAATTTGGAAACGACTTGAAAGATAAAGCTACCCAAACAGTAGATCAGGTAAAAGCAAAAGCTGAAGAGCTAAAAAATGATGCCCAACAAGCGGCAGAATAAATAAAAACGTCTCAATTAATTGAGACGTTTTTTTTATGCTATTTTTTTAATGATAAGCTTTAACTTCTGATGTATCATTCTTGGAAGGCAAATTCATCAGAACAATAGCGAATAATATCAACGCAATTCCCAGCCATTGGATAAGAATCACTTCTTCTCTTAGCAGCATAAACGCCATTGTCACTGAAACTGGAAGTTCCAAAGATGAAATAATACTTCCCAATCCCAAACCTGCCTTCGGAAATCCTATATTAAATAAGATCGGAGGAATAATGGTTCCAAATAATGCCAGAACAAATCCATAAGTCCAAAATATCGAAAAATCGAATGGACGAATATGTTCTGTATTATCTGTAAAGTTGAGATAAAAAGTTTTCAATCCGTCAAAATACATTGGCCCTATCTGTGCAAAAAATAAGAATAAAAGGACTACGACAGTTCCACCAGTAAGCATTGTCATACTTTTTCTAAGAACCGGCAAGTGTGTTGCAAGCGTATTGGATGTAAACATTGTCATCGTAAAAGATGCAGCTGCTAAAACTCCCCAAAAGATTCCGTGCCAGTCGATTTCAACTTCCATATTGATCAAATTGGTTGCTAAAACAGTTCCCGTCAAAACGATTATTACAGCAATGATTTTCCTAGCATTTGGAAATTTTTTCGCAATAAAACTTTCTACAACAACACTAAACCAAACTGATTGCATCAACAAAACAATTGCGATAGAAACATTGATATACTGAACAGCGATATAATAAAACAAACTCGTGAATCCCATAGAAGTTCCTGCCAACATCAGCATTTTGATTTCTTTGGAAGTTGGTTTTGATAATTGTTTTTTCGAGGTTTTTGTTTGGATCAAGTTTAATATCAATAATCCTACAAATCCTAAAACAAATTGAGCAGTTGTAACTTCTGATGTTGTAAAGCCATCATTATAAGACATTTTCACAAATGTAGCCAACATCCCATAAATACTAGCTCCAATCCCAACGAATAAAACGCCTTTTAAAATATTTTTCTTTTCCATAATTTTTTAGAGCCGGCGAATTTACAACTTAAAAAATTATTGAAGAATTCAAGAATAAATAAAGTATTAACCAAAAGAATAACTAAACCAAAAGAAAACCGCCTCGATATTACGAAACGGTTCCCAATATTACTGTTTTATTACTTTACTACTATTTCTACCACCGTCTTTATAATCGATGGTAAGAATGTAATTTCCTTTATCAAGTTCAGAAAGTTTGATTTCTCTTGAAGTTATTTTCATTGTTTTAAGTCTTCTACCAGAAACATCAGAGATTGAAACCGATCTTATCAGCTCCGGATTATCCAGATAAATTACATCTTTAAATGGATTTGGATAGATCTTTGATTCTTTTCTACTAAAATCTACAGTCGCAAGGACAGCATCCTGAGAAATCTTGAAATCATCAATTAATAACCAATAATCTCCAGACACCCATTGACCTGAAACACGGAATTTAAAATCTGCGTTTATTGGAATATCGCCTTGTGGAATAGAACCTGACCAAGTTGTACAAGATTGGACAGCATTCAGATTAATTGTTTGTAAAGCCTGATAGTTTTGTCCTCCATCTACAGAATATTCTATCTTCATAGTTCCATTCACAGAACCTCCGGAATAGATATGTGTTTTGTATTGAAAAGAGATATTTAGCTTTCCTCCATTAGAGGCACTGGAACCGAAAGTTGTAGACCCTGTTGTCCCTCCACTCCAGAATTCTCTATTAATAGTATAAGAACCCACACATGCAGAGATCACACTACTGCGAAAGAATGACATATTGGTGAATCCAGGATATGTAGTATTTTCAAATCCTTCATTAACATTGATTTGAGCCGAGGTAAAAAATGAAGCAATTAAGCTTGCAAATAGTAATTTTTTTTTCATTTTGATAAACTTGTTAAAAATAAAAGCCACCCGAAAATATTCGGGTGGCTAATTTATTAAAAAAGAATCAAGGATTATTTACCTTCTTCCATTTTTCTTTTCAATTCTGCTAATGCATCGATATCACCAAGGGTTGATCTTTCTTCGTTGTTAGAAGAAGATGATACATTATTAGATCTGTTGTTAGAAGCTTCTCTAGCATTCTTTTTCTCCTCATCTCTGAAGATACCTGTGTGAGAAACAACAACTCTCTTGAATTCTTTGTTGAACTCGATAACTTTGAATTCAGCAGTTTCCCCTTTCTTGATCTTAGATCCATCTTCTTTCTCTAATAATCTTGAAGGGCAGAAAGCTTCAACCTCAGCATCTTCGAATTGTACAGAAGCTCCTTTATCGTGAACCTCTACTGCAGTTCCTGTGTGTACAGTTCCTTCAGCATATTTAGTTTCGAATTTATCCCAAGGATTCTCAGTCAATTGTTTGTGACCTAGAGATAATCTTCTTGCTTGAGTATCCAATTCCAATACTACAACATCTAATTTATCTCCAACTGCACAGAACTCAGATGGGTGCTTGATCTTCTTGGTCCAAGAAAGGTCTGAGATATAGATCAATCCATCGATTCCTTCTTCCAATTCTACGAATACTCCGAAGTTTGTGAAGTTTCTTACAGTTCCAACATGTTGAGAACCTACTGGATACTTAGCTTCGATGTTTTCCCATGGATCTTTGTTCAATTGCTTGATACCTAGAGAGATTTTTCTGTCTTCTCTATCAAGAGTAAGAACTTCTGCTTCTACCTCATCACCTACTTTTACGAAATCTCCTGCAGATCTCAAGTGAGTTGACCAAGACATTTCAGAAACGTGGATCAATCCTTCTACACCTGGAGCGATTTCTACGAATGCACCATAGTCAGCAAGAACTACTACTTTTCCTTTTACTTTATCTCCAACTTTCAAGTCAGCAGAAAGAGCATCCCAAGGATGAGCTTCTAATTGCTTCATACCCAATTGGATTCTTGTTTTCTCATCATCGAAATCAAGGATAACCACTTTTACAGTTTGTCCGTCCTCTAGGATCTCAGATGGGTGGTTCACTCTAGACCAAGAAAGGTCTGTGATGTGGATCAATCCATCAACACCTCCAAGATCTACGAATACACCGTAAGAAGTAATATTCTTAACAGTACCTTCAAGAACTTGTCCTTTCTCCAATTGAGCGATGATCTCTTTTTTCTGACCTTCGATATCCGCTTCGATAAGCGCTTTGTGAGATACAACCACGTTTTTGAACTCTGGATTGATCTTCACAACTTTGAACTCCATAGTTTTACCTACGAACTGATCGTAATCTTTGATTGGCTTCACGTCGATCTGAGAACCTGGCAAGAATGCTTCGATTCCGTGTACGTCAACGATCATACCACCCTTAGTTCTAGATTTTACAAAACCGTTTACGATTTCCCCAGTTTCGTGAAGCTCGTTTACTCTATCCCAAGCTTTAAGCGTTCTCGCTTTTCTGTGAGATAATTGTAATTGTCCGGTTTTGTCTTCTCTTCTGTCAACCATTACTTCAACTTCATCGCCTACTTTAAGACCTTGGTTGTAACGGAATTCGTTAAGAGAAATAACACCTTCAGATTTGAAGTTGATATCTACGATAGCTTCTTTATCCGTCAATCTTACAACTTTACCAACAATGACGTCGTTATCTGTAAGATCGTTAAGAGAACCATTATAGATTTCTTCCAATTCTTTCTTCTCGCTTCTATCTTCTGCGTTAAGACCTGATTCGAAAGAATCCCAATCAAATTGTTCTGGTGCTACGTTTTGGTTCAAAAGAACCTCTGCTGAATTTGTCTCTTTTGACATTTTCCAATAAAATTTGTATTCCTATTTACTCAGACTTTGGCTTTGCTGTGAATCCTGAAAAATACGGAAGATGTTAATTCTTAATGTTTTACTTCGCCCAAAGTGCGTTCACAAAAGTGGTGCAAAAGTAAGCAAATTATTTGAAATGAACAATAATTTTTATTAAAATCAACACCAGAATAACTTCCTGAAAATCAACCCAAAATCACACTATTACTTAGGAGCTTGATCCCGCTGTCCACTATATCTTTTTTGTCTCAGGCGTTCTGCTATCCAAACAAAATTTCATCAAAGACAAAAAAGGATGCCGTTTCCATCGGGGCTATGGGATTGGTTTTCAAATCTAAGTTTTCCAATAATTCCCACGTTGTCAAATCGAAGATTCGGCATAGCCAAAGTTTAAAACAACATTCGAAACCACCCTTTTCACAAACATTCCGCTCCTACGGAGCTAGAAGCAGGTGAACAAAAATTCAAGCTACAAACATTTCGCTCCTACGGAGCTCTAGGAATTGAAAGAAGTTGAATCTCAAATTTAAGCCCTTGAACCTCGAACCAAAAAGAATTATCTTTGCAAAATGGAATTACAACCAATCTTCGAAAAACTGCAGATTCAGGATATGAATCAGATGCAGAAATCTACATACACAGCTTCTGAAAACGAAACCGACGTTGTTTTGCTTTCGCCAACAGGTTCTGGGAAAACATTGGCGTTCTTATTTCCCGTTCTTAGAAATTTGAAATCCGAAGTCAAAGGAATTCAAACCTTGATTCTTGTTCCTGCAAGAGAATTGGCTTTGCAAATCGAACAGGTTTTCAAATCAATGGGAACAGAATTCAAAGTTTCTATTGCTTACGGTGGGCACGATAAAAAGATAGAAATCAATAATCTGATAGAAGCTCCGGCAGTTTTGATCGGAACACCTGGAAGAATTGCTTATCATCTTAAAAATGAAAATTTCAGTCCGGAAACCATTAAGACTTTGGTTTTAGATGAGTTTGACAAAGCTCTGGAACTTGGTTTTCAGGAAGATATGGAATATATTATTGGTTCGCTTTACGGACTTTCGCAACGTATTTTGACTTCTGCAACGGTGATGGACAACATTCCGAAGTTTGTAGAACTTAATAACGAAAAGAAAATCAATTTCCTCAAAGAAAACGAGTCAAAACCGGACATTCAGCTGAAAAAGGTAATGACAACTCCAGAGGAAAAACTGAACACACTTTTCCAGCTCATCTGTAAAATAGGAAACAAACGAACTTTGATTTTTTGCAATCACAGAGATGCTGTGGATAGAATTTCTGAACTTCTGAGAGAAAAAGGAATTCAACGCGAAACTTTCCACGGCGGAATGGAACAGGATGAAAGAGAACGCGCACTTCTGAAATTCAGAAATGATTCTGCGAGAATTTTGATTACTACAGATTTGGCTTCGCGAGGCTTGGATATTCCTGAGGTTGAATCGATTGTGCACTATCAATTGCCTCCGAAAGAAGACGCTTTCATTCACAGAAACGGACGAACGGCGAGAATGAACGCGAAAGGTTTTGCTTATCTTATAATGACCGAAGACGAAAATTTCCCTTTCATCAAAAACAATACGCCGGAGGAAAACGTTTCAGAAAGCAACCGCGTTCCGGAAAGAACACCGAACCAGACGATTTACATCAGCGCCGGAAAAAAAGACAAGGTCAACAAAGTAGATATTGTCGGTTACTTAATTAAAAAAGGTGGTCTAGGGAAAGACGATATTGGATTAATTGAAGTGAAAGACACAACTTCTTACGTCGCCGTCAACCGAAAAAAAACCATCGAATTACTCAAACAATTAGCCAACGAAAAGTTGAAAGGCAAAAAGATAAAAATAGAAATCGCTTATTAGTAAGCGATTTTTTTTATTTGATTCCGGAAACATTCATCGGCAAAACATACACCGAATGCGACGCTGTGATAAACAAAGTCGAATTATTTTTCCCACCAAAAGTCACGTTGGAAGTCCAGTCTTCATCAATCGGAATATTGGTTAATTTTTCGCCTTTATCGTTGAAAATCGTTACGCCTTTTCCTGTGAGATATAGATTACCTTGGCTGTCCAGAGTCATTCCGTCCGAACCCGTTTCGCAAAACAATTTCTTTTCAGATAATTTTCCTTCGCCCAAAATTTGGTAAACATAAGTTTTTCCCGCATCGATATCGGAAACATAAAGCTTCTTCAATTTTTCGGAACCGATAATTCCGTTTGGTTGAACAAAGGTTTCCAGCTTTGTAATTGTGCTTTTCTGATTTCGATAATACAGATTTTTCTCAGGAATCTCTTGTCTGAAATTTTTCCAGTAATCTCTCTTATAAAGAGGGTCTGTGAAATACATTCCACCAAATTTATCAATCCAAATATCATTAGGACCATTCAATCTTTTACCTTCGAAACCTTTGGATAAAACTTCTATATTTTTGTCTTTTGAGATTTTCCAGATTTCGCCGTTATCATCGGAGCAGGTAATCAGATTATCATTTTTATCGAAATAAGTTCCGTTGGCTCGTCCGGTTTTGTCCAGAAATAATTCGATTTTATTTGTTTTCCAGTTCCAGAAATAGATTTTGTCATTCGGCTGGTCTGTGAAATAGACATTTCCTTCTTTATCAGAAGCTGGACCTTCCGTAAAAGAAAATTGACTGGAAAGTAATGTTGGTGGTACTTCAAACAAGATCCCATTTTTTTTCTGAACTTTACAATTCATCAGAATCAGCAAAAATGCCAGATAACCAAACTTCCAAAAACTTTTCATAAGTATATATATTGTTTTTTATTTGCCTTATGCAATCGCTGTATCTTTATTGGTATTTCTGTTTCTCAATAATGGCGATTTCATAAGTAGATATTTCTAAAGTCGCAATTTACAATTTGTATAAACGAATTAAAAATAATTATCTTTGAGAATTCGATTTTTATCAATGAAACTCAATCTTCCGGACAAACTTTATTATTCCATTGGCGAAGTTGCTAAGGCTTTTGATGTCAACACTTCCCTGATTCGCTATTGGGAACAGGAATTTCCTATCATCAAACCTAAGAAAAACAAGAAAGGGAACCGCTATTTTACGCCTTCTGATATTGAAAATTTGAAGATTATTTATCATTTGGTCAAGGAAAAAGGTTACACATTGGACGGTGCGAGAGTTGCACTGACAACCAACACAAAAATTTCTGAAACCATCACGATAATCGACAGATTAGAATTCATCAAAGCTGAACTTTTGAAGCTTAAAAATTCTTTGAACGATTAATTAAAATTATTTTTACCAAAATTTGATTTTCGATTTATTTTTTATTTAACTTTGGTTAAAACACAAAAGATGAATCCAAAATTACCTTTCCAAATCCGGAAAAGGCAACTTCTCAGTCTTGCTATTTTCGGAATTCTCATTATTTTTTCGCAGATATCTTTTTCGTTTTACAAGAAAAATCAACATTATGAAAAACCTCAAATCACTTTCATTATACCGAAAGTTGAAGAGATCATTTTGACTGAATTTAATCCAAATGAACTTGATGAAAAACAATGGAAAAATCTTGGTTTCAGTGAAAAACAAATCAAAACGATTCTGAAATACAAAGAAATTGTTGGCGGAAATTTCAAATCCAAGGAGCAATTCAAAAAATGTTATGCGCTGACACCAGAGAAATATGAACAGCTGAAAAATTATATCCTGCTTCCTGAAAACAATTCCAATGTTAAAAGAAATTACTCTTCTTACAAACCTTACGAAAAGAAAAAACCAAATATCAAAGGGAGATTTAATCCGGATTTATATTCTCAAAAAGATTGGGAAAATCTTGGTTTTTCTGAGAAACAATCGGCTGCAATTCTGAAATATAAAAATTATCTCGGCGGAAGTTTCATAAGCAAAGAAAAGCTGAAAGAATGCTTTATGATTAATGATGAGCAGTTTGCACAGATGTCGCCCTATCTGATTTTACAAGATAAGACCCCAGAAAACTTAGCTCAAAAATTTGAGAAAAAGAAAGAAAAAGAAGTCGTGAAAATCAATCATTATTTTGATCCGAATGAGCTGAATCAGGAACAATGGCAACAGTTGGGATTCTCTGAAAAACAAGCTATTTCCATTTTGAAATATCGGGACAAGATCCTGAAAGGTTCTTTCAAATCGTTGGAAGATCTTCAAAAATGTTTTATGATTTCGGCAGAAAAATTTGAGGAAATGAAGCCATGGATTCGATTATCAATTCCGGAAAAGATCAAACAAACTGGGGAAAAACCAATCATTACAGAGAAAACCGATCTTTCCAAAATCAACCTTAATGAAATTACTTTCAAACAATTAAAAGAATTTGGATTTACTGAAAAAGATGCCGCAGGAATTTTAGCTTTCAGAAAAAAACTCGGTGGCTTTATCAATAAAGATCAGTTGCTGAAAACTTATGAAATTGATAGAGTTTTAGGTGAAAGGCTAATTTATATTACCAAACTGGACAATTCCAATGTTGCAAAGTACAACCTAAAAGATGCTCCTGAAGACTGGCTGAAAATACATCCGTATTTCCGATATTCCGCAGATAGAATCATTTATTACAGGAATACATATCCTGACGACAAAAAGATCTGGAAATGGTTGAAATTAAAACCTGAATATGAGGAAAAAATGAGACTTTATATAAAATAAGATTAATTAATCGTTTTCTTGGACTCCGAAAGAAGACCGTTCAACTGCTTCAATTCAGTCTCGGTCAGATTACGCCATTTCCCAACAGGAAGATCCAGTTTGATATTCATTATACGGATCCTCTTGAGCTTTTTCACTTCATAACCAAGATATTCACACATTCTGCGAATCTGGCGATTAAGGCCTTGTGTGAGTACAATGCGAAAATTCATTGTATCGATCTTTTCGACTTCACATTTCTTTGTGGTCGTGTCGAGAATAGGAACACCGTTTCTCATTTTTTCGAGAAACTTTTCAGTGATCGGTTTATCGACCCTTACATAATATTCTTTTTCGTGATTATTTCTCGCCCTTAGGATCTTGTTGACAATATCGCCATCGGAGGTCAGAAGAATCAATCCTTCACTCGGTTTATCGAGTCTTCCTATTGGAAAAATACGTTTTGGGTAGTTGATATAATCCACGATATTATTTTTTTCCCGTTTCGTATCTGTTGTACAGACGATTCCCACGGGCTTGTTGAAAGCGATGTAAACAAACTCTTCTTCTACTTTCTTTATTGATTTTCCATCTACAAGAATCTCGTCCTCATCAGAAACTTTAGTTCCCAATTCCGGAGTTTTTCCATTGATGGTAATTCTACCCTCTTCCAAAAGCTTATCTGCTGCTCTTCTGGAACAGAAGCCTACTTCCGAAAGATACTTGTTAATCCTTATTTTTTCCATTAATCCTTTCCGTAAATGGTGTAATTTTTATTGCTGAATATAGTTGCACTTATATAGAATCCAACAAAGGTAGCATTAGAAAAAGTAAAATCATTAGCCTGGAGAAACAATCCAAATTCCTGATTAAGTCTTTTCGAGAATGAGTCCTGAAAGCCGATTTTCAAGCCATAATATTTAGAGTTGTCTACATTAGCTTTGTTGATCTGAGCCCCATATTCAAGCTCGATAATCCCTTTCCATTCATTGTCTTTTCCCACGAAGAATTTTGGCTGGACGGTCCAATTCAAAAGATGTAGACTATCAGCAATGTAATTATATTTGATTCCTGTCCCTAAAGCGAAAAATGACAAAAACTGATAACCTACGACAACTCCAACTCCATAAGTAAAATCGTTGGGAAGATTTGGTCTTACATATTGCTGATAATATGGAGAATCTTGATTTTGGTTATCTTTAATTGAGTTTCCCAGATTGTATCCGACCTGGATATTTGGACTTACATAAAATCCCATCGTCTTACTTTCCGATTCTGATTGTGCAAAGCTCCATACGGACAGTATAAAAGTGCAAAAAAATAATATTCTTCTCATTATGTTTTATTCTGAAAAACGAAAGTCATTTTCAAGGTAATCGGACGTTGCATCATTCAGAGAATAATCTCCGATTTTAGTTCTTCTAAGTTGTGTCAGATATGCACCGACTTCCAATTCCTGTCCAATATCGTGAGCCAGACTTCTGATATAAGTTCCTTTGCTACAACCAACTGTAAATGAAACAAATGGTAAATCTATTTTAATATCATTGATGTAATGAATAGTAGTCTTTCTTAATTTCATTTCAACTTCTTCGCCTTTTCTAGCTAAATCGTAAGCTCTGTTCCCATCGATTTTGATGGCTGAAAAAACTGGTGGTTTCTGATCGATTTCTCCTATGAATTTTTCTAAAGCCTTAAGAATCTGTTCTTCGGTAATATGGTAAAAATCAGTTTGTAGAATCTCCGGCTTCTCGGTATCATAAGACTCGGTTTGGACACCAATTTTAATTTCCGTCCAATATTCTTTCGGCGCATCCTGAATCTCCGGAATCTTCTTTGTGAATTTTCCCGTGCAAACAATCAATAATCCTGTCGCTCGCGGATCCAAAGTTCCGGCATGACCGATCTTGAATTTTTTAGGCAATTCTTTGAACTCTCTCTTGAGTTTATACTTGAGCTTATTGACAGCCTGGAAACTGGTCCAATCCAAAGGTTTGTCCAATAGAAATATTTTTCCGGATTGTAATTCTTCTGCTGTCATTTATTTGAAGAAATAAAAATAGATCAACAAAGCAATTCCGACAAAAATACGATACCAACCCCAAGGTTTGAAACCGTATTTATTTAATAATGCTATAAATGATTTAATGGCAATCCAAGCTACCACAAATGCAACAATATTTCCAATAACAAAAATCAAAATATGGTCTTGTGAAGCTAAGATCATCTCATAACCTTTCTGTGGATTTCCGGTTTCTTTTCCCCAGGTTTTCACAAAAACCGAATATACCGTAACCGCCAACATCGTAGGAACTGCAAGGAAAAATGAAAATTCGGCAGCAGCTTTTCTGGATAATCCCTGAGACATTCCTCCAATGATAGAAGCAGCACTTCTACTAGTTCCGGGCATCATTGCAAGACATTGCCAAAAGCCAATGGTTATTGCTTTTTTAATAGTAATTTCTTTCTCATCATGAACAATCGGATTTTTAAACCAATTGTCTGCGAATAACAGAATAACACCACCTAAAACCAAAACAGATGAAATTGCGATTTGATTTCCAAGAACCGATTCTATCAGATCATCTAGAAAAAAACCAATACCCAAAGCCGGCAAAACCGCAAAAGCCAATTTGTAATAAAACTGAAGATTACTGAAATCGAAGAACTTTCGCCAATAAGCAACAACTACAGAAAGTATAGCACCAAACTGGATTGAGACCTGAAACATCTTGAGAAATTCAGTTTCTTCTAATCCCATCAAGCTTGCCGCAAATCCCATATGAGCCGTTGAAGAAATCGGGAGATATTCTGTAAGCCCTTCTATAATTGCAATAATTATCGCTTTGATCAAATCCATAGTTTGTATATTTTTATTAATAAAAAACTTTGCCCTGAGTTATCAAGACAAAGTTGTTATTTTATTTAAAATTAAAATTAATCTTTGTTTCTTTTCAGAATTGCAACCACTTGAACTACAAAACCTGCAATTACCAAAATTGGAGCAAGCCTGATTCTTCTGAACGAGAAAATATCCTCATTCCAATAATTCGGGTCAAATTTCCCTTCCGGAGTAGTGTTTGCATCTGCTCCCATCATCAGCAGGAAACCTAACAGAATCAATCCTAATCCAATTAACATCAATTTGAAATTCTTATTTCCAAAATAGAATGTTTTATTCTCAACAGTTTCAGTTGTTCCAAACTGCTCTGCAGAATATTTATTTTTTGCTTTTTTTGCCATTTTTAAGAGTAATATAAATCATCTACGTTGCTACGTAAGAATCTCCAGGTTGCAAAGATAGTACTTGCAATGGTAATAAAAATACCCACGAAAAGAATTATCAAAACAAGATAAATATATTGGGTCGTATCCTGCACAAATGGAGTTCCGATCTGATTGGTAAAGTAATACCAGATTCCTCCTAATGCCAAAATCCCAATAAATGCACCAATCAATCCAAGAACCAAAGCTTCTCTTATAAAAGGCATCAATATAAATCTCCTTTTTGCACCTACCAACTGCATGGTTTTGATAATGAATCTTTTAGAGAAAATCTTCAGTCTGATAGAATTATTGATCAATACAATCGCCACGATCAGGAATAAAATCGAGAATGCTAATATCCAAGTCAAAATCCTGTTCAGGTTATTATAAACATCAATTGTAAGTTTATTATCATTCGCCACATCTTTTACACCTTCAATAGATTTCAGTTGGGCAACAACTCCATCTATTTTGGCAGGGTCCACAAACTCGGGCTTAAGCGTAACCTCGACAGAAGCTGGAAAAATATCTTCCTCGAAAAGTGCATCGGAATCGATTCCCAGTTGTCTTTTTGCAATTACAGAAGCCTCCTGTTTAGAGATATATTTTGCTTGTTTCACATAATTCTGCTGCTTGATCTTTGTAAAAGTTTCTTCCTGGAACTTGAGTGTTTTCGCAGAATCTCTTGGATCAAGATACTCATCAAAGTAAGCTTCAACCACAAGTTGCTCTTTGATATAATCCGAATATTTTTGAGCATTGATCAATATCAATCCAAATAATCCCACAAGGAATAAAACCAGTGAAATACTGATGACCACAGTAATATTACTGGATCTGAGTCTGCTTTTATTAAAATCGTCTACGGTCTTTGGCATCAAAAAAATTTTTGCTAAAATAGAAATTTTCGTTTAATAATCGGCTTTGGTCTCTGTTAATAAAATCATAAAACAAGCCAAAAGAGTCCAATCTACTGAGTATTCTTAAAATATCAGAATCGGCATTTTTCTTGTTTAGGAGAAACATATCAAATCAAGAATTATGAAACTCTTACGTCAAACTTCGGGAAAGAATTTTTTCTACATTAACCAGAACAATGAAAAATTGAAAGACAAAGAAAAAATAGAATATATAAAATCCCTTGTGATTCCACCAGCCTGGACAGATGTAGAAATCACAACCAATAAAAGAGCGAAGATATTAGCGGTCGGTCGTGACCAGAAAGGCAGAAAACAATATATCTACAACCCAAAATTCCGAGCTAAAAAAGATGCCGACAAATTTGACAGGATTCTACATTTTGCTGAAAATCTGGAACATATGAGACGGGTTACGGGGCAACATCTGAGAAAGAAAAAGATGACTAGGGAAAAGGTTTTGGCGGTAATGGTAAGGTTGTTAGATTCCGCTTATTTCAGACCAGGAAGTCCGAAATACACGCAACAAAATAAAAGTTACGGCTTAACAACCATTCGAAAAAAACATCTGAATATCGAAGGTGATGAAATGGTATTTTCTTATAAAGGAAAATCAGGAAAGTTCCAGGAAAAGCATATTATTAATTCGAAATTAGCAAAAACCATTTCTGAATTGGAAGATTTGCCTGGTTACAGGCTTTTCAAATACTATGATAAAGACAATAATCTTATAACGGTAGAAAGTCAAGACCTCAATCAATATATTAAGGAAATAATGGGGGAAGAATTCTCGGCGAAAGATTTCCGAACATGGGCAGGAACTATGATTGCTGCTGGAATTTTGGACGAATTAGGAATTTGCGAGAAGCAACAACAAAAAGAACTAAAGAAAAGAATTAGAAATGCAATTGTAGGTGTTTCGGAAAAATTAGGAAATACACCATCAGTTGCGAGAGATTCTTACATTGACCCAAGAATTTTCGAGCATTACAAAAATGGACACACAGTTCATTATTTTCAAAAAGAAATCAAAAAACTCCTGAAAAAGAATGAAAATCTTTCAGAAACAGAAGTTGGAGTTTTGTATATGTTGAAATCGAAAATGAAATAAACATCGAGAATCTCGGTCTGACAAAATATTACCTTGACAAATATTTGAAAATTTGTCCGATTTCATCGATAAGATCCGTTGGCAACATTGATTCTTTCGAAAATTTTTCAGCAGCAAAATCGCCTGCTTTTCCGTGAAGCCAAACACCGAAAACGCAAGCTTTTTCAATGTCATCTTTTTGAGAGATCAATGATGTTAAAATCCCTGTCAAAACATCACCGCTTCCACCTTTTGCCATTCCGGAATTGCCTGTGATGTTGTAAAACACTTTTCTATTCGGCATAACGACTGCCGTATGATGATCTTTTAGAATAATGAAAATCTGTAACTCTTCTGCTTTTTGTTTTGCTAATTCTAATCTTTCAAAAGAATTTTCGGTTTTTCCAAAAAGCCTTTCAAACTCCAAAGGATGCGGTGTAATGACCGAGTTTTTTGGAATTAGATTTAATTCCCGATTTTCAGCTAAAATATTAAGAGCGTCCGCATCCAAAACAACAGGATTGGTATGATTTTCAAGAAATTCCAATAAAGCTTTTTGCGTCTCTTTTTCTTTTCCCAAACCTGGTCCAATCCCATAAACCGCTTTTTCCTGAATTTCGATATTATTGATATGATTTTCGCCAGAATTGATGAACATAGCCTCGGGAACCTGAGATTGTAAAATGACATTCCCAATTTCCGGTGCAATTATAAATGTCAATCCGCTTCCCGTCCTCAAAGCGGATAAAGTAGACATTAGAATCGCTCCAATTTTACCGTAACTTCCGCCAACCAAAATACTTTTACCATAAGTTCCTTTATGACTGAATTCTTCCCGAGGTTTATAAATTTCTTTGATTAATTTTTCATCAATTACAAAATAGTCCGTTTCGACTTCATCAATAAAATCCTTATCCAAATCAATATTTAAAACTATAATTTTTCCACAGAATTTTCCAGTTTCGGAATGAAGAAAACTTCTTTTGTAAAACTGAAAAGTCAATGTAAAATCTGCTTTGAAAACCATAGAATTTACATCAATTATTTTGTCTGCAAAAAGTCCGGTTGGAATATCGATAGAGATTTTCGGAGCTTGAATTTGATTTAATTTTTCAATTAAGTTTTTAAAATCATCAGATAGATCTCGATTCAATCCATAACCGAATAGCGCATCAATTATTACTGATCCTCTATTATCCTCAAATTCAGAAAAATATTTGATACCGATTCCATTGATCTGCTTTGCTCTATCAAAATTGATTTTGGAATCATCAGAAAACTTAGAATTGTTTTCATCAATAAAAATTTCCACATCAAATCCTTTCTCATAAAGCATTCTTGCTATTGCAAATCCATCACCTCCATTATTCCCGTTTCCGCAGAAAATAGAGAACTCTTTATTTGTTTTAAAATTGGTTTCTATCCAATCTGTACAAGCTTTTGCTGCTCTCTCCATGAGATCAATGGAAGAAGTTCCTTTTTCAATGGTTACAAAATCACATTGTTTGATTTGGGCTGATGAGAGAATTTTCATTTGGATGGATTACATTATCATCAAATTTAGTCAATAAATTTATCTTGAAATATGAATGAATAAACTATTATAAATAAAAAAAAAGCTATTTTTGTTTATAACAATTATAAAAAATACAACTATGGGATTTGTAAAAGAATTTAAAGAATTTGCTTTCAAAGGCAATGTAGTAGACCTTGCAGTCGGTGTTATCATTGGTGGAGCGTTTGGTGCAATTGTAAAATCGTTGGTAGATGATGTGATCACACCGCTTTTATTAACTCCTGCTTTGAAAG
Organism: Epilithonimonas sp.; assembly: GCF_032054305.1. GTDB lineage: Bacteria > Bacteroidota > Bacteroidia > Flavobacteriales > Weeksellaceae > Epilithonimonas. The sequence continues at coordinate 92,399 of NZ_DAMBSX010000001.1, forward strand.
CTGCAGGTGCAGAAAACATCAAGGAATTGTCTTGGAACGGCGTTACTTATGGAAATTTCCTTTCCTCTGTCATCAGTTTCCTTGTAATTGCATTTGTTTTATTTTGGCTGATAAAACTTGCCAACAAGGTCAACAAGAAAGAAGAGGCAGCTCCGGCTGGACCTTCATCCACTGATCAATTGTTGATGGAAATCCGTGATGAGTTGAAGAAGAAGTGATAATTTCAATAAAACAAAATGCCACTTAAAAGTGGCATTTTTTATTTCAATAGATCAAGTTCCAGAATGTTATTATTCTTTTTCATCCGCTCCATCATCATCTTTTCCTGAGACTTCAGATAATCTGCATTATTCAGTTTGTTTCCTGCATCGTCTGTTACATAAAACTGACCGTCCTGAGCTTTCTTTTTCAAATTTGCCATCGGGTCTTTTCTGTATTTTTTATAAACCGCCTGATATTTTTTGTAATCCAGCGCAATAGGTTTTTCAAATTCAAAAGCAAGAATATCTCTTTCCAAAACATTTTTACTGATTCCCTTTAACTCCATTTTATGAAGGCCAGATTTATCCTCGATTTTTACAATAAGACCTGGTAAACCATAGAATTTATAAGGTCCATCCTGAATCGGAATATCGGTTGAGAACCAGGCAATCCATTTTCTGCCAGCAAAATCCGCTTCTGCTTTTTGAACATTCCAATTGCCTATCTTTTCTTTATCATGTAGAATCTTCCAATCGATTTTAACTTGCTGACTGGCATTATAAAGCGTCATATCCAAAGTCACAATATGATTCAATTTAAAATCCGGATAAGATTTTAAAATTTTATAGCCTACAACGCCTTGCTTTCCAGACATAGGTACAGGACTATCATCATGTGCTGCCATATTTTTTTTGAAATGTGAATCCATGATAGAATCATTTTGAAAAACAAATTCACTGTAATATTTAGAGCCTTTTTTATCAATATCCAAAACCATTAACTCTGACATTTTGGTTTCCAAATCCGTTGAATCTGTCTGGAATTGATAATTGTAATAAAACCGCTGACTTTGAGAAAAAATCGAAATCGAAATTAAAAAAGAAAGGATTAAGAAAAATGGTTTCATAGTTTAGTTTTTAGTTTTATTTAATTCACAATATCAAGTTCAATCTTATTATTATCTTTTTTGATTTGATTTTTCAATCTTTCTTCCTGTTCCTTTGCAACTTTAGAAGAATTACCGTCTTTTCCCGTCATCACAATTGTTGCGCCGCCCATTTGCATTTGTTTGATTCCTTTAGTTGGGTCATTTTCATATTCTTTGATGACTTTTTGGAATTGTTTAGAATTGATTGCGATTTCTTTAGCCTCAAAAACATTGATATTCAAATCTCCTTTGATATTCTTAATTCCTTTCAATTCTAATCTGTGAGAACCCGTTTTATCTTCAATTTTCACAATCAATCCTGGCAAACCTTGGAATTTGTAAGGTCCATCCTGAATGGGAATTTCTGTAGAGAACCAAGCAATCCAATGTCTTCCTGCGAAATCCGCTTCTGCTTTTTGAGCGTTCCACTCGCCTATTTTTTCTTTGTCTGATAAGATCTTCCAATTGATTTTTCTGTCGTCCGAAATATTATACGCATCCATAGAAAGTCTTCTGTGAAGGTTAACTTTATAATCCGGGTAAGTTTTTGTAACGGAATATCGCACGTTACCCTTCTGCATATCAGAGCGAATGTTGATGGAACCGGTTGCTGCCAACTGTTTTTCCAAATCAATTTTCATCAGCGAATCTGAGTTGAAAACCGTGTAACTATAATATTTGGAGCCATCTTTTGATGTGTCAAGAAACATCATTTCTGTTTTGACATCTTCTACATTGGTCGAATCTGAAATGAATTTGTATTCATAAATAAAACGTTTGTTTTGAGCCATTGTCAAAATTCCAAAAAATGTAAAAAGTAAAAGTAATTTTTTCATATTTCAAGTAATAAAAAAGCCGGCGAACCGGCTAAAGTGTTATGAATGTACATGTTTATTTTGTAGTAACTTCAATTTTTCCAACCCCATTCGTCTTTAAAACGTTTACCGATGAAATAGTGCTTGGTTCAATTTTCTTAAGCTCAGCCATATCAACTTCCTTTCCATTGATATAAACCATTGCATTATCATTTGATTTATCAAGAACAACTACTTGACTTAATTTATTGATTCTCATTGGTGAAGCAATATTTTTATTATAAACCAATGCTTTCGGAGAATCTAAATTGGAATTAAAACTGATTGTCCAAGGATTATTCTGGCGCATCTCTTTGTTCAATTCGCGTTGTTTTTCCTGTAGTTTCTTCTGTTCTTCCATCAATTCTTTCTGCTTTTCCTGAAGTTGCTTTCTCTTCTTCTCCATTTTTTTTAATTCTTTTGGAGACAATTTGGATTTAGCCTCATTAAAGAAGTTATCATCAGAAAACTTAAAATTAAAATTAGTTGTCAGGTCTTTGAACTCCGGAAAATCACTTCCATCAAATCCATAAGCCACGGTCCCGTCAGTAAAAGCATCTTTTCCGTATTGGTCTTTGATCATTTTCTGGAACTCAGCTTCTGAATATATTTTCCCATATTGCTCAGACGCTTCCTGAGCTTTTTTCTGTGCATCCTGAATCATTTTCTGGAATTCGGGAGAATTGATTTTGATCTGCATTTTTTCAGCTTGTTCCTGCGCATTCTTCAAATTTTTCTGGAACTGAGGAGAATTCATCATTCGCTCGGCAATTTTCGCCTGTTTGTCTGCAGCAGCAATTCTCTTTTTGAATTCCGGAGAATTGACCATAGCCTCGGCTTTCCTCGCTATTTCATCAGCATTAGCGATTTTTTTCTTGAACTCAGGTGAATCATACATTTTCGCCATTGCTTCGGAATGTTCTTCCAAGCCTTTGATGTTTCTCTTATAATTATCCGAGTTGACGACGTCATCCATTTTAGCCGCAAGCGATTCCATTTCATCTTCCAAGGCTTTATATTCCGGAGAATTTTCTTTTTTAGCTTTTTTCAAAGCTGATAATTCCTTGCTTTTCTCAGCCATTTTTTTGCTGATTGCCGACATTTTCAAATGGTCTTCCTGCAACGCATCAGAATAAGCTTTTGTTTGTCTCTGATGATTGTCTGCCAAGCTATCAAATTCTGATTTTTTCGGCTGGATTGTATCCATTTTGATTTGCTCAACAGCGATTTCTATCGCCTTGTTCGTTTCTTTGATTTCTTTGTTTTTAGCATTGACCATATAAGCAAACACCATAAAAAATAAGATTGGTAGCGCAAATAACTTGCGTGCATAGCTGTACTTGGTTTGATTTTTTGTAATCATTGTAAGTCTTTTTTTGAGGTTAGATGATAAAAAAGGACTTGTTACAGGCAAAATCGAACCCGAGAAATGACTCTCCAGAAGCATCTGCGCAAATGCTTTTGTGTCCGATTTTTTAACTGCTTTCTTGTCCGCCAAGTATTCGTGAATAAGATTGATTTCTTTGTTGATAAAGTAAAACACAGGATTGAACCAGAAAATGGATTTCGCCAATTGCATCAGGAGTTTATCCCAGCTGTGTTTTTGTTCTATATGAACCATTTCGTGCTTCAGAATCTGCTGTCCAACGGGAGAATTAATCTCTATTGATTTTTTCCAGAACAGGTTTCTGAAGAATGAAAACGGTGCATTGTTAAGATTAGTCTGATAAAATTTGATTCCTTCAATAGTTTCATTCGGAAACTGATTTTTTATCGAATTGATCTTTAAAATTCCTAGTATTAATCGAATCAGAAGAGCGACTGAAACCACTCCAATAATTGTATAAAGAACTGAATAAATAGTGATGTCATAGTTTGAATTTTGAGATTGATTTTGATTGAATCCACTAAGAAGCAGATACAAATTTTTATTTGTTTCTATCGTAAAATAAGAAACTTTTATCAGAGGTAGAACCAGACTGATGATTACCAAAAATAAAAGATAGAATCTGTTATAATGATGAAAAGTCTTGTCCTTTAAAAACAATAGATAATATGCAAACATCACTGCTGAGCAGAGAATCATCTTGCCAAAATAAAGTAATATTGGTTCCATTATTCCTTGTTTTTAAGTTCGTTTAATAAAAGCTCCAAATCTTTCACACTGATTTCGTTTTCTTCTACCAAAAACGAAACAGCATTGGTGTATGAACCTTCAAAATAATTCTTAACCAAGCTCCTGATAGACCTTCCACTATAATTTTCTTTACTTATTAAGGGAAAATATTCGTGTTGTCTTCCAAAAGTTTTGTAGTTCACAAATCCTTTTTCCATTAAGATTTTCAAAATCGTGGAAATCGTATTGGTATGCGGTTTTGGTTCAGGAAACAATTCTAAAACGTCTTTTAAGAATCCTTTCTCTATCTGCCAAAGGTACTGCATTACCTGTTCTTCTGCTTTGGTTAACTTATTCATATTCATTCACTTTAAAAACAATCAATCTTATATCACTAAAAACTTAGTAATACAAATGTAGGATTAATTTCAATTCATACAACTATTTTTATAGTTAAAAGAAGTTAAAAACCATAACTATTTGATTTTCAATATATAAATTTAATAAAAGTGCTAAATATGAGAATTATTAAAATAACACTTGACACAAATGGAAATAGTCGTATATTTGCAGTCCAATATCGCGAGGTAGAGCAGTAGGTAGCTCGTCGGGCTCATAACCCGGAGGTCGCACGTTCGAGTCGTGTCCTCGCAACCAATCCAAGAGAATCACAATTGTGGTTCTCTTTTTATTGTTTAATATTCTCGCGGAGTAACAGATTTTGCAGATATTTTCATCTTAATGATTTGCTAAATCTCCTGAATCAGCGAAAATTAAAGCAGTCAAAAATTTCATCTAAATTTTTGGCAAAATCAAATTTAGAAATTAAAAATCACAAAAAACTTGACTTGTATCAAAAAAGCCGTATATTTGCAGAACAATATCGCGAGGTAGAGCAGTAGGTAGCTCGTCGGGCTCATAACCCGGAGGTCGCACGTTCGAGTCGTGTCCTCGCAACCAATTTAAGAGAATCAATTTTTTGATTCTCTTTTTTTTATTTAAATCAATTCATACCTTTGACTATGGCAAAAATCTTAAAAATATACCCGCAAAATCCGCAAGAAAATTTGATAGACGAAGCCGTAAAAGTCCTTCAAAACGGTGGCGTAATTATTTATCCATCGGATACGATTTACACGATTGGTTGTGATATTTACAATCACAAAGCAATGGAAAGACTCGCTCAGATAAAAGGAATCAAGATCGACAAACAAAAATTTTCAATCATCTGTAATGACCTGAGTCATCTTTCAGAATTCACAAAGCCGATAGAAACTTCAACGTTCCGTTTTCTAAAAACGCATCTTCCGGGCGCATTTACATTTATTTTAGAAGCCAACAGAAATCTTCCGACTGCTTATAAAGGACACAAAACAGTTGGTATCAGAGTTCCTGACCATATTGTCCCACAAATGATTGTTGATAAATTGGGACATCCGATTGTTTCTACTTCTATTCATGATGATGATGAGATTTTGGAATACTCAACAGACCCAGAACTGATTGCTGAAAAATATGATAAATTGGTTGACTTGGTCATTGATTCTGGATATGGAGACAATGTAGCTTCCACAATTGTTGACTTGACTTCCGGCGAACCTGAAATTATTCGACAAGGGAAAGGCATTTTATAAAAAATTAACAAAAGGAAAAAGAATCAAGTTTTTAATTAAGTTTTCGAGAAACTCAGACTTAAATCCAACAACGACCAACTAACAATAAAATGAAATTCATAACATCGCCTGCTAAATTGATGAACATAGAAAATTCTACAGAATTTTTAAAAAGCACAACACCTAAATTCATTAAGGATTCAGAATTCATCCAATCTTTTTTAAAAGAGAAGTCTCCCAAATTCTTGGCCGAATTAATGGAAATCTCTCCGAAGCTAGCAGACGAGAATTGGGAACGGAACCAAAAATGGTCTTCAAAACCGACAGCTAAAAACTCGGCGCCGGCAATGTTTGCTTTCACAGGTGAAGTTTATCGTGGTCTGGACGCTAAAACTTTGGATGAAAAAGCTGTAAAGTATCTTGAAAAGAATTACAGAATATTATCCGGGCTCTACGGGCTTTTGAAACCTTCTGACAAAGTGATGTTGTATCGTTTGGAAATGGGAAGACCGTTCCAATTCGATTCTTATAAAAATCTGTATGAATTCTGGACTGAAAAAATAACAGAGCAAATCAATTCTGAATTAAAAAAAGGTGAACTTTTGATTAACCTTGCGAGTACAGAATATTTTAAAGTGATTGACAGAAAACGATTAAAGTCCAAAGTCATTGATTTCGAATTCAAACAAATACAGCCTGATGGGAATTTGAAAACGATCGTGGTTTACACCAAACACGCTCGTGGTTTGATGCTTCGTTTTTGCGCTGAAAATAATGTTCAGACCTTGGATGAGTTGAAAGCTTTCAATTACGAAAATTATCTTTTGGACGAGAAATTATCAACCGAAATTAATTTGGTTTTCACAAGATAATGATGAAACTTTCTGAAACTAAAACCGTTTTTCAAAACGAACTTTCCAATCTCTATTCCAAATCTGAAATTGAGGAATTGTTCTCTATTTTTTGTGAAAATTTTCTTGAACTGAGTAAAATTGAACTGAGACAAAATCTTAATCAAAGCTTATCTGAAATTGATTCCGAAAAATTTTCAGAAGCTATTTCAGAATTGAAAATGGGAAAACCTTTTCAACAGATTCTTGGCGAAACTGAGTTCTATGGAATGAAATTTTTCATCAATGAGCACGTTTTGATTCCAAGACCGGAAACAGAAGAATTGTTGGAATTGGCAATTCAGAAGGTTCAAGATTTAAGGTTGAAGGTTAAAGGTTTAAAAATACTGGATATCGGAACCGGCAGCGGAATTATTCCGATTGTTTTGAAGAAACATTTTCCAGAAGCAGAAGTTTCTGCTATTGATATTTCTGAAAGTGCTTTGGAAATTGCTAAAAGAAACGCCAACTTTCATAAAACAGAAATTAATTTTATTCAAAAAGATTATCTGAATGAAAAGCTTGATGATATTTATGACATTATCATTAGCAATCCTCCATACATTGGAATTGAAGAAAATATCGAGATTGAAGACTCTGTAAAAGGTTTTGAGCCCAATATTGCACTCTTCTCTCCTACTTCTGATGCTTTGATTTTTTATAGAAAAATTGCCCGTGATTCTACGAATCATCTTTCTGGAAATGGAACGATTTTCCTTGAAATTAATCAAAAATTAGGAAAAGAAACTTTGGAATTGTTTCAACATTTTCCCAAAGCTGAACTTTTGAAAGATATTTCAGGAAATGACAGAATGATTTTTGCAAGGAAGTTTTAGCAATATAAAATATTTTAAAGTAATCCCGTATTCTACAATTATTTGAAAAAAACATTTCTCAACCAAGAATAAAAAATATAAACAACGTCAAACTTTCAATAAAAGAATGATCTGCTTCATCGAAAGTTTGACATTGTTTGATTTCCTGAATTCGACTTTGGAAATATAAAATTTATTACAGATCTAAAGTAGGATCAAGCAATTGCTCCATTCTATCTTTCACTTGATTGACAGAACCTGAAAACTTGTTGATCAATAGGGAAAATGCCAATGTTTTATTATTTCTTGTTTTGATATAACCTGCTAAACATTTCACACCATTTAGAGTTCCTGTTTTAGCAAAAATCTGCCCGTTGGAATTCACCATAAACATATGCTTGAGTGTTCCTGATTGTCCTGCAATTGGCAAAGAATCGAAGTATTCTTTATAATAAGGCGATTTCATCATTTTTGCTAAAAATTTAGCTTGAGAAATCGGAGTTACAGTGTGTGCTTTTGACAATCCGCTTCCGTCCATATAATTCAGTCCTTCCAAATCAAAACCGATAGATTGCAAATGCTCAGTGACAGCTAATCTTCCAGATTCTACTGTTTGATCGCCCAGCTTTTGGAAACCATTAGACTTCAATAATGCTTCTGCATAACCGTTATCACTCCTTTGGTTGGTGTAATTGACGATTTCAGCTAAAGTCGGAGATTTATAAATCGTCAAAATTTCTCTTGGTTCCGGTTCTCTGTCAACAATTTTAGGAGTTACTTTTCCTGAAACGGTGATTTTATTTTTAACCAGACTTTCTCTCAATTTGTTAGCCAAAAAAGCAGGTGGTTCAGCCACTTTTGTTGTTACCCAAGCACCTTCAAATTTATCAGCATAGACAGCCTTGTTGGTGTAAGGTGAAACATAGAAATATTTTTTTGCTTGATTAAATGGATTATTAGATTGACTAATAAGTAACTTTTCATTTTTGGGGTCGATATCTTTGGTTGTTCCAACTGGTAGAAAATAATTAGCTTGTTCCAACCAAACGATATTTTGCGGAAGTTCCTGCTTTTTATTCTCCTTGAAAATCGCAGTCTGGATGATAATATCTCCTGTAATTTTTCTAATTCCTTTTTCTCTAATAGCATCGAGATATTGATTAACAATCTGCGTATAACTCGCTGCGCCGCCTCTATTTCCACCTAAAGAAGGGTCACCACTTCCGATGATATAGAGATTTCCTGTCAGAACGCCTTCAACATCAATACTGCCAGAATATTCCAACTGAGTGTTCCATCTGTACTGCGTTCCTAATAAAGAAAACGCCGTTTCTGTTGTTAATAATTTGGTTGTAGAAGCCGGAATTAGCGGTGCTGTTTCGTTGTATGCCGTTACAATTTTTTCCGTTTTTGGGTCATAAACTACAAATCCCCAATTGGCATTTCTCAGAACTGGGTCTGTAAACATCTTATTGATATTGAACTCAATCTGCTCTTTCGGAGACAACAGCGCCTTTTCTGCGGTAATATCCTTTACAAGACTTTGCTGGTCAGCAACTTGTGGAAATGTAGAAACTGCGACGCTCCCTTGCGAAAATACAAACGAGGAAAAACCAATTGCGATGATTGAAAAATAATTTTTGATTTTATTCATTCTCAAAACAATTACAATTTTTATTGAATTTTTATTAATTAAGATTTAAGATTGTCTAATCTTATTATCATAACTAAGTAAAGTTAGAGAATATTGCCGTCGATTTTACGGTTACCCGTAATAAAAAATCTGAAAAGCCGTTAAAAATTGTTAAAAATCAACAAATAAATCTTTTTTCACAGATTTGTAAGCTGTGATCTCGTCAAATTCATCAAAAGATTTCAAAAGCAATTCTTTATAGATTCTATAGTTTTTATTTTTGGGAAATTTGAGAAGAATCTGATATTGATAGAGATTATTAAGCCTTGCTATAGGGGATTTCTCCGGACCAAGAATGCATTCTTCCGGAATATATTTTCTAAGAATCGACCCCAAGAACTGAGAGGCTCTGTTGATTTTATCTTCTTTCCTGTGTTTCAGTTCAATCATTATTAATTTGACAAATGGTGGATAGAGAAACTTTTTCCTTTCATCAAGAAAATAATTATAAATCTCTTTAACATTCTGATTTTTAATCAATTCAAAAACAGAATGCGACGGATTATAAGTCTGAATCAAAATCCTACCATTTCCAGAAACTCGTCCTGCGCGTCCTGCAACTTGTGTAATCAACTGGTAAGCTCTTTCTTCCGCACGAAAATCCTGAACATGAATCAGAGAATCTGCTTTAGGAATCGCGACCAATTCTATATTATCAAAATCCAAACCTTTGGAAATCATCTGTGTTCCAACTAAAATATCGGTTTCTCCATTCTCCAATTTTTCATAGAGTTTCTCATAAGCAAATTTCTTTCGCATCGAGTCCACATCCATTCTATCCACTTCCGAATCAGAGAATATTTTCTGCGTTTCTTCCTCAATTTGTTCAACACCAACGCCTTTTGTATTCAGATTATCACTGTTGCAACTTGGACAGACAATCGGTTTGGAAGCACGATGTCCACAATAATGACATTTGAGCTCGTTGGAAGCTTTGTGATAAGTCATTACCACATCACAATTACTGCAATAAGTCACGTGACCACAAGTTTCACATTCGATGACATTCGCATAACCACGGCGGTTGTGAAGAATGATTGTTTGTTTTTGTCCTTCAAGTTGACTATTGATTTCGTCAACCATTTTTTGACTGAAATTCCCAACGATTTTTTTCTGATTTTGTGCTTCTTTGATATCGATGATTTCAAACTTCGGCAGATCCACTTTTCCAAATCTTTCATTAAGAATCACATAACGCAGTTTATCTCTCATTGCCAAATCGTAACTCTCCAAAGAAGGCGTTGCTGAACCTAAAATCAATCGCGCTTGATAAAATTCTGCCAACATCATCGCAGAATCTTTCGCATTGAAAAAGAAGTGCTGGTCTCTTTGTCTGTACGCTGAATCGTGTTCTTCGTCAACAATGATTAATCCCAGATTTTCATAAGGTAAAAACAACGAATTACGAGTTCCAATCAGTATATTAAGTTCATTTTTTTTGATTTTTCTCCAGACTTCTACCCTTTCAAAATCTGTCAATTTATTATGATAAAAACCGAGTTTCTTGCCGTATTTTTTTTCGAGTCTGATTGTGATTTGTTTGGTCAAAGCAATCTCAGGCAAAAGCAAAAGCACATTTTGTCCGGAATTAACACAATCTTCAATCTTCTCAAGATAAATATGTGTTTTTCCCGATGAAGTCACACCGTGAAGCAACACATTCTTATCCTCTTCAAAAGCTTGATTGATTTCTGAAATCGATTTTTTCTGATTTTCCGTCAGTTCTTCAATCTCCTCGATTTCGCCTTCGTAAGAATCGATTCTGTCTTTTTCCAGATAATATTCTGTAACCCAGCCTTTTTCTATCAAAGATTTAAGTTGTTGATTGACAAAGTTGCCTTCATCAAAAACCAAAGATTTTCGGATTGGATTTTCAGGATTATCAATTTGTTTGGAAAGAATATTTAGAAATAAATCTTTTTGTTTTTTAGCTTTATCGAGTTTCAAAAGAATCATCGCCAAATTCTCTGAAACCAAAGCTTCATCATTGACTTTCAGATAAGCAATTTCTTTCGCCTTATATTTTTCAGTGATTTTTTCATCAACAGAAATATATCGTTCATCAATCAGCGCATTGATGGTTTTGATGATTTCTTTTTTGGGGATGAAGGCTTCAATCTCCTGCAAATTCAGCATTTGTCGAACTTCCAACGCTTGGAGAAGATAAGTTTCATTCGCATCCAGATTTTGCCAGTCAATAGTTCTTTCGGATAATAATCTGACATAAGTTTCACTCTCTAATTTAAGAGAAGAAGGAAATGCCAAACGGTAAATTTCGCCCAGATTACAGAGATAATAAGAACTTAACCAATTCCAAAAATCCAATTGCTGTTTTGGAACAATCGGTTGATTGTCTAATAGATTAATGATTTCTTTAGGAACAAAAGTTTCTTCGAAATCATTAAACAATTCTGCAACAATTCCCGTATAAATTTTCTTCCCACGAAACGGAACCAAAACCCGCATTCCGACCTCAATTTTACCCAAAAAATCTGCTGGAACTTTGTATGTGAAAGTTCCTTTGAGATTAAGTGGAAGGATGATTTGAGCGAAGTTCAAGTTGTTATATTTTTAGCGCAAAGAGCGCAAGATTTTTTTGAATTTATTGAAAATATTTTTAAGTCAGCAAAGACGCTTCGCTAAAACTCTCTTTTGTCATTCCGTAGGAATCTCGACATAGAAGAACAGTGCAACGGAATGACAAATATTGTGTTTAATTTCAAACTGAGATTAATTTATTTATCAAGCTAAGAATCACTTATAATTAATCATTTATAATTAAATTGTATAACTTTGGAAAGCTTCTTCCAGACTTGCAAATTTTCCTTTGAATTCTGAAATTGGAGAATCTTGGATGATATTGCCTTGATGAATCAGAATCACGCGCGAGCAAAGCGCTTCCACTTCCTGCATAATATGCGTGGACAAAATCACGGTTTTTTCTTTTCCGATTTCTTTGATGACGTTTCGGATTTCAACAATCTGATTGGGGTCAAGTCCGTTCGTTGGTTCGTCAAGAATCAATAGATCAGGTTCGTGGAGAATGGCTTGCGCCAAACCGACACGCTGTTTGTAACCTTTGGAAAGCTGACCGATTTTCTTTGATTTTTCCGGTGTAATGCCAACCAGATCGATGACCTGCTCTACCCTTTCTTTTTTAATATTATGAAGATTCGCAACGAATTGAAGATATTCTCTGACAAACATCTCGTTATAAAGCGGATTATTTTCCGGAAGAAAACCTATTTTTTTCTTGGATTCGATTTCGTTTTCTGAGATATTTTTTTCGTCCAAAAGAATTTCGCCTTCGTCGATTTTCAGAACACCTGTGATGGATTTCATCAACGTGGATTTTCCTGCACCATTTGGCCCGAGTAATCCGATAATCTCGTTGTTGGCAATCGTTATGTTGATATCGTTGAGCGCAATCTGCTCTCCGAATTTTTTGGTAAGTCCTGAAATTTTTAAAGACATCGATTATAGTTATGAGTGATGAATTATGAGTGATTCTTAATCTTCACAAAAATATGAAAATTACTGCATCTTTTTGAACGCAAAGTCCGCAAAGATTATTTGAATTGATTGAAACTATTTTAAGTTTCGCAAAGACGCTTCGCTCAAATAAGAATTGAACGCAAACTTTGTCATTCCGTAGGAATCTCAACACTTTACATATAATGGTTTAGAATCCTACGGAATGACAAAATTCTATTTTATAGTAATGTTATTTTATATTGAATCCGCAGCCCGACTTGAGCGGAAATCCTTTTACGCAAGGTAGTGGAGTGAAAAGATTGGGAGCGGAAGGCGGATTAAGCTGCCCAAATAAAAATCATAAATTATTTTTTGTAACAAATTTTTGATATCATTACTAATCGAATAGAGTTAAAAACAATAATGCAGTCATCTGAGAAAGAATTTTTAGAGAAAATCGATAAACATAAAGGAATCATCTTCAAGATCTCCAAGATGTATATGGATAATCGTGATGACCAGAATGACCTTTTTCAGGAGATTGTTTACCAGGTTTGGAAATCGTTCTCAAGTTTTGAAGGAAAGTCGGAATTCTCAACTTGGCTTTACAGAATTGCTCTGAATACTGCGATTATTTTCCTTAAATCTGAGAAAAGACGGAGTTTTATTCAGAACGATGATGTTTCGGTCTACAAAATAAAAGAGGAAGATTACAACTATGAAGATGAACAAAACCTGAAAATGATGTATGAATCCATACAAAAACTCAACCCGATTGACAAAGCTTTGATTTTCTATTATCTGGAAGATTTTTCCGGAAAAGAAATAGCAAAACAAATGGGAATTTCGGAAGGTAATGCTCGTGTGAAACTGAATCGTGCGAAGGATAAGTTAAAGGAATTAATCAGTAAAAAGACTGCGAGAGCCTGACAGCCAACAACTATCAACTATCAACTATCAACTATCAACTATCAACTATCAACTATCAAAGATATGGACTTAGATAATCTTAAATCACTTTGGAATAAAGAAGATGTTTCCGAAACGCCGGAAATCTCTACTGAAAGGCAAAAAGAAATACATCTGCCTCTGGAAAAAATCAGGAAAAATATGCGCCATGAATTTTGGTCAACTGTTGTTTTGATGCCATTTATTTTGATTGCTATCTGGTTTTTCCAGCTGCCTTTTAGATTCACTTTATACATCGAAATTTTGGTTGTTTCTATGGTTTTGGTAACTGCATTTTTCTTTAGCAAATTCTTTAAGCTTTATAAGGAAATAAGTAATCCGACTTTGGGAACTTACGATTCGTTAAAAGATTTATTGCATCAATTTGAACTGAATAAACAATATTATTTGTCTTTTTACTTAAGCTTTGTCCCATTTTTCGTCTGTGAAATGATCATCGTGATAGAGTCTATTCCACACACACATCATTACACCAACGGTTATTTAACATTGGTTTTCATCGGGTCAGTTCTTTTCGGATTATCTTTATTATACTTTATAGGAAACTGGTGGTTCAGATATTTTTATGGAAAATACATCGATAAAATTAAATTGTTGGTTGAGGAAATGAAACAAAATTAACTCAAATCCATCTAGCAAAAAGCCCTGTAAAGCCTATCAACTTTGCAGGGCTTTTTTAATTTCCATAAGCTGAAAATTTTGTAAATTTGCAGACTTATGGGACAAATCCTAGCAATAGACTACGGAAAAGCAAGAACAGGAATTGCTGCAACAGACGACTTGCAAATCATTGCAAGCGGACTGACGACAGTGGAAACCTCTAAACTTGTAGATTTTCTGAAAACCTATTTTTCTGAAAACAATGTAGACGAAGTTGTCATCGGACTTCCCACAGATTTAAAAGGAAATATGTCCGAAATCGAAACTGAGATTCAGAAATTTATTTTAGTTTTTGAAAAGGATTTCCCTGATAAAAAAATCAATCGTCTGGATGAACGTTTTACTTCTAAAATGGCTTCTTTTTTTATTAGCCAAAGCGGAAAAAACAAAAAACAAAGACAAGAAAAGGGATTGATTGACAAAGTGAGCGCAACCATATTGTTGCAAAATTTTTTAGACCAGAAAAGATGATTCTACCAATTAGAGCCTTTGGCGACAATGTTTTGAGAAAAAAGGCACACGATATCGATAAAGATTATCCTGAGTTGCAAGACCTAATCGATAATATGTTCGAAACGATGAACGGAGCGAACGGAATTGGTTTGGCCGCACCTCAGATTGGTCTGGACATCAGACTTTTCATTGTGGATGTTTCGCCACTTTCTGATGATGAGGATTATGAAGATATTGCTGATGAACTAAAGGATTTCAAAAAAGTGTTCATCAATGCTAAAATCCTGGAAGAATCCGGAGAAGAATGGAAATTCAATGAAGGATGCCTTAGTATTCCCGAAGTTCGTGAAGATGTGAAGCGAAAATCAACTATCAAAATAGAATATTACGACGAAAAATTCGTTAAACATACCGATACATTCTCGGACATCAGAGCAAGAGTTATCCAACACGAATATGACCACATCGAAGGAATTCTTTTTACAGACCACCTGAGTGCGTTGAAGAAAAAAATAGTGAAAGGAAAGCTTCAAAAAATTGCTAACGGAGAAGTTGCAGTAAGCTATAAAATGAGATTTCCA
This sequence comes from Epilithonimonas sp., assembly GCF_032054305.1. Lineage (GTDB taxonomy): Bacteria > Bacteroidota > Bacteroidia > Flavobacteriales > Weeksellaceae > Epilithonimonas. Next base: position 107,646 of record NZ_DAMBSX010000001.1, read on the forward strand.
AAATAGAAAATTGTAAAAAGTAAAATGTATTTTTACAACCGACTTTTTACATTAGACAACCGACATAAACATAAAATTTACTAAAGAAAAATATTAAAATGCAGTTAGAAAAAATTATTTCAATCTCCGGAAAACCGGGACTTTTCAAATTGGTTTCTCAACTCAAAAACGGATTTATCGTTGAGGATATCACCACAAAGAAAAAAGCGAGCATCTCAAACTCAAGCCAAGTAAGTCTTCTTGACAACATCGCAATGTTCACATTTGATAAAGAAGTTCCTTTGTTCGAAGTTTTTGAAAATATTGCAAAAAAATACGACTATAAGCCAACTATCAACCACAAATCTTCCAGCGAAGAATTAAGAACTTTTATGGCCGAATCTCTTCCTAACTATGATGTGGAAAGAGTTTATGAGTCTGATATCAAAAAATTGGCACAATGGTACAACTTGCTTCAAAAAGCAGGTTACATCACGCCTGAAAGTTTTGTAAAACCTGAAGCTCCCGCTGTAGAAGTTGCAGAAGAACCAAAAGCTGAAGAGAAAGCTGAAAAAGCTGAGAAAAAACCTGCTGCTAAAAAAGCTCCGGCAAAAAAAACTGCTGAAAAAACTGAAGAAGCTAAAGTAGAAAAACCTGCTACTAAAAAGCCTGCTGCTAAAAAAGCGACTAAAAAAGAATAATTTGATATGATAATTAGTTGATTTGATGATTTGAAAATCCTCAATTCATTTATCATTATTAATTTTACAATATTAAACTCTCTCAGAAATTCTTATTTTTGAGAGAGTTTTTTTTTATATTTAAATCTTCGAGAGACTCAGACTGAATTATCTACAATTTCAAATTCAAGATTGAATTTGTCCTGCTGAGGCTCTCGAAGCATTATTTTAAAATAAATTCCCTTTTATGAGAATTATTTCATTAGTTCCTTCGATTACGGAAGCTTTGTTTGATTTGGGTTTAACGACAGACGAATTGGTTGGTCGGACAAAATTCTGCATTCATCCGAAAGAAATTGTTGATAAAGTTGAAACTGTTGGTGGAACGAAAAATCTCAATATTGAGAAAATAAAATCTCTTAAACCTGATTTAATTATTGCCAACAAAGAGGAAAACGTAAAAGAACAAATTGAGGAATTGATAAAGGATTTCAGAGTTTTGGTAACGAATATCGAAACGCTGGAAGACAATTATTATTTACTGAAACAACTCGGACATCTATTCTGGAAAGAAGAAAAAGCGCAGTTTTTCAATCTGAAAATTTATGAAGCTTTTGATATTCCTAAATCTGAAAAACGTTTGAAAGTCGCTTATATGATTTGGAAAAATCCTTATATGACAGTTGGCGGCGATACTTTTATTTCGAGGATTTTGGAAGAATTGGGATTTGAGAATTTGTTTAAAAATCAGAAACGATATCCGGAAATTCAGTTGGAAGATTTGAAAGAAGCGGATTTGATTTTTCTTTCGTCAGAGCCTTTTCCTTTCAAGGAAAAACATATTGATGAAATCCAAGAAGTTTGTCAAAATCAGAAAATTATGATTGTTGACGGCGAAGCTTTTTCTTGGTATGGGACGCATCTTTCGAAGTGTGGGGAATATTATCGAGAACTTTTGACAGAAATCAATCAATAAAAAAAGTCGCAGTAGATGCGACTTTAATATTTTACAAAAAATTTAATTACAAAATCTTCGCAACCTCCTCACAAAGCCAATTTAGCAACTCTTCATCTTCTTTGGTGAACGGGTCAATTTTATGGCTATCAATATCGATTTGCCCAATATTTTCTCCGTTTTTGAAGATTGGAACTACAATTTCTGCTTTTGTATCGACAGAACAAGACAGATAATTGTCCTGAGCATTCACATCCGGAACAACAAAAGTTTCTCCAGAAACCGCAACCTGACCGCAAATCCCTTTTCCAAATGGAATAATCGTATGGTCTGTCTCTGCTCCCACGTATGGACCGAGAATCAATTCGTCTTTATCTCCATTTTTAAAATAAAATCCCGTCCAGTTGTAATAAGTGATTTCATTATCCAAAACCTGACAGATTTTCAGAAGCTTTGCATTTGTATCGTGTTCAGGACTTTCTAAAATGAACGAAAGTCTTTTTTTAAGTTCTACCATTTTTGAAATATTAATTTAGTCCGTCAAAACTCAATTCCTTGTAACCGAACATACCGCGTTCTTTTATCATTTCGGCAACGCTTTTTGGCAATTCTTCTTCCCAACCCAATTCGTGTGTCACGATTTTCTTAAGGATCTCTCTGGAATAGATTTCCAAAAATTTCGGATTATAGTTATGAATATCAACAATTCTCTTATTGAGTTTGAAATACTTGTACAATTCTTTCAGATTATCCTGAACTTTCAAATTCTCAGACGTCAGCAATTCACCATCTTCAAGGTTCTTGTAAGGATAAAGATAAACACGCATATCTTTTTTGAAAAACTTACCAAATGCCTCCAAAATTCCTCCCGGAAGATTTTTGTAATACTCCTCATCAAACACGTCCAAAAGGTTATTAACGCCCATTGCAACGCCAATATGCTGATTGGTGAATGTAGAGAAATAATCTACCATTCGGTAATATTCGGAAAAATTGGAAATCATTACCGTGTAACCCAAAGTTCCCAAAATATCAACTCTATCCAGGAAATCTCTTTCATCGATATCGCCTGCAGCTCTTAGATTTGAAATCGTAATTTCGAAAAGAATCTGTGTATTCTCGTGGTCACAGGAATTATCCTGATTGAACATTTCCAAACCGTGCTCAAACATATCAATATTCACTCGTGTTACAGGTCGGAAACTACCTCTTACCGCAAAAATATTTTTCTTGTAAAGAATATCCGCCGGTAACATATTGTTTCCCTGAGAATTGAAAATCACAGCATCTGTCATTCCCAATTTCACCAACTGAAGACTCATCAAACGATTGTCTACATATTTGAAAGCTGGTCCGCTGAAGTCTATCATATCAATCTCCAGTCTGTCCAAAGACAGATCGTCGTATAAAGATTCTACAAGAATTCTCGGATTATCTGTATAAAAATACGCACCATAGATCAGATTAACACCCAAACTTCCCAAAGTTTCCTGTTGCAAGGTCGGGTTCGTTTCTTTGAATTTTACATGAATGATTATTTCGTTATACTCCTCATTTTCAGAATTTTGAAACCTTACACCTACCCAACCATGACCTTTGGTCGTTTTATCAAAATTGATAGTGGTTACTGTATTGGCATAGGAAAAGAATTTTTTACCTGGATTGTTCTCTCTTGGGATTCTTTCCTCGATAAGAGCCACCTCATAACGCAACATTTTTCGCAGTCTGTTCTGAGTTACGTATCGGTTTTTGGCTTCCTTACCATAGATGGCATCAGAAAAGTCCTTATCGTAAGCAGACATCGCCTTTGCAATAGTTTGAGAAGCGCCGCCAGCTCTGAAAAAATGACGAACAGTTTCCTGTCCTGCGCCTATCTCCGCAAAAGTTCCGTAAATTGAAGAATCGAGATTAATAGCTAAAGCTTTCTGTTTTGGGGTAAGTTTTGGCTTTATCACAAAGAATTAGATTTATTTTGTAAATTTACCAAAATAACAGCAAAAACAAAAATGCTTTTAAAATTTTTAGGAACTGGTACTTCACAAGGCATTCCTGTTATTGGTAGCCATCATCCTGTCTGTCTTTCCAAAGACCAAAAAGATAAGCGTTTACGCACTTCTGCCCTTATAACATCCGACTCTGGAAAGAAAATATTAATTGATTGCGGACCCGATTTTCGTCAGCAAATGTTGACCAATCGGGAAGAACAAATCGATGCCGTTCTGATTACGCACGAACATAATGACCATATTATTGGCTTGGATGACTTGCGACCTTTGATTTTCAAAAATAAAGCCTCGATGCCAATTTATTGCAATTCTCGTGTTGCGACAGAAATCAAAGACCGTTTTCCTTATGCTTTCAAAGATCATAAATATCCGGGTGCGCCAAGTTTCGATTTATTTGAAATTGACAATCAGTTTACACTTTTTGATGAAGTGGAAGTTCAGCCAGTTGATATTATTCATTCCGAAATTAATATTCTTGGATTTAAATTCAAAAAGTTGGCTTACATCACCGATGCAAGCAAAATTGATGATAAAGAAAAAGAGAAATTGAAAGGCTTAGATTATTTTGTTATTAATTGTCTAAGAAAGACAGAACCTCATCATTCACATTTTATTTTGCCTCAGGTTTTGGAATTGGTAGAGGAACTTCAACCAAAAAAAACTTACTTAATTCACATCAGTCATCATCTTGGTTTCCACGAAGAAGTAGAAAATGAACTCCCTGATAATATTCATTTAGCTTACGACGGTTTGGAAATAGAATTTTGATAAAAATATTTTTTTGATTTACAGATTGTTAAGAGCTAAATTAAAAAATAATTCAAAATCGTTTTCAAGAGCTGAAAAATAATCCTATATTTGCACACCAATTTAAAAGAAACATCAGCCCAGTTGGCGGAATTGGTAGACGCGCTAGACTCAAACTCTAGTATCGAAAGATGTGCCGGTTCGATTCCGGCACTGGGTACAGAAACAAAATGGCATCAACTAAAGATAGTTGGTGCCATTTTTTATTTTTAGTATAATAAGATTAATTACAAAGTTTTTTAACACTAAAAGTAATGCCATCACACTATCATCATAAACTTGTTTGTCTTTTTCTCCACTTCGAGTCAAAACCTTGATTCCATAATTATTGGTAATAATATACTACCAGATATAATTTTTATCTGAAACAGATTAGATATAAAACAACCTAGATCAAATTTAGGCATCTAGAATTTTATTTTTTGATTTGGTACACTAAAATAAATACATCTTTAAAATGAATTTAATTTCAGTTTCGGATTTTCATCAAAAAGTTTATACGATGTTGATTTGTTTATATTTTTACTGTAAGTTGGACTTCAAATTGTAGTATGTCATCATATATTACAAAATGAAAAAATCAGACAACCTTTCAAAATTATCAAATGATGCTTTATTAAAAACACTTAAAAGTGCAAAAGCTCAGTTTATCGGCTTTATGATATTTTTCGTCCTATTAGTAATTGGGTGCAATTACTTTACGTTTACAATAGGACCAGGTTATTATACATTAGTTCCTATCGCATTTATTCCGATCATCATTGCCAATATTTTCAGTTATGGAAAGATCAGGCAGGAAGCTAAAATAAGGAGATTGCTATAACGATCGAATGGAACCATTTAAACTATTGCGCTTGATAATAGTAACCTCAGCTAGTAATCATTGAAATCATCCCAGCTTGGAATTTAAGCAATTTGCCAAACAAATATAAGCCTGTATTATGCAAGCATATTGAACGTTTGCGAAAGCATGCTATATTTCTATTGAAAATATATAACCAGCTAGCTGTTCAATAAAAAATTTTTCTGTCAATGATCTTTAGAATGCCTTGTTTCTCCATTTTCTTAATGCTCCTGATCACCGTTTCCACACGCAGTCCGGTCAAGTTTGAAATCTCTTTTCTCGTCAAGGCTATCTTATAGGAGTATTTGAATTGGTTAGGCTGCTGACGTTTGAGGTAGTCCAGGAGCATTATTATTTTATTTTCAGCATTTTGCACAAAATAGATATCTCCCATCAAATATTTATAATAAATACTGTTTGACATACTCTTTAGCAGCTCTAATCTAATTTCAGGATATTTGTTCAATAGTGAAAGAAAAGAAGCCTTTGGTAGTTTTATTAAAATACAATCTCTAACCGCAACTGCAGTAACCGGATAAAACTCATTGATAAACAGTCCAAATTCTGCAATTCCCTTACCTTCATAGAGCACATCTTGAGTTAATTCCCTGGATGCACCGTCTTTATTCTGAAGCTTCACCTCTCCCTTAATAATATGATAGTAAAACACTGGCTTATCTCCACCAGAGAATATTATATCTCCTTCTGAATAATTTTGTGTAATGGCGTCTTCCGATTCCTTGATAAGTCTATCCAGCATTTTATTTTGATTAAAGTTAAACAATGTGCTGACCGTAAGTCCTATAATGAACTATAATCATTCCAACTTCCGGTATCTGAACGTCATTCTATTTGATACTATAAAATTAAAAAGTTAGAAAGGCTTACAAAGAGCACGGATGAAATGAAAGCATTATCTTAATATACGAGAATAGGCATTATCTTGGATTAATTTGATGTAATTTGACAATATGTATAGAAAAAAAACACCTTTTTAAGCTGCTAAAAACGACTTAAGGAATCATTATCATATTCTAGAAATAAAAGTTATTAATGATGATAAACATCTTCATACATTACGCCCGCTTCGATTCTTACAGGCAATTTATTTTCCTCGGGCACAATCGGGCAGTTATAATCAAAAGCATTGTAAGCACAAAAAGGCTGATATGATCGGTTGAAATCCAGAACAATTTCGTTCCCTGATGGAATTTTCAAATCCATATATTTTCCACCGCCGTAAGTTTCTTTCTCATTTGTCAAATCTCGAAAAGGCAGAAAAAGATAATCTTTATATTTCTCCATTTTCATCAAATCCAGACTTTGATACAAAGTCAATGTCAAAGATTGACCATCCAAATCAAAAGTCGCCTTCCCATATTCCTGATATTGTTTGAATTTCCCGGAAGAAGTCGGCAACTCAAATGGAACAGGATTTTCAGTCTTTACAAATTTAGCAGTCACTCTATACTTCAAATCAATTGGAAAGAACGGATGTTTTTTGAAATTCTTCAGATTATCTCCTCGCAAAGGTGTTTCTTTCGGGTTCAGATATTCCGCATTCAGTTCTTTTTGGAACTTTTTGATAGCCTCAATATTTTCTTTTTCTGTCTGTGCATTTAGAAATAAAGACAATATTAGGAATAGGAAACTTAATTTTTTCATAGATTGTTTCATTTGTTAGGGCAGCTTTATCAGTCTTCCACTCCCGCTTTTTTCTTTTTTCTCAAAAAAAGAAAAAGAGCTCCGTTCAAGCCGGGCTGCTGTTATTCGCCGTTAATATTCTGAAACTATTATTCTTGAGTTTTGTTATCAGAATCCGCAATTATTTTATCAACTTTAGCTTTCTTAGTATAAAAATATTTATCAAAAGTCGATTTAAAAACCGGAACTTCGTCATCTTCTCCCATCAGGAAGCCCCAAGACTGGAGACCTTCTACTCTATCAAAAATGATTTTCAGAATCGCCAAAACAGGTATCGTCAAAAACATTCCTGCGATTCCCCAAAGCATTTCGCCAATTACAAGTCCAATAATAACAATCAAAGAATTGATTTTCACTTTGGAACCAACCACTCTTGGCATTATGATGTTTCCGTCAATGGCGTGAATCACCACAATAGCAATCACGATAAATAAAACGTGACTGATTCCCGAAGTTGCAAACGTAATCAAAGCGCCAATCAATAATGCGATGAAAATCCCTATATAAGGCAGAATATTTAGGATTCCGGTCAGAATTGCGAGCATAAAATTATATTTGACTCCGATAATTGTATAAGCAATCAAAGATAGAATCGTTACAATGATCATTTGAAGAAATAATCCGACCAGATACTTTTTCACCATAAACTGAATACTGTGAACCACTTCGAAAACCGTTTTGTGATGAGATTCCGTAAAACTTGCCACCAAAAATTTGAGAAGATGTGTTCTGTATAAAAGGAAAAATAAGGCAAATAAAAACGTAAAACCTGTCAGCATCAAGATATAGCCAATCGACTTCAAGGCTCTTTCCAAAATTGCAGTTCCTGTGCTGATTGATTTTTTAGCCGTATCGTTCAGATATTCAAGCTGGTCTTTTCTTCTGACCCCAAACGTTTTGGAAATCCAGCTTTGCAAATCATCCGTCAAAGTAATAAACTGCTTCTGAAACTGAGGCCAGTCATTGGACAATTTCGCAACTTGCATCGAGATTCCATAAATCACACTTCCAATAATTGCCAACGCCAAAAGACTCGCCAAAATAGATGACAGACTTCTGGGGAATCTCAATCGTTTTTCCATAAAACGGGAAAGTGGTGTCAGCAAAATTGCCACGAGCAATCCCAAAATCATCGGAACAAAAATCTGCTCGCCAATAATGGCAAGAAAACCTAAAACCACAATACTGATAAGTATGCTAGACAGTTTGAGATAAAAGGGATAAGTTTGATTCATATTGTTAGAGGTTAGAAGTTAGGTTTTAGAAATTAGATTAAGTTCTAACTTCTTCATTGTTTATTTTCCGATTAGAAAAACAGCAGGAATCTTATGTAATTCCGGTTTTTCTTTTTTCCAATCGTTAATAGTTTTTGTTTTGATAAATTCAGTTTCCGGGTCATTGATATTAGCTGCGATACAGAGTTTTGTATTCGGATTGAGAAACCTGGTCAAATCTTCGAATAATGGATTATTCCTGTAAGGTGTTTCCATAAAAATTTGCGTAAATCCAGTTTTCTCAACCAAATTTTCCAGATGTTGAATTTCCTTTTTCTTCTTGTCTTTTTCGATGGCCAAATAACCATTGAACGAAAACTGCTGTCCATTAAATCCACTTGCAATCAAAGCTAAAACGAAAGAACTAGGTCCATTTACAGGAATCACTTTGATGTTATTTTTGTGAGACCATCCTACGATGATATTTCCAGGGTCGCCAATACAAGGCAAACCTGCCTCTGACAACAATCCGAAATCTACACCTTCTTTCATCAGTTTTTGAGCTTCTTTCAAATCTGCCGTTTCAGAATATTTGTCTAGAAGATATAGTTTGAGTTCCGGTTGTTTTTTTTCGGGAGCAAAAAATTTGATGACTTTTCGGGCTGTCTTTTCGTTCTCCACAAAATAATAATCGACATTCATAATAATGTCTTTGATTGTAGGAGCAAAATAATCTTTTGGAGAATTTTCGGAAAGATAAGCTGGTAGAAGGTATAGCATTTTAAGTTTATTAATTATATTATGTTCTTTTGTGACTTCGTCGAACCACCTCGTTAGGTTTCTTGAAACAAAAGAACCAAAAATTCAAGACTGTGGAAACTCAGCTAAAATATTGAATAAATTACTAAAAAATCTAAACTTGCCGCCAATACTTTTTCAGCAACAGCTTCAAACAGTAGATTTTTCTTAACGCAATTTTTTCAATATTTCTTAACGCTTCCGTTTCCAATGTCATTTTTTGAGCGATGAATTGCACGCAGCCCGACTTGAGCGGAAATCCTTTTTTGCTTGCACTTCAAGTTCTAATCAATCTGAAATCTTCTGCAAAAAAGATTGGGAGCGGAAGGCGGAAATAGCTGCCCAAATCGACAAATTACAAATTTAGTTCAAAACTTCTCTTAATCGGTCTTTGTCCAGTCGATTTTCCCAATTGGAAACGACAACTGTGGCAACGGCATTTCCGATGACATTGGTCAAAGCACGGCATTCTGACATAAATTTATCAATCCCGAGAATCAAAGTCATTCCGGCAATCGGAACTTCGGGAACGACCGCCAAAGTCGCTGCCAACGTTATAAATCCTGCGCCTGTAACGCCAGCCGCACCTTTGGAACTCAGCATCGCCACCAAAAGCAATCCAATCTGATGCTCCAAAGTCAAATCGATATTACAAGCCTGCGCAATGAACAACGCCGCCAAAGTCATGTAAATGTTCGTTCCATCAAGATTGAAGGAATAACCTGTCGGAACCACCAAACCGACAACACCTTTATCGCAGCCGGCGTTCTCCATTTTTTTCATCAATCCAGGAAGTGCCGGTTCTGAAGAACTTGTTCCCAAAACCAGAAAAATTTCTTCTTTGATATACTTCAGAAATTTGAAAATATTGAATCCGTTATACCACGCTACACTTCCCAAAATCAAAATGACAAACAACGCCGAAGTCACATAAAATGTTCCGACGAGCATCGCCAGATTTTTGAGCGATTCCACACCGTATTTGCCAATCGTGAAAGCCATTGCCCCGAATGCTCCGATTGGCGCTAATTTCATCAAAATTTCTACAATTTTGAAAATCGGAATTGTTAAGGTTTGAAGAAAATCTTGAATTGGTTGACTTTTTTCTGACGTAACTGCCAAAGCAACTCCAAATAAAATTGCGACCAGCAAAACCTGCAGAATGTTATCGCCAGTTAGCGGACTGAATAAGGTTTCCGGAATAATATTGAAAATAAAACTGACCAAAGAATTATCGTGTGCCGCTTTTACATATTTTTCAACTTCTGCGCCGTTCAGTGTATTGGGGTCAATATTAAGACCTTTTCCCGGCTGAACAATATGACTGACAATCATCCCGATTATCAAGGCTAAAGTCGAAAACGTAAAAAAGTAAATGAAAGCTTTCCCAGCAACTCTTCCGACTTTTTTAAGGTCGCTCATTCCAGCGATTCCCGTGGAAACGGTAAGAAAAATGACTGGCGCAATAATCATTTTGACCAGCTTGATAAAACCTTCGCCAAGAGGTTTCATTTTTTCGCCCAAGTCGGGGTAAAAATAACCAAGGGAAACGCCGAAAATAATCGCTATCAAAACCTGAATGTAGAGATGCTGATAGAATTTTTTGGGCTTTATTGGTTTTTGTTCAATGTCGAAATTCATAAGAATGGCTTGTCTTACAAATTTAGAATTGTTTATGAATTATATTGTGTTGTTCCTGATTTTTTCTGCAATTATTTCGCAGGAATCATCGAGCATTTTGTAAACTTTATCAAAACCGTCAATTCCGCCAAAATACGGGTCCGGAACTTCGAGTTCATTCTCGAGAATCAATCTGACTTTATGTTTTTGGGAATCGTCTGCCAATTTCAGAACGTCTTTGTAATTGTTTTTGTCCATACAGAAAATCAAATCGAATTGGTCAAAATCCTTCTTCGTGATGGGTCTTGATTTTTGAGTGGAAATATCAATTCCGTATTTCTTGGCAGTTTTGATGGAACGTTCGTCGGGCTGACTTCCTTCGTGGTAATTGATGGTTCCGGCGCTGTCTATGAAATAACTGTCATCGAGTTTTGATTTTAAAATCCCCTCTGCTAAAGGACTTCTGCAAATATTTCCGAGACAAACCATTAGTATTTTCATTGTACAAAATTGTATTAAGTAAGATGTAAAAAGTATTATGATTTTAAAATTAGAAAAATAAAAATCATAAAAAAAAGGATTTAAAAACTTAAATCCTTGTATTGTTACTGAGCTATTTTCTCTTTCAGATCCTTGATGTATTTCTTCAATTCCTTATCGATTTTTGAAACATCTCGAATGGTGTCGCAGGCGTACATCACAGTTGAATGGTCTTTCCCGCCCATTTCTTCTCCGATTTTTGTAAAAGTTGCATTGGTATATTCCTTTGCGAAATACATTGCCAATTGTCTAGGCAAAGCAATTTCTCTTTTTCTGGTTTTAGACAACAATTGCTCTCTCTGAATCCCGAAATAATCGCAAACAATCTCTTGGATATAAGGAATATTGATGGTTTTCTTCTGAGTTGTCGCTAACTTGTTGATGGTGTCTTTTAATAAATCAAGGCTGAAATCAGACTTGTAAACTGTTGAGTAAGCGATTACTGCATTTACAACACCTATTAGTTCTCTTACTCCGTTGGTTTTAACTTCTGAAGCTAAATAATCTAGCATATCGTCCGTTAATTCAATTCCATCTCGGCTTAATTTATCAACGATGATTTTTCTTCTTGTATCGAAGTTTGGAGATTTGATTTCTGCAGAAAGTCCCCATTTGAAACGGGAAATAATTCTTTCCTGCGTATCCAAAATATCAGCAGGTGCTTTATCAGAAGTTAAGATAATCTGTTTCCCATTCTGATGCAAATAATCAAAAATATGAAAGAAACTATCCTGTGTCGCTGCTTTACCTGACAAGAATTGAATATCATCGATAATCAAAACATCAATCATCTGATAATAATGCTGGAAATCTGTTTTATTTTGAGACTTCGCTGCCTTCACAAAATCCTGAATGAATTTTTCTGAAGATTGATAAAGAACTACTTTCTCTGGAAAAGAAGCTTTTACCTCAAGTCCAATAGCCTGCGCCAAGTGCGTTTTTCCAACGCCATATCCACCATAAACAAACAATGGATTGAAAGCTGTAGAACCTGGTCTTTTTGCAATAGACCTTGCTACTGTAGAAGCAAACTTATTACTTTCTCCTTCTATAAAATTATCAAAAGATTGATCAGCTTTCAAGTTAGAATCAATATTGATTTTTTTGATTCCCGGAACCGCAAAAGCATTCACATTGTTATCTTTAAGGACCGGTCTGGCCTCCTGAATTTTTGGAGCCTGAGTGGAAATTCCTTTTACGTTCATCGTAATTGGCTTTTCTTTTCCTGCAGGTTTGTTCTCCATTACAGAATACCACAATTTCACACCTTTACCAATATTTTTCTTAAGTGCAGCAGACAGTAAAGACAAGTAATTGTCCTCGATGTATTCTTTGTAAAAATCACTAGGAACCAGCAACGTCAGATTATTGTTCACCAAAGAAATTGGCTGAACTTTATCAAACAATAAGTCGAAAGAATTTTCTAACTTTTTGAGGTCTGTATTATCCTCCGCTGCGTTTAGATTATCCCGCATAAACTGGATGCATCTATCCCAGATTAACTCTAAATTTTCATTCATTTTTCTGCTGCTATTTCCGGTGGGATTTTAGTTTTTTAAGAAGACAACAAATATCTAATTATTAATTTTCATAAAAAAATTTTTTCACTATTGATTATTTAAAAATATATTTGTATGAATTATTAACGACTTAAAATGATACACACAACCAACTCAATACGAGTGCGTTACGGAGAAACAGACCCAATGAAATATGTCTATTATGGCAACTATGCAGAATATTTTGAAGTAGCCAGAGTTGAGCTTTTTCGTACGCTCGGGATATCCTATGATGAGATTGAAAAACGAGGAATTTTCTTACCTGTTTCCGAATATAAAATTAAGTATTTGAAACCAGGACTTTATGACCAACTTTTGGAAATCCATACTTACGTTAAAAAAATTCCGGGCGTTAAAATTGAATTCGATTATGAAATTTATAATGAAGATAAAGTAAAAATTACCGAGGCTTCTACTACTCTATTTTTTCTGGATGCTGAAACTAATAAAATTGTAAGATGTCCGGATTTTCTATTGGACTTGATTAAAGAAAATTGGAAGGAATAAATTGTCTTTCCTTAAATTTTCAATATATTCGGAATTAAAATAAATCGTAAAATGAAAAAATTACTGTCAATAGTTTCGTTATCTATTGTATCATTATTTTCAGCTCAGCAAAAAACGTACTGTAATCCTATTAATATAGATTATGGTTATACGCCGTTCGAAGTTTTCTCCAAACAAGGAAAACACCGCGCAACTGCTGACCCGGTGATTGTAAACTTTCAGAAAAAGCTTTTCCTATTTTCTACCAATCAGGAAGGCTATTGGTATTCTGACAATATGTTAGATTGGAAATTCGTTCACAGAAAATTTCTTCTTGATAACAAATACACGCACGATCTAAATGCACCAGCAGTTTGGGCAATGAAAGATACATTATATGTTTTCGGCTCAACCTGGGAACAGGATTTCCCGATTTGGAAAAGCACCAATCCTACAAAAGACGATTGGAAAATCGCTGTCGATACTTTGAAAGTTGGCGCTTGGGACCCCGCTTTTCATTATGATGAGGACAAAAATAAACTTTATCTTTATTGGGGTTCCAGCAACGAATGGCCACTTCTTGGAACCGAAGTCAAAACCAAAACTCTGCAGTCTGAAGGTTTTGTAAAGCCCGTCATCAGACTAAAACCAGAAGACCACGGCTGGGAAAGGTTTGGGGAATATAATGACAATGTTTTTCTTCAACCTTTCGTGGAAGGCGCTTGGATGACCAAATATAAAGACAAATATTATCTTCAATATGGTGCGCCTGCAACGGAATTCAGTGGTTATTCAGATGGTGTTTATGTTTCTAAAAATCCTTTAGAAGGTTTTGAATATCAGCAACACAATCCTTTTTCTTATAAACCAGGTGGTTTTGCACGAGGCGCTGGTCACGGTGCAACTTTTCAGGATAATTACAATAACTGGTGGCACGTTTCAACGATTTTTATTTCAACCAAAAATAATTTTGAGAGAAGATTGGGAATCTGGCCAACTGGATTTGACAAAGACGATGTAATGTATACCAATACGGCTTACGGCGATTACCCAACTCTTTTGCCACAATATGCACAAGGAAAAGATTTTTCAAAAGGATTATTTCCTGGCTGGATGTTACTAAATTACAATAAACCCGTTCAGGTCTCCTCAACTTTAGGTGGTTATCAACCGAATCTTGCTGTTGATGAAGATATAAAAACCTATTGGAGTGCAAAAACCGGAAATTCTGGTGAATGGTTTCAGACAGATTTGGGAGAAGTTTCTACAATCAATGCAATTCAAATTAATTATGCCGACCAAGATGTTGAGTTTATGGGGAAAACGCTTGGCAAAATGCATCAGTATAAAATCTATGGTTCTAATGACGGCAAAAACTGGAAAGTTATTGTTGATAAATCTAAAAACCAGACCGATGTTCCTCACGATTATGTAGAATTGGAAACGCCTGCAAAAGCAAGATTTCTTAAAATGGAAAATCTGAAAATGCCAACAGGAAAATTTGCTTTGAGTGGATTCCGAGTGTTTGGGAAAGGTGCCGGAACAAAACCTGCGAAAGTTCAAAACTTCGTTCCACTACGAGCTGACCCGAAAAAGTATGGCGAAAGAAGAAGCATTTGGTTCAAGTGGCAACAGAATTCTGACGCAGACGGTTACGTCATCTATTGGGGAAAATCGCCTGATAAATTATATGGAAGCATTATGGTTTATGGCAAAAACGAATATTTCTTTACTGGTGCAGACAGAACAGACGCTTATTATTTTCAAATTGAAGCATTTAACGCGAATGGAATTTCTGAAAGAACAGAGGTTGTAAAATCAGAATAAATTTTAAGTTTTTAATTATAAAAATTCAAGCTTTCGGAGTGATTCTTCGAAAGCTTTTTTATTATTTCTGATTATTATTTCGAAATATTAAATTTTCATTAATTCAATGATTTCAAAAATTAGATTAATATTCATTAATAAACTTAAATTTTAAAAGAAAAATACTCAACATTTTTTCATCAATTGAAATAATTTTATAAATTTATAAGAAATAAGAGAATTAAAAATAGAATGGAGTTTTTTCTGACATCAGAAGATAATGATGACCGACCAATTTTTATTACCGGAAATTTTAATAAGTGGAACCCCAGAGATTCAAAATTTGAGTTAGAAAAGTTGGATGATAACAATTATTACATCCAAATTTCTGATGAAAAACTGGCGGATATTATCGAATATAAATTCACGAAAGGTGGTTGGGAAAATGTTGAGATTGATAAATACGACAACATCACACCAAACAGAAAAACAAAAAAAGAGAAAAATAAAACGCAGGATTCTGTAGATAAATGGAGACTGAATTGGGGACCTTTTAAAAAAGAATTTTTCCCGATTACGGAGTTAGTTGATGACGAATTTTATATTCCTCAGCTCGATAAAACCAGAAAAGTCTGGGCGCTCTTGCCTTATGATTATTACAATTCGGAGAAAAGTTATCCTGTTTTGTATTTGCAGGATGCACAAAATTTATTTAATGATGGTTCAGAATTTGGAAATTGGGAAATCGATAAAAAACTGGCTCTTCTTGCAGAGTATGGACGAGGCGATTTGATTGTCATTGCAGTAGAACACGGCAATGATGACCGAATCAAAGAATATATCTTCGACAATGAGGATGTAACGAAAAATGCAGAAGGCAAAAAATATTTGAGGTTCATTACCGATACTTTGAAACCTTGGATTGATAAACATTACAGAACGAAGAAAGACAGAGAAAACACCGGGATAGGTGGAAGCTCTTTGGGCGGATTAATTAGTATTTATGGTGGATTTCTTTATCCGGAAGTTTATTCCAAACTGTTGATTTTTTCGCCATCGCTTTGGGTAGAGCCCGAAAATAATTTCCCGATGATAAGGTTTGATAATCCTTACAAACTAAAGGTTTATCTCTATGGCGGCAAGAAAGAAGGCTCCCGAATGGTTGGGAGAATCCGGTTATTTGAAAAAGCTTTGAAAAAATTGACGGTTCAGAAATCATTTGACTTTGAAGTCAGAACAAACATTAATGACCAGGGAACACATCAGGAATTTTTCTGGTCTCAGGAGTTTCCCCGAGCCGTAGAATGGCTTTTCATAGACAGTCTGGAAAGTCCAGTGAAAGCCAAAAATGAATTAGAAAAGAACGAAGCAAATGATTAAAATTAATAATAAAAAAGAAACAACAACTCAAAACATATATCTGTTCAGCGAAGACGATTGGGAACAGGAAAAATCGAACCATCCGAATGTTGAATTGTTTTTCAACGGCAAAAAGAATGAAGTTTTTATTAAAACAAATTCAGATGAAATTAGCTTTTTCATTGGAATTGGAAAAGACGCAATTGGTTTTGAAATTCAATCTATTGCTAATAAATTTTCGAATGATTATAAGAAAAATCTGCAAGCTGTTTCAACTTCTGTTATTTCAAAATTAGGATTAGATTCAATCGAAGAATTTGTAAAAGGTTTATTTTTAGGAACTTACCTCTACCCTTTCGAGAAATCGCATCCGTTTTGGCAGGAGAATTTTGAACTTTATTTTGAAAATATTTCTGATGACGAAGGAAAAAACTTGGCCTTAAAAACCGAAGCGCTTTGCAACGGTCAATTTGCCGGAATGGAGTGGCTGAACAAACCCGCCAATTACAAAAAAGTGAATCAGATTTCGGATTTTCTGAAATCAACAGCGGAAAAATATGGATTAAAATATAAAGTCTTCAACAAAGAAGAATCAATTAAGGAAGGTTTGGGTGCATTTGTGGCTGTGAATCAAGGAAGTTCGCAAGAAGCCGCTTTCACAATTTTAGAATACAATTGCGGAAAAGCTGATGCAAAAACTTTCGGATTAGTTGGAAAATGCGTGTTGTTCGACACTGGTGGAATTTCCATCAAACCGTCGGACAATATGCATTATATGAAAAGTGATATGGGCGGAGCAAGTGCAGTTATCGGAGCTTTGATTACTGCTTCAGAACTGAAATTACCTATTAATATCATTGCTATTCTTCCGATTACGGATAATGCAGTTTCGGAAAATGCGTATTTACCAAGCGATGTTGTGACAGCCTACAATGGAAAAACAATTGAAGTTCTGAACACTGATGCAGAAGGAAGAATGACTTTAGCAGACGGACTTTCTTACTTGTCAAAAAATTATAAAACTGATGTTCTGATAGATTTGGCAACGCTCACGGGAAGTTCGGTTAGGATGTTTGGCTACACTTGTGGTGCTTACTTTTCTAACAATGATGAGTTGAAAAAGAAATTAGAAAAAGCAGCAAATAAAACCAATCAACGTCTTTGGAATTTGCCACTTTGGGACATCTGGAAAGATGATTTCACTTCGGATGTTGCTGATTTTAAAAATATCTCGATGAAACCTTTTGGAGACTGCATCATCGCTGGGAAATTTTTGGAACAATTCATTGAAGGACACGAAAATTGGGCGCATCTGGACATTGCTGGCGTCGCATTTGGGAATGTTGGTTACGCTAAAGATAAAGCAGCGACAGGTTACGGTGTTCAGCTATTATTAGATTTAATTGAAAATTATTAGACTAAATTAAAGAAGTAAATCTTTGTACATTTTACTTTTTACATAATACAAATTTGAAAATGAATATGGAAAAAACGATTGTCTGCATATCTTGCTATTACAAAGGTTATGATTTTATGGATGAGTGTAAAAAACTCGGAAACAAAGTCATTTTGATTACTTCAGAAAACCTGAAAGAAAAAAATTGGCCTTGGCACGCCATAGACGAGATTTATTATATGCCGGAGCTCGAACCTTCGGTCTGGAATCTTGATCATTTGGTTCAGGGATTTGCTTATTTGATGAAAAATCATCAAATCGATGCTGTAATTGCTTTGGACGATTATGATGTAGAAAAAGCCGCAATGATTCGCGAAACTTATCGCATTCCTGGAATGGGTCAAACGACGCATCGTTATTTCCGAGACAAATTGGCAATGCGCCAACAAGCCAAAGACAACGGGATTTCTGTCCCAGAATTTTCTTCCATATTCAATGATGCAAAACTTCATCAATTTACACAAGATGTTCCTGGACCTTGGGTATTAAAACCTCGTTCAGAAGCTTCAGCAAGTGGAATTAAGAAAATCAATTCTGCGGATGAACTTTGGCCAGCTGTCGAAAATCTCGGTGATGAACGTTACAAATTCCTTCTAGAAGCCTTCAAACCAGGCGATGTTTATCACGTGGATTGTCTGGTTTATAATAAAGAAATTGTGTTTTCTTGCTTTTCAAAATACCTATCTCCTCCAATGAAGGTTTCCCACGAAGGTGGTGTTTTCAGAACCAAAACATTAGATAAAAATTCGGAAGAAGCAAAAGGCTTGGAACAAATCAACAGAGAAGTTCTGACAAAATTTGGAATTCAAAACGGAGCAACCCACAGTGAGTTTATCAGAGGAATTGACGGACAATATTACTTTTTAGAAACTTCATCAAGAGTTGGCGGCGCTCATATTCCTGACATGGTTGAAGCGGCAACAGGCGTAAATATTTGGAGAGAATGGGCAAGACTAGAAAATGCGTTGTTGGAGGGAACTAAATATTCGGTTGAGGAAACTCAGAAATTATTTTCAGGACTGATTGTGGCATTAGCAAAAGACAAACATCCAAATACTCAGAATTTACAAAGTGAAGAAGTGGAAAAATTCTTACCCATCGATTATCATATCGGGATTGTTTACAAGGCGACAACTGCGGATATCATCGAAGAAAGATTAGATCAGGCAGCAACTGTTGTCACAGAACAGATTCTAAATATTCTTCCTCCGAAAGATAAACCGACAAGTTAGATATGTCTTCGAGAACCTCAGACTGACATTTTTTAATTAATCATTATCAATTATCATTCATCAATTATAAAAAAGATGCCTCAAATAACACATACAGATTATTATTCACACATCCTTGGAATGAGCCTTCAGGTCGAAGTTACAGGACATTTCGGTTATCCGATTATTATGTTTCCGACTTCTCAGGGTTCATATACTCAGAATGCCGATTTTCACCTGAACGGAAGCATTTCACATTTCACCAATAACGGAATTTTGAAATTATTCAATGTTCAGACGATTGATAAATTCAGTTTTTATGACAAAGGAATTTCGCCTTACGAAAGAATCAGAAACTACGAAATGTTTGTCCAGTTTTTGGTTCAGGAGTTTATTCCTTATATACAAAGGACACATAATACGCATCGTGTAGGCGTTGCAGGCGCAAGTTTCGGCGGTTATCACGCAGCCAATTTTGCTTTTAGATTTCCGGATTTGGTTTCGCATCTTTTCTGCCTGTCAGGTGCTTTCAACATCAGAAGTTTTATGGATGGATATGATGACCAACTGATTTATTTCAATTGTCCTGACGAATTTGTAAAAAACGATGAAGCTTGGAAATACAAACATATGCACATTGTTCTCAGCACATCAGACCGTGATATTTGTCTGGAACCAACTAGAAAAATGGCAGGCATTTTAACATCAAAAGGAATCAATCATTGGTATGATGAGCAAAAATGGATAGACCACGACTGGGTGCTTTGGCGAATGGTTTTCCCAACTTTCATCGGAAGGTTTTTCGGGTAATCAATTATATATAAATTAATAAAATAAACTTATAAACTTCAGACATCCGACATCGGACTCCTGATAATAAAAACAAAACATTATGGCAAAAAAAATTGGAATTTTATTCGGAATGGAAGATACTTTTCCGTGGGCATTCATCGATAAAGTTAACGAACTCGGAAAAGGCGAATATATTGCAGAACCCGTTCAAATTGACAAACTGGAACAAGGCGCAGATTATGGCTATGCTGTGATTATCGACAGAATTTCTCAGGATGTCCCTTTTTACAGAGCTTATCTTAAAAACGCAGCGGTTAACGGAACTTATGTAATCAACAATCCTTTTTGGTGGAGTGCAGATGAGAAATTTTTCAACAATGCATTGATGTCAAAAATCGGTATTCCATTGCCGAAAACCGTTTTGTTGCCTTCTCACGAAAGACCAACCAACACATCAGAAACGTCTTTTAGAAATCTGAAATTTCCTCACGATTGGGAATATATTTTCAACTATATCGGATTCCCGGCTTATATGAAACCTCACGATGGTGGTGGCTGGAGAAATGTTTACCGTGTAGAAAGCCCGGAAGATATGTGGGCAAAACACTCTGAAACAGAGCAGTTGGTAATGATGGTCCAAGAAGAAATTGTCTTCGAAGATTATTACAGAGTTTACTGTTTGGGTAGAAAGTACGTTCACATTATGCCTTACGAACCAAGAAATCCACACCATTTGAGATATGCAACGACGCATCAAACGGAAGGAAAAGAACTCGAAAAGTTGTTAAAAACCATTACGGATTACACTATTAAAATGAATGAAGCTTTAGGCTACGATTTCAACACGGTGGAATTTGCCGTGAGAGACGGAATCCCCTACGCCATCGATTTCTGCAATCCAGCACCTGATGCGGACAGAAACTCTGTTGGTGAAGAAAACTTCCAATGGATTGTGGAACACGCGGCAAAATTAGCCATTGAAAAAGCTAAGGACTACAAGCGTGGAAAAATCAATATCGATTGGGGGAAATTTGTAACCAATCAGCTTTAAAAAAAATTCAAAACACTTCGACGGAGTTTATATTGAGCGAAGTCGAAATACTCACTATGACAATGTTAATTATTTTGAAATATCAATCTGAGGTTCTCGAAGACACTTTATATAGACTAACTTTAACACTTATAAACACAAAGAAAAAATATGCACAGATTCACAATTGGCGTTGAGGAAGAATATCAGATCATAGATGCAGAAAGCCGCGATTTGGTTTCTCACGTTTCCAAAATAATAGAAGGAGGAAAAGCAGTTCTCAGCGAAAATCTAAAACACGAGATGCACGAGTCGGTTGTTGAAATGGAAACAGGCATCTGTGAAAACATTCAGCAGGCTCGTCAGGAATTGACTGACCTCAGAAGACATCTTGTAAAAACCGCTCACGAACAGGGCTTAAGAGTTTCCGGAGGTGGAACACATCCATTCTCTCATTGGAAAGATAACATCATCACAAAAGATGCGCGTTATGACAAAATCGTTAGCGATATGGGCGATGTCGCAAGGTCGAATCTGATTTTCGGTCTGCATGTTCACATCGGGATTCCTGACCGTGAAGAGGGAATCAGAATCCAGAATGTGATGCGTTATTTTTTACCTCATGTTTATGCGCTCTCCACCAATTCGCCGTTTTGGGTTGGAAGATTAACTGGTTTTAAATCTTACAGACAGGAAGTTTTTGCTAAATTTCCAAGAACAGGATTACCAAGCTACTTCGGAAGCGTGGCAGAATTTGATGCCTATGTCAATCTTATGGTAAAAACCGGAACCATTGATAATGCTAAGAAAATATGGTGGGATTTGAGAGTTCATCCGTTCTACCCTACAATTGAGTTCAGGATTTGTGATATGCCTTTGACAATTGATGAAACTGTTTGTCTTGCAGCGATTATGCAGGCTTTGGTTGCAAAAGTTTATAAAATGCACCAACAAAATACCAGTTACAGAAGCTACAGAAGATTATTATTAACCGAAAATAAATGGCGTGCTTCCAAAGACGGAATCGACGCCCATTTGATAGATTTTGGGAAAGAAGCAAGTGTTCCTTACAAAGACCTTTTAGAAGAATTGCTATTATTTATAGATGATGTTGTGGACGATTTAGGTTGCAGAAAAGAAGTGGAGTATGCAAGAGAAATTGTTAAAAATGGAACCGGTGCGGATAGACAACTGAAAGTTTTCCACGAAAGTGGTGGCGATATGAAAAAAGTTGTGGATTATATGATTTATGAGACAGAGAAAGGACTTTTGTAATTATTAATTTTATTCTGTAATTTAATAAATCAGAGAATATTTTTCAATTTTGTAAATTTGCAAAAAGAATTGGTTATGAACATTGAAACAACCAAATTGGAACTAATGAGACTTCTTTTGAATACTCAGAAAGAAAGTGTCCTTGAAAAGATTAAAGATATTTTCCTGAAAGAATCCTCTCAAGATTGGTGGGAAGAAATGAATGAAGAAGTGCATCAAGACATCGAATTGGGACTAAAAGAAGCTGAAAATGGACAAGTTAAAAAACAATTGGATATCTAAATCAAATTGGACAAAAAAGGAAATCCTGCGATTGGAAGACAATATCCATCAATTAATTCATTGACCGAATCAAATTACAGCCAAATCTGTATCCTAAGACTGCTAGATTCAAACATCTGCATAAGGGAATGGTTGATGAAAATAACTATATCGTCTACAAAATAAATCCGATGAAGAAACAAATTGTAATAATTAATTTCAGAGACGGTAAACAAAAATCAATTTATTAAAGACAATTATGAATATGAGTAAAAATGATGTAAGAATTGCACTTCTTGATATGAATAATAATCATCCGAATCAAGGGATGAGAAACATAAAAGAACTTTCGAAAGCGTTTCAGGAGCAGTCGGAATACGAGGTTTCTATGGATATTTTTGATGTTCGTTATAAAAATGAAATGCCAAATGTCGAAGATTTTGACATCTTTATTTCTTCCGGAGGTCCAGGAAATCCTCATCGTGAAGGTTACGAATGGGAGCAAAAATTTGCTGATTTTTTGACGCAGATCTGGGAACACAACAAAAACAATGAGCAGAAAAAGTATTTGTTTTTGGTTTGCCATTCTTTCCAATTAGCGGTTATCCACTTCGGAATCGCGAATGTCTGCAAGAGAAAATCATATTCTTTTGGCGTGATGCCTATCCATAAATCGGAAGACGGCGAGAAAGAATTTCTGTTCGAAAATCTGCCAGACCCTTTCTACGGTGTAGATTCCAGAGCTTATCAATGTATTGAACCGAATCAGGAAAAACTGGACGAGCTGGGAATGAAAATCGTGGCTTTGGAGAAAATTCGTCCAACGGTACATCTGGAAAGAGCAATGATGGCAGTTCGTTTTTCTGACGAAATTTTCGGAACGCAGTTTCATCCGGAAGCTGACCCGCTTGGCTTCATCAAAAATCTGGAAGACGAGAAGAATAAAGCAGCGATGATCGAAACGTTCGGGATGGAAAAATACCTCGAAACGATTGACAGAATGGACGATGATGATAAAATAGTTTTGACGAGAGCCCAAATTATTCCAAGATTTTTGCAACTGGCTTCTGAACAAATTACCAAAAACTTGGCATTTGGTTAATTATAATTTATAACTAAAACCAAATACCTACAACCAAACACAAACTATGATTCCAAAATACAGAACTCAATTCAATGGAGAATTTTCTCAGGAAAAATATCAAAAAGTCAATGAATTAATAAAAGAGAAATGCGGTCGCGAAGCCGCGTTTCGACTTTCTGAAAGTCCGATTTTCCTTACCAAATATTTTTGGCAAAAACTGGATGATGCATCTCAGTCGATCATTTCTCAAATCAAGGAAATGTCTGATGAAGAACTAAGAAAAGCGATTCCCTCCAACTGTAATGTTCCGAGTGACGCTCAAAAACCACATTTTGTAGCGATAGATTTTGGTATTTGCCAGGATGAGAATGGAAATGTAATTCCGCAATTGATAGAATTACAGGCTTTTCCGAGCTTATTCGGATTTCAGAAGTTGTTTGAAGAAGTGATTACCGAAGTTTATCCTTTTCTGAATGAATTGAAAAACTCACTTCCGAAAGATAAATACATCAAAAAACTAAAACAGGTTATCGTCGGAAACGAAAATCCCGAAAATGTCATTCTTCTGGAAATCTATCCTGAAAAACAAAAAACTGAGATTGATTTCGTTCTTACTGAGCAATACCTCGGCATCAAGACGGTTTGCCTGACTAAAGTTAGGAAGCAAGGTAAAAAGTTATTTTACGAAAATAACGGAAAATTAGTTCCTATTAATCGAATTTACAATCGTGTGATTTTTGATGAACTGGATAAAATTGAAGGTCTGGAAACAGAATTTGATTTCCGAGAAGAAATTGATGTAGAATGGATTACGCATCCGAATTGGTTTTTCAAAATCTCAAAATACATCCTTCCAAAACTGAAACACGAATTTGTTCCGAAAAGTTATTTTCTATCCGACTTCCCTGAAACTGAGCAATTGGAAAATTTCGTTTTAAAGCCGCTTTTCTCATTCGCAGGAAGCGGCGTAAACCTAAATCCAACTCAGGAAATCATCAACTCAATTGAAGACAAAGCGAATTATATCCTTCAAAGAAAAGTGACTTACGCACCACTTTTTGAAGACATCAACGGGGAATTTTCGAAAGCTGAAATACGTTTGCTTTTTGCGTGGAATCCAGAAGATGAAAATCCTGAACTTCTCGTGAATCTTGTGAGAATGACCAAAGCGGCGATGGTGAATGTTGATTTTAATAAGAAAGATGCAATTTGGATTGGAAGTTCTATGGCGTTTTTTGAGAAGTAACAGAAATTTATTTTCTTAATTCTGGCGTATTTTTTGAACAAAGTCGTAAAAAACTATGTTCGATTTCAAGCAAATTCTATTAGGCTCCGAAGATTGGAATTTTCTTTTGGAAACGATTCTGCGAACAGGAATAATGTTCTTCGTTATTATTTTTGGACTTCGTCTTTTAGGTAAACGAGGTGTGAAGCAACTTTCTGTTTTTGAATTGGTTGTTATCATTGGACTTGGTTCCGCTGCCGGTGATCCGATGTTTTATAAAGATGTTGGGATAATGCCGGCCATTGTTGTTTTCACAATGATCATCAGCCTGTACACCGTTATCACCTACTTTATTGGGAAAAGTAAAAATTTTGAGAAACTAGTTGAAGGCAAACCTATTTGCTTAATTCAAGATGGTGTTTTTTGTATTGATGATTTCAGAAAAGAATCGCTAGGAGAAGATGAATTCTTTGCTGAGTTAAGACTGAAAGGTGTTTCGCAACTCGGTCAAGTTGAAAAGGCTATTGAGGAAATCTCTGGCGAAATCAGTGTTTTTTATTACGAGGATAAAGACATTAAATATGGTTTACCGATATTGCCCAATTCATTAGAAAACCCGTTGAAGACATTTAGTAAAGACACTCATTATTCCTGTACTTTTTGTGGCTACACACAGGAATTCAAATCCGGTGAACAAAGCAATTGTAAAATCTGCAAAAATGATGAATGGGTAGAATCTTCCAATAAAAAAAGAATCTCTTAGATCAATTCCAATTCTTCTACTTTCAGTTCATCAAAATGATGAATGACCAGATCTGCAGTTTCATAATTCTGATTTTTACTATTTACACTTTTATAACCGACACAAAAAATTTCGGCAGCATTTGCAGCCTGGATTCCGTTGGTGCTGTCTTCTATAATAATGCATTCAGATTTGGCCTTACCAGAAAGTCTTTGGGCTTCATTAAAAATCGCCGGATTGGGTTTTGATTCGGGGAAATCTTCGCCACTTACAAGATGTGAGAAGTAGGGAAATAAATTGAATCTTTTGAAAACCCTGTCAATTGTAGATTTGGCTGCTGAAGATGCTAATATCAATTGAAAATTGGCGGAATGGAGATTCTTGATCAATATTTCTACTCCATCTAATAATTTCAAAGCTGGGTCAGAATCGAACAGGTTATAAAATAAGGTTCTTTTTCTTTGGATTAATTCCTCAACATTAGTATCGATTCCGAAAATCTCTTTTATCATTTGATAGACATTTCGGGTCGATTTGCCTGTAAATCTTGAGAATAATTCTGCATCTATGCCGATATTTAGTTCTTTAAAATGCTGATAGTAAGCTTTTTTATGAAGTGGTTCTGTGTCTACGATCACGCCGTCCATATCAAAAATAACCGTATTTTTCATTTGCAAATTTTGCCTATTCCATTAATTCGGTGCAAAAATAGGGATAATGTTTGGAATGCAGAATTGAACGCAAAGTCAGCTAAGATTTATGAACTTATTGAAAATATTTTAAGATTCGCAAAGGCGCTTCGCTCATCAAAGCAATACATTAAAATGTCTAGAAATTTAATTTGACAATTTTATCTTTTCCAGCAAGAATCAGAGTATTTTCATCTACCCATTCGCAGGCGTAGAGATTTTTTTCTTCGGAGATTTTTGTCCAGGTTTTTCCGTAATCTGAGGAGAAGCTTATGTGCTGGTCACCAACCGCAACGATTTCTTTCCCTTTGGTTTTAGGACGAAATTTAACGCATGTCATATAGCCGGCATTTTGTCCGCTGGCTTGGATTTGCCAAGTTTGTCCGCCGTCTTTGGTGGTGGCGATATTATTGATATTATCGGGTTGCTTTGTGTAATCTCCGCCAACTGCAATTCCATTAGTTTCACTATAAAAGTCAATAGAATAGATTCCTTTGGAAGAAGTTCCTTGTGTAAAAGGAGTTTCGAAAACTTTCCAATCGGAATCTTTATATCTCATACGATATATTCTGGATTTCATTCCGCCTGTTGCAATCCAAATAACGTTTCCAAAACTTGCAATATTGGTATTACTAGCAGCAAAAGCAGCTTCGCCTTTTTCTAAATAAGGAAAATCTTTACAATCATTACAATGAATCCACTTTGAACCACCATTTCGTGTTTGAGAGATATTTAATCTCTGATTGACCGATGGGTCACTAAATGCTAATCCAAAATTATTGTCTGTGAATTTCAAAGCATCATAAAAAGCTGTCGAATCATTATCATTGAACACAACTTTGAAGTCTAAAGTTTTTTTGTTAATCTTAAAAAAATAAGCCGGACTTTCTATATTAATTGCGTAAAAGCTATTTTTATTTTGAGCAAGAGTCCGAAACTGTAGCTTTTTATCCGAAAGTTTAATCTGCTTTTTTTTTGATTTATCTTTAAGATTGACGTAACCAAACTTAGAATCTGTCCCTGCATACCAGACTTTTCCGTCCCAGAGTTGAATGGCTCGAATGCTGATTTTATCCGTCAATAAAGTATCGATAGTGAATTTCTGAGATAGTAGAAATGATGAAATAATCGTGAGTGAAAATAGTATTAGTTTTTTCATTTTATAAAATTAATGAAAGTTCGGGAATGTTGATGATTGTTGACTAAATTTGGTTTTACAGACAAAATCCCTAGCCCCGATAGAAACTTTTTGACATTGCGGGAAAAAGTTCTAAAAATAGCTTCACTTCGTTCGCAATAACAAAAAAGATATAGTGGATAGCGGGATCAAGCTCCAAAAAAAAATTCCGCAAAAAGATGCGGAATTTATATTTAATGTTTATTGTCGATGTCGATATCCACATCTTGTAACGGCTCTTGCTCCGCCCTGAACGTTTCTCCAAATCCTCCATTCTGAAGTTTTGAATTTCTCTTACTGTACAAGAAATAGATGAAGAAACCGATGACCAACCAACCCAAAGAATACATTTGCGCTTCTTTGCTCAGGTTGATAATCAAATAGATGTTGATGGCGATTCCTAAAACTGCAATAACCGGTAATGCTGGCACTCTGAAGTTTCTTTGTAGATTAGGTTCTTTAACTCTCAAAACCCAAACTGCAACACATACCATTGTGAACGCGAACAAGGTTCCGAAACTAGTCATATGCGCCAAATCGTTGATTGGTGTAAATGACGCAATTACTGAGATAACACCTCCTAAAATCACAAGATTTTTTGAAGGCACGCCAGTAACCGGGTTAACTTTTGCAAAAGTCTTCGGAATCAAACCATCTTTTGACATTCCTAAGAAGATTCTGGATTGCCCCATGATCATTACCATTAACACGGAGATCAAACCCACTGTAGCAGCAATTGTAATGATATAACCAGCCCAAGCCTGTCCTGCAATATCGAAGGCATAAGCAACCGGTGCTTTAATTGCATCTGGATATTTACCCAATGGATTGAAGTCTGTATAATGCATCATCCCGGTCAAAACCAATGAAACTAAAATGTATAATAATGTACAGATTACCAACGATGCAATGATTGCAAACGGTACGTCTTTTTTAGGGTCGATTGCTTCTCCAGCCTGTGTGGAAACGGCATCAAATCCTACATAGGCAAAGAAAATTGCTGAAGCTCCGGCAACAACACCCGCATAACCATAAGCCGAATGTGAAACTCCGTTTTCTGTAATTGTAGTTGCAGCAGGAATAAATGGTGACCAGTTTTCCGGATTGATAAAAAATACTCCGGCAACAATTACGAAAATAATTGCTGAAACCTTCATCACAACGATGAAGTTATTGGCCTTTGCAGCCCCTTTGGTTCCTCTCAAAAGAATCCCAATCACTACCCATACAATTAAAAATGCAGGTAGGTTCATAGAAAATCCAGAATTACCTGCAGCAAGATATGTTTGTGGGTCTGTCGTTAACCAAGCCGGTAAATGCAGCCCAAACATCTTCAGTAATTTTCCAAAATATCCGGACCACGAAACAGCTACTGTCATAGAACCCATCGCATATTCCAGAATCAGTCCCCAACCGATAATCCAGGCGAAAATTTCTCCCACTGTACCATAAGCATAAGCGTAAGCTGAACCTTCTACCGGAAGTATGGACGCGAATTCTGCATAACACAATGCTGCAAAAACACAGGCAATCCCAGCGATGACAAAAGAAAGAGCTAAAGCAGGACCAGCGTTATAGTAAGCACCTGTACCTGTTAAAACAAAAATACCACCTCCAATGATGGCACCAATCCCAATAGCTGTTAAACTCCATTTTCCCAATACTCGCTTTAGCTGACTTTTTTTAATGTCCGCTTCATAAGCTTCCATTGGTTTCTTGATCCAAATATTTGCCATAATTTAAATTTTTTTTATCCCCAAAATTTATAGGGGGCTTTTCTTCTATATTTATTTTTTGAATTACGAAAATATTAAAAAAATATCATCCTTAACACTTTTTAACTAATTTATTTTAAACATTACTATTAATTCAAGACATTGTAGAAGATTTTGAGTCTTAATAATTATCTTTGACCATGGATTTTTTACAAGAACTGACCGCACAATACAACTCTTACGAGACTTACCTGATTTATCTAGAAGCTTTTGCAGTTTTATTTGGATTATTGAGCGTTTTCTTTTCAATCAAAAAGAATATTTGGGTCTATCCAACAGGAATTATCTCCACAATACTTTTCATCTACATTATGTTCGTTTTCGGACTTTTGGGAGATATGCTCATCAATGTTTATTACACCGTGATGAGTCTCTATGGCTGGATTCTCTGGTCAAAAAGCTCCGATGACCACATCCACGTCGACGTCAAAAAAGCAAGTGCAAAAGATTGGAAAGTTGGAAGCATTTTGTTTGTGGCCAGTTTATTTTTCGTGGGAACTGTTTATTACTACAAACCATTCATAGACAACCAGTTTTCTATGGAGAATGTCAAACTTGGACTTTATCATCTCGATTGGGCGAACTATACGGACATTGTTACCACTTCTCTATTTCTTGTAGGAATGTATTTTATGGCAAAACGAAATATTGAGAATTGGATATTCTGGATTGTTGCCGACTTCATTTGCATTCCTATGATGTTTGAAAAAGGACTCGCATTGACAGGTTTACAATATTTTGTATTCACAGCAATGGCGATTATCGGCTACATCGAGTGGAAGAAAAGTTTGGTTAAGGATTAAATTCCTCGCTTAAGGAATATCAATTTAGTCCTGATAATTTTTCCGCATATTCTTTCGCAAAAAGTGCTTTATCTTCTTGTAATTTTTCAAGAGTTTTCGGCAAAATGTAGTGAAAGATATATTGGTCATGTTCATCTGTAAAACCAATTTCTTTCTCCTCACCATCGATCATCTGTGCGAAAATATCCCACATCGATTGGTCTTTCAATTTCAATAATTCGAAAAAATCGTGTGCTTTTATGGTAATATTTTTCATTTTTTGATTGTAAAAAGTATAATGTATTAAGTAAAAGTATGTTCTAGAATACTAACTAAACATCTTTTATAAAATCCTCATATTCATAAAACAAACGTTCAAAAGCATCCATTTTCTCGACAAAGAACTCGAAAATATCCGGCCAGGTTTGTTTATTATAAATGCTTACTCCTATTTTCTCTACCCAAATTCTGCTGATGACTTTTCCGTTGTCCAACACATAGAACTCATCTTTTGTAAATCCTCCAATTTCATCTTCTAATATCGATTCCAAAGACCAGATTTTCTCGTAATAAGCATTTCTGAATAATTCATCTTTCATTTCTATATCCAGAGAAACCTCAGCTTTTTTATTATCAGCATAAAATTTGAAAGAAAAATCTTTGATTTTTGTATCATACAACAACCATTTTCTCGGGAAAGCTTTTCCGAAAGCCGTCCAGAATTCTGTTTTCAATTTTTGAGCTTCTTGTTTTGAGAACACGTTGTTAATTATAAATGGTTAATGATGAATTATAAATGATGAGCAATTCGTTGCTTTTCTTTTTTGGTCTAAAAATCTTGTCAGGCTGAGGCTCACGAAGCCTTTCATATATTTCTTTTGCCTTTAATTTGTTTCTTAAAAATTCAAATCTATTTTCGATTCATTGAATTCTTTGATCAAGTTTTCAAAAACTTTTTCGACCGGTAGGATTTCATCTATCAAAGCAGAAACTTGTCCGATTTCCAATTCGCCTTCCACCAGATCACCTTCGAACATTCCACGTTTTGCACGTGCTCTTCCTAGTGTTTCTTTCAAGGCTTCAACATTTCTGCCTGTATCATATAGACCTTCCAGATCGTGAAAAAATTTGTTCTTAACCAAACGGACAGGCGCCAATTCTTTTAAAGTTAATTGCGTGTCACCTTCCTTCAACTCAACAATTTTATTTTTGAAATTCTCATGAGAGCTTGCTTCCTCTGTCGCAGCAAATCGAGAACCGATTTGAATACCATCTGCGCCAAGAATCATCGCCGCTCTCATCTGACTTCCCAGTCCAATTCCGCCCGCTGCAATCAAAGGAATATCAATATGTTTTCTAACGTTGGGAATCAAACACAATGTAGTAGTTTCATCTCTTCCGTTATGACCACCTGCTTCAAAACCTTCTGCAACAACAGCATCTACTCCGGCCTCCTGACATTTCACAGCAAATTTCACACTTGAAACGACGTGAGCGACTTTGACGCCTTCTTTCTTCAGAGTTTCCGTGTAAGTTTTTGGATTTCCGGCTGATGTAAAAACGATTTTCACACCTTCTTCCAAAATGATATTGATGATCTCCTCAAGATTTGGGTAAAGCAAAGCCACATTCACCCCAAAAGGTTTGTCAGTTGCTGCTTTACACTTCTGAATATTTTCTCTAAGAATATCCGGATACATACTTGCCGAACCTATAAGACCCAATCCACCGTTATTGGAAACCGCTGAAGCCAATCGCCATCCGGAATGCCAGATCATTCCACCTTGCACGATTGGATATTTTGTTCCGAAGAGTTGTGTGATTCTGTTCATTCTGTTATATTGTTTTTGGGCAATTCCGAAATCGATGAAGCTGGACATTGTTTATTTTTCCCAAAAATAGGAATTCATTTTTTAAAAATAAAAAAACCTGCAAAATAGCAGGTTCCCTTTGAAATTAAATGGTGATCAATCTTTAATGAACCTAATCGTCCTTATTTCTTTTTCTGTAAAAATATTGATGAGATATAAACCTCTTTGAAGAGTCTGAACATTCAATTTTTTCTCATCATTCATATTTTTTTCGATTATTTTTCTTCCATCTATAGATATGATCTCTATTTTAAGAATCTTCTCGTCGGAATGAAAATTCAAAATATCTTTTACCGGATTTGGAAAAATAATAATATACTCAGCTTTATTGATATCCGAGGCCAACAAAGTCGGTTGATTCTCGAACGCACCAATATCAATCGTTGTTTGTTCAATCCTGCTTTTATCAGCTACGTCATAATTTCCATATTTTGAAACATCATAAAAAGAATTATTCCCTCTATTGATTCCATTACTGGAAGATTTCAATGTAAAATCATTAGCCGAAATATTATTAAACAATGGATCCGTTGTATAATTATTAGAACCATTAAGCATTACATTATGCTTTGGAAGGATAATTGAATTGTTAGCCGTAACAGAGGTCCCAGAACCATCAATTGCATTAACAGAATCTCCGCCCATCCAGAAAATTGAGTTTTGAATGGAATTAAGAATCGGAGAAACAGTCGATAAAATAGTACCTCCATCCGGATTATAAACCGTAGAATTAATGATATTGAAAGTAGAACTACTATTAAATAATGGAATATAAATCTGATCAGAATAAATCAAGCTGTTGACCAAAGTAACCTTGGAAGCACTTCCAGCAGCAATTGCTGTTCCTTTGTAAGTTCCTAAATATTGAGTATAAGTTCCGATGATGTTATTAATAAATTTACTCCTGTTTATCAAGACCTCACCTCCTCCATAAACAAATACAGCACCGCCTACTCCACCAGTCGTACCTCCCTGAGAAGCATTATCAACGCTGTTACTTTCAAAAATGCAGCCTATGACTTGTACATTCTGAGGGCTTCCTGTATTATAATTGAAAACACTTATCCCTCCACCAGCATATTTTGCATAATTATTAATAAATGAGCAGTTTTCAATTTTGGTAAAATTACTTCCCGTATTATTGGAATCCACTTCAATAGCGCCGGTCTGGAACTGAGAATTATTTCTAAAAATATTATTAGAAATGGTCGGAGAATTATTGAATTCCGAAGGATAAATCAAAATCGCACTTCCGCTGTATCTTGGCGCATAATTGTTATAAACGCTCCCTAGACTTGCATTAGCATCTTGAAAAGTAAAACCGTCAATCTGCGTAGAGTTATCAATATCGGCAGTTTCTGCATCAATAATCATAATGTGATAACTATTATCAGTAGCAGAATCCTGAGTTCCTATATCTCCGCTCAGAATAGTTTCATTTTCCTCGATATTTCTTTGAGATAATGCTGTTTCTGTTCCTGCAAAACCACCATAAACTTTGAAATTATTACGGGTTATTTGTAAAAAATCATCTCTATTGGATGTCAAAGATGGATAATATGTTCCTTTTGCCACCCAGATTTCTTTAATATCATTATTAGTTTTGACTGCAGAGAAAACATCTACCAGATTTTTCACAGCGTTTGTCCAGGAATTTCCGCTCTCTGTTCCACCATCGACGTTGGCATTCACATATACCCGTCCATTTGAATCTGGAGCAATCTCAGATTTTTGGTAAGCCGAAAATGCAAAAACATGAGCCACTGAACTTCCTGTAGGCGTTCTGCTTATAGTAACACTTTTTATGTTTTTCCATTGATTAGATGCATCTATGGAATTATTACCAGAATAAGAAGCTAATTGATAATTGAGCCCAGGAGAAGCTACAGAATGAATTAGTCCTGTTTCTGGCAGACCATATACAGCTGGCGTACTTGCTGATGTCTGTTGATAATCTTTTGAAACAAGAGCATACCCTCCACCGTCCATATCATTGGTGATTACAGTATTTGCATTTCCAACTCCATTAGCAATAACATCTGCATTGAAACCACTTTGGATAGCAATCGTCCGATACTGCTGTGCATTGACTAGACATGAAATAAACAAAAAATTGAAAAATAATCGAAGTGCTTTCATAATTTCATTTTAATAGATTGATATTGAATGACAAACGATTTGCCTTTCATCCATTAAAATTAGAAATGACTATTTTTCTGTCAGAAAAAATGTTCTGAAACCTCGGTTTTTTGTTCTTAAAAAAAATTAGAAATGTTTGGAAATCTTGAAAATCTTATCTTCGATATACAATTTGTCATTGATGATCTTTGAAACGTGATAAGGATTAACTGCCACACTTCGGTTAATCCGTTTGAAATATTTCGACGGAAAAACCTCTTCCAGATGAGACATTGTAGTTCTGAGGATTTGATTTTTACCATATTTCAAAACTATTTCGACATAGATATGGTCAGCTTCTGCAAAAAGAAAATCTTTGGACTGGAAATAATAAATCTGCTTTCCAATCTCAATCTTGAAAATATTATCCTGATTCGCCAACGCCAGAGTGATTGCTGTTATCAGATTGACATTATCAACAGGCTTTGAAAGGTAAGCAGACGGTTTCAGACTGGTCACTTTTTCAAGTGTGCTCGGGTCTGTCAAAGCTGTTGTAAAAATGAAAGGAATAGAAATATTATCATTAATGAATTTCGCCAGATCCAAACCCGTCTTTTCTCCGGAAAGTGAAATATCAATCAGAACCAGATCAAATAATTTGTGCGACAAAAGCAGTTTTGCTTCATCAAAATCATTAGCGATTTCGGGCAAAAAAAACGGTTCCAAAATCCTTTTAACAGCAAACGAAATCAAAATCTCATCTTCCACAATCAGTATTCTGCTTTTATGTTCAGTCATTGGGAAACGTGATTTTGTAGTTTGCGTTTTTTCTTGTAAAACTGCCTTTCAGCTGTTTTACCATTCCTTCGATAATCAAAATCCCGAGTGAATCTTTCTTATTTTTAAACTCGAAATCGGTTCCGTTATCAGAATATGACAACCCGATTTTATCATCGATCAAATTTAATTTTAAATCTAATAATAACAATTCGGTTTTGGCGTGTTTGATAGAATTGGTAATCAATTCATTCAAAATCAATCCAAGCGGTAACGCTTTATCCACTTTAAGAAAAATATCATCCACATCGTTTTGATACTCAATTTCTCTTCCCGAGCTGTTTTGATGCGTTTCAAAAATCTTATCTGTGTAACCTTTGGCTTCAATCAGCGCATTATCATTGTGATTGACACTGTAAGAATAAAGCTCGTGCGCAATCATGATCGTTTTTATTCTCTGGTGAAGGTCTTCGAAACGGTTTTGATAGTTCAGATTCCCAGCCTGACTTTTCTGAAAATCAATCAAACTGAGAATCACAGCCAGATTATTTTTGACACGATGATTGAGCTCCTGAACCAAAAATTGTTTTTCCTTAAGACTGGATTTAAGCGCTTGATTATTCTCCGATATCTTTTGTTTTTGGATTTCGATTTTTCTTTTGTTTTTAAGGATCAACCAAAGAAAAAATGCTAAAATCACAATTGATATAATGAGAGTAATATTAAGTTTTCTCGTTCCTTCGATATTTTTTTCGAGCAGTTCTTTTTCAGATTTTTCTTTTTCGAAATTATACTGTATCGCTAGTTCTTTGACCTTCATATCACGTTGATCTGCATTATACTCATTATATAATTCCGAAGCCAGTCTATAATAATACAGAGCAGAATCCGGCTTTTTTTCCTTTTCCAGAATCTCACTTTTCAACTGGAAAATATCTGCCTTGTAGTTGAGAACATTGGATCTGGAAGAATTAGCAATAGCTGAGTCAGAATAAATATTTGCCATTTTATAATTGTGTTTCGAGAAATAGAAAAACGAAATATTATTGTAAAGTGCGTTAATAGCTTCGTTATGACGAAGTCTTTTATTCAAGTACAAAGCGCGTTGAAAATGACTTAGTTTCTTTTCCGGATTTTCACGATTTCCGAATCCAAGAATTAATTCAACCTCCGGAAGTCGTGTTTCATCATTAACGGCAACTGCATATTTTTTAGCTTCATTGGCAATTTTAAAGGCAATTTCCCGATGATTATTCACCCTGTAATAAGAAGACTTTCTGATGAGAAAATGGGTGTAATTTTTAGGCTTGAGTTCCGGATGCTTGATCAGTAATTTCTCAGCTTCATCAATTTCTTTTTTGCTGGATTTTTCATCACCATTGATTTCAAAAATCAATTCTCTTTCGATGCGGATTTTTAATTGTTGTTCTGGTGTTAGTTTAAAATCAATGAGGTTTTGGGATAGTTTGAAACTTTCATCATACAAGCCTAATTCTATGAGGATTTTAACTTTCAGAACATCTAAATTGACTTTATCAGAGTCTTTATATTTTTCTCTGTTTTGATTGATCAATTCCAGAGCAGACTTATATTCTGAATTCCGAATCTTATGATCAAGATTTCTTTCCAATGACTGAAAAGTATCTTGTCCAAAACAAAAAACTTGAATAAAAAACAGAAAAAAACTTAAATAATTTTTCACCACTTAACAAAGATAGAATAAAATATGATGTTTGATAAGCCTGAACCTCAACCTATTTCCTTCCAAAATCAAATGTAGACACGTCTTTTTATTCAAAAATAAAATTGTTCTGAAACCACTGTTTTCTGTTCTGAAATAGAAATCATTCACTTAATTCTATGGCAAATCCCTATTTTTACAAAAAATTACAAATTGGACTTATCTCTAAGAACAGTTACGGTCACTCGGTACATCCTTCCTCTGAGGGAAGGTGGATCTTTACCAGCTTTGGCAGAGGCGGATGACGACTTCAAATATGTACTGAAATTCCGTGGTGCGGGACATGGTGTGAAAGCATTGATATCCGAATTGATTGGAGGAAAAATATCTCAGGTGCTGGGTTTTAGAATTCCTGAACTGGTATTTGCCAACCTTTCAGAAGATTTTGGGCGTGCTGAAGCAGATGAAGAGATCCAAGACCTATTAAAGAACAGCTGCGGACTAAATCTTGCTTTGCATTATCTCTCCGGCGCGATCACTTATGACCCGGGAGCAGTGAAGGTAGATTCTAAGACCGCATCAGAAATAGTTTGGCTGGACGCCTTTCTTACCAATATCGACCGAACGTTCCGCAACACCAATATGCTGATGTGGCATCAGGAACTTTGGCTGATAGACAATGGTGCTTCTTTATATTTCCATCATTCCTGGGACAACTGGGAAAAGAATGCGGTGAGTCCTTTCGTGATGATAAAAGATCACGTTCTATTGCCACAGGCATCTAAGCTGGACGAGGCAAATGCAAAATTCAAAGCTATATTGACTGATGCTGTTCTAAAAGAAATCGTAGAACTGATACCTACCGATTGGCTCCTTCGGGACGACACAGACCTCTCTCCGGAAGAGATCAAAGACGTCTATTTCCAGTTTCTCACCAGACGATTAGCTAATTCTGATAACTTTTTAAACGAGGCCAAAAATGCAAGAGCAAAAGTTATATGAATATGCCGTGATACGCCTGGTGCCAAAACCGGAGCGTGAAGAGTTCTTCAATGTCGGGTTGATATTATTCTCTAAGAAAGCCAAATATATTGCCGTGAGAATCCATCTTTGCGAAGATAAGTTTCGCACTATCCATTCCAAACTGGACTATGATGATGTGAAGAAACATCTGGAATCCTTCGTGAGCATTGCCAAAGGCGAAAGATCGGCCGGGTCTATCGCGCAGCTCGATATTCCGGAGCGTTTCCGATGGCTGACCGCAGTGAAGAGTTCCATCATTCAGACTTCAAGGCCTCATCCTGGCGCTAGTTTGGATTTGGATACAACTTTTGACAGGCTATTTGAAGAATTGGTCCTGTAACCTGCCAAAATGTAGATTATAAATTTTCTTGTTTCAGCTTCTCAATAAAATAAGAAGGCGTTACACCATGTTCATTTTTAAAGGCTATTACAAAAACCTTATAAGTCACAAATCCGCTTTCTTCAACAAGATGGCTTATTTTATAGTCCCGGTATTTGGGTTCGTTGTATAGCTTGTGGACAATGTAGTTGATGCGTAATCCGTTGATGTAGTTTGAGAAGTTTTTACCCCTGTAGATCCTGATAATTTCAGAGAGGTATTTAGTATTGGTACTGAGGTTGTGGGCAAGCCATGTAAGATTAGCTTCTTTTTTCAGGTATTTTTCCGATGCTTCAAATTTCTCCAGTTTCTGAAGAAGGGCTTTTGCCGTTTCGTCCGGTACAATAGTAGGTCTTGTATTATTATTTTCAACTTTATCAGGTGTCATACTGGGAGGAACTGTATCTTTTTTACTGTTTATTTTAGCAATCAGCTCATCATATTTTTTGCGATGGCGTTTATTTTTCTTATTGATCAATATCCAGAACCCAATGATAATGACAAGAATTACACTTGCACTTCCAACTATAATTTTTTCAAGAAAAAGACTGTTTCTATTATCGGATTTCTTTATCTGGTCTCTCGAAAGGGATATAATAGCTTTCTTCTCTGCAAAATTAAGGCTGTCATTCAGAGCAGTAGATAATCGCATGTATTTGATTTCCTCATTATTATTCTTCAAAAATTTATAATCATCTTTCATTTTATTATAAACCCATAACCTGGCTACAGGGTCTTTTTGCTTTTTCTCAGCTTCAAGAAATTTGAAGGAATAATCCAGTGACTTTTGATAATCTC
Organism: Epilithonimonas sp.; assembly: GCF_032054305.1. Classification (GTDB taxonomy): domain Bacteria; phylum Bacteroidota; class Bacteroidia; order Flavobacteriales; family Weeksellaceae; genus Epilithonimonas. The sequence goes on from NZ_DAMBSX010000001.1 coordinate 146,149, forward strand.
CTTTTTCAAAATACAAACCGCATAGTGATCTATAGACACTCGTTTCTTGCCCCTCAAAATATTTCGGGGCAGTGTTCTGAAAATCCAAAACTTTTTTTAAATAAAATTCAGCATGATCAAGGTCTTGTGGTTTCCGAACGATATAATAACCTCCCATGCTCTGTAACCCGTTAATATATAGATAATAATAAGTATCCCTTTGATATTCTGTTAAATTATTTACCGGTACCGTTTCTATATATTGCAGGCTTTTTTTCAGGCTTTCCAATGCCTTTTCAGGCTTTTCTAGTCCTTCATACATTCCTGCAAGATTCATATAGATGCCACAAAGAGCCATATGTCTATCCGCTTTATTTTCAATTTTTTCCGCATAGCCTATTGACGTTTTGAGGTGAATCTCAGCCTCAGGATATTTATCCAGTATCATATCAACATAGCCTCTAAGCTTACTGATCTTACTTAGTGCTTTATAATTCTGCACTTGCTCGGCAATAATCTCCGCTTCGTTTCCATATTTTGCGGAAAGGGTATAATTTTTTTGCGTTGCTGCGACTTGTTGCTGTATCATTAGTCCCCTGAGAATTCCTTCAGAGAAGTTCAGTTTTTTGGATTGTTCGCATAGTTTTTTTATTTCATCAATATTAGCCTCTTCCTCATCATCCATCTCGATTTTATCATAGCGGTCGGTGATTTGCTTTTCAGTTTGGTGAAAAGAATCAGATTGTTTTAGATTTTGTGCATACGTGATATAAAAAGAAAAAAGGATAAGAAAAGAGTAAAATAATTTTTTCATGAATAAAAATTTTATTAAGTATCTAATTAAATTATTTTGATAGCAATAATATCTGAAGGTACACTTGCAAATTTAATGTATAAATTCAGAAAAAGACTAATCTCTATATACACAGACTAAAAGTACATTTCATAATGATGAAAATAAAATATTATATAAAAAACTGATAATCAATGCTTTTTATTTGTAAAATTAATATAAGATATGAAAAACATATGAGACAATTCGGAAATCACCAAGCCTAACCTTTGCCGGAAAGAATCGTTCGGCTTAATATTGCCATCGGTATTTATTAGTCTTGAACTAGCTCACCTCATTTCACAATACCAAAAAGTAAAAAACACAAAGACATATATATTAGGTAAAAACACAAATGATGAAAACAAAGAAAGTTTTTATTCTTATAGAGAAGAATTTCTTCTTTTCATATTAGAATGTTTCATCATTTAAGTATTTCAAGACTAATTTTAATTGATACACAAATGAAAAAAAACATTATTCTTTTAGGAATGCTATTGCTTTCTGGATTAGCATTCTCCCAAGTAGGAATCAATACAGATACGCCAAAGTCCACTTTGGATGTCGTAGGGAAAGCTGCTGACACCAACTCGTTAGACGGTATCACCGCTCCAAGACTTACAGGCGATCAGCTAAGAGCCAAAACCTATACTACGGAGCAGACCGGAACATTAGTATATGTAACTGTAGCAGACTCAGCGCCGGCAGGACAAACGATTGATGTGACCGCAACAGGTTACTATTATTTTAATGGTACTAAATGGGTCAGCACCGGATCAGGTTTAGCAAATGACACTAATATATACAATTCCGACGGTTCACTTATCGGTCCCGGAAACTCCCGCACACTAACACTGAACGGAAAAACACTGAATTTTGTAGGAGCAGCACGGAAAACCTATTGGGATATAGATGGGAGAATCCATCAGCAGGCTGCTGATACTTCCATTGATGCAGCTATGGGATTTCATAACGGAAGTGCTAACCTGTGGATACAACAATGGAATTCCGGCTCCGAAATCACAGCTTCCAACAGCTCTACCGGACTCGGTTTATCTACTCATTATACTAATGATTCTGCTCCGATAACATTAAGCACAAGCCCTGGCGGCAATACCACCGGTGTAGAGAGAATGCGGATCACAGGAGAAGGAAATGTTGGAGTAGATACTCCCGATCCAACAGAGCGATTTGACAACGCCGGCATTACAAGACTGAGAAACCTTCCTACAAACGGTGCAACCAATGCCATCAATACTACATCTACAGGCGATATGTCTGCTGCACAAGATCAGACTTTTACAGCAACCAGGACTGTTGTTGCCGATGACAATGGTGTTTTGGGAACTGTGGCAGGTTTGCCGGCAACTCCCGTTAATATATACAATGCTAATGGCACTCTCACTAGTAATCGTACACTGACCCAGGCTGGTAGAACACTTACTTTCTTAGGTACTAATCAGTCTACTACGTTTTACCCTAACAATGGGCTTAGCCAAACAGGTATAGCCGGCAATAAAAGAGCCAGTATAGTATTAACGGCAAATGACAATAATAGCGACGGAGTAAGTTCTAATATGCAGTTATTTCAAGATCCGGAGGGTATTGCCCAAATTACAACAGGAGGTGATTCCCGAGGAATTAACATAGGTCCTACACAAACTACATTGCCTGCATATCTAGCGTTTACTACAAGCGCAGGAGGAAGTTCAGTGCTCGGGACTGAAAAAATGCGTATTACTCCCACAGGAAATGTTGGTATAAATACGATAAGCCCAACCGAAAAACTCGATAACAATGGCATCACAAGATTGAGAAACCTTCCTGCGAACGGGACAGCCAATGCCATCAATACAACATCGGGAGGCACAGCATCTGGTAGTCAAGACCAAACCTTTACTGCAACTAGAACCGTAGTGGCAGATGCCAACGGTGTTTTAGGATATGTAAATGGACTTCCAACGGGAACCTCAAAAATAATATTAAGTGCGGCTGCGGTTGGTAACCAGAATATTGGAAATGCTAACATGCTCCTCGCCAATTATCCAACTGAGTATATAGATGTATATAGCGCCTATGCAAGCAACGTATTCACGGTACCTCCCGGTATGGGAGGAATCTATTCCTTTAGCATGCAAAGTGCTCATTCCCATGACGTAAATGCACAAACAAGCTGGTTTGTATCTGCATTGCTTCAGAAAAGCACCAATGGTGGAAGCACCTACTCCCTTCTGATGAAAGATACCAATGCTAATATGAATGGTTCTACAGTGGACAATGGCAACTCTATCAATTGGACAGGCACTCTAAATGCGGGAGACAAAATAAGGTTACTTTATCATTCCGACTCTTCTGCCAGCAATTATGTAAATCTGGGCTCGATTACCATTACACAAATTGCCCAATAAGTATTATAAAAAACTGATAAATAATTAACAAATAAAAAAAACTATGCCAAATTTTACACAAGATTAAAGCCTACTCTGCGATAACCTTTTGACAAAAGACTTGGCCTAACAAAATGAGAGATGCTTCGAGAGCCTCAGCATGGCAGAAACAATAACGCAGACACTTTGATATTTGCCCGGCCTATATAATTAATGCCGTTTTACAGCACTAAAACCTAATATTAAAACGACATTGCCTTACAATTAAAAAGTATCAAGACTATGAAAATCACAAAACAAGTAATGAAAGCACATATATTGATAGGCAAGAACAAGGAAGAGCTATACTCTCTTTTTGGAGCTCCTGATTATTCTGAATTCGGAGGAATACAGCTTATCTATATTACACGAATCTGGTTCATAGAACGAACCCTAATGGTAGATCTGGATATTGATGGAATCGTGGAAAGTGTATATACCATCCATAAATTCAAAATATTCCAGGGAATAATGTCATAAAAAATTATGAATTTAAATAGCGCTTATAAAATGGGTAAACCAATAAACTACCTCGAAAAAATAATGACCATAGCAGAACCTTATCTCCGAATTAGAAAATGAATTTTGTCCAGCATATCAATCCCCTAGGTCAATAGGAGTGAAAAACTCTCAAGGATTCTTAATCAGCTTTCCTTATAAATTAGTTTTATTAGGTCTAATGGTTTAATCTATTCAGCTTCCCTATTCACAAGCTCCATAGAAAAAGCAGGAAGGCAAATAGCAATATACTCGCAAGGTTCATAAAACGGGTTGGAATAACGGACTCTTGCACCTTTTTCAATCAGAATACTTTGCCCTTTCTCAAGAATAATAGAATCACCATCTATCTCAAAATGTTTCTTTCCCGAAAGAATAATGGTAAACTCATCAAATTCCGGAGTTTGATGTGGTTCACTCCAATCAGGCGGTGCAATCATATGTGCTATGGAGATATCTGATGTTTGGGTGGAGTTTCCCCAATGTTCCTCGATCAACTTACCATCAGTTGTCGGAACTACAAATGGTCTTGTTTGAACTCTGTACTTTTTCATTTTTATAGTTTATTAGATTTATGGATTTTATGAAGAGGGTTTCATGATTTCAAAAACGACATTCAGTTTCTCTGGTTCGCCGAAGTAAGCCACATTAACCTCATCCATCTTATTTGCACCAAGCTTTTCCATCGCCTTCTGAGAACGGATATTATCTTTACCAACGTGAAAATTAACTTTATCCACAAACTGGAAAATATAATCCAACATCAGTTTTTTGACTTGTGGATTCAGTTTTGAACCCCAGAATTTTGTAGCGTAAAATGTATAACCAATGAATATCGAATTATCTTTCGGATTATAATCATAGAACCTTGTACTTCCGGCAATCTCTCCTGTATTTTTCTCTACGATTTTGAAAGCACCTTGACTTTCTATCGCACCCTGAAAGAAGTTTTCGAAAACCTCTTTTTTATATCGATCCTTATTAGGATGTTGTTCCCAGATTTTGGGGTCGGAAGCGACTGAAAACAATTGCTCAAAGTCATCGTTTTCTAATGGAACCAATCTTATAAAGTCGTTCTCTAAAGTCGGTTGGATGTTCATTGTTGTGAGGTTTTAGGTGGTAGTTTTAGGTTGTAGTCTTGATTCTTGTCTCTTGTTTCCTGATTCTTTTTAACTGTGATAAACTCTGGAGAAAACAATCTTCCCATCTTTGATTTCCAGAACCTCTCCTACTTTCATATCTTTTTCGCCTTCCACTTTTCTGGTGTATTCCATAAAAACCTGTTCGGAGTCTGCGGTTAGTCTATCAACTTGATAGCGCAAAGTTGGCAGTCTTTCAAAACAATCTTTCCACCAATTTCTCAACGCTTCTTTTCCTTTTATCAAACCATTGGTTTTTGGCTCTCTGATTTTAAGTTTTGGGCTGTAATGCTGTGCAGATTCATCATAAAGAAAAAGTAAATCTCCCAAATTTTGCTCGTTGAACGCCTTGAACCAAAGGCTGGCTATATATTTCAATTCTTCTGATTTCATAGTTTTCATTTTAAAGTCTCACTGATCTGGCAAATTAAGCAGATTTTAATCAATCTGGAAAATCAGCTTAATCCGCGAAATATTGAGACTCTGGAAACCTCTTATTTTTAACTACCCCGTCTTTCGAACGAGTTCGAAATCCACTCCTTCAAGGAAGGGGAATTTAGAATAGGATGGCTTTCTCCAGTTCCAACAGCTTCTGTTTTCGCCAGATTCCGCCACCGTAACCAGTCAAAGTTCCATTAGTTCCAATCACTCTGTGACAAGGAATAATGATGGAGATTTTGTTAAGTCCATTCGCATTGGCAACAGCTCTCACGGCTTTTGGATTACCGAGAATATCGGCTTGTTGCTGGTAACTTCTCGTGGTTCCGTAAGGAATCATTCTCAGGATTTCCCAAACATTTTTCTGAAAATCTGTCCCAACAGGCGCCAATGGAACTGTAAAATCTAATCTTTTTCCATCGAAATATTCTGCCAATTCTGTTTCTAAAGTTTTGAAATGAGGATTCTCGCCTTGTACAATAGTGGCTTTGAAATATTTTGAAATATCTTCCAGCTCTTTCGAAAGTGATTTCCTGTCGGAGAATTCCAACATACAGATTCCGTTTTCGGTGGCACAGGCAATCATTGTTCCGAGAGGCGTTTCGATTCTTTTAAGGTCAACAATCTTTTCCATTTTCGAGTTTTTAGGAGAAGTTCCGATGATTGATTTGAAACTTTCATTGAAACCGCTCAAGCTTTCATAACCGTTATCTAAAGCCACATCCAAAACATTCTCGCCCTGCTGAAGTTTCTTAAAAGCCGAGTTGATTTTGAACATTCTTTGAAAAGCGTGGAACGTCATTCCGTGGTGTTTCAGAAACCATCGTTTCACTGTCACAGGTTGTAATCCTCTTTCAACTAAATCAATGTCTTTGAATTTAATCTCAGGATTAACTGATAATTCATCCATTATTTTTTGAATTTCGATTGGTGTTTCATCTGGATTTTCCAATGGTTTGCAAACTTTGCATGGACGATAACCTTTCAGAATCGCATCTTTAGTATTATCAAAGAACTCAACGTTTTCAGGTTTGGGTTTTCTTGCAGTACAAGTTGGACGACAAAAGATTCCTGTTGTTTTTACACCCATCCAGAAAACCCCTTCGAATTCGGGATTTTTTTCAAATGAAGCCTGGTACATTATTTCGCTACTCAATTCCATAACTGATTGTCTTGAATGATACAAATTTAGATGTTTTCAGAATCAGTTAACAACCGAAAAATGAACAAGTATTTTTTACTCCGGCATCGCTTTCCATTTTTTGACAAATCCAGTATAGAAATATAGAAAAACAAAAGTCGCAATCAGCATAATATAACTGGTTGTCAGTCCCAAATCATCTAAAACGCCTTTACAACTCAGATAATTATCCCCAGTATAAACTTTAGTTCTGCAATCGATAACTTGATGTTCATTAATAATTCCAAAAATTAACCAAATAAACAGTGGAAAACCGGCCATCGAAATAATCATAAAAATTGACGTTACAATTTTCCGAGCTTTTCCAATGGTGATAAATGGTATCAAAAGAATTATGACACCAACAGTAAGAATAGTATAGAGAATAAAAAACATATTCTTAAAACCTCCCACAAAGGCAAAGAACACGCAGAAAAGTGTCACCAGCAAAATGATAACCCCAGCAGAAATAATACTAAACAGCAGTGAGCGCAAATCTGTAATTCTGAAACTGAAAATCAAAATAGCCAGCGCAAAAGAAATCCAGATAAAAAGATGAACCGAATCCGAAAAGAAATCATCGGTCTTGATAGTGTCCACATTTTCCAACAAATTATTTAAATCCGCTGTGTAATAGTAAAAATCGGTCATATTTCTCTTGAAATAATCCTTCGGCGAAATCTCCCGGTCCACATTAGGATTAAAATCCCTGATGCTGATGGTATCTTTCCGGATTTTACCATTGGCATCCAGATAATTATCATCATAAGCAACAGAATCAACGGCGACTGCTTCTTCATAACCGTTATAACGCCCTGCCGGTGCTTTATTAGGGTCGTAATCAGTTCCGGCATCGGGTTTATATAACATTATAAAGCGCTTGACCTCAAATTTCTCCGGATGGTAAACCATGGCTGACCAATCTTTCACATTGAGATTATTGACAATATCGAACTCTTTTGAAATACGTAGAAAATCCTGCAGTAACTTTTCTAATGCTTTGGAATCCTTCGAAGTAATAAGTCTTATTGTATTGTCGTTGACTTCAATTTGCTTTTGTTTCAGAAGTTCTTTCGTTGGAAGATTATCTGCTTCAGTATCATATCTGCGATTGACAGCTGAATTGACATTATCATAAAAAACCGAAGAATAATTATAATAGCTTGGTGCAACCGTTTTGATGTAAGCCGACAAATCCTCCACTTGTTTTTTGAAAAAATAAGTTCTGGACTTGTTATCGGCGCTGTTTTCAAAGTAAGCCAACGGAACACTGTTCTTTTTTTCCTCTTCGGGATATATGAACTGTCCACGTTCATCGGTTTGATTAACCGTTTTTTTATAAAGACTGAAATACTGATAAACCCTGTCGTGATACACAAAATATGACCGAGTCTTGTCAATCTCATTGATGTCTGTCTCACAATAAAAAACTGCAAAAGGTTTGGGCGACAATCGGTTTTCTAACGTGTAATCTTCAATATTCTGCGACAGGAAAGGAACAGAATGATTAATAATTTCGATCTTTTTCGCCATTTTCTCGTCATCATATTTATAATTGATGAAGAGCCGAAAACCGGTCATATAAGAAAAATAAAATGTGACCGAAACAAAGATGATGATGAAATACTGGACAAATTCAAAGAACAGTTTTTTGCCAGAATTTGGATAAAAATTCTTGAAAGCGTTGTTCTTCAGCATATAGATCAGCCAGCCAACAATGAGAAGCACCGAAATAATGACGTGAACAAAGACAAGTCCTGTGGAGAAGTAATCATCGATGGCTCTCGTATGTTGCAATGTGCCAGGACTCGCGTGCGAAACGAAGCCGATAAAGAAGAAAATAAGATGAACCGCGATTCCCAAAAGCAACATCCAGACGATTCTCGTGTTCCAGATATTGGGAAATCTCTCCAGTAAATATTGATTAATTGTATTTATTTTTTGCATTGGTCAGAAGTTTTTATTCTACGAAGAAACGACGTGTGGAAGATGAAATATTACGAATGTAAGTCACTTGGATTTTCGAATTTCCTAAAGCAGATAAAACAGCAGAAAACTTGGTTTCAGGACTGAAATAAGCCACGAAAATCCCACCGTTGAAATTCAGTTTTTCTAGCGCAAATGGCTGGAAGATCTGCAACAAATCTTCTCTGGAATTGTCTGTATCGATTTCCACAATCAGGTTTGCATTTTCGGTTTCAGACTTGGTTTCGTTGTCCTGATATTTTCCATTTTTGAGGAAAATGACTTTATCCGAAATTTTCTCGACTTCATACAATTGCTGAGAGCTCAGAATCAACGCAATCGGATTATTGACCGAATTAGCAATCGCTTTCAAGTCTTCCAAAATCACTTGCTGAGCGAGCACATCAAGATTCGCCAAAGGTTCATCCAGCAAAAGGATTTCAGGCTGACGAAGAAGTGTTCTCGCCAATTCGAAACGCATTTTGTAACCTGACGATAACTCGTTCCATTTCAGATGTTTGTAATTCCAAAGTCCGAGACGCGCAATCATCATCAGCGTTCTGGTCTCGTTCTCTTCGGGTTTTACACCATAACTTGACAAGACGAATTTCAAATTATCTTTCAGACTTCCGTACCATTTTTCGGTTCTTTGAGGAATATAAACCAATTTTGTTCTTAGCTCAAATTCATCTTTAGGCGTTTCATCAAATTTGTAATTCAACTCGCCTTGATTATGCGAAATTTCTTTAGCCAAAATCCTGAGCAACGTCGTTTTCCCGTTTCCGTTCTCTCCTACCAAACCGTAAACCTGACCTTTCTTGATTTCCAAAGAAACCGGACCGAGCGAAAAATGATTGCTTCCATAAGATTTTTGGATATTTTTAGCTGTTAGAACTGAGATTTCCGTTGGATATTCCTTGACTTCGATTTTCTCGATTTCAACAAGGAAAACTTTACATTTTTCAATGAGCTCATCGGATTTTTCAGGGTTCTTTTCTTTCCAGTCTGTAAGTTCGATGGCGGTTTTGTAGATGGCCATATTCTGAGTATCCATCGCACAATCCAGCAACTTCCTAAAACCAAGAACAATATCTTTATTATCAAAAAAGTGAAAAACAGCCTTCACTCTTTGTTGATGTTTTGTCATAGTTATTTTGTTTTGAACGTTTTAAAGATAACTAAAATAAGTTTGGGTTTATTATTTTCAATTTAACTTTTAATTAGTTTTTTTCAGTTCGCAGATTTCACAAATTAAGCAGATTTTAAAAAGAAATGAATCTGTGAAATCTGCCGAATCTGCGAGCTGAATTTATTTTCAAATGATATTAAGAAAAATATTTATCTTCCAAAACACAAAATCAACTATTTTATGGACAAGAGAAAACTTCGTGAATCAATTTTCAGACATTTGGATGGCATCGTGACCGCGCCTGTGATTTCGGCTTTGTCAAAGAAAAATATCTTGGATTTTATTTTGGCTAATGACCATCTGGAACTTTCTGAGATCAATGAAAAATTTGATGCCAATGAAGGTTATCTGAATGTTGCATTACGGGTTTTGGCGTCACAAGGTTTCCTGAATTATGATTTGAATAATGAATCAGACATTGTCACAATTTCAAAAAATAACAACACCGATGAAGTCTTTTCTCATCAAAACATTTATGTTGATTTAGCTGAGTTTTTGGCAGATTTTGATATCATCAATTCCAAAGAACTCACGGAAAGTCTCTGCAAAAAATGGATTCAGATTTTTGAGAAATACAAATCATTTTTGAGCGAAAATGTCAACGAACCTTCTTTGAATTATCAAATCCAAAAACACATCGAAGGTGCTTTGGTCGGTCCCATCATTATCAAACTCGGAATGAGCGGAATGTTTCACAAATATTTTATGGAAGCGAGTTTCAGCGCGGAAGAATTCCATAAAAATCCGGAATATTTTGAAAAAATATTGGATTATCTTTCAGAACTTGGTTGGTTTTCAAAAAAAGGTGATAATTTTCAATTTACCGAAACGGGATTGTTTTTTGCGAGACGTGCGACCGCTTATGGCGTAACGGTTTCTTATCTTCCGATGTTTTCAAAATTGAATCAACTGATTTTTGGAAAAGCCGCAGAAATCCGAGAAATTGAAGACGGCGAAGACGAAATCCACGTTAACCGCGAAATGAATGTCTGGGGAAGTGGTGGCGCACATTTGACTTATTTCAAAGTGATTGATGAGTTTATCATCGATATTTTCAATCGTCCTTTGAACGAACAACCAAAAGGAATTTTGGATATGGGTTGTGGGAACGGCGCGTTGTTGCAACATCTTTATGACGTGATAGAAAGGCAGACTTTGCGTGGAAAACATTTGGAGGAAAATCCGTTGTTTTTGGTTGGTGCAGATTACAATCAGGCGGCACTGAAAGTGACGAGAGCTAATCTCATCAAAAATGATATTTGGGCAAAAGTGATTTGGGGCGACATTGGAAATCCGAAACAACTGGCGGAAGATTTACAGTCCGATTACAATATTGGTTTGGGCGATTTGCTCAACATCCGAACTTTCCTTGACCACAACAGGATTTGGGAAGATGTTTTGGAAATTAATTCTGCCAGAATCAGCACTTCAACTGGCGCTTTTGCCTTCCGGGGAAAACGATTATCCAACAAAGATGTGGAAGAAAATCTTCTGAATCACCTCAAAAAATGGACACCTTATGTGGAGAAATTCGGATTGTTGTTGATTGAACTGCATACACTTTCACCGGGAATTACTTCGAAAAATTTAGGACTAACCGCGGCGACAGCTTATGATGCAACGCACGGATTTTCCGACCAATACATTGTGGAAGTCGATGTCTTTCACAGGATTTGTAAAGAATCCGGATTAGAACCTGATACTAATCTTTTCAAGAAGTTTCCGGATTCTGAGTTGGCGACGGTGAGTATTAATCTTTTGAAGAAGTAATGAATCTCTCGCAGAATGAACAGATAAGACAGATAATTAAAATGAAAACCAGCACAATCTGTAAAATCCGCGAGAGTATCAAATCATCTGATTAAAATGTTTTCAGCTTGTTTAATGTGTCTCAGATTATGATAAATCACAAACCGGAAAGTATCACCCAATTTCAACTTAATTAATCTTGAAATACTTATTGAAGTTTTTGTCTTTTCCAAATCCACAGTCTTTGCTTTCTCCAGAAGTTCAAACATTTTATGTTGTTGATTGATGAATTTCTCAACGACTGATCTGTCTAAAATTTTGTGAATAGGATTAGCGGTTTTCATCGTTTTCATTTTGTTGAATTTCGCTTTCGGAAGCATCATATTCGCAAAATAATTTCCCAAAAGTCCAGTTTTAAACTCTGTTTTTTTTGATGAAAATCTACTTTTAGTGATTCGATCTTCAATTTCAGGAAGATAAAATTTACCATAAAAATTGAGATGTTCCAAACATTCCAAAACGCTCCAGCTGTTTTCGGATGTTCGAAAATTCAGAGTTTCATTATTTTGATCAAGTAGTGATTCAGCAAATTCAATATTATTTTCTGTGATGATTTTAAGGTCGGCAAGTAATTGATTAATTGAAATTTTCATTGTCAAAATTTTTCACAAAAGTCTAAAACTTCATTCATTAAAACATTGATTGAAGTCAAGATTTTTTCAGCCTAGACAAGGTTTCCGGCGACATCCTGAGATAATTAGCAATGTATTTATTAGGAATTTCCTGAAATAATTTCGGACTTCGTTTAAGAACTCCTTCGTATCGGATTTTCGGAGAGCTGTACAGCAAATCTTTCTCACGTTCAATCTGTTGCAAAACCAAATCTTCCAGAATAGAATTCCATAATTTCAGATTCTCATTATTGGAATTGATAAATTCATAAAAATCCTTTTTGGAAGACACTTTTACCGTTGAAGCTTTGATGGCCTGAATACAGAATTCCGAAGGCTTGCCCGACAAAAAAGAATCCAGAGAAACGATGATATTTCCCTGATACCCAAAACGGATAATCCGCTCCTCATCTTCATCCTCGATAAAAATCCGGACACTTCCCTCTTCCACAAAATAAACATTCGTATCGATAGTTCCTGAGGTTTTGAGAAATTCATTTCGTTTAAAAATTTTGGTCTCCCAAAACAATTCGTTTTGTAAAAATTCCAACATCGGCAGAAATTATTTATTCAAAGTAAAGCTATTTTATTAAATTTGAGAAACAAACTATGAAAGCAAAAACTATGGTCATCAAAAACACACTAGCAATCATCTGCGCTGTCTTCACTATTTCTATAAATGCTCAGGAAATTATTCCTTTCAGAATTACGAAGTATAATAACATCATTATAAAAACTGTGGTTAATGACAAAGATTCTCTTGACCTGATGTTTCAAATCGCAATGACAGACGCTTCCATTTCTCCCGAAAGGTCTAAGCCTGCAAAAAGTATTGTTTTCCAGAATGAAATCAGTGAAAATAATTCGGTAAAGATCGGACAACTGGAATTTAAAGATATAAAATTTTATGACAACGAACTGACCGGCCGAGAAGCAGATGGAAAAATCGGAACAGGAATTTTTAAAGGGAAAACGTACAAGATCGATTATGATAACAATCAATTGGTGATATATGGAAAGTTGCCTGATATCACGGGATACAGGGAAGTTTCTTATATAACCAACAAAGAAGGTCAGATTTTTTTAGCTTGTGAGAATGTAATTGATAACGAAAGCTATGAATCGAATTTCCTTCTGCAATCGGGATATTCCGGAGGTTTGCTTTACAGCAACCAAATTGCGGACTCACATGATCTGAATAATAAACTGAAAATAACAGGCGAAAAAACATTGAAAAATTCTGCAGGAAAAAGCATTATAACCAAACAAGGCATTTTGCCTGCTTTAAAAATCATTGACGATATTACTTTGAAAAATGTGTCGGCCGGATTCTTTAGCGGTGAAATTAAAAACCAATCCACAAGCTACTTTGGAGCGGATCTGATCAGAAGATTCAATTGGATCTTTGATGCGGAAACGGAACGTATTTACATCAAGCCAAGCCAATATTTTAATGAACCATATTTCAAGATCCAATAAATCAGTTGAAGGCCGCCCGAAATTCTATAGGACTTTGGTTAGTTTTACTTTTAAATAATTTGCTGAAACTTTGCGAATGCTCAAACCCGAGTTCATAGGCAATCTCACTTACCGATAATTCTGTAGTGGAAAGTTTTTCTTTGGCTTTTTCTATTAATTTTTCGTGGATATGTTGTTGCGTCGTTTGACCAGTCAACTGTTTCAGAAGGCTTCCCAGATATTTTACAGAAATATGAAGCGAATCTGCCACAAACTGTACGCTTGGTAAACCTTTCGTTACCAAATCTTCATCATTAAAATAATTTTGCAGCAGTTCTTCCATTTGCTCCAGGATTTTGTGACTGCTTTTTTTCCTTGTCAGAAACTGTCGTTGATAAAATCTTTCAGAATAATTAAGCAAAGTTTCAAGATGCGAAATCATAATATCCTGACTGAATTTATCAATATTCGACTGATATTCACTTTGGATGATTGCTACGATTCCGTTAAGAATATTTTTTTCTTTATCTGAAAGAAACAGTGCTTCATTCACAGAATAACCAAAAAACTCATATTTCTTGATTGTTTTTGCCAAAGAAGTTCCCCAGAGAAAATCGGGGTGAATGAGCAAAACCCAGCCGGAAAGGTCGTCATCGGGTTCCGGTCCGGCTCCTCTCAAAACCTGGTTCGGACCAACAAAATACAACATTCCCTCATCAAAATCATAAGTCTGCTGACCGTAAAAAAGCTTGTTGGTAAATCCTTTTTTCAGCGAGATATAATAGAAATCGAATGTTGCAGTGATTTCCTCATTGCTTGTCGGAACATTTAAGTCGGCATAATTCAAAACACTTATCAGCGGATGTTCCGGACTTGGTAAACCAAATGTACGATGCGCTTCTGTAATGGTTTTAAAACGGATGGGTTTGGAATTCATAAAATCAGTTTTTAAAAGGATATTTCAGCCAAATCATTACCAAAGGAATCATCAGGAAAGGGATTTCCATTAAAACCATTTTAAAATTCCCGACTCTCATTGCCAAAGCCATAATTAAAACGATTGACATTGCATTGAGAACATTTCCGAAGAAAAAAGTTTTAGGAATGAGCAACAAAATTGCTATCAAAATAATGGAAACTCCCAGAACCGGAATATATGTTTCGCTGATTCCCAACTCGTTCATCATCTTGAGAGACTCTGGATTATTTTTATAGTTGAAACTTTCCCAGCCGTGTTTCACATTCAGAAATGCCGAAGTAATCAGTAATATCAAAGAAATTATACTTTTTATCATTGTATTTTTATTTTAGGATAAATTTAAAAAATAAATAATTGACTGCCAATCCGACAGGAATTCCTATCAAAGCAGATTTCAAGGCTCGATTTGCTTTTAGCGGAAAAGAATTTCTGTGTCTGAAATACAAAAATATTCCCAATGGAGGCAGCATCTGCGATAATAAAGACCATGCGTCGCCAGTTTTTCGTTATTGCTCATTTTTTAGATTTTAAATATTACTGAATTCTTCTGAATTTCATCGTTTTTCCAAGAAGAGAAACGCCCATATATCCTCTGAACTGAAGATGATTGATGTCGGTAAGTTTTGCCTTCAGGCTGTAAGAATTTCCGTCTGTCGGATTGTAGAGCTTTCCACCGGAATATTCACCATCTTCAAATGCAAGATTGGTAATATTCACCATATTTTGACGGGAACGGTTTCTTAATTTCGCATCGAGATTTTTAGGATCTTTTTTGGGAGTTTTTCCGTCAGCTTCAAACATATTGGATGCCCAGAGAAGTTTTCCGAAATATTTTCCGTTCTGTGGGAAGATTTCAAATTTCAATTTCACATCGCCATCAATGCTTTCCCAGTTTCCAATGATCTTATCTGCCGAAAGTTTTTGAGCAAATGATAAGGATGATATCAGAATCATCATCGATAAAATAAGTAATTTTTTCATATTAATTAATTTTGAAGATTTTTGATTCTTTTGAATTCCCGATGCCCGAATTTCAACAATATATTTGGAAAAAGCCTGCTTGCAAGTTTGATAACACCAACAATCGGAGGTTTCAGTTCTTTTTTGTCTTTCAGTAATCCTTGAATTGCGAAATTCACCATTTTATCAACTTCCATCATCATTTTTGGATTGACTTTTACAGCCCAATCCTTTTGCAGATTGGTATTGACTCCGGGAGGAATCATCTCAAAAACTTTGACATTGGTGTTTTCTAATTGTAATTGCAAAGCCTGTGTGTAAGCATGGACTCCAGCTTTTGTAGCACTGTAAATCGGGGCAGAAGAATAGGACATAAAAGCAATAGCCGAAGAAACATTGACAATCGCTGCCGATTTCTTTTTGAGCAAATGTGGAAGGAACTGATGAACCATTTGAATAGTTCCGGAAAGATTGGTAGTAATCTCAAGGTTGATATTTTCCAGGTCGATACTTTTGTCCTGTAAATCAATCAACCTCATCAAACCGGCGTTGTTGATGATTATGTTTAAATCCGGGAAAAGCGTAGTAACCGTATCATACAAATCTTTGATATCTTTCGGATTACTAACATCACTTTGGAAGGTATGAATATTTGGAAATATTGATTTAGCATTGTATAATGCTTCGATATTTCGTCCGGTGACGATGATGTTTGCGCCCTGCTCTGTTAATTGTCTTACAAGTTCTAGTCCGATTCCGCTGGTTCCGCCTGTAATGAGAACGGTGCTATTTTTTAGTTGCATTTGTTTTTCTTTTTGTTATTGCAAATTTCTGCAAGGGCAAGAAAAACGATGTAGCCAAAAGTCGGGTTGTTGTAGCTGAAAATCTGTGACTAATTTATTTTCCAATAAAAAACCTCATCAGATTGATGAGGTTTTTATTTGTTTAAAAGCTTATTTGACGCTTTTAACTCTTATCATTCCTTTGTTCTCGTGGTACATCATGCACATAATTTTCCCGTCTCTCTCCGGACACTTGTCTGTGTTGTCATAAACCAGCGACACTTGTTCACCAGCTTTTTTAGATTCCAGAATATCGGAATTACAGACCAAATAATCTTCATTTTCTCCGACTCTGAGGTAAGTTCCTGTGCAATCTCTAACGATGGTTCCGGTTTGCAATCTGTCGTGAACTGTGGCGCAGGAAAATAGGAATGTTGAGAATATTCCTAGAGATAAAATGTGTGATACTTTCATTTTCATAAATTTTATTTGAAGTTAAAAGTACAATTTTAATCTAACACTTCTTATTGATTTTTATTAACTTTGATAAAAATATGAATGATGGACATTTCTAATCAAACTCTATATCAGGAAATTACAGACAAATTAAAAACGGTTCCAAAAGAAGTTCTTGAAAGGATTTCTGCTTATTTATCTGAATTCGACGAGAATAAAAAGCATCTTAATTTTGAACTTTCCGAGGAACAAAAAGAAAGTCTTTCCAAAATAAAAGAACGACCTTATTCCGAACATACGGAAGTCAATATTTTCCTCAATGAAATGAGTGAAAAATATGGTATTTGAAGTCATTATTTCAGACGAAGCAAAATCAGACTTATAAAATTCATATTTATATTATCGGGAAAAAGCAAGTAAAAAAGTTGCAGATAATTTTATTAAGGATTTTAGAAAATCGATAAAAATAATTTCTGACAATCCTTATTTTAAAATTTGGTTTGATGAGTTCAGAGCCAAACCACTATCAAAATATCCATTCTTATTATTTTTCTCCGTTGATAAAAAAGAAAATATTATTTTGATAGCAAGAGTCTTCCACACTTCTCAAAATCCTGAAAAATACCCATAAAAAAAGCGAAAGAATAAATCTTTCGCTTTTCTATTCTATTAAGTTCAAAAACTACATCGCCTCCATTTTAAACGTCATACTCTCAATCACTTTCAGAATTGCTTCTACTGTATCCATCGAGGTCAGACAAGGAACGCCGTTTTCTACGGACATTCTGCGGATTTGGAAACCATCTCTTTCGGATTGTTTTCCTTTAGTCATCGTATTCACCACATACTGCACTTTTCCTTTCTGAATCAAATCAATCAGGTTCACATCTTCTTCTCCGATTTTGTACCCGATTTTCGTTTGGATTCCTTTCTCTTCGAAGTATTTAGCCGTTCCTTCTGTTGCCCAGATTCGAAAACCTGCGTTATTGAAACGTTTTGCCAATTCAGAAGCTTCTTCTTTGTCCGCATCAGCAACTGTGAAAAGAATTGCTCCGAAAGTCGGAACTTTTCTTCCAGCGCCAATCAAACCTTTGTACAAAGCCTTTTCGAAGGTCGAATCTTTCCCCATTACTTCGCCGGTGGATTTCATTTCCGGTCCAAGTGAGATATCAACTTTCGTCAATTTACTGAAAGAGAAAACCGGAACTTTTACGAAGATGCCTTCTTTATTCGGAACCAAACCTGACTTGTAACCTAAATCTTTCAATTGTGTTCCAAGAATTGCTTTTGTTGCCAGATTTGCCATTGGAATATCTGTGATTTTCGATAAGAAAGGAACAGTTCTGGACGAACGTGGATTCACTTCGATGACGAAAACATCTCCGTTGGAAATCACGTACTGGATATTCATTAATCCAATTACATTCAGCCCTTTTGCTAATCTTATAGTGTAATCTTCAAGCGTTTTGATTTGAGTGTCCGTCAAAGTCTGAGGTGGATAAACCGCAATCGAGTCTCCGGAGTGAACACCCGCTCTTTCGATATGTTCCATAATTCCCGGAATCACCACCGTTTCGCCATCAGAAATTGCGTCTACTTCCACTTCTTTTCCTGTCAGATAACGGTCAATCAGAACTGGATGTTCCGGACTTGCATCCACCGCATTTTCCATATAATGTGCGAGTTCTTTCTCATTATAAACGATTTCCATCGCACGTCCTCCTAAAACATAACTTGGTCGAACCAAAACAGGATAACCAATCTCATTCGCAATCACAATCGCTTCTTCTTTTGAAGTCGAAGTTTTACCAAGCGGTTGCGGAATTCCCAAATCCTGAAGTGCCTTCTCGAATTTATCTCTGTTTTCAGCTCTGTCCAAATCTTCAAGAGAAGTTCCCAAAATCTGAACACCGTGAGCAGCCAATTTATCAGCCAGATTAATCGCTGTCTGTCCTCCGAACTGAACCACGACGCCTTTTGGTTTTTCAAGTTCGATGATGTTCATCACATCTTCTTCTGCCAAAGGTTCGAAGTATAATTTATCCGAAATCGAGAAGTCTGTTGAAACCGTTTCTGGATTGGAATTGATGATAATCGCCTCATAACCCATCTGCTGAATCGCCCAAACCGAATGTACCGTTGCATAATCAAACTCAACACCTTGCCCGATTCTGATTGGTCCTGAACCCAAAACGATGATTTTTTCTTTGTCAGAAACGATGCTTTCATTCTCTTCTTCGTAAGTTCCGTAGAAATAAGGCGTTTCCGATTCAAATTCAGCGGCACAAGTGTCCACCATTTTGTAAACCGGCATTATGCCGTTGTCTTTTCTGAACTGGAAAACTTCTTTTTGAGTAGTCTCCCAAAGATGTGCGATATTCAAATCTGCAAAACCTAATTTCTTAGCTTCGATAAGAATGTCTTTATTGAATTTATTCTCTTTAATTGTCGTTTCGAAATCAATCAGTTTTTTGATTTTCCAAATGAAGAATTTGTCAATTTTACTCCATTCCACAATCTGTTCCCAATCATAACCTCTTCTTAAAGCATCACCGATGATGAACAATCTTTCGTCATCACAAACCCGGATTCTTCTTTCGATTTCTTCTGCTGTTAAAGCTTCCGCTTGCTTTTTCTTTAATCCTAAATGACGGATTCCTGTTTCCAAAGAACGGATGGCTTTTTGCAAAGACTCTTCGAAATTTCTTCCGATGGCCATCACTTCGCCCGTGGCTTTCATTTGTGTTGATAATCTTCTGTCAGCCGTTTCAAATTTATCAAATGGGAATCTCGGAAACTTAGTCACTACATAATCCAAAGCTGGCTCGAAACAAGCGTAAGAAGTTCCTGTAACCGGATTTTTGATTTCGTCCAATGTCAAACCAACTGCGATTTTTGCCGCGATTTTTGCAATCGGATAACCTGTTGCTTTACTCGCTAAAGCCGATGAACGCGACACTCTAGGATTAACCTCGATGATATAATAATTGAATGAATGCGGGTCTAATGCCAGCTGAACATTACATCCACCTTCGATTCCTAAAGCTCTGATGATTTTTAGAGAAGCATTTCTCAACAACTGATATTCTCTGTCTGAAAGTGTCTGAGAAGGCGCTACTACAATCGAATCTCCAGTGTGAACACCAACTGGGTCGATGTTTTCCATATTACAAACCACGATAGCGTTGTCGTTGGAATCTCGCATTACTTCATATTCGATTTCCTTGAAACCAGCGATTGACCTTTCAATCAAACATTGAGTTACTGGTGAATGTTTAAGGCCAAGTTCTGCAATTTCACGAAGTTCAGTTTCGTTGGAAGCAATTCCGCCTCCTGTTCCTCCCATTGTAAAAGCAGGACGAACAATTACAGGATAACCCAAATTATTAGCAAAGTCCAAAGCTCCCTCAACAGTCGTTACGATGTCAGATTCTGGAACTGGTTCGTTCAATTCTCGCATCAATTCACGGAAAAGATCCCTGTCTTCTGCCTGATTAATGGCTGAAAGTTTCGTTCCTAAAACTTCCACTTTGCATTCTTCTAAGATTCCGGATTTTTGTAATTCAACCGCCATATTCAGTCCGGTTTGTCCTCCCAAAGTCGGAAGAAGCGCATCTGGACGTTCTTTGCGGATGATTCTGGAAACGAATTCCAAAGAAATCGGTTCAATATAAACTTTGTCGGCAATCTCCACATCTGTCATTATCGTCGCAGGATTGGAATTAATCAAAATCACTTTGTAACCTTCTTCTTTCAAAGAAAGGCAAGCCTGTGTTCCCGAGTAATCAAATTCCGCAGCCTGACCAATAATGATTGGACCTGAGCCGATTACTAAAATTGTTTGTATATCTGTTCTTTTCATTTTTTTATTAGATGTCGGAAAACCGATTTTATTTAATTTTCATTTCATAGGATTTCACCTACGATTATTCAAAATTCCATAGGTTTCACCTACGGCTACTGATATTGAATCCTTCGGATTCTGTAATATTTTACTTTTTGAAATCTTCCATCAAAGTGATGAAATTATCAAAAAGATAATTTGCATCTTCCGGACCTGGACTTGCTTCTGGGTGATATTGAACTGAGAAACAAGGATGAATTTTATGCTTCACACCTTCATTCGTTCTGTCATTCAGAGCAATATGAGTTTCGACCAAATCTGTATTTTTCAAAGATTCCTGGTCAATCGCATAACCGTGATTTTGAGAAGTGATTGCCACTTTGTTTTTTTCTAAATCCAAAACGGGATGATTTCCTCCTCTGTGTCCGAATTTCAGTTTATAAGTTTTTGCACCACAAGCCAAACCAATCAATTGATGACCTAAACAAATCCCAAAAATTGGAACTTTTCCTAGCAACTTCTGAATCATTACTAAAGCTTCCGCATTATCTTCCGGGTCGCCAGGACCGTTGGAAAGCATAATTCCGTCCGGGTCCATTAATAGAATTTCTTCTGCAGTTGTGTCGTGAGAAACTACAATGATATCACAGTTTCTTTGAGATAATTCACGAATGATTCCCAACTTGGAACCGAAATCCACCAAAACTACTTTGAAACCTCTTCCCGGACTTGCATAAGATGTTTTTGTGGAAACCTGTTCTACTTGGTTTGTTGGAAATTGAGTCGCTTTTAGTTCTTCGATTACTGCTTTTTCATCTGCATCTGCGTTGACGATTTTTCCTTTTTCAACCCCTTTGTTTCTAAGAATTCTTGTCAATCTTCTGGTGTCGATTCCTGAGATTCCTGAAAGATTTTTCTTTTGGAACAATTCGTCCAAAGTGATTTGATTCCTGAAATTGGAAGGCAAATCGCATAATTCTTTCACAATCAAACCTTTGATTGCAGGCTCGATGCTTTCGTAATCGTCACGATTAATTCCGTAATTTCCAATCAAAGGATAAGTCATACAAACGATTTGTCCGCAATAACTTGGGTCAGAAATCAGTTCCTGATAACCCGTCATTCCCGTGTTAAAAACCACTTCTCCAGCAGTGTCCTGCTCTGCTCCGAATCCCGTTCCGTGAAAAACTTCGCCGGATTCTAATATTAATTTCTTTTTCATTTTTACTTTTTTAGATTCAAGAACCGAGATTTCAGATTTTAGACGTACTCTTGGCTCTTGTTTCTTTTATCTTGTTTCTTTATTTCAATTTTTACTCAAAAAAAACACGCCCGAAAGCGTGAATAAATATTTTAATTTTTGGAGTCGATGAATTTGAATCCTCTGTTTTCTAAATCATATTTAAGGATTGCCATTCTTGCAAAAACGCCGTTTTGCATTTGTTTGAAAATTCTCGACCTTTCGCACTCAACCAATTCCGAATCAATTTCCACGCCTCTGTTGATTGGCGCCGGATGCATAATGATGGATGTCGGTTTCATCTTTGCTTCTCTTTCTTTTGTCAACCCGAATTTCTTCAAATAATCTTCAGATTTGAAATTGAAGTTTCTCTCGTGACGTTCGTGCTGAATTCTCAACAAAATCAAAACATCCACTTCTTTTACCAAATCATCGAACTGTAGATAAGTTCCGTTCACCAACATTCCTTCATCAAACCAAAATTCTGGTCCTGAGAAATAAACTTTCGCTCCTAATCTTCTGAATAATCCCGCATCTGAATTCGCAACACGGCTGTGTTTCACATCGCCTACAATTCCGATTTTAAGACCTTCAATTTTTCCAAATTCCTGAATGATTGTCAGCGCATCCAAAATCGCTTGTGAAGGATGACTCCCTACGCCGTCGCCAGCATTCACAATACTCAATTTTGCATCTTGCAAAGCATCATAATAACGCTTCTCCGAATGTCTGATAACTGCGACTTCCACACCAATTGCTTCCAGAGTTTTAATCGTATCCAACATTGTTTCGCCTTTAGCAATCGAGCTTTTATCAACTTCGAAATCAATCACCTGAAGTCCCAGTTTTTTCTGAGCGACCTCAAAACTCGTTTTGGTTCTTGTGCTATTCTCAAAAAAGAGGTTCGCTGCGAAAACATCGCCATCAATTTTGCTGATTTTTCCATCTGCAAATTGTTGCGCTTCTTGTAAAATTTTCTCTATACTCTCTGTAGATGTGCGGGAAAGCTTAATCATATCTCAAATTTTTAAATAAAAAAAACGAAGCCTAAAAGACTTCGTTAAATATAAAAAATATTGTTGTTGTCGGCAAACTTGCCAATTGTTGTTGTCGCTAAATTCTGTACCAGATTCATTGGGTGCAAAGATACCAATATTTTCTATATTATGAAATCTTATTCATAATTTTTTATGTTAAATGAATGAACTTCTGCTCTAAAATTTTTACAATCAAAAATTTTCTTTACATTTGAAAGAATGATTTGCCATTATGGGATTGGATAAAAAAGACAAATTAATACTTTCGCTTCTACAAGAGGATTCTACGTTATCTGTAAAAGAAATTTCCGAAAAAATCGGACTCACTTTCACACCCACGTACGAACGCATCAAAAACCTTGAAAAGCAAGGTGTTGTAGAAAAATATGTTGCGATTTTGAACCGAGAAAAACTCGGCATCAACATCGTTGTTTATTGTAATATCCGCCTGAAAGAACAATCTCAAAAAACCTTGAAAGAATTCGAAGATTATATTTCTAAATACGATGAAGTACAGGAAATCATCAGTCTTTCCGGCGAATATGATTATATGTTGAAGATTCTTGCAAACGACATCAATTCTTATAATACTTTCACGGTCAATGTGATTTCAAACGGACCGCACATAGGGCAATATCATAGTTCTATTGTTCTAGCCGAAGTTAAAAAGACGACTAAGTTTAAGTTAGATTAATTTTTTTTAAACGCAAAGACGCAAAAGGTTTTATCCATAATCTTCAAAGTCGCAAAGAATAAATCTTCGATTTATTTGATTTGACGACGTTAAATTTGCGCCTTTAAAACAGTTTAATTGTTTAATCGCTTTGTGCCTTTGCGATAAATCTAACCCAACAATTTATCTCTCACTTTATTAAACTGATATTCGATTTCATCAAGGCAAAGATTTCCTAAACTGCCTTGATGAGAATGATTTAGTTCTTTGTAATCGTATTCGAAAAGGTCATTTTCAATCTCTTGTCCGATTTGAATATAAGCATCTCTGAATGATTTTCCATTCTTAACTTCTTC
Source organism: Epilithonimonas sp. (assembly GCF_032054305.1). Classification (GTDB taxonomy): domain Bacteria; phylum Bacteroidota; class Bacteroidia; order Flavobacteriales; family Weeksellaceae; genus Epilithonimonas. The sequence continues at coordinate 170,000 of NZ_DAMBSX010000001.1, forward strand.
GTTGATTTTTTCTACGCTGAAGATGTATTTGTATTTTTCGTCATCTAAGATATTATCTTTCACTTCGATGTTCGGAAGCGTATAAATCAGGATTTCCAGACATTCTTTCAAAGAATCAATTGCAGGAAATAAGATTTCTTTTGTCAATTGCAAATCTCTGTGATAGCCCGACGGCAGGTTATTCGTCAACAAAACCAATTCATTTGGCAAAGCCTGAATTCTGTTGCATCTTGCTCTAACCAATTCGAAAATATCCGGATTTTTCTTGTGAGGCATAATGCTACTTCCCGTTGTAAATTCTTTTGGAAAGGTTATAAAATCAAAATTTTGACTTAAATAAAGACAAACATCATAAGAAAATTTGCTCAAAGTTCCAGCCAAAACCGACAAAGAATTCGCCAACAATTTCTCCGATTTCCCACGCGTCATTTGCGCATAAACCACATTATAATTCAACGTTCTGAAACCGAGTTTGTAAGTCGTACTTTCTCTGTCAATTGGGAAAGCTGAACCATACCCCGCGCCCGAACCTAAAGGATTTTTACTGATTATATTCTTGGTCGCAAAAAGTAACTCCAAATCATCCACCAGAGATTCTGCGTAAGCACCAAACCACAATCCGAAAGATGAAGGCATTGCTACCTGCAAATGTGTGTAACCAGGCAACAAAACGTTTTTATGTTGATTGGCTTTGTCTTTCAAAATTTGGAAAAACGAATCTGTCAGTTCTGTAATTTCTCGAATTTCGTCTAAAAGATATAATTTGATATCAGTTAAAACCTGGTCATTTCTCGACCTTGCTGTATGGATTTTTTTTCCTGTTTCTCCAAGTTTCTCGATAAGAATCGTTTCGATTTGTGAATGAATGTCTTCTGTATTTTTATCAATTTCGAAGCTTCCTTTTTCGATATCGATAAGAACTTCTTCCAGAACCGCAACGATATCTTGTTCTTCATCCAATCGAATCAAACCAACTTCTGCCAGCATTTTCGCGTGAGCGATTGAGCCCAACACATCGTATTTTGCTAATCTGTCATCAAAATCCAAGTCCTTTCCGACCGTGAATTTATTAACCAAATCATTGGTTTTCGTATTATCTTTTTGCCAAATTTTTTTCATTTTTTTAATATTTTGAACGCAAAGAGCGCAAAGATTTTTTTTTAGTTTTATTGAAAATATTTTAAGGTTCGCAAAGGCGCTTACGCTCATCAAAGGTTTAATTTTAAATTTCTTCTGTCATTACAGTTTTGTTTAGATTCCTACGGAATGACAAACTTCGTGATTATAACCCTCTTTTGTTTTTATGCTGAATCCGCAGCCCGACTTGAGCGGAAATCCTTTTTTGCCAACCTTTAAGTTCTATTTAAACTGAAATCGTGAGCAAAAAAGATTGGGAGCGGAAGGCGGATTAAGCTGCCCAAACCTTTAAAATTGTTTATAATATTTTTTCTAATATTTTAATGTAAATATCGATTCCTTCTCGGATTTCGTCAATATAAACAAACTCGTCCGCCGTGTGGGAACGCAGACTGTCACCAACGCCCAACTTTACCGATGTGCAAGGAATAATCGCCTGGTCCGAAGATGTTGGCGAACCGTAAGTTGTCCTTCCCAATGCCAATCCTGCCTGAACAAACGGATGATTGACATCTATTTTTGAAGAATTGAGACGGAATGACCTCGGCGTCAATTTCGATTCCATCTGTGATTGGATGATTTCGAAAACTTCTCGATTCGAATATTCGTCTGTGACACGCACATCTAGAGTGAAGTTGCATTTTTCAGGAACCACATTGTGCTGAGTTCCCGCATTGATAACCGACAAAGTCACTTTTACTTCGCCAAGATAATCGGAAACTTTTGGAAATTTGAAATCCAGAATATTCTGCAAATCTTTCATACACTTCACAATCGCATTGTCATTGTTAGGATGCGCGGCGTGAGAAGGTGTTCCCGTCATTTCTCCGTCAATGACCAGCAGACCTTTTTCTGCAATCGCGAGATTCATTTTGGTTGGCTCGCCTACGATTGCTAATTCTACATTTGGAAGTTGTGGAAATAAAGCTTCAATTCCGTCCAATCCGGAAATTTCTTCCTCAGCCGTCAAAGCAATTACCAAATTATGAGTCAAATCTTCGGCTTCATAAAAATAAAGAAACGTCTGCGCCATTGCTACCAAAGAAGCACCTGCATCATTGCTTCCCAAGCCAAACAGTTTCCCGTCTTTTTCCACAGGAATAAACGGGTCCAAAGTATAAGCTTTGTTCGGCTTTACCGTGTCGTGGTGCGTATTGAGAAGAATCGAAGGCTTGCCTGCGTCAAAAAATTTGTTGGTTGCCCAAATATTATTTTTGAAGCGGTTAACTGCAATTTGATGCTCATTGAAAAATCCTTCTATGATAAGCGAAACGTTATATTCGTCTCGGCTCATAGATGGCGTTGCGATGAGTTTTTTCAGCAGTTTGACTGCGTTTTCGGTTAATTCTTCTCTGCTAAAGACAGATTTCAGTTCCTTCATTTCCTAGTTTTATTTGGTCTGATAATTTTTCTTCTTTGATTAAAGCCACTTTCTGAACGCCATTTTCTTTGGCCCGGAAAGCATTTTCTAGTTTTGGTAAAATCCCCTTATGAAGTTTTCCTTCGGATTTTAATTCAGAAAATTCTTGTTTGTTAATTGTTTTCAAATTTGAATTTTCGTCTTCAATATTTTCTAAAACCCCGTTTTTATCGAAACAGAATAACAATTCTGTCTCGAAATGTTTTGATAAAGCCTGAGCGATAGTTCCGGCAATCGTGTCTGCATTGGTGTTGAACAGATTTCCTTTTTTATCGTGAGTGATTGCAGAAAACACCGGAACCAAACCCAGATTTATCATATTTATAATCAATTCGTGATTGATACTTTTCTCATTGATGTCGCCAACAAATCCAAAATCGATTTCCGGATGTTGTCTTTTTTCGGCTTTAATAACGTTTCCGTCCGCTCCGGAAAATCCAATTGCATTGCAGTCGAAACTTTGGAGCTTTGCCACCAAATTTTTATTGATTCTACCAGCATAAACCATTGTTACAATTTTCAACGTTTTCTTATTGGTGATTCTTCGTCCGTCAATCATTGTCTGCGTGATTTTCAACTTTTCAGCAAGAGTTTCTGCTAATTTTCCTCCGCCGTGAATTAGGATTTTGGCACCTTCAATTTCTGAAAATTGTTCAAGAAAAGCTTTCAACGATTTTTTATCATCGATAAGAGTTCCGCCGATTTTTATGATAAAAAGCTTTTGCATCTATTGACTGATTTCATCCAAAATTTCACTAAAAACCGCTTGAGCAGAAAAGATTCTGTTTTTTGCCTGTTGATAAATAATTGAGTTTTCTCCATCCATTACTTCATCACTCAATTCCAGATTTCTACGAACAGGTAGACAATGCATCACTTTCGCTTGATTGGTTAAAGCTAATTTTTCATTCGTCAACATCCAATTTCCTTCTACTTTCAGCACTTTTGCATAATCATCAAACGAAGACCAATTTTTCACATACACAAAATCCGCATCTTTCAAAGCTTCGTCCTGATTATGAATCACAGGTGTATCTTTTGTGAAATTTTTGTCTAAATCATAACCTTTCGGATTTGTGATTACAAAATCAACATCCATTTTCTGCATCCATTCTGTGAAAGAATTTCCGACAGCCTGCGCAATCGGTTTGATGTGAGGCGCCCAAGTCAAAACGACTTTTGGTTTTCGGTTTTCTTTCCAATTTTCTGTAATCGTAATGCAGTCTGCCAAACTCTGCAGCGGATGTCGCGTCGCAGATTCCAGAGAAACAATAGGAACTTTAGCACGTTTCAGAAATTGACTTAAAATACTTTCGTTCACATCATCTTCCTTGTTTTTCATTCCTGCAAAACATCTAACAGCAATGATGTCGCAATATTGATTCAGAACTTCTATTGCATCTTTTATATGTTCGACTGTGTCGCCGTTCATCACAGTTCCATTAGAGAATTCGAGATTCCAGGCTTCTTGTGCAGCGTTGAGAACTAAGACATTTAGTCCTAAATTCTGAGCTGCGATTTGTGAACTTAATCTTGTTCTGAGACTGGAATTGAGGAAAACCAAACCAATTGTTTTCCCTTTGCCTTTGGTTGGATTTTCTAATGGATTTTCTTTTATTTTTAAAGCTTTTGCAATGATATCTTGCAAATTATCTATATCGTAAACTGAAGTGAAATTTTTCATTTTATCTAATTTTTATCGCAAAGGCGCTAATTATTTTGTGTAATTCAACTTTTATAAGTCGCAAATTCAACATACAGTTTTTGCGACTTTACAACATTATAATTATTGACTTTTTGTGCCTTTGCGTTATTTTAATTCTACTATTTCTGCATCAATTGCTTTCAACGTTTTTTCTAAAGCGTTAATGAACAAATCGGACTCTTTTTCCGAAATGTTGAGCGCCGGCAAAATCCGCAAAACGTTTTTGTCGTTGGCATTGCCCGTGAAAATAAAATGCTCAAACAGCAATTTTTTCCTGACATCTGCACAAGCTTGGTCGAGCTCAATCCCAATCATCAAACCGCGCCTTTTGATAGTTTTAATATGAGGAAAACTTTTGATTTTTCCTTCGATATACTTTCCGATTTTTTCAGAATTCTGAATTAAATTTTCTTTTTCGATGACTTCCAAAACCGCTAATCCAGCAACGCAAGCAAGATGATTTCCACCAAAAGTAGTTCCCAATAATCCGTAACTCGCTTCGAATTTTGAACTAATCAAAACGCCACCAATCGGAAAACCATTTCCCATTCCTTTTGCAACCGTGATTAAATCTGGTTTGATGTCAAATTCTTGATGTGCAAAGAATTTTCCGGAACGTCCGTAACCTGACTGAACTTCGTCTAAAATCAAAACAACATCGTTTTCTTTGCACAATTTTCCAATCGTTAAAATGAAATCTTCCGCCAACAAATTGATTCCGCCAACACCTTGAATTCCTTCTACGATAACCGCAGAAATTTCGTTCTGATTTTCAGCAAAAATCTTTTTCAGTTCTTCCGAATTATTGAATTCACATTTGATGAAATTCTCAGATTCATTGACTGGTGCAACAATTTTTGGATTGTCTGTTACGGCAACTGCAGCCGAAGTTCTTCCGTGAAAGGATTCGGAAAAATAAACGACTTTCTTTTTATTATTGTGAAATGAAGCCAACTTCAAAGCGTTTTCATTCGCTTCCGCTCCAGAATTGCACAAGAACAACGAATAATCTTCGTAACTCGATAATTCTCCTAATTTCTTAGCTAATTCTTCCTGAATTTTGTTCTCCACAGAATTGGAATAAAAACTGATTTTCTTCAATTGATTTTTCAATTTCTCAACATAAAGCGGATGATTGTGACCAATGGAAATCACAGCGTGACCGCCGTAAAAATCGAGGTATTGCTGTCCGTTTTCGTCCCAAAGGAAAGAACCTTGAGCTTTTACAGGATTAATGTTGAAGAGTGGATATACGTTGAATAAATTCATTTTACTTTTTTATTTTTAACGCAAAGCGCGCAAATATTTTTTTTAATTTTCAAACTGCTTTTAAGTCGCGAAGTTTAGAATGCTAAAGGTTTTAAATTCAAGCCTAAATTTTGTTCCCAGCCATTCGCGATATTCATATTTTGAACAGCTTGTCCTGATGCACCTTTCAGAAGGTTGTCAATCGCGGAATGAACTGCTATTTTATTTCCTTGTTTTTCGATTTGGATGACACAAAAATTGGTATTAACAACTTGTTTCATATCAATCGGTTTTTCCGAAACTTTCACAAAAGACGAATCCTTGTAAAAGTCTTTATATAAAGAGTAAATCTTTTCTAATTCCAAATCACATCCAATAATAGAACTTGTAAAAATTCCTCTCGCAAAATCGCCTCGCCACGGAACAAAATTGAGCTCTACTTCTTGATTATTAAGTGAATTGATTTGTTTTAAAATCTCATCAACGTGCTGATGATTTAAAGTTTTGTAAGCAGAAATATTATCATTTCGCCAAGTGAAATGAGTAGTTGGCTGCAAAGATTGTCCTGCTCCGGTTGAACCTGTAATTCCTGTTGTGTAAACATCTTTCAGCAGATTTTCTTTTGCTAAAGGCAATAACGCCAACTGAATCGCTGTCGCAAAACATCCTGGATTGGCAATACTTTTCGAGTTCTGAATTTCATTAAAATAAATTTCCGGCAAACCGTAGATGAAATTTCTATTTTTGAATTCTCCTTCTAATCGGAAATCATTTCCTAAATCAATAATCAAAGTTTCATCTGACACTGGGTTTTCATTCAGCCAATTCTGACTTTCTTTGTGTGGAAGGCAAAGAAAAAGAATGTCGACTTGTGAAATTTCATTCGTCAAAACCAAATCACAAACCGATCCCAAATCCGGATACAAATCCGAAATCTTAACCCCGGAATTGGAACGACTGAACAAAAACTTTAATTCTATATTCGGATGAAAAGCCAGCAATCTAACAAGTTCGCTTCCTGTGTAACCGTTGGCTCCGATGATTCCAATTGATTTTTTCATTTCATTTTTTTGAACGCAAAGAGCGCAAAGATTTTTTAACTACTAACTGTTTTAAGGTTCGCAAAGGCGCTTACGCTCAGCAAAAGTTTTTAATTTAATTTGTTAACTTGATGATATATATTGAGCGAGTTGCTAAGGATTTTTGTAAAACCTTTCACATCTTCGCCACTCCAAGCGAGGTTTTCTTCGCCGTAACTTCCAAATTTTGAAGACATTAAATCATTTTCAGATTCGATTCCGTTCAAAATGAAACGATACGGATGAAGCGTGATGAAAACCTTTCCATTCACAGTTTTCTGAGAATCCTGCAAAAATGATTCAATGTTTCTCATCACAGGGTCAAGGAAAAGCGCTTCGTGAAGCCAGTTTCCGTACCAATCTGACAATTGCGATTTTATCGTCTGCTGGTATTTTGACAAGGTATGTTTTTCCAGCAAATGATGCGCTTTGATGATAATTGACGCCGCGGCAGCTTCGAAACCAACACGACCTTTGATACCAACAATCGTGTCTCCAACGTGGATATCACGACCAATTCCGTAAGGTGAAGCCAGTTCCTCAATCTTTTGAATCGCCAAAACCGGATGTGAAAACGTTTCGCTATTCACAGAAAACAATTCTCCATTCTTAAATTCGATTTCCAATTGAGAAGGTTCTGTTTTCTCGATTTGTGAAGGAAAAGCTTCTTCAGGAAGGTAATTTTGCGAAGTCAAAGTTTCTTTTCCACCAACTGAAGTTCCCCAAAGTCCTTTGTTAATAGAATATTTTGCTTTATCAAAATCCATTTCGTAATTGTGATTTTTCAAGAATTGAATCTCGTCTTCACGTGACAAGTTCAAATCACGAATCGGTGTGATGATTTCGATTTTCGGACACATCACTTGGAAAATCAAATCAAAACGAACTTGGTCATTTCCCGCACCTGTACTTCCGTGCGCAATCGCATCTGCTCCGATTTCCAAAGCAACTTCCGCAATCGTCTGAGCCTGAATCGTTCTTTCCGCACTCACAGACAACGGATAAGTATTGTTTTTCAGAACATTACCGAAAATCAAAAACTTAACACAATCATTATAATATTTCTCCGAAGCATCAACAAACCTGTAAGAAGCCACGCCTAATTTTTCCGCTTTTTTCTTAAGCGAAACTTCATCATTTTTATCAAAACCTCCTGTATTAATCGTGACTGCGTGAACTTCGTAACCCAAAGTTTCACTCAGATATTTGGCGCAATAGGAAGTATCCAAACCTCCGCTGAATGCCAAAACTACTTTCTTACTCATTGTTGTTATTTATTGATTCAAAATTTTTCTTTTTCTCTTTATTCAGATTTTCCGGAGCGAAAAGCATCGCTGTACAAAGGCAGTTTTTACGTTCTTTCATCATCAGAATTTCATAATTCACGCAGTTTTTACAACCGTTCCAGAATTGTTCGTCTTGCGTCAGTTCAGAATAAATGACTGGTTTGTAACCGAGATTACTATTGATTTTCATCACTGCTAATCCAGTCGTCAGACCGAAAATCTTGGCATTCGGATATTTTTCTCGGGACAATTCGAAGATTCTTTCTTTGATTTGAGTAGCCAAACCGGCATTTCGGAATTGAGGCGAAACAATCAATCCGGAATTGGCGACATATTCTCCATTCGTCCAGGTTTCTATATAACAGAAGCCCGCCCAGGTTCCATTTTCGTCAATTGCTATAATAGAATTGCCTTCCGAGATTTTTTTCCCCAGATATTCGGAAGAACGTTTTGCGATGCCTGTTCCACGTTTTTTCGCAGAATCCTCCATTTCGTTTCTGATTTCTTCTACATAAACCAAATGTTTCTCTGAAGAAACTTCTAATTTCATTGATATTATCTAATTAAGTTGCAAAAATAGAAATAATTATCTTTATTACACAAATTAAAAAGATAATTTTATCTGTTAAATTTACATTAACAATAATATTATCTTTAATTAAAAATATAATATTGCTAAATTATTATACATTTGCTAAAAAGGTATAGTTATGGAAAATCAATGTCCTAAATGCAATAATCAAAACATTTCAAAAAGCGGAATCATCAAAGGAAAACAGAGATTCTATTGTAAGAATTGCAACTATAACTTTACCGTTAAAAAATTAGGAAAACAAATCGATGACTATTATGTAACCAAAGCTTTACAACTTTATCTGGAAGGCTTAAGTTATCGAGAAATCGAAAGAATCATCGGTGTTTCTCACGTGAGTATCAGTTCCTGGATTAAAAAATATAATATCACCAGACCGCCACATTCGGAGTTTCATCCGGTTTATAAAGTATTGAAACAAAATGAATTGATAGAATATATTTCGCAAGAAAATAATCTTGAAAATTCCGGATTGATCATTACTCAATTCGCTGATAAATATATGCTTATTAAGTGGGAAAGATTTAAAAAAGACTCAAGATAAAAGTAAAAAGAAACAATTAACTATACTATTAGCAATAATATATATTAAATTTTTGTAAATAAAATATTAATAACAATTTGGCAATCACAAAATAAACACCAAATTATTATTAATCTATGAAGAAAATACTCACATTTATAGGATTGGCCTTAATCAGCTCTTCTCTATATTCGCAGGGTTCGCCTGATTATGGAAGTGGATTAAAATTAAATATCAACCCGGAAGGCGACAAGTATGTAAGATTTATTCTTTGGAACCAAATCTGGTTGAGAAATACGGAAATGAATCCTGGAACGATGGTTTCTGACGAAGCTACAAAAAACTCCTGGAACATTGGGAATCGACGATTAAGAGTGCTCGCTTATGCACAAATCACCAAACGATATATGGTTTTGATGCATTTCGGGATTAATAATCAGACTTTTATCAACGGTGGCGCGCCTGGAACAACCGGAACCGGCGGAAATGGAAATGGCAAAAAACCACAGATGTTTTTTCACGATGCCTGGAATGAATATGCGGTAGTTTTGCCTGGAGAAGTGGGAAAATTCAGTTTATCGATTGGAGCGGGACTTCATTATTATATGGGACTTTCTCGAATGACTATGGCTTCGACCTTAAATTTCCTAACTGTTGACTCTCCTATTTTCACCTGGCCTTTGATTGACAATTCTGACCAATTTGCCAGACAAATGGGAATGTTTGCGAAAGGGAAATATGGAAAATTCGAATATCGATTTAGTTTGAACAAACCATTTGCGACCAATATTGCGCCAGTAGATGTGATGAATCCAGCGGCGAGAGTTGCGGTTGACAACAATGGAAATCCAGAATTTTCAAAAGCCGGTTACGTTGAATATCAATTCCTTGATTCGGAATCTAATCTTTTGCCTTTCAAAGTTGGTTCTTATTTGGGAACTAAAAAAGTTTTCAATCTGGGCGCTGGTTTTTATCATCAGAAAGATGGAACACGAACTTCCGTCAATTCACAAATCGAAAAACACGACATTGCGCTTTATGCGATTGATGCTTTTGCAGATTTGCCATTAGGAAATGCGAAAAACAAAATGGCCCTTTCCGCTTACGCAGGATTTTATAACTATAATTTCGGACCGAATTACCTGAGAAATCTTGGAATAATGAACGTTGGCTCCAACGATCCGAATTTCATCGGCGATAAAGCCATTACGGGCGCAGGAAATCTTCAGCCAATGATTGGAACCGGAAATATCTACTATTTGCAAGCAGGTTTACTTCTACCAAGTAACGCTGATAAACCGAAAATCAGAATTCAGCCTTTCGCAGCTTACACGAATAAAAACTTCAAAGCTTTGGAGAATTCTTCTTCACAATTTGATGTTGGAGCGAACTGGTTTATTGATGGTCATCACGCAAAACTGACGACACAATATTCAACCAGACCGACTTACACAAGTGCTTCGGCTGAACCGAAATCCAAGGGCGAATTCATCCTTCAATTCCAGATTTATTTATAAAAATTTTTCAACCTCAAATCATAATATAAAATGAGCGATTCACATCACGAACAGTACGAAAACCTGAGCGACAAGCAGAAAAACCGCACCATCTGGAGCGTGATCATGGCATCATCTCTCGGAACCCTTATCGAATGGTATGATTTCTATATCTTCGGAAGTTTGGCAGTTGTTTTAGCGACGAAATTCTTCCCAGCCGATAATCCAACTGCGGCGTTTTTATCAACCTTAGCAACATTTGCTGCAGGTTTTGTGGTCAGACCTTTTGGCGCATTATTCTTTGGAAGATTGGGTGACATCATCGGAAGAAAATATACGTTTCTCGTAACACTTTTGATAATGGGATTCTCGACATTCCTCATCGGATGTATCCCGAGTTACGAAACCATTGGTTTTATGGCGCCAGTTTTAGTTTTAATCCTTAGACTTTTGCAAGGTTTAGCTCTCGGTGGTGAATATGGTGGCGCAGCGACTTACGTTGCAGAATACGCACAACCTCACAGACGTGGTTACTGGACTTCTTGGATTCAGACCACTGCGACGGCAGGTTTATTCATTTCATTGATTGTTATTCTGATTACCAAAACATCACTTTCTACAGAAGAATTTGACAGTTGGGGATGGAGAGTTCCTTTTTGGATTTCTATTTTGATGGTTGTTGTTTCCTATTTCATCAGAAAAAACATGAAAGAATCTCCACTCTTTGCAAAAGCTAAGAGCGAAGGAAAAACATCAACCAATCCATTGAAAGAAAGTTTTGGAAACAGATTCAATTTCAAATTTGTGTTATTGGCACTTTTCGGAGCTGCAATGGGACAAGGTGTAATTTGGTACACGGGACAATTTTACGCAATGAGTTTTATGCAGAAAGTGATGAGCATAGATACGACACAAGTAGACTCCTTGATGGCTATCGGATTATTCTTGGGCACACCTTTCTTTGTTTTCTTCGGCTGGCTATCAGATAAAGTCGGAAGAAAAGCCGTAATGATGACGGGAATGCTGATTGCCATTTTAGCTTACAGACCGATTTACAGCGCGATGTTCAATTCTGTTGACGTTACCAAAAAAGAAGTTGCCGCCGGTGGAATCACAGAAAAAAGAACCGTTAAAGTTCACGATAAAGTAGCGACAGACAGCTTGATTACTTTTCATAAAGAAATTGCTTACACGGATGGAACTTTAATAAAAAAAGACAGTGTTGTCCATTGGTCAGCTGCCGGACCAATAATGAAAGACGGAAAAGCTGAGGAACCGAAAGTTTCAAAATCAATTAAAATCAATGATGATACGAAATGGTATTTGGTTTTCCTTGTATTCATTCAGGTAATTTTTGTGACGATGGTTTATGGTCCGATTGCAGCGTTTTTGGTTGAGATGTTCCCTGTGAGAATCCGCTATACATCCATGTCTTTACCTTATCATATCGGAAATGGCGTTTTCGGAGGATTATTACCAGCTGTTGCCACTTACCTTGTAACGACAGGAAAAGATGCCGGGCACGAAGGCTGGTATCTGGAAGGACTCTGGTATCCGATCGGTGTAGCCGCAGTCTGTCTCGTGATTGGTCTGGTTTACATCAAAAACAAAAATCAAAATATCCACGATTAAGGATAATTGATGATTGATAAAAGATAAATGATTCTAATTCATCAATAAAAACAAAAATTACATCATAAATTAATTCACTTTTATTAATTTTAAAACAAAGAAAAATGGACGGACTAAAAAAAATATTAGGTATAGTTTGGATATTACTGGCATTGGTAGTACTCTACTTCGGGCTGACAGTGATGGGAATACCTAAACTAACATCAGGAAAACAGGAAGATCTGGTATTCGGGATCATCATTGTATTCATCCTATTGCCAATTGTTTCCGGAGGATTGGGCGTATTCGGATATTATGCGCTGAGCGGCGATTATTCCGAAGAAAAGTTGTAGAACAAATCACTAAATTATAATTACAAAAACCACACAATTTCAATTTTGTTTTGTGTGGTTTTAAAATTAACAATGAAAAAACGACACGAACAAAAACTGATTATTCTGAGTTTTGGATTGATGATTCTTTTCAGTGCTCCGTTGATTCTTTTGTTCAATAGTGAGAAAGCCTTGTTCGGATTTCCGATGATTTACATTTACATCTTCGGAGTTTGGATTTTCTCGATTATCGTTTCGTTTGTCATTTTCAAAAAATACGATGAATAGCTACGCCTTATTTGCAGTTGTAATTCTCTATCTCGCCCTTCTTTTCCTGGTCGCCCATCGCGCAGAAAAAAAGAAGAGCAAGATCTGGGTAAACAATCCTTACATCTATGCGTTATCATTGGCTGTTTATTGCACGGCATGGACGTACTATGGAAGTATTGGTGTTGCTGTGAATGACGGACTCGATTATCTCCCGATCTACATTGGTCCGATTATCATTATTCCTGCATGGATCTATATCAACCGAAAAATTATCAGAATTGCCAGAATCAACAAAGTCAGCAGTATTGCGGATTTTATTTCTCTGCGTTACGGGAACAGCCGTTCGTTTGGAGCAATTATCACTTTGGTCTGTATTTTTGGGATTATTCCTTACATCGGACTTCAAATCAAAGCAATTTCCGAGACATTTCATTTGGTTACAAAAACGCCGATTTCAAAAGATTTATTTACGGACAATGCGACTTATGTTGTAATTTTATTAGCACTTTTTTCGTCGTATTATGGAACCCGTTATGTGGATGCATCAGAAAAGAGATTAGGAATCATTTCCGCTGTTGCGCTGGAAAGCTTCCTGAAATTAATTTTTCTAATTGTGCTAGGAATCTTCGTTACATTTTTTGTATTTGACGGATTTTCCGACATTTATCAAAAAGCAAGTCAGTTCTCTGATTTCAAAGCTAAAAATACCTTTTCAGGATTGGAAGGAAGCATCAATTGGATTATTTTAAGTTTAATTTCTGCTTCAGCGATTTTTCTTTTACCAAGACAATTTCACACAACAATCGTTGAAAACAGACAGGAAAAGCACTTGAAAACAGCGATTTGGTTTTTCCCGCTTTATCTATTGATTTTTAATGTTTTTGTATTTCCAATTGCTTGGGGCGGTCGAATTATTTTCGATGGACATTCAGTCAATCCTGAGTTTTATTCGATATTGATTCCTCAACATTTCAATAATCAATTGATTACAGTATTGGTGTTTTTAGGTGGGTTAAGTTCATCAATTTCGATGGTTATTATTTCGAGTATCACTTTGTCGATTATGCTTTCCAATAATCTTATTATTCCTTATGGCTGGCTGGATAAATTCAAGTCTGAGAATGATATAAAAAATACCAGAAACATTACTAATATTAGAAAAATCAGTATTTTTATTCTGATAGTAACCGCTTTTGTTTTTTATAAATTCTTCATTCTACAGAACAGTTTATATTCTGTCGGATTAATTTCCTTTGTTGTAATTTCTCAATTGGGACCATCATTTTTCGGAGCGATATTTTGGAGAAGAGGAAGCTACAAAGGCGCAGTTATCGGATTGATTGGCGGATTGATTATCTGTTATTTTGGATTAATTATTCCGCAGTATTATTTTTCTTTCAATCAGGAATTCAAAGGATTTTTGATTGAAATGTACGATTGGTTCAGCTTTTTCAACATTCCTTATCTGGATAGTATTTCTCAGATTTTCTTTTGGTCTATTTTGGTTAATATTTCGTTATTTACCATTATCTCAGTCAGTCAAAAAGGCGATTATCGAGAACGAAACTTTGCTGAAATTTATATTGATGTTGACAAATACATTCAAAATCACGAGAATGCATTTATCTGGCGAGGAAAAGCTTATGTTTCTGACATCCGAAATATCTTGGTCAAATTCCTCGGCGAAAAGAAAACCGAACAAGCGTTGAGAATCTTCAACCTAAAATACAATATCGACACAATAACAGAAACTGCCGATGCAAGATTCATCAAGTTTTCCGAAAACCTCTTGTCGGGAAGAATCGGAACGGCTTCTGCAAAAATCCTGATTGAAGGCGTAACGCACGAAGATAAAATTTCCCTCAAAGAAGTTCTGACCATTCTAGAAGAATCGAAGGAAAATATCACTCTTAATAAAAAACTAACCGAACAAAGTCGAGAATTGCGCCAACTTTCCAACGAATTAAGTTCTGCTAATGAAAACCTCATCTTCAAAGACAAACAAAAAGATGATTTTTTGGATTCCGTCGCACATGAATTAAGAACGCCACTTACCGCAATTCGCTCCGCTGGTGAAATCCTAGCTGACGACGATGATATTCCGTTAGAAATCAAGCGAGAATTCCTCAACAACATCATCACAGAATCCGACCGGCTGAATGAAATCATTAATGACATTCTCTACCTTGACAAGTTAGAACACGGCGAAATCGCCTTGAATATTAGCTTCAATGACATCATTGAAACTTACCAAAAAGCTTTGAACCCAATCATTCATCTTTTACATCAAAAGAACATTCATATAAGTGAAGTTAATCTTCTAGCCGAAACTCAATTTGAATATGATGAAGCACGACTGATTCAGGTTTTTCAGAATATCTTAGGCAATGCTTTGAAATTTACAGATGAGGAAGGAACGATCCAGTCCAAGTTCCAGGAAAAAGATGGACAATTGGTCATTTCGATTTTCAATACGGGAAAACAAATTCCGGAAGATGATTTGAATTTGATTTTCGATAAGTTTTATCAGTCCAGAAATCAGAATATCAGAAAACCTTTGGGAAGCGGTTTGGGATTGGCGATTTGCAGAAAAATAATGCAGGCTCATCAAGGTAATATTTCTGCAGAAAATAATGGATTAGGGGTGAGTTTTGTATTGAAACTTCCTTTAAATAGACAAGAACAACAATGAAAAAAATATTAATAGCAGACGACGAACACAAAATCCTGATGTCCCTGGAATACAGTTTCAGGAAGCAGGGTTACGAAGTCTTCATTGCAAGAGACGGAACAGAAGTTTTAGACTTACTGAAAAACATAACGCCAGATGTCATTCTACTCGATATTATGATGCCAAATCTGGATGGTTACAGCACACTGAACGAAATCAAAACAATGGAAAACCTTAATAACACCAAAGTAATTTTCCTAAGCGCGAAAACCAACCCGAAAGATATCGAAAAAGGATTGGAATTAGGTGCGGATGCTTATGTTACAAAGCCTTATTCAATCAAGAAATTAATTCAGCAGATTGAGGAGATGTTTGAGTAGAACAAAGAGAGGAGAATAAAAATATAAGATTTTATAAGAATTAAAAATATTAATAATATGAGAAATTATCACATTCAGAATTTACAGGATTATTTCAAAGAGTATAAAAAATCAATCAAAAATCCTAAGAAGTTTTGGGATAAGATAGCAGATGAAAATTTTGTGTGGTACCAACGTTGGTCCAAGGTCGTGGACTATAATATGGATGAAGCCAATATCAAATGGTTCAAAAATGCAAAACTCAACATTACAAAAAACTGTCTGGACAGACATCTTTCCGTAAGAGGAGACAAAACTGCGATCATCTGGGAACCCAATGACCCGAAAGAAGTAGCACAGCACATCAGCTTCAATGACTTGTACGAAAGAGTCAATAAAACGGCAAATATTTTGAGGGAAATGGGCATTGAGAAAGGAGACAGAGTATGCATTTACCTTCCGATGATTCCTGAATTGGCAGTAACGATGTTGGCCTGTGCTAAATTAGGTGCTGTTCATTCCGTAATATTTGCCGGGTTCTCTGCTTCCGCTGTTGCATCCAGAGTGAATGACTGCGGTGCAAAAATGGTGATCACATCTGACGGAAGTTATAGAGGAAACAAAGTACTTGACCTGAAAAGCATCGTAGATGAAGCTTTGGAGAAAACACCAACTGTAGAAAACGTTTTGGTTGTCAAAAGAACTCACAACGATGTGAAAATGAAAAAAGGCAGAGACCACTGGATGTCGGAGTATTATGATAAAGCTTCTGCAGATTTCGTGACAGTGATCATGGATGCGGAAGACCCATTGTTCATTCTTTACACTTCCGGCTCTACGGGAAAACCAAAGGGAATGCTTCACACTTGTGCTGGATATATGGTTTACACTGCTTATACATTCAAGAATGTATTTAATTATAAAGAGAATGATATCTATTGGTGTACAGCGGATATCGGTTGGATCACAGGGCACTCATATATTCTTTATGGTCCGTTGTTGAATGGCGCAACAACAGTTATCTTCGAAGGTGTTCCGACGTATCCGGATGCGGGAAGATTCTGGGAAGTGATCGAGAAGCATAAAGTGACCCAGTTTTATACTGCACCGACAGCTATCCGCTCATTAGCAAAAGAAAGTGTGGAATGGGTAGAGAAGCACGACCTTAGTTCATTAAAGGTAATTGGTTCTGTTGGAGAGCCTATCAATGACGAGGCCTGGCATTGGTACAACGACCATGTTGGAAAGAAGAAATGCCCAATTGTCGATACCTGGTGGCAAACGGAAACCGGTGGAATCCTCATCTCGCCAATCCCTTTTGCAACGCCAACAAAACCAACATATGCTACACTTCCATTGCCAGGTGTTCAGCCTGTTCTGATGGATGACAAGCGTAATGAAATCACAGGAAATCAGGTAACCGGGAATCTTTGTATCCGTTTTCCTTGGCCAGGAATTGCCAGAACTATCTGGGGAGACCATCAGCGTTATAAAGAAACTTATTTTTCAGCTTTCCCTGGGAAATATTTCACGGGCGATGGTGCGTTGAGAGACGAGGTTGGCTATTACAGAATCACAGGCCGTGTGGATGATGTCATCATCGTTTCCGGGCACAACCTTGGAACCGCACCGATAGAAGATAGTATCAACGAACATCCTGCAGTGGCAGAATCTGCAATTGTTGGTTATCCACATGACATCAAAGGAAGTGCATTGTATGGTTTTGTTATACTGAAAGAATCTGGAGAGGAAAGAAACAAAGAAAACCTGACGAAAGAAATCAACCAATTGATCTCTGACCAGATCGGACCAATCGCAAAATTGGATAAAGTTCAGTTTGTATCGGGACTTCCGAAAACACGTTCCGGAAAGATCATGCGTAGGATATTGAGAAAGATCGCCGAAGGTGATTTCAGTAATTTTGGAGACACCTCTACGCTGTTGAATCCTGAGATCGTGGATGAGATCAAGAATGAGAGAGTTTAGGTTAATTATAAATTATGGATGATTGCGTTCGTCACTTCGAGTAGCGGAGCGTATCGAGAAGTTGGGTGTAGAAGCAGGAAGATTCTCGATACAATTTTTCTTCGCTTTGCTGCGAAAAATCACTCGAACAGACGTCGGGTTTCGAGAGCCTCAGCGTGATAATGATATAGACCTTCAATTTTCATAGCAAAAGCCATCCGATTTTGGATGGCTTTTCATTTTGTCAGTTGATTTTTAGAGACTATCTCTGTATAATTTCACACTTAAAATATATTTTTCCTTTTTGGATTCCTAACAAAAATCCGCGATATCGGATTTTGTTTACCATAGTAGCATCTATCCCTCACCACCCATTTCTTCGTTATAGGTCTTGAGTATTTCCAATGCTTTTTTGAAGTCATCGGTGGACTTTTTAGATAAGAACCCCAAGTCGTAATAGAAACTTCTGACATTATTTTTTGTATGGATATTGACCATCAAGAAAGTGGTCAGCAGGTCGCCTTTCAGATGACAGGAGAATATCTTGTATAATGGTACTTCCAGTTGTGGAAAGCTGATACCTCTTGAAAATGGATGTGTAATCTTTACCGAAACAATGTGCTCGGAGATATCAAGTGTCACAATCTTCAACCTGCTTAATCTCCATAGTATCAGTACGCAAAAGAGGATGCCTGTGCCTACTATCAGTTCGTCCATATGCCCAAGTACAATTTTCGAGGATATTACGAGTAAAATGTCCAAAAACAGTGCAAAAAAAAGGAAGTATGCCCTCATTTGTACGCTTTTATGGTTGTCGACCTTCATGGTATTTTTATTGTTTTTGGGCGTTAATATTCAAAACCACCAAAGCACTTTGTACTCGGGTTTCTGTTCTTCGTAATAGAATACATCCCATATTTCTTTACCAAGAAAATACCGTGTGATGTAGATATCCACTACTATGCCTTCTTCAAGGACGAAAGAGGTCACATCCCTGATAAACCCCAGATAAGCATATCGGTCATAAAACAAAATATAATTGTCCGATCTTTTGGATGGAGCACCAAAGACCCGAAGAATCTCTTGTTTTTTTCTATAGAGATTTTTATCCACCAGCTCTTTTAGCTTTTGTATTTTCTTATTCATGTATAAAGTGCCGTATTAGACTTTTATCATTCCTATGATGTTAAAAGCTCTTGGGTTGATATCTACTTGCATTTCCTTGAGATGTCATAGAAAATTACAGATGTGGGATATTTTCATCCCGCTTTCCATAACTTTTTGACTAATTAAATTTCCTATCCGAATATCCCTGAAATTCATTAATGTTTTGTTTTTAATGCACTACCTTCAATATATCACCTGTTCTGTACAATGCTCCTGTGGGTAATCCTGCTGCTACTGCCGCTGCATTATCAGCATATTCATTACAGCCTTCCATAACAGCAGGTGTAAGGTCGGAAGATTGTTTTACTATGTGCAGTTGGGCCGACGGCGTAGTGATGCCTATTCCCACTTTTCCCTGGAAATAGTTTTTGGTATTTGTTCCTTCAGAATAAAAGTTATACGCATTCGTGGCTGTATCTCCTGTGAAGCGATACGGTTGTATATAAATACCATATGAGGCAGATATCGCTCTTGTTCCCCCACTCTCTGTTTTTTCTACAAGCAGACCATACAATCGATTTACAGACTTTGTGCTCGTATCTGAAAAACTGGTAAGCGAGCGTAAAGCAGCGGCATAACCTGTAATGTTAATAGTACCTGTGCCTCTTGGCTCAAATTGAGAACTGACCCCTACAGTTCTGGCAATATTTACCACCCCACCTGATGGCGTTGGGCGTGATGTGAAATGTCCCCCCATCACATCATCCCCATTTGCTGTAAAAGTATAGCCAGCTGCTGCACTTGGAATTGCATAACCACTATAGGCGCGAAGAGCACCGCTCACATTTAAGTTACCGCTTGTAGCATAGCCATACGCGTTAGCCATATTTGCATAAGAATATCCTGTTGTCAAATCCCCTCCAACAGCCTGCAGTGTGATATTATTACTCAAGCCGTGTACGTGTGTGGATGCCCCATTGCTCTTGGCACCTGCAAGGTTATAATTAAACAATCCACCATATCCAGCTCTGGATACTGTAGAGGCATCTTGAACTACGGAGTATAGTCCTGTCAAGCTTCCCGAGCCTGCCGTGGATGTATCATAAACAAAATTATTGATACCATATTTGACACCTTGCTTATTAGTGTACATCGTGTTGTTTATCCCATAAGATATGCCCGTATCTCCAGAAGAATTATTTTCAAAAATCTGAAGATTAGCAGTTGGTAAAGTGCCAGGGTTAACTCCTATTCCAACTTTTCCCATCTGGTAGATGTTTTGAGTATTAGATGTAGCGTCAGCAGTACTTCCAGATACCTTCCAAGGTTCAGTTCCCTTAAGTGTTTGCCAAACAATTCCGTCAAAATAATAGTAACCCTCTACCGTGATATTGACAGTTTTGGTGGAGCTTGTAGTTACCGCAGAGGTGGCATAAACAATAGCGCCTTTCTGGTCCGTGGTGTAAAGATCGTCTTTACCCTTAATATCCTCCCCGCTCATTCGCGGAGCTATAATACCCTCAGGAAGCGGAGTTGTACTTGTGGTATTGGTTGTAACGTCTAGTGTGGCTTTAGGTGTTTCTGTATTGATGCCTACCTGACTGTATGCTGTGGCGCTTATTACCAATGCCCCTAAAAGTGTAATCTTTTTTTTCATTTTCTTTTGTTTGTGTAATTGTTAAATCGTTATTTTGTCAAATCTCCAGCTGGAGATTCCTGTATCGGAGCTCTTTGATTTGACGATTCGTTGAATTGTGAAATTGTCAAACCTTTAAACGCACAAAGGAGGTGGCCTCACGAAAAATGCAGCATCCCAATTATTGGAAGAATAGCTTTCGTATATATAAATCTGCGTTCTTCTATAATAATAAGAAATGACTTTCCGTAATTGTTCTTCTACAACAATAGCTTTGAGAAGTGTCCGCTGAGGACCATTTGCTACAATCGTCCTATCTTGAATTGAAGTTAACGAATCCTTTATTGGCAAAGCTTTGATAGCAATCAGAACCAATTTTTCGGTTTTGGTAGTTTTAGTTTTTTGTTCTTTGATTTTAGCTAACTGTTTTGCTCTCGGGGATTCTTCGACAAGTTCAGAATGACGAGTTTCGGAATTTCGTGGGTTTTGAAAATCCAGATAAGCAATATTTTTGAGATTGGTCTGCTCTGTAAGATTTTTTACGAGAGTACCTTTTGTAATGTAAATCCTCGCCTGCATATCTGCAGGATATGGTAAAGTATCTTTTACAGCCGAAAGAATAGTACCTCCGCTGTCTATGAAAAGCCTCGTACCTGATGAGACAAAGACCTGAGACGAAACAAGAAGACAACCAGCCACAAATAAAGAAGAAAGGAACACAATCCTGCACAAAAGCCGTGTTACCATATCTTTCTTAAAAATCGCCTGTATATCTTTTCTCATCATGTATTTGGAAAGTAGTCCTGCTTAGACTATTTTTCAATCTACTGATTTACAGTCCAATATTTTAAAAATCATAATTTATCATTCATAGGTATTTATTTTTATATAGTCTTCAAGAACAAAATTGAAATCGGTATCATATTTTCATTACAACACTTTAATACGTAGCATTTTATAATATTTGTTTATTAATAATATTTGTTTACATTTGCACTCGAATAGTAGTCTAAGCAGGACTACTTTTTTTATTCTAAATT
This sequence comes from Epilithonimonas sp., assembly GCF_032054305.1. Classification (GTDB taxonomy): domain Bacteria; phylum Bacteroidota; class Bacteroidia; order Flavobacteriales; family Weeksellaceae; genus Epilithonimonas. The sequence goes on from NZ_DAMBSX010000001.1 coordinate 191,477, forward strand.
CGTTGAGAATTAACACTTTAAACGCTCAACAAATGACATTCGATTTTTTCCTGCCTCAAAATGGCGTTCTAAAAAACATCCACCTCAGTCTTACCGATAAACAACAGAAAAAAACACATATCTTCAGAACTTCTCTAAAAATATGTGAAGAAGACTGGGACAAGAAGAGACAAAGACCAAACAACATCTACCTTAAGAAATATAAAAAACTCAATAACAAACTTAACAAGGTAAAACTAGGGCTCTCAGAAAGCATAGAGGAAAAAAGGAGCTGTAAAAAACTATCTTTACAAAGAGCATTAGCCAAGGAAATAAAAAAAATATGCTCTGATAAAAACGACAAACCTGCGGAAAACTCCCTTCTTTACTTTATGAACTGGTATATCGACTCTCGTAAGGAGCTCATCTGCCATTCCACCTACAAACGTTATAAAGTGTTCTTTCATCTGCTGGAGCGTTTTGAAGGATCCATTTGCAAAAGGCTCTACATTGAGGACATCAATTCGGATTTCGTAAAAAATTTCATGATTTTCGGAAGAGAAGAAGAATACAGCGAAAATACAATCTACCGCACCATTCACTTTGTAAAGACCATCCTAAACTTTGTAGAGAGAAAAGGCATAAGAACTGCCGTGAGAGAACTTGAGATACGAAGGGAAAAACAGCAAAAAGAAATCGTAACCCTTACTGAAAAAGATATTATAAAAATAAAGTCTACCAATGTCCCAAAAGAATTGCAGGCCGCCAAAGACTGGCTGCTGATAAGCTGTTATACAGGACAACGTTTCTCAGACTTTATGCGGTTTAAAACCAATCAATTGAAGCAGGTGAACGGAAAAACGTGCATAGCCTTTACACAGAAAAAAACACAGAAAGATATTCTCCTGCCTCTGCACCCTACCGTTATCAATACTTTTCATAGAAACGGGGACGCATTTCCCAAGACCATAGACATCCATGAGTATAATGACGGGATAAAGAAAATAGCAAGACTCGCCTATCTCAACGAACCTGTAAAAGCCAGAAAAAGAATAGGCCACAGAGCAAAAGACATCCAAACAGAAAAATGGAAGCTGATAAGCAGCCATATCGGCAGGCGCAGTTTCGCTACCAACTTCTACGGAAAAATACCAACACCATTATTAATGGAAGCTACAGGGCACAGCACTGAACAAATGTTCCTAAAATACATCAATCCTATTGATGATGAGCGAATCTTGTCCTTAGGCAATTATTTTGAAAGGATGTATGAGGAAAGGCTTATGATATGCTAGAAGGACCATGATTTTAACCAAGAATATATTTGGAACTATTTACCGGATTATCAAATCAATTTCATAAACTGCATAAAAACAACTCTATTCTTTATTTATCCTTCAATTTTCTTTTTAGCTATTCTCAGGATTGGAAGTTTCAATGCCACCCTAAAATAATCGGGATAATGCAACTCTTTGGTTACTCCAAAAAGGTAAGTTGTTGAGGAAAAAAGAAAATAAAAATTGATTAAGACAGCTCCTGGTTTACAATCCATATTTCACTATCACTAGACACAACGAACCTTCCACACCTGAACGCTTTTATTATTTGTAAAAATTAACGGTATAATGTGATATCAGGCATTAACAAAACAGAGGAAATAACGTAACTTAGAAGAATAAATTGAGATTATGAAAAATGGTATCATAATTCGAGGTCTTGTTTTGGCTTCGGTTTCATTAGTCAGTTGTAGTAAAACTGATGCTACAGCATCGCCAGAACCTAAGAAACTCTCTCTGAATGACAGTGTAACAGCAAAGCCTAAAATCCAAACTGACAACCAGAAAGCCACTGCTGAGAAAATCGCCCATTACATCGCCAACGAGTATTTGACTCCAGCAGACCTGAAAGTCATTGGGATGAAAGAGCGGAAATTCCGATACCAACAAATCGATCTGAATGGTGATGGAAAGATGGAAGTTTTTGTAAGCTTTTTCACGCCTTATTTCTGTGGAACGGGCGGCTGTGCTATGGTTCTGCTGAATGACCATCTGCAGCCTATTACGAAATTCACTGTAACAAGACCGCCTTTCTATGTGGATGAAACCAAAGATAATGGATGGAAAATCCTATACCTGCAAGACGGCATCCAATGGAAAGCTCTGAAATACGAGAACGGGAAATACCCTTCCAATCCATCAGTTTTGCCGAAGACTTCTAAAAAACCGAGTGACAATGCAACTATCATCTTTCCAGATAACGAATCCAAAGATCATACATTTTAAACGACATTATTATGAAAAAACTATTCACAATCTCTTTTCTATCAGTTTTGACCTTCGCCAACCTGAATGCACAGAAAATAACCGACGGACAAACCGTAGAGGTAGATGGACTATCCGTAACCTTCAACATCCTGAACAAAGAAGCTGTGACGGCTGGCGGCAAAAACATGGACCGATACAAAGTATCCGCAACACTTGTAAACAAGTCAGGAAAAGACTTTAATCAACGGATGAGCAACGCCCCGCAAGTGGCAACCAACATAGAACTGATAGAACTGAACTGCATCAATGCAACAGGTGCTAAACTAACTTCCAAGAAACTGGCACTGAAGCTGAAACCTCAGAACCTCAACGTCACCTATTGGGCTTATACCAAAGAAGGCAAATACCAAAGTTTCGTGACTCCGGTAGTGGCAGGCTATTATCTGGACAATGGCGACTCTGTGAATGACACGGCGATTTTCATCGTGCCACAAGGGGAAACTCCTGAGGTGAATGTTCGAAAGACTTTTTAGTATTATCTAAAACTATATTACTCAATTATGAAATTAAAAATCATCTATCTGTCACTGTTATTCTTTACAGTATTAACAATCAATTCCTGCAGAAAAGTGGAAGAATCAATTGTGGATTGTTTGGGAGAATCCATTCTTACTTCATTGAGACATGAGGTTTCTACCAGCAATGTAAAACAAGTTGATTTCGAAATCAGCTACAGTGGCGAGAAAACAGTAACTTCTATTGCGTGGGATTTTGGAGACGGTATCAAAACGACGAGTACCAACAAAAAAATCTCTCATACCTATACTACCGGCGGAACCTATGAAGTGAAAACCGACGTGAGTCTGGAAAATGGGAAGTGTACAGTATCTCCTAAAAAGTCTGTGATTATAGATTGAGGATCAATCAACAGCTTTACTATGCTATTCTTTCGCTAAAAACAAAAAATCATTTTTCAGCCGAAACTGAAAAATGATTTGCAAAAAATAATTATTATGGAAAGCCTATGCAATAAATAATGATGCAATGGTCTGAGCATCGCTTCCACTCATTGGTTCATCGTAAGATGCGGAACCTGCCTCAGCACCAAAAGCGGATGCCGTATTGAAACCAGCCTGACTGGTATTTTGTTCTCCTGCGTATACAGCATTGGTTGCAGACGGCATATTACCGCCGTTGGCTAATTCTATCCAGCCTTTGTTGGCTCTCATTCTTCTTACCTGGGAAGCGTGTCTTGCCTCCACCGAATGGATCTGCAGAGCGGCAGTCAACACATCTTTGTTGGACATCACATTACCTGCCTGACCCTTGTAAGCCCTCACTCCCGTATCTTCGAAAGCCTGAGCCAGAACCAAAAACTGGCTATAATCCGTAAACGGCGAGAAATTGCCTTTTGCCGTAAAATCAAAGGTTGGTTTTGCGCCAGGTGTTTCTCCTAAAGATGTTAAAGCACTTTTTAAAAATGCAACGTGGGCGGTCTCGTGTTTCGAGATCTGCATAAAAACAGTTCTGTCAGCATTTGGAATGAGCCCCGAGGTTCCCAATCCTATTCTGTAGTATTCGTCCTCAAGGTATTCTAAAACCAAAGCCAGTTGCAGGGCATCGGTCAATGTACTTTTAAAGGCCATTGAATTTTCAGCATTTGTCGTTTTGCCCTTTACAGGTGTTGTCATCAAGGCCCCTAATCCTAAAGGAATTGCAGCTACTGCCGCTTTTTTGCCAAAGCTGGTGATATTGGTGATCGTATCTAATCGTGAAGCTTCTGCTGTAAAGAATTTGTCATCAGAAAGCTTATCTAGTATTTTAAGAATGTTCATAATAATTGAATTTAAAAGATGAATAAATTAACCGATGTTTCTCTCTTTCCAGGTAAATGGAGTTTTGATGAATCCGCCTGCTGCCATCACAATATCTTTGGGTTCTTTTGCCAGATCCAAACCATTAGCATTGATCACATCCTCTCCGGAGAAATCTGCCGACCCGGGATTGATCAAATTTCTGATGGCCGAAGCGTGTCTTGCTTCTACAGAGACGATCTTACCTGCGATCACAAGATAATCTGCATTGGTAATATATTTTCCTGCGCCATTATAGGCTGCTACCCCTGTATCTTCCAAAGCTTTCGCTGTCGCTAAAACTGAATTCCGGTCACTGAAGTTGACATTAGGATACTGGAACTCCAGAGTTGGCAGAACATTGGACGTTGCTCCACTGATGGCTGCTTTGAAGAAATCTCTGTGGATCACTTCATGATGATACAGATCTGTAAAAAGTTCTTTTTCCACACTGGATATCCCTGAGTAAAAATTATTCACCACTTTGGTATAAAAATCAGCTTCCAACTGTTCCAGCGCATAAGCATAATTAAGCACACCAACATCGCCTTTCCCTAAATCAAAAACATTGCTGTTGTTCCCATCAATGAACATATCATCATCGTTACATCCCACGAGTGCAAGTCCGGCAATAGCTAATCCTACACCACTCAATTTTAAAAAGTTTCTTCTTCCTGTATCCAGGGTTGCTCCCTGGTTGGATACATTGATCGTTTTTTTCATAATAATATTTTTTAGTATTTGGTATCTATTAAAAAGATCAGAAAAGGCAGCATAAAAATTTACACTGCCCTATCAACTACTTACGGCATCAATACCGTATCAATCACGTGGATAACACCATTGGACTGGTCAACATCTGCAAGAGTCACTTTCGCGTCCATTCCTTTAGCATCTCTCGCATAGAGATCTTTACCTTTTGTCCAAAAAGTAACATTCTCACCTTCCACTGTTTTCATCATTGCTTTTCCGTTACCAGCTTTCACAGCAGCCCAGATCTGTTTTGCATTGTATTTTCCTGATAATACGTGATAGGTCAGAATCTTTGTCAACATCATTTTATTTTCCGGCTTAACCAAATTTTCAACCGTTCCTTTTGGTAATTTTGCGAACGCCTCATCTGTTGGTGCCAAAACCGTAAATGGTCCTTTGCCTTCCAATGTTTCTACCAAACCTGCCGCTTTCACAGCAGCTACCAAAGTCTTGTGGTCTTTAGAATTCATTGCGTTTTGTATAATGTTTTTGGAAGGATACATTGCTGCTCCGCCAACCACTACTGTTTTTTCTTTCATTGTTTGCGCAGCAATATTTCCGCTAAAAGCGAATGATAAGGCTATCATTCCTAATACTGCGATTTTTGATCGTGTGTTCATTTTAGTTTATTTTTTGATTAATATTATTCACTGATAAAATGATTTACGACAGCGATGATCTTTTGGATTTAAAAATTTTCATATTTTATTTTAAATCATTGTTAATCAGATAATTATTTTTCAATTAATTCAAAATACATTTACATTTGCTTTAAAAAATTCTGAATAGATGTAGATTATAATTAATGATTTAAAAATATTTTCACATTTTACTTATGTTGGCTTTTATTTTGTTACATTTGGATCATTAAATCTTCATTTATCAAAACAAACTATTCGGAAGAGCAACTTCTCGTTTTACTTAGAGAGAAAAACGAAAATGGTTTTCATCATTTGTATGATCACTATTCTGGTGCTTTGTATGGTGTTATCCTCCGAATCGTCTGCTCCAAAGAATATACTGAAGATGTGATCCAGGAAGTTTTTGTGAAAATTTGGAATTCGATCCATCAATATGATGAGTCGAAAGGTCGTTTTTATACATGGATGATCAATATTGCCCGAAACACAGCCATCGATTACCTGAAGTCTAAAGGTTTCCAGAATGAGCTAAAAAACCAACCGCTGCCAGATTTCGTATATAACACTGCAGAACTTTCAACGACTAATGAAGAATCTGATTTTATCGGAATTAAAAATGTGCTGGAAACTCTTGAAACAGATAAGCAGGAATTGATTAATTTAGCGTACTATCAAGGATTTACGCAGAACGAAATATCCGAAAAGCTGAAAATACCTCTTGGCACTGTAAAAACCAAAATGAGAAACGCATTAATGAAGTTAAAGGATTTGCTAAAAGATCATCAATAAATTGAACACAAAAGAATACATATCATCCGGAATTATAGAATCTTATATTCTAGGTCTTGCTTCTCCCGAGGAAGCAGGCATTTTGGAGTGTGTGATGAAAAACAATGCTGAAGTAAAAGCGGCTTACGAAGAAGCACAAAGAACATTGGAAGATCTTGCAACCGCTCAGGCTATAACACCTCCGAATGACCTAAAATCCAAGATCTGGAACAAAATTCAACAGGAGCAAGATGTTGAATCTAATCTTTCCGGAATTGCAACAGATATCAATGAAGTCAAAAATGAACCAGCCCGTAAAATCAGAAAAATAAATAGCTGGAAGGTCATTACTGTTGCAGCATCACTCCTATTACTATTCAGTTTAGCGGCTAATGTTTTCTGGATAAATATTCAATCCAAAAATGAAAAACAGATCGCTGAATTACAAAAAGAGAAGGAATCACAAACTCTTGCGATGAAGGATCTGGAACAAAAATTAGATGTATCTTCCAATCCTAATATGCTCAAAATCGTATTGGCAGGTGTTGAAAAACATCCTGAATCCAAAGCTATTGTCTATTGGGATAAAACATCTAAAAATGTTTACCTAAGTGCAAACCAACTCCCAAAAGTACAAGACGGTATGCAGTATCAACTTTGGGCCATTGTAGATGGAAAACCTGTAAGTGCTGGTATGTATTCTGAAGATAGAGATAGCAAAACGGTCTTATCTAATATCCCGAATGCTCAGGCCTTTGCCATAACGCTTGAAAAAGAAGGCGGAAGTGCTGTTCCTACAATGGAAAATATGTTCGTTATTGGGAATATATAATTCTATTGTTTATCCATTTCTGGCAATTTGATTCCTATTACTTTTTACCAATTGGTAAATCATTCCTCAATTAACTTCTTTAATTTGGCAGAATGAAAGAGCTTATTAATTATCTTCTACAATTCGGGAACCTGAATCAGCAGCAGATCGACCTCATCACTCAAAAAACAGTTGAGAAGGAAATTCGGAAAGATGAGTATTTTGTAGAGGCCGGAAGGATGTTCAATGATGTAATCTTCATCCTGGAAGGCGTTTTGCGCATCTGCTATTACAATAACGAAGGAAACGAGATCACCAAGTATTTCGTAGATGAAAACCATCTCCTCGCCAATCCTTACCAAGGCGAACCAATGACAGAATATATCCAGGCCACTACAGATTGTAAATTTCTCATCTTTTCTCAGAAAGATTGGCAGGAACTTTCCAATACTATTATCGGCTGGGACACAATCGTCAACAAGATATTCCAAAAAGCGATGATGGAAAAACTGGACAGAAGAAGTTCTCTGGTTGCGGAAGATGCTACGACTCGCTATCTGAAATTTCTGGAAAAATTCCCTACCCTTGCCAACCGAGTTCCGCTATCTTATATCGCTTCATATCTGGGCATCACACAACAATCCCTTAGCAGGATCCGAAAAAACATTCGCTAATAAAAATGCTTTTTACCAAATGGTAAATGATGTGACCTTTGATTGAAGCAACTTTGCAATATCAATTTTAAATCATCAGAAAAAATGAAAAAAGCATTCATAACAGGAGCCAACAAAAGTATCGGCTTCGAAACCGCAAGACAACTATTGCAACAAGGATATTATGTTTATCTTGGAAGCAGAAATTTAGAAAATGGACAGCAAGCCGTTGAACAGCTAAAGTCAGAAGGTTTAGTTAATGTAGAAGTCATCCAAATCGATGTCACTGACGAAGAATCGGTAAAAAATGCCAGAAAAGAAATCGGAAGCAAAACAGATGTTCTGGATGTTCTTATCAATAATTCGGGAATATCGGGTGCACAGGTTGATGAAAACGGAGATTATATCCCGCAAACTGCCGAACATACAAGGGTCGAAGTCTTCAAAGAAGTGTATGATATCAATGTTTATGGTGTGATAAGGGTGACCCAGGCATTTTTGGAACTGTTGAAAAAATCAGACGAGCCAAGAATCGTGATGGTAAGCTCCAGCCAAGGATCTATTACTCTGCACAGCGATCCAACGTATAAATATTACAACTTCAAAGGTGCAGTTTATCTATCATCCAAAGCTGCCCTTAATATGTACACCGTGAATCTAGCTTATGAATTACGAGATACAAAATTTAAGATCAATGCGGTGAGTCCTGGATTTACGAAAACTGATTTCAATAATAATCGTGGAACCGGAACAGTAGAAGACGCAGGAAAACGTGTTGTGAGATATGCAGTGGTCGATCAAAATGGTCCGACAGGTAAATTCTTCTGTGAAGAGACCAATCCTGAAACAGGAGAAATCCCTTGGTAAAATTTACATCAAAATATAAAAAACCGCTCTACTAAAAGCGGTTTTTATTTTATTAGAATTATTTCATTTGATCTATCCTTCCACAATTTTTTTTCTGTGCTCAACTCCCCATTCGTGAAGGTTATTGATAATAGTTTTCAATGTATTACCGTGATCAGTAAGCGTATATTCTATACTAACAGGTTGTGTGTTCAGTACATTCCTGTGAATGAGCTTGTTAAACTCCAGTTCTTTTAGTTCTTTGCTGAGCATTCTATTTGATATTCCATCGATATCATTCAGAATGTCTGAAAATCTACGTTTGTTGTAATAGCATATCGAAGATAAAACTGCTATTTTCCATTTGCCGTGTAGAACATCCATAGAATCTTGTACTGCACGCATCTCTTTTTTATATTCCTGTTGAAAATCCTTTGTTTTGCACTCCATATTGTTACTTTGTTACACCGTTGTTACTGTTATTTTTCGGTACAAAGTTACTAAAAGTAACCAAAAGATTATACATTTGCCCTGTAAACAATAAAAAATAATTACACAATGAATTTTACAGACAAAAATGTAGTAATAACAGGAGGAAGCACAGGGATAGGATTTGCAACAGCAAAAGCTTTTATAGAAGCAGGAGCAAATGTTCTAATCACCAGCAGAAATGCGAACAATCTTAAAAGTGCGGAAGAAAGGATCGATAATCCAAAACTGAAAACCCTGGTTTCAGATACTTCAAATTTATCAGGAATCGCAGTGTTGGAAAAACACATTGCCGAAAGCGGGAATAAAGTAGATGTCCTGTTCCTGAATGCCGGGACAGCAGTTTTCACACCTATTGAGCAAACTACAGAAGAGGATTTCGATTATCAGTTCAATACTAATGTCAAAGGTTATTATTTCACGTTACAAAAGTTAATCCCATATTTTACGGAAGGCTCTTCTGTGGTATTTAATTCCTCAACTGTTGCTACAACTGCACAGATGTACGGAAGCGTTTATTCTGCAACGAAGGGAGCCGTCAATAAAATTGCTCAAATCGCAGCCAATGAACTGGCAGAAAGAAAAATCAGAGTGAATATTGTAAGTCCGGGACCTACAAAAACAGAAGGTTTTGACAAGGCGGTTCCAAGTCTTGAAATGCAGGATGAGTTTGCTAAATCTGTCGCATTGGGGAGAATGGGAAATCCTTCCGAGATTGCAAAAGCAGTTCTTTTCTTGGCATCTAATCAGGCAAGTTTCATTACTGGTACAGAGTTATTGGTAGATGGCGGAGCAATCGGATATCTGTTGAAATAAATTTTAGATAAAAATTTCCGGTTCAAACAACCGCAGACTGTTACACTCTGCGGTTGTTTGATTTTCTATGATAAAAAAATTGTGGTATATTCATTTTTTTAATTTTTGCTGTAAAAAAGATTGTAGTTTCGCAAAAATAAAACCTAACCTTTCATGAATTTAAAAAACAAGACAACCAAAGGTTTTGTAATCCTACTCTCAATCATCATTGTTTTAATTGGAACATTTGTTTTTTATCAAAAGAAAATCCGCTACAATCTGGTTACGATTTCTGAGAACAAGGTTTACAATTCTGGCACAGTTCCACCAAACAAATTACCCGAATTCTTAAAGGATCATAAAATAAAAACAGTAATCGATTTGCGCAATGGCGAAGAACAGACTGAATTAAATCCTGAAACTAAAAAACAAGTGGGCGCTGAAGAAAATGTGATAGATAGAATTTCAAACGTTAATTATTTCAATCTTCCAACGGACCAAATTCCACAAGACAGCACCGTTCAAAAATTCCTGAAAATTATGGACAATCCTAAAAATTATCCCGTATTGATCCATTGTCATCACGGTGTTGGGCGTTCACGACTATTCAGTTCTATTTACAGAATTGAGTATGAGAATTTTTCAAATGACGATGCGAGAGCTCATGCTCGTTACCTTTGGGAATTGAGTGGAAATTTTTCGGAGAACTCTTCAAAAGGGAAATATCTGATTAATTATAAAAAAAGGATTCAACATCATAATACTTTATGATTTGAAGAAATAAATCCTTACTTTAGTAACCATAACTAATTTGAAAACTAAATTCCATGGAAAAAGGGAAAGCACCTGTATTTACAATGTGGATTATTGTTCTGATCGTGGGAGCTGCATTGTACAAGCAAATCGATTTTAAAGGTATGACTGTCGAGAAACCAGCATTATCTGTGCTTTATGCCGTGACTTTTATATTTGCTGTCGGCGTTTTAATAAGACATTATACCACAAAAACCGAGAAATAGCAATCAATCTTTTATATAAAAACCGTCCTTTTGAAGAACGGTTTTATTTTTATTAATTATTCAGAATATAATTTCAGTAATTGTCTATAACCAATCAGGATGGCAGATTTTGATATAAAACCAATGAATTTGTTATTCTCATCCACAACCGGTAGATTCCAATATCCCGTATCATCAAAAATCTGAAGTATTTCCAAAGCTTTTTTGTCTGGATAAATCACTGCTGGTGGTACTTTCATAATTTTGACAATTGATAAAGAATCGGTTTCTTTTGAAAAAAGATAAGGGCGAATATCATCAAGGCCAAGAATCCCTTTGAGGTTACCCAAATCATCCACAACGGCAAAAGTATTTTTGTTTCCGTTTTTTATCATCTCGAAAAGCTCTGTGATAGATGCATTTAAATTAATCGTTTGAGATTGCAAATCGATATAATCTTTGGTATGCAGAGAAAAGAGAAGATTCTTGTCGTGTTTGTTGGTGAAGATCTTCCCCTGATCTGCGAGAGATTTCAGTTCCGGAGAAATCGGAGAGAAGCGTTTTGCCATCAGATAAGAAATCACGGAAACAATCATCAAAGGAATGAACAAATCATAGCCGAAACTGGATTCGGCGATCAGGAATATCGCCGTCAAAGGCGCATAGAGAATTCCGCTCATTGCACCAGCCATTCCCACCAAAACGAGATTGGTAACAGGAACTTCTTTGAAACCCAATTGTTGGCAAACTACAGCAAAAAGAAATCCAGCAGTTCCGCCAGCAAAAAGAGACGGTGCAAAGTTACCACCATTCCCTCCACTGAAAATTGTAAAAGGTGTGGCAAAAGCTTTCAGAATCAATACAAGAATCAGAAAAATAATAATGGTAAAATTCTTGAACTCAAAATACCTGAACAAACTATTTTCTATTATTACAAGAGTATCACCATTGGTAAAAGCCTTGATGGTATCATAACCTTCTCCAAACAGCGGTGGAAATAATACGCAAAGCAAAGATAAAACAGCTCCTCCAAACATCGCCCTTCTAAGCGGCGGCATGTTAAACTTTTGAATAAAATGTTCTATTTTTTGAGAAATAGTCACAAAATAACGAGCATACAATCCCGTTACTATTCCCAAAATAAGATAATAAGGTATATTTTTATAATTAAAGGCTTCTCTTGTGTAAAATCTAAAAAGTACATCTTCCTGCAACAATATTCTCGACAGTAAACTTCCACAAACCGCAGCCACAACCAATGGAATAAAATCTGTAAAAACAACGCCTGTAAGCAAAATCTCGAAGGCAAACATAATACCTGCAATCGGTGCATTGAAAGCAGAGGCAATACCAGCACTAGCTCCAGCTGCCAACAACAAAGTACGTTCTTTATAACCCAATCTATAGGTCTGAGCATAATTGGAGCCAATAGCCGCACCAGTCACCGCAATAGGACTTTCCAGACCCGCCGAACCACCCAACCCAACAGTTATCGCACTCTGAACGATCTGAGAATACATCTTGACCGATGAAACGATACTCGAATTTTGTGCAATCTCATACAAGATAGCGCCTACTCCTTTCCTATCTTGCCCTTTGAATAATGTCTGAACTGTAATTGTAGTTAGCACAATTCCTAAAAAGGGAAACACAATATAGAATAGAATCTGATATTCAAAATGAACTTTGTGAGTTATAAAGTAATGGATATTGTGAACCAAAGTCTTTAAAATCACACCTGCCATTCCTGCTGTAAGCCCTACCAAAACTCCTGAAAGGAGGAGAAACTGATTTCTACTCAACCTGCTATTTAACCAATGGAGAATAAGCTCATAGCTCTTCACTTTCTCCAGTCCGAACTGCTGGAAATCTCTTTTGAATTTTAAAAAGCTGAGGTATTTTTTTCTATTACGAATCTTCAAAACCGTGAGTTTGAATACAAATATACCAAATGAAAAAGCGAATCACGAATCTCTTCCGTCGACATCAATTTGTTATTTGAAAATCTTTTGTGCAAATTCATAAAGACAACGTCTCCAAGTCAGCCATTCGTGGTAAGTTCCAGCAGATTGGTATTGTTCGAACGGATATTTGTTTTGATTTAAATATTCACTCAACATATTATTATAATTGATAAAACGCTGATTCTCTTTTTCGCCAATTCCCATAAAAAAGAAAGGCTTTGACTTTGACTTCAAAAGATTCTCAATCGGTAATTCTTTGAAAGGCTGACTTTCCGTTCCCTCATAAATTACCGGACTGAACGAACCAATCGCAGAAAACCAATCGGGATGATTAGCGCCAATCAACATCGCCTGATAACTTCCTCGCGAAAGTCCTGCAATGGCTTGTTTTTGATTGGTTTTATATTTTTTATCGATGTACGGAATCAATTCCTGAACCACAATTTTGTCTAAATTTTTGGCCGAAAGAACCGTTCTCGGATAATCGTCTGGTAATTTTTCCTGTTCGGGAGTCAAAGCAACACCGTAATCCATTACCACAATCATTTCTTTCGCTTTTCCTTCTGCAAAAAGATTATCCAAAATATTTTTGATAAAACCTTGCTTTTCCCAACCGGTAATATCTTCGCCAGTTCCGTGATAAAGGTATAAAACCGGAAATTTATTCGTTCCATAACTTGGTGGCAGATACACTTTGAAATTTCGTTTTCCTTTTGTGATTTCAGAATTCAGACTGTCATCAATTATTTTCCCGTGTTTTACATTTTTTTCAAAGAAAAAATCTTCGTTTGCAGGAATTTCGATGCCACTTGTTGGTTGTCCGTAACCGAAATACAGTTCTGTATTCGGGTCGTTGGTTCGTTTTCCATCAACATTGAACCAATAATAATGAAAACCGATTTCTAATGGCGAAGTTGAGACATTCCAAAAACCTTCTTTATCTTTAGTTGTATTAGATTTAATGTTTTGCATTCCATCGCCGCCTTCCAGAATTACAGATTTGGCTTCAGGAAAATAAACTTTGAACTGAGCTTTTCCGTCAGCATCAATTTTTGGAAACTCTTTACCAGCTTTCGCCGTTGAAGATGTTTTATAGTTTTGTGAAAAGACAAGTGATGAACTTAGAGCAAGAACAGCAGTTATTATTTTAATTGGTTGCATTGATGTCAATTTGAATGGTTGAATTTAAGGATTCATTATGCCTTAAACAAAAAAACCGCCATTAAAATGACGGTTTATATTTTATGATTTAGAAATCTAATAATTGCCTTCGTCCTGAAGTTCTCTTGTCTGATATTCCTGAACCAACTCTATTGCGTTATTAATCACATCACTCAATGCTGTAATAAAAGTGCCTTCTTCTGCCAGACTCATTGCATGTTTCAAAGCATCGATTTCTTTCGGGATACATTCGTAGCTGACGCTTTTGTCCACACTTTGGATGCCTTCTATAATCAATCCATTAATTTCATCTTCAAGCCTGCCTCTCAAGTGTTTTTCATTTCTGATAATGATATGGTCAAACATTCTTGCTGCAATCTTACCACATTCGCGGATATCATTATCTCTTCTATCTCCGACTCCGGAAATAATCCCGATTTTTTTATTGGATTCTACATTTCTCAGATAATCTTCAATTGCTTCATAACTCGCAGGATTATGCGCAAAATCAATCATCACTTTAAAGTTTTTGAATTTGAAGATATTCAGTCTTCCAGGTGTTAACTGAGCACTTGGAATAAATGTTGTCAAAGCCAAAGCAATATTCGGAATTTCAAAACCGTAAACGTAAGCAGCTAATGAAGCAGCTAAAACATTTGCAATCATAAACTTCGCTTTTCCTTCCATTGTAATTGGGATATTTTTAACCCTTTCGATTCGGATTTTCCATTCGCCTTTTTTGATGGTTACGAAACCTTCTTCGTAAACGCAGGTAATTTTTCCTTCTTTCGCAAATTTCTTGATATGAGGATTATTTTCATCCAAACTGAAAAGCGCTACTTTTGAATGTAAATCACCAGCCAATCGCATAGAATACTCATCATCTGCATTCAGAATACACCAGCCATCTTTTTTCACGCTATCCAGAACGACACGTTTTACCCTTGTCAAATCCTTCAGATTATGAATATCACTGATTCCCAAATGGTCTTCTTTAATATTCGTCAAAACACCAACATCGCAAGTTCCAAAACCTAGTCCGGAACGGAGAATTCCACCTCTGGCAGTTTCCAGAACAGCAAATTCTACAGTCGGGTCTTTCAGGATAAATTCCGCAGACATCGGTCCGGTTGTATCGCCTTTTTCAAGTAAAGTATTTTGAATGTAAATTCCATCTGAAGTAGTAAATCCTACTCTTTTTCCATTGTTTTTAACGATATGTGCCAACAATCTGGTAGTTGTAGTTTTCCCATTAGTCCCAGTCACAGCAATAATCGGAATTCTGAATTCTTTTCCTGGCGGATAAAGCATATCAACAACCGGAGCAGCCACGTTTCTCGGTAAACCTTCACTTGGAGCCAAATGCATTCTGAAACCAGGCGCAGCATTCACTTCCAAAATGGCTCCACCACTTTCTTTCAATGGCTGAGTTAAATTCTCTGCCATAATATCAATCCCACAAACATCCAATCCAATAATTCTGGAAACACGTTCCGCCATCTGAATATTCTCCGGATGAATCATATCGGTCACATCAATCGACGTCCCGCCTGTGGAAAGATTCGCTGTTGATTTCAGATAGACGATTTCCCCTTTTTGCGGAACAGTTTCTAATGTATAATTGAGTTTTTCAAGAAGCTCATTGGTATCTTTATCAACATCAATTTCTGTCAGGACATTTTCGTGTCCGTAACCTCTTCTTGGGTCCAAATTTTCTTTATCGATAAGTTGTTGAAGATTTAGTTCACCATCGCCTACAACGTGCGCAGGAACTCTTCTAGCCGCTGCAACCATTTTATGATTAATAACCAAAACCCGGAAATCAAAGCCCGTAATATATTTTTCAACAATGACTTTTCTGGAATATTTTTGAGCATGTTCCAAACCGACCAAAGCCGTTTCATAATCTTTGACATTGATGGAAGCTCCTTTTCCGTGATTGCCGTCCAAAGGTTTCAGAACCAACGGATAACCGATTTTTCTGATAACCGCTTGCAAATCCTCTTCATCTACAACCAAACCTCCGGAAGGAACAGGAATTGCGGCATCCTCGAGCATTTTTTTTGTCAATTCTTTGTTACAAGCAATATCTACCGCAATACTGCTTGTATTTCCGGTAATCGTTGCTTGGAAACGCTGTTGGTTGATACCGTAACCTAATTGAACCAAGGAATTTTTCCCCAATCTAATCCACGGAATTCTTCTGGAAGCCGCTTCCTCAACAATACTTCCTGTAGATGGACCTAATCGCTCCCTTTCACGAATTTCTTTCAGAGTCTGAATACAAGAATTGATATCATAATCAGTACCTGCGATAAGCGATTTTGCTATTTTCACGGATTCTTCTGCTGCAAAAACACCTGCTCTTTCTTCGATATAATTGAAAACGACATTGTAAGTTCCTGGCGTTTTAGTTTCTCTTGTTCTTCCGAAACCAACATCCATTCCTGCCAACGTTTGGATTTCCAACGCAATATGTTCTATCACATGTCCCATCCAAGTTCCCATCTCCACACGTTTGAAAAATCCACCCTCGGTTCCTTCGGAACACCTATGGGAATATAATGATGGTAACAATTTTTCAATTCTCTCTCGGAAACCTTCTATCTTATTGGTAGGCAGATGTTCTATCTCTTCCAAATCCAAACGCATCTGAATGAGTTTTTTTCTAGTAATACTCCAAATATTCGGACCTCTTAAAACTTGTATTTTTTCTATTTTCATATTGAGCTATCGCTATTTCTTAAACCAAATTACATTTCTACTTTATCAAAGATAATAGAAAAGCAGTAAAATCAAGAAAAATCAGAAATAAATATTTTATTATAAAACAAATCTGTTATCAATTATTCAAATAAATTAACGATTCGTTAATTCAATACTACTATTTTCATTAAATAAGTAGTTAATAATTAAAACTTTGAATAATTCTGGTCAATTTTTCAAGCTATAATATGAGGTCTATTCTATTATGATTTATTATTTTTGTTAACTATGAAATCAAAAGGAAAACTAGTCATCATTGGAGGTGCTGTGAACAAAGGTAGTTTTACAGAGACCAGTTTTGACCAAAATGTTGAAAAAAATCTGAACTTTTTTGAACGCGGAATCCTCAGAAAGATCATTGATGAATCGAAGCTGAAAGAAGACTCTGTCATTGAAGTGATCACGACCGCATCCCAAATCCCCGACATCGTAGGTCCAGAATATAAAAAAGCCTTCGAATATCTTGGAATTAAGAATTGTAATATTCTCGATATCCAAAACCGGGAACAAGCTAACAGTGATGCCATTGTTGCTAGAGCTAATGCAGCGGATGTTGTAATGTTTACGGGAGGTGACCAACTTCGTCTAACCTCTATTCTTGGTGGGACTAGATTTCACGATGCGATATTAACAAAATATCAAACCGAAGATTTTATCTATGCCGGAACTTCTGCCGGAGCTGCTGCGGCATCAGAAAATATGATCTATCAAGGTTCTAGCTCTGAAGCTCTTTTGAAGGGCGAGATCAAAACAACGCAAGGTCTTGGTTTTATAGAAAATGTGATTATTGATACACATTTTGTACAACGGGGAAGAATCGGCAGATTGTTTCAAGCCGTTGTGAATAATCCGAGAACACTAGGAATTGGTTTAGGAGAAGACACCGGATTATTTATTGAAAATGATACAATGACGGCAATTGGTTCTGGTTTGGTGATTATCGTGGATGGACTTCAAATCAAAGATACGAACCTCACGAACGTAGAATTGGGTCAGCCGATTTCTATTAAAAATCTGATCGTGGATGTGCTTTCTATGAATGATACTTTTGATTTGAAGTCCAGAGAAATGACGATTGTTAATTCCCAATACAATCCGATTCCGCAAGTTCTTCCGAATAGTTAATTGATAGATGTTAGAAATTAGATTTTAGAAGTTAGAGATCACACGTCGATTTCAATATCTACTATTTCTATTATTAATCATTATATATTCAACAATGTCAGTCTGAGGTTCTCGAAAACCTCTAAAAATAAAATCTTCTGTCAGTCTGAGGCTCTCGAAGACACATAGAAACAAATTTCCATATATGAAAATAATCATCCACGGTGGATTTTTCTCCGAAAGCAGCCAAAGCAATGAAGTGAAAGTTGCCAAACAAAACTCACTGAAAGACATTACGAAAAAGTCTTACGATTTCCTACAAAATAATTCTGCGTTCGATACTGTTGCTTATGCAGTTTCGCTTTTAGAAGATGATGAGTTGTACAATGCCGGAATTGGTTCGCAAATTCAAAGTGATGGTGTCATCCGAATGAGTGCGGCGATTATGGACGGTGAAACTCAGAAAATGAGTGGTGTGATCAATATCCAGTATGTGAAAAATCCTATTTTGGTTGCTAAAGAATTAATGAAAGAAGACGATCGCGTTCTTGGCGGGAACGGCGCCAAAAAATATGCTATAGAAAATGGTTTCGAAGATTTCTCTACAGAAATTCCTCAACGAAGAAAAGAATACGAAGAGAAATTGAAAACTGGCGGAAAAGGAACTGTTGGAGCAGTTGCGCTTGACAAACACGGCAAACTGGCTGTTGCAACTTCGACTGGTGGAAAAGGTTTTGAAATCCCTGGAAGAATCTCTGATTCTGCGACGGTGGCAGGAAATTTCGCTAATAAATTCTGTGCGGTGAGCTGTACCGGCGTTGGTGAAGATATTGTGAGTAATGCGACCGCAGCAAAAATCGTAACCCGAGTAACTGATGGATTAACCATCGAAAATGCTTTTGACAGAACCTTTGAAGAACTGAAAGAAATCGATGGTTTTGCAGGTGCGATTGGGATAGATTGTGAAGGTAATATTTTACATCAGGATTCTTATCCGACGATGGTTTTTGCTAGTTTTGACGGTGTGGATTTTGAGGTTTTTGAGTAAAATATTATGAGGAAACCCATCCTATTGCTCTATCTATTTATCTCTATTTTTTCTTTTGCACAGGAAAAAAGCATTGATATTCTTACGGATGAAATGTGTCTGAGTTTCAAAAATAACGAAAACCTGAGTGACTCTGTAAGAATTGCAGTTCTAAATGAAAAACTTATAATTCCTTACCTAAATCAATTTCCTGAAACAGAAAAGGCTTCTATCACAGATCAGCTATATTTTAGATTTCAAAAAAACTGCAAAGAATTTTTAGACTTTCTTTATAGAATTGATCCTCCAAAAAATGATGATTGGAAAAAACTTAACGCTCGGCCGGATATTACCATTACGAAAAAAGAGTTAGATGATTTGAAGAATCAGCACAATTTCTACTACTTCGAATGGGAAGGTGAAAAAACAACCGTAAAAACCTCAAATAAATATTGGATTGACACGTTTTCTGATGGAACTTATTCAAAATTGCATTTCAAATGGCTGACCAGCAATCAATTTGAATTAGAATTCATTGAGAGCAATAATAACGGAAGAAAGAATTTCAGCAAACTTGGCGACAAGTATTTTTACGAGATTGTCAGCAAAGAAAATGATTATTATTGGATTTTAGTCACGATTCCAGGACAGCAAGGATTAGTTATGTTTAAATTTTTTATTAGAAAATAAACGAAAACCACCATCTCTCGACAGCGGTTTTTATCATTTATCGTTTATGACCTATCATTCATAATCAATCCAGCCAACCCATGTCCTTCATCCACTCATCATTGTAGATTTTCCCTACATAACGGCTTCCGTGGTCGTGTAGCAAAACGACGATCACATCATCTTTTGTGAACTGGTCTTTCATCTGAACCAAAGCTGACATTGCGCTTCCTGCAGAATAACCACAGAAAATCCCTTCTTCTTTGGCCAGTTTTCTTGCGTAGATTGCACCGTCTTTATCAGTCACTTTTTCAAAATGGTCAATGACACTCATATCATAATTCTCAGGAAGAATATCTTCGCCAATACCTTCTGTAATGTAAGTATATGCGTGATTCAAATGAATCTCTCCCGTTTCGTGGATTTCTTTCAAGATTGAACCGTAAGTATCAACGCCTATAACTTTGATATTTGGATTTTTTTCTTTGAAGAATGTTCCGCAACCAGTCACTGTTCCGCCTGTTCCGGCTCCGGCTACGAAGTGCGTCAATTGTCCATCCGTCTGTTCCCAGATTTCTGGTGCTGTACTTTCGTAATGCGCCTGTCTATTGGACAAATTATCGTATTGATTCACATACCAGCCATTTTCCGTTTCGGTTGCCAATCTTTTAGAAACCGAATAATAGGAACGCGGGTCAGTAGGTTTTACATCCGTTGGACAAACAATCACCTCTGCACCAACGGCACGAAGAATATCACATTTCTCTTTGGATTGTTTGGAGTTAGTTACGAAAATACATTTGTAACCTTTCTGGATTGCCACCAAAGCTAATCCCATTCCTGTGTTTCCAGAAGTTCCTTCGATAATTGTTCCGCCAGGTTTCAGACGTCCGTCTTTTTCTGCATCTTCAATCATCTTCAGCGCCATTCTGTCTTTAACGGAATTTCCAGGATTAGTCGTTTCCACTTTTGCGAGAACCAAAGCAGGAAAATCTTCTCCAAGAACTTTATTGATTTTAACCAAAGGCGTGTTACCAATGGTTTCTACTATATTATTGTAATATTTCATAATTCTATATTTTAATTTAAGGAAATTATCCTCTTGCTCTTTCCAAAAGAACCATCATGAGAAAACTCAAAACAACCAAAGATTCGTCTTCATCATCAATATCAATCAATCTTTCTAATTGAAATCTTCTCCCAACTAATGAAGGCATTTTTTTCAGTCTGAAATACTCTTTGCCCGCATTATCTTTCACGGTGTAAGAAGGATTCAGAAAATAACCTGTGAACAATCCTAAAATAGGAATCTCGCCAATGAAACTGTCAACAACCTTAATCCAACCATTATCTTCATTGATCTGATATTTCGGCTGATCATTTTCATCAATGATATCGTAGCGCGATTTCCAGATGGAGCGCATTCCCTTTCTCGCCAATCTTCCGAACCTTTTACCATTAACCAAATCCGTCATCATATAAGATGCGTTGAAGTCAATCCATTGGTTAGCTTTGATGTTGAATAATTCCTTAGACTTACTTTCATCGTTAAAAACAATCACATCTTCCTTCAGCTTAAACATTTTTTGGCGAACATAAGCGACATAATTACCGTTTCTATCGGTGATGTTGAAATCGCTGGCCAGCGTCGTAATCTTGAATTTGAAATCAAGTGGATAATTGAGGTTTTTTAATATCATTTAATTGTTTTTTGAGGTTGTTAAAATATAAAAAATAATTAACTGTATTTAATGGCTTTCAATGGTGAGATTCTGCTGATCAGATAACTCGGCAAAATCATGGCAATCCCCGAAATGATGAAAATCCCAACGGAAACCGAGATAATATAAATAGGATTCAGATCTACCGGAACTGTACTGATGAAGTAATTTTCCGGATCAAGCTTTATAAATCCCGTATATTTTTGGATCAATAACAATCCAATTCCAATCACATTTCCTGCCAACAATCCCGGAACCATGATCAACAATGTGTAGTTGATAAAAATGGACCGTATCTGTCCGTTGGACGCACCCATCGTTTTCAAGATCCCTATGGAATTGGTTCTTTCGATAATTAGGATAAGCAAGACCATTATAATGTTGATGACCACAACAATTAACATGATCGCGATGATCAACGAAATATTTTGATTGAAGATATTGATCCAATCTAAAATTTGCGGATACTTTTCCGTTACTTTTTCAGCATAATTTTTATATCCGATATATTTTTCAACCTGAGGAAAGACCTGATCGATCTTATCCGTATCATCTAAAAAAATATCTAAACCTCCGATTTCTTTTTCGCTCATATTCATCACCTTTCGAACATGATTGATATCACCGATCATATAAAGGTCGTCCACTAATTTGATATCCGTTTTATAGATCCCTTTGATGAGGAATTTTCTGTAGATCGGTTTCTGGTCTTCTTTCGAGAAAATGGCGACAATACTATCACTGGTTTTCAGAGAAAGATCACTCGCTATTTTTTCTGATAAAATAACCTCATTGTTATAACCATCCTCTTTATAATCCGGAATCGAGCCGGAAATCATAAACGGCTGAAATCTTTCTTTATCGAAGTCTTTTCCAACACCTTTCAGAATGACACCTGCAAAATTATTTTCCGTTCTCAATATTCCGCTGACAGAGGCATAAGACTGTAAACCAGCAACTCCAGCAATAGAACTAATTGCTTTTGCATTCAAACCATTTGTTTCCAAAACAGAGGAATTATAAGAAGAATTGGAACGTGTCGATCTGACAGAAATATCTCCACTGAAATTGGAGATCCTATCTTCTATTGCCCTCTTGGACCCGAGCCCCGTAGAAATAGTAATCAAGGAAACAATGATGCCCAAAGCGACAGAAAGCCTACCAATATAGACGATCACTTTGGAGAGATTATTTTTGTTATCTTTGGAAAACGCTATCTTTTTCGAGAAATATAACGGAAAATTCAAATCAATGATTTTAGGCTTCAAAAATAAAACTTTAGTTTTTATCCTGCTAATTTATTTTGGTTCATTAACTTTTTTTAAGTCCCAGGACCAATCCAGAGACTGTTTTGCGACTGCTGCTGACAGACCGGAATTGTATCTTTCTTTATTGAAAAACAAAAATGTAATAGTTGCGGCTAACCAAACCAGTCTTCTGAAAAATAAAAAGCATTTAGTTGATTTCTTGGTCGAAAATAATATAAAAATCAAATCTATTTTTGCGCCTGAACACGGCTTCCGAGGTATGGCTGATGCTGGCGAACACGTTAAAAATGGAACTGACAGCAAAACCGGATTACCAATTGTTTCTCTTTATGGCGACAATAAGAAACCAAAAGCCGAATATCTAAAAGGTGCTGATGTTATTTTATTTGACATCCAGGATGTTGGCGTTAGATTTTACACTTACATTTCGACATTATCTTACATTATGGAAGCTGCTGCTGAAAACAATGTTGAAGTCATCGTTCTTGACCGACCAAATCCACATGATGGTTACATAGACGGACCAATAATGAAAAATCAATGGAAAAGTTTTATCGGCTTGCACAATGTTCCAGTCGTTTATGGCTTAACAATCGGAGAATACGGTAAAATGGTCAACGATGAAAAGTGGCTAAAAAATGGAATCCATGCAAAATACACCTTGATTCCAATGTTGAATTATCATAAGCAAAAAAGATATGGTGTTTCCGATAAACCGTCGCCAAACCTTCCGAATGACAAATCCATCAATCTCTATCCAAGTCTTTGTTTTTTTGAAGGAACTCAGGTTTCCGTAGGAAGAGGAACTGATTTGCCATTTCAGGTCTACGGTTCGCCCTGGACAAAAGATTTCTCTTATCAATTCACACCAAAACCAACAGAGGGCGCAAAAGACCCTTTCCAGAATGGAAAACTATGTTACGGAGAAAATCTCAGTCAATATTCTCACGATTTGAGACAAATAAATTTAGAATGGCTTTTGAAATCCTACAAAAATTATAAAAATCCAGAACAGGATTTCTTTTTGAAAAATCTATTCTTTGATAAATTGGCAGGAAGCGATGAACTTAGAAAACAGATCATCGCAGGAAAATCTGAAAAAGAAATCAAGGAAAGCTGGAAAAAAGACCTTGATAATTTTGAAAAAATAAGACAGAAATATATTGTTTATCCTAACTAAAAAAACCTCCCGAGTTGGAAGGTTTTTTGGGTTTATAATAATTTGAAATTACTTTGTTCCAAAGTTTTTAGAAATACCAACAGTGATTCCTTTACCAAAACCAAAACCAAACTGGTTGGTTTTAATTTCAGAATCTTTTACTTTCTCATGGGTATATCCTATTCCACCAATATTAAAGTTAAGACCGAAAGAATTTTTGAAATTGATGAACAAATTTGGTGTAAAAGCTAAACCAAATCCTGTTGTTTTAGTCTCAATATAATTGATGGTTGAACCCGAAGTAGTATCCGGTTCCTTGCTTTTTCCATTAGATGCAAATACATCAAGTTCTCCAAACACTGCAAAAGTTTCATTCAATGGGACTGTATACCTTCCGAAAACACCATACTGGAAATAATTATCCTTGATCTCCACATTGTACGTGCTTGCAGGAACTCCTGGAAAACCAGAAAAAGTAGATTCACCAGTTTGTTTTGATGAGCTAACGCCTAATTTAACCCCTACCGTAAATCTGTCCGTAACCTGATAACCTATTTGAGGATTGAAGGAAAACTCATCAGCCTTTCCTTCTGATTTAAACATTGCAGTATTGTTCGTAGTTTTAGAAGTGTTGTAAGAAATATTTCCTCCCACCAAAATTGTGTTTTTTTGAGCATTTACAGCTCCGAAAAGTGCCAATGCACCAACTAGTAATAGTTTTTTCATAATTTATTAAATTTGAGGGTGCAAAAATATTAAAATTTTATAAACCTCCAAATTATATATAAAAAAACAGTTGAAATTTTATTAATTTAGAAATATCAGTTTTCCTCAGCCAGCCATTCTCCATAAGAATTCTCGGTCTCGTGAAGCTTGAGATAAGCCAACTGAACATTGCCGGGAAGCTTTGACTTTATTTTAGTTGCAATGTCGTAAAGCATATTTTCGCAGGTCGGCTGGTACTTACAAAAAATCACTTTGTGTCCTTGGTTCTGGAGACCTTCACCAAGAGTTTTATGTGGCGAATCTCCGTTTACCAGAACCGCATGATCCCAAACATCTATGATCTCTTGATTCACGATTTTCTTTATATCACCAAAATCTACAACCATCCCGTTTTTATGATCATCCAGATCGTTGATAGGATTTCCTTTTACAGTTACGAATAGTTTATAGGAATGACCGTGCATATTTTTGCATTTGCCATCATAATTATAAAGCACATGCGCGGTTTCAAAAGTGAAGATCTTGGTAATTCTTATCATAATGCAAAGATAATTAAAAATCTGTTTTTATAATTTTAGTTAAAGATTTGCTCAGTAGTTGCACAAAAGCTTATTTTTGCATCAAACACATAATATAAATGAAAAAAGCAATCCTTTTATTTGGTCTTATATCATCAGTCTTCTTCTATTCTCAAAACTATTCTTCGTTGGATAAAATTCTGGAAAAATTGGAAAACAGAAGCAAAAAGACGAAAGACGCTTCTGACTTTGACATCAAGGACAAAAAATTCGTCCTGATAGAGGACTTTGACGATCATTCCGAACGTCATATTTTAGAATTCAAGAATGACAATAGTCTGACATTGATTGAAGTAATAGATGACAAATCCACGGATAAAACTTATTCTAATATTTTCTCTGGCGATTATATCCGTAAAAAGAATGCGGTCTCTGTAAGAGCTGACCTTTTGGAAGGAAAAAAAATATCCATTCCTATCTCCCATAATTTATATTTGATGAACGCCAATAACATTTGGTATTTGAAAGACATCAATACGAACAAACGTTGGATAGAAAATTCTAACCTTCTGAAAAAGAAAAAGTAATTTTAACTGTCTTTCAGAAAATCAATGCAAATTTCAACAGCTTCATCTAATTCTTTCGGAAGATAATCGTTTTCCCAAGGCTCTTTCGCTCCAAAAGTATGATTCGCATTTTCAATAATCTTTAATTGAGAATCTTTTGTCCAACGATGAAGATTTTCAGAATGGTTCAAAGGAACAGATTCGTCAGCAGAACCGTGAATGAATAAGCTTGGAATTGTCAGATTGTTACAAGCTATTTCTACATCAAATCTTTCTTTATTAATTTTATAATCTTGATAGAATTGAAAATAATGAGGCATCTTTTGCTTGGTTCTGGCATTTTCTACAAAATAAACACCTTCTTTTTTCCAATTTTCAAAAGCTTCATCTTTAGGAAATCTATCAAGCGTAGAAACGCTGGCTAACGTAATAAGTTTTGAAACCGAACTATTCTCGGAAGCTTTGATTACCGAAATCCCTCCGCCTCTGCTGTGTCCTAGTAGAATAATTTCATCAGTATCAACTTCTTTCTGACTTTTAAAATGATTAATTACAACTTCCAAATCTTGTAATTCTTTGGAATAATTATTTTCTCCAAAAGCTTCCAGATCTCCAAAATCATTTGGGTTTTCAATCGTAGTTCCGTTATGAGAAAAATTGAATTTAACAAAATAAAAACCTGCATTCGCAAACTCCTCTCCCATCAGTTCCCAAGCACCCCAATTTTTATAACCTTTATAACCGTGAACAAAAATAATTAATGGGAATCTCTCATTCGAGTCAGGAAAAATTGCATCAGCCAAAAATTCTTTTTGACCTATTAGGATTATATTTTTATGTTTGATTAAAGTCATAATTGAAGAATTACTAAGAACAAAATTTGTTATTGGCTTCGCCGAACTTACGTTTCTGAAAGAATCTCAACAATTTAGATTCCTAAGAATGACAAACATTATGTCATTATAAATTGTAAGCGAAGAATCGAAAGTCTTTTATCTTTGCTCTATTATCTAAAAGTCTAAAATAACTATATCGTCATCGAGAAAATCCGGGTTTCCGGTTTGTTTCTCATCATTCTGAGGTCGAAAACCATTGCAACATTTCGTGTGAAAGCTCTTCCTTTTTCAGTGATTTTAATTTGATTATCTAAAATTTCAACCAAACCGTCTGATTCCATTTCTCTCAATTTCTCAATCGCATTTTCAATTTCTGGAAACGTGTTTTGTAAATCCCAGCTTGTCTCCAATTGACACATCAGATTCAGGATATGTTTTCTGATAGTCAGATCTTCTTCGTCTAAAATATGACCACGGAAAACAGGAATCTCGCCTTCTTCCACGATTTTCTGATATTCTTCCACCGTTTTTGCATTCTGCGCAAAAGCGTACCAGGAATCGGAAATTGCAGACATTCCCAAACCAACCATTAATTGGGTTTTGCTAGAAGTATAACCCATAAAATTACGATGCAATTTTTTTTGAGTCAAAGATTGATAAAGATCATCATGCTCCAAAGAAAAATGGTCCATTCCAATCTCGATGTAACCGAGTTCTTCTAATAATTTTTTTCCATCTTCATAAAGTCGTCTTTTTTCATCGCCGTTGGGTAAGTCATTTTCATCAAAACCTCTTTGTCCAACGCCTTTTACCCACGGAACGTGTGCGTAGGAATAAAATGCCAAACGATCTGGTTTCAGTTCCATTGTTTTTCTGATGGTGTATTCTACTGCTTCCCAAGTCTGGTGTGGCAAACCGAAAATCAAATCATGGCTGATTCCTTTATATCCAATTTCCCGCGCCCATTCCGTCACATTTTTCACATTTTCAAAAGGCTGAATTCGGTTGATGGCTTTCTGAACTTTCAAATCATAATCCTGAACGCCGAAACTCACTCTTGTAAAACCTAAATCAAACAAAGTCTGAAGATGTTCTCTCGTTGTATTATTCGGATGGCCTTCAAAACTAAACTCTGGTTCTTCCGCTATTTCCACGGTTTCGAAAATGCCCGTTAACATTGTTTTCAAGTTTTCCGGAGAAAAGAAAGTTGGCGTTCCTCCACCAAGGTGAAGTTCCTTAAGTTTTGGTTTTTCGTTGAATAATTCCAAATATAATTTCCATTCTTTCAAAACGCTTTCCAAATATGGAACTTCTACAGAATGCTGTTTCGTAATCCGTTTGTGGCAGGCACAAAATGTACAAAGTGCTTCGCAAAATGGTAAGTGAATATAGATGGAGATCCCTTCTTCGGCATTGCTTTCTGAGAAGGATCTTATAACGGATTTTTTCCAAAGTTCGCGCGTAAAATCTGCTTCGTTCCAATACGGAACTGTGGGATAAGACGTGTATCTCGGACCTGGAATATTGTATTTGTCAACTAATGAAATCATTGGTGCAAAGTTACGAAAACTATGTTTGGAATGATTTTGAATTAGGGATGATTTTTGATTGTTAGTTTCTATAATAGATCTCAAAATTTCTATTGAAGACAAAACACATAGCCCCGATAGAAACGGCATCCTTTTTCTTTTTTAGCAAAAAAAGAAAAAGATATAGTGGATAGCGGGAAATAGCTCCTAAAATAAAATCTATTTTTTAATAATTTTTATAGACTGCCGTCCCAAATTGGATTGCACCGCCAAAAGATATTCGCCAGCGGGATATTTGAAGTCTAATGAGTACTTTTTCAATCCTTTTTGACCAACATCATCTTTAAGAATATTTCCTAAAAATTTTCCCGTCAAATCATACAATCCTACAATAATATGGTCGGAATGGATATAATGAATGTTCAGATTTAGTTTGTCTGTTATAGGATTTGGTACTATTTTAATTTTTAGGTTCTCAACTTTTTCATTGCCTGATTCATTTGTTGACAAACCCGTTGTTGTCATTTTATAAATCTGATTTCCAGATGCAAAAGCAGTCGTTCCATTAACGAAAAAAATTCGATTAAGAGAACCTCCAAGACTGTTATTAATCCAAGTATTTCCGCCATCGAAGGTTTCCATAAACCCAGAATTATGACCGCCCATCCATCCGTGAGTCTCGGAAACAAAACCAACAGCTTGAACGTAAGGGTCTGGGAAATTTTTGGTCTGCCAAGTTAATCCGCCATCAAAAGTTTTCAATAATTTTCCTTGAGTTTCAGATTCTATTGAACCAAATATTGTTTTGTTATCAGGAAAAATCTGCAGTTTCCAGACATAATCGCCATATTCGCCAGCACTGTATATTTTTGTCCAAGTATCGCCACCATTTGTTGTTTTCAAAATGACTGCGCCTTGTTCATCGCTTCCGGAAGCAAAGCCTGTATTTTCATCAATGAATAAAATCTCTACAAGCGCGGTTGCATAAGCAGACATATTAATATATTTCCAAGTGTTGCCTGAATCTGTTGATTTGATAACGTAAGCTGGAGAAAACCAAGCACCACAACCATAAACTGTAGAAGCTCCAACCGTATCTAGTCCACAAATAGCAGCTGGATAAGGGGAAATATTATTAACTTTTGCCCAAGTTGCCCCACCGTTAATTGTCTTATAAAAGTTATTATTGAGAGTTCCGAGAAAACCGATATTCTCATTGAGGAATTCTATATTTCTGAAATATTGTCCTGTTTGCGAACTTACAACCTGCTCAGTCCAAGTTGCTCCGCCATTGGTTGTTTTAAAAACCGCTCCATTACCTCCTCTTGCAGCCCAGCCGAGATTTTCGTTCAGAAAAAAGACATCATCATATCGACCTGTAGTAGATGGCGGATAATTTAGAGCTTGCCAATTATACGTTTGAGAGAATAAAAAATTTGCAATAAGCACAAATGAAATAAAGATTTTTTTCACAGTTTTTAAATTTTCCTATAAAAATAAAAAAATCGGGAGAATTTCCCGATTTTGATTTATATAATTTTGAATTGATTATCTCAATTCAGCTTTGAATTCTTTTTCAAAAGATTTGATGAGAGAATTCATTACTTCTGTGATGTCTTTGTCTTCCAGCGTTTTTTCTTCATTCAGAAGTTCAAAACTCAAAGCATAAGATTTTTTACCCTCCGGAAGATTTTTTCCTTCGTAAACATCAAAGAGATTAATATTCTTCAAGAAAGGAGATTTGTTAGATTTTGCCAACTCATACAATTCTGCGTAAGTAATAGTTTTATCAACCAACAAAGCCAAATCTCTTCTGATTTTGTTGAACTTCGGAATATCGATGAATTTCAGATTTTCTTTTGTTCTCAAAGCTTGGCAATTTTCCAACTCTATTTCCGCATAGAAAACTTCTTGGCTAATATCGAAATCTTTCAATAACTGTGGTGCAACTTTCCCTAATCTTGCCACAGTTTTATCACCGGATTTGATTTCCAAAGCATCAGAAAAACGCTCGTCATCCAATGCAGATTCGTGAAGTTCAAGGTTGAGTTTTTCTAGAAGAACTTTTACATAAGCTTTCAAATAGTAGAAATCTGTCGCGCTTTTTGGCTGAAGCCAGTTTTCTGCTACTTCTCTTCCAGAAGTCAGAATCGCTAATTGCTTTCTCTCTTCGTATTTTTCTTTCTTATGATAAATTTTCCCTAATTCGAAAAACTTAATATCAGATGATTTTCTGTTGATATTGTAAATTGCGTTTTCCAAAAGCCCTTCTAACAAAGACTTTCTCATAAATGCTAAATCATTGCTTAAAGGATTTAGTAACTTAACAGCGTCTGTTTCATCTTTTACGGAACGAAGCGAATTGTTCATCACCTCGTGAAAACCATTGGATTGCAATGTTCTTGCCCAAGAATTTTCCAGAGCGTCTTGGTCATCGAAACTCAATTTTACTGGTGTGAAAGATATTTTTTTCGGAGCATCAATTTTGTTATATCCATAAATTCTCAGCACTTCTTCAATGACATCAATTTCTCTTGTCACATCTGCTCTGTAAACAGGAACAGATAATTCAAGACCATTTTGAATTTCATTAAGAATTTGAATATCAAGGGATTTTAAAATTTCTTTTACTTTTTCTCTATGGATTTTAGTTCCTAAAATTTGGTCTAATTGAGAATATCTGAAAACCACATAATGGTCTTTGATTTTTTCAGGATAATGTTCCAAAATTTCTCCTACTAATTTTCCGCCAGCTAATTCCTGAATCAAATTGATTGCATGAGTCAAAGCTGTTCTAGCATTATTTGGGTCAACACCTCTTTCGAAACGGAAAGATGCGTCGGTATTTAGTCCGTGTAATTTAGAAGCTTTTCTAATCGCCACCGGATTGAAATAAGCACTTTCTAAGAAAATAGTTTTCGTTTCAGATGAAACGCCACTTTCGCTTCCACCGAAAACTCCGGCGATACACATTGGTTTATCTTTTCCGTCTTTGATAATAATTTCCGAACCATTCAAAGTTCTTTCAACATTATCCAAAGTTGTGAATTTGGTTCCAGCTTTTACAGTTCCAACTTTCACAGTTTTTCCAGTGATTTTATCTGCATCAAAAGCGTGAAGCGGTTGCCCAAGTCCGTGAAGAATATAATTGGTAATATCTACAACATTATTAATTGGCGAAAGTCCGATTGCTTTCAATCTGTTTTTCAACCAATCCGGAGAAGCTTTAACCTCAACATTTTCGATAACTGCACCTAAATATCTTGGTGTCAATTCAGAATCTTCAACTTCTAATTTGAAATCGTGAGAGCCTTCGATATTTAAAACTTTTGATTCTAATTTGGTAAATTCTGACTTCAAATTATTCGAAGAAACAAAAGCCTGCAAATCTCTTGCAACACCGTAATGTGACATTGCATCAGTTCTGTTCGGCGTCAAGCCGATTTCGTAAACCTCGTCGTTTGTTAATTCAAAATAATCTGCAAATGGTTTCCCAACTTCAAATTTCGCATCATCCAAAACCATAATTCCGCCGTGGTCATCACTCAAACCCAATTCATCTTCAGCGCAAATCATTCCTTCGGAAACTTCGCCTCGAATTTTAGCTTTCTTGATTTCGAAAGAACTACCGTTTTTTGCATAGATTTTTGTTCCTACAACAGCTACTGGAACAGTTTGTCCAACAGCTACATTTGGAGCACCACAAACGATTTCCAGAATTTTTCCGTTGCCAACATCCACTGTTGTTTTGTTCAATTTATCAGCATTAGGATGTTTTTCGCAAGTCAAAACTTTACCTACGACAATTCCTTCCAGACTTCCTTTTACGCTCTCGAATTTATCAACACCTTCTACTTCCAAACCGATATCGGTCAAATATGCGCTGATTTTCTCAGAGTTAAGGTCTGTTTTGATATAATCTTTAAGCCAATTATTAGAAATTTTCATTCTTTATTTTTTTTAGAATCAAGATTCAAGAACCGAGATTCAGGATTTTTAATGTTATTTTATCATTAATAGAAGTCTAAATATTTAGATTGACTTCGTCGAACCACTTCGTTAGGTTTCCTACTGAATGACAAATGTTATTTTTATTTACAAATCTTCCTTATTTGCGAAGCTGCAGCCCGACTTGAGTGGAAATCCTTTTTTTTGTTGCTGGAAAAGCTTTGGCAAAAAAAGATTGGGAACGGAAGGCGGAAAAAGCTGCCCAAAAAATTATGATTCTTAAACTAAAATTTGAGACTTGAATTTCAAATCTCAAATTTTAAATATGATTAATTTTAAAATTATAAACCTATCACAGGCATTGACAACATCAGGATACTTTCGTTGTCCTCCAATCCGTCAACTGGTTCTACAATTCCCGGTCTGTTTGGTTGAGACATTTTCATCGTGATATCGTCAGAAGCCAAAACGGATAACATCTCTGTCAGGAATTTTGAACTGAAACCGATATTGATATCATCACCGTTATAGTCACAAGGAATCTGCATATCTGCTTTGTTGGCGTACTCTGTATCTTCTGCGTGAAGATGAAGAACGTTGCCAGACAATTTGAA
This sequence comes from Epilithonimonas sp., assembly GCF_032054305.1. GTDB lineage: Bacteria > Bacteroidota > Bacteroidia > Flavobacteriales > Weeksellaceae > Epilithonimonas. The sequence goes on from NZ_DAMBSX010000001.1 coordinate 223,903, forward strand.
TCTTACCTGATTCGTAGATTTGTTTGACATAATAGATGCTCTTCTGATAGAACCCAAAAGCAAACTTCTGTTGATGGTCAAAACGTTTGGATTTTCCTTAGGAATTACCGCATTGTAATTTGGATATTTTCCATCAATCAAACGACAAATCCAGATGTTATTTCCAAAAGTGAATTTTGCCATATTATCACTAAACTCAATCACAACATCTTCGTTGGAATTGTTCAGGATATTTTTGAAAATCGATAAAGGTTTCTTTGGCATAATGAATTCCAAAGTCTCCGGATGTACGATATCTGTTCTTTTGTAAACCACCAATCTGTGAGAATCTGTGGAAACAAAGTTGGTCTCATCTTCTTTGAATTGAAACAAAACACCAGTCATCACAGGACGTAGAGAATCGTTACTTGTAGCAAACAAAGTGTTCGCCAACGCTTCTGCTAATACGCCTCCTCCGATAGTTACTTTCTGAGATGCATCAAATTCCGGTAATTCCGGATAATCGTCTGCATTGTCCAATGCTACTGCAAAGTTGTCTTTCTCATCCAGGATTTCCAAAACGCTTCCGTTTCCGTCTTCGGAATCTTTAACCGCAAGAGTCAAAGGCTGCTCGCCATAAGTTTTCAGGAAATCCTGAAAAATCTTCCCTGGAACTGCTAATTTTCCTTTGTCATCCGACTTCACTTCAAGAGAAGTAATCAAAGTCGTTTCTCCGTCAGAAGCCGTAACTGTCAACAAGTTCTGGTCTAACTCGAAAAGAAAATTCTCCAAAATTGGTCTGGATTGTGAACCGGAAATCACGCCACTCACCGTCTGTAAAGCTTTTTGCAAATCGCCACTGGCAACAATAAATCTCATAAACTGTATTTATTTCAATTCCACAAATATAATGATTTCGGTTCGATTGTAAAAGTTGATTTTATTTAGTTATTAACAATTTTTGAATTGGAGTAAAATAAGTTTGAATAACTTTGTGAAAATTTGATTATTGCTGATTTTTTAAACGCAAAGTCCGCGAAGATTTTTCTAAACTTATTGAAAACATTTTTAAAGTTCGCAAAGGCACTTCGACGGGCTCAGTATAAACTTCAAACTCAGCAAAGACTTAAAAGAGATTGTTTAAATAGAATTTAAATTAATAATGAAAAAACCGCCATTTCATAAAAGTGTTCAGTTCACTTTGCGAGGAATTATTTGGATTTTGAGAAACGAAAGAAATTTCCAATTCCACATTTTAGGATTGATCATTAATCTTTTTCTGATTGTTTTTCTTGGACTTTCAAATATCGAAACAGCTTTGATTCTTCTTTGTTGCTTTTTTGTTTTGGTGACTGAAGCTTTGAATACTTGTGTTGAGAAAATCTGCGATTACATTCAGCCGGAGTTTGATTCTAGAATTGGGATTATTAAGGATTTGGCTGGTGGGGCTGTAATGTTGGCGACAATTTCTGCGATTTGTGTTGGTGCTTTGGTTTATTGGCCTTACCTGCAATTATTTCTATATTAATTGAGTTAAAAAATATTGTAAGATTTAATCTATATTTTTTCATAAAATCTTTACATTTGTTTTCAATAAAATTCTGAAATGAGCAAAAAAAATATAGCCGTTGTAATGGGCGGTTATTCTGATGAATACAAAGTTTCTTTGAAAAGTGGGCAACTGATTTTCGATTCACTTGACCGTGAAGTTTATGATGTTTACAAAGTCATTATTTTAAAAGATGAATGGTATTTCTTAGACGAAAAACAGAAGAAAAGATTCATCAATAAAGCAGATTTCTCTGTCAACCTCGGCGATGGAGACATCCTTAACTTTGATGTTTGTTTCAATATCATCCACGGCACGCCGGGCGAAAATGGAATTATGCAAGCTTATTGGGACGCCATTGGACAAAAATATACAGGTTGTGATTTCTATCAAAGTGCCTTGACCTTCAATAAAAAAGATACTTTAGCGGTTTTGTCAAAATACGGAATTCCTTCTGCAAAAAGTATTTATTTAAGAAATGGCGAGGAAATTTCCGATAACGAAATTGTAGAAAAATTAGGACTTCCTCTTTTCGTTAAGCCAAATCAAAGCGGTTCTTCTCTTGGAATTTCTAAAGTTAAAGACAAAAGCGAACTTAAAAATGCGATTGAATTTGCTTACAAAGAAGATGACGAAATCCTTATCGAAAGTGCTTTGAACGGAATGGAAGTTTCTGTCGGAGTTTTAGATTACAAAGGCGAAGTGATTGTTTTGGGAATTACGGAAATTGTTCCTGATAAAGAATTCTTTGATTATGAAGCCAAATACGAAGGCGCATCTCAGGAAATCACGCCTGCAAGAATTGATGAGGAAACGACTAAAAAAGTAGAAGAAATTTCCATCAAAGCTTACAAATCGCTTGGAATGAGTGGATTTTCCCGTTCGGAATTCATTATTGTTGACGGAATTCCGCACTTGCTGGAAATGAATACCAATCCTGGATTTTCGCCGGCAAGTATCCTCCCCCAACAAACAAAAATCTACGGAATCTCTATCAAAGACCTTTGCGGAAACGAAGTAGAAAAAGCACTTAACAAATAATTATAAATTATAAATTTTAGATTTTAAATTATTTGAGAAATCTAAAATTTCAGAATCTAAAATTTCAGAATCTAAAATTTAAAATTTCTATGAAAATTGCTGTTTTTCCCGGGTCATTTGACCCGATTACACTTGGACATTATGATATTGTAGAACGTGCAGTTCCGTTGTTTGACAAAATCATCATCGCCATCGGAAAGAATTCTCAGAAAAAATATATGTTCTCTCTGGAACAACGGAAAGAATTCATCAGAAAAACTTTTGAAAAATTCCCAAACGTTGAAGTTGATGATTTCGAAGGTCTAACAATTGATTACTGTAAAAGTAAAGATGTGAATTTCATTTTGAGAGGACTTAGAAACCCAGCCGATTTCGAATTTGAAAAATCAATTGCACAAACCAACAGAGCTTTGACCAGAGATAATACAGTTGAAACCATTTTCCTTTTGACGTCGTCTGGGAAATCTTACATCAGCAGTAGCATTGTTAGAGAAATCATTTCTTATGGTGGGAATTATGAGATCATGGTTCCTGATGCTGTAAGAGTTAAGAAATAGAATATCATAACATAAAAAAGGAGTGAGATTAATTTCACTCCTTTTTTATTCAACTCAATTCAAAAACTGTGATTTCCGGCAACACGCCTACCCTACCAGGATATCCAATCACACCAAATCCGCGGTTGACATAAAGATAATTATCTCCGCTTTGGTATAAGTCTGCCCATTTAGGATATTTGTATTTCACAGGCGACCATTTGAAGTTTTTCAAGTCGATTCCGAACTGCATTCCATGGGTGTGACCAGAAAGCGTCAATTGCACATCTTTTGGATGATTTTTCACGACAGCATCAAAATGTGACGGGTCGTGAGACATCAGGATTTTACACGCTTCAGGTGGTACATTTTGAGTTGCTTTATCCAAATCCCCAAATTGTGGAAACGGTGGAATCCCCCAGTTTTCTACACCAAGAATGTATAATTTCTCGCCATTTCTCTCAATAACTCTATTTTCATTTCTGAGCATTTCGAAGCCTGCTTTTTTCTCGTTTTCGATGAGCTTCGGAATGTTATTCTTTTGTTCATCAATGTTTTTCCAGACGCCATATTCACCATAATCGTGGTTCCCTAAAACCGCAAATTTTCCGTCTTTTCCTTTAATCTGAGAGAACAAATCGATGAAAGGAACAAACTCATCTGCATAATTATTCACCATATCTCCGGTAAATAAAACCAAATCTGCATTTTGCTCATTAATCAAATCGATAGCGTGCTGCAGATGTTTCGGATTTTGGAAACTTCCGCTATGAACATCAGAAATCTGAACAATTTTATAACCTTTGAAACTTTCCGGCAGGTTTTTCAATTTTAACCTGACAACTCTCGCTCTATGACGGTATTTCCCGAAGATAATTCCGTCCAGAACAATTCCTGCCAAAATAGCTCCGGAACCAAGTCCAACCAAGCTTATAAATTTCCTTCTCGAAGGATAATTATGATTTTCTGTCGCCACATAATTGTAACCGAAATTCAGAAGTCTGATTAAATCTTCAATCAAAAGGAAAATAGCAACTAAAAGTTTCGGCAGAACAAAAATCAAAATCACAGAAAACACAATCTGGAAATTAAGATATTTGTGAGAAGCTCTATTGAAAGTGATTACCGAATAAATCAGAAAGGCATAAATCAAAATCGTTGGAATCCAGTAGATAAACCTTCCGTTCTGATTGGTATAAACTGTTTTAAAAGCTTGATAAACGTAAGTTTCCAGCAGTAAAAAAACTCCCAGAAGAAATAAAATTGTCTTTTGCATATTGTGATAAAAAAACAAAAGGAATAAAAATTTATTCCTTTTGTATGATGACGTTTAAAATTTATTTTTACTTTAAATGATTTATATTTTTCCCACCGGAAACTTATAAACCACACAATTGATATTCATTCCAGCTCCTACCGATGTAAACAAGATATGAGAACCCGGCGTGAATTGCTGACCTTCCATTTTTCCTTTTCTGATCAGATTAAATAAAGTAGGAACTGTCGCAACCGAAGAATTCCCAAATTCCTGAATCGTCATTGGAGAAATCGCATGGTCATAATCTTTTTGTCCGTACAACTTGAACAATCGCCCAATCATTGCATAATCCATCTTCGCATTTGCCTGATGAATAAGAATTTTGCTAATATCAGAAATATCAAGACCTGCCTTATCAATTGTTGCTTTTATAGCATCAGGAACATTCTTAAGGGCATATTCGTAGATTTTACGACCTCTCATTCTGATGAATAACTGAGTTTGGTCGTGCTCAAGATTCAGCGAAGGACCATTTTCCAAATAACATAATTCCTCGCCATTATCGCAAAGTGTGTTATCCGCTAAAACTCCGACTGTAGTATCTTCAGTCGCCGTTACAACAACTGCTCCGGCGCCATCAGCAAAAATCATTTTATTCCTGTCGTAAGGGTCTGTAACTCTGCTTAGAGTTTCTCCACCAACTACCAAAGCTGTTTTTGCTTTTCCGGCTTTTATCATTGTATCAGCCAAAATCAGAGATTCAACCCAGCCCGGACATCCAAAGATCATATCGTAATTGACACAATCTCTTCTTTTGATTCCCAATTTTCCTTTTAGTCTTGCAGAAAGAGACGGCATAAAATTCGGAATTCCATTGACATCAACTTCACCAAAATTGGTTGCGAAAATGATATAATCAATCTCTTCTTTATCAATACCCGCATCTTCAATAGCCTCCAGGGAAGCTCTGTGAGCCAAATCTGAATTAAAATCTTCCGGATTGGCATATCTCCTTCTTTCTATCTCTGTAATCTCAACAAATTTTCCGATGATTTCTTCAGTTGGTTTTTCAATCAATTGATTATTATCATCGTAGAATATGGCATCCTTGAAATGAGAACCGTCTATTATGTTTTCCGGAACATAACTTCCAGAGCCAATGATTAATGTATTAGGCATTGATATTAAAAAATTTTAAATGCAAAATTACACAAAAATTAATTCCTAGAATTTTATTTCTTTAAGATTTATTTCAGATGATTCTATTTTAAATTTAATCTTATTTACTAAACGCTAATAAACACGCATTATTCTTATATTTTATATCAATAATGAATAGTAAGAATTTGAAATTTAAATAAGGAATTTTTATTTTTGACGAATGTTTGAATTCCAAACCATAAAAAGACCAATCGAAGATACTTTATTGAAAGAAAAAGGAAGTAAGTTCATTGGATTCGCCTATCCCGTCAATTCTGAAGCAGAAATTAGGGAGAGATTAAATCATCTTTACGAAATTCACCCAAAAGCAACGCATCATTGTTATGCTTACAGACTTGGAATCAATGGAGAAAATTACCGAGCCAATGATGATGGAGAACCTTCCGGAAGTGCTGGTTTACCTATTTACAATCAGCTTCTTGCTCATCAAATAACAAATGTTTTGGTTGTTATAATCAGATATTATGGAGGAACAAAACTAGGCGTTGGCGGACTGGTAAAAACTTATAAAGAATCTGCGAGATCAACTTTAGATGAAGCCGAAATCATCACCAAAGAATTAGAATCCGAAATTGAAATCAAGTTCAAGTTTTCTCATCAAAATCAGATTTTCACGCTCCTAAATAAATATGATGCAAAAATTCTTGATTTCGATGCACAGGAAATGTGCATAATAAAAGCCAACATCAAAACCGCTAAAAAAGAAAACATCTCAAACGAATTGTCTGAGATGCTTTTGGAATTTAATATTTCATAACTTTTTAATCCCTTCTATTTCCCATAAGCATAGATGCAAAATAAATCAGCTGCGCTAATGAACCCAACGCCGCAACAACGTAAGTTCTCGCCGCCCATTTAAGTGAATCTTCTGCTCCTTCGTATTCTTCCGAAGTTACAGTTCCAGTAGATTTCAACCATTGCAAAGCACGGTTACTCGCATCATATTCCACCGGCAACGTTACAAATGCAAACAAGGTTGTCACTGCGAAAAGTATTACACCAATTGCTAAAACTGTAGTGTTTCCATTCGGATTATCAATACTTCTTGTCGCTGCCATTATGGCAATACCTGCGAACAAAACAAATTGTAAAAGATTGGAACTGATATTAACAATCGGAACCATTTTCGACCTCAATTGCAACATAGAATAACCGACCGCATGTTGCACAGCGTGTCCGCATTCGTGAGCCGCAACTGCCGCCGCCGCTGCATTCCTCTGCATGTAGACAGCTTCGGAAAGATTCACTGTTTTATTTTCAGGATTATAATGGTCGGACAAATGTCCTGGAACAGAAACTACCTGAACGTCGGTAATTCCATTATCTCTCAACATTTTTTCCGCAACTTCTTTTCCAGACATTCCATTTCGCAGATGGACTTTGGAGTAATATTCGAATTTCGATTTTAGTCTAGAGGAAACAATCCAGCTAAACAACATAGAAATCCCAATAATTAAATAATAACCAGTCATTTTCTATAAAATTTACATTAAAATAAATCTATGATTTTTGAGTAAAAATTATGCCAAAGCATTGCACATTTTGCCTTAAAAACTATCTTTGTCTTATTGATAAGCAAGAATATGGAAAACATCATTATAAAGCAAGTGGTTACGGAAAGTGATTTGATAAAATTCATAAAATTCCCTATGGAATTGTACAAGAACAACCCGAATTTTGTTCCGCCTTTAATCAACGATGAAAAAGACATTTGGAATAAGGATGAAAATCCCGCGTTGCTATATTCTCAGGCGAAACAATTTTTAGCTTATAAAAATGACAAAATCGTTGGCAGAATTGCTGTAATGATTAATAATAAGGAAGCTCAGGAATTAGGCATTAAAAAAGTGAGATTCGGATGGATTGATTTTATTGATGACGAGGAAGTTTCTAAAGCTTTGATTGACGAAGCGATTAAATACGCCAAAGAAAATCAAATTGATAAAATCGAAGGTCCAATGGGATTCACGAATTTGGATAAAGCCGGAATGCTGATTTTCGGGTTTGATAAATTAGCAACGATGATTGGAATTTACAACTTCGAATATTATCCGAAACATCTGGAAAAACTAGGCTTGGTCAAAGAAAAAGAATGGGTAGAATTTGAATTGCAATTCCCTGATGTTTTGCCCGAAAAAATAGAAAAATTCAGTTCTTTGATTGCTCAGAAATATAAATTGAGAACTTTAAAGTTTAATAACAAAAAAGAGATTCTTCCTTATGTTGAGCCGATGTTCAAATTATTGGACGAGACTTACAAATCGCTTTCGACTTACACGCCAATTTCGGACGAGCAAATCAAATCTTACAAAGAGAAATACTTCAGTTTCATAGACAAAGATTACATCACTTGTGTGGCTGATGAGAACGACCAATTGGTGGCTTTTGCGATTACAATGCCTTCTTATTCCAAAGCTTTGCAGAAAGCCAACGGCAAACTTTTCCCTTTTGCTTGGTGGCATTTTTTACAAGCCGGAAAGAAAAACGACAGAGCGAATTTTTATTTAATAGGAATCCATCCCGAATATCAGAGACGTGGCGTTACTTCTATGATTTTCAAATCCATCCAGATGAATCTTAAAAGTAAAGGCATTAAATTTCTTGAAACCAATCCAGAGTTAGAGGAAAACAAAAACGTACAAGTTCTTTGGCAGGATTATCACCCAGTGCATCATAAAAGCAGAAGAACCTACTCTTTGAACATCAATGATTAATTCAGTTAAACAATTGTTTAACTAAATTATATTTCAATTAAGATTTCTGACCTTTAAAATTCAATTCAATTGAAAAAGCAACTTTATATCTACGCAGGTCTCATCATTTTGTTTGTAGCTTACAATTTCTACAAGCCAGTCAAAGACGACAGATTGGATGCTGTCATCAACATCTTGTTTGCCAGTGTATTGTTTCTGTACATCGCTTATATTGCTTATCTTGTTCTCAAGAAGATAAGTAAGAAAGACTAATCAGTCCTTATTTATAACTGTTCTAAATTTACAAAAACAGACTTTTGTCTGCTTTACATAAGGCGGATAATTTAATATATTAAATCTTTATTTAGTATTTTTGCATAGTTAAATTTAGACTTTATGAATTTACCTGAAAATTATATTCCAATACTCATTCAAGCAGGAGTTGGATTAGGCTTTGTTATCATTTCCTTGTTGGGTGCTCATTTCTTAGGGCCACAGCAGAAGAAAGGTAATTCTACCAAAAATTCAAGTTGGGAATGCGGTATCCCTGTTGAGGGAAACGCTAGAACGCCTTTCTCCATCAAGTATTTCTTAACTGCTGTATTGTTTGTATTATTCGATATAGAAATCGTATTTTTTTATCCTTATGCTGTCAACTTCAGAGAATTTGGAATGGAAGGCTTTTTAGCAGTCCTTACATTCGTAGCCATTTTCTTTGTTGCGTTTTTCTATGTTTGGAAACGTGGCGCATTAGATTGGGATAAGTAAAATAATTTTAAATTATGAATTATAAATTTTAGATGAGAGTTTTGAATTAATTTAAAATCTAAAATTTAGAATCTAAAATCAAGAAAGAATGTCAGATAAAAAACCAGTAATAAAAACAGATGCGCCAGCTCCTCCAGGATATGAAGGAGAAGGATTTTTCGCAACGCAATTGAGCAGTGTTATCGGGATGGCAAGAAAGTTCTCACTTTGGCCGTTACCGTTCGCTACTTCTTGTTGTGGAATCGAATTTATGGCTACATTGAATCCAACATACGATGCATCAAGATTTGGGATGGAAAGAAACTCTTTCTCCCCAAGACAGGCAGATATGTTGATGGTTTGCGGAACTATTTCCAAGAAATTAGGTCCTGTTTTGAAAGAAGTTTACACCCAGATGGCTGAGCCAAAATGGGTTGTTGCTGTTGGAGCGTGTGCTTCCAGCGGTGGTATTTTCGATACTTATTCGGTTCTTCAAGGGATTGACAAAATCATTCCTGTTGACGTTTACGTTCCAGGCTGTCCGCCAAGACCAGAGCAAATTATCGAAGGCGTAATGCAGGTTCAGGCTTTGGCAGAAAGCGAAAGCATCAGAAGAAGAGATATGCCGGAATATCAACATTTATTAGATTCTTACAACATCGACAACTAGGGAATAATGACGAACGAATTTGTATTAGAAGCCATCACGAGAGAATTTCCTGAGTCTGTCATTTCAAGTTCAGAACCTTATGGAATGTTGACGATTGAAATCAAGAAAGATGATATCAAGAAAGTCATTCATTATCTGAAAGATTCAACTTTGGAATTCACATTTCTGACTGACATCTGCGGAATACATTATCCTGAGACTCCTGAAAAAGAAATCGGAGTTGTTTATCACTTACATAATTTGATGACGAATTTCAGATTGCGTCTTAAGATTTTTATGACGAGAGAAAACACCGAAGTAGATTCTTTAACCGAATTATTCGCAGGTGCCAACTGGATGGAAAGAGAAACTTTTGATTTTTATGGAATTAAATTCAAAGGTCATCCGGATTTGAGACCAATCCTTAATATGGAAGACCTTGGATATCATCCAATGCTGAAGGAATATCGTTTGGAGGACGGGACAAGAACTGACAAGAACGATGCAATGTTCGGAAGATAAGATAAATATAAATGATAAATGATGAGAGATAAATGATTATCGATTATCAAATATCAATTATCAATTATAATGAATATGAAAGACAACTCATTATCTAATATACTTAACCAATACGACAGCAAGGAACAAATCGACGGACAATTGTACACGTTGAATTTGGGACCTACCCACCCTGCAACACATGGGATTTTCCAGAACGTTCTTACAATGGACGGAGAAAGGATTCTTCACGCTGAGCAGACTGTTGGTTATATCCACAGAGCTTTTGAGAAAATTTCTGAAAGAAGAAATTTCGCTCAGATTACGACGCTTACCGACCGTATGAATTACTGTTCTGCGCCTATCAATAATATCGGCTGGCATATGACAGTGGAAAAATTAATTGGTGTCCAAGTTCCAAAACGCGTCGATTATATGCGTGTTATTTTGATGGAATTGGCAAGAATCGGAGACCATTTGATTTGTAACGGTGTAACAGGAATGGATGCCGGAGCGATTACAGGATTGACTTATATGTTCATAGAAAGGGAGCGTATTTACGATATGTATGAGCAAATCTGTGGCGCTAGGATGACAACCAATATGGGAAGAATCGGAGGTTTCGAAAGAGATTTCACACCGAAGTTCCACGAGTTGTTGAAAGATTTCTTGAAAACGTTCCCTGCAAGATTCCAAGAGTTTTGTAATCTATTGGAGAGAAACAGAATATTTATGGACAGAACGATTGGCGCAGGAGCAATCTCAGCAGAAAGAGCTTTGAGCTATGGTTTCACTGGCCCAAACCTACGTGCTGCTGGAGTTGATTATGATGTAAGAGTAGCGCAGCCTTATTCTTCTTATGAAGATTTTGATTTCATTATTCCTGTTGGAACTGCCGGAGATACTTACGACCGTTTTATGGTTCGTCAGCAGGAGATTTGGGAATCTTTGAAAATCATCAACCAAGCTTATGACAATTTGCCGGAAGGTCCTTTCCACGCAGATGTTCCAGAATTTTATCTTCCAGAAAAAGCAGACGTTTATCAAAAAATGGAAGCTTTGATTTACCATTTCAAAATAGTGATGGGAGAAACAGATGTTCCTAAAGGCGAAGTTTATCACGCTGTAGAAGGAGGAAACGGAGAATTAGGTTTCTATCTTGTGAGTGATGGCGGAAGAAGTCCATATAGATTACATTTCAGAAGACCTTGTTTCATCTATTATCAGGCTTATCCTGAGATGATAACAGGTTCAGTCATTTCTGATGCGATTGTAACAATGTGTAGTATGAACATCATTGCGGGAGAGTTAGATGCATAAAAATGTAAAAAGTATCATTGTAAAAAGTATTAACGAATTTGCAATGACCAAAATAAATCATTAGTACATTGTACTTTGTACAATAATACAGTTAATAAAATGAGCGAAACAATTGCTTTTAAACCTGAAAGCTTAGCACAGGTTCATAAAATTATCGCAAGATATCCGGAAGGCAGACAAAAATCTGCGTTAATTCCTGTTTTGCATATAGCACAAAAAGAATTCGATGGTTGGTTGGCAGTTCCTGTAATGGATTATGTAGCTGAACTATTAAGTATCACTCCGATTGAAGTATATGAGGTAGCAACTTTCTATACGATGTTCAATATGAAGCCGGTTGGAAAATATGTTTTGGAAGTTTGCCGAACGGGTCCTTGTATGCTGAACGGAAGTGATAACATTCTTGACCATATTCGTAAAAAACTGAATATCAAAGACGGAGGAACTTCTGAAGACGGATTATTTACTCTGAAACCGGCGGAATGCCTAGGAGCTTGTGGATATGCACCAATGATGCAGTTGGGAAAATTCTTTCACGAAAATTTAACAATAGAAAAAGTTGACGAGATTCTTGACCTTTGCAGACAAGGAGCCATCGCTTTAGATTAATATTAAAGAAATGGGTAAAAAACTTTTACTTAAAAATGCACATATAGAGGGAATTCGTTACTTCGAAACTTACCGTAAACACGGAGGTTACGAAGCAGCTGAGAAAGCACTTAAAATGACGACCGACGAAGTTCTGGAAGAAGTTAAAATTTCCGGACTTAGAGGAAGAGGTGGCGCTGGTTTCCCAACGGGAATGAAGTGGAGTTTCTTGGCAAAGCCAGAAGGTGTTCCAAGACACTTGGTTGTAAATGCTGACGAATCTGAACCCGGAACTTTCAAAGACAGATATCTGATGGAGTTTCTTCCTCATCTTTTGATTGAAGGGATGTTGATTTCGTCTTACACTTTAGGCTCCAATGTTTCATACATTTATATAAGAGGAGAATATTCTTGGATTCCTGATATTTTGGAAGAAGCAATCGAGGAAGCTAAAGCGGCTGGATTTCTTGGAAAAAATATTTTAGGAACTGGTTACGATTTGGAGATTTATGTCCAAAGAGGCGCTGGAGCTTACATTTGTGGAGAAGAAACTGCCCTACTTGAATCTCTTGAGGGAAGAAGAGGAAATCCAAGACTGAAACCACCTTTCCCTGCTGTAAAAGGACTTTGGGAAAGACCAACGGTTGTAAATAATGTTGAATCTATCGCAGCTGTTGTTCCAATAATTGAAATTGGTGGTGCTGAATATGCTAAAATCGGTGTAGGAAGGTCAACAGGAACTAAATTGATTTCTGCCTGCGGTAACATCAACAAACCTGGCGTTTACGAAATCGATATGACCATTACGGTTGAGGAATTTATTTATTCTGATGAATATTGTGGTGGAATCCCGAATGGTAAAAAGCTGAAAGCTTGTATTCCTGGTGGAAGTTCGGTTCCAATTGTTCCTGCAAATTTATTACTGAAAACCATCAACGGTGAACCAAGATATATGAACTACGAATCCCTTGCTGACGGTGGTTTCGCTACAGGAACAATGATGGGTTCAGGAGGTTTTATTGTTTTGGATGAAGACCAATGTGTGGTTAATCATACGATGACTTTAGCAAGATTCTACAACCACGAGAGTTGTGGACAATGTACACCTTGCCGTGAAGGAACGGGTTGGATGTACAAAATCTTGAAAAAAATAGAAAAAGGAGAAGGAAAAATGGAAGACATAGATTTGCTTTGGGATATCCAGAGAAAAATCGAAGGTAACACCATTTGTCCTTTGGGAGATGCTGCTGCCTGGCCTGTTGCTGCTGCTATCAGACACTTCAGAGATGAGTTTGAATGGCACGTGAACAACCCAGAACTGAGTCAGACACAAAATTACGGAATCGCCAACTATGCTGACCCAATACCAGCAGTGGCTAACAATTAAGAATAGAATTTGAGCTTTCAAATTCACTAAGATAATGAAGAAGTTCTTTGAATTAGTTTTTGTATTTTTTGTTGGAATAACAACTGTATTCGGACAAAATCAAGACACAGTTAATCATTCTGATTATAACCAATCCAAATTTTCCAAAGGAACAATGTTCGTTTTTTGGGGTTGGAACAGAGCAGGATTCAGTAAGTCTGATATCCGTTTCAAAGGAAATGGTTATGATTTCACATTAAATAATGTTGTAGCACATGACAGACCATCTAAATTAAGTTTGGATTATATTAATCCATCGGAGGTATCAGCCCCACAGTTTAACTTTAGATTAGCTTATTTTATTAAGGATAATCTAGCTGTCGTGATTGCGCAGGACCATATGAAATATGTGATGGATCAGAATCAGACTGTAGACATCAATGGACATATCTCAGATCCAACTTATGCTGCAATGGTTCACAACGGTGAGGTTAATTTATCGGATGAACAATTTTTGACGTTTGAGCATACTGATGGTCTTAATTATATCAATTTAGGTCTGGAAAAATACAATAACATCTTATCAAAAAAAGATTTTAACATCTTTTGGGCTTACGGAGGCGGTATTGGCGCTCTGATGCCTAAAAGTAATGTTAAACTTTTTGGAAACGAAAGAAGTGACAGATACCATTTAGCGGGATTCGGATTGGACGCAAGAACGAGTATCAATGCGGTTTTCTGGAATCATTGGATGGCAAGGGTAGAAGGAAAATTTGGTTATATCAATATGCCGGATATCAAAACTACTCTTAATAATAAACCTGATAAAGCGAGTCAGGACTTTGTATTCTACCAAGTTAATTTTGGAATCGGATACGTATTTAATAGAAAAATAAAGAATTAAAAATAGACTATTGCTGAATGCATATAGCCAAAAGCATAAGATATGAGCGAAGAAGTCAAAAAATTTAAAGTAACCATAGACGGACAGACTACCGAAGTTTTGCCTGGTACTTCTATCCTGGAAGCGGCTAGACAAATCGGTGGAAAATCTGTACCTCCTGCAATGTGCTACTACAGCAAATTAGAAACCAGCGGTGGTAGATGTAGAACGTGTCTTGTGGAAGTTTCCAAAGGTTCTGAGGCAGACCCAAGACCAATGCCAAAATTGGTTGCAAGTTGTAGAACCGGCGTAATGGATGGAATGGAAGTAAAAAACCTGACTTCTGAAAAAGCGCAGGAAGGTAGAAAAGCTGTTACAGAATTCCTTTTGGTAAATCACCCATTGGATTGTCCTATCTGTGACCAGGCCGGAGAATGTCATCTTCAGGACCTGGGTTATGAACACGGTGTTGCCAATACCAGAACAGAATTCGAGAGAAATACTTATGATGCAGACGACATCGGTCCATATATCAAACTGAATATGAACCGTTGCATCCTGTGCGCAAGATGTGTATTGGCAGCGAATCAACTGACAGAAAAAAGAGAGCACGGAATCCTTTACAGAGGAGACCACGCAGAAATCTCAACAATGTTGAACAAAGCTTTGGATAATGATTTCATCGGAAACGTAATTGATGTTTGTCCGGTTGGAGCTTTGACCGACAGAACTGCGAGATTCGAAAGCAGAGTCTGGTTCACAAAACCTTACAATGCGACTTGTTCTTGCACAAAATGCAGTGGAAAAGCTGTACTTTGGATGAAAGGCGATACGGTTGTTAGAGTAACTGCAAGAAAAGACCAATACGGCGAAGTGGAAGAATGGATTTGCGACGAATGCCGTTTCCATAAAAAAGATACTGCGCTTTGGAACATCGAAGGTCCAAGACATATCGATAGACATTCTGTAATTTCTCTTAACCACTATGAGAAAAAAACAGACAGCTACAATGTTTTGGATAATCCGGAAGCCAAAGAAATTGGTGTAGCAGACGAAAAAGAAATTGAAAAATTAGATAGTTAATAAAAATTTAAACTCAATTTGAACTTTAAATTTTGAACTTATAAAATATGGAATTACTGACTTTTAAAATCATATTGGTATTGGCGCTGTTCCTTTTGGCACTGACTATCGCTGCCTACTCTACTTGGGCAGAAAGAAAAGTAGCATCTATAATGCAAGACCGTATCGGACCAAACAGAGCGGGACCTTTCGGGTTATTACAGCCGTTGGCAGATGGTGGTAAATTTTTCTTCAAAGAGGATTTTACACCTCAAAATGCTGAAAAGTTCCTTTTCATTTTAGGACCATCTTTGGTAATGTTTATCTCCTTAATTACTGGCGCAGTAATTCCTTGGGGAAAAACATTGAATTTCGGAGGTATTTCTTACGATTTACAGGTTGCTAATATTGATGTTGGTGTTTTGTTCATCATCGGAATGGCTTCTATCGGAGTTTACGGAATTATGATTGGAGGTTGGGCTTCCAACAACAAATATTCATTACTAGGTGCCATCAGAGCTTCTTCTCAGATGATTTCTTATGAATTGGCAATGGGACTATCATTGTTGTCAATCATTATGATGTCTGGAAGTTTAGATTTAAAATTAATTACAGAAGCACAATCCGCTGGTAAAATCTGGGGATTCATTCCTGCGATTTCTGGGATTAACTGGAATATCCTTTATCAGCCTTTAGCTTTCCTTATATTTTTCATTGCGGCAATGGCAGAAACCAACCGTCATCCATTCGATTTACCTGAATGTGAATCTGAATTGGTAACTGGTTATTCTACCGAATATTCATCAATGAAATTAGGACTATATATGTTTGGAGAATACGTGAATATGTTCATCTCCAATGCATTTATGGTAGTTCTTTTCTTCGGAGGTTACAATTATCCTGGAATCGATTGGGTAACTCACAACTGGGGAGAAAATGTTGCAGGTATTTTAAGTATTGTGGCTTTCTTAACAAAAACAATCATCGGAATTTTAATCTTTATGTGGATTAGATGGACACTTCCGAGATTCAGATATGACCAATTGATGCACCTTGGATGGAAAACTTTGATTCCATTAGCTTTGGTGAATCTAATTGCTACAGGTGCTGTGATTTTAGCATTTGGAAATTAAAAAATTGAAAATTTGATAATGAGGTGATGTGATACTATGATTCAAAATCTAATATCTAACATCTGACTTCTAACATCTAACTTATATTAAATGAAACTTACTAATAGGTCAAAAGTTGTTTCTAATAAAGAAATGACTCTGGGTGAAAAAATCTATTTGCCGGCGATTTTCAAAGGTATGGGAATCACTTTCAAGCACGCTGTAAGAACAGTGTTGAAAGGTGCTCCTGCAGTATATTCTTATCCGGAGGTTCAGAAACCGAGAGCAGAAATCTGGAGAGGACAGCACGTTTTGAAGCGTGATGAAGAAGGTAGAGAGAGATGTACAGCTTGCGGACTTTGTGCAGTGGCTTGTCCTGCAGAAGCGATTACAATGACAGCTGCTGAAAGAACTAAAGACGAGAAACACCTTTACAGAGAAGAGAAATATGCATCGGTCTATGAAATCAATATGTTGAGATGCATCTTCTGCGGAATGTGTGAAGAAGCTTGTCCAAAATCTGCAATCTATCTTACAGACAGATTGGTAGATGTAGAACAAAACAGAAATTCTTTCATCTATGGAAAAGAAAAATTGGTCGAAAAAATTAATGCAAGGATTGACATTACAGAAAGACAATCTGAGAAACAAAAAAAGGCAGTAAAATAATGGACCAGATTTTATTTTTTATCGTAGCGTTTATCGCCATTGCAAGTGCTGTTTACTTCGTATTTGCAAGAAATCCTTTATATGCCATTCTTTCTTTGATTGTAACGATGTTCTCCATTGCGGGAATGTATATTCTTCTTAATGCTCAGTTTTTAGGTATTGTTCAAATCATTGTTTATACAGGTGCCATTATGGTTTTGTTCCTTTATATTTTAATGATGTTGAATCTGAACAAAGAAGACGAAAGCAAGAAAGACAGCCTTCCAAAATTCATTGGGATTATTTCTGTTTGTATTTTGTTTGTAGGAATGTTAGGAGCTTACAGAGGTCTTTCCGGAAAAACAACGGTTGCAGACAACATCGACCATTCGGTTGGTTTGACCAAAAATCTGGGAAGATTATTGTTTAACGAATATGTATTGCCATTCGAATTGGCTTCGATTCTGATTTTAGCAGGTATCGTGGGCGCTGTTCTTATCGGTAAAAAAGATTTATAAGATTATGGAAGTGAATACATTTATACAACAAGTACCTTTAGAATATTTCATTATTCTGAGTACAGTTTTATTTTGCCTTGGTGTTTTGGGAGTTTTGCTTCGTAAAAATGCTATCGTGATTTTGGGATGTGTAGAATTGATGCTTAATTCCGTAAATCTTTTATTGGCAGCATTTTCTGCTTACAAAGGTGATGGTAACGGACAGCTTTTGGTATTCTTCATTATGGTGGTTGCCGCAGCGGAAGTAGCTGTAGGATTGGCAATTATCGCAATGATGTACAGAAATACAAAATCTGTAGACGTGAGTATTTTTAATAAATTAAGAGGATAATAAAGGAATGGAAAATTTAGTTTACGCAATTGTACTTTTGCCTTTAGCCGGATTCCTGATCAACGGACTTTTTGGGAAGAAACTTCCTAAAGTTTTTGTTGGAGGATTGGCAACATTAGTAGTTTTCGCTTCATTTGTTATCGCAACCAGTATATTTTTAGGATTCAAAAGTGATAGCGCACCAGTTATAGTAAAAGCTTTTGAATGGTTTAGAATAAATGGAATTCAGGTTAATTTTGGTTTCCAGGTTGACCAATTATCATTGATGATGGTAATGATTATCACTGGAATTGGGTCATTAATCCACCTCTACTCTATTGGCTATATGAGCCACGACAAAGGTTTCTACAAATTCTTCACATACCTTAACCTGTTCATTTTCTCAATGTTGCTTTTGGTTTTAGGAAGCAATTATCTGATTTTGTTCATCGGTTGGGAAGGTGTAGGACTTTGTTCTTATTTATTAATTGGATTCTGGTACACCAACGAGGATTATGGGAAAGCAGCTAGAAAAGCTTTCATTATGAACCGTATTGGTGACTTGGCATTGTTGATTGGTATTTTCACAATCGCTTCTCAAGTAAACGCTATTGATTATTTGAGCGTACAGGAGAATGCTTCAAAATTCGCTTTAGACAGCAATATTATTATATTCATCACGGCAAGTTTATTCATTGGAGCTACCGGAAAATCAGCTCAGGTTCCACTATATACTTGGTTACCGGATGCGATGGCTGGACCAACTCCGGTTTCCGCCTTGATTCACGCAGCAACGATGGTAACGGCTGGTATTTATTTAGTAGTAAGAAGTAATTTCTTATTCACTTTAGCACCGACTGTTCAGGATGGGATTTTATTCATCGGATTCTTAACTGCTGCTTTAGCTGGATTTTATGCACTTCGTCAAAACGATATTAAAAAAGTATTGGCTTACTCTACGGTTTCGCAACTTGGATTTATGTTCATCGCTTTAGGTTTGGGCGCTTATACAACAGCAATGTTCCACGTAATGACGCACGCTTTCTTCAAGGCTTTGATGTTCTTGGGAGCTGGTTCTGTAATCCACGCAATGAGCAACGAACAGGATATGCGTTTTATGGGTGGACTGAAAAAATATGTTCCAATCACGCACATCACTTTCTTTATCGGAACATTAGCAATTTCAGGTTTCCCATTACTTTCGGGGATGATTTCTAAAGACGAAATTTTGGTTGCAGCTTATGCTAAAAGTCCAATCTATTGGGTAATGCTATTCGTTTTGGCAGCAACAACCGCAGCATATATGTTCAGATTGTACTATTTGACTTTCCACGGCGAGTTCAGAGGTACAGAAGAACAAAAACACCATTTGCACGAGAGTCCACTGAATATGACTTTGCCATTGATTGTTTTGGCTGTCCTTTCCGTAGTTGGAGGTTTTATCAACCTTCCTCACTTCATCGGTCACGGTCATTATGCTAAATTAATGGAATGGCTGAAGCCAGTATTGACTGAGCAAAGTTTCCACGAAATGGAAGCAACACTTTCCGGTGTGGATTTTAATACAGAAATGATTCTTCTTGGAGCAACGATTGTAATGTTCTTCAGTGTTTGGTTTATTGTTAAAAACATCTACGTTAATAAGAAAAAAATGGCTCTTCCTGAAGATAAATATACAGGTTGGGAGAAACTGTCTGCTAAAAAATTATTCGTCGATGAGATTTACAATGCAATGATTGTAAGACCTTTCGAAGAAGCTGGAAAAGCGGCGGCTATGTTTGATAAAGCAGTTCTTGACCCAATTGTGAATTTCATTGGATTAGGAGCAGCAGATTCTGGACGTGCGGCGAAACGTCTCCAAAACGGAAATGTAGAAAACTATGTGCTGATTATGTCATTAGCGATAGGAATTGTATTGATTGTTAACTTTATATTGAAATAATAATGTCGTATTTACTATTAACATTATTACTATTACCTCTCGTAGGTTCGGTTTTACTATTTTTCTGGAAAAATCCTTCCAGTAAATATATCGCATTGGCTTTTGGCTTTGCACAGATGTTCATCGCATTTTATATGTTAGGGAATTTCGATTTCAATCCAACTGTAGATGCACCATTACAATACGAAATCACTTATCCTTGGTCCAGCTATATCAAAAGTAGCTTCAACTTCGGGATTGATGGGATGAGTATGCTGATGGTTCTATTGACCAACATCTTGGTTCCAATCATTACTTTATCTTCTTTCAATGAGTCAAAAGGTTACCCTAATTCTTTCTACGCATTGATATTATTGATGCAATTCGGATTATTAGGCGTTTTCACTTCTTTGGATGGATTGTTATTCTACATTTTCTGGGAAGTAACTTTGATTCCAATCTGGTTGATTGCAGGACTTTGGGGTCAGGAAGATAAAAGAATCAAATTCACAACTAAGTTCTTCGTTTACACATTCGTAGGGTCGTTGTTTATGTTGATTGGATTGATTTATGTTTACAATCACGCAGCATCATTTGCTTTGACAGATTTGTACAACGCTAACTTAAATGTAAACGAACAAACGGTAATATTCTGGTTTATTTTCTTTGCATTCGCAGTGAAATTACCGGTATTTCCCTTCCATACTTGGCAGCCAGACACATATACTTATTCTCCAACGCAAGGTTCGATGTTATTATCGGGAATTATGTTGAAGATGGCCGTTTACGGTGTTATGAGATATCTTCTTCCAATTACACCATTAGCAATTGGCGGAATTTCCGGAGAAATCATAATTATCCTTTCTGTAATCGGAGTGATATACGGCGCTTTGATTGCTATGATTTCTACAGATACTAAACGATTGATTGCTTATTCTTCCCTTTCTCACGTTGGATTGATTGTAGCGGGAATCTTCGCTTCAGCTGTTGTCACAATGAGAGTTGGTTTAGACTTCGAGGGTGCTCAAGGTGCAATGATTCAAAGTTTTGCTCACGGTATTAACGTAGTTGGATTGTTCTATTGCGCAGATATTCTTTACAAAAGATTCAAAACAAGAGACATCAGAAAAATGGGAGGTTTGGCAAAAGTAGCTCCTAAATTCGCCATCTTATTTATGATTATCTTGCTTGGTGCAACGGGAGTTCCATTGACGAACGGATTCATCGGAGAATTTATCTTATTGAAATCAATTTTCTCATATAATCTAATAATGACAGTTCTGGCTGGATTAACATTGATTCTTGCTGCAGCTTATATGTTAAGATTCTACGGAAAAACAATGTTTGGAAAAGGAGACGAAGCTGTTTTGGCTACAACCAAAGACATCAGTTCCGTTGAGTTCACAGTATTGGCAAGTTTATCGGTTTTTGTAATTGTTTTAGGAGTTTTTCCTCAACCAATTATAGAGATGGTAACAAGTTCTGTAAGATTCATCTACTCTTCTATGCTTAACTAAGATTGGATTTGAAATCAATTCAGATAAAAAGAAATATTAAATAAAATTCAAAACGGAAATCGGGCTTCCGGTTTCCTACGAAATAAATAAAGAAATGAGTGTTTTAATAGTTTTATTCCTTACGGCAATTCTGGTATTATTCTCAGGTGTTTTCGAGAAAGGCAAATACGCAAGATATATCGGAATCTTGGGATTAATCATTGGTTTTGGAATCAGTTTCCTGCCAGAATGTGATTTTTTTGCTCAGTACAATTCAATGTACATCTATGATATGAATAATACAGCATTATTCACAAAAATATCCGTAGCTATTACATTGTTGCTTTTCTTTTTAGGAGGATTTGCATTCAGCAATCACAGAAGTCATCAGTCAGAATTGTATGCATTGATGTTATTTGCACTTTGTGGCGGGATTGTATTGTTCGGATTCCAAAACTTAGTAACATTATTCATCGGAATCGAGATTTTATCAATTCCTTTATACGTAATGGCTGGAGCTAATAAAACGGACCTTCGTTCTACAGAAGCTTCTATGAAATATTTCCTGATGGGAGCTTTCGCAACAGGATTTCTTTTGTTCGGAGTAGCTTTGGTTTATGGAAGTACAGGAAGTTTTGACCTTTACCAGATTCACGATTTTGCTTATAACAATCCAAAGAATCTAATGTTGATAATGGGAGCTATTTTGATGTTGTCTGCCTTGGCATTCAAAGTATCATTAGCACCATTCCATATGTGGAGTCCTGATGTTTATCAAGGTGCGCCATCATTGATTACAGCTTTTATGGCATCTGTCGTAAAGATTTCCGGATTCTTCGCTTTGTTCAAATTAATGACAATTGCTTTCGGCGGGATTGCTGGAGACTGGATTAACATCTTAGGCGTTTTCATCATACTTACTTTGCTTTTGGCGAATGTTATGGGATTGGTTCAGACCAATGCAAAAAGAATGCTGGCCTACTCTTCCGTTTCTCACGCCGGATATATTGCTTTGATATTTTTCGGAATCAATAACTTCTCAACATACATTTTAGGATATTATCTGTTCGCTTATTCATTAGCAACAGTTGGTGTTTTCATTAGTTTGATTTGGGTTGAGAAAATCAAGAAAGAAACTTCATTTGCTGCTTTCAATGGATTAGGAAAAAGAGAACCTTTATTAGCAGTTGTTTCTACCATCTCAATGTTATCAATGGCAGGGATTCCTTTGACAGCTGGTTTTATCGGAAAATTGGGAATTTTCAACCAAGCGATTGGTGGACATTATGAGTTCTTGGTTCTGATTGCCGTTTTAGGTTCAGCATTGAGTATCGCTTATTATTTAAGATTGATCATCGCAATGTTCTTCTACAAAGAAGACAACTTCCACAACACGGAAAGAGCGAGTATCACTTACAATATCGTTTCTGTAGTGATTATTTTAGCTTTGGTTTCTATGGGAATTATCCCAGACTTATTCGCTAAAATTTTCGGATTATAGAAAATTAAAAATATAAAAAAACCTGATTCTAGCGAGTCAGGTTTTTTTATGTTTATATTTAAAATAATTCGGGCGCCTTTATCCGTCTTCCGCTCCCAATCTTTTCACTTCACTTCGTTGCGTAAAAAGGATTTCCGCTCAAGCCGGGGCGCAGATTTCAGTACAAAACAAACTTTAAAATCAACACTAAACTTTTGTTTAATTTCTCCTGTCAATTCCTTCAAAAAACTTAATTTTATTCAAATATATATTTTCAATGAAAAAGTTCTTAGTGTTATTCTGTTTTATAACAGTTGGTTTCGGTTTTGCACAAACCAATTCAGTCGAAGACAATTTCACAAAAAAAGAAGTTTACATTCCAATGCGAGATGGAACAAAGCTGTTTACTATTATTTACACACCAAAAGACATTTCCAAAAGCAACAAATACCCGTTCATTATGAACAGAACCTGCTACGGAATCTCGCCTTATGGAGAAACTAATTTCAGAAAGAAACTGAGTCCGAATAAATTCATCGAAAAAGAAAAATATATCTTCGTCTTCCAAGACGTTCGCGGACGATATATGAGCGAAGGCACTTTCACGAATATGACGCCACAAGTGGACCACAAAACCAAAAAAGACGTCGACGAAAGCACCGATACTTATGACACCATAGATTGGCTGGTAAAAAATGTACAGAATAACAATGGAAAAGTAGGTCAATACGGGACTTCTTATCCGGGGTTTTACACTGCAGTCGGAACTTTATCGAATCATCCGGCCTTGGTAGCATCTTCTCCACAAGCACCTATTTCAGATTTTTGGTTTGACGATTTTCATCACAATGGTGCATTTCTGATGAGTTATTTCAAAACTTTCCCTGTTTTCGGTATCAACAAAACCAAACCTGAAAATAGTCCTGGTTTGCCGATAAAATGATAAAACCAACTTCTGATGACGGCTACCTTTTCTACAAAGATATGGGAACGCTGAAAGATGGTGTGGATAAATATTACAAAGACAATTTCTTCATGCAGGAAGTTGTAGACCATCCAAACTATGATGAGTTCTGGCAAAAAAGAGATCTGTTGCCTCACCTTAAAAATATTAACCACGCGGTAATGACCGTCGGCGGTTGGTTTGATGCAGAAGATTTGGCTGGTCCGCTTAATATTTACAAAACAATTGAGAAATCCAGTCCAAAAGCGAAAAACACTATTGTAATGGGACCTTTCTCGCACGGCGGATGGAACTATGATAGCGGAAAACATTTTCATAATGATATCTATTTCGGAGACAGCATCGCTACTTTTTATCAAAAAAATATAGAACAGCCTTTCTTCCATCATTATTTGAAAGAAGATTCTAAAACTGCAGCAAAACTTCCGGAAGCTTATATGTTTGACACCGGGAAAAAAGAATGGAAACAATTTGAAAGCTGGCCGCCAAAACAAACGCAGAAAGTGTCATTTTATCTTGATAACTCGGGAACTCTGGCCAAAAACATTCTGAATCAGGTTGCTTTTTCCGAATATACTTCTGACCCTAACAAACCGGTTTTAAGCAGCGAGAATTACAAGGATATGAATGGTTTCACTCCAAAAAATTATATGAGCGAAGACCAACGATTCGCCAGTTACAGACCAGACGTCCTCACTTTCACAACGGATGTTCTGGATAGTGATGTAACTTTTGCAGGAGAGATTTTAACCAAACTGAAAATAGCTTCCACCTCCACAGATACAGATTTTGTGGTGAAACTAATTGATGTTTATCCTGCTGATGAAAAAGCGAACGCAGACAAGCCTAATGTTGTTTATGGAAATTATCATCAAATGGTAAGAAGCGAAATAATGCCGGCAAGATTCCGTAATAGTTTTGAAAAGCCAGAGCCATTGACTCCAAATAAAGAAGAAGTCGTGAATGTAAAATTGCAAGATGTTCTACATACATTCAAAAAAGGACATAAGATTCAGGTTCAGAGTACTTGGTTTCCTCTGATGCCCATCAATCCTCAGAAGTTCCTTGAAAATCCTTATAAAGCGACAAAAGAAGATTATACCAAAGCTAATATAAAAGTCTTCAACAGCAGTTCAATTGAAGTCGATGTTCTGAAATAAAACAAAAAAGCACAAACGTAGGTTTGTGCTTTTTAATTAAAGTGATTTAATAACTTCTGAAGCTATCTCGTAAGACCTTTGTTTTTTGTCAAAGTCATAGATATTTCCCGAAACAATAATCTCATCCGGTTTGTAATCTTTTACAAACTTGCTAAGTTTTTCTTTCAATGTTTCTTTGTCTCCAACGAACGTTTTAGAAGCCATTCTATTGAGATGAAGCGCCACTTCGTCTGACATATTAGCTAAATCAGTTTCATCTGGTGGTAAAAGCGGTTGTCTCTGATCAGTCAGAATATTAACAAAAACCTGAAAATGAGATGTTGACAAGTAATGCGCTTCATCTACAGAATCTGCCGCAATCACATTAATACAAACCATTACATAAGGCTCATCCAAAACATCCGACGGCTGGAAATGTTCTCTGTAAATCTCCAAAGCTACTTCCAACTGCGAAGGCGCAAAATGGGCTGCAAATGCATAAGGCAAACCTAATTTGGCCGCCAAAAAAGCAGAATCTGTAGAACTTCCCAGAATATAAAGTGGAACATCTGCTCCTTCTCCAGGAATAGCTCTTACCTTTGCTTCAGCATTTTCTTTTGACATATATTTCTGAAGTTCCTTGATGTGGAATTCAAAATTATAATTGGGGGTGAAGTTATTTCCTCTTAACGCAGTTGCTGTCAGCATATCCGTTCCAGGTGCTCTTCCCAAACCAAGATCAATTCTGTCAGGAAATAATCCGTCCAAAGTCCCAAATTGCTCTGCCACAGATAAGGTAGAATGATTTGGTAACATAATACCTCCCGAACCAACTCGCAAAGTTTTGGTCTGTGATGCAATGTGTCCAATCAAGATAGAAGTTGAGGCACTTGCCACATTGGGAAAATTGTGATGTTCTGAAAACCAATATCTGTTGAATCCAAGCTTTTCTGCGTGTTGTGCAGACTTCACAGATTTCTGAAACGTTTTATTGATATTATCTCCTTTGACAATAGTTGCCAAATCGAGAATCGAATATTTTAAAGCCATAATTCTAAAATTTATAAGAATGTTTAGCACAAAAAATAAACCATTATAAAAATGTAAAAAAATTGGAAATTTTGTCAGTCGATAAATATCTACAACTTTTTTTCTCAATCAATCAAGAAAAATATTAGATTTGTTTTAATAAACTATAAAAAACTTAACAAATGGTATCAACAACTTCAAAATTTGTTGCCGAAATGATTGGCACAATGGTTCTTGTATTAATGGGCTGCGGAAGTGCAGTGATTGCTGGCGCTGATGGAACAACAGGCGTTGGACTTTTAGGAATTTCTTTTGCTTTTGGTTTGAGTGTGGTCGCAATGGCTTATGCAATTGGTCATATTTCCGGCTGTCATATTAATCCTGCAATTTCTATTGCAATGGTTGCAGCAGGTAGAATGAAATTAGGAGAAGCTTTGTATTACATCGTTGCTCAGGTAATCGGAGCGATTGTCGGTGCAGGAATTCTTTATGTCATTTTCACTAATCATCCTGGTGCTGAGTTAGGTCCTTGGGCTTTAGGATCCAATGGTTGGGGAACAGGCTATCTTGATGAGTATAACACTTTGGCGGCTTTTGTTGCGGAGTTTGTGTTCACTTTTATTTTCTTACTTGTTATTCTTGGGTCAACCTCAACCAAAAATATTCACGGTGGTTTTGCTGGTTTGGCAATCGGACTTTCTTTGGTTTTGATTCACATTGTTGGTATTAAAATCACAGGCGTATCAGTGAATCCTGCAAGAAGTATTGGGCCGGCGATTTTTGCTAAAGGAGCTGCACTGGAACAAATTTGGTTATTTATTTTAGCTCCTGTTTTAGGTGGCGTCTTTGCCTCTTTTGTTTATAATCTATTGATTGAGAAAAAAGAAGCGGCTTAATTAAATTTCATTAATAATAGATCAAATAATCCTGTCAATATTTTTGGCAGGATTTATTTTTTGTTTTTAATTTCGAAGTAATTTTTGAAAATCAGTTCTTCTTTTTTGCCTTTCAATTCAAACTTTTTGAATAGAAGACTTCGAGCCATATTCCTCATAAATTGATCTTTGTCACATAATTTCCAATAAGAATCTTCGTGGATGACTTTTGATTCACGGATTTTATAAAATTTTGTTTCCCATTGATCTTCATCGTGATAAAATTCGATAATACCACAGTGTTCTGGAATTTCATTATGGTCAATCATTCCCATTGGCAACAAAAAACTAAATGAATTACAGATATAATCACCACAACCAATTTTATCGTGTTTTAGAAACTTTTCTCCCGTTGTTTGATTAGTATAGAATTTTTTGAAATCATTTTTGAAATCTGATTTTGATAATTTGATTTCAATTTCATGACTAAAACCAGAATCATTGATCAATAGAATATCAGCTTCCCAATCAGAATGGAAAAAATTGGTCAAGACAATTTCTTTATCGAAATCACAATTGGTAGTGACAAAAGCGTGAACCAATTCTTCTATTTTTAACATCAATTTTATCTTTAGTAATTCCGAACTGTAATGTGATAGCAGCTTTGCTGCTTTTCTTTGATGTAAAATATTTTACCTAAATTTTTGTATTGCTGCAAAACCTTTTCGAGTTCTTTTTCCAATTTTGTATTCACCTTCAGTTTATGATCAAAACGAACATAAGAAATATCGAATGCTGCTCCATAATTGTGAGAACTGATTCCCAAAGAAGCATTGGAATTAACTTTTCGTAATCTGCACTGATCCTCCAAAGTTCTGGTAACCGATGAAACGACAAAGAAGCTTTTGGTATTAGCAGCGAAATCATTGGCCACTCTTTCCAAAGTCGTTCTCGCTTTTTTAACCAAATAAGGTCGGCTGTATTCCAAAGCCTGTAGCCTATAACCTCTGGATTTTTTCTTTACTTTAACGAATTTTCCTTTGGTAATATACTTATCGACTAATTTTGTATTTTCTAAAATATTGACACCAAAATTTTGCGAGGCCAATAAATGAGGTTTATAGAGTTCAGTCGGTTCTACTTTCAGCACTGTTTTCAAATCGTAACATTTCTGGGATTTGGAAAAAGAAAAAAACAACAGAAAAACCAAAAATAAAAATCTCATTAAGGATAATATTAGATAAATTAAATTTGTGTTTTTTCAAATATAATTAATTATAAATGAAATACAAATTTAAGAAACCAAAAGACTGCAACCACGAATATCAGAATGATCGATTCTTCCCAAAACCTGAAACGTATCATCCCGAACATTGCCCAGATCTTGAGTGGCAATGAATGAGCAGGAATGTCTGTTTGCAAGATCTATGACATTAATTGCGCCAGTTTTCCCATCTTCAATATAAGAAAAAGGGTCTTCTGTATTTCTGATATGGATTCTCATCCAGTTGGGGCTTTTATAGATATTTTCACCCAAGGAATAAGCTTGAGAAAGCAATTCGGTCATAGAATATTCTGAATAAATTTTATCGGTTTTAAAACCATTTTGAAAGATTTTCAGCAATTCATCTTTTGTCATTTCTTCTTTTCTACCTTTCATTCCGCCGGTTTCTATCACAGTGAGGGAGTTGGAGAATTTAAGCGTTTGGGAGTTTGAGTTGCAAAAATCAAGAAAATCCAGCAATGCAAAAGACACTCCGAAAAGTATGACTTTTTTATCTGTCAAAGTTTGAAGCAAATCAAATAATTCCTGATGGTTATAAAGAAAATAGCCGTTTTCTGGTTTGTTTGATTTCTTTATCAGAAAATCAATCATATAAATCAATGACGAATGTGGATTTTCTGAATAATTGGGTAATAATCCCAAAAAAATATAGTCTTCAGGTTTCCCAATAAACTGTTCGAAACTTCTGTAAATACTCTCTTCATAAAGAGAAAAATCTGCGATATAATGTTTGGAACGGTTCATCTGCGTAGTTCCGGAACTTTGAAAATAATTTTCAGCAGTAGAGTTTTTATCTAAAACCAAATGATTTTTGAACATTTCTATCGGCAAAAAAGGGATATCAGAAACTTGATTAATGGATGAAGGATTGATGTTCAAATAATCAACAAATTTTCTGTAAACTTCTACATTCTCATATTGGTAAGTAAAAGTCTCCAGACAAGCTGCCTGGAAATCCTCTTCTGTTTTTATGTCAAAAATATTCTGCTTCATTATTCATCTTAATTTTGAAATTTAACCCTCAAATTTATTCACTTCAAAAGATTTACCATCGTAAACACCATAAGTGAAATAGACAATCCAGTCACCAAGGTTGATATATTTTGCGCCTTTTTCCAAATCAAAAATCAAAGGAAGATGACGATGTCCAAAAACGAAATAATCGATATGCTCAGTTTTCAGTTTTTCTTTGGAATATTGTATAAGAAACTCTTTGTCTTCTCCCAAAAATTCTTTGTCCTCGTCCCCGGAAATCAATTTATTTTTCTGAGACATATAATTGGCGATTCTCATAGCAATATCAGGATGTAGCCAGCGGAAAGCCCATTGAGCCAAAGGATTGGTAAAGACTTTCTTCATTCTCTTGTAGCCTTTGTCACCAGGTCCAAGACCATCGCCATGAGCTAAAAGGAATTTTTTATCGTTGATCTCGTAATATCTTTTTTCAAAGAAAACAGGAATTCCCAGTTCTACTTCGAAGTAATTTTTCATCCATAAATCATGATTTCCAACAAAGAAATAAATATCGATTCCCGAATCTTTAAGTTCAGCAATTTTTCCTAAAACTCTGATATATCCTTTTGGAACAACATATTTCCATTCATGCCAAAAATCAAAAAGATCGCCCATCAAAAAAAGAACTTGCGCATCTTTTTTGATCATGTCAAGCCAACGGATAAATTTTTCTTCCCGAATCCTGCTTTGTTGTAGATCAGGAACTCCGAAATGTTGGTCAGAAGCGAAATATATTTTTTTTCCTTGTATTAAATCGATTTGCATAAAGCCTTTAAATTTAATATTTAATCAAAATGATTGCGATCATCATTTTGGTCTCTTTTGCTGTAGATCCACAGGCCAATTCCTAAGCCAATGACAGAACAAGTAGCCGTTAATAAAGCCCTTGATAACTTGTCGGGCGAATCATTACCAATATAGTTCATCAGAAAAATGATGATGAAAGTAATAATACCTATCAGCAAATATTTGATCCTTGCGTTCATAATTATAGTTTATACGATATCATTATCCCGCCTTTGTACGGAAGCCATTCTCCACTTCTGTTGGTCTCCCTTCCCATAGAATCGCCATCTGTATCATAACGGTCACCACTCAGCTTATCATAACCTTTGTAGAAACTTTGCATTGTCCCAAGTCCAAGGTAAATGTCCATATTTAATTTGTCATTCAGTTTGAATTGATAACCAGCAATTCCCCCTAGCATAAAACAATAACCCCTTTGATAAAGATTCGAATTGATATAAGGCGTTACCTCTCCGTTTTTATGAACGTAGAAGTTATCATTCCAATAGCCCCATTTCTGTATATTGAATCTTGCTAATGAAAAGTCAACACCGACATAAAATTTCTTGAAAGCTTCATTAAAATAATATCTCCCATTGAAGCCCAACATATAAACCTGAGCATGCTTTCCTGCAAAAGATTTCCAAGGAGAAACAAATAGATCTGCCTGTCCGGTAATATGTTCTGTAAATCCGTGTTCAACTCCGACATTCAGCATGCCTACAGGAATAAACAAAGCGTTGGCTTTGATGTAAGTTTCATTTTTTTGTGCAAAAGTAAAAATGACAATGCTAATAAAACTCAGTAAAAAAAGTTTCTTCATCATTATTTTTTGTTCAGAATTTCATTCATTCTTGTGGCATCTTTGTTCTCTTCTTTCGCAAAGTTGGCAGCCATTCCAGCAAACATTTTAGCCTCTTCTTTCTTACCTAATTTATCGTACAAAGTGGCCAAAATACTTGTAGAATCAAAGCTTTCTTGTGACATTACAACTTTCTCAGCCCAACGTGCTGCGGCTTGTAATGATTTGATATCTGTAGATTTTTCACCAATTGTGCTTGCTGCTGCCAACAATTCATTGTTATTGAACTCATCTGAGTTTTTATAATATTCTAGGGCGGTTTTCTCATAAGCAGGAAAATTATCGTGAGCCGAATAATAATTCAGTTTGTAAAGATTAAGGCTTTTAGCCAATTCATCTTTTGGAAACAGAGCTTCTCCTTCTTTCAGAATTTTTGCATCGTCAATCGTTTTTGTTTTTTCATCAGTTGCAGAAGTAACCAGTTTCATCAGCTTAAGATAATTATCAAACTGTGTGTAATTTTTATCAGTTAATAGTTCTGAAATTCCTGCCTTGTTGGCTACGAAAACTTTGTAATTTTTATCATCAACAGATTGTGTGAAATTCAAAAGGGCATTAACTTCTTCACCTGAAAATGTCTTATCTTTTTTGTTTGCAAAATATTTTTCTGATGCTTGTTTTGCTAAAACAGGGTCTTTACTTGCATAAAGATTGATGAAATTTAGTAAGCCAGCTTGGTCTAATTTTCCTTTTAGAAACTCATCTTTCAGGTTTGTATTGATCAAACTCGGATTGTTATTCTTTTTCCCTAATTCCAGAAATTCTTCTGTTTTAATATAACCTAATTCTTTACCAACTATTTCGCCTTCCCCGTTTAGGAACAATAACGTTGGATAACTTCTGATTCCATATTTTGCGGCAAGACTTGGTCCTTCACCTTTTTCCATATCAAAATGGGCATTGATAAAGTTTTTGTTATAATAGTCTGCAACGTTTTTGTCTGTGAAAACGTTTTTCTCCATTAATTTACATGGTCCACACCAAGCTGCATAAGCATCCAGAAAAACCAATTTCTTTTCCGCTTTTGCTTTTGACAAAATTGTTGCAAAATCTGAATCTTCAAACTTAATGGACTGCTGAGAAAAACTCAACTGAAAAACGAATAATATAAGTAAAATTGATATTTTGTTCATCCTTAGAATAAATCGAATTAACTGCGAAGATAACCATAATATAAGAATTGACCGAGAGTGAAATAGTAAAGTTTTAATTTTTTAACTTTGCAAATCTCAGTTTTTAGCTTTTACTGAAAACAAATAAACATCAGAACAAAAAAATATGAGGAAATTATCCTTACTTTTTACGAAAGACGGTTTGCAATGGCAGATTTCTAAGTCCAGAAAAGTTCTGGAGGAAAAAATCTTTCTGAAAGATGAAGAAACACCGGAAAATCTGGTTGAGGAAAAACTGAATGAAGTTTTGGCTTCGGAAAAGTTTTCTGGAATCTCTGTGATTTCTGCAATCAATCATTTTTCAATCGTTGAAGAAGGTTTTGACCAGCACGATTTGGGATATGATCTGATTTCTTATAACGCTGATGTCAAGAGAGATTCTGAGGAATTGATGTTGTCTGTAAACAAGAAATTTGGAATTCAGTTTTATTACAGTTTTCCGAAAGATTTTTATCAGAAAATAAAGCAATTGGAAGTTCCAACACATTTTAATTTTTCTGGCGAAAAGTTCCTAAATTCTTTGAATGTGAAAAACCGAAAAGAAATCCACGTGAATCTTTATCATCAGCAAGCAGAATTTTTTGCGATTGAAAATAAAAAAGTGGTTCTTTATAACAATCTGGATGCTGCTTCGGAAGTGGATTTTCTTTATTTCATTATGTTTACCCTGAGTAAAATCGATTTCGGAATTTCTGAAACTCATTTTTATATTTATGGCGAAACGACTGAAAATGAAACTTTTATTTCGGAAATGCAGAAGTTTGTTCCCAATTTGAAAATCGTTTTTGATAATCTTCACAAGAAAAATTTTGTTCTGAATTAAAATGAGCTTCAATATTGTTCAATACAAAGATTCTCACAAAACTGAAATCCTCTCTGTCTGGGAAAAATCCGTAAAAGCAACACATCATTTTTTGCTGGAATCCGATTTTGAAGAATACAAAAAGATTCTACAGAACTTTGATTTCAAAGACCTTGATGTTTTCTGTTTGGAAGAAAATGAAAAAATTGTAGGTTTTATCGGCATCCATTCGGAAAAAATAGAAATGCTTTTTCTTAATCCGGATTACATCGGAAAAGGATTAGGCAAACAATTAATCGATTTTGCATTTTCAAATTTTGACATTAATTATGTTGATGTCAATGAGCAAAATCCAAAGGCGACAGAATTCTATGAGAAAATGGGATTCGAAACTTTTGACAGAATCGAGAAAGACGATATGGGAAAACCTTATCCGATTCTCAAAATGAAACTTAAAAAATAAAAAAATGTTCAGAATCATATCCGGAAAATGGAAAGCCAAGAAAATCGCGGCGCCAAAAAATTTCGATGTAAGACCAACAACCGACTTTGCAAAAGAAGCTTTATTCAGCATTATTGATAACAAATATGACCTTGAGTTTTGCTCGGTTTTGGACTTGTTTGCAGGCATTGGCTCGATTACTTTGGAGTTTGCATCGCGCGATTGCAAAGACATCACGGCTGTGGAACTCAACCCAAAACATGCCGGATTTATAAATTCTACAGCGAATGAATTGGATATGGGATTACAGGTCAATATCCAGAGAGCGGATGTTTTTGACTGGTTGAAAAGAAAGAGAAATCACGAAAAAAAATACGAAATCATTTTCGCTGATGCACCTTTCGAAACTGAAGAAAAGAAATACCACGAAATGATTGATTTGATTCTGAATAACGAATTGCTAAAACCAAACGGTGTTTTCATTTTGGAACATCAGAGCAGATTAAAATTCTCTCATCCGAATCTGAAAGACACCAGAAAATATGGGAATGTGAGTTTTTCTTTCTTCCAAAGCGAACCAATTTCTGAATAAAATTGACTACAATATGAAGAATTTCCACATCAGATTATTAATGATTTTCATTCTGTTTTTCAGTTTAAAAATCTCTGCACAGAATTCTTACATCAATCAATACAAACCTTTTGCTACAGAACTTTCTCAGGAATTTGGGATTCCTACAACTGTTATTCTTTCGATTGCTTATATGGAAACCGGCGGCGGTACAAGTTCAGCTTGTAAAGTGCTGAACAACCATTTTGGAATGACCGGAAAAAACAACATCAACAGTTCCAGATTTAAAAGCTTCCATGATTCCAAAGCTTCTTATCGTGCCTTTTGCGAATGGGTTTCAAAAAGGAAATTCTATGAAAAACTAAAAGGCTCACAAAATCATAACGAATGGTTTGTCGCTATTGCTTCCTCCGGATATTCTACAAAACCTGCGGAATGGAAGCAAAAACTGAATCTCGTTATGAAAAAAATTGGTTTGTAAATTAATCCTGAACCAAAATCTTATCCGAATCTTTTATCGCTTCATTTCCCCAATCACAAATCGAACGCAAAACAGGAATCAAAGTTTTTCCAAATTCCGTCAAAGAATATTCTACCATTAGCGGTGGTTTTTGCGTATAAACTTTCCGCTCGATAATTCCGTCATCTTCCAGTTGTTTCAACTGCAGACTCAAGGTTCTTTCCGTGATTGTCGGGATTTCTTTCCGGATTTCATTATATCGTTTCGTTCCCATAGCAAGATGAATGAGAATGACTGCTTTCCATTTTCCTCCTATGAAACGCATTGTAACGCTTGTTCCGCAAGGAAATTTCTTATTATCGATTAAAAACATATACTATCATTATTGACCGTTATTGCAAAGTTAAGAAACACTACTTATTTTTGCAACTATAAAATTGATAGTACAAAATTATGGAAACATTTCTTACCAAAATGCAGAAAAGATATACTGTAAAAAAGTATAATTCTGAAGGAAAACTTGATAACGAAATTAAAGAACAATTGAAATCGATTCTACACCTGAGTCCTTCATCAATCAACAGTCAGCCGTGGAAATTTACTTTTGTGGAAGATTCAAGTGCTAAATCGGAATTTGCTGAAGCTTCTTATTTCAACAAAGAAAAAATCAATGATAGTAAGCTTTTAGTCGTTTTTCAGGTTTTGAAAAATGTTGAAGATTTTGAAAAGCAAATTGAGGGAAATTTACCCGAAGGTTCTATAGAATATTACAACAAAATGATAAAACCGCACGGCGAAGATTATACAAAAAGCTGGATGTCGCATCAGGTTTATCTTGCATTGGGCGTTTTGCTGAGCGCTTGTGCACAAATGGAAATCGATTCTACACCAATGGAAGGCATTGAAATCGCAAAATACGACGCCATTCTAAATAATGAAAAATACACAACGTTGTTCGCAGTCGCCATTGGTGTGCGAGACGAAAATGATTTCAATCAACCAAGACTCAAAGCCAAATCTAGATTGAATTTTGAAGAGATTCTGAATGTGATTTGATGATAAAAAGTCTTGAAAATTCAAGGCTTTTTTTGATTTTAAAAATAATTTCTAACTTTGCAGAAATAAAATTCTAAAGATTATAATGTAAAATACAGTTTCTTTTCAGGCAATCTTCTGCGGACAATCTCGTCTGCTATTGTTCATCTTAAAAAAGAAATTATGTTAATTTTACAAGTTATATCTTATCAACATCCCAATAAAGATGTTCTCTTTTCGGACATCAACTTTACACTCAATTCTCAGGAAAAAATAGCTTTAATCGGAAATAATGGTTCCGGAAAATCGACTTTGTTCAAAATAATTGCAGGCGAATTACAAGCAAAATTAGGAACTGTAAAATCAGATTCTAACATCTATTACATTCCACAGATTTTTGGTCAGTACAATCATTTGAGTATTGCTGAAGCTTTAAACTTTGATAAAAAACTGAATGCTCTAAAAGAAATTCTAAAAGGTTCTGTTACCGAAGAAAATATGGAAATTCTGAATGACGATTGGACAATTGAGGACAGAATCAAAGAAGCTTTCACATATTGGAATCTTACGGATTTTGATTTGAATCTGAAATTAGAAAATCTGAGTGGCGGACAAAAAACCAAATTATTTCTAGCTGGAATGATGATTCATCAGCCGGATTTGATTCTAATGGATGAACCTACGAATCATCTGGATTTAGCAAGTAGGAATTTGCTTTATGAGTATATCAAATCAACATCGAAAAGTCTTTTAATTGTAAGTCACGACAGAGTTTTGTTGAATCTTTTGACTAAAACCTGTGAACTCAGCAAAAATGGAATTTCGGTTTATGGCGGTAATTACGATTTCTATTCTGAGCAGAAAAAAATCGAACAAAATGCACTTGAACAGAATATTCAAAATCGAGAAAAAGAACTGAAAAAAGCTAAAGAAAAAGAACGCGAAACGATTGAAAGGCAAAATAAATTAGATTCTCGAGGAAAAGGAAAGCAGGAAAAATCAGGGGTTTCCAGAATTATGATGAACACGCTTCGCAACAAAGCCGAAAACAGCACCTCAAAACTGAAATCTGTTCATTCGGAAAAAATTGATAATATCAGAGAAAATCTCCACAACTTGAAAGACAACCTTTCCGGAATCGATAAAATGAAAATTAATTTCGATAATTCTCATCTTCATAAAGGGAAAATTTTGGTCAAAGCCGAACAAATCAATTTCTCTTATCATCAAGAAAATCTTTGGAAAGACAATCTCGATTTTCAAATTTTAAATGGAGAAAGAATTGCAATAAAAGGCGATAATGGCTCTGGAAAAACAACGTTGATAAAACTGATTTTAGGAGAAACTCAACCATCGTCGGGAAATATTTATTTATCAGAAACCAAAACCATTTATATCGACCAAGAATATTCTTTGATTAAAAATGAACTTTCGGTGTATGAACAAGCTCAGCAATTTAACATCAAAAATCTTGAAGAACACGAGGTCAAAACTATTTTAGCAAGGTTTCTTTTCTGGAAAAATGATTGGGACAAAAAATGTGAATTCCTGAGTGGTGGCGAAAAGATGAAACTCCTGCTCTGCTGTCTTTCCATTCAGAATATTTCGCCAGATATGATAATTTTGGATGAGCCTACCAATAATCTGGACATCCAGAATATTGAGATTCTGACATCAGCAATCAATGATTACGAGGGAACTTTGATTGTAGTTTCACACGATAATCGATTTTTGGAAGATATTAATATCAATAAAACTATTTCGTTATAAAAAAACGCCTCGACTAATCGAGGCGTTTCTATTTTAAACTAATTTCGCCAGATAAATCTCTGCTGGTTTTTCCAATAAATCAGGCACTTTTTCAACAAACTCTTTGATATAAGACTGTTGATTATGAGCATCCAAACCTTCTTTGCTTTTCCAAATCTCGTGAAAAATGAAAACAGTTTCGTCTTCCAAACCTTGCTGCAAATCATATTTTTCGCAAGCTTCTTCTTTTTTTGTATTAAGGACCATATGATTGAGAAGTGCTTTCAAATCCTGAATGGATTCTGTTTTTGCTTTTAAAATTGCTGTTAAATAGATAGACATTTTTATTTTTTTAGTTTAAAACTTCTGATTTGACATTCTGAAATGCATTTTTCAGATAATCTTTATATTCCTTTTCGTAGTTATCAATTCTTTCCGGCGTTGCTGCTTTTTCCATATCGTGAAAATGGAAACTTCCCAAACTTTTCATTCCTGTAAAAGCATTCATCCTGTGAAAACCAAATAAAACGCCTTCATCAACAGAATGCTGATTGAAAAATTCACCTTCCAAAGTGAAAGCAGTTTCCGGTGCATTCCAGCTCGTGGTTACGAAATAATGCTTGCCGTGCATCAAACCGCCGGTTCCGTAATTGATGGCTGGGTTAACTCTGGAACGTCCGTCACTTTTATAGATTCCGTTATTGTGACCAGCTGTAAAAACTTCATCAATATAAAATTTCAAACGATTCGGAACCTGGAACCACCAAACGGGAAAATGATAAACCACAACATCCGCCCATTTAAAATTTTCTGCTTCATCAACTGGGTTAAAATCATCATTAATATTAGTTATTTTGATTTCAAAGCCTTGCTTATCAAGCGTTTCTTTTGTCCATTTTGTAATTGTATTATTAAAACTTCCGCCGGAATGTGCGAATTTTTGTCCACCGTTGATTATAAATATTTTCATTGATTTTTTTATTTAATAATTTAATGATGCAAAGTTCCGACAGAAAAATCAATTATAAAAATAATATAAATTATATATTTGCATTATAATTATGATAATAAATGATAAATCTAGAATGGCTTCGAACCTTTAAAAGTGTTTATGAAACTCAGTCTTTTACAAAAGCTGCACGGGAATTGTACATTTCCCAGCCAGGCGTAAGCCTTCATATTAGCTCGCTGGAAGCTTATGTTGGCTATTCTTTGTTCGAAAGGATTTCAAAGAAACTAATTCCAACAGAGAAAGCAAAGATTCTTTATAATTTCACTTTGGAACCGCTTATAAAATTGGAAACAGCCGAGCAAACTTTTCATAAAACTACAAAAACCGAACGCCCGACTGTGAGCATCGGAATGTGTTTTGAAACGTTTCAGTTCACATTGGAAAAGCATATTCCGAATTTTGATTTCAATGTGATTATCAGGTTTGGATTGTATGAACAGATGTTTTCGGATTTGGATAATGGCGTTTTGGATTTGATTATCACACCAAGAAAAACCAATCTGAAAAATTTGGCTTTTGATAATTTTTCTAAAGAGAAAATAGTCTTGATTAATGGAACTGGAACCGACACTTCAGAATTCAAAAATTTAATTAAAAAGAATAAAATCGAAGAAGCAGAAAACTGGCTGAAACAACAAATTTGGTATAGCACAGCAGCGGATATGGAACATCTGAATAATTTCTGGAAAGCGAATTTTAATAGACATCCGGATTTTAAACCAAATTATATTGTTCCGAATATTTGTTCGATTGTCCGTTGTTTAAGTGGTAATTCCGGATTTTCTGTTGTTCCGGATTTTCTTTGCAAAAAAGAAATTGCAAACGGTGGAATCGATATTACTTGGGAAGGCAATAATAAAATTGAAAACACACTTTATTTCGGCGAACGTGTAAAAAACAACGTACAAAATGAGATTGACAGAATCAAAGACATTTTCCGAAACGAGAATTTTTAGTTTAAAACCACAAAAGGCACAAAAACTATATTTAGATTTATGAAAGGCTTCGACTCCGCTCAGCCTGACAATGTTAATCGGAATATTATTAGGAATGTCATCCTGAGCGGAGTCGAAGGATTTTAATAATTTTGTTAAAGAACTTTCAGTTCCAAATCAATTGATTTCCCGAAGAATTTTTTAGAGATCTTTTCGAAGTTTTTGGTAATATCTGACAAGAAAAATTGGTAGGTAGATTGATGATTTTCCTCGTTCAAAAGATTGTGTTTATCCAAAATCATTTTCAACTGATTGGCAACGATGTTTGGAGAATCGATGACGCGAACCCGGTTTCCGTAATATTGTTTGATTTCGTCTATCAACAATGGATAATGGGTACAACCAAGAATCAAGGTCTCAATGTTTTTCAATTTACTGTTGCTTAGATAATTATAAATAATAGAATGCGTAATCGGATGATTTTTAAAACCTTCTTCAATTGCCGGAACCAGAAGTGGCGTTGCCAATTCATCAACTTTGATGAACTTATTATGCTTACGAATCGATTTTTTATAAAGTCCTGAATTCACCGTTGCTTTCGTTGCAATCACGCCAACATTATTGTGAATCTCATACGAGACTTTTTCAGCAACCGGATTGATGACATCAATCACAGGCACTTTTTCCGCCACCAATTCCTGAACTTCGTGAAGTGCATTGGCTGTCGCTGAATTGCAGGCAATGACAATTGCTTTGCAATTTTTCTCTAATAAGAACTTCGTAATTTTTGTGGAATAACCAACAATGGCCTCACGGGATTTTTCGCCGTACGGAAGATGTTTGGTGTCGCCAAAATAAATCAAATCTTCGTTGGGCAACAATCTTTTAATTTCTTTCGCAACCGTCAATCCACCAACGCCGGAATCAAAAATCCCGATTGGCTGATTGGCTGAAAGATGGGTGTAGTCGGCTTTTTTCTTTTTCAAGAGATAATCTTTTATCTGTTATTTTGAACGCAAAGTACGCAAAGTTTTTTTGACCATTACAATGTTTTTAAGTTCGCAAAGGCGTAAAACTCAGCAAAGATTTAGCTTTACAAAAATAGGGAAATTAACATTTAAAATCATAATTTTTGTCATTCCGTAAGAATCTCAGAGGTTTAGATTCCTACGGAATGACAAACGTAATGTTTACTAGAATAAAAAATTTAAACGATAAATAAATCGCTTGCAATTCCGTCTGCTAAAAACCAATGTTGTTCAGGAATTTTGAGGTAATTATTTTCTATTTTAAGAATTCCACATTCTAATTTAGATTTGATTTCTTGATTGAGATAATCGATTATTTCTGAAGAAAAGTTCTGATTGATTTTTTGCAAATCTACGCCCCAAATTGTTCTCAGACCAATCATCATCATTTCGTTGAATCTGTCTTTTTCAGAAAGGATTTCTTTTTCTATTGGAAGAATATTTTGATTAAGATTTTTGATATAGATAGGATTATTGGCAATGTTCCAACTTCTTTCCAAGCTGCCATTATAAGAATGCGCCGAAGGACCAATCCCTAAATATGGTTCAGATTTCCAATAAGCAGAATTATGCTTTGAATGAAAGCCCGGTTTTCCAAAATTTGAAATCTCGTAATGGTCAAATCCGTTATCTTTCAAGAAATCCTTCATATAATAGAAACCCTGATTCTGTTCTGCTTCTTCGGGAGAACTGATTTTTCCATTTTCAATCCATTTTTCCAAAGCTGTTTTGGGTTCAACAGTCAGAGCATAAGATGAAACGTGAGGAACTTGTAACTCGATGGTTTTATTGAGATTTTCTTTCCAAATCTCAAAATTGGAAGTTGGCGAGCCGTAAATCAAATCGATGCTGAGATTTTCCAATCCAAAATCCTGTGCTCTTTTAATCGAATTTTCTGCTTCGGAAGCATTGTGTGCACGATTCATCAGTTTCAAATCTTTATCAAAAAAACTCTGAGTTCCGATAGACAAACGATTGATTTCGGTTCGAGATAATTCTTTTAGGAAATTTTTATTCAAATCATCGGGATTGGATTCCAGTGTAATTTCTATATTTTTATCAAAACTGAAATATTTTTGAATCTCGTCAATCAAAGATTTGATTTCATCAACACTCAAAACAGAAGGTGTCCCTCCACCGAAATAAAGAGATTTGAGAGTTTTATTATCAAGTTCATTTTTCCTTAATCCAATTTCTTTTTTGATGGCGAGAAGCATCTCATCTTTTAAGTTAAAAGATGTTGAAAAATGAAAATTACAGTAGCTGCATTTCTGCTTGCAAAAAGGGATGTGAAGGTAAATCATTAAAAAAGCCCTGAAAAATCAGAGCTCAAAGTTATTCAAATTAATCTTATCTATATCGGAAACCTCTTGTGTTGATAAAGTTTTCTATATTAAAACCAATAGACAACATAAAACTATTTCCAAAATTCTCTGTTAGTTCCGAAACACCAAAATTGTAAACACCACCAAATGTAAAATTGCCTACTCTACCTTTGATGATTGGCGACATCCCAAGATTTTGGCTTCCGACAGCGCTTTTTGCACTTCTGAAACTGATCCCTGCAGAGAGATTATTCCTATCTCCGAAAACAGTTGCCATTAAATTATAATCAAATATCCTTGAAGAATTGGTGTTAAGGTTCATCATCAAAGATGGAGTTACAAAAATCCCATCGGTAAAATGCCAATCATACCCCGCATTAAGGTAGAATTTTGTCGGTGAGGGTTCTATACCGTTTACAATCGGAATATCATTACTGATAGGAATATCGATGACGGAAATACCTCCAAAAAAGCCTCTATACTTTACAGCAGCACCCAAATTGGCATAAGCAATAAAAATATCATTCGTATTCTCTCCCAAAACAGGATCACCTGGTTGCTCAGGATTGAGTTTTGTATAATCGATATTCATATTATAGAGATTCGTTCCTATACCAAATGAGAACTGGTCCTGCCTGTCTTCTTCATCCGAAAGGGGTATAAAGTAAGAAGCACCTAGCATCAAACCGTTAGATGATATCGGACCATTCTGATCTCTGAAAAATGCAATACCTGCTCCTACCCTGTCAAAAACATTGGCATGTAATCCTATAGTTTGTACATTAGGAGATTCATCGAGTTGTGAAAACTGCTTCTGGTAATTTAGATTCAAAACCACATCATCTGTTTTGCCTAACAAAGCAGGGTTGAAAAGAAAATCCCCATCCAATAGATATTGTTGATAAAAAGGTAAGGTCTCTTGTGCTTTACTCTCTATAAAAAAGCCAGTAAAAAACAAAAAGAATATTTTGTAATATGTATAATTCTTATTCACAACACAAATATATAAAACTCTAATTATTATCGAGATATTTTCTCCAGCGTTCCGCAGCTTCCTGCATATCTTTCGGCATTGGGCTTTCGAAGTACATTTCTTTCTTTGTAGTTGGATGTATGAATCCCAATGTATGCGCATGCAGTGCATGTCTTGGTAAAACTTCAAAAACATTCTGTACAAACTGCTTATACTTTGGAAGATTGATACCACGCATGATAATATTCCCTTCATACCTCTCATCATTGAACAACGTATGTCCAATATGTTTCATATGGGCACGAATCTGATGTGTTCTTCCTGTTTCCAACTTACATTCTATCCAGGTCATATACCGAAATCGTTCCAAAACCTTGTAATGTGTAACGGCATGTTTGCCATGACTACCATCTTCATATGTGTACATCTGCATCCTATTTTTTGGATGTCTTCCAATATGTCCGGTTATTGTTCCTTGATCATCTTTTACATTTCCCCAAACAAAAGCCCAATAAAGACGTCTGGTTTTTCTGTCAAAAAATTGTTTGGCCAGATAGCTTAGAGCATATTCGGTTTTTGCGATGACCAGCAATCCGGAAGTATCTTTATCAATTCTGTGGACCAATCCTACCCTATCCAGATCGGAATTATAATTCGGGTCTTTTGCAAAATGAAATGCCAATGCGTTGACCAATGTACCATCCCAATTTCCAAAACCAGGATG
Organism: Epilithonimonas sp.; assembly: GCF_032054305.1. Taxonomy (GTDB): domain Bacteria; phylum Bacteroidota; class Bacteroidia; order Flavobacteriales; family Weeksellaceae; genus Epilithonimonas. The sequence continues at coordinate 266,963 of NZ_DAMBSX010000001.1, forward strand.
AACTACCATTCCCGCATCTTTATCTACAACGATCAGATCTGCATCCTCATAAACAATATTGATAGGGATGTCTTGTGGAATAATGACATTTTCCCTTGGAGGATGAGCAAGAAGGACACTGATCTCGTCTCCTGGCTTTACTCTGTAATTTTGCTTTACAACAATCCCATTTACAACAACATTACCAGCTCTGCAAGTTTGGGAGATCTTGTTTCGGGAAGAATTTTGACGAAATAAAGATAAATATTTATCGACCCGAAGTGGCTCCTGATTTTTATCTACTTTAATATTAACATGTTCGTACAATCCACTGTTTTCATCTTCATTGGAATTATCATCAATTAATATTTCATCCTCTAAGAATTCTTCGTTCTCGTCAAGCATATCCTTATTTTAAAAAGGCTTCAACTAATTAGTCGAAGCCTTTATTAATTTTATTTTTTTATTCAATAACTACCTTTTTCGGCTTTGGTTTTTCTACAGGCTTTGTGGCTTGCGGCGCTGTTCCATTCTGTTTTGGAACTGAATTAGGACTTGCCGCTGGTTGGGTATTTGCCGGTTTTGGCTTTGCAACATTTGGTGTATTTCCTGATGCAGATTGCTCTGTAGTTGCAGGTACTTTTTGAGTCTGAGGCTTTTGTTCAATTGGTGAAACCTCATTATACTGTATTGGTGCCAATGTCGTATCTATCTTTGGGCGATACATTTCATCCAATTGTTTAATTTTATTCTGTAATTCGGCTGGTGTTTTTTTACTTGCCCAAAGATCAATTTGCATTCCCTGATCTCTTTGAGCCCCAAATTCCGGATCCTGATAATAGACAATATCAGATTCATCTTTTCCGCCATCTTCGTACTCCACAATCCCAACTTCGAATAAAGCTTGAGCGATAATCTTCTTTGCTTCCTGAACTGTTCTTCCTACAACATTAGGAATAGAAACATTTCTTAAAGGACCTGACCCAATAACCAAATCAACAGTAGAGAACTTAGGTAACAAAGTCCCTGGTTTTATACTCGAGCCATTAAAAATAATTCTGAGAACCGCATCTCTCTGAATACTTGGTTCATAAAGCGTGTCTCCGACTTTCAGCCCGACAAGATTCAGTTGATTGAATGCCAAACCTTTATATCTGTCAATAATATCAGGAACAGCCACTTTTGCCCAGGTTTTAGGATTAACTTTCAATACAATAGCTCTTCCGTTTTTCACATTAGAACCAGGCGAAGGGAAAACAGCTAAAACCTGAAGAGGACGGAATTTAGGATCATATTTGAAACTATCTACCTCATACTCCAGACCAGAATCATCCAACACTTTTATAGCATCATGCACGGTCATATTCATCACATTAGGAACAGGAGCTTCTTCCCCATGATTGGTATGAAACTCCAGCCAACGGAACGTGAGCCAGACCAGACCGGCAAAAAATGCCATTGCCAAAACTATATTAAGTAATACTTTCCAATGGAAAAGCGATTTGAACATAATTATCCTTTTTCAGAAACGTAACGCAAATATAGATAATTAAATTGTATTAGTCCTTGATGAAAAGCTTCAAAAAAGAAAATCGGTCATTTGGCATAAAAATCTTATTTTTGTGCTTTGAAATATATATGGAGTCTATACAAGTTCACGACAAAAGTTTCGTCCCTTACCTGAAACATGATGAAATTCAGGAAATTATAAAAAGCCTAGCCGAAAAAGTTTATGAAGATTACAAAGATGAAACTCCGATTTTCATTGGAGTTCTAAATGGTGTGATCATGTTTTTCTCAGATTTTCTAAAATATTATCCTGGCAAGTGTGAAATTGCATTTTTGCAGGTAAGTTCTTATTCCGGAACTCAGTCCACAGGAATTGTCTATAAAAAAATGGACCTTACAAAAGATGTTGTAGACCGTCATATCATTTTGATGGAAGACATAGTGGATACTGGGAATACATTGGAAAACCTTTTCGAATATTTTAAAAACACGCAACGTCCAAAATCCCTAAAAGTGGCTACTTTGCTTTTGAAACCTGATGTTTTCAAAAAAGACTTCAAAGTAGATTATGTTGCGAAGGAAATCCCAAATAAGTTCGTACTAGGTTACGGATTAGATTATGATGAACTGGGAAGAAACTTACCCGACTTATATCAATTAGAGGAAGGCAGAATCAATCATTAAGCTTTCTCAAGAAGAAATAAATCTATAAATTAAAGAAAATATGATCAATATTGTTCTCTTTGGCCCTCCGGGAAGTGGAAAAGGAACCCAAGCTCAGCATCTTATCGAGAAATTCAATCTAAAACAAATTTCTACTGGAGATCTTTTTCGTTACAATATGAAAAATGACACGGATCTTGGAAAATTAGCAAAATCTTATATCGACAAAGGAGAGTTGGTCCCTGATCAGGTGACGATTGATATGTTGGTCGATGAATTGAGAAAGCCAACTGAAACCAATGGTTTTATTTTCGACGGATTTCCAAGAACTGCTACCCAGACAGAAGCTTTGGAAACTATTGTAAAAGAACAGTTGGATTCTAAGATCAGTATTTGTCTTTCATTAATTGTGGATGACGAAGTTCTTGTGGAAAGACTTCTGAAAAGAGGGGAAACCAGTGGAAGAACTGATGATTCTAACGAAGATATCATCCGCAACAGAATCACAGAATATTATACAAAAACTGCAGAAGTTGCAGAATTATATAAAAAGCAAGGCAAATATGTAGAGGTTAACGGAATCGGAGATATTTCCGAGATCTCTGAAAAACTATTTGCTGAAGTAGAAAAAATCAAATAAAAGAAACTTACATTTTTAGAGAATAGATCATAGATCATCTTGAAAGAGTCTATTATCTATTCTCTATTTGTCTATAATACTAGTAATATGTCAAATTTTGTAGATTACGTCAAAATCCATTGTACAAGTGGTCACGGCGGTGCCGGATCTGCCCACCTTCGCAGAGAAAAATACATTCCGAAAGGAGGCCCGGATGGTGGTGATGGCGGACGCGGTGGTCACGTAATAATGAAAGGAAACGCTCATGAATGGACCCTTTTGCCATTAAGATACACCCGACATGTGAAAGCTGAACGTGGACAAAATGGTCAAAAGAATCAACTGACAGGTGCTTATGGTGCAGATGTTTATATCAATGTTCCTTTGGGGACTATTGCAAAAAATGAAGATGGTGAGATCATAGGAGAAATCCTGGAAGATGGACAAGAGATCATACTGATGGAAGGTGGAAAAGGAGGGAAGGGAAACGAGCATTTCAAATCCTCTACCAACCAAACGCCTAGATATGCGCAGCCAGGAATGGAAGGTCAGGAAGGCTATGTTATCTTTGAACTAAAACTACTTGCCGATGTTGGATTAGTAGGTTTTCCTAATGCTGGTAAATCAACTCTTCTCTCGTCTGTTTCTGCTGCAAGGCCTAAAATCGCAGATTATGCCTTTACAACTTTGACACCCAATCTTGGAATCGTGGAATGGCGAAATTACAAATCTTTTGTAATGGCTGATATTCCTGGAATTATCGAAGGAGCTGCGGAAGGTAAAGGTCTTGGACACAGATTTTTAAGGCATATTGAAAGGAATTCGATCTTATTATTCCTGATTCCTGCAGATTCGGAAGACCATTTCCAGGAGTTCAAAATCTTGGAGAATGAATTGAAAGAATACAACCCGGAATTAGTCGATAAAGATTTCATTTTATCTGTTTCAAAAGCTGATCTTTTGGATGATGAGCTGAAAAAAGAGATCGCTGCAGAATTTCCGGAAAACAGACAGCCTTTATTTTTCTCCGGCGTTACTGGCGAAGGCCTTCAGGAACTGAAAGACGCCATCTGGAAAAAATTGCATGGATAAAAATTTAAACTATTAAATCATGAAAAAAATCTGCTCATTATTGTTAATTACAACATTTTCTTTTGCTTATTCTCAAATTCATTTTGGTGTGAAAGGTGGTTATAATCTTTCGGATTTAAAATGGAAAATGAACTCTGGTTCCAACGATGTTAAATTTGATTCCAAATCTTATTTTTACATAGGAGGATTCATAGAATTCAAAATCACAGACAAATTTTCTTTACAAGAAGAAATAAGTTATACTGAATTAGGCGGCAAATTAGTATCTGATGTTTTAGAATACAATGGAGAAGCATGGGTAAAAATTGCCAATAATGAGTATGATTATCGTTATCCTCAAATCCAAAATTCGATATTGGCAAAGTACTATCCAATCCAGAAGCTAGCTGTTATTGGTGGTCTAAATCTTGGAATTAATATTAATCCAAATATTAAAACATCTTATCAATATTATTTTGAAGGAACCGATGATGGAAAATTGGAAAATGTGAATATCATTAACGTTTTTCCTTTTGTTGGAACAGAATTTCATATCACAAGCAAGCTGTTTGCTGATGCAAGATATCATTTTGGAATCAATAACATGCATGATAATGATTATTTCAAAGTAAAAAGTAACTTCTTACAAATAGGTTTAGGTTATCGATTCAAATAATTTAGGAACAATTATTGAAAGCTTAAGTCAAAAATTTGCTATGAAATATTTATTCAGTCTATTCATTATTTTGGGATTAATGTCTTGCACAAGTTCACAAACCTCCAAATATTCTAAAATCGAATATGAAGTTGGTCCTTGTTTCGGATTCTGTCCCATTTACAAAATCACTATTAACTCTGATAGAACCGCAATCCTAGAAGCAGAACATTTCAATTTCTCAGAGGGAGAAGGAAAAGGTGACTTTGACAAACCCAGAGAAGGTACCTTCAAATCTACTATCAACAAAGAGGATTTTGACAAATTGATAGCTTTGACAGATGATGCCGACATAAAATCATTATCGGATAACTATATTGACAAAAGAATAATGGATGCATCCAAAAGCAATCTAAGAATCTATTTCTCAGACGGAACCAAAAAAGACATTGCAATGTCTGCAGGAGAAAAACCAGAAAAGCTAACGACACTCTATACTTACATCTCAGAATTAAAACAAAACCAAAAGTGGGAAAAAGTTAACTAAAAACTTTATTTTAAATAAGTTACCTTTGCAAAACATAAATTCCTTCTGAACGGAAGGGATTTTTTATTTACATTAAAAAACATTTCATTTGAATTTCGAACAATTAGGTTTAATAAAACCAATACTAGACGCACTAAAAGTACAAGGCTACGAACACCCCACACCAATACAGGAAAAAGCAATCCCATCCATTCTTCAGAAAAAAGACTTGTTGGGAAGTGCACAAACAGGAACTGGAAAAACAGCTGCTTTCGCTATTCCCATCCTACAAAATCTTTCTGAAAAAGAACAACATAGGAATCAGATCAAAGCTTTGATCTTGACACCAACAAGGGAACTGGCAATCCAGATAGAAGAAAACTTCAAGGCTTACAGCAAAAATCTTAAACTTAGATCCCTTGTGATCTTCGGTGGTGTAAAACAACATCAGCAAGAACAACAAGTGAAAAAAGGAGTTGACATCCTGATCGCAACGCCGGGCAGATTATTAGATTTCATTTCCCAAGGAATCATCAAGCTCCATCATTTGGAAATCTTCGTTTTGGATGAGGCTGACAGGATGCTTGACATGGGATTTGTTCACGATGTTAAAAGAATTCTGAAATTGATCCCGGTGAAAAGGCAAAACCTTTTCTTCTCTGCAACAATGCCGAAAGAAATAGCAAAATTGGCTTCTGAGATTCTTGTGAATCCTGTAAAAGTAGAAGTTGCTCCGGTTTCTTCTACCGCAGATACAATTCAGCAAAGCATCTATTTTGTAGAAAAAGATAATAAAACAGATCTATTGATCCATCTTTTGCAAGACCAGAAATTGGATCAGGTATTGGTATTTTCCAGGACCAAACATGGGGCTGATAAAATAGCAAGAAAACTGCACCAATCCAAGATCTCCGCTGAAGCCATCCACGGAAACAAATCCCAGAATGCAAGACAAAATGCACTCAACAATTTCAAATCGAAAAAAACGAGAGTTCTGGTTGCAACAGATATCGCAGCAAGAGGAATTGATATTGATGAGCTGAAATATGTCGTAAATTATGAGCTGTCCGATGTTTCCGAAACTTATGTCCACAGAATTGGGAGAACTGGTAGAGCAGGTTCAGAAGGAACTTCCTTTTCGTTTGTTGACGGTTTGGATCTGGCTAATCTTAGAAATACCGAAAAACTGATCGGAAAGAAAATCCCTGTTGTAGCAGACCATCCTTATCATACCAATGATCTGGTTGAACAAAAAAGGGACAGTAATAACAAACCCTTTACTCCAAGGCCTAAACCTCAACAAAAAACAGAGATTAGCTTTAAGAAACCTAAAAATAAAGGATTTTTCAGAAATAAATAAATAAATAAAAAACCGGAAGAAATTTCCGGTTTTCGTATTTTTAATTATTGATTCAATCCAAACAATCTCAGAGCATTTTCTGTCGTGATTCTATCAATCTCATTAAAATCTGTTTTGTAGATATCAACTAACTTTCCTGCAACCAGCTCTACATATGCACTTTCATTTCGTTTTCCTCGGAAAGGAACTGGTGCGAGATAAGGTGAATCTGTTTCCAATACGATTTTATCCAATGGGATTTCATTTAGAAATTGATCGATTTTCCCATTTTTAAAGGTCACTACTCCACCGATTCCAAGAATAAAATTAAGGTCAATGGCGTGATTAGCTTGTTCGAGATTCCCTGAAAAACAATGAAAGATCCCACGAAGTTTTGGATGTTTTTTTCTTTCCAGAACTTCAAAGGTCTCTTCGAAGCTTTCTCTTGTATGGATTACAATTGGAAGATCTCTTTCTATTGCCCAATCAATCTGTTGTTCGAATGCTTTTATTTGAATATCCAAAGTTGATTTGTCCCAATATAAATCAATTCCGATTTCTCCAATCGCTACAAAATCTCTTTGGTCAAGGTAATTTTTTACCAATTGCAATTCATTCTGCCAAGAATCTTGCTGAACAGAACAAGGATGCAGTCCCATCATAGAAAAAACCTTATCCGGATATTCGGCTTCTAAAAGGAGCATTTTCTCGTGTGTTTCGGAATCGATTGCGGGAAGGAAGAATTTTTCCACGCCTTTATCCAAAGCATGTTGAATCATTTCGTGACGATCATCATCAAACTGATCGGAATATAAATGGGTATGAGTATCTATCATATTGTTTTGCGACTGGCAGTTGGCAAATAGCTAATAGCCATAAGCCGAAAGCAATTAGCCAAATATCTTATGTTTAACTTTCTTTTGCTGTTCAATTATCTTTTGATTGATCTTTTCCAGAAATTCTTGGAATTTTGGATTTTTCTCATCATTGGTTTTGTGATTCAGAGCCGTGATGATCTTATTATTTTCATTGATAAATACTTTGGTCTCATCAGAAAAATATGCATTCCCGAATTTTTCCCAAATGTACTGAACTGCTTGAGAATTAGGATGGATCATATCATCTTTGTAAAATCTGTAATCGCGGAGGTCGTCCATCATTAACTCATAAATTGGTAAATAATGGCAATTTTCTTTTTCGAAAATCGATTCATGAATCGCATTGATCAATTTAGATTTGCTCAATTGATTTTCAACAATTCCGTCTTTCGTATGACGCACAGGAGAAATCGTGAACAGAATCTGGACATCATCTTTGCAAATATCGTTCAGAATTTCGATGGTTTTGTTGATTGAATCCGTCAGTTCCAGATGTGATAGAAATCTTTTATCAAAGAATTTCTGCGGAATCTTATGACAATTAGCAACCAACCTATTTTTTGGAAGAAATTCATAAATGTAAGAAGTTCCAAATGTGATAATCACAAAACTTGTATTTTGCAAAAACTGGTTAGCTTCTTCTATATTTTGGTTGATTTTCTCCAAAGACCTGTGCGCATACCGGGAATCAAAGGACGAATGATGATCAAGGCTGATGTAATTTTCATTAGCTAAAATCAAATCATTTTCCTGATATTCCTTGGCGTCATAAACTTGCTGAATAACCTGAAGAATAGAATAAGGATTAAAAATCGTTCCGAATGGATTGTTCAAAGACTGGATTTGACCTTGCGAGAATTTTTCATGCATCTCCGTAGCAAAACAAGAACCTATGGAAAATATACAATCTTCGATTCCTATTTTACTTTCACTTTCATTGATATCTACTTCTGTTCTGAATTTCATTACTAGTCGAAATATTGTGTTTTTTTAGACTCTTTCTTAGCTTTCTCTTCTCAAAAGATAATTGGCCAATTCTCTAAAAGGCAATTTACTTTCGTCCGGAAGATTGATTTTATCCAAATAAGACTGTCCTATCTCGTTATGTTTTTGGATCAATCTCAGAACTTTGTCATCAACTTTTGTTCTTCGAAAAATCTTCTCTACAGAATAAACCTTATCAACATTATCCGTTTTTTTGGAATACCAGTAATTCAGTTCAGACAACTCTTCCTTATTTGCGTGTTCAAGAGCCAAGAGATAGAGAATCGTCTTTTTGTTTTCATAAATATCACCAGCATGCTTTTTTCCAAATTGTTCCTGATTTCCAAAAACATCCAGATAATCATCCATGATCTGGAAGGCAATCCCTATATGTTTTCCAAAGTTGTACATCGCTTCAGCATCTTGTTCTGAGGCACCAGCAATCAAAGCACCGATCTGGAAAGATGATGCGCTTAAAACGCCAGTTTTGAATGTGATCATTTGGATATAATCTTCGTAAGTTACGTTTGACATATTTTCAAAATTGATATCAAACTGTTGTCCTTCACACAAAACCGCACCAGTTTCAGAGAAGATCTTGATGCATTTTTTGAATAATTCAGGTTCCAGATCTTCGAAAAACTGATAGGCCTTAATCAAAAGCGCATCTCCAGAAAGTATCCCAACATTGATGCCGTGCAATGTGTGAATTGTCGGTTTGTTTCTTCTCAGTGGTGCTTCATCCATGATATCATCATGAATCAAGGTAAAATTATGGAAAAACTCTATTGCCAAAGAAGGTTTCAAAGCTTTGTCCAAATCACCATTGAAAAGGTCACAGGCCATCAACACCATTATCGGACGAAGTCTTTTTCCACCATGAGAAATGATGTAATTCATCGGTTGGTACAACTCGTCAGGTTTATTGGTGAAGGTATGTTTTTCGATAGCTTGTGCTACAATTTTCTGATACTGGTCTAGAAATTCCATTTAAAATCTTGTTTAGGGCAAAAATACGATTTTTAAAAATGTCCTACCAAGATTTTGAATCTTGTTTTTGTCAGTTTTGGTATCATTTAAAATAAAAAAGCTTCCCAAAAATGAGAAGCTATATTTTTATTAACGACTGATTAAAGATCAAAAGATCAATGCTACCAAAAGATATGTAAATCCTGCAACTATAGCACTGATAGGAATTGTAAGAATCCAAGCCCAAAGCAGGCTAACCGTAACTCCCCATCTTACAGCAGAAACTCTTTTGGTAAGTCCGACTCCAATAATGGAACCTGTAACTGTATGGGTTGTAGAAACCGGGATTCTCAATTGTTCCGTGATGAAAAGTGTAATAGCTCCTGCGGTTTCTGCAGCTACTCCTTCCAATGGCGTTACTTTCGTAATTCTGGTTCCCATCGTCTTGATGATCTTCCAACCACCACTCATTGTTCCTAATGCAATTGCTAAGAATGATACAACCGGCACCCAAAGGTAGTGATCTGCGAAGAAGTTGAAACGATCAGCTTCTGCAACATTCAGATACATTGGATCTTTCATCATATTCACGTGGAAATAGATCATTGCAGCTCCAATAATCCCCATTACTTTCTGAGCATCATTGGTTCCGTGTCCAAGACTAAATAATGCTGACGAGACCAGCTGCAATTTTTTGAAAACCCGTTCCGCCTTATGAGGATTTGCTTTTTTACAGATATTAACAATGATCAGTGTAATGATAATTGAAATGACCATCCCAATAAACGGCGCCATGAAAATAAATAGGAAAATAGGAATTACTACTTTATACTTCACTACATTCTGTGAGAAAAGCTGTACAAATGCCTTATAAACTTTATCAAAGAAGGAATATTCCGGATGCGCGATAGCAATCAAGTGATAGTCAGAGATCAAAGCGTGCATCAATGCAGCACCAATAAATCCTCCGATCAAAGTATGAGATGATGAGGACGGGATCCCGAACCACCAGGTCAACAGATTCCACGCAATGGCAGCGATAAGTCCTGCAAAGATTACTTCCAGCGTTATGAAGTTTTCATCAACGGTCTTGGCAATCGTATTACCAATTTTGAACTCGCCGACTACATAAGCAGCAATAAAAAATGCCGCAAAGTTCCAAAATGCCGCCCAAAGAACCGCTTGAAAAGGCGTAAGAACTTTTGTGGAAACAATGGTTGCTATAGAATTGGCAGCGTCATGAAAACCATTGATATAATCAAATATCAGCGCCAATGCGATAATAATAATAAGTAGAATTGGAAAATCCATTCGTTTTTAATTTTTGATACAGCTATTATGCGTATTTGATAACTATGCTCTCCATTGTGTTGGCAACATCTTCCGCTTTATCTGTAACAATTTCCAAATAATCAAGAATAGATTTTTGCTTGATGATCAACAATGCATCGTTTGTTTCAAACAACTTCACAATAGCCTGGCTCAGAACGTCGTCTGCAATATTCTCGTAAGAATTGATTTTGATACAAGATTCTCTTACCTCATTTGGATTTTTGAAGTCTTTCAAATTTTCCAAAGCTTTCTTGATCTCAAGACAAGATTTGTGAATCAGAAGGGAAAACTCCGAGTAAACTTTGTTATCCGGGCTTTTATATAAATAGATATATTTTGCAGAAGCATAGATATAATCAGCAATATCATCCAAACCAGAAGCAAGGTAATTGATATCTTCCCTGTCAAATGGTGTGATAAAATTCTCTCCCAATTGAACAAAAATCTCGTGGGTAAGATCATCCAGTTTATGTTCATAATCGCTCATTTGATTCAACAGTGTTTCATCATTGATATCAAAATCCAGCAAACCATCGTGAAACGTTTTGGACATTTCTACTAAGTTATCTGCCACTCGAAGAAACAGATCAAAAAAGATTTTATCTTTCGGTTGAAATGCTCTGAAAAGATTGCCTATTCCCATTATTTCGGATTAATTTCTGCAAATATGATAAAAAACAAAAGGCAATGAAAATTTTTATGTTAAATAATTATTAAGATTAGAAACAACAAAAACCTGCTGATTAGCAGGTTTTTACATTATTTTTTTTAGATCAAAAACATATATTTTGCATTAATTGGCAACTTCTGCTCTCATATCTTTTCCCCGAAACTTCATTTCAGTTAATCCGTTCATAACTTCATTCTTGAAAGACTTTTCAATCTCGAAGAAACTGAACTTATCTAATATTTCAATATTACCAATATCCGCTCTCTTTTTGGATTTAGAGGTAGCTTTGTTGATGATGTCCAACATATCAACTTTCTTCAGCTGATCTCTTTTTCCAAGGTTGAAGAAGAATCTTACCATATCCTCGTTTCTATGTCTTGGTTTTCCACCTCGGTCATTTCTATCGTTTCGGTCTCTTCTTTCTCTTTTCTCACCATTTCTTTCACGCTCTCTTCCTCTTTCTCTCCTGCTGCCTCTGTCATCTCCTCTACTATTGAGTTCTTGCTGCTGGATATCATTTCTATCCTTATAATAAGTTGCAAGGTCTTTCAATTGGAATTGTAGTAACTGATGAACCAATTCTTCTTTTGTAAAGCCGGAAAGGTCTGGAATCAAGGAATCATCAAAGTCAAAGATGTTTTCATGTTCTGTCAATAATTTTTCGAAAACACCACCAACCTGAGCCTTGATAATATCTTTTCCAGTCGGGATTTTTTTCTCCTCGATCTCGATTTTCGTTTCAGATTTGATCTGCTTCAATTTTCTGCTTTCTTCCGGCTTTATTAATGCCATAGAAATCCCATCTTTTCCTGCACGTCCTGTTCTTCCACTTCTGTGAACGAAAACTTCCGGATCATCTGGTAAAGAGAAATGGATAACATGCGTCAAAGAATCAACATCCAAACCTCTGGCCGCAACGTCTGTCGCTACTAAGATATCGATGTTTTTCAGTCTGAATTTCTTCATCACCGTATCTCTCTGCGCCTGAGAAAGATCGCCGTGAAGTGCATCTGCTGCATAACCGTTCTGCATCAAAAAATCTGCAATCTCCTGAGTTTCCATTCTGGTTCTACAAAAGATGATCGAATATTGATTAGGATTTGCATCAATCAATCGCTTCAAAGCTTCTTTTTTCTGTCTGTAGCCAACCACATAATATTCGTGCTTAATGTTTTTCTTGACCGCATTGATCGATCCGACAGAAATTCTGTGCGGATTGGTCAAATAGTTCTTAGAAATACGTTCTACTTCTTTGTTCATCGTTGCAGAGAACAAGAAAGTCTGTTTAGTTTCCGGCGTTTCACTAAGAATAGTTTCCAAATCATCTTTGAAACCCATTGAAAGCATTTCATCCGCCTCATCCAAAACCACCCATTGTACTTCAGAAAAATCTAAAGCCTTTCTTCCGATCATATCGATCACACGACCTGGAGTCCCCACAATTATCTGTGGTTTATCTCTCAAAGATCGGATCTGATCCATAATGCTACTACCACCATAGACTGCTGTAGTCTTGATGTTTTTTAAGTATTTCGTATAATTTTTGATGTCTTTGGTAATCTGGAGGCAAAGTTCTCTAGTAGGGCAAAGCACCAATAATTGGATTTTACGACTGTTGTCGTCTATCATATCCAAAATCGGAAGCGAAAATGCTGCTGTTTTGCCTGTTCCTGTTGCCGCAAGTGCGATGAGATCGCGAGTATCTGTAGAGATAAAAGGAATAGTCTGTTTTTGGATTTCTGTCGGCTCTACGAAGCCGAGGTCGCCAATCGCCTGAAGAACTTCAGCGCTAAGATTGGATTCCGTAAATAAATTCATTTAAAGATCGTCTAATTTGGTGCAAAGGTACGCTTTTTATTTTTGATAACAAAAAGACTTCTTTTTTAACGATTCTTTATTACAGAAAATTAATATTGGAAAGTTAAATAATTAGAGATTACAAAAAATATTAATCACTTAACACTCCGCCACATTAACTGCCACAGCCAAACCACCTTCAGAAGTTTCCTTGTATTTTGAATTCATGTCCAATGCTGTCTCCCACATAGATTTGATGACACTATCCAAGGAAACTTTTGCTTTTGTCGGATCACCATCCAAAGCAAGAGAAGCAGCAGTGATAGCTTTCATTGCGCCCATAGAATTACGCTCGATACAGGGGATCTGAACGAGTCCACCAATAGGATCACACGTCAATCCAAGATGATGTTCCATTGCGATCTCTGCCGCCATTAGAACTTGTCCAGGTGTTCCTCCAGAAATCTCTGTAAGACCAGCTGCAGCCATAGCCGATGAAACACCAACCTCTGCCTGACAACCGCCCATAGCTGCTGAGATAGTCGCATTCTTTTTAAAAATAGTTCCGATTTCTCCTGCAACTAATAAGAATCTAATGATATCTTCTTCTGAATTAAATTCTGTAAAAGTCTGGGCATACATCAAAACTGCAGGAATCACACCACTTGCGCCGTTGGTTGGTGCTGTAATAATTCGCCCAAAAGAAGCATTTTCTTCATTCACAGCGAGAGCAAAACAAGACACCCATTTGGTAACCGAACTGAAAGTTTTCTGCTCGTTCTTGACCATTTCGAACCACTCATTTTTATTTTTATAGATCTGTGTTCCGAGAAGTTTTTCATTCATTTCGGAAGCACGTCTTGTGACATTCAAACCGCCTGGAAGAATTCCTTTTTTGTTGATGCTTTTGTAAACACAATCTTTAATATTATCCCAAATCTCAAGAGCTTTTTGAAGCGTTTCTTCCCGAGTTCTCCATGATTCTTCATTCAGGAAAACCAAGTCTGAGATTTTATCAATATTAAGTTTTTCACAATATTTGAGAATATCGCTACCGTGATGACAGGGATATAAAGTTCTTACACATTTTTCCTCAATCGAATTATCTTCTTTTGTGGCCACAAATCCACCTCCAACTGAATAATAATCCTGACTAAACTCTTCGCCATTTTGGAAAATAACTTTGAAAATCATTCCATTTGGATGAAAATCAAGAGATCTTTCTTTGTTGAGAATCAAATGATGCCCATAAATAAATGATAGCCAAACTTCTCCTCCAAGGTTGATTTTTTGTTCAGATTTTATTTTATGGATTTTTTCATCAATTTTGTTGGTATCGATTGTTCGGAAATTTTCTCCGCTCAAGCCTAGCATTCCTGCGATATCAGTTCCGTGACCAACGCCAGTTTTTGCTAATGAACCGAAGAACTCTACGAAAACTTCTTTTACGTCTTGTAAAGAATTATTTCGTTTGACCAGATCCAGAAACATTTTCGCAGCATTCCAAGGTCCCATGGTGTGAGAAGAAGATGGTCCAATTCCGATTTTTATAATGTCAAAAACACTGATAGATTCCATTAAATTGTAAAAAATTATCGGTTGTAAATGTAATTGATTTTTACAACTTATCTAAATCTGAATTATTATTTTGTTAAAACCTGATTTTTAGACCAATGTTGATTGTTGCGAAGCGCCCCCCGACTTGAACGGAGCTCTTTTTCTGTCATTGCGATCGACTAAATTTCTTTTGAATGCTATTCGTCTTTCGCAATGGCAGAAAAAAGCAGGAGCCCTTCGACAAGCTCAGGATAAATTACAGGCGGAAAGAGGCGACCAAAATATTTTAAATAAAAATGGTCTTCAAAATCTCAGAAACTTCTTTATGTTTGGTAACTGGAAAAAGATGGGTTGCATTTTTAATTACGAAATCGGGTTGCGAATTTTTAATCGGAAAAACAATGTCTTTATCTGCTAGAATCTGAATAACATCCGGCATTTTATCGAACTTCCAATGCGCCACTTTATCCATTGACCATTTGAGATAATAGGGGTCTTTTACCCTGAAATATTGTGTGAGTTTTGGATTTTTCGGGTCGAATAATTTTCTGAAAAACGAATAAAATAAAGTTGTATTACCATTGAAAATCCTTATTGGAATATATTTTACAGCATTGGTCTTTTGCCCTGCAATAATCAGTTTTGATTTCTCGGAATCGCAGCGGATGCTTCCCATAATCACGACTTTTTTGGCGCATTTCAACTTATGAATTTCCTGAACCAAAATACCACCGAAAGAATAGCCTAACAAATAAAAATCTTCGGAATCATCTACAAACTCCGACATTCTGGAAACATAATGATGAAAATCCTCATCCAGGTCCGGAATAAGCCAGGGAATGTGAACTACTTCTATATTTGGATTGAAAGTGAGTTTCTCAAGAACTTTTTCATCTGCACCTAAACCGCTTATTGTGTATAATTTCAAAATTTGAGATTTGAAGTTTGAAATTCAAATTTAAAACAAAAAAAGAGCAGAAAAAATTCTGCTCTTGATATTTATGTATTGCTACGGTAATTATTTTACGCTGATCTTCACTTTCAAATCAACATCGTCTTTTACCAAAACATCTTGCATTGTAGATTTGTAAGCTACATCAAATTTTTGTCTGTCAAAAGAGAATTTATCAGATTCCAAAGTCACAACGCCGTTTGAAGAAGTGATTTTTGCAGGGAAAGAAACTGGATTTGTTTTTCCTTTTACAGTAAGGTTTCCGTTTACTACAAAATTGTAATCTTTGTTAGTATTTTTCTTTACAGAAGTGATTTTGTAAGTCGCAGTCGGGAATTTTTCAACTTCGAAGAAATCACCATTTTTCAAGTGACCGTTCAATTTGCCTTGGTATTCTCCGGAAAGGTCAGTAGAATTGATAGACGTCATATCCAATACGAAATCTCCACCTACAACTGCTCCGTTTTTAAGAACCAAGTTTCCAGATTTTACACTCACAGTTCCATCGTGAGAAGATGCTTCTGTCTTTGCGATTTTGTAACCCCACCAGTGTACATCAGAACTTGTTAATTTTTTGGTTTGTCCGAAAGCTAATCCGCTTACCAATACAGCTAGTAATAATACCTTTTTCATTGTTTTAAATAATTTTAATGATGCAAATTTAATTAGTATCGATCAAGATTTTTGTTGATCTATGATAACTTTTTAAAAAATTAATGCCCTCATTATAAAAATGAAGGCATTAATGTGTCATAGTTTGATTAATATTTTTAGATTCTCTTTAGAAAACCAAAAATTCTGATTATTTACCTAATGGAATGTTATAAGCAAAGCCTACACCTATTGCACCGGCATTATACTTTTGATCACCAATCTGTCCTTTGTCTCCAGTAAATGTTTTGTTGTATTGAACAAAGAAATTCCAGTCACGATTGTGATATCCAATTTCCGGTCTGATATAAAAACCGCCGTCTGGTCTATCAACATTCACATTACTTGCAACTTTATCATCTCCAACGATGAATCCATAACCTAAGTCAGTTCCAAAATAGAAACCAGTTTGTTGAGGATAGAATCTGAATAGTGCAGCAACTGGAACTACTCCAAGGTCATTGTTTTCAACATTCACACCGTTAATTGTTCTGTTTTTTCCGAAATAATGGTTATACCCTGTTGCAATACCCAAACCAAAGCCTGGCGTTATCAAATTCTGATAAGATAAATCTACTCCCAGATTTGCAGCTGTATTACCACCTGTTGAAATACCTGTATTAAAACCTACTTTTAGCATATTGGTCATATCAGAACTCTGTGCAGACATTAATCCTCCTGCCAAAATTCCCGCTCCTAATATTAAATGCTTTAAAGATTTCATATTCTTAAATTTTAAATTTTACAAAGGACATACTTGTAAATTCCGTGCCAAAGCTGATTTTTTGTTTGACAATCCTAACAATCACTTTAACAACTTCCTAATTTTCAATTATTTAAAATCATAATTAAATATTAAAATTTATTCACAAATCTACATTTTCATAATTTTTGATTTAACTATTGTTTTATTAATTACTCCAAGCAATAAATCCTACCTATGAATAATTTCTTAAAAAATAAACATTTGGTTTCCAGAGCAGGTTTTGGGATTCATCATAATGATATTGAGAAGTATAAAAATCTCAATCCAAAGAAATTATATCAGGAACTGAAGAACAATTCGGATTATCAGCCTTTGTCTACCGATATGCAACCTGTCACTCCGGAGCAACATCAGCAAATGTCGAAAGCTACTGATAGAAAACCTTATAATCAATTCAATAAAAATTATAATGCTTCGATTCGGAAATCATGGCATTCGCAGATGATAAACACGCCTTCACAGCTTCGGGAAAAAATGGCGCTTTTCTGGCACGGACATTTTGCCACAAGACTTCAGCAGGCTTTATTCAATAAAAAAATTATTGAAATTTTCAGAAAGAACGCGATTGGGAATTTCCGAGATCTGGTTTTTGAAGTTTCAAAATCTTCTGCAATGCTTAATTTCCTGAATAATCAGCAAAATAAAAAAGCTAAACCCAATGAGAACTTCGCCAGAGAATTGATGGAACTTTTCACACTAGGAAGGGGAAATCTTTATACGGAAAAAGACATCAAAGAATCTGCAAGAGCTTTTACAGGTTGGAGTTACGATGGTTTGGGAGAATTTACTGATAATAAAAAACAACACGATTCCGGAGAAAAAATATTTCTTGGGAAAACCGGAAATTTTGATGGAACTGATATTATTAATATCATTCTCGAGAAACCGGAATGTGCCCATTTCATCACAAAAAAAGTCTATAAATTCTTGGTCAATGAAAATCCCGATGATAAAATCGTAAGATCATTGAGTGAAAAATTTTACAAATCCAATTATGACATTACTACTCTGATGGATGAAATTTTTCTATCTGATTGGTTCTATTCTGAGAAAAACATCGGTGCAAAAATAAAATCGCCAGTAGAATTAATAGTCGGAATCAGAAGAATCATGCCGATGGATCTGCAGAATCGAGACACGATTTACAACTTCGAAAAACTACTAGGACAAGAATTACTCCAACCTCCGAACGTTGCAGGATGGCCAAGCGGAACACTTTGGATAGATAGTTCTACTCTATTATTGAGAATGAGAATCCCTGCGGTAATGGCTGGTTACAAAACTTTGGACATTGAACCCAAATCAAATGATGATGTGAATATGGGAAAAGATGAGAAAAAAGTGATTGTTAACAAAAAGCAAAATACAATAACAATCCACTGGGAAGGCATCAGTAATATTCTGAATGAAGACCTTTTTAGTCTTTTGCTATCAAAACCGAATGACAATCTTCAGAAAATGATTACGGATTTCAATACTGACAAAACTAAGAAACATCTGATGATAAGTATTATGTCAACTCCGGAATACCAACTTTGTTAAAATAACCAGTTATGATTATCAATAGAAAAACATTCTTGAAAACAAGCAGTTTGGCTGCGGCTTCTTTTCTTTTCCCAAATTTCTTAGATGCTTTGACTTTACCCGAAGCGATTGTGATGAATGGAAAAACCCTGATAATTCTGCAATTATCTGGAGGAAATGATGGACTCAACACGATTATTCCTGTTAAAAATGATATTTATTATAAGTCAAGAAATCAGATTTCCATTAAGGAAAATGATACACTTTTGTTGACGGACGAAGCTGGAATCAATCCTAATCTCAAATTCTTCAAAGAGCTTTATGACAACGGAGAATTAGCTGTAATGAATAATGTTGGCTATCCAGAACCGAACAAGTCACATTTCCGAAGTATGGATATTTGGCAAACTGCGAGTGGTAGCAATGAATTCAAAAACTCTGGTTGGCTTGGAAGATATTTGGACGAGGCTTGTCATGATTGTCAAAATCCCACTCAGGCCATTGAAGTTGATGATTTGCTAAGTCTCGCAATGAAAGGCGAAACCAAAAATGCCATCGCTTTCAAAGACCCTAAAAAGCTGTTTGATAATAGTCAGGAAATGCTCTACAAAAAACTGAATGCTGACAATCACGACCACGAGCACGATTTGACGTCCTATCTTTATAACACGCTCGGTAACGCCATCAATAATTCCGAATATATATTTGAAGAAAGTAAGACCAAACCAACAGACAAAATTTACCCAACGACACAAATCGGGAAAGATTTTAAAACCATCGCATCGCTCATCAAATCTGACATCAATACCCAGGTTTATTACCTTTCGGTGGGAAGTTTCGATACGCATTATAATCAAAATCAGAAACAAAATCAGTTATTTAAAAATATCAATGAAGCTGTGGAAACTTTTACGAAAGATATGAAGGAGAATGGGAAATTTAATGATATTATGATTATGACTTTCTCTGAATTTGGACGACGAGTGGCACAAAATGCAAGTAATGGAACCGACCACGGAACAGCTAACCAAATGTTTTTCATAAGCGGCGGACTCAAGAAAAAAGGATTGCTGAACCCACTTCCCGATTTGACCAATCTCAAAGACGGCGATTTGATTTACACAGAAGATTTTAGAAAAGTCTATGCTACTATCCTCAAAAGATGGCTGAATTCTGATGACAAAAAAATCCTTGGTAAGGATAATGGGTATTATGATTTTATTTGATTTGCATTTAATAAATTAAACACAGAAACACCGTTTTATAATATCAATAAAAAAGAGCTATTCAAACACGAATAGCTCTTTTTTTATTTCATATCATTCCGAATTAATATTCAAACAAGACACTTCCCCAAGTGAAACCACTTCCAAAAGCTGACAAACAAACCAGATCGCCACGTTTCATTCTACCTTCATAAATTGCTTCACTCAAGGCAATTGGTATAGATGCGGCGGTTGTATTTCCATATTTCTGGATATTCACGAATACTTTTTCATCTGGCAGATGCAACAATTGCTGAACATATTGCGCTATTCTGATATTGGCTTGGTGAGGAATCAATAAATCTAAATCCTCAATCTTTTTTCCTGCTTTTTCAAGAGCTTCTAAAATGGTTTCCGGAAATCTCGTCACAGCGTGTTTGAAAACGAAATTTCCGTTCATTACGGGATAAATATCTTCCGATGTTAAAGAATCTGGATTTCTGAGTAGATTGTCGCTCCAGCCAAGTTTAGTTCCAGGGAATTTAACAGCCAATTCTTCAGCATATTTTCCTTCAGAATGCATATTGACAGAGAGAATTCCTTTTGCATTTTCATCTGAGCTTGCAGATAAAACTACCGCGCCTGCACCATCTCCGAAAATCACGGAAACGCCACGTCCTGCATCCGAAAAATCCAATCCGAAAGAGTGAATCTCTGCACCTACAACCAAAACATTTTTATAAAGTCCAGATTTGATAAAAGCATCAGCAACGCTCATTGCGTACACGAATCCGGAACATTGATTTCTTACGTCTATTGCGCCAATTGTTCTACAACATAACAATTCCTGCAAAAGAACGCCCGAACCTGGAAAATAATAATCTGGAGACAAGGTGGCGAATACAATGTAATCGATGTCTTGCGCTGTGAGGTTTGCATTTTTTAACGCTATTTCTGAAGCTTTGAAACCGTAAAAAGATGTTGTTTCTTCAGAATCTACACGGTTTTTGCGATGTCTTCTTTCTTTGATTCCTGTTCTTTCCGTAATCCATTCATCATTGGTAGTCATCAATTTAGAGAGGTCGTCGTTTGTTACTATATTTTCCGGAACGTAGTGTCCTACACCGGTTATTACGCTTTTAAACATTTTTAGAATTTGATAAAAATATCCGCAAAAATAGATATTTTATTTAATACATAAGTTTCAGATTAACAGATTTTTTCTATCTCTCACAAACCCTCTAAACATCGAATCACTCGCAACCCGACTTATCTCTAATTTCTTATTTATTTTTATTTGAATCGATGAACCTCTTCGTTAGGTTTGAGCGGAAATCCTTTTTACGCAATGCAGTGGAGTGAAAAGATTGACTACGTCGAACCACTTCGTTAGGTTTGGGAGCCCTTCGACAAGCTCAGGATAAACTAAGGCGGATCAAGTTGCCCCAATAAAAATTATCATTATTACTGAGATTTTATTTAGTTTTGTTATATGCCGATAGAACAGAAATACAAAACTGCCAACTGGGAATGGATCGATGTGACTGCGCCAACGGAAGAAGACCTTCAGTTTCTGCATGAGCGTTATCATATCAATTATCTTTTGCTGGAGGATACGATAGACCCCAACCACCTTCCGAAGTATGAGGAAGTGGGCAACGTGAAGTTTTTCCTGACCAGAGAATCTACAGACCTGGAAAGGCGAAATCTGAACAGCATCAGTGATATCAGCAGTAAGTTGGGGATTTTCCTGTTACCGAAGTTGATCATCACAACTCATAGAGTGAAAAGTAAAAGCATCAATGAAGTTTTTGAAGAACTGAAGAAAGATCATCCTGAGGATATTTCGCGTGACAGGCTCGCTCTTCGGTTAGCTTTGAAGGTGATGAAAACCTTTGATGATGAGAGCCAGACGCTGTTGGAAGTGATGGACGCAATGGAAAACGAAATCTTTCTGAAAAATACCAATCAAACCAACCAGATTCGAAGGCTTTACAAACTAAAAAGAAAATCGGGACTCAATACCAGAATCCTGAATATCTCGGGCGAATGGATCTCGAAATTCAAAAATCTTGAGCTTGAGGAAGTTGAAGTAATGGACTTGCTTGACAAACAAAAAGATGTCATTGCCGACTTCGACCACGTGAATGCTCAAACAGTCAACCTCATTTCTATGTTTTTGGCTTTGTCCGACCAGAAAGCGAATCAGGTGATGAAGCTTTTGGCCATCTATTCGGTGTATTTTTTACCGATTACTTTCATTGCGGGAATCTACGGTATGAACTTCGATAATATGCCGGAATTGCACCACAAACATGGTTATTTTTATACTTTGGGATTGATGCTTCTGATCGTTGTTTGTACTTTTATCTATACCCGAAGAAAGAAGTGGTAGAATGACAAACCAAGAATTATTCCTTTTCTATAATGTAGAGAACTTTTATCCTCCTAATCAAGAAGCGTTCGGTTTTCATAATTGGGACGGTTACAAATACAATTTGAAAGTCAGAAAGATTATTAATGTTTTCCGTTTTGTTGAAGAAGATCTTGGACAATTACCTTCTGTCATTGGTTTGGCTGAGATTGGAGCAAAGTCTGTTTTAGAAGATTTGATCAAGGAAGATTCTCCAATTAAAGATTATGAGATCATCTATGAACCATCTAGTGATTCCCGAAATCTAAGTGTTGCTTTGCTTTTTGATAAAAGGAAATTGGCCTTAGAGAGATATCAAACTTTGAAGTTCCAATTGGATGAAGAGAAAGGATTCGATACGAGAGATATTTTACACACCGAGTTTTTGCATCAAGGGAAAAAGCTTCATATTTTGGTTATTCATTTACCGTCCAAAAGGAATCAGGATGCTAAAAAGGAGCAACGAGATCATATCATCGAAAAATTAAAAGAAACAGTTCAAAAATTATCTGATAAAAATGAGCCTGTTATTATAATGGGTGATTTCAATGAAAATCCTGATAATGAAACTTTGCAAGAATTGCTTTACGATAATAACAGGGAGAAAATTCTGACCAATCCTTTTGAAGCAATATTTGAAAACAATCAATTCTCTACTTATCACGGTAAGAGAGGGGTTTGTTTTGACCAGATGATCTACACAGAGAAATCACTAGTAGAACTGTCTGATTTAAATAAAATCGGAGCCGAAATCTACAACTCTCCACGGCTTAGAAATAAAGATAATAAAAATCAAAAATATCCCCATCGAACATATTCTGGCTCACGGTATATGGGTGGGTGTAGTGACCATTTTCCGGTGGTTTTGAGGCTGGAAAAATGATATTTTGGGATTATTCCAGCTTAATAATGATTTGTTGCTTAATTCGGTCAAATCAGTCCTTAACCAAAATTTCATTTTTCCGTATCTTTGAGATACAACACAACAACGTAATGTTGGCGGGTTTTTCGTTATCAGTTGTGAATTGCTTTCATTTTTCAGTATCTTTGAGATACAACACAACACTTTATTATATTTATTATTTGGTGTATTAGTTGTGAATTGCTTTCATTTTTCAGTATCTTTGAGATACAACACAACTTTCTTACTGTATTTCCTATTTTAGTACAAGTTGTGAATTGCTTTCATTTTTCAGTATCTTTGAGATACAACACAACACTCGCTTAAATTATCCAACGCCCTAACTGGTTGTGAATTGCTTTCATTTTTCAGTATCTTTGAGATACAACACAACGGACATTTGTCAACTGGGTTTCACATTTACGTTGTGAATTGCTTTCATTTTTCAGTATCTTTGAGATACAACACAACCCTCGATAATCGGGTCTGTCTCGCCCGTTGGTTGTGAATTGCTTTCATTTTTCAGTATCTTTGAGATACAACACAACGGACGTGGTAAAAAATAAATTGCGTACCTAGTTGTGAATTGCTTTCATTTTTCAGTATCTTTGAGATACAACACAACCCAATTGCTTTGTTTTGAGCATAAAATTTAGTTGTGAATTGCTTTCATTTTTCAGTATCTTTGAGATACAACACAACTTAATTTCTTCGATAGCGCGCACTTGTTCCGTTGTGAATTGCTTTCATTTTTCAGTATCTTTGAGATACAACACAACAAATTTATCGTAATTTATTTTGGTTATAACGTTGTGAATTGCTTTCATTTTTCAGTATCTTTGAGATACAACACAACTACGCGAACGTCGAACCGTGACCCTATACAGTTGTGAATTGCTTTCATTTTTCAGTATCTTTGAGATACAACACAACGAGAGATAAAGTCAGTACCTTTGCATAAATGTTGTGAATTGCTTTCATTTTTCAGTATCTTTGAGATACAACACAACTTGCCTTCATTTCACTTGAATTAGATCCGTGTTGTGAATTGCTTTCATTTTTCAGTATCTTTGAGATACAACACAACCGCATCAATTTACCTCTAAAGCGAATGCTCGTTGTGAATTGCTTTCATTTTTCAGTATCTTTGAGATACAACACAACAGAAACTGAATTTCTTCCCGTTGTTTTGTGGTTGTGAATTGCTTTCATTTTTCAGTATCTTTGAGATACAACACAACGCAGTTCCTCCAGACAACCCTTCAGTTCTAGTTATGAATTGCTTTCATTTTTCAGTATCTTTGAGATACAACACAACTAAACCAAGGCGATTGGGCTGCTAATGTTGGTTGTGAATTGCTTTCATTTTTCAGTATCTTTGAGATACAACACAACCTTATAATAATAGTTTCCGTCATCGTCGTAGTTGTGAATTGCTTTCATTTTTCAGTATCTTTGAGATACAACACAACGCGTGGCTGCGGTTATCAACCATTGACCTGGTTGTGAATTGCTTTCATTTTTCAGTATCTTTGAGATACAACACAACCGAATGCTTTTGGGGTATCTTTTGAACAAAGTTGTGAATTGCTTTCATTTTTCAGTATCTTTGAGATACAACACAACACATAGGATTAATCATATTCGAGGAATTTCGTTGTGAATTGCTTTCATTTTTCAGTATCTTTGAGATACAACACAACCATACCGTTAGATTTATGTTTTTGTCTTTCGTTGTGAATTGCTTTCATTTTTCAGTATCTTTGAGATACAACACAACATTAGTTCCCCATAGTCTTACGCCTTCATCGTTGTGAATTGCTTTCATTTTTCAGTATCTTTGAGATACAACACAACTTAAAGCAATAACAGGTCAAACAACGGATGGTTGTGAATTGCTTTCATTTTTCAGTATCTTTGAGATACAACACAACCCGCCTCTTTCAATACCTACTATCATTGCTGTTGTGAATTGCTTTCATTTTTCAGTATCTTTGAGATACAACACAACTCGTTCTAAAACCTAAAGCGACCGTTTTTGGTTGTGAATTGCTTTCATTTTTCAGTATCTTTGAGATACAACACAACATTAGTTCCCCATAGTCTTACGCCTTCATCGTTGTGAATTGCTTTCATTTTTCAGTATCTTTGAGATACAACACAACTGTTATTTATTTTATTCTTCGTCGTCTTCGGTTGTGAATTGCTTTCATTTTTCAGTATCTTTGAGATACAACACAACTGGAAGTGGCTGCTGGTTATACTAATCCTAGTTGTGAATTGCTTTCATTTTTCAGTATCTTTGAGATACAACACAACTCTGTAGCTAAAGTAACGAATCCTGATCCGGTTGTGAATTGCTTTCATTTTTCAGTATCTTTGAGATACAACACAACTTTTAATCAACATTTGACCTCCTGTAACTTGTTGTGAATTGCTTTCATTTTTCAGTATCTTTGAGATACAACACAACAAAATATGAAAACTCTGAATTTTCAATGCGGTTGTGAATTGCTTTCATTTTTCAGTATCTTTGAGATACAACACAACCAGAAGTATTAGGTTGTCCGTAAAGATTTCGTTGTGAATTGCTTTCATTTTTCAGTATCTTTGAGATACAACACAACGCCTATCCCTATGAGCGTGTAATAGTTAGTGTTGTGAATTGCTTTCATTTTTCAGTATCTTTGAGATACAACACAACCTCTTCCAACGCAGGGCGGCAGGTTATGGCGTTGTGAATTGCTTTCATTTTTCAGTATCTTTGAGATACAACACAACACCCCGTAACGTGCGGGGTTTTTTTTATACGTTGTGAATTGCTTTCATTTTTCAGTATCTTTGAGATACAACACAACTAATAATTAGTATGGCAATGCTTGACCCACGTTGTGAATTGCTTTCATTTTTCAGTATCTTTGAGATACAACACAACGGAATTAATTCTAAATAAAATTGATGATGCGTTGTGAATTGCTTTCATTTTTCAGTATCTTTGAGATACAACACAACGATAATCCCTTTCTTTTTTCCAATCTAATTGTTGTGAATTGCTTTCATTTTTCAGTATCTTTGAGATACAACACAACTGGCGTCTCCAACTGGAGCTGTTAATTTCCGTTGTGAATTGCTTTCATTTTTCAGTATCTTTGAGATACAACACAACTTCCTCTATTGCTGGAGTTTTAGATAATTCGTTGTGAATTGCTTTCATTTTTCAGTATCTTTGAGATACAACACAACTTTAATTGCTATTTTCATATCTAAAATCTGGTTGTGAATTGCTTTCATTTTTCAGTATCTTTGAGATACAACACAACTGTATTTCGGTAGAGGAGGAACTTCAACTAGTTGTGAATTGCTTTCATTTTTCAGTATCTTTGAGATACAACACAACTTACAATCAATATAAGAAATCAAATATTGAGTTGTGAATTGCTTTCATTTTTCAGTATCTTTGAGATACAACACAACTTGTTGTTGTAATTGTATTACAAATATACCGTTGTGAATTGCTTTCATTTTTCAGTATCTTTGAGATACAACACAACAAAGACATAAATTCCATCAATTTACAGGTGGTTGTGAATTGCTTTCATTTTTCAGTATCTTTGAGATACAACACAACAATCCTTAATAATTCTTCTTTGCTCATAGCGTTGTGAATTGCTTTCATTTTTCAGTATCTTTGAGATACAACACAACTATTATTCTTCATTAATTCAGGCAGCAAAAGTTGTGAATTGCTTTCATTTTTCAGTATCTTTGAGATACAACACAACTGACCTTGTATCATGCTTAGATTTTCTTCTGTTGTGAATTGCTTTCATTTTTCAGTATCTTTGAGATACAACACAACGATTCATTACACTTCTGCAGTAGTAAATGTGTTGTGAATTGCTTTCATTTTTCAGTATCTTTGAGATACAACACAACTTTCTGGTACTAATCCATATTTAATAGACTGTTGTGAATTGCTTTCATTTTTCAGTATCTTTGAGATACAACACAACGGATATATCTACTCTACTATTCTGGATGCTGTTGTGAATTGCTTTCATTTTTCAGTATCTTTGAGATACAACACAACATAAAAGAGTGCTTGTAGTGAGTTATCCGAGTTGTGAATTGCTTTCATTTTTCAGTATCTTTGAGATACAACACAACTCGTCTGACAACACATATCTCAAGGCATCGGTTGTGAATTGCTTTCATTTTTCAGTATCTTTGAGATACAACACAACAGACGACCTCCCCGGTCTTTCTTCTTATCTGTTGTGAATTGCTTTCATTTTTCAGTATCTTTGAGATACAACACAACAACTTTGATATAAGCATACCCTACAAGTGGGTTGTGAATTGCTTTCATTTTTCAGTATCTTTGAGATACAACACAACCGGGCCTGCTTTACTCGCGGAACTCGAAACGTTGTGAATTGCTTTCATTTTTCAGTATCTTTGAGATACAACACAACCTTTTAACTACTAAAATCAATGCAAATATAGTTGTGAATTGCTTTCATTTTTCAGTATCTTTGAGATACAACACAACGTGATACTTCAAAAGGGATAGATTTTCCCAGTTGTGAATTGCTTTCATTTTTCAGTATCTTTGAGATACAACACAACTTTTAGATTTGACAAATCAAATTCATCATTGTTGTGAATTGCTTTCATTTTTCAGTATCTTTGAGATACAACACAACTCAAATTGATTTTGACTGATATCATCCCGAGTTGTGAATTGCTTTCATTTTTCAGTATCTTTGAGATACAACACAACTGATAAAGTAGATGTAACTACAGGTGGTGAGTTGTGAATTGCTTTCATTTTTCAGTATCTTTGAGATACAACACAACTTTTCGAAATACTCTAACCTGAGTCATTCCGTTGTGAATTGCTTTCATTTTTCAGTATCTTTGAGATACAACACAACATCGAGGACCAAATAAAGTGAATCTATATTGTTGTGAATTGCTTTCATTTTTCAGTATCTTTGAGATACAACACAACTGAAGATTCTCAAACCGTTCTTCTGAATGAGTTGTGAATTGCTTTCATTTTTCAGTATCTTTGAGATACAACACAACCCTTTTGAGTCTGTGGCTTCTTTGAAACCTGTTGTGAATTGCTTTCATTTTTCAGTATCTTTGAGATACAACACAACTTGTATTATTGACGGGTGGCAGGGGTTCGGGTTGTGAATTGCTTTCATTTTTCAGTATCTTTGAGATACAACACAACGTTCGATTTTCTTTTCCTGTCGGTCTTTCCGTTGTGAATTGCTTTCATTTTTCAGTATCTTTGAGATACAACACAACTGTGTTTTAAAAGCATCTCGCATTGACGTAGTTGTGAATTGCTTTCATTTTTCAGTATCTTTGAGATACAACACAACGCCATTGTCGATTAGGTTTTCAAGTAAATCGTTGTGAATTGCTTTCATTTTTCAGTATCTTTGAGATACAACACAACAGAAAAAATAACTGGTTGGTACATAGATAGGTTGTGAATTGCTTTCATTTTTCAGTATCTTTGAGATACAACACAACGTAACCTAAGTGGGCTACATCTTCGTCAGTGTTGTGAATTGCTTTCATTTTTCAGTATCTTTGAGATACAACACAACAATTACCAAGAAGGCGTAGTTAAGGAGGTTGTTGTGAATTGCTTTCATTTTTCAGTATCTTTGAGATACAACACAACCTCAAAATTTAACCCTCTGTTTTTCAGAGGGTTTATTTATATATTAGGATTCAGAAAATTAAAAAAGCTCAAGCTGTTGGAAGGTGGGTGGTGGCTCTTCTCTATTTCTAGCGAAAAAAATCTCAATATCTCCAAACTGTTTATCGGTAATACACATAATGGCAACCTTTCCGGCTTTTGGAAGCATAAATTTCACCCTTTTGATATGTACTTCAGCATTTTCCCTACTCGGACAGTGGCGTACATACATCGAGAATTGGAAAAGCGTAAACCCATCATCAATAAGTCTTTTACGGAATTGATTCGCATCCCGCATATTGGCCTTGGTCTCGGTAGGAAGGTCATACAATACTAAAACCCACATAATTCGGTATGCATTAAACCTTTCGGCATTCATATCTTAATTTGTAAAATGTATCATGTAAAAAGTAAAATGATTTTTACTTCATCATATTAATTCTGGGTAAGAGATTAGCCGTTTTTCTCCTGTATAGCATTTGTAAAGCGACGAAGCCGTAATTTTTACAGCAACCAGCAATGGTCTTATTTTTCCATCAATCTTCACATCTTTTGTAGCAATCTTTAGGATATGTGCTTTAAAATCTTTGGTCAGCTCTTCTGTATTCGGATTCATTTCCAGCCATTGCATCACCAAAAGATCTACAAACGGTCTGTAAGGCTCCATAAGATCATCTGCAAGGCAGTAAGGATTGTATTTATTCTTATGAAAAATTCCCAGTACAGGCAACAGACCTGTTTCTACAATCGCTCTTGCCACTATACTCCTCAATACCGCATAGCCAAAATTAAAAAACTGATTGGGAGATTCTCCAAAACGTTGTCTCAGAAAATCAAGACTGATGAGATATTTCCAGTAATGTTGCGCTGCAATACCCTCCATATTGGTAATATCACCACTTTTCACGTTGCTTTGATAGTCGATCATAGGCTCGTAATAATTGCCCAAGCTTAATAAAACCTCCTTTTGATTTTCGATCTTACACTCCACAGTCTGCTTCCAAAGCTGTTTTTTCAAAGGTTCACTGGCTTCCAGCTGATCTTTGACCCTATTTGAATGCTCAGTATGACCATACAAAGGCAACATAATTCCGTGTGGAAGATGATGAGAATCACAACTTACTACTACAACATTATTGCCCATCATTTTCTGAATCAACTGATGTGATAAGGTAATCTGAAAATGATCTAACATCAGCAACCCCAAATCTTCCACAGGAACTTTACCTTTGACTTCGTTGGATGATGCGTCTAAGATATACATTTGTTCATCTTTGAGTTTAAGATAAGCAGGATTGCCAATGTAGATGGATCGGGTGATCATTATAAATTTATGCTTTTAATATATTACCTATACGATCCGTTTTTATTTTCAAACAAGTTTCTTTTATCATTCTACCATCAATTGCTCGCTCCATTTTATTCAAAGCAGAAAACTCAGCTTTGTTTACTACTGATGTTGCAACATCTTGTCTTATAAAAAACAATTGATTTCCACTAAAGCTCACAACCTTATAAATATTCTGTTTCTTTTCTTTAGAAAAATCCTTAAAATCGATATTGATTTTATTTTCTACTTCATCTGCAGATGGCAAATAAACCAAATCATTTGGACTTAAATAAAAATCTTTTGGCCCTTTTAAATCTACAACATCTAAGCCTTGCTTCTGCCTTTCAATAACAATATTCAATGGAACACTCTCATAACTTCTTTTTCCTTTTTCATCTTCATAAACCGCAAAGAACAAATTGGTTCCTTTGGCTGCTTCTACATACTTATCTTTTTTATTGCCAGAATAACCAACTTGGAATTTACTACCCATTTCAAAGACTCTTACTTTATTAATAGGCTGATGGTCTTTTCCATCATTGTACTGTCTTATATTTTTATTCAAGTCTTCTATTCCTTCTGGTGAAAAAGCCAATTCGGAGCTACCTTTTGCAGTCAGATAATTTCTTAAAATCTTTTGAATCCCAGTATCAGTAATACTTCCAATAGTTTTCATATCAAAAGATGTGTCCAGACTTTTTCGTGTAGCGGTTAGTATTTTGCCTTTAGGCAACTTTACCCAGGCTAAGTTTACTTTCCCTGAAACAGTTTCTTTGTGCATTGGTTTTCTTATTGCCCAATTGATACCAGTTTGTACTACTTGTTCTTTAGTTTTAACACCATCTTTTTCTACGTATTTCTCGTAATAATTGGTGGCTTTATTGATGACACGTAGGTTCTGTTTGAAGCTTACCACAATATTTTCTAAACTATTTCTAGCATCAACAATAAAGGTTTCCCAAGGTTTTTTGAAAATCCATCTGTAGTTTTCTTTCGAGCCATCATTATATTTTTTATAGCATAAATTGGCTCTTAAATCATATCTAATAGTTTGTTTTTCATCTTTTGACTTACCTTTTCTTAGAGCGTATTCGTTATTCATATAGTTAATATGCTCTTTTGTCGCACAGGCAATAACCAGAGCATCCATAGCGTGATGGCGATGGTCTATTCTTTTCTTTGAAAAACCTTTTGAAAATTCAATAGGAACAGTTGGGAGATACTTTTGATGATTTTCATTCCAAGCAGTGAAATCTGTTGTGTTTGTCAGTTGATTCATTCTTTCAAAACGAGGTAGAATCAACTCATTCCAAACATCATTTAATCCCCAATCTTGTTTTAGGGTAGTTGTAATTTTTCCATTTCCGGGAACAATGTTTTTAGAGTTCACGCCTTCATCTGTACCGTCTTCCACACGTACAATATTGGAAAGAACACCAGAAATATACTTACTGATATAACGTGTATCATTCATCTGCCGCTCAATCATCTTTTCAGGAACCTCTTCCAGTAAAAGTTTTGCCTTTTTTCCTCTATTTTTAGCATAATGTTTTTTTATAAACTCTTCGTACTCATCCGCTTCAAAGATTTTAACTGTTTTTCCAAAACCACATTCTACAATCGTTCCGTGGAACTGCTTGATAAATGCCAATCCTATATAATTGTCTTTTAATTTATTAACTGCTGCCTCACAAATAATCTTATTACTAAAACTATCATCAAAGTACCGGCTTTGCGGAATAATATGCTCAATTTCATATTCCGGTGTGAATAATTTATTTAACGGAATAATTTGTCCTGTATAAGGTGATTTGTAGCCTTGTTCCAACCAAAGCTTATATCGTTTCAAATCAGAGGAACTCGGCTGGGCTGTTTTGCTGATTTTAAGCATCTCATCATCAATTGGAATATCCGAATTTAATACGCCATCTTCATAGATTTTCAAAATCTCCTGTTGCATTGGTGAGAATGGGCGCACATTTTCAACATTAGCATCATTCATCATTTCTGCCAACAAAGCTTTAATACGCAGATTGGTATTTTCGTTTTCTGTGACTTGGTTTGTAATTTTTTTACGGTCTTCGGCAGTATTTTTCATTTCCCGCCCTAACTCAATGTGAATTTCACTGAAGAAATCTTTTACACCTTTCCCGTATTGCACCCAAATATCTTTTACGACACGTAAAGTTTCTGTAATTATCTGTTCTACAATAGGGTTGCGTAGTGAATGTTGTTTAAACTCCTTCAAAAACATCTCTAAATCATCTCCAGAATTCCACTTTCCAATGATTGAAGCCTCTGAATGTCTCCCATAGATAATATACTGTGACAACCATAACTGCAGACCTTGAAAATGACTTTCTGTAGTAAGGTTTATCGCTTTTTCTCTTACCTTATCTTTGATATTTTCATCAAACTCTCCAGTGATGATTTTATCAATTCTTTCTTTTGAATGTTCATCAATATTGTCATAGTTCCAATATTTCCCTACTCGCATCAAAGGCAATAGTTTTTTAATCGCTTTCTCTGAAAACGAACCATACTCGCTCTTGAAAGGAGGAAATTTTTTGAATGCTTCAAAGAAAGATGTTTCATCCAGATTATTTTTTCTCGCAAAAGATTTTAAAGCCTTTTCATATTCAATTTTATCACTGACTGAATAGATGATATGCCAAATCTGTTGTTCTATTTCTCTTGTGAAAAAAGTATTCAAAATATTCTCAACTTTGCTCAACCTTGTAGAAATCATTGTTTTGGTTTCGTTACAAGGATATGTTTTTCCTTCAACATAATTCCAACGATATTTTTCAACTTCTGCTGTTAATAATTTCCCTTTAATGTCTTTTTGCTCTAGAAGGAATTTAAGCAATGGCTTTTGTTCAATTTCTTTTCGCCCGTCCAAAAACTCAAATAGGTTTTCCAAATCCCCATAAGAATTGATAAACTCTTTAGTCACATTTTCGTCGTCATCTTTTCTATAAATATTCAGGTTATACATCCATTGCCAGATACGGAACTCTTGATAATAAGGATTCGATTTCGGTACTGCTTTAAGATATTGCGTATGTTCTACACCATTTTCATCTTTATATTTTTTAAATTCCAATGTACAATTGGAAATAGATGACTTTTGACTTCTCAGAGGTCTTTGGTAAAAGATAATATCCTCTAAAAATAGATGGACGAAATCTTTTTTGCTTAATGTCAATTGATGGGCATCATTGTTTTTATACAATTCGCGTACAGAATCATTATACAAATCTTCATTCTGCAACTCTGGATGAAATTCTTTTTGCTTCTCCAAAATCTCTTTCAGCTCAGCCTTATAGAATTTCCTTTCGATAGTTCTTACTAATTTCCCTTTGATTTTTTGTTTAGGATTCTGAAGCAAAGTATCATAGATGTAGGTTCCAACAGTTTTATGAGAACTATCGATCTCTTGCTCTGTTTTCTTTTTCACAAGAGTCCAATCCGTTTCTGCTGGTGCTCTGAAACTTCTTCTCTCATTACCATCTTTATCTTTTTTGATACTTCCATCATCATTCAAATCAGTAGTTACAATGAAATCTCTGGTTTTATCTTTCCAGTCAAACAAAGGCGTTTTGCTTGCTCTGCGATAGACCCAGCCATTTTCTAAAGTAAGAGAATACCAAATGTCAGATTTCCCTCCTTGCAGTTCATCTGCTGTAACCTCTACAATTTTTAATGAATAGAATTCTACGAGCTTATTAGGGTTTTCTTCTTCCTCTTCGCCTCGCAATTGATAATAGCCACGCTTCTGATTAAAATTTAAAAGAATCCACGCCAATTCTTCTTTTTCTATTTTTTTAGATAAAGCTTTCTTGCGTAGATAATAAATTGTCCAGTCATAAGGTACCAATTTATCTTCACCTTTTTCATTTTTTAGAATTTGAGGTTGATGTGTTTTGAAATCAGCAAGCATCTCTTCGAAAGAATTTTTAAAGATAAAACTATCATTATTATAAGCTATCTTAGGTTCATTCTCAGTCTTAAATTTTCCAAAACGTTTTTCGAAATCAATCTCATTGGCAAAATGCTCGGGTAAGAACTTAATAATATTTAAAACCCTATGCAATCGCTCACGACGTAGCAAATATCGTTCACGAAGACGGCGAACACCTCTGTATTTTTTTCTATCTGCTGTTTTTGAAATTGATGCTCCTTCAGCAAATTTGCCTTTCTCTCCTTCATCCATCGGGATAATCCTGCTTCCCATCCCAATAATTTTTCCTTGTTTATTTTCAAAGTCTTGTTTGATTAAAGCCCAGCCAATCGAATTGGTACCCAAGTCTAATCCAAGTATATTTTTGCCCATAATTATTTTGTTTTTTGAAATCCTTTAAAATTAAAAAGAAAAAAAATCATACAAATGAGGAAATCCGTAATTCTATTAAAAAAATAAGTTTTAGATTTGTAATCGAAAGCAATTCACAATAAGGATTATTCCGTTGTGAAAACATTCAAGGTGGGGCAACTCGCCTTTTTTTATACCTATACATCGTGTTGAATGTTTCATTAACTCCTATTTTGAAAAATAAAAAAATAGTTAACTAAAACATTTAGCGCCTCGCCTATCTGTGGGGCATTTTTTATGCTCAATTTCCCTTACAAAAAAACCACCCTCTCGGGTGGCTCTCTTACCACAATCTAGATGACTGTGTGTTCTCCCAGATAGAAACTGTTGCTCGCAATAGTCTGCTTCTCGTTGTTCAGGAAGGCATAGACCTCCATTATTTTACCGATACAGTAGTTCGGTAGGGTTACGATAGCTTCAATATCCGACCTCAGAACAATGCCCTCAAAGATCTCAAAAGCTTTCAGTTCCTTGCAGTAGCAGATGAGTGAGACCTCATCATTGGGTCTGGCATTGCCTTGGGTGCTGTTGTCTTGCCAGTGCATTTCCAGAACACCTCCAACCTGCGTTGCCAAAGTGGCGTTTTGGAATCCGGTAAGCTCCCCTCTTGTGATCAGTACCTTGTTGAAAACAAGCTCCGGAATTTCTTTCACGACCTCAATAGCTTCGCTGATCGTGTAAGAGACCGCCAGATTCACTCTGGACTTCACCCCGCTACCTGCTCCAAAATACTTGGACTGAATGGTTTTGACCGGTTGCAAGAAAGTTACTGCCAGCTTAAATTTAGCCTGTTGCAGGAGTTGCTTTTCCGTCGGTTCTTTGTCAGACGGTTTGGGAAGGCTTCGCATAATGTCCTTGCCGCGCCAGCTAGTACCTACTACATTTCCTACTTTGCCTGAGAATCCACCTAAGATTCCTTTGTTGAATGTTGCCATAATTATTATTTTTTTAACATTTGTATAGCTAAGGTAGCGCAGAAAGACATCACTTGTACACCCGTGACCAGTATTGAACGCCTATGACCGGTATTGAATAAAAATGACCGGTATTTTTGATATTCCTTCGGGTCAGACAGTACATTCCTTCGGGTGATGTTCGGGAAAAAGATATTTTTTCCGAACATTACCCGAAGCGCACCAAGAGATGACCCGAAGAAAGTCATTGGGTTTTGAATACCCAATGGCTTAATTTCAAAAAGATAAAAAAATAAGGCTAGCTATAGCTCGCGCCGATTGAACGAATTTGATAGATCTTTTATACCGGATAAAAAATAATCTGTGACAATATTAAAGCTAATCAATCTGCTAAATCTGTAAAATATGCATGAAGAGATAAAGTAAGAATATGCAAATCAGACAGCTCTATTTCAACAGATTGTCTACCGAAGTTTTGGATACATAGATCTTGCCACCTAATTTTTTATGCACCAATTTTCCTTCCCTGCACCATCGGTAAAAGGTACTGTCACTGATTTTCAATAGAACCTTGACATCTGCACTATCATAGCATGTTACAGATAATGTATTGCTATTCACTAATTGGCTCATAAGGGAAAGAAGCTCTGCAAACATCCCGAAAAGGATATCCCTATCGGAAGGAACATTGTTTTTTCGATTTTTCATGATTTATGTGTTTTTATAAATTTAAAAATAATAAAAAAAACAATACCTAAAACACTAAATTTTAACACGTTATACCTTTAAGCCATATTTAATCTATTATAAATTGGTGTTAAAATAATATGGTTATCATTTCCAATTCAATAACATTTGTAATTTTATTTTATCAAATCCTTAATCAAATCAATCAATGGTCCATATTCCAAAATTGTTCTGTAAAAGCTCACTTTTTATTTTGATGCTTTTATCTGCATTCGGTTTTTCCCAGGATAAGGCAGAACAGGCTGTTCAGAATCTGGACCAGAATTTCCCTCAGGAAAAAGTGTATCTGATGTTGGATAAAAAAAGCTATGCTGCGGGAGATAACATATGGTTCAAAGCTTTTGTCTTTGATGGCTACAGCAAGTCCAATGTTTCCACAACTTTATTTGTAGAATTATACGACACCAATAAAAAACTGATCGATAAAAAACTTATTCCGATCTACAACAGCGAGGCAAACGGAAATTTCGCATTATCAAATGACCTGAAAGAAAACATCTATTACATCCGGGCCTACACGACCTGGATGACCAACTTTGGTGAGGATTTTCAGCCGATCAGATCTATTGCGGTCTATAATCCAAACTCGTCGGAGAAATTGATCAAAAACGATAATGCGGATTGGTATGTTTCAGTTTACCCGGAAAGCGGGACTTTCATTGATGGCATCAACACCAAATTTGCAGTTCGACTTTACTCAAAAGGAATCAAACCCAATACTTGGAATGGCTATATAGTCGACAAAGAAAAGCCAAATGTTCATCTTACAGATTTTAAAGGTTTTGATCAGAATGTCGGGCTATTTTCCATAACTCCAGAAAAAGGAAAGCAATATCAATTGGCGGTTATGGATGATAAAGGCAAAAAACAGGTCTCAGATTTGTCCCAAGTTTCAGAAAGTGGAATCAATCTGCAGGTTTCCAGCAAAACAGACAAAATTGAATACCAGATCAAATCAAATAATATTTCTGATGGTTCTGGTTATTATAAGATCGTTGCAACCATTGGAAGCCGTTTTGTTTACAAGGCCAGGATCAGGAAAGATTCTAATGGCGAGGTTTTTTTTATTCCTACCAATCAATTGATCAATGGAATCCTGCAATTCACGCTTTTTGATGAAACAGAACATGTCGTAGCTCAGAGACTCTGTTTTATCCAGCCACAGAATTTGAATATTTTAAAGCCTATTGTGCAATCGATTTCACTCAATCCTCAAGTAAAAGCTTTGAATTCATTTGAAATAAAATCTGATAATGAAGTTTCAGATCTGGCTGTTACTGTTTACGATGATTCCAAAATTGACCAGGATGAAAACATCCTTAGTTTCTTTTGGCTGACAGGAGATCTCACTGATAAAATTGATTCCCCTGCCCAATATTTTTCTGAGAACAGGAATACTGATGCTTTGGATGCCTTGTTGATCTCCGAAAAATGGACACGTTTCGATTGGAAAGACCTTATTGCCGGTAAATTTCCTGTCATCAAAAACAAACCTGAAAAATACATCTCTTACAACATCAGGATCACTTCAAATGGTTCTCCTGTCAGAAATACAAATATTAATCTGATGTTTGATGGCGAAAGATCCGGGTCAAAATTATTCACTGTCCCAACAGATAATAATGGCGACCTTACGCTTAAAAATATGGCTTTCTATGAACCTCAAAAAATCTATTACCAGGTAAAAGCGGACAATGCAGATGCTTTGATCATCCCCAAAGTGTCCTTCATCCCATTGAAAAAAGAGCTGCCACCCAATGATTTTGTCTTGATCAAGCGAAATCCAAATGACAAACCAACACCGGAAGCTTCTATTGCTATAGAAAATAGTCAGTTTGAGAAAAACCTTAATGAAAAAGTGACCAACATAGAAGAGGTAAAGCTGACCGCAAAGAAACTGTCGCCAACAGAAAAACTGAATGATGAACTCAGCAGTCCAATGTTCCAAAGTCCATCTGAGACCATTTTTGATTTTGTGAATGATAAAATGCTTGCCAACAGTGGTTCTCCTGATATTCTACTCTGGCTGGAAGGCCGCGTTGCAGGACTTCAGATACAAAGAGACGGCGCAGACATAGATGCCATCATCCGCAACAAAAAAGTGGATGTTTATCTGGACGAAGTTAAAACCGACTTAGAAGTCATCAGAGGTTTCAACATTTCCAATATTGCAATGATAAAGGTTGTGAAAGATGACTTTTTCGGGGGATTCGAAAACTCGAATGGTGCTATCTTGATCTATACCAAAAATGGCAACACTGGTTCTGAAGAAGTTTCCAAATCAATGACAGGACTTAAATTTTTCACACTGACAGGCTACGATAAACCCAGCACTTACAAAAATATTAATTATAATAATTCTGCCATCAAAACTCTGAAAGACAATAGAAACCTGCTGTATTGGAATCCAAAATTACCAATAGAAGTATCATCAAAGATAGAATTCTATAATAATGATTCTGCAAAGAAATACCGGGTAATCATTTCAGGGTTTGACAACAGCAAGCAGCTACCTGTCTTTTATGATAAGACATTGCCTTAAAATCAGTATTTATACCCTATATTGAATAACAGGATAAACTTAGCTTTGATATAAATATTTCTGCTATGTTGACACTGATGATTTTTGGTTCATTTGGTTTGGAACTAGTTGTACCCATTATTTTATTTTCTCTACTTTTTATATTTCTGTTAAGAGAAAAGACCTCCAAACGAAAGTGATCGAAACCTATATTTTTGGTTCAAAAAACACTATTTTCGCTTTTCAGAATTTAGAAATGACATCTTCGGAATTTATACAAAAGCAACTGAGCATCCCAACCAAAAGTATTGCAGCTACATTACATCTTCTGTCAGAAGATTGCACGATTCCCTTCATTGCACGCTATAGAAAGGATAAGACTGGTGATCTGGATGAGGTCACGATTGAAAATATCTCGAAACTGAATAAACAATTTGATGAACTCATCAAAAGAAAAGAAAGTATCCTGAAATCTATCGATGAGCAAAATGCTTTGAATCCTGAACTCAGGCAAAAGATAAAACAAAGTTTTGAGCTACAGGAATTGGAAGATCTTTATCTACCTTATAAAAAACGTAAGAAAACCAAAGCAGACACAGCAAGAGAAAAAGGCTTGGAACCCTTGGCAAAGATCATCATGAGCCAGAGAAATGATGATATAGATCTCATAGCTTCCAAATACATTAATAATGACGTTGCTGATGAAGGTGAAGCATTACAGGGCGCAAGAGACATCATTGCAGAATGGATCAATGAAAATCTCTATGTCCGTAAAAACCTTAGAAGATCATTCCAGAGAAAAGCCATCATCTCGTCCAAAGTGTTAAAATCTAAAAAAGAAGAGGAAGCTGCACAGAAATTCAGTCAATATTTTGATTGGCAGGAAGCGCTTAACAGGATTCCAAGCCACCGTTTATTGGCAATGCTGCGTGCAGAAAACGAAGGTTTTGTAAAAACTTCTGTAGATGTTGAAAAAGATGAAGCACTTGACCTCATCGAAAATGCAATTATCAAAAGTAACAATTCATCTACCAAACACATTGCATCGGCTATTGCCGATTCTTACAAAAGATTGTTGGAACCTGCTATTTCCAATGAAGTGCTCCAGGAAGCAAAGGAGAAAGCGGATATCAAGGCCATTGAGGTTTTCTCTGAGAATCTTCAACAATTGCTTCTTGCCTCGCCTCTTGGAGAGAAGAGGATATTGGCAATCGACCCAGGTTACAGAACAGGTTGCAAAGTGGTCTGTCTGGATGAAAAGGGAGACCTTCTCCATAATGAAAACATCTATCCGCACGCGCCACAAAACGAGACAGGAATGGCAATGAAAAAAATCCGGTCGATGGTCAACGCTTATAATATCGAAGCCATCTCCATCGGAAACGGAACTGCCAGCCGGGAAACCGAATTCTTTATCAAAAAAATTGCATTCGACAGACCTATTCAGGTTTTTGTGGTCTCAGAAGCTGGAGCTTCGGTCTATTCCGCAAGTAAAATCGCCAGAGAGGAGTTTCCTAATTATGATGTAACTGTGCGTGGTGCTGTTTCCATTGGGCGACGATTGGCCGATCCTCTGGCGGAGTTGGTAAAGATTGACCCAAAATCCATTGGTGTTGGACAATACCAACATGATGTGGACCAGACCAAGCTGAAAGAAGAACTCGACAATACGGTCATCCGTTCTGTAAACTCAGTTGGTATCAACCTGAATACAGCAAGTAAATCACTCTTAAGCTACGTATCAGGAATTGGGGAAAAAATGGCGGAGAACATTGTAAATTTTCGGGCTGAAAATGGAGCATTCTCTGAAAGAAAGGATTTGAAGAAAGTACCAAGACTGGGTGAGAAAGCTTATCAACAGGCAGCAGCTTTTGTGAGGATCAAGAACGCAAAGAATCCTTTGGACAATTCTGCAGTTCATCCGGAGGCGTATAGAACCGTTGAAAAAATGGCAAAGGACCTGGGACTGAAAACCGAAGACCTGATCTCCAATAAAGAGAAAATTGCGTTGGTTGATCCTGAAAAATACATCACAGACGATATTGGGATCTTGGGAATCAAAGACATCTTGAAAGAATTAGAAAAACCCGGATTGGACCCGAGGAAAGCGGCCAGGGTTTTTGAATTCGACCCGAATGTAAAATCGATCAAAGATGTAAGACCCGGAATGATTCTTCCGGGAATTGTCAACAACATCACAGCTTTCGGTTGTTTTGTAGATCTCGGAATCAAAGAAAGCGGTCTCGTTCATATCTCTCAGCTGAAAGACGGTTTCGTTTCTGATGTAAATGAGGTGGTGAAGCTTCATCAACACGTGCAGGTAAAAATCACGGAATTGGATGAGGCGAGGAAAAGAATTCAGCTGACGATGATTTTGTAACTTCTTTTAAAGATTATGAAAAAGAGATGTGCCAATTCTTTAATACAAATAACATATTTGTATATGCTAGCGCAGTATAAGAAAGCATTTACCTATTTTGAAAAACTGATTTGTCAGTAGTTCAGCTGGTTAGAATGCTGCCACGGTGAAAATTGCGAGTTCGAGTCCCGTCCGGATTGCAAGCAGAAATGCAAATTATTATAAACCTTTTTAAATCTTAATGATTTAAAAGGTTTTTTGTTTTATATCGGTTCAATTTGGAATAAAAGATAATAATAGATTACTTATTATTAATTTTACAAAACATAAATATTATTTATGTAAACTATTGTAATTATTAATCCATTTTTTAACATCGTGAAAAATTTTTTTTTCGTATCACTTTTAGTAATTGCATTGTTTCCCTGCTGGGAATTGAATGCACAAAACCTGTCTAAAAAAAAAGATAGATAGTCTGC
Source organism: Epilithonimonas sp. (assembly GCF_032054305.1). GTDB lineage: Bacteria > Bacteroidota > Bacteroidia > Flavobacteriales > Weeksellaceae > Epilithonimonas. The sequence continues at coordinate 308,373 of NZ_DAMBSX010000001.1, forward strand.
TAAGTGTTCCATCAGCATCAACAGAGTGGTATAAAAAGAAAGGCTTGGATAATTATTTAAATTTATACAAGTCCGCAAACAAGTTGAAATACGAAAGAGGAGAATTTTTGTCACTATATAAGATTGTGTGCTGGTATATGTTCAAGGGAGAATATAATATGGCAATCAAATATATTGATAAGATTGAAGCCCTGCCAATGAAAGACCTACTTAACCTGAAGACCAAGGTTCTGGCAATGCAGGATAAATCGATTGCCTATATCAATCTGGGATTCTACGATGATGCGGAAACTATTATTGAAAGATCTATAATAGAAAGTAATAAACTAAAGTGAGACTTATATGTAGATTTGAGGAAAAGTGAAGATTCTGTACTTTATAACTTTAAAAAGTCACTTGGCTATTACCTTAAAATAAAGGACCCCAAAACCAAAAATGATCGATTGAAACCTGCTTATATCAATATCAGCATGAGTTTCTTTGAACTGAAAAAGCTTGATTCATCATTATATTATTCTTACAAGGTTTTGCATAATAAGAATCTTGAAAATGAAGCAAGATCTGGTATCTATGCATCTTTGGGACATATACATCTGGCAAAAAACAAGCTAGATAGTGCCCTTATTTATTATAAAAAGGCAGAGCGATTGGCAAAAAAACTACAAGACCCTTTTATATTGAAAGACAGTTATTCCTCACTATCCAAAATATATGAGAAACAGGAAAATAAGGATTTGACATTATTTTATAGCAGGAAATATGAATATACATTATCCTTTTCAGAGATTTCTTTTATAATGCCAATCATACACCCAAATATGAAGTGGTAAAATATTATCAGCAGAAAACCAATGCAGAATTAATATCTCGAAAAACATATTGGCAAATTAAAGATGTTGAAAAGAATTCAATTAACGATGAGATTATAAATAAAAAGCAACAAAGTATTGTTGCTTCTATTTAGGTTAATAATCCTTACTACTTCTTCTCGGCTCTCGTACTTCCGGCCATTTTACAGCAGTTCCTTTGTCATCATTCGGCATTACACGCTTTTCTCTGCTCACAAATTCTGGGTCTTCCGAAGCCATATAAGCTAAAGTTGCAGTCAAAATCACATTATTTTTCAATTCATCAAAAACGATTTTGTCATAAGTGTCTTTGGTCGTGTGCCAAGTGTAACCGAAGTAACCCCAATTTAGTGAACTCAACGAAAATCCCGGAACGCCAGCTGCCACAAAAGAAGCGTGGTCAGAACCGCCACCGCCAGGCATTCCTGGGAAAGTCGATTTGATTTGGTCTTTCACTTTTTTAGGTGCAGCATCCAGCCATTTTCCGATATAAGCATAAGAATCCTTAAAACCTTGTCCGCTGATGTCCACCACTCTACCCGTTCCGTTATCCTGATTGAAAACCGCTTGCACACCTTTAACAATTTCAGGATTGTCAGCAACAAAACCTCTTGAACCGTTCAAACCTTGCTCTTCACTTCCCCAAAGTCCAACAACGATGGTACGTTTTGGATTAGGATAATATTTTTTAAGGATTCTCATTGTTTCCAACATTGTCAAAGTTCCTGTCCCGTTGTCCGTCGCACCTTGTGCGCCATCCCAAGAATCGAGGTGAGCGGAAAGAATCACATATTCATTCGGTTTTTCTGAACCTTTTATCATTCCGATGGTGTTGAAGGATTTCGCTTCCGGAAGAACTTTGGATTGAGCATCGACCTTTATTCTCGGCTTAGAACCTTTTTCTGCCATTCTGTATAACATTCCGTAATCTTCTAATTCGATGTCAAACATTGGAATTGATTTCGTCTTAGCGCCGAAAATACGATTGGTGCTGTGGATTCCTGTCCAATTGGATATGGCAATTCCAGCAGCTCCGGCTTTTTCTAAAGCTTCTGGTAAAGTAGAATTATCATAACCGATATTCTTGATGTAATCTGCAAAATCTTTTTTAGCTTGTTCTTTTTCAGCTTTCAGCTTTTCGTATAATTCAGGCATTGCAAATTCTTTGATTTGCTCATCAGAACGTCCGATTTTCTGATATTGCGCCATTAAAACAATTTTTCCTTTTGCTGATGGTAACCATTTATCAAATTCTGCTTTTGAAGAGACTTTGGGAAGAATTACCACTTCTGCTTCTACAGCTTTTTTAGTCGCTGGACTCCAAGCCAATTGTGTTGCGGATAAGGTTTTGGTTCTTGGATAAACCAAATCTACGTGGGTTGTTCCACGTTGCCAGCCTTTCCACGTGCCGAATTGCTGAAGATTGGCATCGATACCCCAGGATTTCAGTTTGTTGGCGGTGTAATTGTTGGCGGCCAGCATTTCGGGAGTTCCAACCAATCTTGGTCCAATTCCGTCCAAAAGTTCATAAGCCATATCTTCCAGCTGAGAATTGTTATTGGCTTCGTTCACAAAACTCTGAACGATTGGATTGAGCTTTTCTTCGGATTTGGATTGGGCGTTGACTAAAGTGATTTGGGCTGCAAAGAAAACTGCAGACATTGCTAAAAATGAGTTTCTCTTCATATCTTTTATTTGATTCCGATAAAGGTAAGGATTATGTAACGGAATAAAAAAACGCCTCAAGATTGAGACGTTATATTTTACTATAGAATTGCACGCAGCCCGACTTGAGCGGAGCTCCTTTTTACGCAACGAAGTGAAGTGAAAAGAGCGGAGCCCTTTGACAAGCTCAGGATAAACTACAGGCGGATTAAGCTGCCCAAATTATCATTATTTTATGGATTGGTCGAGAAAATTGATGCGTTGGCAATCATTGCTCTGCGGTTCATTTTCAGGATATCTCTTACCCATTCTGCGAAATCTTCCGGCTGAAGAACTTTATCCGGATTACCGTCTGTCAAACCACCATTGATACTCATATCGGAAGCAATAGTGCTTGGTGTCAAAGTAATGACGCGGATGTTTTGCTTTCTCCATTCTGCCATCATCGACTGCGAAAGAGAAACGACAGCCGCTTTGGAAGCTGCGTAAGCCGACATATTTGGTCCGCCTTTGAGACCTGCTGTGGAAGCCACGTTGATGACATCGCCCTGACCTTTTCCTTTCAAAAACGGATAAACAGCTTTGGCTGTATAATAAACACCAAAAAGATTGGTTTTGATAACTTGTTCCCAAACATCAGAAGCCATTTCCTCGATACTTCCGAAGTCGCCGATTCCGGCATTGTTGACCAAAATATCGATTCCACCTAATTCGTTCGCCAAAGATTCGATTCCTGCCTTTACTTCTAATTCGTTATCGACACTGAAAACTGCGTAAGCTACTTTCACGCCTGTTGGTTTCAGTTCGTTAACTGCTATTTTAAGATAATTTTCGTTTCTTCCTGTGATTCCTATATTCACACCTTCGTTGGCAAGAATCTGAGCGACAGCTTTTCCAAGTCCTCTTCCACCGCCAGTGATAATGGCATTTTTACCTTTAAGATTCATAATCTGATTTATAAAATTTGAAGGTGCAAATTTACCAAACGTGTGTTTAGAATCCGAATAAAGTCTTATGATTTAATACAAGTTTATCATTGAGGAATTCAATTGGAAATGTAATTAATCGCAAAGGCGCAATTTGAATTAATTATAGAAAATAGAAAAGTCGCAAAGAAAAACTTGGCGACTTTAGAAGATTTGAATTGTAATATTTAGCGACTTTGCGATAAAATTATTTATCTTTCAATTGGTCAGGAATATTGGTTGTAATAAAATTGATGCCTTGATTTTTGAGTTCTTCATAAACTTTGATATCATTTACAGTCCAAGAGTTTGTAATCAACCCAAGCGCATTGGCTTCTGAAATCCAAGTTGGATTTTTCTCGAAAACACTATAATGATAATCCAATCCATCCAAACCTTCGGCTTTGATTTGCTGTGGAGAAAGATTGCCTTCCAGATATTGAACTTTGGCAGATGGATTTTGTTTCTTGATTTCTTTACAAATATTAAGACTGAACGAGATGTAATCGCTTTGATTGTCGAGACCAAGTTCTTTTACCGTTTTCAGAACTTTGGTTACGATTTCGTTTTCACGTTCTTTAGATTTGGTTGGTTTTATTTCAATAATTAATTTGACTGAAGCATCTTTTTTCCCTTGTTTCAGATAATCTTTCAATGTTGGGAGTTTTTCTCCGTTGGATAATTTCAGTTTTCTCAAATCAGAAAAATCAGTTTCCGTGATTTCCATTTTTCCGTGATGTTCATCGTGGTTAATGATCAACTTCCCATCTTTGGTCATATGAATATCGAATTCGGCACCATAAATTTTCAATTTCTGAGCATTTTCTAAAGCTTTTATAGAGTTTTCAGAAGTTTTCGGTTCGGTATTCCAGAAACCACGATGGGCGATGATTTGGGTTTGAGCGTTGATAAACATAGTTGTGACAAGGGTTAAACTACAAAATACTTTCTTCATTTTTTTTAATATTGAATAAATTTGAACACAAAGTCCGCAAAGATTTTTTTGATTATTTAAACTCTTTTAGGTTTCACAAAGGCGTAAAACTTAGCAAAGCTCAAAGAAGTTCAAATCTATGTGACTATGTGGTTTTATTTTTATGAAGAACCAAATTACTCATTTTATTTTTAGTCGTTCTCCTTGTTTTGGTTATTTTTGCTTTAAATAATTTCCCAATGTCCGAAAACATTCAGCAAAAGATAGAATCCCTGAGAGAAGAACTTCATCAGCATAATTACAATTATTATGTGCTTGATAACAATACGATTTCTGATTTTGAATTTGATGAAAAACTGAAAGAACTTCAGGAGCTGGAAACAGCATATCCTGAATTTTTTGATGCTAATTCTCCGACTTTGCGTGTTGGAGGTGGAATTACGAAGAACTTCCCAACCGTTCAACATCAATACAGAATGTATTCTCTTGACAATTCTTATGATTTTGATGACTTGGAAGACTGGGAAAAACGAATCATCAAAACGATTGATGAACCTGTAGAATTTGTGGCAGAATTAAAATACGACGGTGCTTCGATTTCAATCCTTTACGAAAACGGAAAATTATCGCAGGCTGTAACGCGTGGTGACGGTTTTCAGGGTGATGAAATCACTAGTAATGTGAGAACTATTTCCGATGTTCCTTTAACTTTGAAAGGTGATTTCCCTAATCGGTTTTTTATCCGAGGTGAAATATATCTGACCAGAAAAAACTTCGATAAAATCAATAAAATCCGTGAGGAAGAAGGTTTGGATTTGTTTATGAATCCAAGAAATACAGCCAGCGGAAGCTTGAAAATGCAGGATTCCGGAGAGGTTAGAAAACGTGGACTGTCGGCAGTTTTGTATCAATATATTTCGGACGAATTTCCGGCAGATACGCATTGGGACATCTTGGCAAAAGCTAAAAATTGGGGTTTTCGAGTTTCTGAAGACCAAGCTAAATTGTGTAAAACTCTTGATGAAGTGAAAGAATTCATCACGTTTTGGGATACAGAAAGACACAAATTACCTTTCGAAATTGACGGCATTGTTTTGAAAGTGAATTCTTTGAAACAGCAAAGACAACTTGGATATACAGCGAAATCGCCACGTTGGGCAATGGCTTACAAGTTTAAGGCTGAGAAAGTGGAAACCGAATTGCAAAGTGTATCTTACCAAGTCGGGAGAACCGGAGCTATTACGCCTGTTGCGAATCTGAAACCTGTTTTATTGGCAGGAACAACAGTAAAACGTGCGTCACTTCACAACGAAGATATCATCAAAAAGCTGGATTTGCACGAGCACGATTTTGTTTATGTAGAAAAAGGTGGCGAGATTATTCCGAAGATTGTTGGTGTGAATATTGAGAAACGAACACTTTTGCAAACACCGATAGAATATATCAAAAACTGTCCGGAATGTGGAACTGAACTGGTAAAAATCGAAGATCAGGCGATTCATTTTTGTCCGAATGAGCTACATTGTCCGCCACAAGTGGTTGGAAGAATGATTCATTATGTTTCCAGAAAAGCTTTGAATATCGAGAATCTTGGAGGAGAAACGATTGAACAACTTTACAGAGAAAAATTGATTGAAAATCCTGCTGATTTTTACACTTTGAAAAAAGAACAACTTCTTCCACTCGAGAGGATGGCTGAAAAATCAGCGCAGAATATTCTGGACGGGATTGAAAAATCGAAAGAAGTTCCATTTGAAAAAGTATTGTTCGGAATCGGAATCAAACACGTCGGGGAAACGGTGGCGAAGAAACTGGTCAAGAATTTTTCAACGATTGATGAACTGAAAAATGCAACTCTGGAAGAGCTTTGTCAAGTTGAAGATATCGGAATGAAAATCGCAGTCAGCATCACGGACTTTTTCCAGAATTCTGAAAACATTCTGATGATTGAACGTTTGAAATCTTACGGCGTTCAATTGGAAAAAGGTGAAAATACCAACGAAGTTTTATCCAATGTTTTGGAAGGAAAAACATTTCTTTTCACTGGAAAATTATCACTATTCACAAGAGAATCTGCCGAAGAAATGGTAGAAAAGCACAACGGAAAAAATATTTCTGCCGTTTCAAAAAACCTCAACTATTTGGTGGTCGGCGAAAAAGCCGGAAGTAAACTGAAGAAAGCGCAGGATATCGGAACGATTACGATTTTGGATGAACAGCAGTTTTTGGATTTGATCGGATAATTTGAGTTGGAGGGTTTGAGAATTTGAAAGTGCAAACATTGATTGAATGTTGAATCCCCTAGCCCTGATTGCAGTGGAAATCCCGCAGTGAGGCGACGGAGCAAAGCGGAGTCGACCGAGCGAGGAATTGTAACGGAAAGCAGGTTCCCGGCTCCTAAAAATTAGTTTTCTGATGAGAAATGAGATTGAAAATAAATTGATGAACAAGAATACCAAACCGACGAGTATGCGGATTTTGGTGTATGATTTTTTGGATTCTCGGGATGTGGCTTTGTCTTTGTCGGAGATTGAAAATCAGTTTGAAAATGCCGATAGAATAACAATCTACAGAACGCTGAAAACGTTTGAGGAGAAAGGAATCGTGCATAGCATTCAGGAAAATAACACGACGAAATATCGGCTTTGCGAGAACGATTGCAACGAAAATACACACAGCGACAGACATCTGCATTTTTACTGTAAAATCTGCAAACAGACGACCTGCAAAGAGAATGTGACGTTTGTTGATAACCCGAATCTCGGTTTTCGAATCGATGAAGTGCGGTTTTTTGCGAAAGGGATCTGCGAAAACTGTCTCGACGAAACTTTGCAATAGTGTTGCACTTTCCACAGCTTTAATTTTGCACAAAAATCAGCTATGGAATTATTTATCAAAATCTTTTTACCCGTTTATTTTATCCTATTTTTCGGGATTTCTTTTATTGCAAAAACGATTATCGTTGCCAGAAGAATCAGGAAAAATCCTTTGGTTCTGCCTCAGGACGAAAGTGCTTATGCGCTGGTTGGAAATTATTTTAAACTTTGTCTGGCCGGGATTTTCGTGTATGTTATTTTGTTTTCGTTTTTATCTCAAGATTATTTTCTTCCTATCGATTTCCTTGATGTTGAGTTATTGAAATTTGTTGGATTAACGTTTATGTTATTGGCTTTGATTTGGACAATTGTTGCTCAAAATCAAATGAAAAATTCTTGGAGAATCGGGATTGATAATGATATGAAAACTGAATTGGTCACTTCCGGGTTGTTCTCTGTTTCCAGAAATCCTGTTTTCTTCGGGATGATTATGAGTTTGATCGGACTTTTCTTTGTCACTCCAAATGCGGTTTCTCTTTTGTTTCTGATTCTTAGTTATGTTTTGATTCAAGTTCAGATAAGATTGGAGGAAGAACATCTTTACAGACAACACGGTGAAAAATATTTGGATTATTTGATTAATGTGAGAAGATTAATATAAAGATTTTCAAATTAATTCTGACAAAATCTACAATTGCTATCTAAATATTTTAAATGTAAAGATGAATGAAATATTTGTTTCTATAAATCGAGCATTTTTTGTTTTCATATTAATACATTTTAATATTTTTGACCTATGAATGTCAATGAATTTTATACAATATTTTTACGAAGCAAAAACGTTGTAATAGATAGCAGAAAAATAGAAAAAGGAAGTATATTCTTTGCTTTTTCCGGAGAAAGTTATAATGCGGCAGAAAAAGCAATTGATGCTATAAATAATGGTGCTTTGGCGGTAATAGTTGAAGATGAAAAGCATGCTGATCCCTCAAATAATATATTCTATGTTCTTTCTACTTTGCTTTTTTTACAGTCTTTGGCAATATTTCATAGAGACCAGTTAGACATCCCATTCATTGGGCTTACAGGAAGCAATGGAAAGACGACAACTAAGGAATTGATCAGCACTGTTCTTGCAGAGAAATTCAAGGTTCAATATACATTTGGAAATCTTAATAATCATATTGGTGTTCCTCTGACCCTTCTTTCAATAAGGAAGGAACATGAGATCGCGGTAATAGAAATGGGTGCTAATCACCAAAAAGAAATTGAATTTCTTTGTACAATTGCAAAACCTGATTTGGGTTACATCACCAATTTTGGGAAAGCACATCTCGAGGGTTTTGGAGGTTTTGAAGGCGTGATCAAAGGCAAATCAGAGCTTTATGATTATCTGAGACAACATCAGCAGACCATTCTTGTTAATGAGAATGATAAGATCCAGCATGAAAAAACGGAGGATTATACGCCAAAGATAACTTTCGGAACTTTGCAATCCGATTATTTCTTCGAACCAATATATAAAGAACATTTTGTCGGAATCAATTATCAGGGAACTGAGATATTTTCCAATCTTACAGGAAATTACAATTATGATAATTTATCGGCTGCAGTCGCATTAGGTCTGCATTTTGGTATTGAAATCTCTCAAATAAAGAGAGCTATAGAAAATTATATCCCGTCTAATATGCGTTCCCAGATTCAGAGGAAAGGAGAGAAAACCTTAGTTCTCGACACCTATAATGCCAATCCGAGCAGTATGCAGGTTTCTTTAGAGAATTTCAAAACATTTGAAGGTAGCAAGGTCGTTATTATGGGAGACATGCTGGAATTGGGTGAAGAAAGTCTCAAAGAGCATCAGAATATTCTGGATCTTGCCGGGACTTGTGGATTTGATGATATCATTACAGTTGGTGCTAATTTCAAATCAGTTTATGACTCAGATAACGCATTTGAAAATACGACTGAATTGATAGAATGGCTAAAATCCAATCCTATTACAGAAGAAAATATATTACTAAAAGCTTCCCGTGGAATTGCTCTCGAAAAAATAATCGATTATATTTAAAAGTAAATCCTCAATAATTATTGAGGATTTTTATTTTTGAAATTGTTAAGAATCAATTTGATGTTCTGGAAAGTTGAAGGTAAAATTGTGGTTTCAATTTCTTCTTCGGTTTTCCAACCTACTTCATTGATCCCTTCTTCGATTTGTGGCTTCGGTGTTTCATTCCCATTGTAGCGCATCTCGAACCAATAGGTGGTCTTTAGAATTTTTCTCCCGTCCCTCTCTGTATAGATATGATATGTAGAATTGATGAAATCTCTGAGCTCCAGATCAAAAATACCACATTCTTCTTCTACTTCTCTTACTGCAGCAAGTTCTCGGGATTCTCCAACCTCGATTTTACCCTTTGGAAGATCCCATTTTCCCAATCGGTGAATGAACAGGATTTTGTTTTCTGAGTTTAATACAATTCCTCCCGCAGCCTCAATATTTTTGAAGAATTGTTTGAACTCTGTCCATAGTCTGCCAATATCAGAGTGATAAATATTCAGACCCTGTGATGGTGTGTTCTCTAATAGATCAATAGCAAAATCAAAACTATGCGCCCCATCATAATTCAATGTTTTAGGGCTATTCTGAGGCTCAGAACTCAAAATTAATTTTTTCTCATTGATAAAAACTTTATACATTTGTAGGGCTATTAATATTAATACAAAAATATAAAAATGAATTTAGAAGGACGAAAAATTATAGTAAATAAATCTTCATCAGAATTGGCCGGAATGCTTAAAAATCCTCAGGACTACAAAGATTTGATGCCAGAAGGTCTTCAGAGCTTCGAAGCCAGGGAAGATGGTTTCAAATTCGGATTGAAGGGAATGCCTGAGATAGCTTTAAGAATAGATAATGTTTCTGATGAGCAAGTAGTATTGAAATCGGCAAGTTCCAGCTTGGATTTCGCTTTGACCGGTTCAATGAATCCCTTAAATGAGAATCAAACTGAAGTTCAACTTTTATTTGAAGGGAAATTCAATCCGTTTATCAAAATGATGGTGGAAAAACCATTACAGAATTTCATCAACTCTTTGACAGACAAGATTGAAAAATTGTAAGATATTAATTTATCAAAAAATAGAAAACCTTTCTGAGTCATCATCTTTGAAAGGTTTTTTGTTTTTTGAATTCAAATATTTCATTAATTTTATATAAAACTTAACTAATTGAAAACAATTAAAGAGATTTTAATTTTTGGTGGTATAACTGTAATTATAACTTTTCTGTTAAATACTTTACTTGCCAAAATACTCCCAGATACTTTCGATTTGTGGATTTATGATTCACTTTCAAGTTTTATTATTTCTGTGGTATTGATAATTCTCTCAATCGTAATTAAAGAAAATAAGAATTTTGATCTGCTTTTGCGATATTCATTCTCAAATTTTCTTCTATTCATAGTTCATAATTTTATTTTTGCTCTTAAGATTAGCTTCGGAAAAATAAGATTTTGTGTTCCGGAAAAAATGTCGAATGAAAAACTTTATGAATCATCTTTCAGTACCAATTTTCTGGTTTTCCTTTCAACTCTTTTCTTTTTAGTTTTGTTTAAAGAAAGAAATGTGAACATCTTTACCAAGAATTCTGTAATTTATATAATCTTGGTTTTTATATTGATTACTTTTTTTCGTGCTCAGAATTTTCTATCGCAAGCATTGAATTTTATCTTGTCAATTTTCTAAAATTCAACAGATCAATCCGGAAGAATGGTCCTTGATACTTCCAGTTGCAGATGATAAGACATTGCTGATATTCTGTAATCTCAAAACACCCATAAAGGCAAAGATCAACGCTTCTTTATATTCGATGATTTCTTTTTCAGAAATATGGATCTCTGTTCTGGTCTTAGCTTTTATTTTTTCTATAAGAAAAGAATTATATGCGCCTCCTCCCGTTATCAATACATTTTTTATTTCAAATTCGTTGAGCGTCTTAGAAATCTGAATAGCAGAATGTTCTGTAAAAGTAGCTAGAAGGTCTTCTGTCTTTTGATTTTGGATCAAAGATGTAATATTTTCATTGACCCATTCAATACCTAATGATTTTGGAGCAATTTGGGAATAGAATTCCAATTGATCGAGATGATCTAAAAGTGCTTCATCGATCTTTCCTGTTCTCGCTAAATTTCCATTGTCATCAAATCTTTTTCCTAATTTAGATGCCAGGTCATTCAAGATAATATTAACCGGACATACATCGAAAGCAATTCGTTTTCCATCTCGCTTCAGAGAAATATTGGAAAATCCTCCCAAATTAAGACAAGCATCAAACTTTGAAAATAATAATTCATCGCCAATCGGGACCAATGGTGCACCGTTTCCTCCAAAGACCACGTCCTGACTTCGGAAATCATAAATGATAGTTCTATCGGTCTTGGATCTAATGGCTCTTCCATCACCGATTTGCAAAGTGAATTTTTTCTGTGGCTGATGAAAAACTGTATGTCCGTGTGAAGCAATCAGATCAAGGTTTGTGACCTTATTTTTGGAAATGAATTCCTGAGTTTTTTCTCCTAAATAGAATCCGTAGTCAATATTCAGTTTCAAAAGTTCTTCGCTGGAGAAATGAATGGCGTTTTTCAAAGACTGCTCCCAATATGAAGTGTAAGGCATTGTATCACAACTTAGGATCTCAAAATTCCAATTGGATTCTTGTTTTACAAATTTCACATAACAAATATCCAGTCCGTCGAGACTGGTTCCCGACATTAGGCCAATTGCATAGAAAATTTGTTTTTCCATTTACTTGCTGGTTGCTGGTAAATTAGCAGAACTGAAACTTCCGGAATTATTGAAAAATGTGTATTCTGAAAAGTCATCTTTTGCGACCATACCATGGGCACCTACCAAAATATTTCCATCTTTGTCAGATACGAAAACGGTATCTTTTGTATACATTTTTTGTTTTCTTTTGTCCCAATTAATAGTTTCTGTAACAAAAGTTTGACCTTCCGTAGTGATGATCTTTACTCTGCCTCTTGCAAAATAGAAATCTTTTTTCTCATTATATTTTGCATACTTCGCCCATATCTTACCCGGAACTTTCGGATTCTTTTTATCGAAAAACTCCAGATAAATTCCCTTCTTGGCTTCCACATACGGAGAATCTATCAATTCATATTTTTCTATCAAAGGTGCTTTGAAATTAACTTTTACTTGCCCGGAATCTTTCTGAATAATATTACCGTTATAAATAATCTGTGAAGCAAAATTGGTCTTTTTATTACGATTGATCTTAGTAAGATCCTCTTCACAAGACTGAATAAGAAAAAACATCAGCAACAAAATAAAATGTTGTGATGTTTTTTTATTAAATATTTTGAAACAATGACTCATAAGATTATCAATGTTCAAATCAATACTCTGTTAATTATAAAGGCGTTTAGCAAACCACTTATCCGAGAAATTGATTCCAACCCTCAAATTTATGAAATTTTGTCGAATTAAGTTATTATCCAGTGTTCCTCTTTTCCCAAATTCTATCCCCAGATCGATACTATTCATACGATTGATCTGACTTTTCTCGAAAGGAAGAGTTACACCTGCGGTTATAGCATACTTGTTGATGTTGGTACCGTTAACCTGCAGATTCCCTTTTTCATAATATGCACCATAGCGGTAGATCACTCTTGAAAAATAAGAACGGAAGTTATTGTAATTTGGTAAATACCAACCTCCTACAGAATATCTATATGAGTCCTGGTAGAAAAAAGGAACGCCTAAAAAATTGATGCTTTCTCCTTTTTTGTAATCTAGCTGCGCACTTAGGAACCATTTGGTTTCTTTTCCATAACCTAGACCAAGAGAACCCTCTTGCGGAAGGAATTTTTTATCGTAATTAACCTGTTCCTCTATGATAGTTTCCAAACCTTTGGTTTCTCCGATCAGGTAATAATAGGTACTGTTTGTATAAGTATTTTTAAGAGTTCCACTGTTTCCAATGGTGTATGTTGCTCCAACAGTCAGTTTATGGTTATTCTCCAATTTCTTCTGGTAAGTAGTTCCCAAAGTAAAATTGAAAGCACTCACTCTATAATTATTAGAGTATCCACTGATTAACTCTGCTCCAGTGAAAGCCACTTCTTCTATATCATACAATTTTCCAAAATAATAATTAGATCGGATACCTAATGCAAATTCTGGATTGATCTGATAAGATAATGCCGCCTGTACTGTATTTACAGAACCTTCACCGTGGAAGTTATGAACCTCTTGAACCTCATCGTTATTATTTAACTTCCGAGAGGTTACAATATCATAACTTTTAGAACTATATGGCTGGAAGCCCATCCCAAACTTTATTTTTCTGGAAATAGGAAAAGCTATCGATATATTGGATAGATATGTCGAATGTTTATCTGTTTTTATATTATTAAAGTCAGACCTGTAATAATTATTCTCGTTCGTTCCCTCTACTTTAAGGGTTGTAAGTTCCAGGTTGGTATTCGCAGCTGGATTTCGGAAATTAAAATTATTATTAAAATCCCAAATATAAGCCGTAGAAATCCCTCCCATAGAATTGATATCGACTGTATTATCATATTTCACATCTCCAAACCCATAAGCTCCGTATGGTGAATTACCAATACTCTGAGCGTTTAGGAAATATCCTGCCACCAATGATGATAAAACAAAAATTCTCTTCATCCTTTAAAATTTCAATGCGCAAATATCTTAATTAATAATGAATTGCAAAAATATATTTGGGTTAAAGTTTGTTAAGTATCTTCGATAGACTGATGTGATTTTTCGATAATTAATACCCATAATTAGATAAGTCCAAAATAGACTACTCATCAGATGAAAAACCATCAACTATTAACCAACATCTAAAAACTAATATTTATCTTTGTCTCTATGAAATGGGAACAGATAATTGGTCAGCAATCAATCAAAAACCTTTTACGTGATAGTATTCAGGATTCCAGAGTTGGGCACGCACAGCTCTTTGTAGGAGAAGAAGGTTTTGGTGTCTTGCCTTTGGCATTGGCAATGGCTCAGGAGATTTTTGAAAAAGAGAATCCGGCTTCTGTTCATAAAGTTGAGAATCTAAATCATCTCGATTTGCATTTCAGTTTTCCAGTTTTTTCTGAGAAGAATATTTCGTTGAGCAAACGTTTTTTTGATAATTTCAGAGAGATGGTTCTGGAAAATCCTTATTCGTCTTTTGATGACTGGACAAGCTTTTTGGAATCTGAGAATAAACAGTTTTTTATTTCTGCAGACGAAGCGGAAGATATCGGACAGAGATTCAATCTGAAAAGTTTCGAAGGCGGAAGCAAAATTCTCATTGTTTGGAGAGCAGATAAAATGAACGATGCAGCGGCCAACAAAATCCTGAAATTCCTGGAAGAGCCTCCGAAAAATACATTCATTATTCTTTGTGCGCCAAGCACCAATGATATTTTGCCGACCATTTTATCAAGATGCCAGATCGTCAATATCCCGAGAATCAATGATGAAGATATTCTCGAAAAACTTCAAGATCTTAACTCGGCAAAAGAAATTGCTTATCAGGCACAAGGCGACTGGAATTTGGCTAAATCACTGTCGGAAAATAATGAAGGTACTTCTGAATTTGAGACCTTATTTATCCAATGGGTTCGTAATGCATTCCAAGCCAAGAAGAAACCAGAAGTTCTTCGAGAAATCGTAAAATGGGCACGTCAAATCTCCGAATGGAATCGTGAAAAACAAATGAAATTCCTTAATTATTGTATTGAGATTTTCCGTTTGGCGATGCTTCAAAATTATGGAAATGATAATTTGGTTTACAAAAAATTGAGCGAAGGAAACTTCAATTGGCAATCATTTTCAAAATTCATTCACGGCGCAAACATTGTTTCCATTGTTGAAGAAATTACCGATGCTTCTTATCACATTTCCAGAAATGCCAATTCGAAAATTGTTTTGACGGATATGGGGATCAAATTGACACGTTATATTCATAAATCAGCTTCCTAATTTAACAAAGTAAGGCAATCTTTCTATTTGCTAATTTAGATTTCAACTAATTATCGCTCCTATGGAGCTTACCGTATTTCCAATTTTACAGCTACAGACATTTCGCTTCTAGCGAAGCTTTATTGGATTAAATTCTTCTATTAATCAATATTTTGGAATTATAGACAAATTCGATAAATCTTTAATAAAAAATTAATCAAACAAATGTTTGATTGAATGTATATTTTGATTTAACTTTGCTCCGTCAAAAATTAATTATGCCAACAAAAGAAGAACATATTATGATGGTTGCGGAGAAGCTCTTCGCTGCCAACGGCTATAATGGGACTTCTGTGAGAGATATTGCAACCAAGGCAAAGGTCAATGTTTCTATGATTTCCTATTATTTCGGTTCGAAAGAAAATCTGATGGAGGAGCTTTTTAAATGGAGAATGGAAGAAGGACTCAACTTCGCTAAGAATATTTTGGAGAATAATGAACTGAACGAAATTCAAAAGATTGACGCTTTTATAGATAATTTCGTGAATCGAGTTCAGAGATTGAGAGATTTCTTTTTGCTTGTTCACACACAGCAAGTCATCAGTCAAAATAAAAATATACAGAATTTTCTTCGAGCTTCAAAAATCAATTATATAGAAATCAATCAAAAGATTGTAGAACAAGGATTGGAAAAAGGTGTTTTCACAATCAGACCTTCTTATCATCTTTTACAATGTACAATTTCCGGAACCATATTCAACGCGATGCACGGAATGAAAATGTACAAAGAATATCTGAAAAAACACAATCCTGATTTCGACGAAAAACATTACGAAAATCAATATTTTCAGGAAGTCAGAACGCACGTGAAGTCCATTGTAAGAGCAATGGTCGGTTACAAAGGAGAATAACATTACTCAAACCTTAACAATAAATAAACAGTGAATAAATTTTTAACAACAGCTCTAATTGTTGGGACTTTCTACTCGGTTTCCGCTCAGGAAAAACGATTATTGAGTCTGGAAGAAGCTGTGAAATTAGGAATAGAAAATAGCAAAAATCTAAAGATAGACCAAGCTAAAATAGAAGAGTCCACTGCGAATCTTCTGGAAGCAAAGAACAGACAATTGCCCGAACTGAAAGTCTCTGGAAGTTATCTTTACCTTCCAATCAAACCCAATATTGATATTAAAACTCCGGGTGTTTCCGGTTCCGGAGGTCCGGATGTGCACCAAGCGATGTACGGAACTGCCAACTTATCAATGCCAATCTATTCTGGAGGGAGAATCAAATATGGAATCAAATCTGCAGAATATCTTGTAGAAGCTTCAAAATTAAGTACGGAAAATGATAAAAATGCAGTTGCATACAACATTTCTCAAGCTTATAACAATCTTTTCAAAGCATCAGAGGTCGTTAAATTGTTGAAAGAGAATTTGGCTTCTTCTCAGAAAAGAGACCAGTCATTCATTAAGCTGGAAAACAATGGTGTAATCGCGAAAAATGACAGATTGAAAGCCCAGCTTCAGACTTCGAATATCGAATTACAATTGATGGAAGCAGAGAACAATTACAATATTGCGAATATCAATATGGATTTGCTTCTTGGACTTCCTGATAATACAGAAATCGAGGTTGATTCTAATTATATCGGTGCAGATGACCTTGGGAAACCGGATGATTATTACTTGAATCTGGCAAGAGAAAACAGAAAAGATATTCAGGCTTTGGATTACCAAAGAAAGGCGGCAGCTCTTGGAACAAAAGCAGCTAAAGCGGAAAATCTTCCTTCGATTGCTTTTACTGGAGGCTATGTTGCTGCAGATATTCCGAAACTTTTCACATTGACAAATGCTGTGAATGTTGGTGTTGGAATTCAATACAATCTTTCTAATATTTGGAAAAAGAATTCGAGTCTGATGCAGTCAAAAGCTAAAGAGCAGGAATTATTGGCCAACAACGAATTATTGAATGATAATGTAACTCTGGAAGTAAAACGTGATTATCAGAATGATTTGTACGCTCACAAAAAAATCGATGTTTATCAAAAAACGCTTGAGCAAGCTGAGGAAAACTACAGAATCACACTTAATAAATATAACAACGGGCTGGAAACCATTACCAACCTTCTGGATGCTGATACTGCGAAAATCACAGCCAACGTGAATGTTATAACCTCAAAAGCAGACGCCGCATTGGCTCACAAAAAATTATTACAAACAACAGGAACTATCAATAACTAATTACAATAAACTATAAATAAAATGGCACAAGACAATATAAAATTCGAGCAGGGAGAGATTCCTGAAAAAAAGAAAAAAAGCCCTGTTTTTTACATCGTACTAGCAGTTGCAGTTTTGGCTGGCGCTTTCTTCGGTTTCAGAGAATACCAGTACAGCCAGGCTCACGAAGAAACGGACGATGCTCAAATCGCGGCAGACATAAGTCCTGTAATTTCTAAAATATCAGGCTATGTTGCAGAAGTAAAAGTGAAGGACAATCAGTTCGTGAAGAAAGGCGATACACTTGTTGTCCTGGATAACAGAGACCAAAGAATGGCTTTGGAGCAGGCAGAAGCAGCGTTGGGAACGGCCCAGAGTAATGTCGCATCAGCACAGGCTGGTTCGGAAGCTGCAAAGACTGGAATCGGTAACTCCAGAGCGGCAGTTCAGATAGCCAATGCACAAATCGAAGCGGCAAAAGTCAATGTCTGGAGAACCGAGCAGGATATGAAAAGATATTCTGAATTGGTAAAAGACCATACCATCACGCAGCAACAATATGAGCAGGCATCTGCAGCTTATCAAACAGCTCAAAAACAACTTCAGGTCTTGATTGACCAAAAGAATCAGGCCAATGTTCAGACAGGCGTGGTAACGTCTCAATCTAATGCGACTTATCAAAATGTAGGCATCGCCAATTCTCAATTGAAGCAAAGACAGGTAGATGTAGAAAATGCCAAACTGAATCTTTCATATACCGTCATCACGGCTAAAGAAAGCGGTTATGTATCCAAAATCCCTGTTCAGGTAGGGCAGTTTATTCAGGCTGGTTCACAACTGTTCAGCTTGGTAATGAGCAACCAGAAATGGGTTGTGGCAAATTACAAAGAAACACAGGTAGAGAAAATGGTAGAAGGACAGAAAGTCGAAATCGAGATTGATGCTTATCCGGGACAGAAATTCGAAGGAACAATCACTTCTTTCTCTCCTGCAACAGGTTCTGCGTTTGCATTGCTTCCTCCGGATAACGCAAGTGGAAACTTTGTAAAAGTAGTCCAGAGACTTCCTGTTAAAATCACTTTCGACAATCTTAATCCGGACATTATGAAAAAACTCCGTGTCGGGATGAACGTTCAAACTGTCGTTTCTCTAAAATAGAGGTATTAGCAATAAGGTTTTAGATATTGGTTTTTAATATACTTTTCACTATGACCTTATTCCTAAAACCTAAATCTAAAAAATTATGCAAGACGATTCATTAGTAGAATACGGATTTCGCAGAACCATTATTACCATTACGGCGATCATGTGTGCGCTTCTTGAGATCGTGGACTCCACAATCGTGAACGTGGCACTGAACGAGATGAAGGGAAATCTTGGTGCAACATTATCCGAAGTGGGCTGGGTAATTACCGCTTACGCTATCGGTAACGTGATTATCGTTCCGATGACTAGCTGGCTGTCTCAGCAGTTCGGGCGTAGAAATTACTTTGCGGTATCTATCATTATATTTACGATTTTCTCTTTTCTCTGCGGTAATGCGACCAACATCTGGGAATTGGTATTCTTCAGACTTTGTCAGGGAATCGGCGGGGGCGCACTTCTGGTGACCTCGCAAACGATTATCACAGAATCATACCCAATTGAGAAAAGAAGTATGGCTCAGGCAATCTACGGATTGGGAGTTATTATCGGACCAACTCTTGGTCCACCGTTGGGAGGTTATATTGTTGACAATTACAGTTGGCCATATATCTTTTACATCAATATTCCTTTGGGGATTATTGCAACCTTACTGACATTACAATTTGTGAAAAGTCCTAGATATTCAGAAAAGCGTTCCGCTTCCGATGTCGACTGGATCGGGATTGGATTATTGGCAGCATTTGTAGGTTCTTTGCAATATATTTTGGAAAGAGGACACGAGGACGATTGGTTTGCAAGTAAAGTGATTGTTGTATTAACGATTACTGCGGTTGTAGGCTTTATATTATTCATTTGGCGGGAACTCACATTCAAATATCCGATTGTTGAACTCAGGGTTCTCAAGAATGGGAACCTTAGGATTGGAACTGTAATGTCCTTTATTTTAGGATTCGGGTTGTATGGATCAACGTTTATTGTTCCATTATATACACAGAGTATTCTTGGCTGGACGGCATTGCAATCCGGAGCATTGATGATTCCGGCTGCGTTGACGACCGCTTTTATGATGCCAATTATTGGCCAACTATTGACCAGAGGTGCTAAGCAACAGATATTGGTGGCATTAGGATTATTCATATTCTTCGTTTACAGCTTCTGGGGTTACAAAATCCTGACACCAGATACAGGAAAAGACGCATTCTTCTGGATGTTGATTGTTAGAGGAATGGGATTAGGATTACTGTTCATTCCAATTACATCATTATCACTGAGCACACTAAAAGGCCCTGAAATTGGACAAGGCGCTGCTTTCACGGGGATGATGCGTCAGTTGGGTGGTTCATTCGGTATTGCAGCGATTACAACTTTCATTGCAAACAAAAGCGAACTGTACAGAAGTAATCTTGTATCACACCTGGATGTCAACGATTTTGACGTTCAGCAAAGAGTTGCTGCGCTCAAAGGAACTTTCATTGCTAAAGGATATTCGCCAGACAGGGCACTTAACGCAGCATATCAGATGCTTGATCTATCTGTTACAAAACAGGCGACCGTTTTATCATATATGGATGTCTTCCTTTATTTGGGATTGATGTTCCTGATATGTATTCCGTTTGTATTATTTGTAAAAGAAAGAAAAGGCAAAGGCGAGAAAATTGACCTTAGTTCAGCACATTGATATTTAATTTTAGTTATTTGTTAGAAACTCAGAATCTTGATTGGTTCTGAGTTTTTTTGGCATTGATTTTAATGATAATTGAATTATCAATCCATTCAAAATCAAAGTTATGATGCCATTACTATCCCAAATACTTCATCTTTTTCTGATAGCCATTCCCGTAGCCTGCATTGCTTGGACAGTGACCCACGAGGAAATCTTCCGAGAACCCCGGGAGTACTGCCAGAAAATATGTGGCAGCACAAAATCTATTGCCAAGCGAAAATTCTTCTATCTCTTCACCTGCGAATATTGCTTCAGCCATTATATCAGCATTATTTTTTTAATCATTACCAGATTCCAGTTATTATATGACGATTGGCGCGGCTACTTGTTGGCATTCTTCTCGCTGGTCTGGATTGCCAACTGGTATATGAGCCTCTTCGGATACCTGAGACAGAGCCTGAAAGTCGAAAAAATCGAAGCCAAAATGAAAGATGAAAATCTTAAGGAAATGACTAGCGATAAATAGCTTTTAGAAGATTTTACAATCAATATAATTCTCTGAAATTTATTACAGTCAAATCCTGCGGGTCGGTCGTTCATTCTCTGCGCAGCCGTTGCTTCTTCGCTACGCACCTGCGAGTCGTTCTCTGCGCAGCTACATATCGGTATCTCTACAAAACCCGACGCTCAAACGTTACTGCTAATCAGACCCACTTCAGCTTCGTCGCCAACATGCAGGCTTCCGTAGTATTGGAAACCCGCATTTTTTCAAGAATATTTTGACGGTGCCGATTCACGGTGTTAATACTTATGAAAAGAAGTTCCGCAATTTCTTTGCTCCTTTTTCCCGATTGTATCATCTTTAGGATTTCCTTTTCACGGGCAGAAAGGAAGTTGGAATTCCCGGCTTCCGTTTGCTGTATAATTGCTCCGTCGGCGGTATTGATAATCATCCCCGTATAGTATGGGGACGGCAGGAAATCGAAATGATAAAGACAAAGCGCCAGTTCCACATTTTTATGATGTACGTCTGAGAAATAGAACATTTTATGAATTAGAGATTTTGTACTTCCCAATAATCTCAGTCTGCTGATGACGGAAAAGTCCTTCCGCTTATCAAATGCCACCGTCTTTATAAACTGAAAGAACTGAAGCTCTAAAATATGTTTTTGTAAAACATCATCAGCATTAAGAATATTGAACAGTTCATCTTCCCAGATACTCTCGATTTCAATATTGTTTCGATTTTGAAAAATTCTCAGTTCATCCGCAATTTTACCGGAGTATATGTAGCTCTTATTATTCCTGAGGTCGCTGAGAATGGCAATTCCATTCTCAAGTTCCACAAAATATTCCGCCATCTGCCGGCATTTTTTCAGCTGTAGTTTTTCATTCTCTTGTGAAAATGAAAAGTCTTGCTGCAGTAGTTTGTCGTTGAGGTTGGATTGGATGAGCTGCATTTAAAATGGTTATTAATCAGTATTGAAAAAAGCAAATAAACTTGATAAATTTGTTTCATTATCAAAGTAAAAATACAATGAATAATCTGAACGAAAAAGAGAAAATGCTCGCTGGAGAAATATACGATGCTGCAGACCAATTTTTGATAAAGGAAAGAAACTTGGCTAAGGATTTATGTTTCGAATATAATCACATCCAGCCATCTAGGTTTAAAGAGAGAAAAGCCCTGATCAAAAAACTCTTCGGCAAGACCGGAACCCATTTTCATATAGAGCAGCCTTTCTATTGTGACTACGGCTACAATATCGAGATTGGTGAGAATTTTTATACTAATGTCAATGTTGTGATTCTGGATTGCGCCAAAGTAACTTTCGGAGACAACGTTCTCATTGCTCCCAACTGCAGTTTTTACACAGTCAATCATCCTTTTGATGTTGAACAACGCAACAACGCTTTGGAATATACACGTCCGATCACCGTCGGAAACAATGTCTGGATCGGCGGAAGTTGCACATTTCTTCCCGGCGTTACAATTGGCGACAATACCGTAATCGGCGCAGGAAGTGTGGTCACCAAAGATATTCCAGCCAACGTTTTAGCTGTTGGAAATCCTTGTAAAGTGATCAGAGAAATATAAAATACAGAATACTTTAAGTTTTTATCTTCTTGCAGATTGTCCAAGCTAAGTCAATCTGCGAGGGATAAAAAATTCACTCCAACATTTGATGAATGAAATCAAAGATTAGACGAAGTCACATGTCTTTGCGAATCTTAATAACATAGAATCAAACTAAAAAAGTTGTGCTCTTCACATTTAAAAATTACTTAAAATGAACAAAATCATCTCAGCATCAATTCTGATGTTAGCTTTTTTTCAAACAAAAGCCCAATCCTTAGAAAAAATGACCTGGTTCAACGAGCCTTCTCAATGGGAAATCAAAGATAAAAAACTCATCATGACAGTAACGCCACAAAGCGATTATTGGAGAATTTCACATTATGGTTTTACAGTTGATGATGCACCTTTTTATTATTCTACTTACGGTGGAGAATTCGAGACCAAAGTCAAAATAACAGGCAATTACAAAGCTCGTTTTGACCAAATGGGATTGATGCTCAGAATAGATGAACAAAATTATATCAAAGCAGGTGTCGAGTTTGTTGATGGAAAATTTAATCTCAGTACAGTTGTGACTCATAAAACCAGCGACTGGAGCGTCATTGTTCTTGAAAAAACGCCACCTTTTGTATGGATAAAAGCAGTGAGAAGACTGGATGCTGTGGAGATTTTCTACTCTTATGATGACAAAGAGTATGTAATGATGCGAAACGCATATCTACAAGACAACACGCCGGTTCAGGTGGGCTTCATGGCAGCAAGTCCTGACGGTAACGGTTTCAAAGCTACTTTCGAAAACTTTTCTGTAAAACATCTGCCAGATCAACGAAGATTGGAATGGCTAAATAAGAATCAGTAGAAATACCATAAAGATAACATAAAAATACCCCTAAAATAATTCAGGGGTATTTTTATGTTATCTTTTTGATATCAATTATCTTTTTGTACGTGCTTTTTTGCTATTCTTAGCATCTTGTGCTACACGGAACCCAATCCAGCCGTAACCTTTCGTTTGATTTTTAAATCTTCTTTGTCCTGGATCCAACCAATACGCAGAATCTAACCAAGAACCTCCTTTAACAACTCTAACATAATCCGAGATTTGAGAAGTAACTTTAGCCTTATCTTTTTCAAGCACTACGCTTCCATTTTTATTCACAATGAATTTTGGCTTAACAGAATTGTACATGCTAAATTCAGAACTATCACTTGGCGGTGTTCCTCCTGCGTCAAGAGAAGACTGATAATCTCCATCTCTATAATTGCTATTATCCTCAAGATTCTTTCTTTCAAACTCACCTGGCAATCCTCTATAAATTACACGACCATCCGCAAGGGTATCATACTTGATATTAGTATTGTCTATTTTTTTGTAAGTTCCGTCTTCATTTCTTACAGGTTGTGTTACAACATTACCTCTATAGTAATTAAAATCACTAAATTCCTCATCTATCATTGGTCTATAGATATCTGCAACCCATTCTGCAACGTTACCATACATACCATAGAGACCTAGATCATTGGAAGGATATTGTTTTACATCAGCTGTAGTAGGTGCACCATCATTTTTCCAACCAGCAACACCAGAGTAGTCACCTCTACCGATCTTAAAGTTTTCTAAGTACATACCTCTATTTCTACCCTTTTTACCTTTCAGATTAGAAATTTCAGTATTTTTTCCTAGATAATTATTGTATTCTCTTTGCTTCTGAAGACCTAATGCAGCGAATTCCCACTCTACTTCTGTTGGAAGTCTGAACTTTTCTACAAGACCAGATGTTGCACCCCTGTTAGCTGCAATGATCTTCTCATTAGTAGTTTTGATTCCAGTTCTCTTCTGAAGCTTTTGTTTATCTATGTAAGAATCCAACTCAGGGTCGCTGGATTTGAATTTATCCATATTGAACGTAGCTCCGGCAGTTGAACCTTTATCAGCACTATAAAGATCTTTAGCAATAACACCTTGGTTCATCAAAGCTTTTTCGTTAGCTCTATCAGTCAACCAGTCACAATATTTTGTGGCCTGCAACCAAGAAACCCCTACAACAGGATAATAATCATATTCTGGGGATCTGAAATAAGTTTCAGCATAGTCATTACGAGAAAGTTTATTGTTCCAAACCAAAGTATCTGGCAGAGCACCAATCTGGATGTTCTTAAAGTTAGGGTCTGATGAAGGGAATACTAATCTTAGCCAAGTGACATATGATCTATATTCATAATTGGTAATTTCTGTATCTCCCAAATAGAAAGAACTAACCTGCATTCTCCTTGGCGTATTATTCCAATCATGCATTACATTGTCCTGAACCAATCCCATTGTAAAAGTCCCACCTTCTACATAGACCATACCTGGTAATGCTTTACCTTTTTGCTCTTTTCCAGAAAAAGCCCAACCATTTTTGTCATTGGGTTTCCAACCGGTCTTGCTTACAAATCCGCTTCCGCCAGGCTTTGCATTCTTGGAGTTGCCTCCTCCTCCACAGCTTACCAATAGAATTGTGGCGCTTAAAGTAACTATCGAAAACAGTTTGGTTTTTTTCATAATTGATGTAGAAATTTTCAAAGTACAAAGAAAAAATAAATTCTTTAATTAATCAAATATTGTTTGCCTTTTTTTGATAAAACGCAATTAATTTAATTTTATTATATACCATTTTTTTAAAAAAATCGTTTATTTTGTAATCTTAAAATAAAATATCATTGATGAAATTCAAATTCTATATTATTGCTCTATGTTTTCTATCTGTATTAGGATCCGCTCAAAAAATAGTCCTAAACTGGGATGGAGTAAAAGAAATAGACCGCGGTGAATCCGAAAAATCATCTTACCCTTTCTTCACCAATTATAGTCACCAGGTAGAGAAAAGCACTGTTTTTGCAGGACTTAATGTGAAAACGGACAATCAGATTAATATTGATCAGTTGCAATGGCAAGAATTGCTATTAAAAGATAAGGGAAGTGTTGACATCAATAGTATTTCCTCAACGCCAAAAATTAGCGTGGCTTATTTCTTTAATACCTCAGAGAACAAACAAAATGCCAATATATCCATAGAAACTCTGAAGAGGGAAAATAATAAGATCTATAAACTTATATCCTTCAATATCAACCAGACGAATAAAAGAATATCTGAGACAGAAAGAACGGGGGATCTAAAATACGGAAGTACGGAAAATCCTTTGAAATCTGGAACTTTTTATAAAATAAAGGTAGATAAAAGTGGCATTTTTAAAATAACAAGACAATTCCTACAACAGAATGGAATCAATCCAAGCAGTATAAATCCCAAAAATTTCAGAATCTATGGAAATGGAGGACTGGCTTTACCTGAGTATAATAAAGATGGTAGATATAGTGCATTACAGGAAGATGCTATACAGGTAGTAGGAGAAGAGGATGGTGTCTGGAATGATAATGATTATGCATTATTCTATGCGCAAGGTCCAAATGGCTATAACATTTATAATACTAACAATGGCAAGGGCTTCAAAAGGAAAGAATACAGAAATGACCCTTCCAATAACTTTATAAATATATACGAAGACAATTCATATTATTTTATAAATTTTGACATTGGCCCCGGTAAAAGAATAGCTACAATCGATAATGCTCTTCCAGCAACATTGATTACAAGATATGATGATTACCAATACATTAATGAGGAAAAATTCAATCTTATAAAATTGGGGAGAATCTGGGTCGGAGATGCCATATCGGGAAGCAGAGAGGTCACATTTACTACAAGAAGTCCTATGAAAATTGGAGATCCTGTTCTTTTTAGGGCTCAGGCGGTTGGGTATACCGCTCAAAAGGCCAGGATAAAAATTGATATGAATGGAAGCTCAGCAGAATTATCAGTATATGATAATGCGGAAAATAATTTTCAAGCTTTAAATTATTCTAACACTTTGGTCAATCAAAGTGGCAACAGTATCAAATTCACTTTTACTCCTAATACAAGTGCAAACCCTAATGCAGCATTTCACTTCGACTATGCAGAGGTACAATATAAAGAAGACCTCAATTACAATAACTCTCAAATGAACTTCAGAGATTTTGGAATCGTCGAAGGTAATAACAATTTATATGGCTTTTCTGTTACAAATGCTAGTGAAATAGAGCAAATTTGGGATGTTTCCGATGTCACAAATCCTAAAAAAGTAACCAATAAGAATTCACAGAACTCTACTTTCAATTTTGGATATTTGGCAAATAGCAGCAATTTCAACAATGAGTTTACTGCTTTTAAAAATTCTGCTGCCTTTACCCCCGGATTTGTAGGCAAAATAGACAATCAGGACCTATCCTCACTTACCAATGTAGATTATCTTATTATTACCCAGCCAGCGTACATTAGTCAGGCTCAACGACTGGCAAATCACCACCAGTCAAAAAGCAACTACAATGTTCAGGTTGTAGATGTGAATAAAATTTATAACGAATTTAGCAGTGGTAGTAAAGATATTACTGCAATCAGAGATTTTGTAACAAAACTGAGAAACAGTTCTCATCCCCTAAAGTATGTATTACTGATTGGAGATACTTCTTATGATTTCAAAAACCGCATAGCAAATAATACGGATGTGATTCCCAGCTATCAAAGTGAGGACAGCAGCAACTTTGTAAACTCTTTTGTATCAGATGATTATTTTGTTTTAACAAGTCCCCAAAATATTTCATCATCGACATCACCAATAAGCATTCATCAATTTTTACCTGATCTTCCTATCGGAAGATTACCTGCAGACAACGTCCAAGAAGCCAAGGTTATGATAGATAAAACACTGGCTTATTATAATAACCTTCCCGGCCAATCTAATCCATTCGGTGAATGGCGAATGAAAATGGATTTTGTGGCAGATGATGATTATGAATTAGCAAACTATCCCGCAGGAGTTCCCGGCCCATTTCCTTATCTTATAGAATATTCTTTAAATCAGAGCTCAATGGCAACAGAAAAGCCCGAGTATAATATCAAGAAATTATATTTAGATGCTTTCCCTGCTGTGACTAGTGCGGGTGGACAAAGATATCCTCAAGTCAACCAGGCTATTACAAATGATATAGGCAACAGCTTATTTTTATTTTATTTTGGTCATGGTGGTATAAACGGGTGGGCACAAGAAAGAGTCCTGACCTCCACAGAGGTTCAAGGCTTTAATAATTTTTCTTCCGTTTACAGCAGATTTCCTTTAGTTTCTACTATAACCTGCGAATTTACACTTTGGGATGACCCAAGTACGAACTCTGTAGGCGAGCAGATGATAAAGCATACGACTGGCGGTGCAGCGAACCTGATTACATCTAGCCGTGCAATTTCAGTAAGTTATGGAAGAAATTTCACGCCTATTTTCATAAAAAACCAGTTTAAATTAGATACTGCCACCAATGATTTTTCTTCTATTGGAGATGCGTATATGACTGCAAAAAAAGAGTTCTTTAACACTGCTGGATATGGAGCTGATCTAAACGCTCTAAGAGTTAATTTCTTGGGAGATCCAGCCATGAAACTGAGCAGGCCAAAAAAACTACTTCAAATAGATGAGATAGAAACACCTGTTCCAAACCAAATAAGAGCATTAGATTTTGTTAAGGTCAAAGGACATATTGTAAAAGCTGATGGTGCTTTGGATAATACTTTTAAAGGACGTGT
The DNA here is from genome assembly GCF_032054305.1 of Epilithonimonas sp. Lineage (GTDB taxonomy): Bacteria > Bacteroidota > Bacteroidia > Flavobacteriales > Weeksellaceae > Epilithonimonas. The sequence goes on from NZ_DAMBSX010000001.1 coordinate 336,373, forward strand.
TGTGGTGAATATCTTTGATAAAAAAATTGAAAAAAGTACACTGAACAATGATAATATAGATCCCGCAACAGCTCCAATGGTAATGAAATTTACCGAAGAGCCAAGTGCTATCGTAAAGACTTCAGGCCAAGTCAACAATGGTAGTTTTTCAGTAGAGTTTTATGTACCAAAGGATATCAATTATGAAGTAGGCAACGGAAGAATCCTTGTATATGCTGAAAACTTTGAAAATGCCAAAACAAACGCCTATGATGTCTTTAATAACCAACCTCAGATCGTAGGAGCGATCAACCCAGATGGCATCAATGATTCTGAAGCTCCGACAGCTAACCTCTACATGAACAATATCAATTTCGCTAATGGTGGAATCACTGACCAAAACCCTGTTCTATTGGCTTGTGTAAAAGATAATACAGGAATCAACTCTACGGGAGCGGGAATTGGGCATGATATTACATTTATTCTAGACGGGAATGTCATTAATACAACTTCAATTAATGATTATTTTACCTCTGGCGATGGTAATGGTTGTAGTTATCCAGACCTTCAGGATTATCAAAAGGGTTCTGTTACATATCCATTAAAAAATTTAACTCCTGGAGAACATCAATTGACGTTTAAAGTTTGGGATATTAACAATAATTCTACAACCTCTACGTTAAACTTTGTAGTAAAAGATGAAACTGACCAAAAATTAGTTGTTAACAGACTTCTTAATTGGCCGAATCCTTTTACGAATAAAACTTACGTTCAGTTTGAGCACAATTGTGATGATATTTTGGATGTTAATGTTCAGATCTATACAATAACCGGAAAAATAGTTAGAACATTATCCACAAGTATTTCTGCAGAACCATTTCTACAAGGCTTCAGAACACCAAGGCAAGCAATAGAATGGGATGGAAAAGATGATTTTGGTGATACTGTAGCAAAAGGTACATATATTTTTAAGATATTTGCACGCAGCCAAAATCAGGAAAAATGTTCCGGAAGCGCAACAGCTGTAGAAAAAATGGTATTATTAAAATAAAAACATAATTATATTGGTAAATTTTACCTTAAACGAGCAAAAATGAATTTAACAAAAAAATTATTTTTAGGATTAGGGATTGGCGTATCTGCCTTTGCTTTTTCTCAAAACGTTCAGCCTGTGCTGACAGGGGCTCCATTCCTGAGAATTTCTCCGGATGCAAGAGCTGGTGGTATGGGTGACCAAGGGGTGGTGACATCTACCGATGTATTCTCACAATTCTGGAACGCTGCAAAATATCCTTTTGCAAAAGTATCTTCAGGAGTTGGTGTCAACTATACGCCATATATGAGTAAGCTTACCAGCGATGTATTCTTACTTTACGGGTCATTCTATACATTTTTAGGAGACGAAGAAAGATCTACGCTTAGTGCGAGTATCTATTATTTCAATATGGGTGAAGTTGACCTTACCAATTTTGTAGGAAATGAAGTACAACAATTAGGAACCTCAAAACCAAATGAATTCTCTATCGACCTTGCCTATGGTCTGAAATTAACTGATACTTACTCTATGGCGGTTACCGGTAGATTCATCAGATCAGATCTTGGAGGAAACTTCGGATCTACGGATGGAACTTTGAAGCCTGCAAACACATTTGCTGTGGATGTTTCCGGATATTTTATGTCACCAAAGCATGAAAGCATCAGTGGTTATGAAGGTCGTGTAAAAGCAGGTTGGGCAGTACAAAATTTAGGTCCAAAGCTAGACTATACAGGTGATGAGGAATCCAGATCCTACCTTCCTACTATGGCAAGATTGGGTCTTGGTTACGATTTGTTGATTGATGACCAAAACAGATTCAGTTTAAGTGGGGAAGCTTCCAAAATCCTGGTACCTGGTCCTGATGAAACTACAGGACTTGTTCCTAATCTTGGTGTAATGGAAGGGATTGGAAAATCATTCAATAATAAAAAAAGTATCATGTTCAGTGGTGCGGCAGAATATTCTTATGATGAAACTTTTGCCCTAAGAGCCGGTTATTTTACAGAAGCACCAGAACAAGGAGCCAGACAATATGCTACCGTGGGTGTTGGTTTCAAATATGCATCTTTCGGACTAGACCTTTCTTATCTTATCAATACCTCCAAGATCAATTCAGCTTTAGATAATACTCTGAGATTTGGATTAACTTGGAACATTGGTAGCGAAACTTACAACGCTCAAGATTATTAATTTTTTGAATAATATAAAATTTTGCCAGAGCTTCCCGCTTTGGCATTTTTTTTTGATTAAATTTAAAATCAACTTTAAATCCTGATCATCCGATTAAATCATTACTTTCTCTAAATTTGTAAAATGAACTACAGTTCCGAACTCAAAAAATTCTTAACCAGCCAATATATCTATTCCGGAGCAAGGATTGCTTTGGCAATTGTGATCCCCAGTATAATATTGGCCCAGTTCGGATTGTTGAAAGAATATTTCTTATTTCCACTCGGAACGAGCTTTGTCGGACTTACAGATCAGCAAGGACCATTTATCCGAAGAAGAAATACATTGATATTATCCATCTTTTCTTTCTTCTTAATTGCACTTTTTGCAAGTTTGGTCAAAGAATTTCCTATTGCAGTTTATCTGGAAATCATCATCTTCGGATTTTTCTTTTCGATGATCGGTGTTTATGGTTTACGTTTGGCCACTTTCGGCTCAATTGCCCTTGTTGTTCTAAGTATTTTCATTGACGGACACCTTTCCGGCGAAGACATACTTAAAAGTTCCTTTATTTTTTTTCTTGGCTGTCTTTGGTTTTTTGTGATATTCATAATCGTCTCCACGCTGCAGCCTTATAAATTGGCAAGCCAGGTTGTTGGAGAAAATTATCTGGAATTGGCAGACTATCTTAGAATCAAGGCTAAATATTATACTAAAGACCCGGATTTCGATTCATTATTAAATCAATTGATATCTCAACAGGTCAAAATAAAGAATCATCAGGAAGATACACGAGAAATCGTTTTCAAGACAAGAAAAATCGTCAACGAATCTACGACACAAAGTAGAATTTTGATGCTGATGTTTCTGAATTCTGTTGATCTTTATGATAAATTGTTGACATCAGAAAATGATTACAAAAGGATAAACCAGGTTTTTGGAGATACAAGACTGATTCAAAACATCCATTATTATCTGATGCTGATGGCAGACGAGATCACCAACCTTGGGATTTCTCTTCAAAGTGGTATTTCATACAAACAGATCACAAATTTTGATGAAGAACTGAAAAAGATCTACGATGAATTTTTTGAGCATCGTTCTCAAAGATTTTCTTCGGAAACTCTGGAAGATTTTATGATGTTGCGTCAGGTTTTGATGAGAATAACTGAAATTACAGATGAAGTCAACACTATTCTGAAAGTTAATTCCCAAGACGTAAAACTTGCAAAAAGTTTATCTACGGGATTAGACTATTCCAAGTTCTTACCAAAAGAGGAACAATTGAACCATAAAGTTTTCTTTTCAAATTTCTCACTTGATTCAGGACATTTTCGACATGCCATCAGAGTTACAATTGCATTGTTGCTAGGTTATATTGTTTCAAGGTTCGAGATTCTTGGAATTGGGCATTCTTATTGGATATTAATTACGATTATCGCCATCCTGAAACCAGCTTATTCTACAACTAAGCATCGTAATCTTCTTAGGTTTTTTGGAACTTTGGCAGGTGCAATTATTGCTTATATCATTTTATATTTTATAGATGGGCCTACAGCACTTTTGATCATTCTGTTGATCAGCATGATCATCTGTTTCAGTTTATTGAAATCAAATTATTTCTGGGCAGTTTTGTTCATGACCATCTACATTTTCCTGTCATTCAATTTTCTAAGACCAGGAAACGTTAATCTTATTTTCAAAGACAGATTGTTAGACACTTTGATTGGTGGTGTCATTACATTTTTAGTCGCTTATTTCATTTTACCTGTTTGGGAACATACTCAGAATCTGGATCTGATGAAAAAATCCTCCAAAAGCAACTTGGATTATTTCCGTCTGGTGATGGACCATTTTCTGAAAAAGGACATCAATGATGAAGACTTTCGTCTGAAAAGAAAAAATGCGATCATCAACCTTGCCAATCTTTCCGATAATTTCCAAAGAATGATCTCAGATCCGAAAAATCAGCAAAGAAAATTGGAAACTGTTCATCAGTTCGTGACCACTACACATTTGATTACCGCTTATACAGCATCATTATCACAATATGCGAAAACAGGTCACGACTTTCCGGAGATCGATCTGGAAAATTGGAAGGTCAAGATCTCAGCAGAATTATTGAGGACCTCTTCCCTGCTCTTCCAGAAAGACCTGGACGAGAAAACAAGAGCAGAAAGTCATATAAAACCAGAAGATCACGTAACAGACCTATTAGAAAAAAGAAAGGCAGAATTAGAATCCCAAGCTATTTCTAATGAAAGGAAACCTTTCACAGTAAGCCATTTAACAGAAATTAAAAACATCAGGGAATTATTGGAACTGATCAATGATGTTGCAAAAGACCAAAGAAAAATCATCGAAGAATATCTGATCTATCAATCAACAATCGCTAAACAATAATTGTCAAAAAAAGAAATTTTGGCTTTATAAAAATCCTCATTCTCCAAATCATAAACTCTACTTTTCACGATGAATTCTTCCTGCAACTCAAAAGGTAAAACATCATAATGCTTTTTCAATGACCAGTGTTTGCTATGATGGATTTTATAGAGCGCCTCTTTTACACACCAGATTGCCGTTAAAAAATCAACTTCCTCAGAATTATCAATATAAATGTCTTCATGAAGAATAAACTTGTGTCGAATATTCTTGATTTTTTCTTTACGTTTTTCAAGATCAATTCCTACTTTCTTTTTAGAAATAGCTAAAGCCGCCAACGGATAAGAATGACTGATTGAAACATGAAAATCCTGTGGAAAAAGATAAGGTTCGCCATTTTCTCTGTAAAGAATTTTGTGATTGGGAAGCAATACTTTCAACATTTTCCTCACCATCAAAAACTCCGAGATCTTATTCGGATGATAGCCAAGAATTTTAGCCTGATTTTCTGGTTCCAGCAAAAGATCAGAATCCAATTCTTCATTTTCATCAAATTCCCAAATCAGAATTTGAGCAATATCATCGGAAAGATCTTTGTAAAGTGGCATCAATTATTTTTTGAATGCTTAAAATTAATAAAAAAAGATGACTTCAAAAATTACAATCCTGATTGTCAGAACTTAAAAATGCCTTAAAAATGAGGCTTTATGATTATTTTAACAATTATCCGATGTAAATTTGCAGCATCAAAATGAAAAACGCAATCGTATATATTCTAATGTTCATTTTTCTGCTCTTCACAGCAGAGAACAAACAGACGCTTGATTTTCAGCAAGATTTTGGAAATCAGAATGTATCGTTCCATATGTTTTCTTTTGCTAAAAAACACCATCTGAATCATTCATTAGAGAAAGTATCATTACAACAGATCAACGATTCTTTGGATTCTCCCGAGGAAACTAATCTTAATTTTTCTGATGCTTACAATTTCATTGCGATTGTAACAACATTCGGATTTGGTTATCTATTACATTTATATTTCAGAGACAGAGCACAAACCTTTCACGAGCCGAAACCCATTCATTCTTCGGTAAAAAGATTTATTCTGTTGCGTACGATCCGTATTTAAACCTCAGCTTTTCAAAAACAAGATTACCCTTATCCCAAAGTGGTAACAATCTGTGTTGTTTTTGAAAATTTCCCATTCAACATTCCGAATAATCATTGGCTATTATTTTAATTCTAAAATATAGCTACTAATTATTCTTTCAATATCCTATTAAAAAAAATAAAATTTATTTAAAATGAAGAGAGTCACACTTACTCTTATTTTCAGCACATTATTGATAACTTTAAGCTGCAAAGACAAGAAAGAAGAAAAAGAAGAATCTGTTGTTTATCCTACAACGTCTCCAGTAAAAATGGACACTGTAATTAACAAAGAATTTGTTTCCCAGATCAGATCAGAAAGAAATATAGAAATCCGAGCGCAGGAAAAAGGATTCTTGGAAAAAATATATGTTGATGAAGGTCAGCACGTTCAAGCCGGACAGGTTTTGTTCAGAATCATGCCTCAACTTTATCAGGCTGATGTTTTGAAAGCTAAAGCAGAAGTGGCACAAGCAGAAATTGAACTGCAAAACTCCAGCACACTAGCTAATAACAATGTTGTTTCCATCAATGAAAAAAGAATGGCAAAAGCCAAATTAGATGCTGCAAAAGCTGAATTGAACTTAGCTCAAACCCATTTATCTTTCACTACAATCAAGGCGCCTTTTTCCGGAATTATCGATCGTCTTCCTCTGAAATTAGGAAGTTTGGTTGACGAAGGCGACCTTTTGACGAGCCTTTCCGACAACGGCGGAATCTTCGCTTACTTCAATGTTTCCGAACCTGAATATCTTAATTATCAGACGCATTCTGCAGAACGCGGAAACAATCAGGTTTCTTTGATAATGGCCAATGGAGAAACTTTCCCCAATAAAGGAACGATTCAAACTATCGAGGGTGAATTTGATAATGAAACTGGAAATATCGCTTTCCGAGCAAAATTCCCGAATTCAAACCAATTATTGAGAAATGGAGAAACTGGAAAAATCCAAATGACATTGCCTCTCAAAAATGCTTTGATCATTCCTCAAAAAGCAACTTATGAAATCCAAGACCAGAAGTATGTTTTCGTAGTTGGAAAAGACGGCGTTGCCAGATCAAAAAATATCAAGATCGCTTACGAACTTCCTGATATCTATGTTGTTTCTGAAGGGCTTAATTCTAATGACAAGATCTTGTTAGAGGGTGTTCAAAAGGTGAAAGACGACCAGAAAGTGGAAACCAAATTCCAAGACCCGAAAAAAGTCTTGAACTCACTAAAATTACAAGCCAACTAATTCTCTCTTATAAAAACGAACAATTATGTTTAAGAAATTCATTCGCAGACCAGTTCTGTCGATCGTGATCTCTTTGATCATCGTATTTATGGGAGTCTTGTCTTTGGTAAAACTTCCTATCACGCAATTCCCTTCTATTTCTCCGCCAAAAGTTAATATCACAGCAGAATATCCCGGAGCTAATAACGAATTGCTCATCAAATCTGTTGTAATTCCTTTGGAACGCGGACTAAACGGTGTTCCCGGGATGAAATATATGACTTCTGATGCCGGAAACGACGGAGAATGTTCCATCCAAATCGTTTTTGATTTGGGAACTGACCCGAATGTTGCTGCTGTCAATGTTCAAAACCGTGTGTCATCGGTAGTTAACAAATTACCTCCGTTGGTAGTTCGTGAAGGTGTGAAAATCACGCGTGAGGAACCGAATATGCTAATGTATATCAACCTTTACAGTGATGACCCGAAAGCTGACCAAAAATTCCTTTTCAACTATGCGGATATCAACGTAATGTCAGAATTACGAAGAGTTAGCGGAGTTGGTTTTGCCGATATCTTGGGAACTCGTGAATATGCAATGCGTATTTGGCTGAAACCAGATAGAATGACAGCTTACGACATTTCTGCAGACGAAGTAATGGAATCTTTGAATGCGCAAAGTTTGGAAGCTTCTCCAGGAAAAACAGGTGAAAGTTCCGGTAAACGTTCTCAGTCATTTGAATATATTTTGAAATATCCAGGTCGTTTCAATAATGAAAAAGACTACGGAAATATCATTCTAAAAGCCAAAACTGATGGAGAATTTGTAAGGCTGAAAGATGTTGCGGATATCGAATTCGGTTCTTCAATGTATGACATCTACTCTACATTGAATGGAAAACCTTCTGCAGCGATTACATTGAAACAATCTTATGGTTCTAATGCAAGTGACGTTATCAAGAATGTAAAAATCTTAATGTCTGATTTGCAAAAGACTTTCCCAAAAGGAATGCATTATGAAATCAGTTATGACGTTTCAAGATTCTTGGATGCATCTATTGAGAAAGTAGTTCATACTTTATTCGAAGCGTTTATATTAGTCGCAATCGTGGTTTTCCTATTCTTAGGAGACTGGCGTTCTACCTTGATTCCGACAATTGCTGTTCCGGTTTCTTTGATAGGAACATTTGCAGTGATGTCTGCCTTCGGAATTACATTGAACTTGATTTCACTTTTTGCCTTGGTAATGGCTATTGGTATCGTCGTCGATGATGCGATTGTTGTGATAGAAGCCGTCCATGCGAAGATGGAAGAAAAACATCTGTCGCCACTCAAGGCAACGGAAGAAGCAATGCACGAGATTAGCGGGGCAATTATCGCAATCACTTTGGTAATGGCATCGGTTTTCATTCCGGTTGCGTTTATGTCTGGTCCGGTTGGGGTTTTCTATCGTCAGTTTTCGATTACAATGGTTTCGTCCATTATTTTATCAGGAGTTGTAGCTTTGACACTGACACCAGCTCTGTGTGCTATCATTCTGAAAAACAATCACGGAAAAGAGAAAAAGAAAACACCAATTACAAGATTTTTGGATGGTTTCAATAACTTGTTTACGATTGGAGCAGGAAAATACCATAACTTATTAACTAAAGTTGTTACAAGAAAAATGGTAACACTTCCTTTACTAGTTCTTTTCTGTATCGGAACTTTTTTCTTGAGTAACAAATTACCTTCCGGATTCATTCCAAGTGAAGACCAAGGGATGATTTATGCGATTATTCAAACGCCTCCAGGCTCAACATTAGAAAGAACCAATCAGATTGCTTTGCAACTTCAAAAAGCATCTGAAGATATTGATGGCGTTTCCTCTGTTTCATCTTTGGCAGGTTATGAGATTTTGACGGAAGGCACAGGTTCTAACTCAGGAACTTGTTTGATTAACCTTAAAAATTGGGACGAAAGAAAAGAATCAGCGACAGAAATCATCGAACAATTGGAACAAAAAGCCAAAGAAATTCCTGGAGCGAATATCGAATTCTTCCAACCACCGTCAATTCCTGGTTATGGCGCTGCAGGAGGCTTTGAATTAAGACTTTTGGATAAAGCGGGAAGTGGAGATTATCACAAAATGGAAAAAGTCAGCAATGATTTTGTCAAAGAATTAAAAAAACGTCCGGAATTGGGTTCTGCTTTCACATTCTATTCTGCGAGTTTCCCTCAATATATGCTAAAAGTTGATAATGATTTGGCAGAACAAAAAGGTGTGACGATAGAAAAAGCAATGGACAATCTTTCAACTTTGATTGGTTCCAACTACGAAACGAGTTTCATCCGATTCGACAGACCTTATAAGGTGATTGTTCAGGCTGGTCCGCAATATCGTGCTTTGCCAAGTGATTTATTGAAATTATATGTCAAAAATGATAAAGACCAAATGGTTCCTTATTCAGATTTTATGCATCTTGAAAAAGTGTATGGATTGTCAGAAATCACAAGACATAATATGTACAATTCTTCTGAAGTGAGTGGAACACCAGCGCCTGGATACAGTTCCGGAGATGCAATTAAAGCGATTCAGGAAGTTGCGGATAAAACATTGCCTAGAGGTTTCGGAATCGATTGGGCGGGGATTTCTAAAGATGAAGTTTCCAGAGGTAACGAAGCAATTTACATCTTCCTGGTTTGTCTTGGCTTCGTTTATCTGATTCTTTCTGCACAATACGAAAGTTTTATTTTGCCTTTGCCAATTATTTTGTCTTTACCAACGGGGATTTTCGGAGCATTTTTATGCCTTTCACTTTTCGGATTAGAGAATAACATTTATGCACAGGTTGCAATGGTAATGCTCATCGGATTACTCGGAAAGAACGCCGTTTTGATTGTCGAATTTGCTGTTCAGAAAAAAGCGGAAGAAGGGCTTTCTACAAAAGAAGCGGCTTTGCAAGGAGCATCTTTAAGATTCCGTCCTATTTTGATGACATCGTTCGCATTTATTGCTGGATTGATTCCTTTGGCTTTAGCAACTGGACCTGGAGCCGTGGGTAACAGAACGATTGGAACTGCAGCAGCAGGAGGAATGCTCATCGGAACTATTTTCGGATTGATGATAATTCCAGGATTGTATTACATTTTCGCCAACATCGCAGCTAAGTCCAAACTGACTTACTATGAAGAAGAAAATCCTTTAACTGAACAAACTGAACCTTACCAACACGATGGAAAATTTGAAGATAAATAGAAGAAATTTTAGAATTTCTAAAACCAAATGAAAATAGTTTTTCTCGCTGATTTTAAGGATGAGGCTGATTTTTCAGCATTGTTAATCTGCAAAATCTGAGTAATCAGCGAGAATTATAAATCAAAAAATAACAGTATGAATAAATTATTTCATAATCATAAAAGTATAATAACCACAATTGCTTTCTCGCTCCTTTTAGCAAGTTGTAAAGCACCAATGGCGACCAAAATTCAGGATAGAGTAAAAGAAACCATTCCTCAGAATTTTGAGAATCAGACTGCTTCGGAAAACAACTCCGGAATTACGCCTTGGAAAGAGTTTTTCACAGACCCCAATCTCGTGAAATTGATTGATGAAGCTTTGAAAAATAATCAGGAATTAATGATTACGCTTCAACAAATCGAAATCGCAAAAAGCGATGTGATGTACAAAAACGGAAAACTAAGTCCGACTGTTGCTGCAAAATTAGGAGCTGGAATTGAAAAAGTCGGCCGTTATACAAGTACAGGAGCAGGTGATGCTTCCACAGAAATAACCGATGGAAAAGAAGTTCCTGAGAATTTAGGAAATTTCGAAGGTGGATTGGTAGCCAACTGGGAAATCGATATCTGGCATAAACTGAGAACCGAAAAACAAGCGGCTGTTGCTCACTATTTGTCAACCGTTGAAGGAAAGAATTTCGTTTTATCAAGTCTGATTGCCGAAGTTGCTGATAATTATTATGAATTATTGTCGCTGGACAATCAACTGGATATCATCCATCAGTATATGGATTTGCAGAAAAAAGCACTTGAAGTGGCTAAAATCCAAAAGCAGGCAATGGCTGCAACGGAATTGGCTGTGAAAAAATTCGAGGCTGAGTTGGCAAAATCCAATGCGACTGAATATGATTTGAAACAACAGATCACTGAAAAGGAAAATCAAATCAATGCTTTGCTTGGACGTTATCCGCAACCGATTGTCAGAACGAAAGAAAGTTTTATGTCGATTGTTCCGCAAACGGTTTATACAGGAATTCCGTCACAATTATTAGCCAATCGTCCTGACATCAAGCAAGCAGAATTGGAATTACAATCTGCCAAATTGGATGTAGAAGCAGCAAGAAAAGAATTCTATCCAAGTCTGGAAATCAATGCGGCATTAGGTTTGGAAGCGTTCAAACCTTCTTATCTCGTGAAACTTCCAGAATCTATGGCTTACAGCCTGGTTGGAGAACTGGCTGGTCCGCTAATTAATAAAAGTGCGATTCAGGCGAATTTCAAATCAGCTGATGCAAGACAAATCCAGGCTTTGTATGAATATGACAAAACCATTCTGAGCGCTTATCTTGATATTACCAATCAAATGTCAGCGATTAAAAACCTCGATAAATATTACGAAATGAAATCTCAGGAAGTCAAAGCGCTTGACCAAGGAATCGATATTGCCAATCAGTTATTCAGAAATATGAGAGCCGATTATCTCGAAGTTCTGATGAATCAGCGTGATGCCTTGGACGCCAAAATGGAACTCATCGAAGCTAAAGAAAGGCAGCTAAGCACAGTTGTCAACATCTACAAAAGCTTAGGTGGCGGTTGGAAATAAACATTCATTATTCTCTCTATACGCGATGCTCTCAGAAATTTTTCTGGGAGCATTTTTTTATGACATATTCAATATTCAGAATATAAAAGATATTTTTTTGAAAAAATATTTACATAAATTTACTGGTTTATAAGTCAATCAGTCAGTTTCGTTTTGAAATTAATTTTAGCAATTTTTCTCGCATTCGGTACAATCATCAAAGCACAAAATAGCCGAGATGCGGAAACTTTGTTCTTAGAATGCAAGGATTTACTTTATAAAAAACCTTCGGAATCTGCTGTTATTTCAGAATTTCTTTTCAAGAACAGTTCTTATAATAATGACAAAATCAAAGCGCTGCTGTTGTTGACTGAAAGTAATTTATTAAGAGGCGATTATAATACAGCAACTGAAAAATTATTTCAATGTCTGGAACTTTCAAAAAAATCCATTCGCCCAGAAAATGAATTTCAAATTAATTATCTATTAGCTAGACTTTGTGACGAATTGGGAATCCAATTTTCTCAATTATATCTCATCAAAGATGAAAAAGAAATCACTCAGAATTATTTTGAAAAAGCAATAAAATCTTACTCGGAATCTAACTGGAATCAAACCATTAAGAATTTAAAACTATTCGAAAAGCAAAAAAACAAAGCCTTTCCAGAACTGAGCAATTTCTATTATGCACTCTCTTATTCTAATCTTGGAAAGCTGGATTCAGCGCAATATTATGCTCAGAAAATTCAGCGTTACGAGCCTTATTATTTTTACGCAAAAGCAAAGATTCAATCTTCAAGAAAAGAATCTGATAAAAATATTGATTACGTCGAATCTTTGAAACCAATCAATAAAAAAGTTCAGGATGTTTGGCTGAGAGAGGAGATTTATAATTTGGCGGTAAAAAATAACGAATCAAAAGACCAAGAAAAATATAGGAAGTTTTATCAACTTCAAACTGCCCTGCAGGATTCTTTGAGTTCAGTAAAAGAAAATGCCAGAATCTCTTTTTTAAATAAAATAGGTCAAAAGCAAGATGAAATTTTAGAAGGAAAATCCGAACAACAGGCAAAGATAATTTACTTCATCGCCATTGCGATTTTGCTTGTGTTCATCATTGGATATTTTATCAATCGGAAATTAAATCAAAAACAAAATGATTACGAAAAATCCAAACAAGAAGCCGAAGAAAGAGAAAAATTCATTGCGGAAAACAAAGCATCGGAAAGTGCCGGAAAAATTGTAATTCCAGATAAAACAATTACTTTCTTGTTGGAAAAATTGGAAAAATTCGAGTTGAATAATGACTATCTTGACCCAGCAATTTCGCTCAATCTTCTTGCTGAAAACTTAAACACCAATACCAAATATCTATCTGAAATCATCAATACTTATAAGAATAAAAATTTTCACACTTACATCAATGAACTGAGAATCAATTACATTATCAACCAATTAAAGACCAATCCGGTTTATTTGAAATACAAGGTCAGCCATCTGGCTGAAGAAGCCGGATTTTCTTCACATAGTTTGTTTTCTACTGTGTTCAAGCAGGTTACAGGGCATTCGCCAGCCTCATTTATTAAAATTATTAAAAGTGAATAAAATGACAGTTTTGAGAATTTTCTTTGTGATGATTTTTGTTATTTCTGCAAATTCACTTTTTGCACAAGAAGGCAATAAAGAAGTTGACAGTCTGATTGGTTCTGCCAATTCTTTTATCTTCAAAAATCCGCAAAAAACCATTGATATTGGCAAGGACATTTTGAAGAAAAAAAACATTGATTCTCCTTATAAAATCTCATCTTATATTTTGATTTCCAACGGTTATTCGGGTTTGAATGATTATCAAAAATCAATTGAATTTGCTTTGAAAGCCAACGAATTATCTGAACAGACAAAAGATATTGCCAACCAAATCAGAACTTTAGGACTCATTGGAAATCAATACATTCGTATAGAAATGCGTGATGAAGCCTGGCATTATCTTGACAAAGCAGATAAATTGTCACAAACCGTTTCTCTGCCTGGATCTAAAAAATATCTGATTGGAAATATCAATCTTCTGAAAGGATTTCTGTACAAAAGAAGTCTGGATTGTGGTTATGCGATTAAACATTTTAACAAAGCTATTAACGAATTCAAAAAAGATAAAGACAACGGGTTTGCCAAAGCTAATCTCGGGCAGGCTTATAACCAGAAAGCTTATTGCTACCTCAAAATCAACAAAGATTCTGCGCAGGTCAGTTTTGAAAATGGATTAGCCGACGCCAGAAAAAATGGTGCAAAATCTCTGGAATGTAATGCGTTGATTGGTTTATCTGAAATCAAAAGCTCCAGAAAAGATTTTGACAGTTCTAATGAAATGTTGCTATCAGCACTTCCACTTTCTAAAGAAGCTCAGCAAATCGAAATGGAAAGCAGGATTTACAAACTCTTGGCAGAAAACTTCATCGAGCTGAATGATTTTGAAAATCATCAGAAATATCAAAAACTATTTGATTCTACTCAATCTAAATTTGCTTTGGAAGATGTAAAATCTGTTAACGAATTGATTCAAAAAAGAAACGAATTCAAGCAGAAAAATTTTGAATCCGAACAAAGAAAATATGTAGTTATCATTTATGTTCTTCTTGGGATTTTAATTTTATCAAGTGTAATTTTATCTTATTTTTTGGTCAATAAGTCGAAAAAAATCAATAAAAACGTCAAAAATAAAATTTCTTAATCTAAAATTAATTCAGTAAAAATTACCTGATTTTCAATTAATTAAAATTAAAAAACTTTTGTTTTCTTGAAATTTTCGGATATCTAATAGCATATCTCTGCGCATTCTGAAATTAAGGATCTAATTTTACTTAAAAGAAATTATCTATATGAAGAGTAAATTTATCCTTGCGGCATTATTGGTATCATTTTTGGAAATCAATGCTCAGCAGACGCCAGTCTTTAAATTGGTCAAAGACATTAATCCTACGGGCGATTCTTTCCCGGAAAATCTCATCAAAGTAGATTCGAAAATATATTTTTCTGCAGATGACGGCGAACATGGAAAAGAACTATGGGTCACCGACGGTATGGAAACCAAACTGGTCAAAGACATCAATCCAGGAAGCAATGGTTCTGATATTTATAACTTTAAGGTTCTGAATGGAAAACTTTTTTTTACCGCGACTGATGAAGCTAACGGAAACGAGCTTTGGACATCAGACGGAACTGAAGCCGGAACAGTCCTTGTAAAAGATATGTATCCGGGAAGTGGCGGTTCATATGCTTTTGAATTTGTGGAATTCAACAATGCTTTATACTTTAGGTCAGAAGATGGTGTTCACGGAACCGAGCTTTGGAAAACCGACGGAACAACGGAAGGAACCGTAATGGTAACAGATTTGCGCGAAGGTGAATTTGGTTCTAATCCTTCTTATTTTACCGTTCTTAATGGTAAACTTTACTTCAACGCGCTGGATGGATTTGATTTTGATAACGGTCAGCACGGTTTTGAACTTTGGGTAACAGACGGAACTGCGGCTGGAACACAATTGGTAAAAGATATCCACGCAGAAAGTTCCAATCCTTCCAACCTGAAAGCTTTTGGTAATAAAATCTATTTCAATGCCGATGACGGAACAAACGGCATCGAACTCTGGACAACGGATGGAACCAGCGCGGGAACCCATATGGTTAAAAACATTAACACCGATGGAAACGGCAACTCTTTACCATCTGATTTTATCGACTTTAATGGAAAGTTATTTTTCACAGCATACAGCAGTGACACAGGAAGAGAAATATGGACAACAGACGGTACCGAAGCTGGTACTAAAATCCTAAAAGATGTCTATGAAGGAATTGAAAATGGCGTAATTCCACAGTTTAAATATATCATTTATAACAATAACTTATTTATGACATTGAGAGATGCGGAACATGGCGGAGAAATCTGGGTAACTGACGGAACACCAGAAGGCACTCAATTATTTATGGATGTTTTGCCTGGTCCTGGTGATTCTATGGGCATTACTATTTCGCCAATGCTTTTCCAGGTGATGGGCGGTAAACTATACTTCAGAGCTGTCAATAATGAAGAATATTATCAGTTATGGAAATCTGACGGAACACTGGCTGGAACTCAAAAAATAACAGCAGATCCGCAGAATCCGTCGCAGGATGCATTGGGTTACACGCCTTACTTTACGGCGATGGGGGACAAATTATATTTCACGGCAAAATATAATGACAGCGGTTATGAACTATGGACTGTAGCTGCTGATGAAGCAATGGCTGTAACAGATTTTAGTAAAAATCAATTTTCAGTTTATCCAAATCCGGCTGTTGATTTCATCAATATTTCCGGAGATTCTCAGATTTCTTCTGTTCAGATTTATGATTATTCCGGAAAATTATTATTGAGTAATCCTGCCAATTCGAAAAAACTGCAACTAAACGTTTCTTCTTTACCAAAAGGAAATTATGTAGTCAAAGTTTTATCTGAGCAGAAAAGTAGTTCTTATAAAATCATCAAGAAGTAAAGTTTTTCAATTTTTAAGTTTAACCCGAGAGTTTTTTGACTTTCGGGTTTTTTATTTGAACAAAAATTATTTCTGAAAAAACTATTTTCTGTCTAATTTTACAATGCAAAACTTAAAAACTTGATTTATATTCAACAGATAGTCCGTAATTTTAAAATAATCTTATTTATTTTTTGTTCTTCTACAATATCAGCGCAAGGCGAGATTGAAGTGGATAGTCTTTTGGTGACTGCGTCAGAATCAATTTACAAAGACCCAGAATTATCAGAAAAGATAGCCAAGCTGGTCTATGAAAAAAATACAAGTTCTGATAAAAAGTCAAGAGCATTGTTTCTACTGAGTCAGATTAATTATCTAAAAACCGATTACAAATCATCTCTCTCCAATCTCTACGAGATAGAATCTTTGAATAAAAACTCTTATAAACAAGCCAATTGGAGTGTAAAAATTAATTTTTTCCTTGCCAGAATTTACCGTGATTTACAAATACAGAATTTGACAGAATTACATTTTCAGAAAGCTAACAAAGCATTTACCCAAATCTCCAATCCAGACAAAGAATTATATTCTATTTACAATTATGAAAATGGACTGAGTGAATCTCAAAAGAAGAACTATCAAAAGTCTAACACATTTTTCAAAAACAGTTTAAGCCAATCAGAAACTGATTCTCAGTATCGATATCTTAATTATTTAGGATTAGGAGGCAACTTTGATTTTGAAAAGAAGCAAGATTCGGCAGTATTTTATTTTTCGAAAATCCCTAAAGACAATGAAATCTTATATGCACAAAGTCAATTGGGCTTGGCTGAGATCGCTTTATCAAATTCTGATTGGAAAACAGCTGAACCATTATTATTAAAAGATTATCATTCCGATATTCTTACACAAAAACAACGCTTCAATTTGCTTTCTCAGGAATATCTGAAGTTGGGAAACATTGAACAGCACGAGTTTTATAAAAACAAGACCGATTCTTTGGAACTTAAAATCAACCAGAATCAGGAAGCCGCCAAAAACTTTGTCATCCAGCATATCGAAGAACAGGAAAACAACCATTCGCTTTGGAAAAACCGAGTATTAATAGTCATTGGTTTAATTATTCTATTATTAATTCCGATTGTCTATTATTATTTCAAAACCAAATCCGATTATCAGAAATACCTTTTGGTTCTGAATGAGATCAAACCTGAAAAAGTCTCAACAGCAATCATTCAAAAAGAAAAACAAATTCTAATCCCAGAAAAAGCAGAACAAACTTTGCTCAAAAAATTAGCTAAATTTGAAGAAACGGAAGCTTATCTCAATAGTAAAGTTTCATTAACAACCTTGGCAAAACAATTGGAAACCAACACCAAATATCTTTCCGAGGTTATTAATAACAGTAAAGAAAAAAAATTCAATTCTTACATTAATGATTTAAGAATCAATTACATATTAATGAAATTAAAAACCGACAACAAATACAAAAACTATAAAGTAGCATCTCTTGCAGAAGAATGTGGCTATATTTCGCACAGTACATTTGTAGCGGCTTTTCGCGCTGTGACCGGACTTTCCCCTGCATCTTTCATTAATTTTTTGAAACGTGAAAAAAGTCTATGAAAAAAAATCTGCCTCGATTCTTGAATATTTTCTTTGTTTTCCTAATCTGTTTTGTTTCGGGACAACATCCTGATGCGGCCAAATTAATACGAGAAGGTAATCATCTCATTTTTAAAAATCCAGCTAAGGCAAAAGAGATTGCTAATGACCTTTACAAAACGTCGGGAGAAAGTATTCCTCAAAAAATCAATGCTCTACTCATTTTAGCTCAATCTGATGCGTTGTTGGCGAATTATGATAGCAGCCTACAATATGCCTTGGAAGCAAAAAATCTTTCCGAAACTTTATCCGACGAAAGTTTCAAAATCAGAATCTATGCTTATCTGAGTTATCATTATTACAGACTGAATGTCAACGACAAAGCTTGGAGCTATATCGACAATGCTGAGAAAATATTGAAAACTTATAAACTACCAGATTCATTAGGTTATTTGAAAGGCAATATTTTTTTTACTAAAGCATCAATGTATCAAAAGGAATTGGATTGCACTTATGCCATCAATTATTTCAATGAGGCTATCAAAGCTTATAATGAGTCCATCAAAAATGAATATGCGAACACCAATCTCGGACTCGCTTACAGTCAAAAAGGTTACTGTGAACTGGAGCTAAGCCAATTATCCGAAGCTCAAAACAGTTTTAAACGAGCGATTTCAAATTCTGAAAAAAACCACGACATCAGAAATAATATCTATGCCGTGACAGGTTTGGCAAGAGTTGATGCCTTGAGAGGGAATTTTGCAGAATCTAACAGAGTACTGCTCCAAGAATTACAAAAAACAAAGGAGGGAAATCTGAAGCATCTTCAAAATGACATTTATAAATTCATTGCTTACAATTATCTTAAACTGAAGGACACCAAAAACTATGAATTCTACGACAAGCTTTATAAAAACAGTCAGTCAGAATTTAGCAAAACAGAATCTGGTTCCATCAATCACATCATCAATGATGCTTCCAAAAATAAGGAAGAAGATACGCATCCCAAATATTTAATTGTAGGGATTATTATCATTTTTGTACTTGTAATTTTAATTATTTTCATCATTTTTAGAATCAGAAATATGAAAAAAAGGATGAAAAACACTCAAAGTGATTCTTCCAGTATTAATTAGAAAATTAAATTTAATTAATTAAAAATCAATCAATTAAGTTAATTAAATTTATATCAAATTCTTGAAATATTTCTAAAATCCGTTCATTCTTTCCTTTCAATTGGTAAATGTTGGGGCTAAATTGCAGTGTAATTATAAATTTAACTCTAACTAATTTTTATCAATGAAAAGACTTTTATTATTTGTCCTTACTGTTGTGATGATTTCTGTTCAGGCTCAGAAACAACAAATCTACTTTACAACTTTTCCTCAAGCTAATCCTCCTTCCGGATGGGAAAGAGAAATTCTTTTAGGAGAATACAACTGGTACTATGGCGAAATGGTTTTGCCTGGTTCTACGCTTTTTAGCAAACCTGCTGCGGTTTTTAATGATGACATTACTGGCGAAGAAGGAAATCAAGCAACTCTGACCTCTCCTAGTTGGAATGTAGCTGGTTATGACACTGTTTGGTTGACTTATGAATATGGCCTTAACCGTGCTAACGAAGGCGGAACACTCGCAGTAGAAGTTTTCAACGGTTCATCTTGGCAACAAGTGGCATTTTATGACCAAAATCAAGCGCCAATTACAATTGAACCCATCAATGTTACAGCTTACAAAAACGAATCGTTCAAAGTACGTTTCACTTTTGATGATGAGTACACCTACTCTATGGGCGCTGGGATAACCAATTTCCTGATAGAAGGAACAGCAAGCGTAGCACCTAACTCAGAATGTTGGAATGCGGTTTTACTAAACTGCGGCGCAACTGGTGGAGGTTCAACTGTTAATGCAACTATTAAAGATGAATTGGCACCATTCGGAACTCTTAATCCTAATGGTTCTCACGGGGTTTGGTACAAATATTCTGATATCGGTAATCAGTCTAATGTAACTTTCAGCTTATGTGATACAACTGCAGTTTTTGATAGTAAAATTATTGTTTATCAAGGTGCTTGTGCCGATTTGTTCCCTATTGCGGGCAATGATGATACTTGCGGAACTTTGAGTGAAGTGACTTTCCATAATGATGGAAGTTCAACTTACTACATTCTGGTTTTTGGTGCGGAAGAATCTACAAGTAATTTTTCTTATAAATTCAATTGTCTGAGTAATGCTCCAGCAAATGATGATATCGAAAATGCTATAGATGTCAATCTTTTCGAACAACCTTATACAGACCCAGCAGTATCATTAATAGAAGCTACAGTAGAAGCTGATACAGCAGATTTCTTAGAAACTGGTTGTGATATGAGTGGCGGTTGGTACCCGAATGTATTTTACAAATTCACTGCTGAGAAAAACGGTACAGCTACAGCTACTTTTAAAACACCTAATGAAGGTGGATTCCAACTTATCGCATTCTACAGTGCTCCAAATAAAAATGCCGCTATCAAAGATCTTAGTTTCGTAGTGCAGTCCACTAGTGGATGTAATCAAATGAGCGAAACAAAATCTATCGATATTACAGCTGGGACAACTTATTATGTCGTGATGATGAGTCCTTACACCAATTCTGATATTGTAATTGATTTACAGTACGAAACAATGGCGGTAGATGAAAACAAGCTTTCAAAAACGATAATTGCTCCGAATCCTGTTAAAGATATAGTTAACCTAAATTCAAAATCGACAATAAACAAAGTTGAAGTTTTTGACTTAGCTGGAAAATTAGTTTACAATAATACAATTGGTAAACAACAAACACAACTTAATCTGTCTTTCCTTGCCAAAGGAGCTTATATTATGAAGCTTAAAACAGATAAAAACACAGAAACTTTTAAAATCATCAAAAAGTAAAAATTTCAAATTATTAAGTTTAACCCGAGAGTTTTTTGACTTTCGGGTTTTTATTTTTAAATAAATTTATAAAATATACCAATTGGTATATGATTTATCTATCTTTGCAGTGTCAATTCAAATTTAAAATGTCAAAAGCAGAAAAAACAAGACAGTTCATTATCGAACAAACCGCAGAACTCTTCAACAAGAAAGGTTATGCCGGAACGTCTTTGTCCGACATTACTTCTGCAACGGGATTGACGAAAGGCAGCATCTACGGAAATTTCGAAAATAAAGACGAAGTTGCCAAAGAAGTTTACCGCTACAATGCCAAAAGATTGCAATCCAATTTCATTAATGAACTTAATGATGCGATGACAACCCGCGAAAAGCTTTTTGCCATCGTCGATGTTTATAGAAAAACCTGGGAAACTAATATCTCTCGAGGTGGTTGTCCGCACCTCAACACAGCTGTAGAAGCCGATGACACAATGCCTATTCTTAAATCTGAGGTCAACAAAAATTTTCAAAATTGGGCCAACATGTTTGTCCAAATTCTGGAAAAGGGGAAAATTAAAAACGATATCACAGAATCTGTTGATTCATCACAATATGCCTACCAGTTTATCGCATTGATAGAAGGTGGAATTTTGCTTTCGAAAACAATGAACAATAAAACTCATCTTATCAACACATTACAAAGAATCGAAACAATCATCGATAACGAACTTATCAAATAAATTTTTTTAAACAAAAATATACCGATTGGTATATTTATAAAATAAACACGCTCAATTATGACACGGATTTTTCTCATTATCGTTGTTATCTCGGTCGCAATTATGGAATTGATTGACATCTCCATAGTGAATGTTGCGCTGAATTATATGAGCGGAAATCTCGGCGCAACTATTGAAGACACATCTTGGGTTGTAACGGCCTATGGTATTGCAAATGTAATTGTTATCCCGATGACAAGTTTTCTGGTAAACAATTTGGGAAGACGGAATTATTATATCGGTTCGATTATTTTGTTCACGTTTTGTTCGTTTATGTGTGGCAATTCATCGAATATTTGGGAATTGGTCGGGTTTCGATTTTTCCAGGGAATTGGTGGAGGTGCTTTGCTTTCGGTTTCTGCAATGGTTGTTTACGAATGTTTTCCAAAAGAGAAACAAAATGTGGCAAGTGCATTGTTCGGAATTGGGGTTTTCATTGGTCCGACAATAGGCCCGACTTTGGGCGGATTTATTACTGACAATTATTCCTGGCCCTGGATTTTTTACATTAATATTCCGATTGGGATTATTACAACAATTCTGTGTTTGCGATTGCTCCCAGAATCCCCTTTTAGGCAAAAAGTTAAACAAATTGATTATCTCGGTATTTTGCTCCTGATTATCGGCATAGGTTCTCTACAGACCGTTTTGGAAAGGGGAGAAACAGAAGATTGGTTTGCTACAAATTACATTGTTTTCCTTTCGATTTCTGCAGTTTTGGCACTACTTCTTTTCGTTTGGCGAGAACTTGTTACGCCACATCCCGTTGTGAAATTATCGATAATGAAAAATCCATCGCTGAGCATTTCTGCAATTTTGACCTTCATCACAGGCGTTGGAATGTTTACTTCAATCTACCTGACACCAGTGTTGTCTCAGCGGCTTTTGGGATTTTCTCCTGCACAAGCCGGGTTGCTGCTTTTGCCGGGTTCTATTGTTGCAATTTTCGCGCTGATAATCACAAGAAAATTATTACAAAATGGCGTTTCTCCTGCACTCATTGTTTTACTTGGATTTTGCAGTTTCATCTATTTTAATTTTGCGATGTCTCGGGTGACTTTAGAAGTTTCATTTGGGACAATTTCCTGCAATTTGATTTTCCGGGCAATCGGGATGGCACTGCTCACAGTTCCGCTTTCTACACTGGCGATTTCTTCTTTGTCTTCGCAAGATATGCCACAGGGAACAGCCATTAATAATATGATGAGACAACTTGGAGGCTCTTTCGGAATTTCTATTATCAACACGTATGTCACCAGAAGAACTGCAGAACACAGGATGATTCTGGTTTCTCATATCACAGCCGACAATCCTACAGCAATGGAACGATTACAAAAATACACGTCCTTGTTTTTGAGCAAAGGTTATTCAGTTTCCGATGCTTCACAAAAGGCTTTGGCATTGATAGAAAAAAACATTGTGAAACAATCGCTTTTTACGAGTTATCTGGACGCATATCTTTTCATAGGAATTGGCTTTGTTTCGGTTTTGCCGCTGCTTTTTTTCTTCATTCGGAAGAATAAAAACAAAACGATAATCATTGCTGCATCTGACCATTAAAAAAAATCATCATCAATAGAAAAAATACCACAATTGGTATTACAATTAATAAATATTTTAAAAAAATGTCAAAAACAATTTTAATTACAGGCGCTTCCAGAGGTTTTGGAAGATTATGGGCAGAAGCCTTTTTGAAACGTGGCGATAAAGTCATTGCTACTGCAAGAAACATTGAAACGTTAGATGATTTGTTGGAAAAGTATGGGAATTCAGTTTTCCCGGTCCAGCTGGATGTCAACAATCGTGAAGCTTGTTTTGATTCGGTAAAAAAAGCCTTCGACCATTTTGGGGCAATCGATGTATTGATTAATAATGCGGGTTACGGATTGTTCGGCGCAGTTGAAGAAACTTCCGAAGAAGAAGCGAGAGCTCAAATGGAAACCAACTTCTTTGGAACTCTGTGGATGACACAAGCCGTTCTGCCGATTATGAGAGAACAAAAAAGCGGTCATATTATACAAGTGTCGAGTTATCTGGGCTTAGTGACTTTGCCGGTTTTAGGATTGTATAATGCTTCTAAATTTGCCGTAGAAGGATTCAGCGAAACCCTTGCAACAGAAGTAAAGGACTTTGGTATCAATGTATCGCTCGTGGAGCCGAATGGTTTTGCTACGGACTGGGCTGGAGCTTCCGCTTTTCAGACAAAATCAATTGAGGCTTACAACCCTGTGAAAGAAGCGTTTCAAAAAATGGCAACGCCCGATATTTTCGGAAATCCCGAAGCTACAGCAGGCGCAATTATCAAATTGGTAGATTCAGAAAATCCACCACTTCGATTGTTATTGGGAAAAATCGCTTATCCTTCTGTTAAAAGTGCTTACGAAGAAAGACTGGCCAATTTTGAAGAATGGAAAGAAGTTTCCGAAGAAGCACACGGATAAATTAATGTCAACAAAATCATCAATAATTAATCAAAAATCATCATTATGAAAACAACCAACAATACAGTATTGATTACCGGCGGTTCAGCCGGAATCGGATTAGAAATAGCAAAATTATTGTCCGAAAATGGCAACAAAGTTATCATCACAGGCAGAAATGAAGCACGTTTACAACAAGCCGCTTCACAATTGAAAAATGCCAGCACTATCGTTTCGGACGTCAGCAATGCAGAAGATGTAGACAATCTAGTCAGCCAAATCAAAACCGAATTTCCAGAATTGAATATGGTCATCAACAACGCCGGTCGCGCGCTAGTTTACGACATCACACAAGAAAACGCCAACGCCTTCGAAAAAGCAGAAGACGAAATGTTGACCAACTATCTCTCCATCATCCGTCTCAACGAAAAATTGCTTCCGATTCTGAAAACCAATGACCAGCCAACCATCGTGAACGTATCGTCCGTCGTGGCCTTCGTTCCGGGCGCTTTGGCGACCTATTCTGCGAGCAAAGCAGCCTTGCATTCTTATACAAGATATCTGCGTTTGGTTTTGAAAGATGCCAACGTGAATGTCTTTGAATTGATGCCACCTTTGGTCAACACTGAGTTTTCTGCGCCAATTGGTGGCGAAAATGGCGTTCCCGCTTCCTTCGTTGCCGAGCAGTTGTTGGGAGGTTTGGAGCAAGACAATTACGAAATCCGCGTTGGACAGACGGAAGATATCTACAGATTATACCTTTCTTCACCAGAAAATGCATTGCTGGCGATGAACCAGAGCAGAACGCAGGAAGTTGGCGAGTAAATAATTTTAATAATTGGGGCAGCTATTTCCGCCTGTAATTTATCCTGAGCTTGTCGAAGGGCATCCAATCTTTTTTGCAAGACTATTTCAGATTAAATAGAACCTGAAGTACACGCAAAAAAGGATTTCCGTTCAAGTCGGGCTGCAGGTTTCGGCATCAAAACAAGAGTCCACATTATTAGAACCTTTTCCATCTTTACTAATCAATAAAATAAAAAATTATGATACAGAATCTGCCAACATACATCGTCATCATCTTTATACTGACAACAGTTGTGACTTTGCTTTTGTTCTTTGGAATAATCAGAAACTCCGATTCAGAGAAGATGAGGAAGAAATCAAAACCAATTCTGATTGGCTTAATCATCTGGCTGATGGCACAAATGGTTTTGACATTGAATCATATTTACAGCGAGAATTTGTCCGCATTTCCGCCAAAGCTGTTCATTTTCGGGATTCTGCCACCACTTTTATTGATTATTTTATTATTTTTAACAAAAAGAGGAAGAGAATTTATAGACAGCTTGCCAATTAAAAATATCGCGTATCTTAATACTATCAGAATCCCTGTGGAGTTGGTTTTGTATTGGCTTTTCATCCAGAAAGCAATTCCTGAACTGATGACATTCGAAGGCAGAAATTTTGATATTTTATCAGGAATCTCAGCACCAATTGTGGCTTATTTGGTCTTCACAAAAAGGACATTAAACCACAATTTTCTATTGATTTGGAACTTTATCTGCCTTGGGCTTTTAGTTAATATTGTGACCAGCGCATTACTTTCCGCACCATTTCCGATTCAGAAATTGGCTTTTGAGCAACCAAACATTGCTATATTGCATTTTCCTTTCAGCTGGTTGCCGACCTTCGTGGTTCCGGTAGTGCTGTTTGGACATTTGGTTTCCATTAGGCAATTAATTATAAAAAAAATTTAAATTATGGATAGATTAGCACATTTGCAATCATTAATAGGACAAGAATTCAAGGATTCACCTTCGCCATTTATGCGCTGGCTGAAACCGATTGTCGTCTCTGCAGAAAAAGGACATCTGGAATTCCAGTACACCATTCGGCCGGAATGGCTGAACCCAATAGGGAATCTTCACGGTGGTGTAACAGCTGCCATTATTGATGACGTTTTGGGTGCAACGATGTTTTCTTTGGACGAACCAACTTTTTATACCACCATCAACAATGTCATCGATTATTTCTCAATCGGTAAAGAAGGCGAAAATATCATTGCTGAAACACATATCACAAAATTGGGAAAACAATTCATCAACGCCACTTGTGAAATCTGGAACGCCGATAAGTCCAAGCTGATTGCAAAAGGCACATCCAACTTATTCAAAACACAAATTACAAGATAATGAAACGAGTCGTAATCACAGGAATGGGAGCCGTAACTCCTTTAGGAAACGATGTTAAAACTTTCTGGAATAACATTCTGAAAGGCGAAAGCGGTGCTGACAACATCACACATTTCGATGCTGAGAAATTCAAAGTTCAATTTGCCGCTGAGGTCAAAGACTTCAAGCCGGAAAAATATCTGGACAGAAACGAAATCAAACGAAGTGACCTTTTCACACAATATGCCATTTATGCAGCTGCCCAGGCAATGGAAGATTCCGGATTGAATTTTAAAGACTTCGACCCATTCGACATTGGCGTCATCTGGGGAACAGGACAAGGCGGAATGGAAACTTTCGAAAACGAAGTCACAGACTATGTTTCAGGAGACGGAACACCAAGATTCAGCCCGTTTTTTGTTCCGAAACTCATTGCCAATATGGCTTCGGGAATGATTTCGATGAAATATGGTTTACGAGGAATCAATTATACCACCGTTTCTGCTTGCGCCACAGCGAACACCGCGTTTATGGATGCTTTCAATTATGTCCGTTGGGGAAAAGCAAAAGTCATCGTCAGCGGAGGTTCCGAAGCTCCGATTACGCCAGCATCAGTGGGCGGTTTTTCATCAATGAAAGCAATGTCCACCAGAAACGATAATCCCAAAATCGCCAGCCGACCTTATGATGTGGAACGTGACGGTTTTATAATGGGCGAAGGTGCTGGCGCACTGATTTTGGAAGAATACGAACACGCCAAAGCCAGAGGTGCCAAAATCTACGCAGAACTGATTGGCGCAGCGATGACCGCCGATGCGTATCATATGACCGCCCCACATCCGGAAGGAATTGGCGCTGCAAAATCTATGGAATTGGCTTTACAAGACGCAGAAATTCTACCAGAACAAGTCGATTATCTGAATCCACACGCCACTTCTACTCCATTGGGAGATTTGGCCGAACTAAACGCCATCACGAAAGTTTTCAAAGGAAGCCCCAATCTTGACATCAGTGCAACCAAATCGATGACCGGACATTTGCTGGGTGCTGCTGGCGCAGTAGAAGCGATTATTTGCATCAAAGCGATTCAGGAGAATGTAATTCCGGCAACCATCAATGTTTCAAAACTCGATGAGAATATTCCTGACGGCATTAATATTATTACTGAAAACAAAGAAAAACCTATCAACATTGCGATGAGTAATGCTTTTGGTTTTGGCGGTCATAACTCGACGGTTATTTTTAGGAAGATTTAAAATTAAGAAAAACACTTCGACTCCGCTCAGTGTGACATTTCTAATACTAAATTCTCTAATTTTGGCAATGTCAGTCTGAGGCTCTCGAAGACATAAAAAATAGAAAAGGCTTAGTTTTTACTAAGCCTTTATTATATGTTGAAATTGTAATTATTTCTGTGTGTGATTGATATCGTTTCTGTGTTCCATAATCTCAAGATTAGAATCTACAAAGTAAGCACTTCCAAATCCGTTCACATAAGCACCTTTTACAGGATGAAGAGCAATTAGAATAAAGTCGGTCATTTCATTCAAAACATCTACGATTTTTCCGTGTCTTTCTTTTAGTTTTCCAACGATATTGTTCCAATCATCAGAATCTCTTTCTATTTGAGAAGTTGAAACCTCAACCGTCAATCTTTCTCTTGCATAGACTTGTTTTGTAGCAGACTCGTCCTCGATGAACATTGCAGAAACTTTTCTACCTTCAGCAAGATTTTTGGTGTGCTTCGCCATAAAAGAAACCAAAATATAGAATTTGTTATTGATTTCTACAAATGGTGCATAACTAGCGTTCGGCGTTCCTTCTGCATCTACAGTAGCCAAAGTCACACTTAGTATTCTAGCAATTAATTCTTTTACTTTTGGAGCAACCGGTTTGGCTTGTCTCTTTGCTTCTTCTGTATGTTCACTCATGATATATTTTTTTAGATGTTACAAAAATAGTTATTTAGATTTAAACTAAATAAATTTTAATGATGTAAATTGTCATAAATCGCACACAATTTATGGTTTTTGTTTTTTAATTATATGTTGTATTTTTGCACTTTGATTTAAACATATCATAATTATAAATATGAGTACAACAACACAATACGTTCCTTACAAAGTGAAGGACATCTCCTTAGCAGAATGGGGAAGAAAAGAAATTACTTTGGCTGAAGCTGAAATGCCAGGTTTGATGGCAATCCGTGAAGAGTATGGACCATCTCAACCTCTTAAAGGAGCAAGAATTGCAGGATGTCTTCACATGACCATCCAAACTGCAGTTTTAATTGAAACCTTGGTAGCTTTAGGTGCTGAAGTGACTTGGTCTTCTTGTAATATTTTCTCTACTCAGGACCACGCTGCTGCTGCAATTGCTGCTGCCGGAATCCCTGTTTATGCTTGGAAAGGTCTTAACGAAGAAGAATTCGATTGGTGTATCGAGCAGACTCTTTTCTTTGGAGAAGACAGAAAACCATTGAATATGATTCTGGATGACGGTGGAGATTTGACCAATATGGTTTTTGATAAATATCCAGAATTTACAAAAGATATTAAAGGACTTTCTGAAGAAACCACCACTGGTGTTCACAGATTGTACGAAAGAATGAAGAACGGAACTTTGGTAATGCCAGCAATCAATGTCAATGATTCTGTAACTAAGTCTAAATTCGATAACAAATACGGTTGTAAAGAATCTGCAGTAGATGCGGTAAGAAGAGCAACTGACGTAATGTTGGCTGGAAAAAGAGTTGTAGTTTGCGGATACGGCGACGTAGGAAAAGGAACTGCAGCATCTTTCAGAGGAGCTGGTTCTATCGTTACTGTAACTGAAATTGACCCAATTTGCGCGCTCCAAGCAGCAATGGACGGTTACGAAGTGAAAAGATTAGACACTGTTGTTGATAACGCAGACATCGTAATCACGACTACAGGTAACTTCAACATCGTAAGAAAAGAACATTTCTTAAAATTAAAAGATAAAGCGATCGTTTGTAATATCGGTCACTTCGATAACGAGATCGATATGGCTTGGCTGAACGAAAACTATGGTCACACAAAATCAGAAGTTAAACCTCAGGTTGATATCTACACCATCGAAGGTAAAGAAGTTATTATTCTTGCTGAAGGTCGTT
The DNA here is from genome assembly GCF_032054305.1 of Epilithonimonas sp. Lineage (GTDB taxonomy): Bacteria > Bacteroidota > Bacteroidia > Flavobacteriales > Weeksellaceae > Epilithonimonas. The sequence goes on from NZ_DAMBSX010000001.1 coordinate 365,627, forward strand.
TGGTAAACCTTGGTTGCGCAACTGGTCACCCATCTTTTGTGATGTCTAACTCTTTCTCTAACCAGACTTTAGCTCAAATCGAACTTTGGACAAATTCTGCAGCTTACGGAAACGAAGTTTATATGCTTCCTAAGCACTTAGATGAGAAAGTAGCAGCTTTACATCTTAAGAAACTAAGCGTAGAGCTGGAAACGCTTTCTCCGGAACAGGCTGAATACATCGGTGTTTCTGTTGAAGGACCTTTCAAACCTGAGTATTACAGATACTAAATAACGGAAGTCAGAAGTCGGCTGATGGACGAGGAAGATATAATAATATGAACGCTTCAGATTTTCTGGAGCGTTTTTGTTTATATTTACAACATTTTAAAAACTAATTATTATGAAAATCAAATTGATTTTTTTATTGATTTTATTTTGTGCTTTTTCTTTTGCACAGAATGAGTTTATCACTTTGTGGAAACCAAGCAATGGGTCAAATGACCATAATACACCTATTAGTACAGATACACAGATCTATTTTCCTGGTATTGGAACTAACTACAATATATATTGGGAAGAAGTTGGAAATGCATCTCATAATGGAAACTTAACCAATGTAAACTCATCAATCTACAATCCTTTATTGATAGATTTCGGAGTTGGTGCAAGTTCTGATGCACAATATATTTTAAAAGTAACCAATGGTAATTGTACTTTTTCAAGCATCGAAAGTGATAGAGGCGACTATGAAAAAATTTTAGAAATACGCCAATGGGGAAACATTAAATGGACAACGATGAAGTATGCATTTATGTTTTGTTTAAATTTGGATGTTTCTGCTACAGACATACCAGATTTAGCAGCTGTAACGGATGCCTCATTTATGTTTTCAACATGCCAAAAACTAAAAGGAAATCCAAATTTTGCATCATGGGATACTTCTACGCTTACAAATATATTCGCAATGTTCTATTACTGCGGAAATTTTAACCAAAATATTGGTAATTGGAACACCGCCAAGGTTACGGATATGACAGCAATGTTTAATAACGCAACCAATTTTAATCAAAATATTGGTAGTTGGGACACTGGTAATGTTACAAGCATGTATCTTATGTTTGCAGAAGCTACATTCTTTAATCAAAATATTGGTAATTGGAACACCGCCAAAGTAACGAATATGAGTTATATGTTTGCACAGGCGAAAAACTTCAATCAAGACATAGGAAATTGGGATACCTCGAGCCTCAAAAATACATCTGGAATGTTTCACAATGCCGTCAGTTTTAATCAGGACATCGGAAACTGGAATACTTCTAATATTACCAATATGAATTGGATGTTTTATCTTGCCTCTAACTTCAATCACGACATAGGACGTTGGGACACATCTAATGTTACTGACATGGGGAGTATGTTTGTTGCTGCAAAAAAATTTAATCAAAACATAGGCAATTGGGACACTTCAAAAGTTGAGAATATGAATGTTATGTTTGCTTTAGCAACTTCTTTTAATCAGGATTTGGGAAATTGGAATCTAAAAAATCTAAAAGGAATTACTAATATGTTTTACAATTCAAATTTATCTTGTATAAATTATGACAAAATATTAATCGGCTGGGCAAACAATATCGAAACTCCAAATAATTTACAATTTACAGATAATTTTAATACAATTTATTCATCTCAAGAAGCAGTTAACGCCAGAAACTATCTCATCAATACAAAAGGCTGGACAATCACAGGAGATAGTTACAATCCAAATTGCGCTCTTGCAATAAATGAACTCCAAACCAAAAAGATACAAGTCTATCCAAACCCCGCAAAAAACTTCATTTTAATTGATAATCTTAAAGACAATGTAGAATTCGAAATCTATGACATCCAAGGAAAATTGGTAAAAAAAGAGAAATATAAAAACTCTCAAATCTCACTTAAAAATCTAACCAAAGGTGTTTACATCATTAAGATTCCATCAGAGAATTATTCACAAAAAATAATTTTAGAATAACCTGAAATAAATAATTTTGAAACTCTTCTCAGATTTGAGAAGAGTTTTTTATTATAATCATTGCTTCAATCTTTCAAAAAAATTTGACCATAAGTCTTGAACTTAGAAAAAACAAAAGTGATGATTAGTGCTACAAAACATCCGATACAAACGCAAATCACACGCTCAATAGGAATCAGCCAGTCATGCGCCTGATTTTCCTCGATCAAAACAATAACCATTGCGGCTAAAGCCGAACGAAGCGTATTATCAAGCTTCAAAGCAATTCCTACAAGAATCGTCAAGGCGACACCGATACAAATCAATAAAATATTGGGAATCGGAATCAGAAATAAAACCATTCCTATAGAGGCACCTAAAAGATTGGATTTAATTCTGTCATAAGCCAGTTTATTACTATTATCTGGTGAGAAGACAATCACAACAGAAATCAAAGCCCAGTAAACAGGATATTGAGGAAGAAAAATATAAAACAGATAACAGATTGCTGCGCCAATCACGCATTTTATCAAGTAGATCCATTCTGAAATAGAAACTCTTAATCTTAAAAATCTGGAAAATCGCTGTATAAAATTCGACATCAATAATTTTGCTAGAAACCGAGTTTCAAAATTATAAAACATATAATGAATCTAAGATTCCTGAAACATTATTTATGTCATAAAGATTTCATTTTCCTTTCATAATTAGTAAATTGCCACATCAAAAAATTTCAAAAAAATGGAATATTCACAACTGGAACCAAAAGTGATCTGGAAAAATTTCGCAGCACTAAATTCGGTTCCGAGGCCATCAAAAAAAGAAGAAAAAGTTATACAATTCATAAAAGAATTCGGGGAGAATCTGGGATTGCCAACAACGGTTGACGAAGTTGGAAATGTTATCATCACAAAACCCGCAACTCCTGGAATGGAAAACAGAACGCCAATCGTCATGCAATCTCACCTGGATATGGTTTGCCAAAAAAACAATGATGTAGATTTTGACTTCGAAACTCAAGGAATCCAAATGTATGTGGACGGCGATTGGGTAAGAGCAAAGGGAACAACTTTGGGCGCTGACAACGGTTTAGGTGTTGCAACAATTATGTCAATCTTAGAAAGTAATGACATTGCACATCCAGAATTGGAAGCACTTTTCACGATTGATGAAGAAACAGGAATGACTGGTGCTTTAGCTTTGAAACCCGGACAATTGAAAGGTCAAATTCTTCTTAATCTTGACACCGAAGAAGATGACGAAATCGATATCGGTTGTGCTGGTGGTGTGGACGTAACGGCTTCTGCACAATTTAATCTGAAAGACACAAAAGGTGAAACTTTCAGAATTGAGATCAAAGGTTTGCAAGGCGGACACTCTGGAATGGATATTCACAAAGGTTTCGGAAACTCGAATAAATTATTGGGAAGATTTTTATTCTTAGGACTGGAAAATCAAATTCAGTTAATTTCTATTGACGGGGGAAGTTTGAGAAATGCGATTCCGAGAGAAGCAAAAGCAATTTTTGCAGTTAATCGTTCAGAAGAGTTTGCTTCAAAAACTGAGCAATTGAAATCTGAAATTCTGGAAGAATTTGCTTCCTTAGAAAAAGACCTGGTTATCAATATCGAAAAATTAGATTCATCAGAAAAAGCTATTTCAGTAGATGATTCGAAGAAAATAATCTTTGCAATCAACGCAGCACATAATGGTGTTTTCCGAATGAGTCCGGATGTTGAAGGTTTGGTAGAAGCTTCCAACAACGTCGCAAGAATCGAACTGAAAAATGGAGAAATCAAGATTCTAAATCTGACACGTTCTTCCGTAGAATCGACAAAATGGGAAGTTGCCAATCAATTGAAATCAGCTTTTGAAAGTAATTCTTTGAAAACGGAATTTGGAGGTTCATATCCAGGCTGGAAACCAAAACCAGAAGCGGAGATCATCAAAGTAATGACTGAACTTTATGAAAATAATTTTGGAGAAAAACCTTTGGTAGTTGCTTGTCACGCAGGATTAGAATGTGGAATCATCGGTGCCAATTATCCAAAAATGGAAATGGTAAGTTTCGGACCGACAATCAAAGGCGCACACTCACCAGATGAAAGAGCGAATATACTATCCGTTCAAAAATTTTGGACGTACACAAAAGATATTTTAAAGAATGTTCCAATTAAGAAGTAATTATTCGATCAATAAAATCCAGCTCAGATTGCTGGATTTTTTATTTATAATTAATTTCGTTAAAATTTTACCATTATCACTCATGTTTAAATCAATTATCATTAAAAATTTACTAAATTCGCATTGAATTTAATACCTAATACATGAAGAAAGAACTTTTACGAATTGGTATTTTGTGTAGTGTCGTTGGATTTACCCTATCCGCGAACGCACAGGAATACATTGACAAGAAAATTACCGAGAAGAACGGGAATGTTAGTTTAGTAACGTTTAAGAGTGATGCGAATTTAAAATCAGCTTCAAAAGCTGATTTATTTAAGGAGATTTTAAAACTTCCTGCTGGTGCAGAACTTAGACTTGCTAAATCGGAGAAAGATGCGAAAGGCAATTTTTTGGATGAAAAGTATCAATTGTACTACAACAACGTAAAAGTTGAATTTGGAACTTACAATCTGCATTACAAAAACGGAAATCTTACAAGTATGAATGGTGAGATCTTCGATACAAATAATGTTAATATTTCTCCAAAAATCTCTTCACAATCTGCATTAGACAGAGCGATTCAAAACGTTGGAGCGCAAAAATATATGTGGGATGATGCGGAAAGCAATGTAGATAACTACAAAAAACCGACTGGAGAATTGGTTCTTCTTCCAATACAGCAAGTTGACGAAAGTTATAAATTGGCTTTAGCATACAAATTCGATGTTTTTGCCTCTCAACCGATGAGCAGAGATTATATCTATGTAGATGCTGCAAGCGGACAGATTTTATTATCAGATGCAATCATCAAGCACGCCAACGGGAGTAAACACAACGTTTTAAAAAACGAACTTGACACTGACAAAATCGTTTCTGAAGTTAAGGATTCTGAGCTTAAAGAAACAATTTCAAAATTGGCAACTGGCAACGCAGCAACACGTTACAGTGGAACTCAATCCATTGAAACCTCATTAAATACAGCAGGAACCAACTATATCTTGTTTGACACCACTAGAGGAGCAGGCGTACGAACTTATAACTTGAAGAAGAATACAACTATAACCAATACTGATTTTACAGATGCAGACAATGATTGGACTGCTACAGAATTCGACAATTCTACTTGGGACAATGCTGCTTTGGATGCCCATTTCGGTGTTGAAAAAACTTATGATTATTTTAAAGATTTTCATGACAGAAATAGCTATGACAATAATGGTTCACTATTAAGGAGCTATGTACATTATGGAAGTAATATCAATAACGCTTATTGGTCTGGTTCTTATATGCTCTACGGAGACGGTGACAGGAGTAGCACTTTCAACGTATTGACAGCGTTTGATGTTACAGCCCACGAATTAGGTCACGGCGTTTGTGCTTCTACGGCAGCATTAGCATATCAGAGAGAATCGGGAGCTATGAACGAAGGGCTTTCTGACATTTGGGGATCTGTTGTTGAAGAGACATATCTTCCAAATAAGGAAGCTTTCACAATCGGAGAAGACATCACATTATACTCGCCTTATTACTTAAGGTCGTTGAGCAACCCAAAATCTGCAGGGCAACCTGATACATACAGAGGTATCAACTGGCAACCGGCTACTGCTGCAGAAGGTTGTACCACACCTGATCGAGATGCGAATGATTATTGTGGTGTTCACACAAACAGTGGTGTTTTGAATCATTGGTATTATGTTCTCGTACAAGGAAAAACAGGAACCAATGACATTGGAAAATCATACAGCGTAACTGGAATTGGATTCGAAAAAGCTTCTAAAATTGTTTACCGTTTGGAAACAGCTTACCTTTCTTCCAACTCCACTTATACCAACGCCAGAAACTTTGGAATTCAGGCAGCCGTTGATTTGTATGGTGCAGACTCTCCGGAAGCAATTGCTACTCAGGATGCTTTCTATGCTGTTGGCCTAGGTTCAAAATACAATCCTAACGGACCAGATACAACGGCCCCAACTAATCCACTTAATCTAGAGGCTACTTCTACAACCAATGTTTCTACCTATCTTACCTGGACAGCATCTACCGATGATTTTGCTCTGGATGGCTATAACGTCTATAAAGATAATGTATTATTAGGCACAACTTATAAAATATCCTACTATGTAACAGGATTATCCGCTTCTACAACTTACAACTTCAAAGTTGAGGCAAAAGATGAAGCAGGAAACAAATCTGACTTTAGTAATGTCGTTCCTGTAACTACATTAGCTACAGGTAATACATACTGTACTTCCCAAGCTTCCAATACAAGCTTTATGAAAATACAAAATGTAAAACTCAACACCATTGATAATGCAAGTACCGGAAGCACAGGTTATGAAGATTTCTCTTACTTATCTACTGATGTGACAAAAGGAAGTACTTACACAATTACAATAACTCCACAATGGTCCGGCACTGTATATCCATTGAGATATAGATTGTACATAGACTACAATAATAATGGTGTTTTTACTGATACCGGGGAAACAGCCTGGTCACAAACTACAGCTACAAGTGCTGCGACTGTTACAGGAACATTTACAATTCCGACAACGGCAATAACAGGCAGAGTCAGAATAAGAGTGCAGGCCGCTTATTCTCAAACACCTACATCATGTTCTACTATCAATTATGGCCAAGTAGAAGATTATTCCTTGGACATTCAGGAATTGCTGGCAGTTTCTGATGTTAATAACAAAAACGGAGTTTCTATCTATCCGAATCCAGTGAAAGATGTTCTTAATATCAAATCAAATGAAAGTGGAGATTCTACTTACAGAATTTTCAACGTGGCGGGTCAATCTGTTGCTAATGGAAAATCTGTAGATAACAAGATTGATGTGAACAAACTTGCTACAGGAAATTATGTTATCGAACTAGTGAATAAAAAAGGAGAAAAATCAACTCAAAAATTCATTAAAAAATAATAACAAATTTTATTTCTAATAAAAAAGCTCCCAAATTTGGGAGCTTTTCATTTTATTTCGAGTCAAAACTATTAATGTCCGGAATGACCATCAACACCATGGGCATGACCATGAGCCAATTCTTCTTCTGTTGCTGGACGTGTGTTCAGAATTTCAACATCGAAAAACAAACTTCTTCCCGCCATTGGGTGATTCAGATCTACTATAACCGCTTCCGACGTTACTTCCAGAACTACAGCTTGGAAATTGTTCCCTTGATTGTCAGAAAGTGGTAAAACTGCTCCAACTGGAGGCAATTCCTGACCTTGGAACATATCCACAGGCAATTGTGTAATTGCTTCCGGATTTCTTTCACCATAGCCTTCACTTGGTGCAATTTCGAAAGAAGTTTTATCTCCAACAGCCAGATTTTGAATTTCATCTTCAAACTTTGGAATCATCATTCCTACACCGTAAAGAAAAGTCATTGGATTTTCTGCAGATGTTTCTTCTACGAAAACTTTCTCTCCATTCTCATCATTGGTGTGCAGAACATATTTTAAGGTTACTACATTGTTTTTTTCTAATGCCATTTTTGTATGATTTAATTATTTTTTATAGCATCTTTTCTGATGCCACGTCAGCAAAAGTAAGCTTTTGAAAATTAAGAGTAGAATATTTGAAATAAAACTTCTTTCCAAATATTTTCTTTTCGGGAATTTTTCTGGAACTTAGCAGAATGGCAAAACTCAAAACTCAATATTTCTGTCAAAACTGTGGCGCACAATATTCCCAGTGGCATGGGCAATGCAAAACCTGTGGAGAGTGGAATACACTTGTGGAAGAAATTGTAGAAAAATCGACTAAATCTGTTGTAACAAAATCCAAATCTTCCATCATCAACATCATCGAAGTTGAAACCAATGAAGAACCTAGAATCAAGACACCTTCTGAAGAACTTGATAGAGTTTTGGGTGGCGGAATTGTTTTAGGTTCTGTAACCTTAATTGGTGGCGAACCCGGAATTGGAAAATCGACTCTCCTGCTTCAATTAGCTTTGAAAATGAAGAAGAAAATTCTATATGTTTCCGGAGAGGAAAGTGCGTCGCAAATCAAAATGAGAGCCGACCGTTTAGCCGAAGTTAAAAATCCAAATTGTTTTCTTTTTACAGAGACTAATGTTGAAAAAATCTTGCATGAAGCTAAAAAGCTTCAGCCCGATTTTATGATTATCGATTCAATTCAAACATTACAATCTCAATTGATAGAAAGTTCACCAGGAACGGTTTCGCAGATCAGAGAATGTTCGAATGAGATCATCAAATTTGCCAAAGAAAATAACATTCCCGTCTTCTTGGTTGGTCATATCACAAAAGATGGTCAAATCGCAGGACCAAAAGTTCTGGAGCATATGGTAGATGTAGTTCTGAATTTCGATGGTGATAGAAACCATCTTTTCCGATTACTACGAGCCAATAAAAATCGTTTTGGCTCAACATCTGAAATTGGCATTTACGAAATGATTTCGCAAGGTCTAAAAGAAATCAAAAATCCATCCGAAATTCTCATCACCAAAAAATCGGAAGAATTATCAGGAAATTCTGTCGCAGTAACATTGGAAGGAAATCGACCTATGTTATTGGAAATCCAGGCACTGGTTTCAACTGCCGTTTATGGAACTCCGCAGAGAAGCTCAACAGGATTTGATTCGAAAAGATTGAATATGCTTTTGGCAGTTCTGGAAAAAAGAGCTGGTTTCCAACTGGGAGCGAAAGATGTTTTTCTTAACATAACCGGCGGAATTAAGACCGATGATCCTGCCTTGGATTTAGCCGTTGTTGCTTCCATTTTATCTAGTAATGAAGATATCGCAATTTCCGAACATTATTGTTTTGCCGGAGAAATTGGTCTAAGTGGCGAAATTCGCCCAATTGCTCAAGCAGAACAAAGAATTACCGAAGCAGAGAAATTGGGTTACGAAAAGATATTCATTTCAAATCTTAATAAACTTCCAAAAAGAAAATTCGGGATCAAAATTGAGGAGATAAGTAAAATTGAGGATTTTGTAGAATTGCTTTTTTAATTTTATTCGTGATTCAATAATTTGTAAATTCACTTGATGAATTATCTAGCCCACTCTATTCTATCTTTTACCCACGGACAACTCGTTGGGAATATGATTGCGGATTTCATCAAGAATAATGAGCGGGAAAATTTTCCTTTAGAAATCCAAGAAGGAATCAAACTTCACAGATTCATTGATACTTTTACAGATTCCCATCCCGCAGTTTCCGAAGCTAAAAAAATATTCAGTCCGCTTGTAAGGCTATATTCCGGAGCTTTTGTAGATGTAGCTTTTGATTATTTTGTAGCACATTCCTATCCTTTGGAAGATCTGAAACAACATTCCCTAAAAACTTATAAAATCTTATGGGAAAACGAAAACTGGCTCCCAGAAAATTATAAAAGAATGCTAGTAAGAATGGAGCAAGATGATTGGCTCACGAACTACAGACAGGATCAGGGAATCAAATTCAGTATGCAAAACGTATTGAACAAAGCAAAGTATTTGGACAAGGATATTCCTGTTTTTGGTATTTTCTTAAAACACAAAGAACAATTACAAAATCATTTTGACGATTTCTTCCCTGATATTTTGAAAGAATGTCAACAAAAATTCAAATTGTTATAAGAGCCATTACGTATTTCTTACCAATTTGGGACTAATTACTATTTAAAAGTCCAATTATAATTAGATAGTATATGAATTTTTAATATTTTTGTAGCTACATCAAGGCTGTGGAATTCAAAAAAAAATTAATATTAATTCTCATTATTATTTCGTGTTCAATAAAAACGAAAGCACAGCAATACACTCCTGAAAAAATTGACAGATTGATTGCGATCTCGTTCCAAATGGCAGATCGCGAAAAAGCCTTAAAGCAAAATATCAAGACCTATGATATTGCTGATGAAATAGGTTACTACAAAGGGAAAGCCAAATCTTTAAAAGGGCAGATCAATTGTTATCTTGGGTTGGGTGAGCAGGAAAAAGCTTTGGAAGCCGCAGAAAAACTTTTGAATATCGCTACAAAGGAGAATGATAATTTCCACATTTCACAAGCACTTATTGCGAAAACATTGGCATATGCCTATTTGGGGTTTTTTGAAAAAGCATACAGCACAAGTGATCAAGCTGAAAAAGAAAGCCAAAAGATATCCGACCATGATGAGCGATACATCTCTCTAGGACAGGTCTATTCTGGTAAATCCGAGATCATGAATCTAGAATACCAACCTCCCGAAAAAACAATAAAATACGACCTAAAAAGTGTAGAATATTACAAAAAGATAAAGGATCCGAAAAAAAGGAATGGCTGGCTGGGAATCCAATATTCCAGTCTTGGTTATACTTATATCGACCTCGACCAATATGACCAAGCCATCTATTATAATAGAAAGGCTTATGAATTATCAAAAATCGAGAATGATTCCATCAATCAAGCTTTTGGACTGTATGGTCTTGGAAATGCATATCTGGAAATGAATATTGCGGACAGCTCTATCTATTACTACAAAAAAGCACTTCCAATTTTTGAGAAAGCCCAGGACATCTACAGAATGCAATATATTTACGAAGATCTTGCAACTATCTATGAAAAGATGGGTGAAGATAAAGTTTATAGCTATTATTCCAAAAAAGCTAAGGAACTATCTGATATTGCAAGAAAAAAAGAAAAAATCGAGACAGACAAAATCGCCAATAATATCCTGGAACAGGAAAAGCTTAACTGGTACAAAAATTTTTATATCCTTATAGGAACTATTATTGCGCTGATCATTTTATTCATATTTCTTGCACTGAATTATTTTAAAAGATATCAGACCGAAAAAGAGCAGAAAGAGAAAACAGAGATCGATCTGATAGAAAAGGAAACAGAATTGAATCACTTGGAATCTAAAATGAACGATGCTTTTGCCGAATTATTGGAACTTGCCAAAAGTAATGACTCTTCTTTTCTCAGCAGGTTTATGGATGTTTATCCGAGTTTCTATAATAGATTCACAGCAGAATATCCGGACATGACGAGTGGACAATTAAAATTCTGTGCATTGTTGAAACTTAATTTTTCTACCAAAGAAATTGCACTTTTCAGTCATATTTCCGTCAGAAGTGTTGAGATGAAAAAGAACAGATTAAGAAAGCAATTGGGCATTTCTTCTGAAGTTGACCTCAATAATTGGATGATGAATTTCTAAGACGACCACCTAATAAAATTTTAACATACTGAAAATAAAAACACTACAAATCTGTCGTAGATATGTTGTAGATGATTTCTTGCATAATATGATATCAAAGTGCAATCTTTGTCATGAAAAAAAGAAAGGTTCATTAAACAAAAGAAAAAAATTTATTGTCCTATATCATTTTCGTAAACACGAGATTCTAAAAGCACAAAAAGTCGAATCTGGTCTGTAGCTATTTCAATTTTTCAGACTATTATCAGTTGTTTGTTTTACTATTTAGTTTCATATCAAATCGCTGGTAAAATAACGACACTGCTCTGGAAAGACATCTGGAGCTTTTTTCATTTTAAAGTGCTACCTATCTGTGCTGATCTATCAGAATTTTATTTCCGTCAGGATCAACAAATTCTATATAAGCAGGGCCTTTTGATTTTTCGTCAGCTTCTTTACTAAGCTTTATTCGGTCATTTTTTAATTTTTTCTGAATGTCGCGAACATCTGTAAAAGGATTTGTCTCTTTCGCATTCTCATCCCAACCCGGGTTGAACGTGAGAATATTCCCCTCAAACATTCCTTGAAAAAGGCCAATAATTGTTGTTCCATTCTTCATTATAATATACCGATGTTTCATATCGCCTCCCATTTGAGAAAACCCAAGTTTTTCATAGAACTCTTTTGATTTACTTAAATCTTTTACATTAAGACTTACCGAAAAAGCACCGAGAGGCAATTTATCTTTCTCCATATCTTTTGAATTAGTTTGTTGGGAAAATAGCATAATTGGCAACAACGCCATCAAAATAAAGATTTTTTTCATATTTATTTATTGAATTTGAGCTTTGTTTATTTCATACTATTCCACCTGGGAATGATTGCTAATAACCCAAGACCAACGTAAAGGAAAAGCACTGTGATGTCTGAATAAAGATAGGTACTTAGAAAATAATTATGTAAACTAAAATGAATCATTACGAAAAAAGGAAATAGGATAACACCTAATTTTCTATAAAATAAAATCAATATCAAACTTAGAATTACAAGAACATCAACGCTTAAAGTATAATAGAAAAAACCTGAAGGAATATTAATGTCCCTATGTTGAGAAAGCTCGGCCAAATCTGTATTGATACTCAGCATATAAACTAAGATAATAAGTCCGAAAATGATATAGTGATCTTTATTATTTTTAAAACTTTTGTCTATAGCTTTCATGTTATAAATGTACAAAAAAAGAGCTTAATAAATAAGCTCTTTACTATAGAAATTTCTATTAACTAACTATATACTAACCGCATTTATAAGACGGTTCTTATCACTGATGTACTCTTCCATAGAGATCATACTTTCTGTTCTCATGACATCCTGGATATCATCTATCTGGTAGATGATCTTCTTAGCATCCTCTGTATTTTTTGCTTTCATTTTGCAAAAGATATTATATTTTCCAGATGTTACACTTGCCTCTACCACATTTGGGATCAGAGCCAACTGCTTCAAAACCTCTTGAGTATGGTTTGATTTTGTAAGTAAAATACCGATGAAAGCAGTAAAGTTATAATCTAACTTGCCATAATCGATGTTAAGGGATGAGCCTAGAATAATTCCCGCATCTTCCATTTTTTTCACTCTTACGTGGATAGTTCCTGCGGAAACATCCATCTGCTTAGCAATTTCTGTGAAAGGCATTCTTGTATTCTCTACTAGGAAATCAAGGATTTTTTTATCGATATCGTCTAATTGATAGTTCATTGTATGATTTTATTATTTATTTAAAATATATCTAATTTTTTTGCAAATTTAAAAAAAATATTTTAAATAAAAAGAAATATTAAAACATTAACAGCTTTTAACAAAATCAACATTTTTCATGATAATTATCATTTATTCGACTCGTTTCTTAAAGAATCTACTTTATTTTGCTCTATAGCCGCCGAGTCTGTTTTTAACCTTTTACGTCTTTTGAACATATATTTGAAAGAATCAAAACTTTTACTATACACAACCCCAACCCCATAGCTTTGATTATTAGCACCCGCTGTTCCCAATCCCAAATTAGAAGGTTTGGAATAAGCCCTCAGTAACCTGCTTCCATTATTATTTCTACTCCAGTCATACTCTATAGTTCCTTCAGCGGAAAGATAGTTTGCATTGGTATTCTCTGTTCTTGTAATTGGAACTCCCAAACCTGTCTTTAATTTGATTCTTGGAGATAATGCCAGACTAACATTTGTATTGGCACGGTCAGAGGTGTTAGAATTCGGATCACCGCTGATATAATCAAGATTGATCTGAAAAGCACTACTTATTGTATTAAGAACAGACCCCAGTTGTTTGAAGGCCATACTATATCCTGTACTTACAGCAGCTTGGGATACATTAATATTCAAACCTCCCGAATTAACAACGTTGAAATTGTTAAGGACCAACACCGATCCAAATTGAATAATTTTCTCATCCTCATTACTTAGTTTAGTCGCCAAAGTTTCTCTTACCTGCGAAGAAACATCAGGCGCCGAAACCCCAAATTGAATATCCGGTTTGGTAAGAGTTTCGGTGATCTTGGTTGTCAAAACTACATTGATCGGTTGAGTAAGTGACATCCCGAGATACTCTCCGGCATTGGTAACAGTTCTTGTATAATTTGCTGTGATATCCAGATCTGGCGTCATTGGATTACCACTCCATTGGATATTACTGTTCCTCGCTATTTGGAAAGTTCTGTTAAGAATTGCCTTGGAAACAAAAGTTCCATTATCCACAGTATATTTCCCATTCATGAAAATATTACCGCTTCTTTCCATCTTGAACTTCAAATTCCGGGCATCACCCCTAACAGAAATATTCCCAACATCATCTCCAACCAAAACATTGACCAATGATCCTTTATCAATTGTTACATCAAAATCAATAAGCATATTGGCACCAGAGCGCTTCTTCTTTTCTACAGAGACCTTACCTTCATCGTCCCGTTTCAAAAATCTTAGGATCTTGAATTCCTCAATGTTTGCTGTTGATGCACTGTTAAAGGTAAATGTACTATTATTAAGAACCCGAAGCCCGTCATTAGGAGTTGAAATGGACAATCCGGAGACCGGTCCACTTACATAGACATCTCCCTTAGCAGTAACCCTTCCCCAAAAAAGGTCGTTATCGTCTTGTGTAGAATTGAGCACCAGAAGATTATCGGCTTCCATGATCAATTCGACAGACATGGAGGAAAGGGTTTCAAAATAAATACCTCCCGATATTCTGCCTTTGGAATTTTCCCTACCATCTTTTATACCAATCCCAGAAAGCAATGCCTGTCCTTTGGAAAGGCTTATCACCGTATCATCAAATGAGTAATCTACGCCTGTGAACAATAGTTTTAGTCCGAAACCTTTCAAGGCGACATCTCCACTATAATCTATATCGTTTGTAGGTCCAGATACTCTAAGGTCTCCAGAAGCCTTACCTCTAAAATTCCCAAAGATCTCTTTCACAAATTGTTGGACAAAACCAAGATCGAACTCATTCATTTTGGCATTCAGATCAAGAACAGGAGAAGGATGATTATTATCAATCGTACCTGTAACATCGAGGGTATTCTGACCCAAAAGACCGGAAGATAAAGCTTGGATACTGACATCAAATACGTTTGGCTTTTCACTTTTAGTGATTCTGGTTTCAACGTCTCCCATCTCATTGCCATTCATGAAGATATCATTCACATCCAGATCCACCAGAGGTTCCAGATTGTTCCCCGATTTTTTCAGTTGAATACTTCCGTTCGCTGTTCCTTTGATGTCCATGGCATTTTTATCCTTACCAAAGGCCAAAAGTTTCGAGATATCAAGATTTTTAACCTCAGCATCGGCTGTGAACTCTTTCCCCGATTTGAAATCTGCACTTTTTATCAATAGTGCACTTTCATCAGAGTAAATTCTTAGATTTTTCACCAAGAAATCTTTTTCTTTTTTTCTATAAGTTATCGAGTGATCTAACTCTGGCCCTGTATCTACACTCCAAGCCACATCATTGAATTTGATCGTAGTAGGCTCAAATCTCAAAACATAATCTCCAGCAGTATTGGTCGTTTGATTAATGTTGACAATATATTCCTTCATCTGCTTCTCAGTCTCGTCTTCCAAACTGCCTAATTTGAAAATCGTTCCGATATGCAAAACCTGCGAATTTTCATTATTAGCCGTCAATTTCACATCCTGAAGAACATTATTGCCATATTGTCCTCTTTTGATGGTCGCCAATAATTGTTGACTGAGATTAGCCGTATTCACTCTCAAACTCAAACTATCAACCATAGCACTGTCTTTGACTTTGTTTAGGTCTGGCTGGTATGTCGCATCAGTTTCAGCTAAGAATTTTTCGGCTTCGGTCAGTTCTTTTTTGCTGGTCATCACATATTTGATTTGAGCTGCATCGGCATTCAGAATCAAATCATTGGTTGCTCCGACATAACTTCCGGCTACTTTTGCACCGTCCGGCAATTCCAGATCGGGAACAAAGAAAGAAACCAAACCTTGCTTCACATCAAAATCGAAATCGAAATTCTGTCCGTTGTAAGTTTTTTTCGGAGGGTTACCCACTAGAATTTTGTTGATACTATTCATCACCATGTTTCCGATGTCTTCCAAATCAAATCTACCGGAAACTCTTCCTGTAACCGCTCCTGGCGCATCTACAGAAACAATTCTGTTTCCATTTTCAAAAAATGCGTTGAGTTTGGAATCCGGAATATGTAATTTTTGTGAACTTGAATTGAGAGTCAATCCTTTGATATTGGTATCGAGGTTAAGGTCATTCAGATTGGTCATAGAAACTTTCCCGACCAAATGTCCACTTACAGAATTGGTATCACCAGCCGAAATACCAAAATATTTCAGATTCACATACTGGATATTAGCATCAAAATCCGCAAACAATCTTTTGGTGCTGAAGTCCACAATTCCTTTGAAATTTCCTTTTACATTTGCATCGTTGGCTTTAACATTTCCTGTGAATCTTCTTTTATTCAGAACACCATCGATCTCAATATTATTAAGGCTTTTGCCCATCAAATCAATATGATTGACATCCGAATTGGTTTTCACATACATCGTATTTACATCAAAACCTTCGCCTTGAACATTGAATTTACCCGAAATCAAACCAACTTGTTTGTTCTTGGTCAAAGCAGTTACATTCAAATCTTTGACATCTACGTAACCTCTATATTTTGGGCGTTTGGTGCTGTAATCTACAAGATTGAAGTCTTTCATTTTCGCCTGTCCAATTCCTGTAATAACATTTCCTGTAGCGAAAATCTGTTTTGGATTGACTTTTACAGAACCATTATATTTTAACCTTCCAAAATCATCCGCAATATTGCCCAACTTCGAAGAGATAAATTTCGGAAGCGAGGCTTTCAGACCTTTGTACGTGAAATCAGCAGAAACATCTTTACTTTCAATGAAAAACTTCTTGTCCAAAACACTGGAAATGGTCATCTTTTTGGTATTCAGATTGATTTCCTGCGAACGGATTAAGAAATTATTCAAAGTAAAATTATTCAACGGTCCGGTCATTCTTCCAGAGATGTTGATTGGCGTGTAATTGTCCCAATCCGGAACAAAATAACTCAAATCATAACCACTAATCTGACTTCCCGGAACCATTCTCAAATCCCAGTTCACTTTGTTGCCAAAATCTGCAAATTTCGTTTTTGGGTCAAGATTCAGAATCGCTTCACCCTGCAAAAGAGAATAATTGGTATTGAAGGTCAGATTCCCCAACTTCAAATGTTTTTTGGTCAGTTCAAAATTGGTGGAAAAAGTATCTACGATATGTTCTTTGCCGTGACGTTTTGTGATGAAATTAAAGTTTCTGATATCCGCAAAAACATCAGCGCCTTCCACTTTTAGAGAAGTGACATTCAGGTTGACGTTTCTTGCATCCAGCCATCTTCCTGCTTCGCCCGGACTATTTTCATTGACGATACTTGCAATCCCATTGATGATATCGAATTTCATTCCCATTTTAAAGGGTCTTCTTTTCGGGTCACGCGGTTTTCCATCATCAAAATTATCCACGTATCGGATAAAATTACTGATGCTGTCACCTTTATAAGTAATCACTCGGATGGTTGGCTCAATGATTGTCGCTTGGTTGAATTTGATATCTCGTGTGTTGAAAGCCAAAGCAAACCAATCGGACTTCACTCTAAGCTCCTTTGCTTTTACAAATTCATAATTTTTATAATCTTTCAGCGTCAATCCTTTTATCGTGACATCGCCCAGAAAATTAACATCAATATCCTTGATAGACATTCCCATTTTCAGGTCTTTGTTCAGAAAATCAATAGCTTGATTAGCGATATATCTTTTGGTAATAGGAAGGTTGATGATAACCAATACCAAAGCCACCAAAGCAATAATCCCGTAAGAAACAGTGCTGAGAATTCTTAGAAAAAGAGGTCGCTTTTTCTGGCTGACAGGTTTGTCAATATGTGGTTCTTCGTTATTTGTATTTTTATTTTCTAACTTTGCCATCTATTATGAGTGCATCAATTATTTTAGGTATAGAATCTTCTTGTGACGACACTTCTGCGGCCGTTATCAGCGGTAGCAAAATCCTTTCCAATGTGGCTGCCAATCAGGAAATCCATAACGAATATGGTGGCGTTGTCCCCGAGTTGGCTTCCAGAGCGCATCAGCAAAACATCATCCCTGTCGTAGAAAAAGCATTCTCAAAAGCAAATATACAACAAAATGAGATTTGCGCGATTGGTTTCACGAGAGGTCCGGGACTTTTGGGCTCACTCTTAGTAGGAACCTCTTTTGCCAAATCTCTGGCAATGAGTTTGAACGTTCCACTGATAGAAGTCAATCATTTACAGGCTCACATTTTGGCGCATTTCATTGATGATGCCAATCCAACGCCGCCCACTTTTCCGTTTTTATGTCTGACTGTTTCTGGTGGTCATACGATGATAGTTTTCGTTAAGGATTATTTCGACATGGAAATCATAGGAAAAACTATAGATGATGCGGCAGGCGAAGCGTTTGACAAAATCGGGAAAATTTTCGACCTCGATTATCCTGCCGGACCAATTGTGGATAGATTGGCAAAAGAAGGAAATCCTGACGCTTTCAAATTCAATAAACCGAGAATGGAAGGTTATGATTATTCTTTCAGTGGGATTAAGACCTCTGTTTTGTATTTTATTCAGAAAGAAGAGAGAAAGAATCCTGATTTCATTAAGGATAATATCAATGACCTTTGTGCTTCTGTCCAAAAATCAATCATTGAAATTTTGATGGACAAACTTGAAAAAGCAGCGAAAGAACTTAACATCAAAGATATTGCGATTGCCGGCGGTGTTTCTGCCAATTCTGGTTTACGACAATATATGGAAGACAATCGTGAGAAACTCGGTTGGAACATCTTCATCCCAAAATTCGAATACACAACTGACAATGCTGCGATGATTGCAATGGTTGCCAAACTGAAATACGAACGCGGCGAGTTTACGGATATTAGGACAACGGCTACTGCTAAGTATGATTTGTAGAAAGTTAGAGTTAATTAGACCATAAATGATATTTTGCAATGAAAATATTCAAAATTATATTCTTCGTTTTCTTTGGAATTCTAATTATAACATCGATAAAGACTTTCTTTTTTCCTGATTGGACTTTTACAGATAGATTGAGTTACAATCTCTTTTGGGCAATTCATTATTCATCATTTGTATTATCCTTTTTCAGCTTTTTATTAATTTTCCTAAAACAAATTACACCGAAAATTTTTTGTTCAATAGTCGCAATTATAATTTCTTTTTTCATTTTTAATTTTCAATTCAATCCCATAGATACAAGTAAATATCCTATTGATAAAAAAGTTCTGGGTAAAAGTGGAAATGAAAAAATTGTTGTTAGAGAAATGAATAAAGGAAAATCAAATGCAATAATTAACGACACCATTAAAGTAAATGATATTATGATTTTCCGAAAAATCATAAAAGATTGATTGAAATTTTAATATCGTGTAAATATATTTCCACTAGACGTTTTAGTAAGCTAGCCCAACTCAAAGTAAACCCAATGAAAATACTACTTGAAGAAAAAATACTCGGAAAACAATCTAAAAAAAGTTCAAAATTTTACTGGATTTTAGAAACGATAACGGGAAAAACCGAAATGGCAGAAGAGTCAGAAGATTTTGACCTAATAAGTTCCGAGACAGGTTATCTTCAGGATATCAAAGAGGAAATTCTTGAAAAAATCAATTCTGAAAATGTTTTTAGCTTTGCTTACGAACCAAAAGAAGGAGACTATCTTTCCATAAAAAATAACCTGAGAAAACAGGAATATCTCAATCTGATTTTCATCAATAACACTTGGGTAGAAGAAATTTACGTGTGTTCTTTGCGGGAATGCGACACAGATATCTACACTACGATTAAAACTGGTGTTGCTTTCATCAGCGAGAATGAAATTGCGTTTCAAAAAATCAAATAAAAATAATCCGGGCATTAACTTTAACCATTGAATTTTAAAGTTTAAAACTTATTTTTGTATTAAAATAAAAAGTTATGGCTTCAGGATTCTTTGCAATCTTAGATGATATTGGCGCATTGATGGACGACATTGCGGTAACCAGCAAATTAGCAACGAAAAAAACTGCCGGAATTCTAGGTGATGACCTTGCAGTAAATGCAGAAAAAGCAACCGGATTTTTATCGTCTCGCGAGATTCCTGTTCTTTGGGCAATCACCAAAGGTTCTTTTATCAACAAGTTGATTATTCTTCCCGTCATTTTCTTACTTAAGTGGTTATATGAACCCGCCATCAACTATATTTTGATTCTTGGTGGGATCTATCTGGCCTATGAAGGTGTTGAGAAAATTATTGAATATATCTTCCACAGAGGTAAAAAAGGCCACGAAGTTGTACAGGAAAGCGTTTTGCAAGAAGATGATGAAAATTCTGAAAAATCGAAAATCAGTTCCGCTATCAAGACAGATTTTATTCTTTCTTTGGAAATTGTCATCATTGCTCTAGGAACAGTTATCGAAAAACAGCATCCGTTAATCGAGCAAATCATTGCCGTTAGTATAGTTGCATTCATTGCAACAGTTGGTGTTTATGGTATTGTAGCTCTAATTGTTAGAATGGACGACGCAGGTTTTTTCTTAATGAAAAAATCTGGAAACAAAGGCTTTTTTTCCGGTCTTGGCCAATTTTTGGTTAAAGCTTTACCAATCGTGATCAAAATTCTTGGCGTTGTAGGAACTATTGCTTTGATCTTGGTTTCTGGCGGCATTTTCCATCATCATATAGAATACATCCATCATATTGTTCCAACGAATATTCCCGAGCAGATTCCACAATTTGGGTTGGGAATTGTTTTTGGTTTGGCGGCCGTTTTGGTGATGACGATTGGTAAGAAGATTTATAAATTTGTAATACCTGCTAAAAAATAACATTCACTTTTTGTCATTCCGTAGGAATCTTAAGAGCCTGAATTCCTACGGAATGACAATAATCTGTAAAATTTTTGATACAAAATGAAACTTTTCTTTGGACAGATTTTCCCTGATTTAATTATTGATTCTGATGAACAACAACACATCACAAAAGTTCTCAGAATGCGAGAAGGCGAAGAGATTTTCGTAACCGATGGCAATGGAAATCTGACTAAAGGAAATCTTGTTTTCGAAGGTAAAAAAGTTTCATTGGACGTTACTGAAATCAAAGAAAATCTTCCTAATTTTTCTCCGAAGCTTCACATTGCGATTGCGCCAACAAAAAACATTGACCGAATCGAATTTTTTGTTGAAAAAGCTGTTGAAATGGGAATTTCTGAAATCAGTTTTATATTAACAGAAAAAACAGAACGCAAAAATATCAGCATTGATAAATTGAGAAAACAAGCTATTTCAGCTTCAAAGCAAAGTCACAGATTTCATTTTCCGAAAGTTAATGATTTGACCAAATTTTCTGATTTTATGAAAAACTTAGATTCAGAAAATACTTTTGTTGCCCATTGTAATGAAAATTTGGAAAGGATTAATTTGAATGCGCTTCGAGAGCCTCAGCGTGACAATGCCATCAACCAAATTACTTTCCTCATTGGTCCCGAAGGCGACTTTTCTGATAAAGAAATTCAATTATTAGCAGATAAAGGAATCAAAGCTGTTTCACTCGGTAATCAAAGATTGAGAACGGAAACTGCCGGAATTTTTGTAGCCGCTTGGAATTACGATAAGATGTTTTGATTTTTCTTAAATTTCCCGAATGAAAAACATTTTGCCGAGCATTTGGGAAACCGAAACTTTTTATAGAAAACGAGATATTGCAATCATCGGTTCGGGATTTACAGGACTTTGGACTGCTATTTCTATCAAGGAAAAACATCCTGAAAAATCAGTTTTGATTATCGAACGAACTTCTGTTCCGACTGGCGCCTCAACTCGGAACGCAGGTTTTGCTTGCTTTGGAAGTTTGACCGAGATTATTTCTGATTCTGAAAAAATGGGTTGGGATAAAACTTTGGATTTGGTCAAAATGAGATTCGAAGGTTTGGAGAAAATCCAGAATTATTTTACTAATGATGATATTGATTTTGAATTGTGTGGCGGATATGAAATTTTAAATGACGAATCAGCTTTGGAAAAATTGAATGAAGTCAATGAAAAACTTGCTCCCATTACAAAAACAGAAAATACTTACAGAATTGCGAATGAAAAGATTGCAGAATTTGGTTTAGGAAAATCCGATTTTTTGGTTGAGAATCTCTGTGAAGGAAGTTTACATTCGGGAAAATTATTGAACCAACTTTTAGAGAAATGCCATGAACTGAAAGTTGAGTTCTTAATTGGAACCGAAATAGAATCAGTTTCAGAAAACAATTATGAAATCGAAATTAAAATCGATAACAATCTTATTCTGAAATCTGAAAAAGTCATCTATTGTACGAATGCTTTCAGTTCAAAATTTCTGGAATCCGAAGAAATCATTCCTGCAAGAGGACAAATTATACTTACAGAACCGATTGAAAACCTTAAACTAAAAGGAACTTTTCACTGCGAGGAAGGTTTCTATTATTTCAGAAATTTAGGGAACAGAATTCTTTTAGGCGGTGCAAGAAATCAGGATTTTGAAACGGAAAAAACAACAGATTTTGACACAACAGATTTTCTGCAAAATCATTTGGAACAATTTTTAAAAGAAGTTATTCTACCTAACCAAGACTTTAAAATCGCAATGCGTTGGTCAGGAATCATGGCAATGGGAACGGAAAAAACTCCGATTGTGAAACGAATCTCTAAAAGACAATTTTGTGCTGTGCGACTTTCCGGAATGGGCGTTGCGCTGGCTCCGAAGATTGGAGAGATGGTTTGTGAGTTGGTTTCTTAAAATTATTTTGGCCTTTTCTTCGTATCCTGAAGCGCATTAAAAACCGCTTTTACCAAGATTGTATCTCCAGAAACTCGATAGAAAATGATATACGGGAATTTACGCATCGTCAATCCTCTGAAATCTTTATAGTAGATTTGAAAATATGGACTTTGCTTTATTCTTCGATAGTTTGCTCGTAATCTTCAATGAATTTTCGAGCTACTTTGTCAGATACTTCTTTTTTGTAATAAGACGCAGCTTCTCTTACATTTGATTTTGCAGCAGTAGAAACAATGACTTTAAACGCCATATTCTTTCTTCAGCTCCGCTACAAAACTGTCATTATCTTCATAATCCGACAGCGAAAAATCATCTTGACTATCCAATATCCTCTTTTGCTCATCAGACAGCTCAAAAGCATCTTGTTTTTTCTCGTACTTTGCTCCAATAAGCTCCAAGAATTCTCGAAAAAAAGAATCTTTATTATCCGGTATAGAAACATTGTAAGTGGTCATAATTAATATTTTATAATCAAATATACTAAGATTATTGATTCTCTCTCAAATACTTTTCCAAAATCATATCACCACTTGGGATAGAATTCTTCGCCCAGCGGATTTTCATTCGGAGTAATTTTTCCTCGGACAGTTTATAATCAATATCAGATTTCAGCAGTTTTTGTTTGAGTTCATACATACAGATTGCTGCAGCAACAGAAACATTGAAACTTTTTGTAAAACCGTACATTGGAATAGCTAAAGTTTCATCGGCAAAGTCGAGCAATTCATCTGTTGTTCCTTCCCACTCTGTTCCAAAAACCAAAGCCAAAGGTTCTTCGATTTTGTAGTCTGGTAACATTTTCGCATTGTTTTCTGCCGAAACTGCAACGATTTTGTAGCCTCGATTTTTGATGTTTTGGAGAGATTCTATCGTTCTCGGCATTTTCTCCACCTCGACCCAAGTATCTGCGCCTTTTGTTACCTTTAGATTCGGTTCAAAGTAATTCTCCTTTTCCATCGCCACCACCTTATGAAATCCACAAGCTTCTACGGAACGAACAATGGCAGCTGCATTTCTGAACTGGTAAATATCTTCCATCACAGGCAAAACAAAGTCTGAGCTCTCTTTGGAATAATGTTCGATTTTCTGCAGACGTTCCGGCGTTAAAAAAGACTGAAGGTATTCGTAGGTGGATTCTAAATTCATTGAGGACAATTTCTTTTGGCAAAAATAAAAAAAGCGGTAAAAATTACCGCTTTAAATGTTATTTCTTTTTGTTTCTGGCTTGCTCCTGAGCTTTCTGCTGCTCTTGCGCTTTCTCCATCATCTCTCGCATTCTTTTCTGGAAAGTTCCTTCTTTCTTCGGTTCTTTCTTTTTGTTTTCCTGGATCTGAGCATGGATTTTTTTCTCATCCAAAATGAAATATTTAATCACTAAGATAATCACGATATTAATCGCATTCGATACAAAATAATACCAGGAAAGACCAGATGCAGAACTGTTCAGGAAGAACAGGAATGTGATCGGGAAGATATACATCAACACCTTCATATTCGGCATCCCTTCTTGTTGTGGCTGCTGAATGTTACCTGAAGTCATAATCGTGTAAATCAAAATCACAATCGTACACGCAATAGCAAATACACTCAGATGATTTCCTAACAAAGGAATGTTGGTTCCCCAACTGATGATATCGTCATAAGCTGTCAAATCCGGAACGAACCAGAAGCTTTTTCCTCTCAGATCCAGCATATTCGGGAAGAAACGGAATAGTGCGTAGAACAATGGAATCTGTACCAGCGCCGGCAAACAACCCGCCATCTGATTCACGCCGGCCTTTCGGTAGACCGCCATTGTTTCCTGCTGTTTTTTCATCGGGTCCGCATCTTTGAATTTGGCATTCACCTCATCAATCTCCGGACGAATAACCTTCATCATTGCACTTAGTTTGTGCTGCTTGAACATTACCGGAGACAAAATCAATTTCACGATGATAGTCATCCAGAAAATGGCCCAACCTGCGGCGATTCCCCAACTGGAAAGTAAATCATACAAAGGCATAAATACATATCTGTTCAATGAACCAATGAATGACCAACCTAATGGAATAATCTCGTCAAAGTTCTTATCAAAAGATTTCAACAAATCCATATCCAATGGCATAAAATACCAAGTGAAGTCTTGATTCAATTCGTTTCCTGCCAAATTAACCTGACCGTCATAATTGAATTTCTTCAAGAACTCGCCTTCCGGAATAGCTTCCTGATTTCCTTTTGATTTTGTAAATCCATTTTTAGCTTCGATAACTGCTGCGAAGAACTGCTGTTTTACACCAATCCAGTTCAGTGTTTCGTCCGGCTCATCCATATCAGAACGAGCGTCGTAATCGTAGTCTTTATAATTGTTGAACGCATAAGAAAACTCGGTGTGAGTCTCTTCTTGTGAACGTCCTTTTTCTGCGCTTCTTACGTTATAATTCCAAATGAAATTAGCTTTACCATCGTTCACAACACTAGCCAGGCCTTGTGTTTTCACCTGGAAATCAACAGTATATTTTGCTTTCAGTGTATAAATGAATTGGATAACTGCGTTTCCGACTTTAGAATTAAGAGTTACTACATTTCCTGCAACTTGCGGTGTAAAAACCAAATCTTTGGTATTGAAAACTTTCCCAGATTTATCCGTAAACTGGAATCCGTAACTCGCATTATTATTGCTGAAAAGGTACAATGGTTTTCCGCCAAACGCTTCGAATTTATTCAATTTAACAGAGCTTAATTGCCCACCAACGCTAGAGAATTCCAAAGAAAGCTCGTCGTTTTGAAGGTTAACTTTTTGAACAGAATTGGGTGTTACAGTTGCTGCATTTAAGTTGGTTGCAGCAGGTTTAGATTTTGTAGTCTGCTCTGTTTTCTTAGCTTCCAGAGCTAATTTTTCTTGTTCGGCCTGCGCATTTCGGTTTTGGAAATAAAACATAAAACCGATAAGAATCATAGAAAAAATACCGAAGCTAATCAGTTGTTTTTTATCTAATCCGTTGTTTTGTTGCATTATAGAAATAAGTTTAAAGTTTAAGATTAATGATTTGAATGTCTTCGAGAACCTCAGACTGACATTTCAGAAACCTACATCATTTTGGTCTGCAAAAATAGGTTTTATTTTTCAGATTCCGTTATAAAGACGGTTGGCTCAGAGAAATACTTTTTTTCTGCTGTATAATGTAAAAAGTATAATGTACAGTGTATTTCTTCATATCCAGAATCATACTTTGTACATTATACTTAATACTTTTTTTCTACTTCTTAACCGTTGCGCTGATAAAAGCTTTGAACAATGGATGTGGTGTTGCAACCGTACTTTTATACTCTGGGTGATATTGAACACCGATGTAGAACGGATGGTCTTTCAGTTCCAAGGTTTCAACCAGATCCGTTTCCGGGTTCAGTCCGCTTGGTGTTAAGCCTTTATCTTCGAAGTCTTTTTTATAATCACTATTGAACTCATACCTGTGACGATGACGTTCCGAAATGGTTTTTGCACCGTAGACCTCAGCTAATTTTGAACCTTGTTTCAAAACACATTTCCAAGCACCAAGACGCATTGTTCCTCCTTTGTCTACTACATTTTTCTGTTCCTCCATCAAAGAAATCACAGGGTCTGGCGTAGAAGTATCAAACTCCATACTGTTGGCTTTTGCTAATCCTAAAACATTTCTGGCGAATTCTATCGTCATGATCTGCATTCCCAGACAAATTCCCAATAACGGAACCTTATTTTCTCTCGCATATTTCGCAGCCTGAATTTTTCCTTCGATTCCTCTGTCTCCGAAACCTGGCGCAATCAGGATTCCATCAACGCCATTCAATAGTTTTTCGGCACCTTCCTGTTCGATATCGCCACTGTAGACCCATCTTACCTTCACCTCGGTTTCCATATCAGAACCTGCGTGGATAAAAGCTTCGGCAATGGATTTATAAGAATCCTGAAGCGAAACGTATTTCCCAACCAAGGCTATTTCTACACTGCGTTTCGGATTTTTATATTTTTTAAGGAATGTTTTCCAGTCTTTTAGATTAACGTCCTTTCCTACAGGGAGATTCAGTTCTTTTAGAACCACCTCGTCAAAATTCTGTTTCTGAAGATATAATGGAACTTCGTAAATTGTGTCCATATCGATACATTCTATAACGTTTTCTAATCCGACGTTACAGAACTGTGCCAGCTTGGAACGCAAATCTTTCGGAATGGTGTGCTCCGTTCTGCACACCAAAACATCCGCCTGAATCCCACTTTCCATCAATTGACGAACAGAATGTTGGGAAGGTTTCGTTTTCAGTTCTCCACTTGATGATAAATAAGGCAACAATGTCAAATGAATGACCATAGAATTGTTTTTGCCCAGTTCCCATTGCAACTGGCGAACACTTTCTATGTAAGGAAGCGACTCGATATCGCCCACAGTTCCTCCAATCTCGGTAATAATGATGTCATAATCCTTTTTGGAAAGCATCTTTATTCTACGTTTGATCTCGTTGGTGATGTGCGGGATCACCTGAACTGTTTTACCAAGAAAATCGCCTTTACGTTCCTTTTCAATAACGGTCTGGTAGATCTTTCCAGTTGTAACGTTGTTGTTCTGTGAAGTTGGAGAATCCAGGAATCTCTCATAATGTCCCAGATCAAGGTCTGTTTCTGCGCCGTCTTCGGTCACATAACATTCGCCGTGCTCATAGGGATTAAGCGTTCCGGGGTCGATGTTGATATAAGGGTCAAGCTTTTGTATGGTAACTTTGAAACCGCGGGATTTAAGAAGAAGTCCCAAAGAAGCGGAAACAATACCCTTACCAAGTGACGATGTTACACCTCCTGTTACAAAGATGTATTTCGTTTCTTTTTTACTCATTAGATTAGGTTTGTGCAAAGTTAAAGCATCTCGACCTAAAAAACAATTTTACCGGAGATAATTCATGATATCATATTTTAAGAATACTAAAATGAAGTTAGAATCTTTCAATAAAAGAGTATCAAGCTATCACGATCTCCTACATCCGACCAATATTAAATCATAACTATATGAGACCATCTATCTTCATTTTTATTATCCTATTTTCCCTTAACACCACTCTTGCACAAGAACAAAAATCATCTGTCCCGCAACCCTTAACCGAGGAAGTCATTGTGAATCAGGTCAACGACCTCGTAGGTAAACAATATAGCATGGACGCCAAACAATTAGAAGTCGTGTTACTTAATTTAAAAGCAAAATCTGAAAAAATAGGCTCTGAAAAAGGAATTTTGGGAAGCGGTCGTTTTTTAATGAGTGTATTTGATAAACAAGGCAAGGACAAGGAAGTAGTTGAGCTAGGAAACCAGTTAATAAAAATAGTTCAAAATAAAAAAGAGGACCCTAAAGGAATAATAACCGATATTTATCAACAAACAGCACAAGCCCTGATGTATCTTGGTCTGGATGACGCTGGTAAAAAAGATCTTGAAATGTCAATTACTTTTGCGAAAACCATTGAAAATCCTGACAAAAAATACTTTAGACTGAGCCAGAATTACATCGCTTTACACACATATTATAATCATAAGACCGATGTGTCAAGTGATAAAAAATACAGAGACTCTACCATATATTATATAAACCGATCTTTGGAATCTGCAAAAAAATAAGTGATAATAGTACAATGAAGAATGATGTGAAATATGCTGCAATTGCTAACGCATATACTCGTTTGGGTATATTTTATCTGGAATATGCCGATGAAAAAGGTAATCTGGAACTTGCATAAAAAATCTTCTAAAAGCCGAAGAACTTCACAAGAATAAAGAAGGTTTACCACCAACCGCAACTAATACGCTTCTAAATCAATTAAGCTGGTTATATATGGAAAAGAAGGAATACCAAAAACCGATCGATTATGCAAAACGCGCCTTGGAAATAGAAAAGCAGTATAAGAATCCGGCGAACGGAGTAGAATCCTACGAGTTTTTGGCTACGTGCTATACAGAATTAGGAGAGAAGGAAAAATCAAATTCTATCTCCGAAATTATACCAATCTTAAGGATAGTCTTAGCTATGCGAAAAAAGAGAATACTGATATTGCGATGAAAAAAACAGTTGCAGAAATGAATAACGACCACAAAGAAAACAATGAAAAGCAATGGATCATCATGGGAGTCTTAGTGTTGCTTGTGACAGCAGCCACTATCATCTTTTGCAGGAGAAAGAACAAATTGCTTCGCAAAAACCATGACCAAATGATAGAGATGCTAAAGCAAGGAACGCTAAATGAAAGTAATCCCATAACCAAAACCCCAACTATCAACCAAAACTCTATCTCCAGTGATACGGAGAAAAAAATATTATCAAAACTGGAAGCCTTTGAAACATCTGACAGCTTTATCAAAAAGGACCTTACCATCAGCTACCTATCCAACCAGTGGAATACCAACCCAAAATATCTCTCAGATGTGATCAGGAGAAACAAGGGCACGAATTTCACGAACCATGTCAATCAATTAAGAATTCCTCACATCGTCCAAAAGTTATACAATGAACCAAAATATAGGGACTATAAAGTAGGTTATCTCGCAGATGAATGTGGATTTAACTCTCCTCAGGTTTTCATTATTGCCTTCAAAAAACTTTATGGTGTCACGTCTTTCTATTTCATCCAACAATTGAATAACGGAGAGGTCGGATAAAAGAAATGCTGCTTGATAACTCAAAGTGAAAATAATAAGATTATGAAATGTACTATTTGACAATTTGAGAGAAATGGTTTATTTTGATATGCTTTAAAAACAAAAAACCCTTCAAATTGCGGAATTTGAAGGGTTTTATCAGAAATTATATTATTTCTTAGTGGTTTCTCCAGGGATCGA
>NZ_DAMBSX010000001.1:395290-631688 GCF_032054305.1 Epilithonimonas sp.
ACCAGGGACACACGGATTTTCAGTCCGTTGCTCTACCAACTGAGCTAAGAAACCAATACTCTTGTTGTTTTTGAGTGGTGCAAAAATACACTCTTTACTTTTATAATCCAAATTAGATCATTACTAATTTTAAGATTTCCATAAAAAAACCGCCTATTTTAGGCGGTTTTAAGTGGTTTCTCCAGGGATCGAACCAGGGACACACGGATTTTCAGTCCGTTGCTCTACCAACTGAGCTAAGAAACCAGCACTCTTGTTGTTTTGAGTGGTGCAAAAATATACTCTTTATCCTTACCACGCAAATTATATTGAAAAATACTTCTCAAATTCCACAAAAATCATTGATTATCAGAAGATTTTTTTTCAGTTTGGGCTTTAAAAAAATCACTCAACTCTTCTAAAACAGGCTTGATTGTATCTTCCGGGAGATCACTGATCCTGATATACATCAATCCATCAATCGCATCGTTGAAGTTAGGGTCCACATTGAAAGCGATCATTTTTGCATTCTGCTTAATATATTTCTTGATCAGAACAGGCAATCTAAGTTCCGGCTCCAGATCATCTATGATCTTATCCAATTTGTTAAGGTCTGCGTCCATATCTTCGAAAAACAAAGCTTTGTCACGCTCCTTCATCACAACTTTAAATTCATTTTTCGGATGGATATATTGCGCAACAGCAGAATCATAATAATGGGATCGCATGAACTCTATCATCAAGGATTTTGAAAATTCTGAGAATTTGTTACTGATGCTTACACCGCCCATCAAGAATTTGTGTTCCGGATTCCTTAAGCAGACATGGACAATCCCTCGCCAAAGTAAGAATAATGGAAACGGTTTTTGCTGATATTCGATTGATATATATGCCCTTCCCATTTCTATCACTTTTCTGAAAAATGGTTGTAGCTCCGGATCATATTCGAAAAGTGAGCTGGTGTAAAATCCGTTGATTCCAAATTTCTTCATCACTTCGGAACCCAGGGCCATTCTGTATGCACCTACCAATTTTTTCCCGGCATTATCCCAAAGAAAAAGATGATGATAATGATTATCATACTCATCCAGGTCAAAAGGAAGATTCGTCCCCTCTCCTATCGCTCGAAAAGTCAATTCTCTTTGCCTACCGATTTCCCTCATAATAGACGGAATCTCTGCAGAAGTCGTAAAAAACACATCGTAATCTCCGTGCGAAAAGAGTTTTTTATTTTCAGTCTCTTTGAGTATCTGGATTTCTTTAACGATATCCTCAACAGGCGTTTCATCAATAATATTCTGTACAATATTATTTTGCTTTTGAAGTGGTAACTTTAGAGACATATTAGGAAGCTTCAACTTCTCCGTGATACTTTTTCTCTTTTCATAGTAAGACTTCAGCATATATACTTTATTGTAAAGATATTCTCCTAATTCTTCCAGGCTTTCCTCTTCTTCCATCTGTTTTACAGAAATAGGCTTCCCAATTCGGATCCGGATCGGCTTGTCTCTTTTCCGCATCATTTCTGTAGGCAACATAAGCGTTTGCAGATCGGGATGAAGCTTGGAAACATTATAAAAGACCTTGCTATTGGTTGCATGGAAGTACATCGGAATTACAGGTACTTTCGCTTTTTTAATGATCTTAAGCGCTGTTTTTCCCCAGGGTCTGTCAAGTACTTCACCATATTCATTATTTTTATTGGATACTTCGCCAGCGGGAAAAATCCCAATACATCCTCCTTCAGAAAGATGTTTGAAAGTTTCTCTCATTCCGGAAGAGCTATTGTAAGCATCTTTTCTGCCTTCGAAAGGATTGACAGAAATCACAAAAGGTTCCATCGGCTTTATCTTCGAAAGGAGAAAATTACCCATCACTTTGAAATCCGGACGGACGCGTAACAGGATCTTGCACATCAAGATTCCATCCAACGCTCCAAGCGGATGATTGGACACAATGATAAACGGACCTGTTTTCGGCACTTTTGCAAGATCTTCCTCGAAAACGATGTAACTAAGTTCCTGTTCTCTTATAAATTCATCAAAAAATTCTACCCCTTTTGTATGAATCAGTTTATTATATAGATTATTGACCTCATTTATTTTTGTGAGATTCATGATAGCCGAAGCAACCGGTCTCTTGAGAAAACCAATCTTATCAAGTCCGGCGGCTTTTATCAAATCTTCTTTGGATATTAAGCTCATAGTGTTTTTACATGGTTACCATCTGGAAGGTTTTTTTGGATATCTGTTCCAGCAATACTTTTTTGTCCTTGTAAAATTGGTCCAACTTATCCAATTCCGCATTTCTGACGGTGAATAAAGATACATTTTTTGTCATTTGTGTGATGAAATTCTGCTGCAATTCCTCATTAAAATCATTCGCCGTACCAAATTTGTCTTCTAAACATAAAGCTAATGATATTGCTGAATTCTGCATCAAGGAAACTTTGATCTTATATTTCGCCAAAAGTGTAAAGATCAGACTGATGTGGTCTTCTGCTATAAAAGAGAAATCTCTTGTCTCAACATTTAGTAATGTTTGATTTTCTTTTAGAATATAGCTTTCCACCAATTCATTTTCTGCTGAATTTCCCACTTTGGTTCCCGGTTCTTTTGGCTCAACAAAAGATTTTACAAAGAATGGGATATTTTTCTGCTTCAATGGCTGAAGTGTTTTCGGGTGAATTACGGAAGCTCCATAATATGCCATCTCAATCGCTTCTTCGTATGAAATGAAAGATAACAATTCTACATTTTCAAATTTTCTCGGATCGCCTGTCATCACACCTTG
Organism: Epilithonimonas sp.; assembly: GCF_032054305.1. Lineage (GTDB taxonomy): Bacteria > Bacteroidota > Bacteroidia > Flavobacteriales > Weeksellaceae > Epilithonimonas. The sequence goes on from NZ_DAMBSX010000001.1 coordinate 398,063, forward strand.
AACGTCTTTCCAGATGGTCATTTCGTCTGCATTCAGACAATAAGCAAAAATCGCAGCTGTATAATCCGACCCTTCTCTTCCTAATGTCACAGTGAAATTATTGCTTTCTGAACCAATAAATCCTTGAGTCACGTAACAATTAATTTTATCCAGTTTAGAAATATTCTGCTCCGTTTCTTGCCAGTTTACAATTCCTTCTCTATAATTGCTATCGGTTTTGATATAATCTCTGGCATCCAACCAATGATTGAAAAACTGAATATCATTAAGATATTCGCTCAAAATCTTGGAAGATATCATCTCGCCACAACTCACAACCTGGTCATAAACAAAATTATAATTAGGAGACTTATTTCTTCTCAAAAAAGAATCTATATCATCAAAAAATAATGATATCTCTCCAAAAACCGGATGTCCTTCTGAAAATAGACCTTTGGCAATATCGATGTGATTTTTCTTTATCAATTCTATTTCTTGTTGATAATCCTGTTTCTTGAAATAATATTCTACCACTTTTTCCAAAGCATTTGTAGTTTTCCCCATCGCAGAAACTACCAATAGACATTTTTCAAACCCCTGAGTTTCCAGAACCAAGGCCACATTTTTCACACCCTCAGCATCTTTTACAGATGCACCACCAAATTTGTAAACTTTCATTAGATTTTTTACCGTTAAACTTTTTTATTAGAAATTAAGGACCCGTTAATCGATTATTAACCTCCAAAAATATTAATTATGAACGGAATATAAAAATCAGCAACATTTTTTCTAATGTTTCCAAATGAGATAATGAAACCATATTAATAAATTTATGATAAGTATCATCAAAAATCGATAAATTTTGTTTCATTTGATTGAAAAAAAATTTAGTTTTGTAGAAAATCAAATCAACCAAATATGTCACAACAGGCTTTACAGACTTTAGGGGAATTCATTATTGAAAAACAGGATGATTTCAAGTACTCTACCGGAGAACTTTCCCGTCTTATCAGCTCTATAAGAATTGCCACAAAAATTGTAAATCGTGAAGTCAACAAAGCTGGAATTGCCGACATTATTGGAAAAGTGGGTACAGAAAATATCCAAGGAGAAGAGCAACAAAAACTGGATGTTTTAGCCAATGATATCTTCATCGCAGCTTTGTCACAAAGAGAAGTCGTTTGCGGAATTGCGTCCGAGGAGAGTGACGATTTCATCGAGGTCAAATGTACAGAGAATGCACATCTTAGTAAATATGTTGTTTTGATCGATCCTTTGGACGGTTCTTCCAACATCGATGTCAATGTTTCCGTTGGAACCATTTTTTCTATTTACAGAAGAGTTTCCGATCCGGGAAGTCCTGTTGAGCTTAGAGATTTCTTACAAAAAGGCGTAAATCAAGTAGCTGCAGGCTATGTGGTTTATGGTTCTTCCACAATGATCGTTTATACTACCGGAAATGGCGTGAACGGATTCACGTTAGATCCATCTATCGGAACTTATTATCTTTCTCATAAGGACATCAAATTCCCAACTTCGGGAAAAATCTATTCTATCAACGAGGGAAATTATGCGAAATTCCCACAAGGTGTGAAAGACTACATTAAATATTGTCAGGAAGAAGAAGGTGACAGACCTTATACTTCAAGATACATTGGTTCTTTGGTCTCTGATTTTCATAGAAATATGCTGAAGGGTGGAATTTATATCTATCCATCAACTTCACAATCGCCGAAAGGAAAATTAAGATTATTATATGAAGCCAACCCAATGGCATTTTTGACAGAACAGGCAGGTGGAAAATGCAGCGACGGATTCAAAAGGATCATGGAAATTGAGCCGACAGAGTTGCATCAACGCGTTCCTTTCTTCTGTGGAAGTGCTGCAATGGTGACCAAAGCAGAAGAATTTATGGTAAAAGCTGTGGATAAAAACTAAGATTGAATTATTTAAACAATACTAAAGGCCGATTTCCTCGGTCTTTTCCTATTTTTGTAGAATGAAGACTGCAAAATTCCATCAATACATTTTGAATTTCAAACGACCAAGCGGAACATCGCGAGGTGTTTTGAAAACGAAAGAAACATACTTTATCGAAATCTTTGAAGATGACAAAAAAGGAATCGGAGAATGTTCTCTTTTCCGAGGTTTGAGTTTCGATGACGATGATGATTATGAGGACGCTTTGGAATGGGCTTGCCGAAATATCAATTTGAGTTTTGAAGAATTACAGGAAGAACTCATTAATCATCCGTCAATTATTTTTGGGATTGAACAAGCTTTATTTAATCTTGAACACCAAGGAGATTTGTATTTTCCAAGTGATTTTACCGATGGAAAAGATTCGATTAAAATTAACGGTTTGATCTGGATGGGCGATGCCGATTATATGCAATCTCAAATCGAGGAAAAAATAGAAAACAATTTTACTTGCATCAAACTTAAAATCGGTGTGGATTGGAATTCTGAAAAAGAGGTCATCAAATCCTTAAGAAAAAAATTCCCGAAAGACAAAATTGAACTTCGTGTGGATGCGAATGGTGCGTTTTCTCCGGAACAAGCCAAAATTGTTTTGCAGGAATTGGCAGATTTGGACATTCACTCCATTGAACAGCCGATTGCAGCTGGAAACTGGAAAGCAATGGCTGAACTTTGCAAAGATACACCAACTCCTATTGCTTTAGACGAAGAATTAATCGGCGTTTTGAATATCGAATCCAAAAAAGAACTTCTCAAAGAAATCAGACCTCAATATATAATTTTGAAACCAAGTTTAATCGGCGGATTTTCCGGTTCGGATGAATGGATAAATTTGGCAGAAAAAAACAATATCGGTTGGTGGATTACCTCAGCTCTTGAAAGTAACATTGGTCTTAATGCGATTGCGCAATATACTTACCTCAAGCAAAATCCGATGCAACAAGGTTTGGGAACTGGCGGATTATTCACCAATAATTTCGATACGCCTTTGGTTTTGAATGGTGAAAATCTTTGGTTTGGCGGCAATTGATTTGAGATTTGAGATTTGAGATGTCGTTCCTACGGAGCTCTGCTCACAACATACAATACTATTTCTACAAACATTTAACTCCTACGGAGTTTTTAACGTTATAACTTCCATCGATTCATCAGATTTAGTATGCTGTAACTATATCATATTTGGTACTACTTATTATTAAAAATTATGAGAACACTTCTTACACTTTTAATAATAAATAGTGCCCATTTTTTTTCGGCACAAAACCTTCTGTTACCCAATAATGTCAAGCTCGATTCAAAGTATATCCAAGATGAATCTTCGGAGGTGACTTGGACAATGGAAAATGCCGGTTCGAAATTTGAAATTGGCAAAGTAACCACAGATTTTAAGAAATTAAACAAAAAAGAACTTCTGATAAAAACGACGGTCAAAATGAAACAATCGCCTGAAGCTTGGGTGGATTCTACGATTGTAAAAATTTCAGATTTCCAGCCGGTTTACCATTCGTCATTTAATTCGACGAGAAATATGTCGATTAGATTTAATAAAAATAAAGCGACCGGATATTATCTTGATAAGAAAACTCAGAAAAGAGATATGATTGATGAAGCGACGACTTTGCCTTATTTTGACAGCAACGCTTATCCCGCTTTGATTCGTTTTTTACCTTTGAAAGAAAATTATACGACAGAACTTTCTATTTTCGATTATAATCCAACAGCCAAAAAAGACTTTATCAAAGCTTATATGGAAAAAGTTGAAAAAGCTGAATACAATGGCAAAAAAGTCTGGGTTGTAAAAACGACTGATGATATTCAGGATAGAAAAGCCGAAAGCACTTATTACATTGATATCGATTCCCGAAAAGTTCTTAAGCAGGAAATCAATGTGGGTGGAAGGAAAATGATAATGGAATAATGAGAACTTACTCATATAAAGTTTACCCAATCGGTAAACTTTTTTTTCTGCCAAAATTTCACATCTATAAACAAATTCTGCCAAAATTTAACTTCCATCTTCCATCTTCCGCTTTCCATCGCCATTGGCACATTGTTGGAGATGTAGGAAGCAGAATAACATTAAAATTATATACTTATTATGTCAGTAAATTTTAAACCATTAGCAGACAGAGTGCTGGTAGAACCAACGCCAGCTGAAACTAAAACTGCATCTGGATTGATCATCCCAGACACCGCAAAAGAAAAACCACAAGAAGGAACTGTTGTAGCCGTTGGCCCAGGTAAAAAAGATGAGCCAACAACTGTAAAAGTAGGCGACAAAGTTCTTTATGGAAAATATTCTGGAACCGAGTTGAAATTTGAAGGTAAGGATTATCTGATCGTAAAAGAAGGAGACCTTTTAGGAATCATTGGTTAAAAATTTGTAAAACGTAAAATGTATTCACGTAAAATGATTTGATTTTCGTGGATGCAAAATTCATTAATACATTGTACAACGTACATTAATACAAGAAAAAAATGGCAAAAGAAATAAAATTCGATATAGAATCAAGAGACGCTCTTAAAAGAGGTGTTGACGCATTGGCTAATGCAGTAAAAGTAACTTTGGGACCAAAAGGCAGAAACGTGGTCATCGAAAAATCTTTCGGTGCTCCTCACGTGACTAAAGATGGTGTTTCTGTTGCAAAAGAAATCGAGCTGGAGGACAGAGTAGAAAATATGGGTGCTCAAATGGTGAAAGAAGTAGCTTCTAAAACCAATGACATCGCTGGAGACGGTACAACTACCGCTACTGTTTTAGCTCAGGCAATCGTAAGAGAAGGTCTTAAAAACGTAGCTGCTGGTGCTAACCCAATGGATTTGAAAAGAGGAATCGACAAAGCGGTAACTGCAGTTGTTGAGAACTTGAAATCTCAATCTCAAACAGTTGGTGATTCTACAGAAAAAGTAAAGCAAGTAGCTTCTGTTTCCGCTAATAACGACGAAACCATTGGTTCATTGATCGCTGAAGCTTTCGGAAAAGTTGGGAAAGAAGGTGTTATCACTGTAGAAGAAGCAAAAGGTATCGATACAACTGTAGATGTTGTAGAAGGGATGCAGTTCGACAGAGGTTTCCAATCGCCTTATTTTGTAACTAATCCTGAGAAGATGGTTGCAGAATTGGATAATCCTTATATTCTTTTGGTTGAGAAAAAAATCTCTTCTATGAAAGAATTGTTACCAGTTCTTGAGCCTGTTGCACAGGGTGGAAAATCTTTATTAATTATCTCTGAAGAAGTTGAAGGTGAAGCTTTGGCGACTTTGGTCGTAAACAAATTGAGAGGTTCTCTTAAAATTGCTGCTGTGAAAGCGCCAGGTTTTGGTGACAGAAGAAAAGCAATGTTGGAAGACATCGCAATCTTAACAGGTGGAACTGTGATCTCTGAAGAAAGAGGTTTCACAATGGAAAATGTAACTATCGAAATGTTAGGAACTGCTGAAAAAGTTTCTATCGATAAAGATAATACAACTATCGTAAATGGTGGTGGTGATGAGGCTCAGATCAAAGGAAGAGTTTCCCAGATCAAAGCTCAGATGGAAACGACCACTTCCGACTATGACAAAGAAAAACTTCAGGAAAGATTGGCTAAGTTAGCTGGTGGTGTTGCTGTACTTTATGTTGGTGCTGCTTCGGAGGTAGAAATGAAGGAGAAAAAAGACAGAGTAGATGATGCCCTTCACGCAACAAGAGCTGCGGTTGAAGAAGGTATCGTTGCCGGTGGTGGCGTTGCGCTTGTAAGAGCGGTTTCTGCCCTTAACTTCGAAGGTGACAATGCTGATGAAACAACTGGTATCAAAATCGTAAAAAGAGCTATAGAAGAACCTTTGAGACAAATCGTTGCTAATGCTGGTGGAGAGGGTTCTGTAATTGTTGCCAAAGTTGCTGAAGGAACTGCAGACTTTGGTTACAATGCTAAAACTGACGAATACGTGAATATGTTAGAAGCTGGAATCATTGACCCAACTAAAGTAACAAGAGTTGCTCTGGAAAATGCAGCTTCTGTTTCAGGAATGCTTTTGACAACGGAATGTGTAATCACTGAAGTGAAAAAAGACGAACCAGCAATGCCAATGGGCGGCGGAATGCCAGGAATGATGTAACAATCGGCGACCGAAGCAAATTATAAATTAAACCGTTCAGATTTTTTCTGAGCGGTTTTTTTGTTAAATATTTTCAAATAATTAATTGGATATATTCTGAAAATACCGTTCAATTCTTTATTTTTATTGAAAAATTAATTACCATTCAATTTATGTTTGTACAAGTTCCATCAGATTTCAAGAAAAAAAGCACTTCTGCGATTATTGCGATTGTTTTATTCATCATTGTTTACATTTTATTGTTTCTTTCCGCAATTGCATTGACCATCGGTTGTATCGCCGCCGGACTTTGGATCATTAGCATCAAACCTATGTTTTTCACGGTGATGATAGGTATCGGGCTGGCAAGTTTAGGAATTTTGATTTCATATTTCCTGATAAAATTTCTCTTCAAAAAACACATTACGGATAGAAGTGACCTTACTGAAATCACTAGGAATGATGAACCTCAACTATTTGAGATGATAGACGGGATCGTGAAAAAAGCAGGAACAGATTTTCCCAAAAAAGTCTATTTGGCTTATGATGTCAATGCCAGCGTTTTCTATGATTCCAGCTTTTGGAGTATGTTTCTGCCCATCAAGAAAAATCTGATCATCGGGATTGGACTTGTCAATGCTTGTACCAAACAAGAACTGAAAGCTATTCTGGCCCACGAATTCGGTCATTTTTCACAACGTTCTATGAAAGTTGGGAGCTATGTCTATAACGTCAATCAAATCATTTTCAATTTGGTAAATGAAGATGAAGCTTATAGAAATACCGTTCAAGGTTGGGCGAATGCAAGTGGCTATTTTGCTTTTTTCGCAGAGTTGGCCATAAAAATAACGCAAGCCATCCAATGGACCCTAAGGAAGATGTATTCTTTCGTCAACATCCGTCATATGGCACTTTCCAGAGAGATGGAGTTCCACGCAGATGAAGTTGCTGCCAATATCGCTGGTTCAATCGCTTTGGAAGAATCGCTTCTTAGACTTGACCTTGCAGGTAATTCCTACAGTTCTGTGATAGATTTTTATAATAGCAAAATAGAGGAAAGCCAGACCAGCAAAAATATCTACAAAGAGCAAAATTTTGTGATGAATTTTTTCGCAAAAGAAAGCGAACTAGAACTGAAATATGATTTGCCGGTTGTGAAAATATCAGAAGCCGGTCTTTTCAATAAATCGAAATTGGTCATAGAAAACCAATGGGCTTCCCATCCTTCTACCGAAGATAGAGTTGCTAAACTGCGACAGCTCAACATCATCAAAGATTCTGACAACAGCTCGGCGAGAATTTTGTTTAAAAATATTGATGCTACAGAAGAAAAACTGACCTCAAAAATATTTTCTAATGTACAATATGAAAAACCAAAATCCGAATTAGACCTCGATACGTTTCAAGATGAATTTGAGAAAAATTATAATAAAGATACTTTTGATAAAATCTTCAATAATTATTATGACAACAAAAACCCGAATCAGTTTGATTTGCATTCTGCTGTTCCATCCAAGGAATTTTTCAGCTTTGATGAATTGTTTTCTAAGGATAAAGTAGAATTGGTCTATACTTTAATTGCTTTGGAAAATGACAGAAATACAATTTCTTCTATTGCAGATAAAACTTTCGATATCAAAACTTTTGATTATGATGGTATAAAATTCAAAGCAAAAGAAGCTAAAAATCTAATTCCGAAACTAGATGGCCAAATAAAAATCCTACAGGACGAAATCACTCAAAACGATATCAATATTTATCTTTATTTCCTGAATTTGGCAAAAAATAAAAACCTGGAATTCGAATTAGGACAATCGTTCTCTGATTTTTATGATTATGATAAGAACTATGAAGAAAAATTTGGCTTATTTGCTGAATTAAGCAAAGCTTTGGACTTTGTAAGTACAACAACACCTTTTGAAAGGATAATTAAAAACTTCGTAAAACTAAAACCTCTGGAAACAAAACTAAAGCAAGAATTACAAGAGATCATAGACAATCCTCTGGTGAAAGAAGAGATCAGTGAGCAGAATAAAAAAGATCTGGAATATTATATCAACAATGATTTGTTATACTTCAATAAAAATGAATATCTGAATGCCAATCTTCAGCAATTATTTTTCGCGGTCAATAGTTATCATTTTTACATTGGAAGGAAATTCTTTTTATTGAAAAAAGAACTGTTAAGCAGAATGTCCTCTTTGGAAAAACATTGATCACAGAGTAATAACTTTGATTGAATAAACAAAAAAAAGCCAATCAGAATCTGATTGGCTTTAACTTTAAAATAAGTTGAACTTAGTCGATAATTTCGTATTCAATTGCAATTGTACCTTTTCTGGTATCTGCGATCGAACTAAATGCAGCTTTAGATAGATCAAAGGCTCTTGAAGAATGGTAAGGACCTCTGTCGTTTACTGTCACTACAACACTTTTCCCTGAAATCAAATTAGTAATTTTTACTTCTGTTCCAAAAGGAAGGGTTTTGTTGGCAGCGGTTAGCTCATTGTTATTGAAAATTTCCCCGCTCGCTGTTTTTCTACCATTAAACTTATCGTGGTAGTACGATGCAAAACTTGTTTTGGCATCTGTGGCATAACTCTTGAAAGAGTAAATACCAAGTGTTGAAATCATCATTATGACTACAAGAAAGATTCTTTTTATCATTTTGAATATTTATTGGGTTTTGACTTCGCAAAGATACTGGGAATGGCTTTTCGAACCTCACTTTTATCGGATTGGAGACTCGATTGGAATAAAACTGAAGTAGCAATCTTCTACAACTACTTGCTATAAGCAGATTACAACATTTGTTAATAAATGTTAATTTAATTCAAATCTTGTTAATTAAACTTAATAAATAATAACCCAAAACAAAACACAAAAACCTGATAATCAAATATTTAAATTAAATTCAATTATTTAAATATATATTTAATTTTAATAATTTAATAATTCAAAATATTTTTTAGCTAAAATAATTCAATATAAAACAATAAAAACAAAATTAAAAATTATAAATAACCGATATTAATATCAAATTAATAATAATTTAAATAAAACTATCTTACCCGGTATTGATTATATTTTAAATAATTAAAAATCAATCATTTAAGCAAAATGAATGAAAATTTTAACAGAAAACAAAAAAGCCTTCAGTTTTTGAAGGCTTCATTTATTTAAAATTGAGTTTATATCAATTCTCCAATAAGATCGTAATCTTCTGCGGAAGTAATCTTCACGTTTGCAAACTCACCAATTGAGACATAAACATCTTTTGCAGGCACCAAAACTGTATTGTCAACATCTGGAGAATCGTACTCGGTCCTTCCTACGAAATAATCGCCTTCTTTCCTGTCAAAGATACATCTAAAGATTTTTCCAATCTTTTCTTGGTTCTTTTCCCACGAGATTTGTTGTTGAATCTCCATAATCTCTTCTACTCTTCTCTGTTTTACCTCATCAGGAATATTATCTTCTAAAACATATGCTGTGGTATTTTCCTCGTGAGAATAGGTGAAACAGCCCAAACGATCAAATCTCTGATCTCTAACCCATTGTTTTAATTCCTCGAATTTCTCCTCTGTTTCACCAGGAAATCCAACAATCAAAGTTGTTCTGATTGCCATATCCGGAACTTTTTCACGGAATTTATCAAGAAGTGCATTCGTTTTTTCAAAAGTTGTTCCACGTTTCATGGCTTTCAACAACTCTGTATTAATATGTTGTAAAGGAATATCAATATAATTACAGATCTTTGGCTCGTTTTTGATAATATCCAAAACGTCTTCTGGAAAGCCAGTTGGAAATGCGTAATGAAGTCTAATCCATTCTATACCTTCCACTTTTATCAATTCCTGAAGCAAATCTCCAAGTGCTCTTTTTTTATAAATATCTAATCCATAAAAAGTCAAATCCTGAGCAATAAGAATCAATTCTTTCACTCCTTTTTTTGCCAACTTTTGAGTTTCTATAACTAATTTCTCTATTGGAGTAGAAATGTGCCCTCCTCTCATTAATGGAATTGCACAGAACGAGCAAGGCCTGTCACAACCTTCGGAAATTTTAAGGTAAGCGTAATGTTTTGGCGTAGTCGTTAGCCTTTCTCCGACCAATTCGTGTTTATAATCTGCGCCAAGATGCTTCAATAAAATTGGAAGGTCTCTGGTTCCAAAATATTGGTCAACATCCGGAATCTCGCGAATCAAGTCCGGTTTGTATCTCTCAGAAAGACATCCTGTTACGAAAACCTTTTCTACAACACCTTGGTTCTTAAGGTCAACATATTCCAGAATAGTATTAATACTTTCTTCTTTTGCGTTATCTATGAATCCACATGTATTGATCACCACAACATCGCCTTTTTCCTCGTGCACCACTTTTTTGCCATTAGCTTCAAGCTGCCCCATCAAAACCTCTGAGTCATAGACATTTTTGGAACATCCCAGGGTTACAATATTTATTTTTTTCTTACCGGTTGATTTAGTGCGCATTCATAAAATTTTGAGACTGCAAATTTAGCAATAAAAAAAGAACCAAAATTTTGGTTCTTTCTATTTAGATTGGTTAAAAACAAGTTAATTATTTTTAGTAGGCTTGTTCATCTCCCTTTATAATATTATAAAACGTGAGAAAAATAATTTTCAAATCTAAGAAAAAAGTCCAATTCTGGATATACCAGATATCTTTGCTAACCCTTTTTTCCATATCTGCATCTGAAAAGATCTCACCTCGCGAACCCATTACCTGTGCCCATCCCGTAATTCCTGGTTTTATCATATGCCTAAGCATATACTTCCTGGTGATTTTGGAGTATTGCTCTGTCTGAGAAAGCATGTGCGGTCTGGGACCTACGATAGACATATGTCCTAAAAGAACATTGATGAATTGTGGCATCTCGTCTATACTCGTTTTTCTCATAAATGCTCCAAACTTTGTAATTCTAGTATCTCCCTTCTTTGCACTTTGATGATCCGCAATAGAATTGACTGTCATACTTCTGAATTTGATACATTTGAATGGTTCGTTCTTAATTCCTGATCTTTTTTGTAAAAAAAAGACAGGACCTTTACTTTCCATCTTAATAATAATAGCAACCAAAGGTATTAGCCAAATCAATATAAAGATAAATACTAAGAGAGAAAAGACAACATCAAAGGTTCTTTTTAATAATTGATTCTCCTGAGTAGACAATGGTTCTGGCATCAACTTAAGGAAAGGCACACCATTGATCATACTAAACGAATGTGGTCCTATGTTGATATATTTAAAATCTGGAACCATATAAACCCTTATCATTTTATGTTCGGAAATATGAACAATATTATCAAAAAGTTCTGGGTCTATAGAATCATCACAAAGTATAATATTATCTATTTTACCGGTTTCCAGATCTTCCAAAAGAGAACTGATATCCCCAAGATTTTTACCTTTTTTTATCGTACTTTCCAAAGTATAAAAGCCTCTGATTCCCATTGTAGACCTAATATCTTCATTTGAAAGGATGGTCTCAGAAAAATTATTATTCCCTATGAGAATTGTATTGACAGTATTAATCCTCCTATTGATTCTAATTCTATATCGCTTTCTTATCAAGAAAATAATAATTCTGGATAATATCATCGATGAAATCACCAAAGCTAAATATTTTATAGAGAACCAGATACTTACGTACTTTGAATAGACAAGCGTAATATAAAGAAGAAAAAAAATGATAAAAATTATGAGGGCCTTGGACAAGGTACTAAAATGCTTTGCAGAATCCCTATAATAAGAATCCTTATATAATTTTACCAATTTGGTAATAAAATACCATGAAAAATTAAGGATCAGCAATTGTGTTTTATAATCCGTACCTATTTGAATACTTTCTGGTGGTGTAATAAAAAAATTAATGCCCAGCAAAAAGAAAAGATTAATAATAATATAATCTCCTAATACTAGAAAGCGGGTTAATTTTTTCAGAAAAAAAAGAGGCATAATCTAAAATACAGACTTATATATTTTAATTTTCTTTATTAAGTTAAAATACTTGTCCAATTCAACAATGTATAATTCAAATATAACAATATTTTAGAAATGGAAAATAGTTTAACAAAGAAGACCAAAAATTAAACAAATTTTTAAAAATTATGCTCGGCAAACGTGGAAAGAATAGTGTCTTTATCAGATAATATAACATCCTCCAAAGGCAATTGCCAATCTATTTTGAGTTCTTCATCATTCCATAATACACCACCTTCAGAATTTTTGTTGTAAAAATTATCACATTTGTATGCAAAAACAGCTGTGTCACTTAAAACAGAAAAACCGTGTCCAAAACCTCTTGGCACATATAGTTGCAGTTTATTCTCTGGTGTTAATTCTACTCCGAACCATTGTCCAAAAGTTGGAGAATCTTCACGAAGGTCAACAGCCACATCATACACTCTGCCCTCTAAGCAGGAAACCAATTTGGCCTGCGAATGTTCTCCCTTCTGTAAATGAATCCCTCTCAGGACACCATAAGATGATTTAGAAATATTATCTTGTACAAAATGGCCATTTTGGCCTGTTAGCTGTTCAAACTTTTCTTCATTATATTTTTCAAAAAAATAGCCTCTATCATCTTCAAAAACGGTTGGTTCAATGATATAGCAATCCTTAAGAGGAGTGTTTTTTATTTTCATACAATTTGTTTTCCTAGTGAAGAATCAATTTTTTTAAGTTCTTGTTCAAAAACTGCTTTTTTAAGTGCTGAACTAGAAAATCTATGATCCCTCTTGTTATAGAATATCTCTATTCCTTTTTCATCACAATAATCTTTGCCTGTAAAATTTTTGTCTTTGTAATCACTACCGATAATACGAACATCTATAACAAAAGATTGTAATATGTCCATAAGGTCTTCTTCTGTATTATAGGGAATGATCTCATCTACATCTTTGCATGCCTTTAGCTGAATATAGCGCTCAACAATAGATTGAGAAGGTTTATTTTTATTCGGACGATCCAATGTAGGGTCCAATTGTAAACCAACTATTAGATAATCGCAAACCGTCTTGGCTTCTTCAAGCATTTTAATATGCCCTGCATGTAATAAATCAAAAGAGGAGAAAGTAATACCGACACGTTGTGTTTTCATAACAATTAGTTTAATATATACAAAAGTATAAATTTTAACTATTATTAACTAATTTATCAAAAGAAAATGTTCAAATAAATCATTTTAAATTTAGTAATACTGATTGTGAAAAGAATTTATAATAAAGGCATTATTCTGCAAAATACGGAAGACGGTCAATAATGTGGAGCTTTATTTTAAATACAAATTATCATTGTCTTTATACCAATCTTTCAAGGCATCCTCAAAACTGTACTGAAATTTGTAATCGCTTTCTTTTAGTTTTTTTCCACTTACATTCGTAGATATCATTAGTTTCTTCACTCTATCCGGATGTATGCCAAATGACTTCCCTCCTAATGCCCCAATAACTCCAGCTGCAAATTTCAACAATCCACCAGGAATTTTATAAATGGTTCTTTTCATACCAGTAGCTTTCATCATGGCATTAGATATCTCTTCTATAGTGAATGCCGGTTCATAAGTACAATTATAAATCTCTACATCAGCTATATCCATCTCTATTCTATACAGCATAAAATTGACCAATTCTTTTACATAAATACTAGCCTTTATGGTATCTTTTCTACCCGGATAAAAAAATCTATGCTTTTTTATTCCCCAATATAATCTGGTAAAATTCCCATTTTCACCTTTCCCAAAAACCACACCAGGCCTTACAATAGTTAATTGTCTACTTGCTTCTTGTTTTGCCTGCCAAACCATGTGTATTTTTTCAGCCACTAGCTTCGATATACCATAAGGTGTATTAGGCATTGGAAGTGTATTCTCATCTTTCATTTCTTCAGATGCTCCGTAAGGTGCGATAGAAGATGTAAAAAGTATTTTTTTGATATTGAATTTATTCGCAAACGCCGTAACATTTTCTGCACCTTTTATATTGGTTTCAAAATATTCGTGGTCAGGGTGACCTGGAGTCGTATGAATAGCCGAAAAATTAAAAATAATATCCTGCTCTGAAGCAGAAATCTTCAAATCAATTTCCAACCTAACGTCACAGTATATAAAATTGGATTTTCCAGAATGATTACTTTCTACAATATCCAAATTATAGATAATAGCATCTGGATATTTTTCATAGAGCAAATTTACAAGATGTGTTCCTATAAATCCTGACCCTCCAAAGATGAAATAGTTCATAAATAATAAAATATTTTTCTATCAACAATGTGTTTTTTGTTAATTTTTTTTAAGATTCGTAAATCTTAATTAGTTCTTCAAAATTTTTATCCTTATCGAAAAGATCTTTGCAACGTTGATAAGAAGCTTTGCCCATTACTTTTCTAAGTGATTCGTCTTGTAATTTTTTGATTGCAGAAACAGCTTCGTCCGTTGTATTGATCAAAAACCCTGTTTCCCCGTCTTTTACAGAATCTTTGTTTCCGACGATGTTGCTTGCTACAATAGGTTTACCCAAAGCCATAGCTTCTAAAATAGCAATCGAAAGTCCTTCCCACAAAGAAACCTGAAGATAAACATCAAAAGCAGAAGCACGAGATAAAAGTTCTTCTCTAGTAGCTACCCATCCTGTGATTGTAACATTAGGCGCAGTGACTTGGTCTGCTAACTCTCCATTTCCTATCCAAACAAAATGTACTTCAGGCATTTTGAGGGCAATCTCATTGAAGCCCATCGGGTTCTTCTGCGCATGCAAAACCCCTATTGTACCTACAGTAAATTTTTGATTTTCTTGAGAAGCTTGTGTGAATTTTTGATTTTTAAAGTCTATCCCATTTCTTACAAAAAAAGTTTTACCAATTTTTTTTGCAAATTCCAATTCGGTTTCACCTGAAGCAATAGTAATGCCTCCAAAAAAGAATTGAACAGATTTCTCTATCTGTCGAAAAGCTTTTTGAGTCATTGGAGAAATATCTTGTCTAAGAAAAGCATAGCCATGAGGCGAATAAAATACTTTATCTCTTTTTATAATACCAGAACATGCAATCCTACCCAAAACGCCAGCTTTGGACGAGTGCAAATGTACAATATCCGGTCGTTCGGCCTTGAGTATTTTTCTAAGTGCTTGTAATGATCCAAAATCGTTCTTCGGATTTATGTTACGGGTCATCTGAATTTTGACAAATTTTACTTTATCAGAAAAATCGTCTTTAATCTTTGATTCATCCAATACGTCCCGTTTGCTATACACAATCACAATCTCATAGTTTTCTTCACCCAGAACGTTCGTCATGTAAGATGTCAAATCGCGCAAATAAGTATATATACCTGTACTGAAAGCTTCTGCTATATGTAATATTTTCTTCTTCACTCTTTATAATGCATTATCTGACCAAGAAAAACAATGATAATATTTTAAATAATATTCACGAAAATAATCATTTTAGAAATATGATCTGATTTTAACATGTTTAATTTTTAAAATTTATTTTTCTCTACAGATTAATGTGTTTTTAATTTTGTTTAAAAAACATTATTGTACTTTTCAATATTTTGTAAGGTACAATTATTTGGATAATACCAAATAAAAAATTGATTTAGGGCTTAATGCTGGTAGAATGATTTCTGTAGTATTTTTAGCAATATCAATCTTCTGACTTTTATTGATAATCATTTTTTCCAATGGCTCTTCACGAGTGTTAGGAATCTCATAGATTTTTAAATCCAATTTTTTTGTTGTCCCGAATAAAGATTGCAAATTTTTGATTTTCAAAGCTGTATTGACTACTTTATTTCCACTATTATTATTTACAATTATGTAACCGCCTTTTTTATCATAGGAAGCAAATACGGATGCCTTATCATAATTAGTCCAATCTTTTACTCTATTTTTTGTACTCTGATTGTAGATTTCATAAGCCCAATATATCGCTCTTGTCTTTCCATTTTTATCCAATAGTCCATTCATAGAATTATTACAGTTAAAAACACCATCGCTTTCTGACCAGCAAGTTTTGCAGGTACCATCAATGCCATTATTTTCAAAAGATTTAAAATTATTCAAAGCTTCTGATGCAGACAACATGGAGTATTGGTTAAGTATTTCGGTCAAAACAATTTTTTTCACACCAACTTTTGGATATTTTGGAAGGATTTTGGTTCTTAATTTTATCATATCCTTACTGAAATCTTTTAAGCCCTCTTGATCCCTAAACTCATGCCAGCATAATACATCCACTCTTACGCCATTTGAGTTACAGAAATTTAGAAAATCATCTATTTCTTTTTCATTATAATTATCCAGAGAAGGACCAGTGATCATCGCTTTATCTCCGCCGGGAAAAGACCTTATGATATCATGTGCTTTTTTAAATATCTGATAAAACTCTTCTTTATCAAAATCACCAGCAGTTGGTTGATGAAAAGGCTCATTCCATATATCATAGATTACCGTATTTTTGAATTTCTGATATTCTGCAGTTATTACTGTTTTTAGCTTGTCAGTATATAAAGGGTGTGGCCAATTTTTATTATTTTTTATTCCGGGATAGCCATACAGATCGGAGATCACCAAGATAGGAGTTATACCAAAACTCCGTAGATATGTTATGTCATCTGGGGATTTGTAAGACCAGCCAATACGCCAATATTTTGGTTGGAGCTCTTTTATATTTTTCTCAAGAAGTCTTATATTATCGTAATGTAAAAACCCAGACATAGATTTTACATTTCCAAGTTTTTTGCTAAAATCAACTTCTATTTTTACAGAGTCTTTGATTCTTTGACTTTTGACCAAAACAAACATCAAAAAAAAGACAATGAAGAAAAAAAGCTTTTTATTTAAATGTATTAAAATCATTTTTAAAAGTTTTAATTGATTATTAGTTATCTCAAAACCTAAATATTGACAATGCTTTGCTGATTAACAATAACAGAACGAGGCTCCACATCTTTAAAAACTACGCATCCAGCTCCTATAACAGAATTATCTCCAATTTTAACACCTTTTAGAATCACAACATTGGATCCTATCCAACAGTTTTCTCCAATTATAATCGGTTTTGAATTAAAACCTTGGTTTTTAATAGGAGTAGAAGTGTTTTTATAATTATGGTTATGGTCATAAATCTTCACATTTTCTCCAAAAATTGTATTCTTTCCTATTTCTATTTTATTCATAGAGCAAACAGAACAATAGTTATTAAAAAAAACACCATCTGAAATACTGACTTCCGCTTCTTTACCTTCTATTATGAGTGTAAATCCTTTTCTAAAAGTAACTTTTTTACCAAATTGAAATGATTTACCATATATTAACTTGTATAAAAATAAGTAAAAAGTGGCCTTCAAATGAAAATATAATTTAAGTAAAATCATAATTCTTTATTTAATTATTTTTAAGATCCTAGTTACATTATTAATTCCGAAATAAGATAACAGGCAGATAATTCTTGATTTAATTTTCGCTTCCTTGTCCTTTATTACAGTTGACCTATAAGACTTTATTTTATTGATTAAAAACAATCGATTTTCATTATCGAATGGCATTGAAAGTAAAATATGAAAACTAAAATTTAAAATCCTGGAACTGAGAGGTCTATTAAATTGAGGAGTGTTATCAAAATCAGACTCAAGTTGAGTTATTATTTCCATTGTACTATCAATTTTTTTCTGACTAAATGGGGCACCTTCTATGCTGGTAGATCTTATTAAATAAAAATAACTTTCTTTCGTTGAAAAAGCAATTTTATCACTTTTCCGAAAAAGCTTATATGTCGTTGCTAAGTCTTCATACAATAGTCCTACCGGATAACGTATTCCATCTGAAAATAAAGATCTATGATACAATTTCGCCCAAGCACTGGTATCAAATTTTTTTTGATAAAACATTTCTTTGATAGCATTGTCTGGAGAAAAAACATATTCTTCTATTACTTTATTATTATTTTTTAATTCATCATCTTCTCCAAATTTAATAAAACCAGATGCCGATATTTTACAGTCATTCTTCTTTATTAATCCATACAAAGTCGAAACATAATCATCACTAACATAATCATCACTGTCAACAAATGTAATATATTCTCCTGATGCCACATCTATTGCTACATTTCTAGCATCTGAAAGGCCTCCATTCTTTTTATGAATTACTTTAATTCTAGAATCTTTTTTTGCATAAGATTCACATATCTCACCGCATTGATCTGGAGAACCATCATCTACTAAAAAAATTTCCAAATCTGGATAGTCTTGATTGATTACACTATCTACACATTTTTCCAAATATTGCTCTACTTTATAAACAGGTATAATTATAGTTATTAGAGGATTTTTCATAAATATAGAATACTTTTAGGAAATTATTTTATGTTTTCAAGTGCCTCTACAAATCGATCAGCAGAGCTCGCCCAACTTTTTTCTCCCGAAAAATACAATTTTTCAATATTCTGAGACATTTTTTCTAATAAAAACCTGTTATTATACAGTTCCAATATAGCATCCGCGATTGCTACTGAGTTTTTGGGCTCGATGATGATCCCGGTCGATTGATCTTTAACCATTTCTGGCAAACCACCAACATTGGTTGCTATGACAGGTTTTTTAAAGGCGTAAGCTGACATCACTACCCCACTCTGGGTAGCATCTATATATGGGCAAACTACTACAGAAGAATTGAAAATAAGATTGGCAAGATTTTCTGGATAAATATACTCATTCAGAATTTTAATTTCCGAATATTGTATATAAGGTTCAATTTCAAAATCAAAATTTCCGCTACCTGCAATTGTCAAAGTAATATTTGGATATTTTTTGGTTGACAGAATGTCTACAAAACCATCCAGCAAGAATTTGATCCCTTTATAAGGAGATATGCGACCAAAAAACAAGATGTTAAAATTTCCAGAATCAACAGATTCATTCGTTTTGCAATAATTCAGAAAATCGTACACACTCAAAAAAGAAGTATGAATATCTTTTGGATCATAATTATAATGCGCTATAAATTCATTCTTTTGATTTTCATTCAAAAGAATTTTTTGTCGGATCAAGCTAAAATGTATTTTTCTCAAAACTCTGTCTACTAACAAATTTTCTCCAGAATGTAAAAAAGGATCATGCACTACCAGCAACATTTTTTTTCTGAAAGCTAATGTAGAAACAAAATAAGTGAGCATACTGTTATCGATGATGATAACATCCGGATTGATTTTTTTTAGATATTGATGGATCTGATAAGATATAAAGAGTTTTTTGATAACATTGGAGTTACGGGTTCCTTTGATTACAAAAGTTTTGTCAAGATCGATCAAATCCCGGAAACGTTCCAGTTGATCTACTTCTGTTCCTTTTGAGATGGTCTTCTTTAATTGGTTTTTATCTAGAAAATTATATATTTCATACAAAGCTTCTGTAAAAAAATAAACATCATTATTTTGTTTCAGTGCATTTACAAGAGACACATTGGCATCTAATGCAAAGGTAGATAAAAAAGCAATTTTCATGTTTATTATTTCTTTTTAGGGTTAAGCACTCTGTCCAAATGCTTATTAAAAACGGAATATGCTTTGGTAATAGTAGGCTTATCCCATAAAATATTTTCGTATTTCCTTAATATATTATTATTGGAATAAACCATTTTGTAAACCCCAAAGAACAATAACACCACCGTAAACACCACCTTTAGTTCCTGTCTTAGTGTTGCGTATAGATATGGATATAATATCCAGTAGGAGCAAACAAACAAGGTTGTGATCCTGTCTATAAAAACTGAGTATTCTGACAAAAAGAAATAAGTAGTAATATATATGAAAAATAAATTATAAAAGATATTAAGTGTTTTCTCGTCCTTTATCTTATCACCAATTTTTCTATAGAATTGATATAAAATAATAAAAGTAAATACCTTTTCCAAATAACCAACAGAAATACTATAGCTACTGTTGTATAGCTTATTGTTAGAATAGCTTTCTGCTAATAATGAGTATGCTCCGCCAAAAAAATCTCCTATAGCAATTACAATTGGGGTTATGTATTTGATCTGTCCCAAAAACAGAAAATTTCCTAATAGAAATGTGCCCCAAACAAAAGGCGTTGGAATTTTTTTGTGCAGAAAAAAGTATAGTGGAAAAAAGAAAATGGCTGACGAATGTAAAAAAATTGCTATACCATTACAAATAAAAAACGGGAGAGCTTTCCTTTCTTTAATAAACTGAATGGAATATATGAAGAGAAAAATAGCTTTAGAGTTCCTTATTAAATTTATTTCTATAATTAATCCTGAAAAAATCAAGTACATGATAAAACCCAAAACATACTGAGGAGAATATTTCTTGAAAAAATAATCAAGAAAAAGCACATTCACAAATGAAGAGAAAATTTGCAAGGTAAAATAATCTTCATTAATACTTTTTAACAAGATAAAGATTACTTTGAATCCTGGTTCTACTTTTAAAATAAAATCCTCATTGATACTCGAGAAATATTTTGCAATTCCATTAGCATCATCTAAAGTAGGAGTGTGTTCATACAAGGGATAATAAAGTGCAAAATCTGTATCCAAATAGCCCCTAAACCCAAAGAAAATAAAAAAGACCAACATGCAAAAGTATCTGACCATCTTGATATCCCCATCTTTTTTTCTTATGCTGTTTTCCCAAAGGAAAAAAACAAAAAAAATCAAGAAAAGAATAATATATGGATAAGAATACGTTGTGCTAAAAGTCGGCTGCATAAAGTTTATTATATTTTTTTTGATTTGCTTTTTTTGAGAGCTAATATAAAAGCATATGTGACTTGTATCAAATTTAAATTATACTGTTTTTTATTTTTTAGAAAATAAAAAACATCTCGGAATATAAACCGCTCTCTTATCCCATTATAAGCAATCGTCTCTATGCGTTTTGTAAGAAAATATTTATTTTTCTCTGTTTTAATATTCTGATAAAAATAAACATCTATGGATTTTTCAGGTTGCATGGTTTTCAAAAAAATATCATACCAAATTTCTTCTTCTTCAATCGCTTTAAACTTTAAATCAACAGAACCAGAGTTTGAGATCGTAGTATCAGACTCTCTGTAACAAAATACAGGTTCTTGGGTGTGTGCGATCCCTTTACCC
Source organism: Epilithonimonas sp. (assembly GCF_032054305.1). Taxonomy (GTDB): domain Bacteria; phylum Bacteroidota; class Bacteroidia; order Flavobacteriales; family Weeksellaceae; genus Epilithonimonas. The sequence continues at coordinate 419,242 of NZ_DAMBSX010000001.1, forward strand.
GCAGAAGCTTCAAAAGAAGTTATATCGTCAGATGCCCAAGCTAAAGGAAGCTTGAAGAACCCTCCTTTACTAACTAAATATTCTCTATTATATAAGAAATCAGAAATATATTGACTTCTTAATCCTTTCATCCTGTGCCAAATATTCTCATAAACAGATTCTCTTTCTGGCCAAGAAGGCGTTAACCGTATGACGTCAGACTGGTCATTGATGATGAAAGATCTGCAATGATAAACATTTAAATCCGGAAAAGTATTTATAAGTCCGTCAAATGTAGATAAATAATTCGGCATTAGCTCGTCATCATCACCCATTAATATAAAATAATCTCCTTGTGCGTAAGACAAACAAATATTCCAATTATCAACTACATTTTCAGCACCACAATTTTTTTCATTTTTAAAATATCTTATACGAGAATCATCAAACTGATTCACAATGTCATCAAGATTATCGGGTGATGCATCATTTACTATAATAAGCTCAAAATCTGCATAATCTTGACAAAGAATACTTTCTATACATTTAAGTAAAAACTTTCCTTTATATGCTGGGATTGCAATACTATACTTCATTATAATAAATGATGATATTTGATAATAATTATTTTTTTAAATTAATTATTTTTAGTGTTTTATGAAGAGATGAAATGAAAAATTCATTCTTAAGAAAAAACAATTGTATGATCATAAAATATGTCCCAACAATTAAACCGGCAACTGACAAATCAATAAATGGTGAAAATTTTAAATTATATTTCAAAAGTAAACATATTAAAATTGCAGGAATTGACCATAAAACATTAATCACCAGTTTTTTATACGGAAAGTTAACTTTTATGAATTTATGTACAAAATACTGGCTCGATGCTAGAACAACACACTCACTTATAAACCACACTATAGATGAGCCAATACTCTTGAACAATGGTACCAAAAGTAGATTCAGAGCTATTCCGGCGCAAGCTCCGATAACAGAATTGATAAATATCGCTTTATCTTTTTGGAGTGGTGTTAGAATTTGTAATACAAGTATTTGTTCATATCCTATTATAATCATAAGAGGCATCATAATCCTCATAGGTACAATGGCACCTTCGTAACCATCGCCCGCGATAATTTGTATGATTTCTGGAGAAAAAGCAATTGCGAAGATACATATTGGTATAGAAAAACCAAATAATAAATCTTGAGATTTAATAATCATATCTTTGAACTCATCCATTTTACCTTCACCTAAAAGAGAACTCATTCTTGGTAACATTACATTTGTAAATGCTGTGTACAATGCCAGAAGAATGGTATATAATTTTGATGCTGTTGTGTAATATCCGACTTCTGTATTGCCAGAGGAAAAGCCTAAAAAAATAATATTGAAGGAGATATACATGGACGTTAATATTGCATATATACCTAAAACGATTACAGGCCTGCGATAGATTTTGAAATCAAGAGAAACATTCCGAATTTTAAAAAATCTTCTTGCAAACCAACAGTTCATGAAAGCATTGACAGTAATCATCAATGTTGTCAAGATATAATAGATATAATAATCTTCTGATTTTTTTACAAATAAAAAAATGCACAAGACATAAAATATTTTTACAATAATAGTTCTATTCGTAATGAATTTAAATCTTTCTAAGCCTGTGTACAACCATTCTATAAGCAAAAAATTAGAAATCAGTTTTATCACTCCCACATACATTAGTTCTTTATGTTCATACAACTGAGGGATTGTATAGATAGCTATTACTAAAACTATAAGAGCAATGAAAGTTGTTATAGCATTCAGATAAAATAAAGATGAAAAAGTCTTTGCAATTTTAGATTCATCATCTTTTACGCGCGCAACTTCTCTAATCCCTACAACGGAAATACCCATCATAGAAATCAATATAAAATAATTGATTATACCATCTATAAAACTACAAATACCAACATTAGTAACACCCAATACACGGGATATGTATGGAAAGACAAGTAATGGAAATATATAATTTGATACAGTAAGAATACTACTATATAAAAAATTCTTTTTAATACTTGACATAATTTATAATCAACAACAACTATTTAAAGAATTGCCACCATTTTTTCTCTTCAGCATGATATCCATAGCCATATTTGTTGCCATATCCAAAATTGGTTTTATGGACATCATTAAGGACAAAAGCAACATTTTTAATTTTTTTAGCCTCAATATTTTTATTGGCATAATCGATAAAAGTTTTCTCCGTCACCTCAGATCTAGTCACATATATTGTAACATCAGCTACATCAGCAATAATTAAAGAGTCTGTTACTAGCATCAATGGTGCTGTATCTAAGATAATATATTGGTAATCACCTTTTAAAGATTCTATCAATTCTTCATATCTTCCATTCTGTAAAAGATCGGTAGGATTAGGTGGTATGTTTCCAGAATAGATAAAATCGCAATCTTTGTTAAATCCACTTGGATGTATTATCGATTTTGGATCAGTAACATCTTCATACAGATATTCCGTCAATCCTTTTGTTCCTTTCATGGCTGGATTGTATCTCTGTAATTGAGGATTTCTTATATCAGAACCTATAACCAAAACTTTATTTTTTGGAGATGCCAAAGTTAAAGAGAGATTCACAGAAACAAATGTCTTTCCTTCTCCTTTTACGGTAGATGTTACAAAAATCACTTTTGCTGTATCACTCCTTTGGAGCATATATTTGATATTAGTGACCAAGATTCTAAATGACTCAGCCAAAGGACTGATATCATTATGCTGAATAAGCTCATTTTCTTTGGTGGATAATCTAGGAATTTCCGCTAATACAGATGTTGAAGTTAATTTTTCTAGATTATGTTTATCTATCAATTTATTGTTAAGTAATTCTTTCAGATAGATATATGCAAAGGGTAAAACAGTACCTAACATTATAGCACCTAACAGAACAACCAGTTTTTTAGGCGAAACAGGTTTCTTAGAAGAGTAAGCATAATCTACAACCCTTGCTTTGTTACCTGTCATTGCCATAGAAATGGCGGCTTCTTCTCTTTTTTGTAATAAAAGAAGGTAAAGGTTTTCCTTAATCTGTTGTTGTCTTTCTATGCTACGGAACAATCTTTCCTGTCTTGGTACTTTTTGTATCTGATTGTTACTGTAAGAGTTTTCTCCTTGAATTTGTTCTTTGGTAGCCTGCATCGTGATATTCGCTCTTGTAAGGCTTTCTTTAAGCGCATTTTTTATAGAATTCAGATCTTTTGTATTTTCAACTACAAGAGGATTTTCAAGCGTTGCATTTTCCAACATTCTGCTTCTATCTATCACCAATTTGTTGTACGCCGAAACATTGGACGTTGCTGCAGGATTATCTAAACCAATATTGGTTGGTAAAACATGATAGCTATTTGTCTGTGAATTGATATAACCCAAAAGCATTTTACCTAATTCTATCTGCGTATCTAACTCCAAAACTTTTCTACGAGTTTCATTAGAAATCTGCAGATTGATTTTTGCTTCTGATGGAATATCTATAATGTCATTATCGATTTTGAATTGTTCTTTCTCTGTTTCTACTGAACCCAACTCATCCGATATTATTTTAATCCTTTCGTCAATAAAATCCTTGGTTTTTTTAGATTCTATATTTTTATCCGTGATAGCATAATCATTATAGATTCTACTGAGACCGTTGAGAAAGTCTTTTGCTTTGTCCTGGTTTGCTTCGTTGATACTTAATGCTATCACTGTCGCATCTTTATCCAACAAATCTACATCTAAAGATTTTTGATAGTTATCTACAATAGTTCCTAAATCTGTATAAGTAAAATATAAATCATTAAGATCCAATTTTTTAACTTTCTTTCTTTTGAAGTTTGGATTTTTGGTAATGATAAAGTTGGCGTATGGCAAGCTGATGAGTTTACCAAAAGCTGTATTGATCGGTTTTTTGAACTCTTTAGAATCCAAAGTAATCTTATCTCCGTCTATTTTGATATCAATTGGTTTTTTAGGTAGTTCTTCGTATTGTTTTTCGTTAACAACAAAGATATTGATAGGATTGGTATCATTAAAAAGTTCAACATCATAGAAAAATTCTCTAGAAAAAACAGAGGTTTTGAATTTTTGCTCTTTCACAACATCTTCTATGATCTTTTTTGATTTGAATATCTCTACCTCATTCTCGATACTGTTAGTTCCCATTCCTGCGAAGCCTCCCAAACCTGACAAAACACCCAAATCTCCGGAAGCTGTTGACATTTTTTTGGCATCTTTTATAAATACAGAAGACTGTACTTTATATATTGGAACAGTTATTTTAATATAAATAACAGCCAGAACTATTGCTGCCAGAACACTGAATAGAAACCAATACCATTTTTTAACATATGGCTTTATTAAATCCTTTAAATTAATTACCTCTTCTTTGTTTTGTTCGTTACTCATTTCTAGTTAACTGTTATTCGTGGTCGTCATAATTTATTTTCGTAAACAATGACTAAAAAATTATTATTTTCCAGCAAACGCTGTCTATGATAAGAAAATTTTTTGGTGATACCTATCTATACTTTTCTAAAGATATAAAATCTTATTTATTATAAATAAAAAAACTGACGTGATATTGAGCCTCAATTTATTATAAATTATTTTTAATAAATTTTTAATTTCATCAAAAATCTTACAAGATCTTATCTGACGATAAGTGCCAGAACTCCCAAAACTACGGAAGCAATAGAAATCCAAATGGTGGTCGATGGCCCATAATTGGCTGAACTCTTTCTAGCTTTATTAGGGGAAACATAGATTACATCATTCTGTTTAACATAGTAATATGGAGAATTGATAAATTCCGCATCTGTTAGATTAATATAATGCTTTGATGTAACACCATCCAAGTTTCTTATCAATAGAACATTCTCACGTTTTCCATAGATTGTAAGATCACCAGCCATCCCAATTACATTTAAGAGTGTTGTAGGTTGACCATCTGGAATGGGAATAATCCCGGTTCTACTGACCTCTCCCAGAACTGTTACTTTAAAATTAGTGGTTTTGATATTGACCGTAGGATTTACGATATATTTTGAAATTTTCTCTTTAAGCTCCGCTCTGAACTGTTCTACTGTAAAATTCTTTGTGCTCAAAGTTCCCAGAACAGGAAAATCGATATTACCATTGCTATCTACCAAATAGGTTGGATCGGTTGTGGTATTACGTGTTGGCATAGTAGAGAGCTGAGACATATCAGTAGAGTAATAATTCTGATTGAAAGGTTTTGCTACTTCATTATCTTTAGCCAGAACAGATATGAGCAATTGGTCACCAGGTTGTATTGTAGAATTATATCCCTGAGTAGAAGTTTTTATCGCTATCTCTTCTATATTTTGCATATAATCAATATCTTTTTTCGGTTTACAAGATACCACGAGGAGTAACAAAGGAAACCAAACAGATAGTAAATACTTCTTCATAATATTATTTAAAGATAATTTTTATTATAAGTCTGCAAATATAGGCAAACTTATTTATCTAACGATTCGTAGATAGAATTATTGCTTTTAAATTCTTTTACAATAGATTTTAAGACCCTAACTATTTCTTGCTTCTCTTCTTTTTTAGAATATTCGATTACAAGCTCTGTCAACTCATCAATTTCCTCGAAAAACATAGACGGATCTTTGGATATCATGATTTTCTCATGAGAAGTTGGCAAGGTGCGAGCATTATCACTTAAGAGTTCTTCGTATAATTTTTCTCCTGGTCTTAATCCTGTATAAATGATCTTTATGTCAATATCCGGTTCAAAACCTGAAAGTTTTATCATTCTTTTGGCCAATTCAAGAATTTTAACCGGGTCTCCCATGTCAAAAACATAGATTTCCCCACCAGCACCCATTGTTCCAGCATTCAACACCAGTTCACATGCTTCAGCTATTGTCATAAAATATCTTACAATGTCTGGATGAGTGATTGTAACGGGACCTCCTTTTTCTATTTGTTTCCTGAAATGTGGTATGACCGATCCATTGGAACCTAATACATTTCCGAATCGGGTTGTGATGAATTTGGTTGTATTTCCTTCCAAATTTTGTAATGATTGTACAAAAAGTTCGGCAACTCTTTTAGAGGCTCCCATTACATTTGTAGGATTAACAGCTTTGTCTGTAGAGACCATTACAAAACGGTTCACTTTATATTTATAGGAGAGCAATGCGAGATTTTTTGTACCCAATACATTCACAAGTACGGCTTCATGAGGATTATCTTCTACCAAAGGAACATGCTTGTATGCAGCTGCGTGATAGACCATGGAAAAATTATACTTACTGAACAATGGCTCCAAACGAGTAATATTGGAAATATCTGCCAAAATGAATTTGAAGTTGATATGAGGGTATGTTTCCTTCATCTCCAGTTCGGTATCATAAAGTGGTGTTTCGGACTGGTCTAAGATAACAATCTGCATCGGCTCCAGCAAGGCAACCTGCCTTACAATTTCACGTCCGATAGAACCTGCACCGCCAGTAACTAAAACCGTTTTTTGAAAATGTCTTTTTTTAACCTCTATATTGTCCAATTTAATTGGTTTCCTATTCAAAAGGTCTTCTATCTGTATCGTTTTGATTTGGCTAATTGTCTCTTTTCCTCGTAATTTTTGTAAACTCGGAGCTTTGTAAATCTTAACATTGTGCTCTAGTAGTAAATTCACCCAAAAGTCCAGCTCTTCTTTTTGCAAAGCCTCTTTGATGACCAATACCCCATCTACTTCTTTTTTACCTGCATTGAGGTTGTTGATAAAATTAGCTTTAGTGACAATATTTTTATCCAACAGCTTTATACTTACCCTTCTATCATTATAGGATATAAAACCTTTGATGTCAAAAGGTAGATTGGGGTTGGAAAGAATCACTTGAGCAATGGCTACAGATGTATCATCATCTCCCAAAATATAGATCTTTTTTCTGCTTGCGCTTCTTTTGTTTTCTTTAATTACATTAAAAAAACCTTTTACACAAAGTCTAAAAACAAATAGGAAAACAGAAGAAAGAGCAAAATAAAATCCTAGAAAAGGTATGAGTACAGCTTTTTCATTAGAGCTGAGATAATAAGTATAATTTACAATTACTATTGTTAGAACACAACATAGATTTGCAAAAAATAATTTGAAAAGATCAACAAACGTAGAATGTCTTATAACTCCCAAATATGTCTTGAATATATACATATACAAAACATTGGTTGATAAAATAAATAAAAATACATACCGCAAAGGAAAAGCTCGATAATGCTTTACCTCCAATCCCATTATTAGAAGATGGGATATAAAAAGAGAAACAAGTATGATTAATATATCAATAAATAAAATAACCCATCTTGGCAAAAATTTCAAATCTATGAGATCCAACACATTGTCATTAAGCGAAAATTTTTTAAGATCTTTGACCTTTTCCATTCTGTTTGGTAAATTATTTTAAAATTGAAAATTATTTATTACATCTTTTATTCTTTTTTTATCATCAGTTGTCAAATTAGAACCAGAGGGCAGACATAGTCCTCTGTCAAACAGATCTTCCGCAGTTTTTACTCCGTAATACGGGCAATCTTTAAAAACTGGCTGGAGATGCATCGGTTTCCACAATGGGCGTGTTTCTATATTCTTTTCAGCAAAAGCATCCATCAAATCATGATTGGTCTTAGCTGTCAAGTCCTTATCTAAAGTAATAGTAGTAAGCCAGTAATTGGAATAGAAATCCGAATCAGCTTCTGAGAAAACAGTAACGGCCTCTATATTGGAAAAAAGGTCTCTATAAAATTCATGATTAGCTCTCCTTTGGTTTACTCTCTCAGACAAAACCTCCATTTGTCCTCTTCCAATTCCAGCAGAGATATTACTAAGCCTGTAATTATATCCTATCTCCGAATGTTGGTAATGTGGCGCATTATCTCTTGCTTGTGTTGACAAAAAAATAGTTTTATTCTTTTGTTCTTTTGTATTGGCAACCAATGCTCCTCCTCCCGATGTGGTAATTATTTTATTACCATTAAAAGATAAAATAGCAAACTCTCCAAAAGTCCCACACATTCTGCCTTTATAGCTAGACCCTAAAGACTCGGCACTATCTTCAACCAATGGAATTTCATATTTATTACAAATTTCCAAGATCTCATCCATCAATGCTGGCATTCCATAAAGATGAACAACGATTACCGCCTTCGGTTTTTTACCTTTTTCAATTCTATCTTGTATAGCCTCTTCTAAATATATTGGCGACATATTCCAATTATTTTTATCAGAATCTACAAAAACAGGTAAAGCACCTAGGTATTTGATAGGATTTGCGGATGCAGAAAATGTAAAAGACTGACAAATAACCTCATCATCAAAACCAACACCTAATTGTACCAACGCCAAATGTAAAGCTGCTGTACCAGAACTAAGAGCACCAACATATTTATTGTTACCAATAAATTTTTCTATAGCAATCTCAAACTCATCAACGTTTTTACCCAATGGTGCTACCCAATTATGCTCAAATGCTTCTTGAATATATCCCATTTCTCCTCCACCCATATGAGGAGATGAAAGCCAAATTTTAGACTCCACTAGTATTATTTATTATATAATTGTAACATTGTTTATATAATTCCCTTAAGTTCAAATCTTAAAAGATTTACTAAACCTTGGCAAAGTTAGCACAAAAAAACATTTAATTTTTAATATAATTTAACATTTTTAGAATATTAAGTATTATTTAAAAATAAGGTGCTATATTACTTTTCTATCCAAGAGACTGTAATTATTTTTTCTTTATTAATAAAAACAAACTAAACTTTAATGAATGTCTTCATTATAATCTTGATATCCAATCCAAAAGACCTTTTATAATAATAATCAAGATTCATTTTGACCTTATCAGGAAAAATTATTTCGTCATTGTATTTTAATGGATTATCTTGATTTGACAACAAGGACTCCTCATCAGCATATTTTATGCTCGCAAGACTTGTGATTCCTGGTTTTAAATCTAAAATTTTTCTATTTTCCCCTTCCAGTACATCATAATATCCTGCAACATCTGGTCTAGGTCCCACAAAACTCATATTACCTAACAGCACATTTAGAAGTTGGGGTAATTCATCAATTTTATACTTTCTAAGAAAATGTCCTATTTGAGATATGTTTCCGGTTTTGGGATGAATTGTTTTCAGTTTAAAAATAGTGAAGACCCTACCATATTGCCCAATCCGTTTCTGAAGAAAAAAACCATTTGAAAATGTATCTATGGAAGAGAGTAAAAAACAAATAATAATTATCCAACCAAAGAAACAAAGTGCCGATAAAGAAAAAACAATATCAAAAATGCGTTTAATTAACAAATAACCATTAACATCATTACCCATAGAAAAGCCAAGTACTTTTAAAAACAGAGTTCAATCACTTACTCTTTCAAACAAAACAAATCCGAAATTCATGAATTCCGGATTTAAATTATCTAAATATTGATTCTTTTGTTTCTCCTATGATAGTAAACCATTAATCCTAAACTACCAATCAACAATAAAGGCACATACCCATCAATTGGAACTGGTTCTCCCGGATTACCCGGACCTAATGATTCAGTTGGTGTATCAGACGCACCCGTATTAGAATCAAAAGGTTGAACCGACTCGCCTTGAGCAGCTGCATTCAAATTCCGAGAAGGTTGAGTCTCGACTTTGGATTGTTCCTGATTAAACACATTGTCTTTAAATTGAGCCAAAGACATAACACTCAGGGACAGGTATATTAAAGCTAAATATTTTTTCATTTGCAATTAAAAAAAAGATACATTTTTCAGGTTGTAAATATATAAAAAAATCTTAAAATTTTATAATCATCTCTATATTAATTAATATTAATATCTAAATTATATTCAAATTATTTAATGATTTTATGTGTTTTTGTTGCTCCAGAATTTTCTACTTTCAGGACATAAACCCCACTGGCAACATCATTCATATCAATTCTCATAGTAGTTTCCGTAGTGCTTAAACTTTTTATCAATCTACCTGACGTATCATACATTTCTATTTTTCCTAATTTTTTAGAAGAATTGACCACATAAAAAGCTCCATCCTTATACACTACAAAGTCTGATTTGCTAGAAGAGCCGACACCAAGAACTTCTTGATTCTTATAAACCAGCTCGAATCTAGTTTCATCCAAGCCCTTATTTGCGACAAACGAATAATCATCACTAGCCAGATCTATATAAGTATTCAAAAGTTTATCGTGAAGATATATCTTCTGTGTTGAGCTGAAAATCCCTTCTTTACCCGACAAAACAATCTTGTAATTTCCATTCATAGAATATTTTGTACCCAACGGAATAACATCCTGATTATCAAAAACCGCTCTTGCCTGGATTTGCAATTTTTGTGCACTCAGTTTGGAATAGAATGAATCATCACCTATTGTCAGAAGATCTGCATCATAATCCGCATCATAATTATTGGTCGCATCTGCCATATGAGCTATTAATATCATATTGGAAACGTTTTCCGGAGAAATCAACTTCAGCCAATAACGGTTCTCGGGTGAACCGGACTTGTTGTTATTATAGAAAACGCCCGCTGCATTGCTTCTCATACTGTTATCAAATTTTAGAGTTGCAGTATTAGGTGTAGAACCCGTTGGCGCAGTACCTCGCATCTGCACTATAAAACCTTGTCCAACTTTTATATATTGTGTAGGCGTCGGGCTACCTGTCGTATTACCATTATCTACGCCTGTAGCTGCTACAGCTCCAGCTAATGAAAGTACGGCATAATTACTTCCTGAATAACTAGACCCGGTTTGAGTCTGAACAGGGCTTGTATTAGTCCAGAACCAAGCTTTGCCATAGATATTACTTCTATTGTATACACCTCCTCCCTGATCAAAATTATAGAAAGAGATAAAATCAAGATTTGAAGGATATGGATTTCCTATCAAGTTATAACCATGTTCAATCGGACTACCAATAGTCCCTCCGTTCTTAGATTTTTGAATTCCCACAGACAGACTGTTTCCATTGTTGGGAACTCCAATAAATTTAAGCGATGTATCTGATACAATATCCCCGTCCGGAAGATAGCTATCCTTTCCTCGAATGGCATAGCCTTTACCTGGCACAAAATTGACATCTGTCGTCATTTTGAAATAATCGGTCGGCTCATCATAATAGTATATTCTATTATTAGGCGTTCCTTCCGAGAACCCCCCTGTATTATAAGTATTTGGATTAGTGGTTCCTCCAGTATTCCTAAGCGGTTGACCAGTAACAGGTGAACTCCAGAATGTATAATCCATTTTACGCATCTTCACATCACGCTTAGCATAGATATTACCAGTATTCGCAACATTGTTGATCTGCAAGAGAGATGCATCACTTTCCAAAACAAGATTATCATTGGTAACATTATTCGAAATATCAATTCCATCTGTCACGGTTAGTGATTTGCCAGAATTTATTGTCAGTTTTCCTGTACTGGCGATTTTGATGGATTTTGCCAAAGCATCGTTTGAAACCACAACTGTTTTACCAGAAGGTATATTCGCACATTTGTTTGCATCCGGAACTGCATTTGGGAACCAGTTGGAAGCAGTTGCCCAATCCGTACCCGCTCCTACATATTCATTTCTTGTTCTTACAATAGAAGAGGTAACATTAGATTTTTCGCAAGTTCCAATTTTAGCTTTAGCCGTATAAACCGTAGCGGTAGTTGGTGCCGCATAAACTGTTGATAAATAGTCTGTCCCATTATACGGAGTCGTAAGTGCCGTATCTGTATAAAGACCTGTAGCCGGCGACCATGTCACTTGTGGGGCTGAGTAGGTCAATGTGATTGAACAATCCACTAAAGTTCCTGTATCTAGATTAGCATCATCATAGACTCGTACCTTCCAAGAACCATTTGGTGTTGTAAATAAATCAGAAAAAAGAGTAGAATTGACAGCTGGCGTAGTCCCGATAGTCGCCTGTGAAGCTAAATCTGCCCTAAATGTACCAGTCAGAGGAGCTGTACCAGTTGAAAATGCCGGTGACGTAGTATCAGATGTAACAATAGTATTAGTAAAATTAGCACCAGAAGATCCAGCTTGGTTTACCAAATTCACTATTTTGCCATTAGGTGCTTCCAAATTAATCCTAAGATCAGAATCATATGTATGAGCTATATTAAGTTTTACCTCTACTTTGGTTATTGTGGCATTTGCAGAAATACCGCTGACTGAGAGAGTTTGTAGTACTCCTGTTGCTAAATTATTATCTGGAATAGCCAGATTTACTGTCCCTGAATTTACAGTGGAAGTAATTCCCGCTACAACTCCTCCATTAGAATTAAGCTCTACATAATCTACATCGCATGCGGATGTAATTGTAGTAGATGATTTTTGAGTTTCCGCTATAGCAGTAATATCCGTTGGGGAAGGGTTAATTGTTGCGGTAACCAACGTTCTTGTAGTTGACTCACAAGTACCAACTACAGCTACAACATAATAATTTGTAGTTGAACTGATTGACGGTGTAGTCCAAGAACTTGTCGAGGAATTACCTATAAGGGTACCACCTGAACTCGCAGAATACCAATTGTAACCAGTAATTGCCGAACCAACAGAAGCGCCGTTAGCTGTCAAAACCACCGTTCCTGTACCACAATTGGAACCATTAACAACACTTGCAATTGTTGGCGGAACAGTCCCGTTAAATTCATCTGCGCCCAAATCTGGTTTGGAGGCACTTCTTGATTCACCATCAATATCAGATGTTATTTCTGAAATTGGCGTTCCCGCAGATTCCAAAACAGTACAACTGTTAAGATGTAAATTGGAAGCAGACATAAATACAGGCAGGACATTTAAAGAATTAGCATCTTTCCCCGTAGCTGTTTGCCAGTTTGCAAGAGTTGCACGAGCACTTGACAAATATCCAACAGAGCCAGTTGAATAATAGTCATTATAATCTATATTTCCGTAAACCGTATTGGCTGCCGCAGAATAAAAAGCATATCTAGTACCTGTTGTCTGGGCATTATTGAAAATATTATTTCTAATATCTAAGCCTCCCGCAGTAGAAATACCATTATCGACATACATTGCAGCAGAAATACCTGCCGTGGTTTGATTTGTAGCCATATTTACTGAATTGAAATAAAGCTTGTAACCAGCTCCATCAATAACGGTAATACCAAAACCATTACGCCAAGCCGTAGAACTTCCGTATGCTGCCACATCCCACATCATATTGTTATATACACTAATATTAGATGATGTTGATGACGACCCCAGCAATATACCTGATGATGTATACGCTGTAGTAGATGTATTTTTTACGTTTGAAACTGAATTCGAATAAATATTCACGTTAGGAGTTGCTCCTGAAACATATATTCCGGAAACCGTATCTACATAAGTCGTCCCAACAGATGAAATAGATGATATATTATTATTATTTATATTCACAAAACTTGTACCGGCTCCAGTGGTCACAAAAATACCCATAACAGAATTTGTTCCACTTACCGTACTTGCAATTCCTGAAATAGTATTTCCTGAAACATTAGCTTTATTGACTCCTGTCGCTAGCCAGATTCCATTGATTGTTTCGCTATTTGCATTGGACATATTCCCTATTAAGTTGTTACTAATCGTAGAATTCCCGTCCACACCTTGTACATAAACCCCTATCAATCTAATAGAATTTGTTCCTGACGAATTCAGTGTATTCGAATCAATCAATAAACCGTCCCCGTTATTAGCAACAGTATTACCACTCACATAAACTCCAATATAAGCCTTATTAATTGTATTATTCTTTATTGTAACATTATTAAAATATCCTGGATCACCAGCAACAGCTGATGATGAAATCAATATAGCAGAAGCCGTATTAGCACCATTTGTTAAAATTGTATTTTTAACAGTGACATTACTAACCGGAGTAGTATTGGGCGAACCAATTAAAACAACATTAGGGCTAGTAGTAGAAGTATTGCTGATGGTCAGATTTTTTGTAGTTCCGCCAACCGTATTACTTCCATCAATGATAATATTACTTGCTCCATTTATTGTAATTAATGGACCAGAGGCAAGAGACCCTGTAATTGATGCTGTTACCCCGGAAGCAGGTTTTATTGTAATAGTGTTGGTCGTGCTGGAACCTGCTATGCTTGGAATCAGAATAGGAAAAGTTTCCGAAGATGAATTATAACTTGAATTAAGTGACAGAACTGTAGGTTGAGTAATACCACATCCGGATAAATCCGCTATCGCTGCTGTAAGTGTTGGATAAACACTACCCGGAGTAGTGGTAGAACCTCCAATAGAAATGACAGAGCTGAATGTTGGACAAGCCAGCGTAGTTGCGCTAGCAGTAGTTGCACTGGCAGAATATTTTGGACCACTGGAACAAGTTACAGCATTGTAAGAAAATACATAATAGTAATACTGTGTATTATTAGAAAGACCTGTTGATGTCCAACTTCCAGCTGATGTACCAATATATTCCACATAGCCATTTGTCGCAATGGTATTGTTTGCCCCCACTGTATAGGTGGTTCCATCAGTTAGAGTTGGCAAAGTATTGGAAGTGGACCTTACAACCACATATCCATAAGGAACAGGTGAACCCGCAGCAGTGAAACTACCTGAAATTGTTGTTGACCCTGTAACTGTTGGCGTAACAGTTCCTGCCAGAGATGTTGGTTTACTACACACCAATACCACAACCTCATCTGCTCCAATATCAGGATTGGTCGTTCCTGCGTTTGGACGAACATCCCCATCTATATCTGTTGTTACTCCGGCACTAGCGGAGCCTTGCTGTTCAAAGCTTGATATTGTAGCCCCCGACGTGTTGAGATGTAGATCAGTTGAAGAAACAAAAGGTGGGTTAGCATTTTGAGCTGCAGCATCCTTTCCTGTACTGGTTTTCCAGCTTGCAAAGGTTTGATTAGCACTATTGTAATACCCTACATTACCTCCTGGAACATAATAATTGTTATTATTAACAGACCCTCCAGAAATATTAGCCGTCGAGGCCGTATAAAAACCATAAGCAGCCGTTGAAGTATGATTGTTAACTAAAATATTATTGTAAAAAGTATTAAAACGAACTCCAGCCGCAACCACATTGATACAAAAAGAAGAATACACAGTAGAAGTGGCTAATTGTGTATTCATAACAATAGTATTGTGATTGAAATTCACTCCTGTTACTCCAGCATTAAAGAAAACTCCCGCAGGAACATAAATACTTGATGACGACGTTTGATAGATATACATTTTAACATCTCTGATAAAATTATTTTCTATTGTTGAAGAAGTATTATTAGTTGATCCGGTAACATAAATACCATGTGCTCCCCATCCATTGGTCGAGGGCTGGTTAATATCATGAATATTATTTTTTCTAATAATGAATCCGTAATTAGAAGTTCCAACTTCAATACCTGCAATAGTAGAGGAGTACCCACCTCCAGATGTATAATCTCCCACTCTTATGTCATTACCTTCAATAATAGCCCCTCCACTTGATGCTGCTGTATAGGATAAGAATATCCCCCTCAACCCTATATTATTAGCAGAGGTAGCACTTCCAATAATATTTCCAACAATCTGCAATCCAGTATTCGGATATGTTGCACTAGCTCCTGCTGCATAGATTGCGTTCCAAACTCTCGTTATGGTATTATTCTGAATGATTGTATTTAAACTTGAATAGTTACCTGTTGGTGTGGAAGTAGCCATAGCTGCTGTACCATCCACAAAGACAATCCCAAAACTATATCCATTTGATTCCGATGCACTGCTACGAGACCCAATAATATTACAGTTCTTAATGGTAATATTATCTGCACCATTTGCTCCCGATGTAGAATTAGAAGAAACTCTTATCACCGATTGATAAGTTGTGGTTGATGTAGCTCTTTGTATTGTAAGATCTTTTGAGCTTGTTCCATTAGAACTTCCATCTATGGTCACATTATCTGCACCAACCAACTCTAAAATACCTCTCCCCGAGGCAGCAGAACCGCTCATTACTATGCCAGCACTCCCTGGTTTTATTGTGATACCTGTGTAAGAAGAAGAACCTGTGCCACTGGCCAAAAGCTGGACAGGCGTTGCCGGTTCTGTAGTGTTTGCCGTAACAGTAATTGTAATAATGCCTTTGTGGGTACCATTGTTAATATTCGTAAAAGCAGCATTGACAGTCGAATATGACCCAGAAGTTGTTCCTGTCGAAGCAACAACGCTTACTTGCCCCATCATGCCTATAGAAGATAAGAAAGCAAATAAGAAAACCAAAGTCATTTTAAAATTCAAAAAGCATGAAAATGCTCTCTCTGTAACTCGAGTAAATTTTTCCATCATATAAATTGGATATGTGTTTATAATTCCGTGAAATTCTTAACGAAAAGAATAATATCAACAAGCAAAAATATAATTTTTTTTGAATTTAATTAACAATTAAATTATTTTTAAATAAAAAATATTAATAATTACAAATCAATAAAATATAATCAAACAATCATTTAATTAAAATTAAATTAAAAAATACCCTTACAAAAATACAACACGATACACAAAACATCTTTAAATGCTATAATATTTACAATTCAAAAAGACAAGCATCATAAAAATAAAATTAACAAACAATAATTAAAACATTAAAATTTATTTTTTAATCTTAAAATAAAAAAGGGACAAAACAAATGTTTTGACCTTCAATTTTGAATAAAACAATAACTACTTTATTATTTTTTTCGTTTTTGTATCTCCAGAGTTTTCAACTTTAACAATATAAATTCCATTAGAAACATCACTTATATCAATTCTCATGATATTTTCTGTAGAATTAAAACTTTTTAACATTCTTCCTGTCGCATCATAAACTTCAACTTTTCCAAGCTTTTTAGTTGATCTGATGACATATTCTCCCGCATCTTTATAGACCAGAAATTCTGATTTTGACAATCCATCAACACCCAAAACACTATTATCTTTATAAACAATTTCGAATCTTGAATTATCTAGACCTTTGCTGGCAGTGAAACTATAATCCCCTTGTGACAGATCTACAGTCTTGTTAAGTAATTTATCTTTAAGATAAACTCTCTGCCCGTTCTCGAAAATACCCTCTGCTTTGTCTAATCCTATTTTATATGTTCCGCTTTGGAAAAAGTTAGCCCCAACTGGAATCACATCGTTTGAATTGAAATTCTCAGAACGTCCTTGAATCAATAATTGCTTACTTCCTAAAACCGAATAAAATACATCAGAA
Source organism: Epilithonimonas sp. (assembly GCF_032054305.1). Lineage (GTDB taxonomy): Bacteria > Bacteroidota > Bacteroidia > Flavobacteriales > Weeksellaceae > Epilithonimonas. Next base: position 436,528 of record NZ_DAMBSX010000001.1, read on the forward strand.
CTTGTAGACAAAGCTTCAGTATCGTAATCTTGCTCAAAATCATTGCTAGCTCCCGAAACATATCCGATCAATTGCGTATTGATAAGATTTGTTGGTGATACTAGCTTAATCCAAAAACGGTTTTTCGAGTCAGATTGCTTTTGAAAGAAATGAGCATTATTAGATACCCTCAGATCATGCCCTGCAGAATAACTGTTCTTAAAACTCAAGCTGGATGTTCCTTGGTTTTTTGCCTGTACAATGAACCCTTGCCCTACGCTTACCAAACCATCCGGAACAGTGGTATCTCCAGAACCTTCTGCCGCTTGTGTAGCCGCATTACCTCCGGTACCATTATATACCGCATAATTGTTTTGAGCATAATTTGTACCTGCCTGTGTCTTTACAAAGACATTATTGGTCCAGAAATACGCCGTGTTGTATATCGCACTACTATTGGCAGCATATAACTCCCTGAAGTCCATGTTGGACGGATAAGGATTACCAACAAGATTAAATCCTAATCCAGTTGTACCCGTTACATTTGTACGTGCAAGATCAACACTGATATCTCCATTATTTGGTACTCCATTGAATTTGTAAGTCTTAGAATAACCATCTATATAATTAGCGTTCGTATCAGGATTCAAACCTGTTTCTGCTCTTACAGCATAACCTTTACCTGCTGTAAATGTACCATCTGTTGTTGCCTTGAAAGTATCCTTGCTCTCATTATATTCATAGAATCTGTTAGCTGGCGTTCCCGGAGAGAATCCAGTTGAACCCGTCGTTATCTGTCCACTTACTGGCGAACTCCAATACACATAATCCATAGCTGTATTAAGGTCATTATTGATACCTGTCACTGAGCGTTGAGCCTGGATAATTCCGTTGGTATTATTTGCAGCGGTACTTGTCTGTAAAAGGTTACCTCCAGTCTGAATCACAAAATTGTCTTTCGCAACATTATTGTTAATTACAAGCGTTCCTTCTACTTTTACAGAGGTACTATTGCCAATAGTTACACTGCCTGTATTTTCTACAGTAAGGTCTTTTGCAGTAATATTTCCTGATGCCGAAGTTGAATATGCATCTCTAACGATGGCATCTAATGTAGAAGTTGGGCCTGCGCCATTTGTCCATGCATTATTAGTCCAAATAACAGTATTATTTGTTAAGACAGTCTGCACATTAGAATCAGAAGATTTACAAGAACCTGAAACTGCATTCACCCTGTAATAATAAGTTGTATTTGGCGTAAGTCCAGAAACAAGCTGAGAAACAGTAGATGCCCCTACAATTGATTTTGGATAATATCCAGATACAGGATGCTCTACAATTGAATTATAAGCAATATTAATATCATCTAAAGCTACATTCCCAGAAGTTTTCAAATTATAATAAAACTCGAATTGTGTAATATTTGCAGGCAGTGCAGGCGTGGTTGATGCATTATATGTAATCGTCGTTCCTGTAGTAGGTATAGAATTCGTAATATTTTGTATCACCACCCATTGCGAATTCACAGAATCCCAACCTCTTATTCTAAAATCGCTTGATGCTGCCGTACCTTGCCCCTTGATCCAAAACTTCAATTCAGTAGCACTTCCTGAAAGTACCGGAGTTAAAATTTTATCTGTAGTTGTATCAAAACTTACTGAAGGAGAAGATTGTCCATAATTTGTAGCAGAAGTATAAGTACTACCAATACCCGTGTACGCCCAACCACTTGGAGCGGTCGTTCCTGCATCAAAACCGTTTGTAAGTGTTGCAATACCCGTCGTTAAAGTATAAACATCCAACTCATAACCACTCACTCCATTCACTTGTGACCAATTAGCCGCAAATGTTGTAGCAGTAATATCTGTTCCCGCAGAGGTTGTAGATACCGGAATAAATAAATCAGCAGTAACTGCTACAGTAGGTGAAGTAATTAAATTAGCCGTTGCAAATGTCACATTACCAGAAGTAATCCCACAAGCCACAGTTTCATCAATTATTACATAAATTGGTGTAGAGGATAAAGAACTTGTTGTATATGGCACATCTACAGCCGCAAACCAAGTCGTGTTATTTAATGACACTTTATACCCCGTAGGTGCTGTTATTGTAATTTTGTTATTTGCCGAAGTAGAATCGACTGTCAACAAATCAGCCGTCAAATTAAAACTACTACTAACAACAGAACCCAAATTAACTGTTCCAAAAGCTATGGATGTAGGGTTAGCAGTAATAATTGGATTAGCAGTGACACGAATATCAAAAGTTCCTTTTGCCGTTTGATAATCGTAAACCGCTATATAATAAGTTGTACCACTTGTAAATGTATTAGTAACCGTCTCTGATGTCGTAGAAGTAGTAGTTCCGGAATACCCACTAACTACAGTACCAGGCACAGCTGACGGGCAAGAAGTATAAATATAAAGATCCCTATCTCCTGCACTGAAATTATTGATTGTTACGGTATAAGTTCCTGTAACGCTTGGTGTGAATTTATAGAAAACATCAGGATAGGTACTTGACCCTGTCTTAGTTGCACCATTTAATGTTCCGTGAGTAACAGGATTGTTTACAATCAAAGTAGCAGCATTACTACAAGTATCGTTAGCTGGTGGCGCCACATATACAGCACCTGTAGAACCAACAACAATATAATTATTACCACTAGAGACAGCAACACCAGTAGCCGTTGTCTGGTTTTGAGGCGTAGCAACCAAAGTAGTTGGATAAACAGTATAAGAACTAACATAGTTACCAAGCTCTCCAGGTCCCGGATTTACAATTGAGCCTTGTTTTGCGCCAGCCCACACCGGTGTAATGGTAGCTGTAGTAGCAGAAGAAGAATTCACCAACCATTCTTGCGTAACAACATTACTAGCATTATACACAGCATTAGTAATTGAACCATTTACCCTAACGGACATATCTGCTGTTCCCGTTGTATTTCTAATAGTCAAAGGTGCGTAATATGTAGTATCTTTACCAACAGGGAAAGTTTTGTCAGCATTACCAACTGCTAACCATTTCAAAGCTCCCGTACTGTTAGTTACAATATAATTGGATGTTGTCCCTCCAGAGATACTACCACTAGCAGCAATAGTAAGATCATTGGCACCTAGAGTGATTTTCCCAGATGTCAGATTAAGCGTCTGGTTCACACTCACTGCGTTGTTCAAAGTAAGCCCTGCAGAATTATTGATGGTAAGATAATCAAAAGTCGTAGTCCCAGTAAGTGCCTGTGCAGATGTGCCATTGAAAGCAACCGCTCTATTATTACTAACCAAAACACCGTTTGTTGTATTTCTCACCCAATTCCCACCAACGGAAATATCGCCCCCAACGTTGGTTGACAAGGTCAAAGTAGATGTCCCCGTAGTATTACCAAGGTTTACATTGCCTTTTATTTCGACAGCATTGCCTGTATTCTGCATGTTAAGACTTCCCGCACTTGCAGCAATACCCAAATTAAGATTACCATTAGCACGCAAAGTACCGGTTAATCCAGTTTCTATATTAAGAGCTGTTCCATTTTGTACCGTTACATGATGAGGATATCCATTTGCAGGGAAAGTAGTTCCTACAGAACCCCACTCAACACCTCTTGCATAGGTTCCCGTATTGTTATATATCAAGGTAGAGCCAGTAGCATACTTTGGAGCACTTGTAACATAGCTATTGCTATTCAGAGTCAATGTATTTTGAATCGTTGAACCTATAGAATAGGATACTCCCAATACACTACTAGGACTTTGAGCTACAGCAGGATAGAAATTAATAGTCCCTGCAGTACTTGCCGTCCCTAAGAAATTAACCGTTCCACTTGTACTCGCACTATTGAAATTACCAGACGTAGAAACTATTGAGGAATTATTAGCAATATTTAGATTAACTCCTGATGCCAAACTTACAAGACCCGTCGTAAACCTAAGTTCGTTATTAACAGTTATATCATTATTGATGGTAAGCACATTACTCCCAGCCGAGCTATTATATTCCAAATAAGCGAAAGTCGTAGCACCAGTAATAGATTGAGCAGTAGTCCCGTTGAATGTAACCTTTCTTCCATTGGCATTAAAAGTAGCCGTATTGGTAAAGTTACCTCCAATCACAAGGTCACCACCAGACTGGTTACCCAAAGAGATATTTCCATTGCCCAATACATTTCCTTTTACTGTTAAGGCACCAACGCCTGTTCCCGGGCTTCCATAATCCATATACAATGCAGAGCCTGAACCTACAGTCAGATTACCATTCAAGGTTCTGGTGATATTTCCCCAGCCATTAGGATAATTAAGTGTTGTACTATTTTGAAGCGTAACATTATTAGGATTATTATTCCATTCATTTCCTCTATTGAAGGTTGAACCAGAGTTATACACTAATGTAGAGGCAGCTCCATAATTAACTGCTGAATCAAAAGAAGCCGATGTGCTATTGATTTGATTGGTCCCATTAACAGTAAGATTAGACGCCCCAGTTAAAGCTGCGGAAGTTGCGAATACCCCGGTAACAGTTCTTGCAAAACCTAAATTCACAGGACTATTAGCATTCAAAGTAACATTTACGGGTCCATTTGTAGATGGCCAATAACTACCACCATTAACGCCATAAACTCCATTAGGTGAATGATTGAATGCCAAAGTACTAGTCGTACCATAGGTTAAATTAGTCGTACCATCTGCATACCCTCCAGCATTGAGCTGGAAAGTTCCATTGACAGTAGTCGTACCATTGTTGGTATATGTAGCTGCAGCAGCCAATGTTCCAGTAACAGTTGTTGTTGTTCCACTATTTCTTGTTACTGCGGATGCTAGAGTAACCGTATGGCCGGCTGCAATAATTACATTTTGAGCAGATGTTGGAGCAACTCCCCCAACCCAAGTAGAACCATCTGCCCAATTTCCTGAATTGGCAGAGGTAATACCAGCAGATCTTGCAGTAATAGATAAATCATCAATTGCCAGCCCTGAACTAGAAGTTCCCGATTTAGTCCATCTCAAAAATATTTCTGAGCCCGCGGGAATACTTACTGTTAAAGTCCCTGATTTTGCAGCTCTATTAGCTGGAAGATTTCCATCTAAAGGACCTGCCGTCCCAATATTTGTACCTGTATAATCAAAAGTCGGTGCAGCTATCCATGTCCCGGCTGTCAAACTTGTAATAGCACTAGTACTTGTTTGATATTCGAAAACAAGTGTTTGAGCTGTCGCATTTTGTCTCCATTGCTCACCATTGAAGGCAATATCAAGTGCAGCAATTGCAGCAGAAGAATTATTCTTAATTCTTACCCCAAAATTATGGGTCGTAGAAGTTGATAAAGCACCAATACTTCTATCCGTAGCACTACTAGTACCATAATTATAGCAACTATTACCATTTGCACTACCATCCGATACAGCCAAAGTACTGGAACTGATATACCAACCAGTTAAGGTAGAATTATTCGTAAATGTTGTTGCCGTAGTACTTAACCCATTAAAATCTTGATTATATGTTTGTGGTAAAGAAGTTATACTCACTTGTCCCCAAGTATTAACCATCGAAAACAAAACGGTAAAGAACAGATACCGTTTTACAAAATGAACCAAGCCTTGGTCATTCAATAAATTTTTTTTCATATTATGTTTATATTTATTTTCTTACAAATTCCAACAAAACCCTTTATTAAAAGGTATTTCGTTAAAAATAATTCACCTCATCAATTGCTTTAATGTATTTTTTAAACCCTAAAATCAGTTAAAATGAGCCCGCTAAATTAATTATTTTTTATAATCATTTGTAAAAAAGCTAATTATTTTTATCGACGATTAAGCTCTTACCTCACACAATCGTTTATGCATCGACATTTTTAGTTGCATTTTTTTTCAACATTGATGCGTTGCTGCTCTTTATTTGATCACAACTTATAATCTCGCAAAAAATATTTTGTAAATCTATCATGGATATTTAAATTTAGCACCACAAAAACCTTATGATGGAGAATGAACCACAACACAAGATCCTGGCTTTTCTGTACGATAATATATTCACGCCGGAAAGCAAACATGACTAAATCGCACGCGCCATTAGTGAGCACCGAGTGTGTCTATCACACTCAATCGGGTGTAATTGGTACACTAGTCGAGTACGTTTTATAGTACAACGGATATTTGATATCTCTTGCTTTGCATCATAATAATGGTATATCTAAGTAATTATCAGGTTCGGTTGGAAAACACATTTTATTTTATTAGGAGGATTTTCCCTGACCTTAGATGACTCATATAAAAAAAGCATCTGGTTTATATGAACCAGATGCTTTTATAAAAAATAATTGATAGAGGCTTTGCGCCCAAACAATCTTATTTGATCACTTTTTTAGTTTTCATATCTCCTGAGTTTTCTGCTTTCAGGATATAGACACCGTTAGAGAATGCAGAAGCATCTATTCTCACGGTAGTTTCATTTGTATTTACAGACCTCATCAATCTTCCTGCTGTATCATAGACATCTACTCTACCCAATTTGTTGGAAGAAATCACCACATAATCATTTCCATCTTTATATACATTGAAGTTAGATTTTGTAACTGAATCTGTTGCCAAGACCGCATCTTCTTTGTAGACAATTTCGAAACGTGTAGCATCTGTACCCTTCACACCTTGGAAGGTATAATCTCCTTGCGACAAGTTGACTATTTTGTTAAGTACTTTATCTTTCAGATAAATGCTCTGACCCGATTTGAAGATACCATCTTTGTCTTTGATAGAAATCTTGTACTCTCCATTTTTAGAATACACATTTCCTAAAGTTACCTTATCATCTACATTGAAATCAGCTTTACCTTGGATTGCCAACTTCCTGCTTCCTAATATAGAATAGAAGGAATCAGAACCAATGACGAACAATTCTCCATCATAATTGATCTCGAAATCATTAGTCGCTTCCGGCATATAAGCCACCAATATTGTATTACTTACATTGGCAGGTGAAGTAAGCGTCAACCAGAAACGGTTTTTATCGGCTTTTTTGCTGTTATAGAAAATAGCATCAGGATTGTAACCCAATCTCATACTGTTGTTGAATTCTAAGGATTGGCCCTTACCTGCAACTTTTGCTTTTACAATAAAACCTTGCCCAAGCTTGATGATTCCGTTTGGAATTTCTGAGCCGTTTCCTTGATTAGGGTCCGGGTCTACAGCTCCCGTACCACCACTCAGGTTATAAATTGCGTAATTGTTTCCTGTATAGTTTGTCCCAGCTTGCTGCGTAGCAGTGATATCATTATTGGTCCAGAAGTATGCTGTTGCAAAGATTTTCTCACTATTAGCATTGTATAATGCTTCAAAGTCTATACTTGATGGATAAGGGTTACCCACAAGGTTATAGCCTTTTTCACATCCTGCTTCTACTGTACAAGAGTTATTAAGCGCCTGTGAGAACAATTGACCATTGTTAACCTTACCGGTAAAGTTAAATGTGGTTGTCGGGTAAGGAATCGTGTTTCCAAAAGTATTCTTTCCTTTGATGGCATAACCTCTTCCTGTTTCAAAAGTTGACGTACTGTTAAGCTCTATCTCATTGGTGATCTTCGTCACAAAATAGTCAGTCGCTTCGTTATAGACGTAGAATCTGTTCCATGGCGTCCCGTTACCACTTGCTCCACCCGCAGGATCGTATCCATCAGAGAAGCTGTACAGGTTTTGTCCTGATACTGGAGAACTCCAGAATGTGTATCCCGCAGTTGGTAATAAGGCAAATCTCTTCGCAAGAATAGAGAAGTTATTAGGGTTTGTATCCGCACCTGCCTTTTTCTGAACAAGGTTCGCATCATTTTCCAAAACCAGCTTATTGTCGGCAAATGTAACAAGATCCCCATGCACGGTTACATCCTGATTATTTTGTATCGCCAATGATCCATCCCCGACAATAGTAAGATTATTGACCTCAAAGCTTTGATTGATATTATAGGCACCGATAATTTCCGCATCTTCAGAAGCCGTAGGTCCTGTACCATTGCTCCATGCTGTACCGTTCCATACAATACCAGTATTGGTAGTTACATCAATTTCATTGGAATCCGGTGTTACGGCAGTTCCGTTTACAGCTCTTACAACATAGAAATATTCTGTATTTTGATCCAGATGGGCAACGTTATATGTTGTTATATTTCCTACATCCTCATTTTCCAGAACATAATTTTTAACCGTTGTGGTTGTTGGTACTGTAACATTAAGAGTAAGGTCATCTATACGCCAGTTTGCTGTATTTGCTGCAGCATTTCCACTACCTCCATATCCATATATTCTAAACGTTATTGCTTGTGTTGACGCCACGGATAGTCCGGAGTGAGTCTTCAGATTCCATGAAGTACCACTAATAGTTCCTGAAGCAATATCAGACACATAACCATCCAATGATGACCTCAAGGTATAGCTTTGAGGACCAGTACCTGTTGACCTAGCCCCAAAACTGATTCCCGTAAGGGTATAATTCCCATTCGTCGGAGTTACTGAAAATTGGAAATAAGCACTTGTAGAAGTGTTCAAAGCTCCAGTCCTTGCAGCAGCTCCAGCATTGTTACCACCCGAAGCACCTGTGTAGCCAGAAGAGGCAGAAGTATCGTTCAATAGTGTTGTTGTCCCATTATTGTTACCTTGTGTAAGGGCAGATGTTGCAATTCCATCAGGGATGGTTGTAGCAGATGCTGATGTGAAATCCCAATATACAGAGTCATCAACATCACCCATTCCTATTTCTTTTTTATATACATCCAAGGCATAGCTAGTTGCCCCAGGAACAGCCAGCCAATTGGCACTAAAAGAAGTATAAGTAATTGGACTTGCCGCTAGAGCCACCGGCGTAGATATTACTGTTACGATCTTTTCTACATCAGTAGCTGGATCATAGTTACTATCCCCTGCCTGAGAAGCTTTTATAGTGACAGTTCCAGCCGCAACCGGAGTCAATGTACTACCTGTGACATACGCTACCGAAGGGTCAGAACTCTCATATGTAAGGTTGAGACCTTGTGTAGAATAAGCATATTCGTTCAAATCTATAGAACCTGCAGGCATTACAAATACCGGTACATCATCAAATATGATAGATTGTGCTGCTTTTAAGATATCAGCAGTTAGTCCGGGTTGTGTTAATGAATAGTTCCCAAGCGTATTACCTGTTAGAGAAAGCGTAACTGCTATCCCAGTACCCGCGTTAGATGTAGCAAAAACACCATTAGGATTAAGTGTTACAGATGTATCTGTGGGTTCTACCCCAACAAGAGTAGCACCATTGATGACTGCAATTGTAGTCCCATCATAAGTTTTGTTTTGTGCGGAAGCGCCAGTTACCGTCAGTGGCTTAGCCGTGATAGAAGCTGATAATGATGGTGCTGTAAGGCTATAGTTAGATGACTTAGAGCCTGTAAGAGTAAAGCCTGATGTTGTAATTGTTTTATTCGTTCCAACATTTGCATTGGCAAATGTATAAGATGGCGTACCGGACAGTGTAACATCGGCTGCATCCGCAGCAATTACATTGTTCAGAACAGGCGTACCATTTACCACAGCAGCATTGGAGGCATTGTAGACCTTGCTAGAAGCTGTTAGCCCTGTAATGGTAAGCGCCCTAGGATTGACGATCAGCGTTCTTGGCACATCGGTGGCAGGATTGAAAACAGCATCACCAGCCTGAGAAGCTGTTATTGTAGTTGTTCCGACACCTACAATTGTAACCGTATTACCAGAAACAGTGGCAACAGCCGTATTAGAACTGGCAAAAGCAACTGTAAGATTAGATGTTGATGAAGCGCTCAATGTAAAATTGGCATCTCCATAGGATCTTGCAGTCAAAGCGGCAAAAGTGATTGTCTGATTTGCTTTTGCAATATTATAACTAACAGATACCGGGCTACTGGTTCCAATACCATTGGTCGCCGTCACCGAAACATTTCCCGTTCCCGCAACAGTAGGCGTACCAGATATAATACCAGTCGTCGTATTAAGACCAAGACCATTTGGTAAAGTTCCGGCTGTTATGGCATAACTTGTCGGACTGTTAGAAGCTGCGATTTGAAAATTAGATATAGCTGTATTTACAGTTCCTGTAAAACCAGTTCCAGATGTAACCACAGGAGCTGATGTAGGTGCTGAAGCCGTAACACTTATGTCGTCTATGGAAAAATTACTTCTATTACCTGAACCCGAAACATCCGCAATCATCCATCTAAACTGAACAACACTTTGATTTTCTAGACCGGTGGGCAGATTCACAGAAACTGTTTGCACATCGATCGGGGTGTTACCTGTACCTGTATTTGTAGTACCAATATTCCTATATGCAGAACCTGCTAGATTTGTAAAAGTACCACTCGTTCCAATTCTATACTGAACTGCTATTTCATTAATTCTTCCTACTGAATATTGAGTTCCAACTTTGAAAGAAAAAACTATACTCGTCTTACCTGTTGTGACCAAAGAAAGAACAGCAGTACTGAGCGCTGACCCCGTGGAAGCAATACCTAATTTACCGTTCATATCATAAAGGCCTCTTGTTGTAGTATTATTACTACCTGATGCACTCAAAGAACGATCTGCAGAAGGAGCACTGGTTACATAACTCGTACTTAAAGAACCCGCTACATCCCATCCCCTCCATCCATCAGGATAAGTTGTAGTTGAGCCTGTAAAAGTTGAAAAATTCTGAGTATATGGAATAGATTGTGCGGTGGGGTTTGTTTGTCCCAACAGAACCGTATTCGCAATCATCAACATAAACAGAGATAGGCTTCCTATACTTTTAAGTAGTCGATTTTTAATTAGTAATTTTATTTTCATAACAAATTATTTATCATATATAACTTTACAAAATTAATATATTAATACATATCGTGAAAGAAATAATTCTTATTTTTATCAATAATTCAACAAATTAGCATTTAGTTCATATTACATTCAGTGATTTCTAAAAAATATTCATTATAGGCAAACAATAAACATAAAACCTGCTTGTTTTTGTTAATAAAAGCGCTCAGGCAATGGTTTTTCATAAGAAATGTGCAGACTACTGAATATCGTTAGGCCTCAGTTTACTCTCATGAAGTCTTCAATTAAAAAAAGCCTCCCAAAGTTTTGAACTTCAGAAGGCCTGGTTATAATAAATCTTTTATTTTTATTTGATAAATTTCTTTGTTTTTACATCTCCGGAATTCTCGATCTTTAATATATAAACACCAGTTGAGAATGCGCTGGTATCTATTCTAGTCTCAGTTCCATTGACATTTAATACTTGCATCAATTTTCCCGAGGCATCATAGACCTCAATCTTACCCAATCTCTTAGATGATCTTATAACCTGTTCGTTATGATCTTTATAAACAATAAGATCGGTTTTGGAAGCATTTCCTACATTCAAAACATCTTCAGCTTTATAAATAATCTCAAAACGCGTATTATCCGTTCCCTTCACTGCTTGGAAGATATAATCCGTATTAGTTATCTCTACAACTTTATTCAGCAATTTATCTTTCAGATAGATAGATTGCCCGTTAGCAAAAATACCTTGCTTATCAATCACAGCAATCCTATAATTACCATTCTGAGAGTAAACATTCCCGAGTGCCACTCGATCATCCTTGACAAAACTTGTTCTTCCCTGGATCCCCAACTTTTTCCCATCCAACAACGAGTAAAAAGAATCCGACCCGATAATGAATAGTTCCGTATCATAAGCCAACTCATAGCCATTGGTAGCAGCCGGCATATAACCTAACAACAGTGTATTGGAAATATTGGTTGGCGATATCATCTTTAACCAGAATCTATCTTTTTCCATATCTAGCTTGTTATTAAAAAAAACACCATTATCCGTAAGTCTTATTGTATTTGCAAAATCAAGGGGTTGATCATTCATACCCGTCTTTGTTTTGACAATAAACCCTTGTCCCACTTTTATAATATTGGTAGGCGCCATACTACCGGAAGAAGGCTGATTTGGATCTCCCTCGACTTGTACCGCAGGTGAGCCTCCCGTAAGGTTATAGATCGCATAATTGTTCCCAGCATAATTAGATTGCTGCTGAGTAACAGACATATCATTATTGGTCCAAAAATAGGCTATCGGATGTATCTTTGAAGCATTAGCATTATAAAGCCCATCAAAATCTATATTAGAAGGATAAGGATTTCCTACAAGATTATAACCTTTATCATCATTGGTCCATTTCAGATACTGAAAAGATACATTTCCATTATTAGGAACGCCGGTGAATAAAAACTCGTGCGATACCGCTGGAGTCGTAGCTCCAAAATCATCCATCCCTCGTATAGCATAACCTCTTCCCGATTCAAAAACAGAAGAATCATTCAATAGGAAAGCCCCGGTATTTTTAAACAGATTGGTCGCCTCATCATAGACCCAGAATCTATTCTTAGGTGTCCCTCCTGTTTGTCCACCATTAGAGAATGCATAAAGGTTCTGTGAGCTTACAGGTGAGCTCCAATAAGTATAGCCCATTTTTGGAAGCTTACTTTTCCTTGCTGATGAGATGTTACCTCCATTAACAGCATCCGCATCCTGCATCAACTGCGCATTGGAACCAAAGCTAACTGTTCCGCCCAAATTAGCAATACCTTTGTGCGCATAAAGGACATTGGTAGTGGTATGATCTTCCGTTTCAGAAATTTTCAAAGTACCCGCACTAACAGTAGTCAGACCATTCGCAACAACAGTTCCCGGAGAAGCTGTTTTGGTACCTGCTGTAGAGATTGTCAAATTATGATAATCTAGCTCATTGGTCACAATCTGATTATTTCCTGTATAATCTATTGTAGAGCCCGTTTCTAAAACAATGGTGGGATTATTCGTGTTTTTAATTGCCGTTGTAGTGGATCCGCTAAATCCATTATCATTATTCACCTTAAATCTCGCTCCATTTTTCACCGTAAAATTACCATTCTCCTGAAAGATTAACCCTCCATTAGTAGTGGTTCCTGCAACAATATTGCTCCCGGAAACGACAACATTAGCATAATGTGGCGCCAAACGGATTTGAGTAGCGGCAGTTCCCGTGAATTCTATATTTGTTCCAAGAGACAAATTATAAGTTCCGCTGATATCAGGTTTGGTTCCTGAACCCGCCAGACGGAAGGTACCTGCTGTCATTGTAAGACCGGTTGCAGAATTACCAAATGTATTATTAGAAACATCTAATATTGTATTAGTTCCATTTATTGTCACAGTACCTGCAATAGTTGCAATACTACCTGTCGTACTTTTTGTACCATTGCCTGTAAAGAGTAGATTTTGATAATCCGCCCTGGACGACACCGTCTGAGCACCATCTAACGCATAATGGATTGTAGAGCCTGCATTAACAGTCACCGGAACAGTTGGTACACTGGAATTACTTCCTGTAAAACCTTGCGCATCTTTCGTAACAAATGTTCCATTTATAATAATCGCAGCAGCACCACCACCACTTGTGATCTGATTCTCTCCATTATTGTCAAATGCAGCATTCTCACCAATGGTCATCACTCCTCCTAAATTAAGATTATTTCCTGCACTGTTGAGTGAAAATTTTGACGTTCCATTAATATTCACGGCTCCGGAAACAATAAGGCTACCTGTTCTATTAGACATAACTTCTACATTATTGAACGTAAGACTCTCCGGATTCCCTATCGTCCCTGTTGGAAAAGGCGCATTTGTATTTGCATTGAAAATATAATTGATACCCGCTATGAACTGAGCCCTTCCATTTGCAGCTGTAGAATTTGTAGAGCTGAAAGACCTTAAACTTCCTGTAGTACTAACTCCGCCAATTCCGTTAAGATTAGAGGTATTAAGTGTTGCCCCACTGGCCGTATTAAATCTTGCAGCACTATTACCTATAATAGACCTGTCTCCAAAATCCAGATTTCCTTTTACTGTAAAATAAGATATGGGACTAACTGTTGAAGAGCCTAATGTAAGATCAGTATTCAATTTGGCATAATAATTCGTGTCCACTTCATAACTTGTATATTCAGAATTTTCTCCTGAGTAACTGATCAGAGATGGCGCAGAGGCAGTTCCCCTAAAGACAAAACCTCTAGCTTGTCCATTTGCGCTGGTCTGATAAACACCATTTCCTGTATGAGTCAAATTACCCGTGATGGCAATATAATTATTAGTAACCGTTCCTGCTGTTCCAAAATCTACATCCACCGCATCCGCATCGGTATTATTTGAGCTAAAGTTTCTACCTACGTTCACTATACCCGCTCCTACAGTGGTACTTGTACTGGTATTAGACCTCAAATTGAGCGTAGCAGCAATCCCATCAATAACGAAATCTCTCGTTACATTCAAAATTTGACTTGTCACCGCCGTACTAGTACCAGCAACCAACTCCAAAGAAGCATTATCTTTGAGCAATACATCATTTCCTATTGTCACAATTGCATTTCCGCTACCAGTAGACGACCTGAACGCACCGCTATTTTCTATTACTAAATCAGTAGCAACATTCAAAGTTAAAGTTGTGCCCGACCCAACACCATGAAGCGCGCCACCTGTTAAATTAATTCTATTAATATTGGCAGTAACCCCAAAATTAGAATTACCAAAAGAAACCAAATTGCTTGACAATGGCCCTACAGTAAGTGTACCTCTCACAGTAATACTTCCCGCAGCAGAGAATAAGTTGAGATAACCGGTCATTGCATTGTTGATGGTTAAGTTTCCAAAATTCTGTCCTATACCTGCCAAGCCTGTGATATTACCAGAACCTGTAAACCCAATCACATTACAATTGGATGAATCATCCCAAGTTGCAGTTGGTATCGTTCCACCATTGACATTATGGTTATAAATAGCACCTTCTCCAAAAGCAAGTGTCCCCGTATTCGCAATTGCCGTCGTAGAGGTCTGGTTCCAAGTTCCGTTCACAACATTTGTACCTGAAGTAGTCAAACCAGAATTCAAGTTTAGAACACCTCCGGCTTCAACCGTGATATTCTTTCCAGCTGCTGCTGTAGATATTGTAATTGTATGCCCACTTAGTATATTAATAGCCGTCGCTGATGATGTAGGTACTAATGAGGAAGTTATCCAAGTCGACCCATCTGGTGAAGATTCCCAATTAGCAGCAGTAGCCCAAGCACCCGTTGCTCTACTTTTGAAATAATCTGTACTCGCAGTTACCAATGCAATGTTAAAGGTAGAAGATTCTATATTGCTAAATGATGATGAAGTGGCAGCTAACTTCAAATTAGTTCCTGCTGCCGTATGCCTCAAAGTAGAAAACGTCGCTAAACCAGAAACAGGATTAACAGCAACAGGCGTTCCTGTTAAAGTTCCAGTAGATGTTAACACCACAGATGTTGTATAATCTCTATCTCTATTTCCGTTCACATCATTGGCAGAAATCGTGACTGCCGGGGACATATTGGTATTGACCGTCGTATTGGATGGTTGCTGAACAAAACTTAGGTTTGTTGCTGTAACTTCCACCGCATTATTATTTGCCCCAGACTCTACTGCCGTTCCCGTTCCAGCTTCAAACTGAGTAGATGTTGCCGAACTTGCCGTTGCAAAATTGCTTCTATCAACCTTAAATTCCAAATTCAGTCCATCGATTGTTGTAGGCAACGTTCCTGCAAGTGCTGTTTTTAACCAAATTTTTAAAGTATAGGTCTTATTATCTCCATCCGCAACATATCCTAATGAATTAACCGTGACCGGAATAGAAGTAAATGTCATGTTAGTAGCATTAACCGTTCCGGCAATAGCATTTGTGCCATCACTCAAAATTGCCCCTTCTATAGCCTGCGTCCAATTGCCAACATCATTGCCTGCACCTTGTGGAATAATGATTTGACTAATCAAAGTCGGCAGATCATCATTACCATCTGTTATGTTACTATCATCCGTGACTGTAAAATCGAAGTTAAGAACAGAATCCCCCTGCGAATTGATAAGTGAGGAAATCGTAGCAGGTTCAACCGCTGCCCCGGCGCTTATCCCTGAATAAGATGCTATCAGTTTCCATTCTGCATATAATGTAGTACTGCTTGCAGGTATTGTAAAGTTTGCATTTTCATTATAATGGGTACCTGATCCATTCGGCGCAGTATTCCAACCCGTGAACACATATCCATCTTTCACAAGTCCACCTGAATTTGACTGCAGGTTAACCGTTGTATTGTAATCTCCGCTTTGTGATGCAGGAATAGAACCACTTGTAGACGAATTGGCATTATAAGTAATTGTATAGCTATTTATGGTCCAATGTGCAAAGAGAGCCAACAAGACACTTGAGCCGGAATGCGTGTAAGTTGCGCCACCCAAATAATCTGCAGCAGTTCCTGCTGCACTTGCCTTCCAACCAGCAAAAGCATAACCTGGCCGAGTAAAACCCGAACCAGTACTCAAATTAACAGCACCACTACCTGTTGTACTATTATAATAACCCGTTTGTGCAGCAATCGTCCCACTACCACCATTGCTATTATAAGTAACATTGAAACCCCATACTGCATACAATGTGGTGCTACTTGTAAATGGATACTGATCTTGATTATCATAAGCCACGGTTCCAGCTGTAGCATTCGCAACAGAACTTGCCCATCCCCCAAAAGCATATCCGGTTTTAGCAAAAGCATTGTTTGTAAGATTAGTAGCCGAGCTTGCCGACTGAGAACTCATTGTTCCACTTGTACTCCCATTACCATTGAATGTAACAGTATAGCTTGCCATCTCATATGTTATCACAATCTGCGTGAAATAAGTTGCACTTCCAGGAACTTTTATCGCAAAAAAAGTGTAGCTGGTATTTGCCGCTGGTGTAATAGTAGAAGTTGCTGTAGAAATAGAAAGCGTTCCTATACTAGTTCCGCCTACCGCATAATCTGCAGTTGTATTATTTACCAATCTTACAGCTCCTCCATATACGGTTGCAGCCCTGTTGGTACCACTTTGGGTCACTTCTATTTTAGTGATCTTTCCAGGAAAGGCAGTAGTATTATAGATAACACCATTAGAAGCCTGGCATTGAAAAGCAGTAGGAGTACCCGAATTTCCTGTAATAGCTTTCCCCCCAAAACCGACAGACGATTGTGTCCAAGTTCTCTCCGCCCCACTACCGTAATTAGTAGAACCAAGTGCTGCGCCTGCAGCATTAGCCGCGGAGGCTGTTAGAGTTATGGATTGTGCATTTGCCCAAACAGCAAATAAAACCAGAAAAACTTTAAGTGACCTTATAAGAAAAGGTAATCTCTGAGAGAATAAATTTGTTTTCATTACATTTTGTTTTCATAAGCAAGCAAATATAAAATTATAAGGAAAATAAAATCATAAGTCACAAAAAGTTAATATAAATGTAAAAAATGACTAGAAAATGTTTTTTCTCCCTAAAGAGAATACCAATTAATCCATATTCAAGAAAATAGTTTTTCCAAAATTTCACAAACACTTAACCTTGAGTTTAAGAATAAATGATTAATCATTGACCGCAAACAAACTTACTTTCACACAAAAACAAGATGAAGCACAAAGTCATTATATAATTTAAAAATTTTCGAATAACCAATGGAATTATGAATCTATAAACCTCACTTGATCACCATCATCTGGCTATGAAGATTCTCAATATGCAGGATTTTCGCGAACGGACTTTTAACCGTTCTGAGTGCTTCTTTACCATTGATATAACTATACCTTGAAGCGATATTGTACATGTTGGAAACCAGGATCAGCCAACACTCCTTAGCCTTACTATTATAGAGAGGATATTTGGAATTCTTCTTTTCGATGACTTCCAGAATCTTGTCAGAATGAAGCTCATCAAACAAAGACAGATTATATTCTAAAAACAAAAGAACGCCTTTATGATGAGGCGTTCTTCTTATGGATCTGACAAACTTAGTTCTCTTATTATTGGTAATTGCTGACGAGATCTCTTTGATCAATTGCTCAGGCTGTTGGTAAAAATCGTCCTGGAAGTAATCGATATTGAGATGATAGATACCGTAGAGACTTTTATACTCGGACAACAGATTTTCCACCGTACGAAAGATATGATTTATATAACTCTCCTTTTTCTTCAACTCAAAATGGTTGATGATCTCCGAAACCTCCACCCCGATCTGCTTTCCTTTATAATTGATGATAAAATCAGGGCTCTCTCCAGTCAGGTTTTCAATTTCCATTTCCGGAAAATGACTGAATAAGGTATTCAGCAAAAGCAATTCGGTTTTTTTCTGATATTCTTCGCGCTCATGCAGATTGGCCTTGCCAATGGAATCATACCATTTGACAAGATCATCCGTCTTCATATTTTTAGAAGCCACGCAGATCTCCAGATTTTTATTAAGGTCCTCGCAAAAGATCATAACATTCCCTTTTAGAAATTAAACCTGTTCTAAGTTAGTAAATAATTGATTACAAAATATTTATATTAATTAAAATTAACAATAAAGAGATAATACATAAAGTAAAAAGACACAAATTAAATTTTCAGAATAAAGCAATAAAGCACAAAGAACCTCTTTAATGTTATAATTTTATGACTTTACAACACTTAGACCACCGCAAAAAAACTAATTCTTATATTTGCAACCTTATAGACAAGACCTTAAAATATATAAAAGAACTATGGATTTCAAAAATTTTAAGATGCCTTACAGCATCAATCCAAACTACTCCAAAAGAACAGCATATTTCTCCATGGAATTCGCCATAGACCAAGCACTCAAGATCTACAGCGGTGGACTTGGCTTTCTGGCAGGATCGCACATGAGAAGCGCCTATAATTTAAAACAAGATTTTGTAGGAATCGGAATCCTATGGAAATATGGCTACTATGATCAAAGCAGAAATGCCGACCAAACCCTGAACCCGATCTGGACAAAAAAGATGTACAGTTTCCTGGAAGATACTGGCATCAAATTTCAAATCGAGATCCATAACGCTCCGGTTTGGGTAAAAGTTTGGTATCTGAATCCTGAAACATTCAAAACTTGTCCAATGTTTTTCCTAAGTACAGACGTGCCGGAAAACGACCATCTTTCAAAGACAATATCTCACAGATTATATGACGCAAATGAATCAACAAAGTTGGCACAATACATCCTTTTAGGGAAAGGCGGCGCAAAATTGTTGGATGAGATGAATTTCGAAAGGGACATTTATCATTTGAATGAGGCACACGGACTACCCGCCGCATTTTACCTTTTGAGAAAATATGGCGGAGACCTTTCTAAAGTGAAAGAAAAACTAGTTTTCACAACGCATACGCCAGAAGAAGCAGGAAATGAGAAACACAATATCCACCTTTGCCACGATATGTCATATTTCTGCGGATTAACAATCGATGAGGTTAAAAATATAGAAGGTGTAAATGATGACCGTTTCAATCACTCGCTTTGCGCTTTGAGAATGTCAAGAATTTCCAATGGCGTTTCTCAACTTCACGGTGTTGTTTCCAGAGAAATGTGGAGCAAATATCCGGGAATCTGTGAAATCAAATCTATTACAAACGCCCAGGAATTCAAATACTGGGCTGATAAACCTTTATACGATTCCAAAGATGAAAGCGACAATGCACTTTTCGATTACAGAAAAAAACATCTTAAGAAAAGAACATTCAAGATCGTTGCGGATCAGACAGGAAAGATCTTCGACCCTAATGTATTGACGATTGTCTGGGCAAGACGTTTCGCCGGTTATAAAAGGGCGGACCTTCTTTTAGCAGACAAAGAGCGTTTTAGAAAGATGCTGGAGAACAGCAAATATCCGGTACAGATCATCTGGGCAGGTAAACCTTATCCGATGGATTATGGCGCAATTTCCACATTCAACAATCTGGTTGAGGAAAGCAAGAATCATAAAAATATGGCCGTTCTTACAGGTTACGAATTATCATTGAGCAAATCTCTGAAACAAGGCTCTGACATCTGGCTGAACAATCCAAGAGTTCCAAGAGAAGCATCTGGAACAAGTGGAATGACGGCCTCTATGAACGGTTCTGTAAATCTTTCCACAGATGACGGCTGGATTCCTGAGTTTGCAAAAAATGGAGAAAACTCCTTTGTAGTTCCACAGGCAGATTACAACCATTGGCCACAAGTAGAGCAAGACCAATTTGACCTTAATAATCTATACGATGTTTTGGAAAACCAGATCATCCCAACCTACTACGAAAATCCAAACCAATGGAGAAAGATCGTACAGACAGCAATGGATGATGTTAAATTCCAGTTCGGAAGTGATAGAATGGCGGATGAATATTACAAGCTGTTGTATTAATTATCTTTTTATTCCTAATACAATTCAAACCCCTGATTTCAAAGAAATCAGGAGTTTTTGTTGACATATTTCGAAATTCAACAATTATAATATGGATTATGAGCCTTAATGAAATTTGAGTTGATAAAACACTTGAGTCACTTTAGAATCATAATACTCACCACTAAGCTCACTTGAGTTGAAAATCAGGACTTTCAAAAAAAACTTAATTGTTCTTATATGGCTTTTATGGTTATCATTTCAAAACTTAAGTGTTTATTTTAATGAAATTGCGCTGTTTCTGTAGAATCTCTCATTGCTACCGTCGCAGATTTACCATTGGTAACCACATTCTGGATTTCATCAAAATAACCTGTTCCAACAAAACTCTGATGTTTCACAGCACGGAAACCCTTGGACTGAAGCGCAAATTCCCTCTCCTGCAATTCGGAATAACCTGCCATTCCTCTTTCTTTGTAAGCATAAGCCAACTCAAACATTGCAGTATTCAAAGCATGGAAACCTGCCAAAGTAATGAACTGGAATTTATATCCCATTTTCGCCAGTTCTTCACGGAAGTTTTCCATTTCTTCAACGGTTAATTTTGCGGCCCAATTAAAAGAAGGCGAGCAATTATACGCCAGCATTTTGTTTGGAAATTTAGCGTGAATTCCTTCCGCAAATCGTCTTGCATATTCCAGATCCGGATTAGAAGTTTCCATCCAGATCAGATCAGCGTAAGGCGCATAAGACAGACCTCTGTCAATACCTTGTTCTACTCCATTATTTACCACATAAAAACCTTCTGAAGTTCTTTCTCCCGTCACAAATTTTTTATCTCTGTCATCGATATCAGAAGTCAGTAAATCTGCCGCATCCGCATCAGTTCTCGCAACAATCACAGACGGAACACCGCAAACATCCGCCGCTAATCTAGCAGCAATCAGTTTATTGATCGCCTCCTGAGTCGGAACCAAAACCTTTCCACCTAGATGTCCGCATTTTTTAGCAGAAGACAATTGGTCTTCGAAATGAACACCTGCCGCACCAGCTTCAATCATTTGTTTCATTAATTCAAATGCATTCAGATTTCCTCCAAATCCAGCTTCTGCATCGGCAACAATTGGAACAAGATATTCTTTTTCTCCACCTCCGTTCACCGATTGTATTTGGTCTGCTCTCAGCAATGCGTTATTAATTTTCTTAACCACAGACGGAACTGAATTCGCGGGATAAAGAGATTGGTCCGGATACATTTCGCCAGAAAGATTCGCATCTGCAGCCACTTGCCAACCTGATAGATAAATAGCTTCCAGTCCTGCATCCACTTCCTGCACAGCCTGATTTCCAGTCAGTGCTCCAAGTCCGGCAACCCAGTCTTGGTTATTGAGTTTATCCCAAAGTTTTTGAGACATCTCGTTCGCAATCGTGTAATCCAGTTTGTAAGAACCTCTCAGTTTCAGCACATCTTCTGCTGTGTAAGGTCTTGCAACGCCAATCCATCGAGGATTCGTCAGCCAGTCTTTTTCCAAGGCCTGGATTTGTTCTTGTTTTGTTTTCATAATATTTGGTGATTTGGTGTGATTTTATTTTTAGATTTTAGATATAAGATTCCAGACTCAAGATTTCATTATTAAACCTTCAGTCTTTAATCTTTGTTCTTTATTCTTGTTTCTTTAAATAAATGGATATGCTTTCAAAGTGAGGAATTCCTCGAACTTGTCGCAGAATATCAACTCATTGAAGAGTTCTTTTGCAAGATTGAATTTACCTTTAGCAAATCGTTCTTCTCCCACATATTTTTTGATCCTGGAAAGCTCTTCTTTTTCCCATTGGAGAACCAATTCTCTTGTTAAAGTTCTTTCATCATCCAGAACAACTCCGTGTTGAAGCCATTGCCAAACCTGAGTTCTGGAAATCTCAGCAGTTGCCGCATCTTCCATCAGATCGTAAAGTGCAGCTGCTCCAACACCCATTAACCAAGATTCAATGTAGAGGATTCCGACGTTGATGTTTTTTCTAACACCATTTTCTGTGATTGTTCCGGCAGGAACTTCCAGCAATTCGGATTCTTTTATTTTGTGGTCAAACTTTTTATCGATCTGGTTTTTCTCCGGCATATATTGGTCAAAGATTTCCTTTGCTACCGAAACCAAAGCTGGATGTGCCACCCAAGTTCCATCGTGACCATTTCGAACCTCCCTTTCCTTATCATTTCTAACTTTTTCGAAAGCCAATTCATTCGCTTCATCATCATTTTTCACCGGAATTTGCGCCGCCATCCCACCCATTGCGTGGACATTTCTTTTGTGGCAAACCTCAATCACCCTTTTGGAATAAGCACTCATAAAAGGTGAAGTCATCGTCACTTGGTCTCTGTCCGGAACTAAAAACTGAGCTTGATTTCTGAATTTTTTGATATAAGAAAATATATAGTCCCAACGCCCACAGTTGAGTCCTGAACTGTGATTTTTCAGTTCAAAAAGGATCTCGTCCAATTGGAAGGAAGCCGTAATGGTTTCAATCAAAACAGTCGCTTTGATTGTTCCTTGAGGAATTTCAAGATAATTCTGCGCAAATATGAAAACATCATTCCACCAACGCGCTTCGTTGTAATGTTCCAATTTCGGAAGGTAGAAATATGGTGCAGTTCCTTTTTCAACCAAAGATTTAGCATTTCTGAAAAAGTAAATTCCAAAATCCACCAAAGAACCCGATGTGTTTTTGCCCTCTATTTCAATATTTTTTTCTGATAAATGCAAACCTCTCGGACGAACGATCAATGTTGCAATCTCATCATTCAGTTTGTAAGATTTGCCTTGTTCATTGGTAAAATCAATGTTTCTATTGATAGCATCCGTTAGATTGACCTGCCCTTGGATGCAATTTTCCCAAGTCGGAGAATTGCTGTCTTCAAAATCCGCCATAAAAGTATTAGCGCCAGAATTGAGCGCATTAACAATCATTTTTCTATCAACCGGGCCTGTGATTTCCACTCTCCTATCCAACAAATCTTTCGGCGTTTCTGCGCAGGTCCATTCTCCATTTCGGATATGAATTGTTTCTGAAGGAAAAGATGGCAATTCACCCGAATCAAATCTCAATTGTGTCTTTTTTCTTTCTTCTAATAATTCAATTCTCGTATGATTGAAATTCCTGTGAAGTTTGATTAAAAATTCGATTAATTCATCGGTAAAAACCTCTTGAAACTTAGCATTTGGGGAAATCGTTAGTTGGCTCATCGTTTCCATAATAAAATATTTTGTGATTTGGTTTGACAAATATATAAAAAAGATTTTCACAATTAGCGAACGTTCGCTAAATTTTTATAAAAATTATTATGCGGATAATCGCTTTAATATTTATCTTTGATTCTATGATTGCAGAGAGCGACTATATACGCGTGGTTTTTGGACTAAAACTGAAACAACAGAGACAGAAAAAAAACTGGTCTCTGCAAGACCTTGCAACCAAAACCGGACTTTCCAAATCCTATCTCAACGAAATAGAAAATGGAAAAAAGTATCCAAAACACGACAAAATCATACAGTTATCAGAAGCTTTGAATTGCACTTTTGATGATTTGGTTTCGACCAAACTGGATAAAAGCCTGACACCAATCAATGATGTTTTGCAATCGGATTTTTTTAAGGAAATCCCGTTGGATTTGTTTGGAATCAACAAGAACAACCTCATCAGCATCATTAGCGATGCTCCGAAAAAAGTAACCGCTTTCATCAATGCATTAATTGAAATTTCTCAGAATTACAACCTTGGAAAAGAGCGATTTTATTTTGCAGTGATGCGTTCTTTTCAGGAATTGTATGATAATTATTTTCCGGAAGTTGAGGAAAAAGCGATTCAGTTTGCGAATGAAAATCAACTGGAACTCAATAAAAATATCAAGACCGAAATCCTTGAAAACTTATTGAAAGAAAAATTCGGTTATAATATTCAGTCAAAGGATTTTTCGGGAGATTATGCTTTGAACAAACTTCGTTCATTATATATTCCGGAAAAGAAATTATTGCTTTTGAATGAACGATTGGATTGTAATCAAAAAACCTTTATTCTGGCCAAAGAAATCGGTTTCAATGTTTTGAAACTGAATCCCAGGCCAAATACTTATTCCTGGCTGGATTTCGGAAGCTTTGAGGAAATTCTTAATAATTTTTACGCTTCCTATTTTGCAGGTTGTTTCTTGATCTCGAAAAAAGAACTGATTGAAAAAACCTCGGACTTTTTCGACCAAAAACAATGGGATTCTCAGAATTTTAAAGCATTGATCAATCATTTCACAGATTCGCCGGAAACATTTTATTATCGATTAACGAATGTTTTGACGTCTGAATTTGGAATCAGGGATTTGTTTTACTTGTGTTTTGTTAAAAAAGACGATTCGGATAAAATTCAAATCTTGAAAGAATTGCATCTCAATCATCAGCAAGCACCACATTCCAACGCAACCAACGAACATTACTGCAGACGATGGATTGCTGTGAAAAACCTGCATCATCTTAAGGAAAATGAAACTTTGACCGATGCTCAAATCTCGCATTACAAAGACCAAGGCGTGAGTTATCTCGTGATTTCCACTTCACAGAAAAATCCTTTTTCTGATGGAAGCAACAGAAGCTATTGCTTGGGAATTTTACTCAATAATCAAACGATTAAAAAACTGAATTTTGCCAAATCTTCCGCATTAAAAACGATTGAAGTCGGTGTGACCTGTGAAAGCTGTAGCATTCAGAATTGTGAAGTGAGACAAGCGCCACCGACAAGATTGGAAAAAGAGCAATTTAATCTAGATATGAAAAAATCGATTGAGAAAATCAGAAAATCATTAATTTAGGACAATGATTTTCGACTTTCTTTTCCCGAATCGTTGTCTGGATTGCAATCAGCTGATTGATAAAAGAGATGTCGTTTGCGAATTGTGTCTGGATAAGGTTAATTTCTCCAATCATCAGTTCTTTGAGAATAATTCCTTGACAGAAAAAGCATCATTATTGATTCCTGTTGAAAATGCTTTCTCCTTATTATATTATGAAAAAGAAAGTCTTGCACAGAGAATTGTTCATCAATTAAAATACAATCACAGAGAAAAAATCGGAAAAATCTTAGCCAATTGGATAACCGAACGAATCGATTTTAATAATGAAAAACCGGATTTGCTGGTTACAGTTCCGCTTCATTATAAAAAATTAAAACAACGCGGTTATAATCAACTTCATCTTTTTGGAAATGAATTATCAAAACATTACAATATCCCTGTTAATCACATTTTGCTGAAAAGAATCAAACATTCCAGAGCTCAAGCCAAAAAAAATCAAAGTGAAAGACTAAAAACAAAAAATGCTTACCAACTGACAGAAAATATCAATGATAAGCATATTCTTTTGATTGATGACGTTTACACTACCGGAAATACAATGTCAAATATCGCTTGGGAAATCCTCAATAATTCCAAGAATGTAAAAATCAGTATTCTTGTGATGGCGATGGACGTGTAACAATGAATGATAAATGATGGATGATGGATAATCAATTATCGACTATCATTTATATTTCCATATCTATCTTTGGAGTTTTTCTCCGTAAGATAAATCACCTGCATCTCCCAAACCTGGCGTGATATAACCTTTTGAAGTTAAGTTTTCGTCCAAAGCACCAATCCATATTTTTGCATCAGGATAAGCATTCTGAATCGTTTCAACACCTTGCCTGCTTGCAATTGCGGCAACGATGTGAATAGAAGTCGGTTTTCCGTTGGTCAACAAATCTTTGATAGCTTCAATCAGAGATGCACCGGTTGCCAACATCGGGTCAGCAACAATCAATGGACGACCGTCTAATTTCGGGCAAGTCAAATAGTCTTGTTTGATAGAGAAATAATCGTTCGCATCGTGCTTTCTGTAAGCTGCTACAAAACCACAATCTGCTTTGTCAAAGTAATTCAAAATTCCTTGAAACAATGGAACTCCAGCTCTCAAAATAGTTGTGATAACCGGTTGCATTTCGATTTCTTTAACAGTTATTTTATCAAGAGGTGTGGTAATCTCAATCTCTTTTTGGTCGAGCGTTTTACTGATCTCGAAAGCGGCAATTTCTCCGACTCTTTCCATATTTCTGCGGAATTTCATTCGGTCTTGCTGAACTTCTACATTTCGAAGGTCATTGATCCAGGAATTGACAAGCGAGAAGTTTTCTGAAAGTATAGTTAACATAGTTTGTTGTGATGATTACTAGATTCTAAATTTAATTATAAAATCATTAAATTATTATAAAAAACCCTTTCAGAGTTTAAAACTCCGAAAGGGTTGAACGTTTATTTTTGTCTAAAGTAAATTTCAATCGGAACACCTGTAAAGCCAAAGTGTTTTCTCAATTGATTTTCCGTGAAACGCTTGTAAGGCTCTTTCACATATTGTGGAAGGTTGCAGAAAAATACAAATTGTGGTGACGGCGTTGGCAACTGCACACAATATTTGATTTTCACGTATTTTCCTTTTATCGCTGGTGGCGGCAATGCTTCGAAAACAGGAAGCATCACTTCATTCAGTTTAGAAGTTTTGATTTTTTTAGATCTTGCTTCATAAACTTCCATTGCCATTTCTACGGCTTTCAGGATTCTTTGTTTTGTCAAAGCAGAAACGAAAAGAATTGGAATATCTGTAAACTGACCGATTTTATGTTTAATAGCCGCTTCGAAATCTCTCATCGTATTGGTTTCCTTTTCTACAAGGTCCCATTTGTTCACCACAATCACAATTCCTTTTCTGTTTTTCTGAGCCAATCCGAAGATATTCATATCCTGAGATTCCCAACCTAAAGTGGCATCAACCATCAGTATCACAACATCAGAATACTCAATAGAACGGATAGAACGCATCACGGAATAGAATTCCAGATCCTCGTTAACCTTAGATTTTCTTCTCATTCCAGCCGTATCTACCAGCACAAACTCGTGTCCGAATTTGTTGTATAAAGTCTGAATACTATCTCTCGTGGTTCCGGCGATGTCTGTTACGATATTCCTTTCAACATCGAGCAAAGCATTCGTCATTGTAGATTTCCCTACGTTTGGACGACCAGCGATTGTGATTTTTGGCAAACCTTCGAAAGGGTCTTTGTAATCTGTTGTTGGGAAATCGTTCACGACATCATCCAACAATTCTCCAGTTCCGGAACCTGTTGCAGAGGATAAAGTATAATATTTTTCAACGCCCAATTGGTAGAACTCAGTTGCAGGCAATTCCTCTTTGGAAGAATCCACTTTATTTACAACCAGATACAAAGGTTTGTTGGCTTTTCTTAATAATTCATAGATTTCTTGGTCAGTGTCCGTAAGGCCTTCTTCTACATTTACCATAAAGATGATAGAAGTAGCTTCATCCACAGCCAACTGAACTTGTTTACGGATTTCCATCTCGAAGACATCTTCCGTTCCAACATCATAACCGCCTGTATCGATCACTGTGAAATCGACACCGTTCCAGTCAGATTTTCCGTAATGACGATCACGTGTAACACCAGCAGTAGAATCAACAATAGCTTCTCTCCTTTCTAATAATCGGTTAAATAATGTGGATTTTCCTACGTTGGGACGCCCAACAATTGCGACAATATTTGACATAAATTTGTTTCTTGGTCTCAGCTCAAGTTTAGATTAATGAGCGTAAGACTTGATTAAGAATGGGTTACTTCGACTTTCGAAGCCCAAAATTTTTGCAAATGTACGGATTTTGGATGAGAGTTAAAAGGTCAAGTTTTTTAGACATTGACAATAAATAATTGGAAAGCTTTTTGCAATTATCAATTTAAAATCAAACTATGAAAAAAGTATTAATTGTTCTTTTGATGGCTTTTATTATCATTCAATTTTTCCCAATTGATAAAACAAATCCTACTACTAATCAAGGAATGGATTTTCTGAAAATTAAAAATACACCTGAGCCGATTGCAAAAATCATCAGAAATTCTTGTTACGATTGCCATTCCAACGAAACCAAGTATCCAGCTTATAGTTACATTCAGCCAGCGGGTTGGTTATTGAAAAATCATATTGATGAAGGTAGGAAGGAACTAAATTTTTCTACATTTGCAATATACGAACCGAAACGACAAGTGCACAAACTGGATGAAGCCGCAGAATATGTGGAGCAGAAAAAAATGCCTTTGGAAAGTTATACATTGGGACATTCTGACGCCAAATTATCCGATGAACAAAGAAAACAATTGATCAATTATTTCAGAATGGTTCAGAAACAAATCCAGGAAACGAATAGATTATGACGACAGAAATCTCAGTTAGTTTGAAAGATAAATTCATTGTTTTTTATGATGGCGAATGTGGATTTTGCAATCATTGGGTACAGTGGATTTTGGAACGAGACAAAAATGATAAATTTCTGTTTTCATCTCTTCAGTCAGAATTTGGACAAAAATTTTTAACTGAAAGAAATCTTCCGAATCAAATTTTTGACACGCTTTACCTTTGGAAACCCGAGAGTTTTTATTTGTCCAGATATCAGGCAATCCTGAAAATTGCCACAGAAGTTGGCGGAATCTATTCGCTCGCTTCGATTGGAAAAGTAATTCCTGATTTTATAGGAAATCAGTTTTATAATTTGGTTTCTAGAAATAGAAAGAAATTGGCGGAGAACAAATGTTTTCTTCCGAATGCTGAACAGAGAAGAAAATTTATTGAAAAATAAATTTAATACAAAAAAAGCTTCGAGAACCTCAGCCTGACAAAGTAAGTCAACACAGTTAAAAGAAAAATATACACACTCGATTTTGAATTTCAATCTTTGAGCGTGAAATGTTTTATATTTGCAATATTATGGAATATAATACCGACAGAACACAACTACTAATGCCCGAATATGGGCGCAATATACAGCAACTCGTTGAGCATTGCAAAACGCTTGCTACAAAAGAGGAAAGAAATGAAATGGCGCTTGCAATCGTTGAATTTATGGGACAAAGAAACCCACATCTTCGCGATGAAGAAAATTACAAACACAAACTTTGGGACCATCTTTTCATCCTTGCAGACCACAATTTGGATGTAGATTCTCCTTATCCTATTCTTTCCGCAGAAGACCTTATCACAAAACCAAGGAAAATGGATTATCCATCTTTGGAAAATGATTATAAATTCTACGGAAAAAGTATTCTGCAACTGATAGAAACTGCAATTGCTCTGGAAGAAGGCGATGAGAAAGATGCGCTGATCCAGGTGATAGCCAACAATATGAAAAAGTCTTACAACGTGTACAACAAAGAGCACGTGCAGGATGATGTGATCTTCAGACATCTGAAAGAACTTTCTAAAAATCGATTGGACCTAACAGGATTGGACTCTCTGGACAAAAGCAAGATCTATTATGCGACCAACAGGAACAATAATAATAGAAATAACAACAGAAATCAAAACCATAATAACAATAATAACAGGAAAAACAATTTCCAAAATCATAAAAATAAAAGAAGATAAATGGACGGTGCTTTCGAAATAAGAGGAGGAAAGAAATTGGGCGGAGAGATCACGCCCCAAGGTGCGAAGAACGAAGCTTTGCAGATTCTTTGTGCAGTTTTGCTTACAGAAGATGAGGTTAGAATCACAAACATCCCAGATATCAAGGATGTGAATAAGTTGATTGAGATTCTTCAGGACTTCAACGTCAAAGTGACCAAAAACGGCAAAGGCGATTACACTTTCAAAGCAGATGAAGTTAACTTCGATTATATAAAATCTAAAGAATTCAAAAAAGATGGTGCTAAACTAAGAGGCTCTGTAATGATCTTAGGTCCGATGTTGGCGAGATTTGGTGAAGCATATTTGCCAACGCCAGGTGGAGACAAAATAGGAAGAAGACGTTTAGATACGCACTTCCAAGGTTTTGTAGAATTGGGTGCTGAATTTTCTTATGATGAGGAAGAAGCTTTCTACTCTTTAACAGCAAAAGAACTGAACGGGAAATTCATCCTTTTGGAGGAAGCTTCGGTGACCGGAACTGCCAATATTGTGATGGCAGCTGTTTTAGCAAAAGGAAAAACCAGGATCTATAACGCCGCTTGCGAGCCATATCTTCAGCAATTATGCAAAATGCTGAACAGAATGGGCGCTAACATTTCCGGAATTGGTTCAAACTTACTGACCATTGAAGGTGTTGACAAACTACACGGAACTGAACACACAATGCTTCCGGATATGGTAGAAATAGGTTCTTGGATCGGATTGGCAGCAATGACAAAATCCGAGATCACCATCAAAAATGTGAACTGGAATCAGTTGGGTGTTATTCCAAACACTTTCAGAAAATTAGGAATAGAGTTGGAACAGAGAGGTGATGATATCTACATCCCTTCTCAGGAAAATTATAAAGTACAGAAATTTATCGATGGTTCTATATTAACCGTTTCAGATGCGCCTTGGCCAGGGTTTACACCAGATTTGTTATCAATTATTTTAGTTGTAGCTACTCAGGCAAAAGGTTCCGTTTTGATCCATCAGAAGATGTTCGAAAGCAGATTGTTCTTTGTAGACAAATTGATTGATATGGGCGCACAAATCATTCTTTGTGATCCGCATAGAGCTACTGTAATCGGTATGAATCAGGAAACACCACTTAGAGGTACCACAATGATATCACCGGATATCCGAGCCGGAAATGCACTTTTGATCGCTGCGCTTTCCGCAGAAGGAAAATCAATCATTCAAAACATCGAACAAATCGATCGTGGTTATGAAAATATCGACGAAAGATTGAGAGCCATTGGAGCTGACATCAGAAGAATATAAAAATCAAGCGTTCAAATTTATGAACGCTTTTTTTATGTCTGTTTTTTTTTCAAACTTGCATTATTAATGCTTGAAAAAAGGTTTGTTATTGTTGTCTCACTGCTTCCAATAAGAACTTTACTACGATATTTCTCACTTATTTTGTTCAAATAATTAAAACAATCAATTGGATATGAGAAAACTATTCTATTTTATTACAGTTCTTTTATGGTTCTTTCAAAGTAATGCACAAGAGTTTTCTTGGGGCAAAAGATTAGGAGGAGAAGGTGAAGATGTCATCCGTTCTTTGGCTGTAGATGCGCAAGGCAACTCCTATGCAACCGGATACTTTACTGACTATTGTATTTTCGGAGAAGAATTGCAACAAACCGAAATTGCTTCCAAAGGAATGTTCGATATTTTCATTTCCAAAACTTCTCCAAACGGGGAATTACTTTGGGTAAAAGGTATAGGAGGTACCGCCGATGATTATGGAACAGCAATAACTGTAGACTCTAATGGCAACGTTTATATTACAGGTATTTTTCAGGAGACAGTGAATTTCAACCCAAATGGAACTGCCCAAAATTTAACATCAAAAGGCGCACAGGATATCTTTGTGTTAAAATTAAATTCGAGTGGAAATTTTCTGTGGGTAAAAGGAATCGGAGGTGAAGGTTATGAAGAAACAAGCGCTATACAAGTTGCATCCAATGGAGAGGTTTATCTTGCCGGGTATTTTTCCGGCGCTGTCGATTTTGACCCATCCGAATCCGAAAACATTCTTAATCCTAGTGGACTGGTAGATTCATTTTTTATAAAATTATCAGATAACGGAAGTCTCTCTTGGATAAAAACAATTGGCGGTTTTATGACAACACCAATGGATATGAAATTGCACAACAATAATCTTTATGCATTGGGAAATTTCAAAAAAACTACTGACTTTGATCCTAGTAGCACACAAAGCCATAATATAACAGCCCTTGGTTTTGATGCCTATCTTCTAAAATTAGACCTGTCTGGAAATTTCGTCAATGTAACAACTACAAAAAGCCTCAACTCTTCTACTGGAACTACGCCTACAAATCTTAGCATAGATGAAAATGGCAATGCCTATGTTTCAGGATATTTCGGAGGAAGTATAGATTTTGGTCCTGATGTTCAACATAATGGACAATATACATTCACTTCCGAGAATATGCTCACCGGATTTGTGTTCAAAGTTGGCAATGATGGAAAATTGGTCTGGGCAAATTATCCGAAACCAAGCACAGAAGAAGCTTCGTCACTTGGTTATGGTATTGTTATCAACAAAAATCAAGAGACTTTTATAACTGGATATATTGCTGGTAATGTAAAATTTGACAATCTCGAATTGGAACAGAACACAGACCACTTTATGAACGCATTTGTTGCAAAATTAGACTCGCAGGGTAAATTTGTTGATGCGAAGTTATTTGCTGGCTCCAACTTTATCGATACACATTGCGCAGCCATGGACGCTGATGAAAACCTGTATATCGGAGGTGCATTTACTGACCTTGCAAATATTGACCCGACAGGAAATGGGAGTTATTATGTATTTTCAAGAGGCTACAGAGATTCTTATGTTGTAAAACTTAATAATACGAATCTGAATGTCGAAGATATAAATTCAAAAACTGATTTGTTGATCTATCCGAATCCTTCATCAGATATAATTTATTTAAACTCAAAAAATCAACTATCTGGTAACAAATACATTATATACGACATGGTTGGTAGAGAAATATCAACAGGAACTTTGGACAGCAAGCAAGAGATAAAAATCAATCTTCTTCCAAAAGGAAACTATATATTAAAGATCGGCAACCAATATCAAACAAAAATTATCAAAAATTAAATTTTATTAAATTCTGGTAATCAAATTTGCAAAAGTCTTGTACTTTTTCTAATTTTCGGTATGGAAAGTTGGGAGATGCTCATTGACTTCGGTTTGATTGCTGGAATGTTTTTTATTTTTTTATTGATTTTTTTCCTGATAAAATCCGGTAAAGATATTACTCGGGTTCTGCTTATTGTCCTATTCAGCAACGCTTTTTTCTTTCTATTATATTATTACGGCTATTTGCATCGTTCGCATTTAATTGGTGCTATTGCTGTATTCTTTGGTCACGGAGTTGGATACTTGTTGGGACCTGTAATATTATTTTTACTCAAATCCCTTGTCCTTCCAGAAAAGAAAATCATACGACCACTTCTTAAGAATCTTATTCCTTTTTTTATCATATTTGTATGTTTTAATATTCCATTGTCTGTAGCAATGGCTACGGATTACCTTACACCATTCCATCATTTTTATCTAAGAATAGAACCTTATTTTAATCTATTGGAAAATGGATTTTTAGCAACCTACATCATTATTACGCTCAATTTCTTTGCAAAACTCAAAAATGTTTTCGAAGAGAACTATTCTATGTTGGAAAAAAATGACCTTAGTTGGTACAGACAGTTTATAATAGGACTTTTCACCATAATAACGATTGATTCTTTTTGTACGATCTATGAAATGTTTTTTCCTGAGATCCCTTGGAATATCGGGACGATCATTGCCTTTCTGTTTGTTGGATTCTACTTGTATCTGGGTTACAAAGGGATGTTCCAGTCCAGGATACTTATGCCTGATTTCTTATTACAAAAAATTGAAAATGATAATATAATAAATAATGCTAACCAACCCAATTATCAACTTGATCAAGCTGTTGAAAGTCCAGAAAAGAACTCATCAATCAAACAACTGGATATTTTTTCAAAAGATGAGATAGATTCCATCAAAGAAAAACTGAACAAAGTTTTGGAGGTTGATAAAATATTTTTGAATGATGAACTGAATCTAACAGACTTATCCGACAGCATTGGTATTTCCAACAAAAAATTATCAGAGCTTTTGAATCAACACCTGAATACCAATTTCTATAATTTAATTAATGATCATAGAATCGCAGAAGTCATCAAGAGATTTGAAGAAGGTGACTCGTCAAAATTCACGATAATGTCCATTGCAAATGATTGTGGTTTCCAATCTAAAGCCAGCTTTTATAGAATCTTCAAACAAAAAATTGGTATATCTCCCTCCGAGTTCATTAAAAAAGATAAAATAAAAAAGGAAGCTGTTTAAGAAGCTTCCTTTTTTTGTAGAACATCTATTCTGCTGCTCAGTAATTTATATTCTCTCAGATAGTTTTCTATCTTCTCGATTTGGTCTTGTGTAATGTTTAAAAGCAGTTTAACCTGCCCGAAGTTGCTTCCGTTCAGATATTCGATATTAGCATTTACGATTTTGTAACTCACGTTGTAGTGATTGTAAATCGTGTAAAGTAAAATATCGAATCTGATTTTCCCGTTCAGTTCTATTTCAAGGATTATTTGTTTCGTCGATTTCGGGAAAAAAGTTTTGCCTGTAGTTTCTTGTTTGTAGATCATAGTAGTATTTTGGTATTTGGTGACTTATTTAAGTTTATTTTGAATGGGTACAACGATAATTTGAAAAATATAACAACCGACACAGATTTTGAAAAAGCTTTCCAAAGCAGCCAGAAGAATCAATATTAATCCAAATCCTAAAGCAACATTGTAAAATCAGGTCAGCATCAATACAACAATTGTCAATGTGAAGATTGAACCCAAGGTTGCAGCAAACCTCTTCGGGGCAGCAAAAATTGGTTTAGGCTTTAATCCTGATATTTTTAAAATCGATTTTGAAAAAAGGGCTAAAGGCGAAAATAATAAGCCAGAAGCCCTAATAATAAAATCAAAAACTAAGAGCAACAATAAATATGGCAACCCAAAAAACAAGGATACAGAAACCACAACGATCACAAAAAATGCGGTGAGTCTTACGGTATTTTCGTCTGTATAATATTTTTTTGTTTGGTCCATATTTGAAATTTTTAAAATAAAAAAAGCTCCATCGGTAAGATGAAGCTTTATGTCATAGCCTTCTCACCGCACTCTTCAGTTCGTATTACACATCATCGCCATCTGTGAGAAAATCTGTTTCATTATTTCTTAATTACATTGCAAATATATAAATTATTTAATTCCCACCAAATAAGTATGAATTAAATTTACACAAATTCATTATTTGTTAATATTGGCTGACTTTCTTTGGCTTTATTCAAACTTTCGAAAGCTGATAACAATTGATTGATTTCTTCATCCGAATGTTCTGCAGTTGGGATAATTCTCAGCATTACCAATCCTTTTGGAATAACAGGATAAACCACAATGCT
This sequence comes from Epilithonimonas sp., assembly GCF_032054305.1. GTDB lineage: Bacteria > Bacteroidota > Bacteroidia > Flavobacteriales > Weeksellaceae > Epilithonimonas. Next base: position 471,820 of record NZ_DAMBSX010000001.1, read on the forward strand.
TGTAAAAATACCGTGAACTTCTCTCAATTCTTTGACAATTAAAGTCGCTTCCAAAGTATCAGCCTTGATGAAAACCGGCGTGATACAAGTATTAGTTTTCCCAATATCAAAGCCTAAATCTCTCAAACCTTTCTGAATTTTGAAAACATTTTCCCAAAGTCGGGTTCGGAATTGAGGATTTTGTTTTATTAATTCTAATCTTTTCCTGATTCCGATGACCATTACAATTGGTAAAGCTTTGGCAAAAATCTGTGACCGAATATTGTATTTGATATATTTGATGACACTTGCCTTTCCGGAAACAAAAGCGCCGAAGCCAGCAAACGACTTTGTAAATGTAGAAAAATAAAGGTCAATATCATCCTGAACACCTTGCTCTTCGCCCGTTCCTACTCCATTCTCGCCCATCACTCCAAGACCATGCGCATCATCCACAATTAATCGGAAAGGATACTTTTTTTTGAATTCAACGATTTCTTTCAGCTTGCCTTGTTCGCCATTCATACTGAAAACGCCTTCTGTGAGAACTAAGATTCCTCCGCCGGTTTCAGCCGTAATCTTTGAAGCTTTCTGAAGCGATTTCTCAAAACTATCGATATCATTATGAGCGAAAACGAAACGTTTTCCTCTGTGTAATTTGATTCCGTCGATTGCGCAAGCGTGGCTTTCAGAATCATAAACTACGACGTCATTTCTCGTCAGCAAAGTATCAATTAAAGAAAACATTCCCTGATAACCGAAATTCAATAATAATGAAGATTCTTTTTGGGTAAATTCTGCCAGTTCTTTTTCGAGTTCCTGATGGTGGATTGTTTGTCCAGTCATCGCTCTGGAACCCATTGGATAAGCCAAACCGTAAGATTGTCCACTTTCCGCATCTACTTTTCTGACTTCGGGATGATTGGCAAGACCGAGATAATTGTTGAGGCTGAAAACTATCATTTCCTGTCCTTTGAAAAACATTTTTGTGGAAATCTCTCCTTCCAATTGAGGAAAAATGAATTCTCCATCTGCATAAGTTGCGTATTCGCCCAGTGGACCCGGGTTATTTTCTATTCTATCAAATATATCCATTGTATAATTTATGAATCAAAAATAGAATAATTTTAATTTCATACCAAATCAGTATGAATTAATTTTAAAAAATAGATCAAAGTTCTCCTATTTTATCAATTTTATTAGAATTTGCCAATCCATTTGGGTTACAACCAGGCTCGCCTTCCGGAACTTTCAGGTTTTTATCTCGGTAGAACTTTTCCCAAAACGCATTCGTTTGATTGGTTTTTGGGTCGATAAAGGTCATTGGTTCCAATTGGAAAATCTGATTGTCGCGAAATGCCCTTTCTACAAAATCTGAACAGTAGTAAGAATTTTCATCCAGAATGTAATTGAAGTTATAAGGTTTTCCAATCAAAGTCTCAGCCTTTGAAACTGAATTTGGAATGGATGATTGGAATTCTGATTTCAATCTGTAAACATGAATTTTCTGTCCGGATTTGGTTTGTTCTTTTAGGAAAGATTGAAGTTTTTGTTTCTGAGAACCGCCTGTTGGCGCTGCGTGAAGAACATAAAGACGATTCTCTTCTTTTTTAACGATTCCAATATGGTCGTAAGAAGTTTTCTTCTCTGTCTGAGTGACATTATTAATAGCTCCGGACAATCCAGATTCTACAGCAGGAACAAAAAGTAAATCGCCGTTTTCCAAAATCGAAGTGTTGTAGGTTTTGCAGCTTGTTAAAAAAAACAGCGCAAAAATAGCGTAAACTAAATTACTTTTTATAATTCTTCTCATAAATCGTAATCCATGCATCTACAGATATTTTCTGACAAAGTTCACCTAACAAATCATAAGTGATATCCTCCACTTTTTTGAACCTGATACAAGATTTTCCCATATCCAATTTCTTTTTGGAATGATTTGGGAACTCATTCACAAACCAATCTAAAATCTTTTGGTCAGCATAAATTCCCATATTGTAAAAAGCTATAAAGTTCTTTTGTGAAGCCACACTTATGAAAGGCAAAGGCGTATCTTTCGCACAATGATAACCAGCGGGATAGGTTGTCATAGGAACGACCCAAGTGACCATTCCGTATTGCATCGTCTGCTGAAAACCTTTCGGAAGATTAGTATCAACAGTCTCCAATAACTTTCTAAAAGCTTCTCTTCTTTCCTCAGGAATCTGGGAAATATATTCTTCTACGGTATCAACAAAAATCTGCATTGTAGGATTTATTTTAATTCAAAAATACTAATTTTTTTGTTGGAAAATTAAAGCTTATTTTTGTACTTCAAAGTTTAAAAATAATGCCGAAAATATCGCAAAGAGCGCAGCATATGCCTGCATCACCTGTTAGAAAATTAGTTCCATTTGCAACCGCTGCAAAACAAAAAGGAATCAAAGTTTATCATCTGAATATTGGTCAGCCAGATATCGAAACGCCACAAACAGCTTTGGAAGCAGTGAAAAACATCGATTTAAAAGTTTTGGAATATGCTCTTTCAGAAGGTAATCTGGATTACAGAATTGCGCTTAGAGATTATTATCATTTATTGGGATTTAATGATTTAACAACAGATAATTTCATCGTAACCAACGGAGGTTCCGAAGCTTTGAATTTCGCTATTTCTACCCTTTGTGATGATGGCGACGAAATCATTATTCCTGAACCATATTATGCCAATTATAATGGATTTGCAGGAACATTCAACATCAATATTGTAGCAGTTCCTTCAACGATTGATACAGGTTTTGCTTTACCTTCAATTGAAGAATTTGAGAAAAAAATCACAGATAAAACCAGAGCAATTGTAGTTTGTAATCCTGGAAATCCAACAGGTTACCTTTATTCAAGAGAAGAACTTCAAAAACTGGCTGAGATTGCAAAAAAACACGATATCGTGATTATTTCTGACGAAGTTTACAGAGAATATGTTTACGACGGAGAAAAACAAATCTCAATGTTCGAATTTCCAGAAGTTGCAGAAAATGTTATCGTCATCGATTCGGAATCAAAGAGATACTCAATGTGTGGTGCAAGAATCGGGTGTTTGATTACGCGTTCCAAAAAAATCCACGATGCAGCGATTCTTTTTGCTCAGGCAAGATTGAGTCCAGTTCTTTTAGGTCAAATTGCTGCAACAGCTGCTCACAAAAACGATGCGGAATACATCGCTAAAGTTAGAGAAGAATATACCGAAAGAAGAGACCTTTTGGTAAGCTTATTGAATGAGATTCCTGGAGTAATCTGTCCAAAACCGAAAGGAGCATTCTATTGCGGTGTGGAATTACCTGTAGATGATACAGAAAAATTTGCGCAATGGCTTTTGGAAAGTTATTCCAATAATAACGAGACCGTGATGGTTGCGCCAATGGGCGGTTTTTACAGCAATCCGGAATTAGGAAAAAAGCAGGTAAGAATCGCATACGTTTTGAATCAAAATGACCTTAGAAGAAGTGTTGAGATTCTAAAAGATGCCATTGAAAAATACAATACAGAATTTGCTTAATTAAAATTTTGAAATGATGAAAATAATTAAAATCGGATTTATACTTTCAGCGTTTTCACTTTTCTTATTGAATTGTAAAACTGCAGCTCAAAACACAACTATCACATCGGTTTCTTACACGCATACAGCTGGAAGAGGTGGCAGAACTTTCATCAATGCGACGAAAGACTCTTTGGAATCCAACAAAACCGGCGGAAGATTTGAAGATTATCCGGTTTTTAAGAAAAAAATCGATAAAAAAGATTGGGACAAAATCGTTTCCGATATTAATATTTCAGTCCTGGAAAAGACAAAAAGTGGAGAGAAACGTGGTCATTATGACGGTCCGGACTACATTTACCGAATCACAACCAAGGATAAAGAATATGAACTGGTTAATGTTCCGGAAAATTCCGAAGGTTATGAACAAATCGAAAAGCTTAAAAATAATCTGGATAATCTTCTTAAAAAATATTAATGTCAATTCAAGAAAGCGTTTCCCTAAAACCTTACAATACATTCGGAGTTGATGTTTCGGCTAGATATTTTGCGAAAGTCAATTCTGTAGAAGAATTGATTGAGACTCTCCAATTTGTCATCCTGAGCTTGTCGAAGGGCTTAAACACAAAAACTCTCCCACTCCTTTTCCTAGGCGGTGGGAGCAATATTTTGTTTACCAAAGATTTTGACGGATTGGCAATTAGATTGAATCTAAAGGGAATTACAGAAGAAATTATTGATGAAAATCAGGTTTTGGTTACTGCAAAAGCTGGAGAAAACTGGCATCAGTTCGTGATGTTTTGTCTCGAGAAAAATTATGGCGGATTAGAGAATTTGTCATTGATTCCAGGAAATGTTGGAACTTCTCCAATGCAGAATATCGGTGCTTATGGAACTGAAATCAAAGACGTTTTTGAAAGTTGCCAAGTTCTGAATCTCGAAAATCTTGAACTCGAAACCTTGAACTCAGAACAGTGTAAATTCGGTTATAGAGATTCAATTTTTAAGCAGGAAGGAAAAGGGAAATATGTGATTTTGGAAGTAACCTTCCGATTGACTACAAAAGTTCACAGAATTGATGTCGAATATGGCGCGATTCAGTCAGAATTGGAGAAAATGGGAATCATTAATCCGACAATTCAGGATGTTTCGAAAGCTGTCATCAACATCAGACAAAGCAAATTACCTGACCCAAAGATAATTGGAAATGCCGGAAGTTTCTTTAAAAACCCGACAATTCCGATTTCACAATTTGGAGCTTTAAAACAACAATTTGAAAATATTCCAGGTTATCCAAATGGTGATTTTGTGAAAGTTCCTGCCGGTTGGCTCATCGAACAAGCTGGCTGGAAAGGCAAACAAATCGGAAACGTAGCTTCAAACCAATTACAGGCTTTGGTCATCATCAACGCGACTGGAAATGCAACCGGAAAAGAGATTTTTGATTTTTCAACGATGATTATTGATTCCGTAAAAGAAAAATATGGAATTGAGTTGGAACGGGAAGTCAATGTAATTTAATATAAGAAAAATGAAAGTAGATATCTGGAGCGACACACGTTGTCCGTTTTGTTTTATTGGGAAAAAGAATTTTGAAAAGGCACTTCAGGATTTTGTTAAAAATGATAAGATTGAAGTCAATTGGCATTCTTTTCAGCTTGATCCGAAAATGAAAACTGACCTTAGGAGAAATCATTATGAATATTTGTCTGACATCAAAGGCCACTCTTTACAAGAGACAATAAAAATGCACGAAAATCTTATCCAGATAGGAAAAAATGCTGGAATCGATTTTAACTTTGATGAAGTGAAAGTTTCTAATTCTTTCAAAAGTCAAATGCTGGTTCAGCTAGCCAAAGAAAAAGGAAAAGCCAACGAAATGGAAGAGCTTCTGTTTGAAGCTTATTTCATCCTTGGAAAAAATATTGACGATATTGAAGTTCTTTCAGAAATTGGCGAAAGGTTAGGTTTTACAAAAGATGAAATCCAAAATGCTGTTCAATCTCCTGAATTAACAGAATTGGTAAATAATGATATCGAAGAAGCAGCTTCGCTTGGAATCAACAGTGTTCCGTTTTTTGTTTTTGACAGAAAATATGCAATTTCTGGAGCTCAACCGACGCATTTATTTGCTGAAGTTTTGGAAAAAAGTTTGTCCGAATTTTTGGAAAATAATTCAAAAATCAGTATTGTAAATAAAGGTGATTCTTGCGATGTTGATGGAAATAATTGCTAAATAATTAAAAAAAATAAGGATTCTTACTTCTATAAAATAATCTCCTCGCAGATTTAGCAAATTAAGCGGATCAAGAATCTGCAAAATCAGCGAGAATTAAAAATAAATAAAATAAACACAAATGAAAATTGCAGTTTTAGGAGCAGGAAATATGGGTTTGTCATTTTCAAGATCTTTTTTGAAATATGAATTGATAAAACCGCAGAATTTACACCTCATCACAAGAAGTCAAAATAAAAAAGAAAAAATAAAATCGGTTTTTCCAGATTCTGAGATTTCATCTTTTGATGAAGTGAAAGATTTGGAAGCAGACTTGATTATCATTGCTGTGAAACCCCAAGATTTTGCTTTCGTTGCAGAGAATCTGGCTTTCAAAATTCCGGAAAAATCTTTGGTCTTATCAATAATGGCAGGGATTTCCATTGAGAAAATTCAGAATTATTTGAATCATAAATTTGTTGTTCGTGCAATGCCTAACTCCCCTACTCTTCTTGGAATGGGAATCACAGGTTATACCGCAGCAGAAGGTATTTCTTTCTCAGAATTGATGAATATTGAACGATTATTGAATTCGACGGGACGTTCTGTTTATTTGGAAGACGAAAGTCTTTTGAATGGTGTCACTGCACTTTCAGGAAGCGGACCAGCATATTTCTATTACATCATAGATGCGATGATAAAAGCCGGAACAGAAATGGGAATTGATGAAAATCTCTCGAAATTATTTGTAAAACAGACGATGTTAGGCGCATATCACCTGATCAATAATTCAGATAAATCTTTGGAAGAATTGATTAAAGATGTTGCTTCAAAAGGTGGGACAACTGAAGCGGCACTGAAAACCTTCGAGGAAAACGAATTGAAATCAATCTTGAAAAAAGGAATCTTAGCAGCGGAAAATCGTGCGAAGGAATTAAATTCATAACAATGTACAACAAAAACGACTTTTATATTTCTACTGATAAGTCCAAAATGGATATAGAAACCATTCATCAATATTTATCAGAAAAATCTTATTGGGCGAAAGGAATTCCAAAAGAAATTGTTGAAAAATCTGTTGCCAATTCTTTTTGTTTCGGTGTGTTTTATCAAGATAAGCAAGTCGGATTTGCAAAAGTGATCACAGATTTTACGACGATTGCTTATTTGGGAGATGTATTTATTTTGGATGAATTTCGTGGACTTGGTCTGTCAAAATCATTAATGGAAAATATTATGAATCATCCTGAATTACAAGGTTTGAGAAGATGGATTTTACTAACAGCTGATGCTCACGAACTTTATAAAAAATTTAGCTGGAATAATATCAAAGACCCAGCAAGATGGATGGAAGTTCATACCAAGAATCCTTATCAATAAATTTTGAATTTATACTTTAGTATAATTCCTCTCGCTGATTTTGCAGATAGGGCAGATTTAATTTGGAAATCAGTTAAATCAAAAAAATCTGCGAGAATTAAATTTCTTCTCAAACAACTGATAAATCCAGAATCCAATCGCAACACCAAGCGTATTCAGAATGATATCATCAATATCGAAAACGCCCAGTCTTGTGAAATACTGAAGGCTTTCCACAATGATAATCGCGAAAAGAAAGTCCAGAATCAGTATCCAAAAATTGTTGAGCTTCGGAAAGACAATTCCAAAAAATCCAAAAGGAACAAACACCAGAATATTGCCGAAAACATTAATGACAATCGTCTTCCAAAGAATGGTTTCATTTATAAAACCCGCAGTTGAGAACATCGGAATCAATCTTACAATATTAACATCATACTGGCTTCTCTCAAATCCGAAAAACATCAGATAAAGCAAAAACAGAATGTAGAAGGGAATCAGAATCTTATATAAGTTCTTCAGAAAAGCCATATAGAAATTTCGATTCCAAATATACGAACTATTGCTGCTGCTGTTGTTGTTGCTGCATTTCTAAAAACATGCGGTAAGAATTATTTGGAGGCAAAAACTCATCAATTGACGGATTTTCTCGGATGTACATCGGGACCTTAGGAACCTCTGCCAGATTTTTGGTCTTATCGGTTGTGATAATTACAGAAACGCCCAATTTGTGACTGGATGTACCTTTGTAAGTTCCTTTCACAGGCGTACAATCTTTGAAATCCCTTCCAACCGCAATCTTGATATGCCGGTCGCTGACCCAGCAATTATTCGTCGGGTCATTTCCGAGCCAGCCGTAACCCGGAATAAAAACCTCGATCCAGGCGTGCGTTGCACCTTCCCCTCTCAATTCCTGATTGCTCGGACTGATATATCCGCTGACGTATCTCGAAGGAACGCCCAAGATTCTCAACATTCCTAAAAGCAAATGTGCAAAATCCTGACAAACACCTGCTTTCAGTTCCCAAATTTCATCTATCTCCGTTTCAAAATCCGTGATTCCTTGTCTATAAGTGAAGTTTTCATAAATGTAAGTTGACAAAGCCGTCGTCGTTTCCATCACAGACAAATCCGAAGTTGCAACAGATTTTATTATTGACAGAATCTCTTCTTTGTTCTTAATATTTTCCTGTGTAACAAAATCAATGTAAGGAAACTGTGTTGATTGCTCTTTCACGATTTGCCACTGTTCTTCGACATTCAGATTGATAACCGGCAATTCTATAGGATAAGTTTCTACGACCAATTCGACTTTGATCTCTAAAAAATTATGCGGTTCCACAATTGTGAAAACACCAATTCTGTTGGTAAAATAATCGTAGTAATAATCGATATTGGAATTCGGGAACAAGGAAATCCTTTGCTCAATAACTTCCTGAAAATCATTCGTCAACGGTGACAAAATAATTTGGTTCGCGCTGTCTGTAACCGCAGACGAATATTCGTATCGCGTAATGTGTAAAATATTGAAAACTGGCATAAATTAATCAAGCTATTTTGCTTCTGTTAAACAACCAAACCAAAAAACTGGTGGTTAAAAATATTAGAAATTTCGTAAATATCACTTTCTATTCTTGCAAGGAAAAGCATCTTTTCCTCACGTGTTCTGGGATGTCTTGTAAATTGTACATTTGCAATACATTTTCCAATGAAAAACCCGACAGTTTCATCACTTTCGCCTTGTTCTCCGGAATTGAGCTGTTTTGCAAATTTGTCTAATTCATTAAGAGAATATGTGATCGAATTTGGAAAAAGCGGTTCATAAATCATCTGATAAAAAATCCGTTCCTTTTCCATCGTTCCGAGATTGTGTCGAAGATAAAAATCATACCCGCTTACTGAACTTAAAAAATAACGCCAGTTGGAATAATCGTTATCCAAAAGGTCTTCGCCATAGAGAATCCATTGTTTTCTGATTAGATTGATGCTATTCAGGATTCGTTCTATATATTTTCCAAGCTCTAAAAAACAATAACCTTCGTCTCTCGCCACATAATTATCGATAACGCCATAATAAACCATCGATTGCTTTACCAAAACATCAAAAACACTGATCGGATCGCCATATCTGGACTGACTGAACAAAAAATGGTCTTTCATCTGATGATGAAAATCGTTGAGACATTGCCAAACATCCTTATTGATGTGGTCTTGCGCACTTCTGGCGTTTTCTCTTGCGCGGAAAATATTGCTAGCAATGGACAGATCATTATTGATATCAAAAAGCGCCTTGGAAATCAGATTTCCAAAACTGTAATCATCATTATCTATTTCGATTTGATTTTCTTCGCAAAAATTCTCCCAGCTTTCTACAGAAGCGCCATCCTGATAAGCAATATATCTCGTATGAAAAACTTTGAGCTGAAAATTGGTCCGTTCCATATAACGGCTCATCCAAAATATATTTTCCGCAACTCTACTTAGCATTCTTTTTTAATTGATTAATTGTTAACGATTGGTGATGAAAATTGAATTAGTCAACAACCCAGGTATCTTTGGAGCCGCCACCCTGAGAAGAATTTACGACGATTGAGCCTTCCTTCAACGCAACTCTGGTTAATCCACCCGGAACGATTTCAACTCCATCCGGACCGTATAATGCAAAAGGTCTCAAATCCACTCTTCTCGGTTGCAAAACACCATTGATATAACAAGGTGCAGTTGAAAGCTTAATAATTGGTTGTGCAATGTAACTTCTGGGATTCAGATTGATCTGCTTTGTGAATTCAGCGATTTCTTCGTCGGTGGCTTTGTCTCCGATCAACATTCCATAACCACCACTTTCATTGGTTTTTTTGACGACCATTTTATTCATATTGTCTATGGTGTATTGTCTTTCGTCCATATTTTCCATCCGGTAAGTTGGAACGCTTTTCAGAATTGGTTCTTCACCCAAATAATACCGAATCATATCCGGAACGTAAGAGTAAATCGCTTTATCATCCGCAACGCCATTTCCCATTGAATTCACAATAATGACATTTCCTTTTCTGTAAGCATGATACAATCCTGGAACTCCTAAAACACTATCTTGTCGGAAAACCAACGGGTCGATGAACTCATCATCCACTCTTCTGTAAATAACATCCACTTTTTTGAGACCTTTCGTCGTTTTCATATAAACCTGATGATTTTGCACCACCAGATCACGACCTTCAACCAATTCGATTCCCATTAATCTGGCTAAAGTCGTATGTTCAAAATAAGCGGAATTGAAAATCCCCGGCGTCAATAAAACTACATTTGGTTTTGCACTGATCTGGCGACCAAATGATAATAGATTTTTTATTAATAGATCAGGATAGATATTAACTTGCTTAACCTTGATATTAGGCAAAATATTAGGAAAAAGTCGATAGCTCATTTTCCGATTCTCGAGCATATAACTAACTCCAGAAGGCGTTCTGAGATTATCCTCCAAAACGTAATAACTCCCGTCATAATCCCGGATAAGGTCGATTCCGCTGATGTGCGTGTAAATATCAAATGGCACATCCACATTTATCATTTCACGAAGATAATTGGGACAAGTATAAACTAGAGACGACGGCAAAACCTCATCTTTTATAATGAATTGCTGATGATAAACATCTTTAAGAAAAATATTGAGAGCCTTCAATCTCTGCTTGATTCCTTTCTGTATAATTTCCCATTCCGATGACTGAATAATCCTTGGAATCACATCAAAGGGAAAAATCTTTTCGATTCCTTCCCCATCATTATAAACCGTGAAAGTAATCCCCTGCGTCATAAATAGTTTCTTCGCAAGGTCATTTTTCTGGTCCATCTCAGAAACATCAAACTTGGAAAAACCGGTCACAAAATCCTGATAATGATCTCTCACTATATTATCGGCCATCATCTCATCATAAATATCATTTATTGCCGGATAACCACTCAAAAAATCTTTTTCCATAGTTATATTTTATGTTTTTAAAACACTAATATATAAAATTAATAGGGGTAATTATAGTTTTTCTATAAAATAAATTCAAAACACCCTATTTTAAAAACATAATCAATATAATAAAATCAATTTTTATATTTTTATTAAAACCTATAATAGAATACTTGAGACAGTAAGATTCCACTTGACTTTTTTTGTATTTTTTAGTATATTCGTTACTCATTTACACGATTTAGATGATTTACGATTTAGAGAAAGAAAATAAGGAAATCCTTGCACGATATAAAGACCTCATATCCAACACTTACCGCACGTTGGACGAGGAGCAGAACAAGCTTATCAGAAAAGCTTTTGATATTGCTTTGGATGCGCACAAAGACCAGCGAAGAAAAACCGGCGAACCTTACATCTACCACCCGATAGAAGTTGCAAAAATCGTCGCTAACGAGATTGGTTTGGGAGCAACAAGTATTGCCTGTGCCCTGCTCCACGATGTGATAGAAGATTCTGAGTACACTTACGAAGACCTTAATAAAATTTTCGGAAAAACCATTGCAGACATCGTAAGTGGATTGACGAAAATCTCTGTAATGAATCAGCAGAATATTTCTGTTCAGTCTGAAAATTACAGAAAACTTTTATTGACACTTTCAGAAGATTTCCGAGTGATCCTCATCAAGATCGCAGACAGACTGCACAATATGAGAACTTTGGAAAGTATGCATCCTGTAAAGCAAAGAAAAATTGCTGCAGAAACAGCTTACATTTATGCGCCGTTAGCTCATAGATTTGGCCTCTACTCTATCAAATCAGAACTTGAAGATCTATCTTTAAAATATAACAATCCGGATGTTTATAACGAGATTCTTGCCAAATTAGAAACAGCAAAAGAAGTTCGTGAAAAATATGTGGAAGAATTCACCAAAGAAGTCTCCGAACAGTTAAAAGAAGAAAATCTCAACTTTACAATCAAAGGACGCGCAAAAGCCATCAGTTCGATCTATCGGAAAATGCAGAAACAGAACGTAACTTTTGAGGAAGTTTATGATAATTATGCCATTAGAATTATTTATAAATCCGATCCAAGGAATGAAAAATTTCTGGCTTGGAAGATCTACTCTATCGTAACAGACCTTTACCAAAGTAACCCATCTCGAATGCGTGACTGGATTTCACAGCCACGATCAACTGGCTACGAGAGCCTTCACTTGACGGTTATGGGTCCTGATAAAAAATGGATCGAGGTCCAGATTCGTTCCGAAAGAATGAACGAGATTGCGGAAAAAGGAGTCGCTGCACATTACAAATACAAAGAAGGTTATCGAAAAAATACCGACGACCAAAGATTTGAAAACTGGGTTTCTGAGATTCGTGATGTTCTGGAACAACAACAAAACCTTTCTACATCAGAGCTTCTTGACAATATCAAATTAAATCTCTATTCTAAAGAAGTTTTCGTTTTTACACCAAAAGGAGAGATCAAAATTCTTCCGACCGGAGCAACCGCTTTGGATTTTGCTTTTTCGGTTCACTCAGATCTGGGGACAAAATGTCTTGGCGCAAAGATCAATGGAAAATTGGTGCCAATCAGTTATGTTCTTCAAAATGGCGATCAGATCGACATTCTTTCTTCCCAGAATCAAAAACCGAAACCAGACTGGTTAGATTTTGTAGTGACCTCCAAAGCAAAGTCCAAGATCAAGAATATCCTTAATTCTGAAAAAAATCAGAATACTGCAGAAGGAAAAGAGATTCTCCAAAGAAAAATGCGTCACGCAAAACTTAACTTCAATGATGATGAAATCAATGGATTACAGAAATTCCTTAATCTGAAAACTTCTCAAGACTTATTTCTAGGTTTCCAGAACGGGACTTTCGACATTGGTGACATTAAAAGATATTCGGACAAAAAAAGTATTCTCAGTAACATTTTCAATCGTTTTAGAAAAACTACTCCAAAAGAAGAATACATTGAAAAGGTGGATTCCAATTTGGATATGATTGTCTTTGGGAAAGATGAGGAAAAACTGAATTATACATTTGCAAAATGTTGCACGGTAATTCCAGGAGATAAGATCTTCGGATTTATTACCATATCAGACGGAATCAAGGTTCACAGTGAGAATTGCCCAAATGCTATCAACCTAAGAGCAAATTATGATTACCGTGTCCTGCAAGCGAAATGGGTCAATGCGGAAAGCTTCAAAAACAGGATCAAAATCGAGATAGAAGGCATTGATAGAATTGGTATGATCAACGATATTACAGCTGTCATCAGCGGTTCTATGAATATGGATATGAGAAGTATGAGCATCTCTTCTAACGATGGCATTTTCACCGGAAGTATCGCTTTGGAAGTTAGAAACAAAAGTCAGCTGGAAGAAACCTTCAAACAACTTAAGAACATCAAAGGTGTTTCTAAAGTGAAGAGAGTCTAATAATGCTGATGATCGCCTTAGCGATTGTCGTTTTTCGGACCAGATAAATTACCAGAAATTGCTAAGGTCAATATTCTCTTGTCCTATCTGGAATTGTTGGTTGATTTGTTTTGAAGGTCAAATCAAACTAAGGCTCACTCATATTTGAACTCATCTCGTCCCTTACCAATTTTTCTAGTTTTACTTTCTTGATCGCAAGATTCAATTCATTGCCCATTAAAACTAAAAATACATTGACATTGATCCAGACCATTACCAAAATAATGGAGCCAATCGAACCATACAGAACGTTGTATCGAGCGATATTAGCAACATAGATCGCGAAGAAATAAGTCAATGAAACAAATAAAACCGTTGTCAAAACAGCACCTGGAAAAGCTTCTCTAAGTCTCGTTATTTTGAGGCAGCCAACCCAGTAGAAAAGTGTCAACAAGATAAGATAGAATAAAGGAAAAGAAATAAAACCAATAATCTTGGTTAGATTCTTTGTAAACCAGCCAATGTCGTAAGTTGGTGTAAAAAGCTTGAGAACAACCTCGCTGTAATAAATCCCAAAAATGGAAAGAAAAACTAATGTCAAAAAAGAAATTGTCACCAGCATTGCCAATGCATATTCTTTTACAAAACCTCTTTTAAGTTCGGTATTTCTGTTGAACCCATTGATAAAGGTAAAACAACCGTTGGTCGCAAAAACAAAGGACAACAGAATCGTGAGATTACTAATGGATCTCATATTTGGAAGAAGGTTGGCCTGTATATAGCCCGTAACGTCGCTTTGCATATGCGAAGGAAAAATACGCGGCATCAACACCTCGAAAATATAGAATTGCAGCTTGTCATAATGCGGCATGTATGGCAATACTGACAACAAGAACAGAATCATCGGGAAAAGACTAAGAAAGAAACTCCAAGAGATGCTTGCAGCCTGTCTGCCCAAAGGATTTTTGAAAACAGCATCGGTATAGATCGTCAACATCTTCCAGAGAGAGATCCCTAAAACCGGAATATGGATTCCATCTAAAAAGTCCTTGATTTTGAGAAAAAAACGCTGTAATTTTTTTGCCATTCATTTATCTTTGCACCACAAATATAGTAAATGCGTATTAATTTGATCTGCATAGGCAAGACAGACGACAAAGAGATCGTTTCTCTAGTCAAGTATTATCTGCCGAGAATCCCGAAACACTGGAATTTTGAACTGATAGAAATTCCGGATGTGAAGAATGCAAAAAACCTGAGTCCAGACCAATTGAAAAAAGAAGAAGCCAAGCTGTTTCAAAATCTGATCGACTCTTCTGATCTGGTAATTCTTCTTGACGAAAAAGGGAAACAATTCACAAGTCGGGAATTCTCAGAAAGAATCGACAATTGGATGGGTAGCTCTGTGAAGAAAATCCATTTCCTTATTGGTGGTGCATACGGTTTTTCTGATGAGATATACCAACGTGCCAATGAAAAAATATCATTATCCAGAATGACTTTCACACACCAGATGATCCGGTTATTTTTTGTAGAACAGATTTATAGAGCAGCGACTATTCTGCAAGGGAAGCCATATCATAATGACTAATAAAGGTTGATGGTTAGTTGATGGTTAGTTGATGGTTAGTTGATGGTGTCAGGCTGAGGCTCTCGAAGCCTTTCCCAATCACTAAAAAAGAAAAAGATATAGCCTTTCGACAAGTTCAGGATAAACTACTAGCGGTATCAAGCTCCTCAAAAATTGATCTATTTCTTCGCTAAAACTTTCTTCGTAAGATTGGCCAAAACACCACCTAAAAGAAATCCAACCGCAGCTCCAAAAACTACATCGCCCGGATAGTGAACACCAACGTAGATTCTACTATAAGAAACAATTATTGCCCAAACAACAAGGATATATGGAAGGTATTTGTAGTTCTTCCCAATCAATATTGTCAGAAAACTAACCAAGAAAAAAGAACTGGAAGCGTGTGCAGAATAGAATCCATATTTGCCACCACAAATTACCATTCTCATTTTATCAATCAACAATGGATCATGACAAGGTCTTAATCTCTCAACACCGTGCTTGAAAACACTTGCCAATTGGTCGGAAATTGTGATCCCGATGGCGATGAAAATCAGTACGAAAATTATTTTTTTACGTGGAACAGCTTTGTAAACTAAGTAAAGTAAAATGACATAAAACGGTATCCAAAACCATTTTCCTGTCACCAAAAGCCAAAATGGATCGAATGTTGAACTTCCCAAACCATTGAGAAATATTAGGAGTTGCTGGTCCAGAGAAATCAGTTCATTCATAGATTATCGGCTTACGGGACCTTCGTGGGAATCGTCTTCGGAAAGGTCTATTTTAGGAGTTTCTTCTTTTATAAAATTTTGATTTTTGATGTCTGCTAATGGATTATATTCCTGTGCAGATTGCTTAACTTTATCTATCTCTTTTTTGATATCGGAAATGGGATTGTCCGCTTCTTTCATTATTTCGGATTTGATATCATCCACAGCACCACGCATTTTACGCACGCCTTGTCCCAAGCCTCTTGCGATCTCGGGCAATTTATCTGGTCCGAATAAAACAACAATCGCCAAAGCAATCATCAGCATTTCTCCTAAACTCAATTCCATTCTGCAAAATTAAGAAAGATTATAAACCTAACAGACATTTGGTTATCATAATTTTATCATAAAAAGAATCATTAATTCTCTCTCTTCCCTTTAAAATTGATATAAACAAAATAGATACTCGCCATAAACAAAAGAAAAGCCAAGAAAAATGGCGCTCCTGGGAATTGGAAAGGCGCTTCTTTGTGTGTAAAATAATAGAACAAATTCGTCATCAATGGTGGACCAATGATAGAAGTTGCGCTCATCAAACTCGTCAATGCCCCTTGCAATTCCCCTTGTTCATTGGACGGAATATTTTTAGTAATAATGGATTGAAGAGCAGGACCACAAATCCCTCCCAAGCAATAAGGAATCGTAAACACCAACATCATCCAGCCTTCTGTTGCAAATGCATACAACAACATCCCGAATGAATACAATAACAATCCATAGAAAATACTCTTTTTGTCACCGATTTTTGGATTGATCCATCTGATCAATAATCCCTGAACCAAGCCAACCATCAAACCTACAACTCCCAAAGAAATCCCAACCATTCTCTCATCCCAATTGAATCTGTACATCGTATAGAAACTCCAATTGCTCTGTACAGCATGTCCGCCTATATAAATCAAGATTAAAGAAATCACTAAACCTGAAATCTCAGGATGTTTTCTTAAAAGCTTTAAAGAACCAATAGGATTCGCTCTTTTCCAATCAAATTCTCTACGGTTTTCTTTGTCCAGACTTTCCGGTAAGATAAAATATCCGTAGATAAAGTTAATCATACACAAAACCGCTGCCGCATAAAATGGAACTCTGGAACCATAATGTCCCAAAACACCACCCAATACAGGTCCAATAATGAATCCTAATCCGAAAGCAGCACCTATCAATCCAAAATTCTTTGCTCGGTCTTTATCTGTTGAGATATCAGCGATGTACGCACTCGCTGTCGTGACACTCGCTCCGGTAATCCCGGCAATGATTCGACCAATGAAAAGAAACCAAATATTAGGAGCCAATGCTAAGAAAATATAATCTACTGAGAACCCAAACAGTGATAACAGAATAATTGGTCTTCGTCCAAATTTATCACTCAAATTACCTACAAAGGGAGAGAAAACAAATTGGATAAAAGCATAAGCAAAACTGAGCCAGCCTCCATATTTAGCTGCCTCGCTTATGTCTGCTTGAATGAGTTCTTCTATTAGCTTTGGAACTACAGGAATGATGATTCCCCAGCCTGTAATGTCTATCAACAGCGTGATAAAGATAAAACCAATAGCAGCAGATTTTTGATTTGTTTTCATAGCTGCGAAGATAGTATTTTTTTGATTTGACAATCTGATGATTTGGAAATGGGCAATTTTAATTTTTCATTAAGTGAAAATTCAGCATAAAAAATTGAAACGATGCGAAGCGCACCCCGGCCTGAATGGAGCTCTTTTTCTTTTTTTTCGAAAAAGAAAAAAGCGGGAACGGAGGACGGAAAAGGTGCCCAAATTTAGAAACTGTATAAATAAAAAAGCTCCCAATCACTTGAGAGCTTTTCATTATATATTTCAAAGAAAATCTAGTTAACTATTTCAGCATTGCTGATAGAAGATTTCCCTGTTACTTTATCTTCTTTCTTTTTTCCTTTCAGGAAGTCATAAGCCGTAGCCGATGCAATGAAAATAGATGAATAAGTACCGAATCCGATACCAATCAATAGACAGAACATAAATCCTCTCAGGTTATCTCCACCGAAGATGAAGATCGCAAGGATCACCAAAATCGTAGTGAAAGATGTGTTGAATGTTCTACCAATCGTACTAGAGATTGAATCATCAAATAATCCAGCCAAAGTCAAGGCTTTCTTCTCACGAAGGTATTCTCTAATTCTATCGAAGATAATTACCGTATCGTTAATCGAGTAACCAATCACCGTAAGAATTGCTGCAATGAAATCTTGGTTAATTTCCATATTGAACGGCATCACTTTGTAGAATAATGAGTAAACACCCAAGATGACAACAGTATCATGGAATAGACCAGCAACCGCTCCAAGAGAGAACTGCCACTTGTCGAATCTTACCAAGATGTAGATAAAGATACCAAGCAACGATGCAGCAACTGCCAGCATACCGTGTGTTTTGATATCATCCGCAACCGTAGGTCCAACTTTGGTTGAAGAAACAATTCCTGCATGTCCTTTATCTGCAGACTTGAATTCGGCCAAAGTCATACCCGCTGGCAATTCAGACTTCAGTCCTTCATATATTTTTTGTTCTACAGTCTGGTCAGCTTGAAGAGACTCGTCATCGATCAAATAATCGGTTGTGATCTTCAACTGAGAAGAGTTACCAAAAGTTTTAGCTTCTACAATGTTATTCTGACCATCTGCAGTTACCATCAATTTACCGATACTAGCTTCAATTTTTTCAGCATCAACCGGCTTTTCGAATCTCACTACAAAGTTACGTCCACCTGTGAAATCAATACCATATTTGAATCCGTTGATTGCGATAGATGCAATAGCAATAACCATTAAGATACCTGATACGATGTAAGACCATTTTCTTTTCCCAATGAAATCCAACCAAGTATTTCTGAAAAGGTTTTTAGTAGGCGCAGTCCAAACAGAAAGAGATTTTCCTTTTTCCAGTCTGCTGAAAATCATTACTCTTGACAACAATACCGAAGTAAACAATGTCATTACCAATCCGATCATCAACGTTACCGCAAAACCTTTGATTGGCCCAGTTCCGAATACATAGAGAATCAATGCAGTGATGAAAGTAGTTGCATGACCATCGATAATCGCAGAAATTGCGTGCTTGAAACCATCTTTGTAAGCTTCCATGATTCCTTTTCCAAGGAACAATTCTTCTTTCGTTCTTTCGTAGATGATAACATTTGCATCCACCGCCATTGCCATAGATAATACAATACCAGCAATACCAGGAAGCGTAAGCGTAGCATCCACAGAATCCATGATTCCGAAGATGTAGAACAAGTTGATCGTCATTGCAATAACTGCATAAACTCCTGCCCCGCCATAATAGAAAATGATGTAAACAATGATAATAGCAAATGCAATAAGGAATGACATAATACCATCATTGATAGACTCGGCTCCAAGAGACGGACCTACAACGTCTGCCTGTACAATTTTTGCACCTGCAGGCAATTTACCAGCTCCAAGAACATCTACAAGATCTTTAGCTTCTTCCTGAGTAAAGTTTCCGGAGATCTGAGTTCTACCGTTAGGAATCACATCATTTACAGAAGGCGCTGTATAAACTCTATTATCTAAAGTTACAGCCACCACTTTACCTTTGTTTTTCTCTGTCATTGCCTTCCAATCACGAGCACCTTGAGAATCCATCTGCATGTCCACCACGATACGCCCTAATTGGTCATAATTGATATTGGCAGATTCTACAGCGCCGTCAACTGGTGCTTTCTGAGTGATATTTCCGCGGATAGCATATAATACAAGACTGTTAGAAGTATTATTCTCAGGCTTGTAACCCCACATGAACTGGGTATATTTCAAATTAATAGGTCTTGCTTTGATAGCAGCATCACTATTAAGTAATTTATTTACAACTGCTGTATCAGCTAATTTTACATTAGCCACAGCATTTCCAGGTGTAGAATTCAACTGGATCAGGTTCATTAAATTCGTTGTTTTTGGAACACCTATAGAATCTCCCTTAGCCTTGACCAACTGGTCTAATTGGGAAAAATATGGTACCACCTCTTGGGCTAGCTGAACTTCCCAAAACTGAAGCTTAGCAGAAGTCGCCAACATCTTTTTAACTCTGTCGATATCTTTGATACCAGGCATTTCCACCAAGATTCTTCCAGTTCCAGGAACTCTCTGAACATTCGGTTGTGTAACACCCATTTTGTCGATACGTGTTCTAAGAACTTCATATGCCGTACCTACAGATGCATCGATTTTCTTTCTTACAATATTTTTAACCTGATCATCCGGCGTGTTGAATTTGATCTCAGAAAGATTAGTATTTCCGAAGATCTCTGGATCAGCAAGTTTCAGGTTCGTTCCTTTTTCCTGATTAACAGCTTCGAACTGTGTGAAGAAATCCTCGATGTATTGCTTACTTGAGTTTTTCTGTGCTTTGTCTGTTCTGTTAAGTGCTTCTATTAAAGTAGCATTTGTAGAGTAATTACTAAGATCATTTACCAGGTCTCTCTGGTTGATCTCCAATAATACGTTGATACCACCTTTAAGATCCAATCCGAGTTTCATTTCTTTCTGTTTTGCAGATGCATAATCCAGTTTAGTAAAACCTAGATTAAGCGTGTCTTTAGAAAGTCTTGCAATCTCAGCTTGATATTTCACTGGATTTTCTCCTGCAATTGCTTTTGCTTCTTTTTCTATTTTATTGGCATAGAAAGAAGGCAGAAGCTCATTAAGGCAAATTAATCCAAGAACGATGGCAACTAATGTAACGAGTCCTTTTCCTTGCATTTTCTTACGATATATATAAATTAAGTCGGCAAATATAATGATTTATCATGGAAATAAGAATTTGAAAATGAGAAATCTGCATTATACTTTTTATATTGAATCCAAATGAGATTATTCGGCAAAAAAATGAGATAAAATTTCGGTTTATTGATAATTAAATAATTTACCATTTGCTAAGGCATCAAATTTGGTAACTTTATTAAAAATCTATAAAATAATAAGTTATGAAAAAATTACTATTCATTCTCTCATGTGCTTTGGCATCAGGATTATCTTCGCAGCAAATCATATTGGAAGACTTCGCAACAGCTTCCAATCCTGTTGAAATAATTGCTTCTCCCACAAACGACAACAGACTTTTTGTAGTTCAGCAGTCCGGAACTATCAGAATACTGAATACCGATGGAACTTTTGAAACCAATAATTTCCTGAACATTACGGACAGGGTCAACTTCAGTGGGGAAATGGGATTATTAGGTTTGGCATTTCATCCGCATTTTGCAACCAATCGTTATTTTTATGTTTATTATAACCGAGCTGGCAGAACTATAACAGTTTCCAGATTCACTGCCAATTCTGCTAATCCAAATACGGCAGACCCAACGACAGAAAAAGTCCTTTTATCTATTGAGAAACCTTTTACCAATCATAATGGCGGCAGCATACATTTCGGATCGGATGGTTATCTTTGGATCTCGACGGGAGACGGAGGAAGTGGTGGCGACCCTAATAATAATGGGCAAAACAAAAACTCGCTTTTAGGAAAACTTTTGAGAATTGATGTTAATTCTGAAAATGCTTACAATATCCCTCCTGACAATCCTTTCGTCGGAACAGATGGCGCAGATGAAATTTGGTCCTATGGATTAAGGAATGGCTGGAAATTTTCTTTTGACAAAACAACCAACAACATTTGGATTGCAGATGTTGGTCAGAATTTAATCGAAGAAATAAACAGAGTTCCCACAACTTCAGCGGGAATCAACTACGGATGGCGATGCTATGAAGGAAATGATGCATACAATACTGCCGGTTGTGCCAATGCCTCTACAATGACTTTTCCAGTTACGACTTATGACCATTCGGGAGGAAAATGCTCTATTACCGGCGGTTATGTTTACAGAGGCAATCTCTACCCTGATCTGGTGGGAAAATATATTTTTGCAGATTATTGTTCAACTCAAATCGGGATCCTTGACAATACTACCATTACCTGGACAAACGCTTTTTCCGGGCATATGTTCACAACTTTCGGGGAAGACAATCAGAAACAACTTTATGTTGCGGCTTCTAATGGTAAGATCTTCAAAGTTAAATCCAATTTCCTGGCTGTTTCAGATATTGACAAAAATCCAATTCAAGTTTCTCCAATTCCTGCAAAAGATCTTATTTTTATTAATAACATCAATGATAAAAATCTCACAGCTGAAATCTTAGATCTCTCAGGAAGAAAAATATCGGAAGGCAAAGTTTCTGAAAATGATAAGAGCATCGATGTTTCTTTCTTGCAATCTGGTGATTATATTTTGGTTTTGAAGAAAGATGACATTAGAATCATGAGTCAAAAAATCATCAAGGAATAAATTAAGAAAAAGTCTTCGACAGTCTCAGACTGACACTTTTGGTAATTTTCTAAAACCTCAGACTGACAAATATTTAAAACAAAAAGCCTTTCAGAGTTGTTCTGAAAGGCTTTTTTATTAATTAATTGAAATAAATTTTTATTTTGTCCAAGTGATCCTGGTCGTTTTCACATCGTGAGAATTGGTTCCGATCATAATATCGAAATCTCCAGCTTCCCAATCGAATTTCAATTGGTTGTTATAAAATTTCAAATCTTCTGGCGTGATCTTAAA
Organism: Epilithonimonas sp.; assembly: GCF_032054305.1. GTDB lineage: Bacteria > Bacteroidota > Bacteroidia > Flavobacteriales > Weeksellaceae > Epilithonimonas. Next base: position 494,220 of record NZ_DAMBSX010000001.1, read on the forward strand.
AGTTACCTTTTTGCTTTCTCCAGCTTTCAGATAAACTTTTTGGAAACCCTTTAATTCTTTAACTGGTCTTGTAATGCTTCCAACCAGATCTCTGATATAAAGCTGAACTACTTCTGCTCCGTCGTATTTTCCATTATTAGTTAATGTTACAGTAGCTTCGATCGAAGTATCTCCTGCTGGTTTTGTATTTGAAATAGCAACATCAGAATAATTGAAACTGGTATAACTCAACCCATATCCGAACGGATAAAGCGGCGTGTTACACTCATCCAGATAATTGGAACGGAATTTTTCAAACGTACATTTATCCGTATTTTCTGTACTTAATGGACGACCTGTATTTTTAGCATTGTAATAAATTGGAACTTGACCTACGCTTCTTGGAAAAGTCATTGGCAGTTTTGCAGAAGGATTAACCTTTCCGTAAAGAACATCGGAAATAGCATATCCTGCCATACTTCCTGGAAACCAAACGTTCAGGATACCGTCTGCCAGTTCAGATTCTTCTGTTAAAACCAATGGACGACCTGCGAATAGAACTATCACAATAGGTTTCCCGGTTTTCTTAAGTTCTCTCAACAATTCTTTCTGTGTTTCCGGAATTCCGATATCTGTTCTGGAGCTGGACTCTCCACTCATTTCCGCACTTTCTCCGATTGCTAATAAAATGACATCAGCTTTACTTGCGATCTCAAGTGCTTCTTTCCTGATCTGGTCAGCAGGACGATTGTCTCTGTCGGTTGTTTTCCCGAACATAGCGGCTTTTTGCTCCATCACTTCAGACTCGTAAACGTTGCTCCCTTTTGCAAAAAGGAAATTGACGTCTTTACCAACCGTTTCTTTGAGACCTCTCAATAATGAAATAGAATTGGCGTGTTTTGCAGCAACGCTCCAAGTTCCCGGCATATTCATGGCGTTATCTGCCAACGGACCAATTACTGCAACTGTCCCCGATTTCTTAAAAGGAAGAATCTGCTTGTCATTTTTCATCAAAACCATAGAGTTTGCCGAAATAGTTCTTGCCGCTTCCAAATGTTTCGGGCTGAAAACTTCTTTCTGGGCTCTCTTGGAATCTGTATATCTGTAAGGATCATCAAAAAGACCAAGGTCATATTTGGCTTCCAAAATTCTTCTTGCAGCATCTGTCACAGTTTGTTCGGAAACTTTTCCCTCGGAGATAGACTTTTTTAAGGTTTTAAGGAAACCCTCGCCCACCATATCCATGTCAATACCAGCATTCATAGCTAATGCAGAAACTTGTTGCAGGTCTCCCATCCCGTGATCGACCATTTCGTTGATTCCGGTATAATCTGTCACCACAAAACCTTTGAACTTCCACTGGTCTCTAAGAACATCTGTCATCAACCATTTGTTTCCTGTTGCCGGAACGCCGTCAACTTCATTGAAAGAAGCCATTACTGAGCCTACACCCGCTTCCACAGCCGCTCTATAAGGCGGAAAATAATTATTGAACATCGATATGTGGCTCATATCTACAGTGTTGTAATCTCGTCCACCTTCCGGCGCTCCGTAAAGTGCGAAGTGTTTCAGACATGCCAACATCGTATTATTTTTTGAAAGGTCATTTCCCTGATAACCAAAAACCATTGCTTTTGCGATCTCACTTCCCAGATATGGATCTTCGCCAGAACCCTCGGAAACTCTGCCCCATCTTGGATCTCTGGAAATATCCGTCATTGGAGAAAATGTCCAGTTGATTCCATCTGCAGTAGATTCCTGAGCGGCGATCTGAGCTGATCTCTGGATCAAATTCACATCCCAGGAAGAAGCCAATCCTAATGGAATAGGAAAAGATGTCTCGTAACCGTGGATCACATCCATCCCGAAGATCATCGGAATTTTCAAACGGCTTTTTTCTACTGCCACTTTTTGTACATCACGGATCTTATCAACACCTTTGATGTTAAATAATCCACCAACCAGGCCCTGCTCCACCTTTTTTCCAATATCAGAACTTTGAGCCTGGCCTGTAGTAAAATCTCCTGCACCAGGAAGATTAAGCTGCCCGATCTTTTCATCCAAAGTCATTTTTGAGATCAGATTATCGATGAAAGCTTTTTTCTTAGATTGGTATTTTTCGGTTTGATAAGACTGAACTGGTTTAGTTACAAGTTCCTGTGCCAAAAAATAGGGCGAAAGTGCCAATGCAGCTAGGATTACAAACTTTTTCATTATATATATTATTTTTAATTTTTTTATTTTACTAATTATTGATTTTACGACTATAGTAATTGAAGAAAAATTAACACAAAGCGCACAAAGATTCTTTTATCCTATCGAAAATTTTTAGGTTCACAAAGGCGCTATCGCTTATAAAAGCTAATTGCAATTTTCAATTATTATTAATTATCAATATTTATTTTTTTGAAGATAGCATCCATTCGTACAATTTAGTGTCAGAATAGGTAGAATCCCAAGAATTATGATTGTCATTTGGGAAAATCGTAAGCTCTGCTTTAGGATTGATCGGATGTAATTTCTGATAAAAATTAAAAGCGTTTTCCGGAAGAACAACATCGTCCATTCCGCCGTGGAAAATCTTCAGGTTCATATCTTTGTAATTGTGGATATTTGCCCACATTACCCGATCTGTCGGAGCACAGACAGATGCAACTGCGGCAAACATTTCAGGATGCTCACCGGCTAATTTCAAAGTTCCCCAGCCTCCCATCGATAATCCTGTAAGATAGATCCTGTCTTTATCTATCTTATATTTTTCTGAAATTTCTTTGATGAGGAAATACACCGCATCTGTATCCCACCAAGTATTTGCGGGACATTGAGGTGCCAAAATAGCAACAGGTTCTTTGATGAGGTTTTTATAAGTAAAAGGACTATGCGCTTTTACAATTTCCAAGTTATCTCCTCTTTCGCCAGAACCGTGAAGGAAAACAATCAATGGAAGTTTTGTTTTGGAATTTTGTGGAATATCCAAAATATAGGATAGTTTTTTCTGAATCTTCACTTCCTTGTTAAACTCGGATCTGATCTCCTGTGCGTTGGAAAATGCTGGCAATCCTAAAATTAAAAACGGAAGATATTTTAGTTTTAAGGTCATAATATTTTGTTGGAAATATCTGTAATCAAAGATACAAAATGTTAATTTGTATGTCTAAGTTTTATAATTATGCTGAATCCCATAGCCCCGATTGCAGTGGAAATCCTTTTGCTTTTTTTTCACATATGAAAAAGCAAAAGATTGCAACGAAAAGCGGTATTAAGCTCCTAAAAAAATATTTATTGAACCAAAATGAGACAATAAATATCCTGCCCTAAAGATAATACTTTTTGCTAATCTATCTTGTGCTTTTCTGATTTGAATCCAATCTTTTTCAAACCGGCTCTGATATCTGGCGCATTCATAAACAAGTCCCATAATAATCCCGAACGATAATTCTCTATCATTGGCGCAATGGTTCCTTGATCTATCGCCAAATATCTGGGTGTGAACCAATCGTTGAAATTGATAGAAGTGGCATCATAAGGTCCGGCCTGTCCTATGAAATTTGGTTTTTCTTCATATAAAAATCTAAGGAAAGTCATGGACTCTTTCGGCGTATACGGCATAGAACTGAGTGCTGCAGTTGGTACAATAACGCCTAGGTCCTCTTTCATCGGCTGATGTGCGGCGTAACCCGTAGAGCCATCTTTGTTTCTTGTGTAACCTGCCGTCAATCCCCAATATTTTTCAGAATAACCTTTGAATTTCAGTGGGTTTTCTAAGCAATATTTGTAGTCTATCAACACCTGATTTCTGTTCAGGTCCCAATAATTTTTTACATATTTGTCTGACAATTGTCTTGGATCCAATCCCAAATAGGAATACTGACTCCAAAATAACGGTCCACCATATTCTTCGGCATAATTATGTTTTACATAGAGCGGAAGGCCATACTTTGTGCGGTCCGTTGTATAGGATCCGTTGCGGGTCCAACCTTTGTTGTAAGTATCATAATCAATGGAATGATCGGGAGACGAGGCAGCCAGGACATAAGTGATGAGACACTCGTTATAGCCTTCTAATGGGAAGTTCATTTCCCAGCCGTAAGTCGGTGACCAGTGCCAGTAAAGAACTTTTTGCCCGCCTTTGGTGTACCAATTCCATTCTACGCCTTTCCAAAGCTTGTCCATCTTTGCAGCCAATGCTTTTTCTTCGTCATTCCCATTTTTGAAATATTCGCGGACACAGATCATTCCCTGAACAAGAAAGGCAGTCTCAACCAAATCTCCGCCGTTGTCTTTTTTACCAAATGGAACAACCTTCCCTGTTTCGCCATTGATCCAATGTGACCAAGCGCCATGAAAACGGTCTGCCTTTTCCAGAAAATCTGCAATATGAGTCAATCTCTCAACAGCTTCCTGACGGGGAATAAATTTTCTATCGACACCCACTAGAATGGTCATCAACCCAAATCCCGAGCCTCCAGTCGTAATAACATGTTTGTCATTATCCGGATAAATATTGTCTTCGTGATAACGTTCTCTTCCTAAAAGTGAGTTAGGTTCTGCAAAGTCCCAGAAATATTTCAGGGCATCACTTTGGACTTTGTCCATTAGTTGATTGTCGGTGAGTTCTGATTTTGGTTTTTCAGAAACTTTATTTTCAGTCAATTGTCTGCTTGTGCAAGATGTGAGTAATGCTAAGGAAACGATTGAAAGCGATATTACTTTGTTCATTTGATATAATTTAAAAATGAATTAAAATCCATACGTTGTTGAATGGAAACCAAGTTTGATGAGACCTTGTCTAACATCTGGTGCATTCATAAACAATTTCCACAGGAATTGGGTCTGACTATTCTCTACCATCGGCGCGATTGTTCCCTGATCGATCGCCAAATATCGAGGTGTGACCCAATTATGCTGAATTGAATAAGCATCATAAGGACCTGCAACACCAATATATCTGGAATAATTTTCATTATAAAGAAATCTTAAAAAATTCATACTTTCCGTTGGTGTATAAGGCATATTGGAAATTGCCGCTGTCGGAGAAATAATTCCTAAATCATTATTAGGCTGGTGTGCAGAATATCCTGTGGTTCCATCTTGATTTCTGGAATAACTTGCAGTAAGTCCCCAGCTTTTAGAATTATAGCCTTGCCAACCCTTTGGATTACTCACACAATATTGAAACATTATTTTTGCATGATTGGTTGTGGCATCACCATAATTGACATATTCGTCTGACAAACCTCTGGGATCCAATCCTAAGAATGAATAATGTGACCAGAACATTGGTCCAACCGTCCCGGTCGCTCCATTATGATTAACTACCAACGGAATCCCGAACTGAGAACCTGAAGTTTTAATACCTCCGTTTCTTGCCCATCCATTTTGATAAACCGATTTATCGATTGAATAATTAGGTGAAGCGGCCGCAAGAATATATGTAATTAAAGTTTCATCAAAACCTTGCAGTTTCATATTCATCTGGAAATCATAATTGGGAGACCAATGCCAATAAAGTGCATTTTCTCCTTTTGTGTACCAGTTCCATTCAATGCCTTTCCAAAGATCATCTGCTTTTTTAGATAGCGCAAGTTCTGTTGAGTTTGTAGAGTTTTTGAAGTATTCTCTCACACAAATCAAACCTTGTGCAAGAAATGCTGTTTCTACCACATCTCCACCGTTATCCATTGTACTAAAAGGAAGTACATTTCCATTGATACCATTGATCCAATGCGGCCAAGCTCCATGAAAACGGTTGGCTGTTTGTAAAAAATCAAGAGCGGTTGTTAATCTCGAAACTGCATCGATTTGTGAGACATAACCATTCTTAATCCCTACTAAAATTGTCATTAAACCAAATCCTGACCCGCCCGTTGTTACTGTATTAGCATCGTCGCTTGGATTATCTGTATGGTATCTTTCTCTAGCCAATTTAGAATTAGTTTGTGCATAATCCCAGAAATATTTCAAGGCATCTTTTTGAGTCATTTCTATGATTTGGGAATCTGTGTAAACCGTTACAGGATTTTGAGGTGTTCCGACTGATGAATCATTAACATCCCAATCGCTTGAACTTGAACAATTATATGATAATAAAATAGTTGCGGACAAGGCGGCTATTTTAAAAAAATCTTTCATAATCATCTTTTTCATTTTTTATGAAAAACACTTTATGGAAACCCATAAAGTGTTTTTATTAATTTCTATAATACTAAGTTAAGTATTTTATTGCATTATCGTTTGAATCTCCGTCGGAGTTAATGCTTTGTTGAAAAATCTAAATTCATCAATGCCACTAGTATCAGAGAAATGATCCCAATAGGCAAATGTAGGACCTCCAGAACCAATAACTACATTCTTACAATTATTGAAGCTAATTGGTGATGATAAAGTGGATGTACTTTGAAGCACACCATTTAGATAGGTTTTAGATTCTGATTCAGAAATAGTTACCGTAATATGAACCCAACCAGTAGCGGATCCCAAATCAAAAACATTATATGAATCGCTCGATCCGATACCTACATTTAATTTTATTGATTTATTTGCCCCTTCTCTAAACAAACGGAATCCTTTTTTTCTCCCATCATCATTGTTCGTTTCATCAGGATCTCCAACGACTACAATACCTGCTCTCTCTTGCGTTGGATCAACTTTATACCAAAATGCTATACTTAGCTCTTTTGCTCCAAACAAATTATCAATTGGATAACTCAAATAAGAATCTTTTACACCTTGATACGCAGATCCAGAATGACCTCCAGAAAATGTAAGTGGAGATCCTACAACTGTAGGATTATTAGTACTAATGAGATCAGTAAATATATTTCCAGAAGAGAAAGGCATATAAAGAGTTTCTGCATCGAGAAGTTTATTGTATTTATCAATATTAAATGTAAATGATTTAGTTGCAGTTTTGCCAGTAAGATCTTTAGCATTAACCATGAAGGTATGGCTTCCCAAACCAAGATTATTATAGCTAAAACTACTATTCAAATTTCTATAATCAATAAATTCATTATAACTAGCTAGTTTAACTCCATCTAAAAATAATTCTACATTCCCAATTTCAATATCATCAGAAACTTTATATTGAAAGTTCATATTTGATCCAGAAGCAGTTGATGGTATAAATATATTTCCCGTAGGACTTAAAATCTCTACAGTTGGAGCCAATTTATCCTCTCCAGCAGCAATTTGACTGATGTCATCAATATATCCTTCCGAACAAGCTGTCGACAAAGCCAATAAAGCTATAGAAGCAAAGGTTAATTTTATTATATTTTTCATTTTATTATGTCTATTTTAATTACTCTAATGACTGTATTTTTTCTATCTGAGCTAATGGATATGGTAAAAATTGTTTATCCATCGTAAAGGTTCTGCCATCATAACTTAATGCTGCAGTATTTCCTAATCTCACCATATCAAAATAACGGATTCCCCATTCCATACCTAATTCAGCATACTTCTCATCCATTATCTGGTCAGCGGTAACAGAAGCTAAATCTCCTAATCCAGCTCTATTTCTTACGATATTTACCGCATTAACAGCTGTTCCCGCAGTTGGACTTGCACCTCTAGCAACTGCTTCTGCATACATCAACAATACCTCTGCATATCTCGTAATAATATAGTTTTTATTACTACCATAACTAAGTCTACCTGGAATTAATTGATTAGTTGGTAAATAATGCTTTCCACTAAAGAACAATGCCCTTGCAGAATTGTTTATTACATCATTATCTGGAGTAATATTAGATACCCAAGAAGGAAGTGTCGAATATGCTGGATCTTCTTTAATTTTAGAAATTCCATCTGGTGTAAATAATACATTTGTAGTAAGTCTCTTTTGTTCGTTTCTGCTAAGCATAAATTTGATATATTTCTGGCTTGGCTCATAAAACCCCCAACCTGCACCTGCTCCCGTTACAGATGGAGTCCAGCTTGTTGGCCCATAAAAATCCCAAAGATGTTTTACATTATTACCTGTTCCAACACCAAAGTCAGAATATTGGATTTCCAATAAATTCTCGTCAGCTAATTTACCTGGTGTTTTGAATAATTCATAATAATCACTATATAAAGTAAATTTTCCTGAATTAATAATTTGCCCTGTGGCATCTGCAACACCTTGATAGTTTTTCAATTCAAGATTAGCCATTGCTTTAATAGCTAAAGCTGTATATTTAGTTACACCTCCTTTAATATCAGTACGTTGATTAGGCCTCATATCTGGAAGACTAGGAATAGATTCATCCATTTGAGCAGATACCCAAGACATAACATCATCTTTGGATCTAAGAGTCAATTGGCTTTGATCCAAAACTTCCATCACAATAACTTTACCCCAAACTCTAGATATTTCAAGAGTATAAAAGGCTCTAAGAGTTTTGCATTCCGCAATATACTGATCTATCAATTGAGAATTAACACCTCCCGCTCTAAACTTTTCTAATTGTTCAATCTGCGCTGTAACTTGTACAATTCTTTGGTACCAAATCTCCCATAGTGAGTTATACATCCAGAAGCTTCTATCGTAAGAATAATTATCCGTGTCTGTAAAAGGCGCTTGATCACCTTTTCCACCAGCATTAACATCATCACCTCTTACAGAGATCAATGGAATCTGCTCCCATCCCAAACCTGTTTCATCATATGTCCCAGTAGCATTTAGTTTTTGACCCACAAGAGTAGCATATGCTCCCATCACAGCTCCCTTAGCTCCGCTAGCACTAGTATAATCATAACTATTACCTGCATCCAATTCCATTGGTTCATCCAGCTTACTATCACAGCTTGATAAACCAATAACTCCAGCAAGCAATACAGTTTTTATATATTTTATTTGTTTCATTTTGTTTAATTTTTAATTTTTAAAATTTGATACTGTAACCAACAGAAACTACAGAAGGTGTTGGATAAACATCTAAATTAACTCCGTCATTAGCAACCTCCGGATTCATTAGATTCTTACTTTTAGTCCACATAAAAGGTCTGTCAGCAGTAAGCGTAAATCTCATTTCCGGAATATCGTTTGCTTTTAGAGTATAACCTAACTGGATATTTTGTACTCTGAAAAAATCTCCGTCTTGTAACCAAAATTTGGATAATTTTTGGTTATTCCAACTTTGTCTATAACCTTCGGATGATACATATTCATTAGTAGTACCCTCTCCGTGCCAACGGTTAATTGCAAAATCAGCATCAATATTTCTTCCTGTTGTTCTAATAACTTCAGCCCTATTTCTATTAAGAATTTTATTTCCTCCCTGTCCATAAAACGCAACAGAAAGATCCCAGTTTTTATAATTCACACCCAAGGATCCACCATAATAATAAGTTGGAACAGGTGAGCCAAGGTACATTCTATCACTATCATCAATTTTTCCATCTCCATTTAAATCTCTGTACTTGAAATATCCTGGTTTTACAGTTCCTGCACCTTGATTAGTATTAGCATAAACAGCAGTTGGGTCTGCATTAATTTCGGCTTGGTTCTGATAGACACCTATAACATCATATCCATAAAAAGAATCCATTGCTTGACCAACTACTAGACGTTGAGGAAAATCTCCTGAACCTCGAGCTATGAAAGCCTGCCCGTTGAGATCTGTAATTTCATTTTTGATTTGACTGAAATTACCATTAATACTATAACCCCAATTCTCTCCCACTTTATCTCTCCATCCAGCAGATATTTCAAATCCTTTATTCCTCATAGTTCCCACATTCTTGTAGCTAACTTCGCTTCCAACTATTGGTTGAACAGGTATAACCATGCTTTTTGTATCTTTTATAAAATAGTCTGCCTCTAAAGTCAAACGTCTTCCTAAAAACTCCGAAGAAAGCCCAACATTTGTTTCTTCTGTAAATTCTCTTCTTACATCATCTTTATATGTTGTAAATTGAAAAGCAGATACATATGTGTCAGCAAATACAGTATTAACAGCGAAAGGTGTATTAGCTCTATTTGCATTTATCGCATCATTAGCCAATCTACCCCATCCTGCGCGGAATTTTAAGAGGTTAATCCAACTTACATCCTTTAAAAATGATTCCTCAGAAACAACCCAACCTAAACCAAATGCAGGCAGATTGATTGTTTTTTGATTAGGAAACTTATTAGAACCTTCATTTCTAAGTGTAGCATAAGCGATATATCTGTCCTTAAACTTATATGACAATCTTCCAAAGTAAGACGTTCTATAATAGCGATATGGTTGTCCCTCAGAAGTAATCCTACCATCAGGAGATGCATTATTTATATACCAAGTACTTTCATTATCCCTGGAAAATGGACTTCCTTCATAGAAAAATCCTTTCATACTCATAAATTTATAGGATTGATCAGCATAGGAAGTACCTGCTAATAATGTAAAATCATGATCTCCTAGGGTTTTATTCCAAGTAATTGTATTATCCCAAATATAATCTTCATATGTCGCATTATTTCGAGTGATAGAAGATTGAGCTAATGTTCTTTGAAAACCATTTCCAAAACTGTTAACATAGTATGGCAACTCCATTAATCTTTCACTAATATTTCTATTATTATAAGATAAAGTTGTTTTAAATGTTAATTCTTTTGGCAATATGCTTATTTCAGCATAAGCATTAAAGTTCAAGGACTTTTGAATTCCCAGTTTATCAACATTATCCATCAATGAAAATGGGTTATCATGACCTCTATATCCTAATACTTGAGCATCAGCGTATGGCTTAACCGTTGCGTCAGTAAATAATGGATCATAAACTGGCATTATTGGAACAGCATAATAAATTTGTTGCCAAGCAGATCCCTCGTCATCATATTTCTCACCACGAGTATAATTAATAGTAGTTCCTACATTCAACCAACTTGTTGCTTTGGCATCAATTTTAGCTCTAATATTAAATCTTTCATAGCTATTTTTCATATTAAGGATTCCATCTTGTGTAAAGAAATTACCTCCCAATGAATAAGCAACCTTTTCAGAACCTCCATCTACGGAAAGACTATGGCTTTGTATAGGCGCAATCCTCAAAGCTTCTTTGTACCAATCAGTATTTACATTGGGAAGATTCGGATTGGTTCTGCTTCTTCCAAATCTTGCAATTGCAGCACCGATAGCATCTATTTCAAACTGACTTCCAGATTCAAGAGCAAAATTTGTATATTGCTCTGCATTAGCCATTTTAATTACATTGTTAGCATACTGAGTGCCGTAGTAAGTATCATATGTTAATTTAGGTTTTCTATTGTAGCTACCTCCTTTAGTAGTAATCACAACAACCCCGTTAGCAGCTAAAACTCCATAAATTGCTGACGCCGAAGCATCTTTTAGAATTGTAAAATCCTGAATATCATTAGGGTTTAAAAATTCGATATTATCTACAAAAAGACCATCTACAACATATAAAGGTTGATTATTTCCGTTAATAGAATGTACCCCTCTAATATTCATCTTTGGTGCCTCACCTGGAGACCCATTTGCTATAATCTGAACCCCAGCCACTTTCCCTTGTAAAGCCTGAGTAGCCTGACCAGAAGGAGTCTTAACAATATCGGCTGCCTTTACAGTAGTAATAGCACTTGTTAAGTCAACTTTCTTTTGTGTTCCATATCCAATCACAACTACTTCCTCAATTTTGTTCTCTTTTGTGACAGTATCCTGTGTGGATTGCGCATGTAAATCACCGCCAAAGTATAGTGCAGCAATCAACAATGGTAATTTGACATAATTTTTTCTCATAATATTCTTATGTATTATTTTCTTATTCTCCGAATATAAATATTTTTATTAACACAATGTTAATATATGCTAAAATAAAGTCAAAATACTGATTATCAAATAAATAAATTTAAAAAATACTTTATTTTATATGAAAACCCTTACAAAACAATCCCCAAATTTTGGCTCAGTATTTGTCTATTTAACATAATCGAAATTTTAATCACTCAAAGTGAGCTATTATAATGCTTCGTTTTAAGACAATAAGACAGAATAAAATCATTAAATATTAAATTATGAACACCAACAGACTTTCCACAAAAATGCAAGATGCATTGATCAAACAAATGACAAAAGAAGCACACGCTTCACAGATATTTCTTTCCTATGGGTGCTGGGCAGATGTAAAAGGTTATGGAGGAATTGCTAATTTCTTGTACAGACATTCTCAGGAAGAACGAAATCATATGATTAAGTTTATGCGCTACATTTTAGACAGAGGTGGAGAGGCCAAAGTAGAAGCAATTCCTGCTCCGCCTGAGAATCCACAAAGCCTTACAGATTGTTTTAACAAAGTTTTCCAGCACGAAGTTGATAATACTACCTCTATATATGATCTTGTTGATTTATCTTTCCAAGAAAAGGACTGGGCAACCTGGAATTTTATGCAATGGTTCGTGAAAGAACAGATTGAAGAAGAAAAACTTGCTCTTGAGCTGATTGACAAATTGAAAATTGCTGGTGGAGATAGTGCAACAGACGAATCGTTATTTACTTTGGACAAAGCTTTGGAAGCTGCTGCTGACGAAGTTTCTTTACCACAAGAAGCCACTGCGGACAACCCTTCTTAAAAAACAAAATAAATATTACTAACTTTGATCTCCGTTTTTACGGAGATTTTTTTATTCATTTATTATTTCAAAAAAATGGCAGACATTATAGATACCAATCACACGAATCCAGAAGAATTTTATAAATCGCTTAAAGAAAAGTTGGAAGAACAGCACAACTTTCCGGAAGAATATCTTTTCAAATTCATTGTAACAAGCGATTCCGAAAAAATAACAGAAATCCTGAGAGTTTTTGATAATCTGAAATACACTTTATCCAACAAAGAAAGTTCTACAGGAAAATACACTTCCGTCTCTATCGATTGTTTTGTTTTAGACGCAGACCAAGTCATTAATATTTATAAAAAAGTAGCAATTATCGAAGGTGTTATGATGTTATAATTTTGGTTTAAGTTTTGTATTTTAAAATCAATTTAAGGTTATGAAAAAGTCATTTTTTAAATTTCTAAATAAAATAAATGTTGCTATTCTACCAAAATACAGCAAAAGAGACTTTACAAAATTGAATAAATTCCAAAAAGCAATTTTTGGTTACAGATATATTGTTTTAATTAATTCTTTAGATTAATATCAAATACTTAAAAATAGAAAAGCGTTCAATATTTGAACGCTTTCTTTTTATGTTGAATTCTGCAATCAAATTTAATTAATCTCCAACCCGAACCGAACTTATTTAATTTTAGAAATAAGCTTCCTACAAATCTCATACAAAGGCTTTTCGATTAAAAAATAAATGATAATTGAGCATATCCAGAGCAGAACAAAATTACGGTCGGGAAGATAAACGTAAGATTTCAGTTTCATATTGAAATAACTCAAATGAATCAAATAGAATACAAAAGAAGCATTTCCGAAAAGCACAAGGAATCTTGTAGAAAGAACTTTTGAAATCCAGGTTTTCTCACTCATCAATCCCCAAAATAAAATAGCAATTGCAATAGGCAAAAGCAATTCGTGAATCAATCTTCCTTCCCATCTTTCGACGCCGTGAACGAAATTATTTCTCGCAAAAAAACCAATCGAAATGATTAATATCAAAATAGACATTCCTCCCAAAAGTGTCGGTTTTTTGAGTTTACTTAAAAATAAAAATCCTTTTTCATTTTTCATCAAATACGCCAGCAGCATTCCAAAGAAAAACTCCAAACTGCGTCCGAAAAATGTACTTCCAATCAGAAACTTTACAGGATATAAAAAACCTTTCGGATTTCCATTAAACTCGTGAAGACCATATCCGATTCCCCAGCCTGCAAAGAAAAACCCAACTAAAAAAAGAATACAATATTTCCAGCTTTTCCTTAATAATAAAAATAAAAGAGGAGATAAAAGATAAAACAAAAACTCTACTGTGAGCGACCAAGCCTGAACAATACCCGAAACGGAATAGCTTTCAAACAAAGAATAAAAAAGAGAATACTGTAAAAAATAAGTATGTACATTTTTGGAATAAGCCGTATCAAGAAAATAACAGCTCAGCAAGATCCAGTACAATGGAAAAATCCTTGCAATACGAAGCAGAATATATTTAAGATAAGATTTTTTAGATTCTAAAGGTTTTTCCTCATATCGATAAGCCAATAAAAATCCACTTAGAACAAAAAAAACTGTTACACCAATATGCCATTCGCTGATGAAACGCATTATTACAAATGGCAAATCATCGCGCCAGTATTTCCGATTATGATAAACAAAAACCATAATCGCCGCAATGGCGCGCATTCCGGTTAAAGCATCAAATTTATTTTTCTGAAGGTTTTCCAAGGTATAAAAAAATAAAAGGCTTAACAGATAAGCCTTTTAAATTATAATTAATTTGAATTCTATTAAGAATTTTCCAAAATATAAGAGAACATTAATGGTGCGCAAATCGTCGCATCACTTTCAACGATAAATTTCGGTGTTGTGATATCCAGTTTTCCCCAAGTGATTTTTTCATTTGGAACAGCTCCTGAATATGAACCATAAGACGTTGTAGAATCAGAGATCTGGCAGAAATAAGACCAAAACGGAATGTCGTGCATTTCCATATCCTGATAAAGCATTGGAACTACGCAGATCGGGAAATCTCCGGCAATTCCTCCACCAATCTGGAAGAAACCAACCCCTTTTCCCCCTGAGTTTTTCGTGTACCAATCAGCCAAATAAGCCATATATTCGATTCCTGATTTCATTGTTGAGAATTTCAATTCTCCTTTGATACAATATGAAGCAAAAATATTACCCATTGTAGAATCTTCCCACCCTGGAACTACGATTGGCAAGTTCTTTTCGGCCGCAGCAATCATCCAGGAATTTTCTCTTGGGATCTCATAATATTGCTCAAGAACGCCGGAAAGAATCATTTTGTACATATATTCGTGCGGGAAATATCTTTCACCTTTATCATCAGCCTCTTTCCAAAGCTCGTAGATATGTTTCTGCAATCTTCTGAAAGCCTCCTCTTCCGGAATACAAGTATCAGTAACTCTATTAAGTCCTCTTTCCAAAAGCGCCCACTCTTCTTGTGGCGTAAGGTCTCTGTAATGCGGAACCCTTTCGTAGTGAGAGTGCGCAACAAGGTTCATAAGGTCTTCTTCCAAGTTAGCTCCGGTACAAGAGATAAAATCTACTTTGTCCTGACGAATCATCTCTGCAAAGATCTTCCCAAGTTCTGCAGTTGACATTGCTCCAGCCAATGTTACCATCATTTTGCCGCCATCTTTCAGGTGTGCAACATAACCTTTGGAAGCATCTACCAACGCCGCTGCATTGAAGTGCAAATAATACTTTTCTATAAATTCCGAAATCGGCTTACTCATTTTTTATAAAGTTTTGGCAAAGATAATAATTTTGGTTCAAGGTTCAAGATTCGAGTTCGGAGGTAGAAAAGTTGAAGATTTAATGTTAAGCTCAGCAAGAAGTGCGATAATTGCAGCATAAATATAATACTTGCGAGTGGCTCTGTAGGAGCAAAATGTTTGTAGAAAAACAACGTAATTCAGCGGAGCTCCGTAGGAGCGACACTGTTAATTTTCTATTGTCACAATGTGAATTTATCAACAAACTAATTTTGCAACCATCACAGCAATAGGGATAGTAGCAGTTATCCTTTTGTTTTTCTGTCATTCTGACGTAGGAAGAATCTGAAAAACAAAAGATATGAGCGGATAGCCCGACCGAGTTGTGGGCAAAGCGTTGGCGAGGGAATTGCCCAATATCCCTAAAAAATCATACTATTAATACATCCAACTTCCCGCTTCCAACATCCAACATATTTCACTACTTTTGCCAATTGAAAATTTAAACATATACAACAATGATATCGGCACAAGGGTTAGGGTTACATCACGCAGGAAACTATCTTTTCCGAGACGTCAATTTCACCATCAAAAAAGATGATAAAATCGGCTTGGTTGGAAAGAATGGAGCAGGAAAATCCACACTGCTTAAAATCCTTTCCGGAGAAATCAATTTCTACGAAGGAAACGTTGTTCCAGAAGGAAATATCACGATTGGATTCTTAAAACAAGACCTTGATTTTGTAAAAGGAAGAACCGTTTGGGATGAGACGATGCAAGCTTATGAGCAGATCAATGCTATGAAAAATGAACTTGAGGAAGTCAATCATCAGATGGCAACCAGAACCGATTACGAAAGTGATACTTATTCTGATCTAATTGTCAGAATGACAGAACTGAACGACCTTCTGATGAATCACGATGCCTACAATCTGGAAGGCGATGTTGAGAAAGTATTGTTTGGTTTAGGTTTCAAAGCGGATGATTTTCAAAAGATAACCGACGAATTTTCCGGAGGTTGGAGAATGAGGATCGAATTGGCAAAACTGCTTCTTCAGAAAAATGACCTGATGCTTCTGGATGAGCCGACCAACCACCTGGATATGGAATCTATCATTTGGCTGGAGAATTTCTTGAAGGATTATCCCGGTTCAATTGTTCTGGTAAGTCACGACAAACAGTTTATGACATCCATTTGTAACCGGACTTTTGATGTTAACAATAAAAAGATCGAGGACTACAAAGCCAATTATTCCAAATATCTGGAACTGAGAAAAGAACGTCGCGAAAAACTGGCGCAGGCCAAGAAAAATCAAGATGCGGAAATCAAGCAGATGGAAGATAACATCAATAAGTTCCGTGCGAGTGCGACCAAAGCTTCTTTTGCTCAGTCATTAATAAAGAAATTGGATAAAATTGAAAGAATCGAAATCGATAATGAAGATGTTTCTAAATTCAATATTCGTTTCCAACCTTCTGTTACGCCCGGAAAAGTAATTTTTGAGGCTAAAAATTTGGGAAAAGCTTATGGCAACAAACAGATTTTTGACAACGTAGATTTCTTTGTAGAACGTGGCGACAGAATTTCTCTTTTGGGACAAAACGGACAAGGAAAAACCACTTTGGCGAAGATTCTTGCTGGTGACATCAAGGATTATTCTGGAGAATGGAATCTTGGTCATAATGTAAGCATCGGTTATTTTGCTCAGAATCAGGAAGAGGTTTTGACACCGGATAAAACGGTTCTTCAGGAAGCAGAAGATTCTGCAACGGAAGAAACCAGAC
This sequence comes from Epilithonimonas sp., assembly GCF_032054305.1. Classification (GTDB taxonomy): domain Bacteria; phylum Bacteroidota; class Bacteroidia; order Flavobacteriales; family Weeksellaceae; genus Epilithonimonas. The sequence continues at coordinate 511,320 of NZ_DAMBSX010000001.1, forward strand.
CGAGAGTTCGTGACCTTTTAGGATCTTTCTTGTTTCAAGGCGAAGATGTAACTAAGAAGACCAAAGTCCTTTCCGGAGGTGAGAGAAACCGTCTGGCACTTTGCAAATTGTTGCTTCGTCCGTTTAACACATTGATTATGGATGAGCCAACCAACCACTTGGATATTCAGTCAAAGGAAATTATCAAATTGGCACTTCAGAAATATGAAGGAACATTGATCGTTATTTCTCACGACCGTGAATTCCTGCAAGGTTTATCAGATAAAATCTTTGAATTCCGTGATGGAAAAATGAAAGAATTCCTTGGAAACATTGATGAATACTTAGAATACAGACAAAAAGAAAGCATCCGTGAAGTGTCTGCCGAAAGAGCAAAACTACATCAAGATGAAGTGGAAGAGCCAAGACAAAAGAAGCCAGAAACATCCGCTCCATCCGTAACTCCGACAGAAAACAGAACGGTTATTGTCAGTAAAGAGCAAAAGAACATTCAAAACAAACTGAAAAAAGTAGAAGAAAAGATCTCTGAACTTGAATTGAAAATCGAGGAATTCGAAAGTTCATTTACAAAAGATAATCCTTCTGAACAGGTTTTAGAAACTTACAACAAAACCAAAGAAGAACTGGATTTGACTTTGCAGGAATGGGAATATCTGGGGAGTCAATTGGAGAATTAATTAATTTTAAAATATTTAAATCCATTCATTTTGAATGGATTTTTTTATAAACCTATATAATTCTTATCTTCGACAAAGAAATTCAAAAATGAGCGACAAACTAAGACAACACATCGAAGAAATCACACCGATCACGGATAAGGAATTCGATTACTTGTTGTCCCATTTTTCTATCAAAAAACTTAAGAAACATCAGTTTTTGGTTCAGCAGGGCGACTTTGTCAGAAACGACCATTTCGTAATTTCAGGTTTATTGAAAGCTTGCCACACCGACCCTGTTGATGGCAAAGAACACATTCTCCAGTTCGCTTGGGAAAACTGGTGGATCACAGATTTCCAGGCCTATTTCAATCACACGAACTCTACTCTGAACATAGATTGTATAGAAGATGTCGAAGTTCTTTCCATCTCATTGGAAAATCGTGAAAAGATATGTGCAGACCTTCATAAGATTGAACATTTTTTCAGAAAGAAATCAAACTTCGGATACATTGCGTTGCAGCAAAGGATTCTTTCACTCTTGACTCACAGCGCAAGAGAACGCTATGACCAGATGCTCAGCAACTACCCTTCTCTTTTTCAGCGCGTTCCCAAATCTCTTATCGCATCTTATCTTGGTGTTTCCAGAGAAACGCTTAGCAGATTATCAAAATAATGTGACATACATCACAGAAAAACCTTGATCTACATCCTTTCTTTCGGTCTCGATTTTGTAGAATTTTGCGGTATCAAATTTTAAAATTATGATAATGAAAACCAAAGTTTTAATCTTTTCTGTTCTATTTGCATTCATTTCGATGTTGAATATTGTAAATGCACAGAATAAAAAATCTAACAAAGTTATGAGCAAAAAAATCTTATTCGTGGTGACAAGTCACGATAAAAAAGGAAGTACAAATGAACCAACCGGTTATTACTTTGGCGAAGTTTCTCATCCTTGGGAAGTTCTCCATTCTGGGGGTTACGATATCGATTTTGTAAGTCCAAAAGGTGAAAAAGCACCAGTTGATGGACTTAATCTAGAAGATGCTGTTAATAAAGAGTTCTGGGAGAATAAAGAATATCGTACAAAAATTGAAAACACAATGAAGCCTTCCGAAGTTGACCCGTCAAAATATGCAGCAATATTCTACGCCGGAGGACACGGAACAATGTGGGATTTTCCGGACAATGCAGAACTACAAGACATTGCAAGAAAAATCTATGAAAACGACGGCATCGTAAGTGCAGTTTGCCACGGTCCGTCTGCTCTTGTAAACCTTAAGTTATCAAGCGGAAAATATCTGGTTGACGGCAAAAAAGTAAATGCTTTCACCAACGAGGAAGAAACTGCTGTGAAACTGGAAAATGTAGTTCCTTTTCTTTTGGAAGATAAGCTGAAAGAACGCGGAGCAATCTTCGAAAAGTCTGGACTTTGGCAAAATCACGTGGTTGCTGACGGAAGATTGATCACTGGACAAAATCCACAATCTGCAAAAAGTGTTGGCGAAGAGATTCTAAAACAATTAAAACAGAAATAAACTTATTTCATCATATTCAATACATAAAAGCAAGACCGATTTTGGTTTTGCTTTTTTGTTCTTAAACTGTAATATTCGGTTTGGTTTTTGTAATTTCACATCAGATAAAAATCCGAATAATGATCAATAATCTCAAAAAATATCTAAACGAGGAACAAGATCCGAAAGCCGTAGAAAAGATCATAGAAAAAGTAAATGACCTGCTAACCAATGGAGAAACTGTGGAATACATTGCGGTGCAGAATAAACCAGCTATCAATATTTCTCCGGATTCGATCGTGCTTACTAATAAGAGAATCCTGTTTTTCCGCTCGAAATCATTCGGATTGGTGACGGATTTCAAGGATTACCTTTGGAAAGATGTTGCCGAGAGTCATATCAGCGAAGCCATCTTAGGCTCTACTTTCACAATGACAGCTATTACAGGATTCGTAGAAACAATAGATTATATTCCTAAATCACAAGCCAGAAAGCTCTATCAATATGCACAAGCTAAAGAAGAAGAAATGATAGAATACCGCCGACAAAAAGAATTGGAAGAGAAAAGAGCAGCTGCCGGCGGAATTACTGTCAATACACAAAATGAAAAACCTGAAGAACCACAAAAACCACAAGAAGTAAAACCAGAAGTACCTGCAGAAGACCCAATGGAAACCTTAATGAAACTAAAAGCTTTTCTGAACAATGATTTAATTTCTTTGGAAGATTACGAGACCAAAAAGAAAGAAATACTGGACAGGATGTAGAATATCATCAATAGATGCAAAGCAAAATATCAATCGGTGTTTTGCTTTTTTATTAAATTTACAATCAAATCACTAATCAATGTCCCAAGTCTTCAAATCCCATCTTGATAAATTCATCACCATAACCGATGAAGAATTTGCCTTGATATTAGATTATTTTGAGATCAAGACCTTCTGCAAAAAAGAAAACCTTTTGGAAGAGGGACAGATCTGCAGATCCAATTATTTTGTACTGAAAGGTCTTCTCCGCAAGTTTTTCCTCAATGAAAAGGGTGTTGAACAAACCACAGATTTTGCATTGGAAACATGGTGGATGACAGATAACTTCTCTTTTGAACGCAAAACCCTGGCCGATTTCAGCATTCAGGCTGTTGAAAAATCCGAAGTTCTTACGATCAGTGATGAATCACAGGAAAAGCTTCTTAATGATTTCCCCATTATGGAAAAGTATTTCAGGATCGTTTACCAAAGAGCTTTCGCCGCCAACCAAAGAAGGGTCAAATATATCTTCACCTACTCCAAAGAGGATTTTTATTTTTCATTAATTAAACAATATCCTGATTTTGTACAGCGTGTTCCACAATATCTCATCGCCTCTTTCCTCGGCTTCACGCCGGAATATCTGAGTGAAATCCGGAAGAAGAGTGTTTCTTAGTTTCACATCATCATTTTAAACACCAAAGTCGTATCCAATTTAAAATTTTGATTCTAATTAAATTATAGATTTTTAAATTGAGATGTATCGAATCTGTGATTAGCTAATGCTCCGAAAGAGCTAAATGTTTGTAGGATAAAGTAACCAAGCGTCAAAAAATGCCGTAGGCATGACACTTTCAGCGGATCTCAACAACATTTCAATTAGCAAATTACTAGGCAAGCCTTGCCTAAAAATATCGTACCTACGGCACTCCAATCTATTCATTGTTTTCCTACAAACATTTAGCTCCTCCGGAGCTTCTTAAAATACACATTAGATCCGTTCTTTTTCAAACCTTTGAAAAGGCTTTTTTCTTAAACCAGTTTAAGTTTTTCCCATTATCGATTTCTCAACTTTGTATCAACAAATTAAAACAATCAAAACAATGGAAAAACGTATCAATATCAGCAAAACAGATGCTACAGCTTACAAAGCAATGTTAGGACTAGAAGGTTACCTTGCACAGTCCGAAATATCTAAAACAATAAAAGAACTTATCAAGATCAGGGCTTCACAGATCAACGGATGTGCCTATTGTCTGGACATGCACACCAAAGATGCACTAAAATACGGCGAGACAGCGGAAAGGATATTCCTGATAAGTGCCTGGCATGAGGCAGACAGATTTTTCACAGAAGAAGAAAAGGTCGCACTTAAGATGACTGAAGAAATTACTTTTATCAGCCAAAATGGTCTTAGTGAGGAAACTTACCAAAAAGCAAGATCTGTCTTCTCCGAAAAACAAATTGCCGAAATCATTATGGCCATCGTAACCATCAATTCCTGGAACAGAATTGCACTGAGTACAAAACTGGAAATTGGTGAATTTTAGTTTTAATTAAACTTTCTCTTAAAAACATCCGTATGTTTTCATAAAAACATCAAGACCTTTTGAGTAAAACATCAGGACGTTTTAATGAAAACGTCCTGATGTTTTTTAATGCCTTTACAAACGCCCTATTCATAGGACTTGCAGAAGGCCATTTTTTTGAAATAATATTACTAAAATCCCGGCCGAATTGTGACCGGGACTTATAAGGAAAAATAAATCGAAAAATGAAAATTTATATATAAAAAACACTTACTTTCTTAGTCAGGAAATTCAAAGAAGAGGATTAGTGCGTCTTCGCTCAATGCTTCAAATTCCAGTTCTTCGAGATCCCATATCAAGATAGCATCACGAGTTTCCATCAATCTGTTTTGGAATTCGAAGGCACCATTGATAACCATTGTGAAAATTTTGTTACTGCTTCTCTTCAGAATATAACGTCCTTCTTCCCTACCATCAAAAACGCCAATGAATCCTGGAAAATTGAAACCTTCATCAATAAAATTCAGTTTGTTTCTGATTTCCAGATCAATGGTATTGACCCTGTAAGAATTCTCCGAAACCAGTTTATCAAAAACGATTACAAGAACATCGGTTTCCAGGTCCGACAAAGCATTACTGATAAAGATATCCTGCTCCACCACCGATTCCAGCACCACAACTTCGCCGGTTTCTATGATCTTATCAAAACTATTGATTCTTGCCTTTCCAAAAAGAGGAAGCACCAGCAGCTTTTGGTTGGATCTCAGACTTACAAAACTTTGAGAGTTTCCATAAATTACAAACTCTAAAACTTCATACAATTTATTGGGAAACAGTCCGCTTTTTACATCTTCATCTCTATATATCTCCGCAATAGCAGCACTGGGCGAAACATCCCAAAGCCTGTAATCTGATTTTAATATTTTTGAAGGACTTTGAACCAAAATATTTTTATTTATTGAATTAAAAAATTGATCGAATGTCTTCGAGAGCCTAAGACTAACGAGGTATCTCATATCAAGTTTGTCCTGATAACTTATCGAAACTTCTAAAAAATTCCGGAATTCTTTCAACAACCTATGAAAACGTGAACAAATCGAATTCCGGAAAAAAAATAAAAATTTATGAAATATCCTTTAAGACACTAGATATTAGACTTTCTTCTATCTTTATTCTTGTATCTTTATTATGCTTTAACTCTTATCGTATGTGCCAGAACAAAACCTGCACTTACAGAACCTGTGACGACACTCATCTCATTGGATGTCCCATCACTGAAGACATTGTCATTGGAATTATATGTATAACCGCTCATCCCTCTGTAACCACTGCTAGCATTTACCAGCTCCACGGCCGTTCCGGAACCTTCCGGAAAAGCAATCTGTGTTACCAGAAGTGATGTTCCCGCAGAATTATAAATATGAACGTGGATATGCGTTGCTCTTCCATCGTACCAACCCGGAAAAATAGACGTATAGCTCACCTTTCCGTTGGCATCTGTAGTTTGTCTGCCTCTCAGGAAATGATAGCCGGTATAATTGGTGGTTTGCATCTGCGTTCCGCCATACTCAGAATAGTTCCCGTCTTTGTCACAATGCCAGATATCTACAATCACGTCCTGCAAAACCGAACAGCTGCTATTCACATTCTCAACAACAATATTGATTTCAAAAGGAACACCCGTCCTGTCTCCTATAATATTGCTCTGTATAAGAGCCGATGGGGATTTGGTGGGGAAAGGTCCTTCCGTTTCCGAATTGGTAACCACACAATCTGTAGAAACAGAATTATCAATCGTTGCATTTCCAGCTGCATCATTCTCATCATCATTTCTGCAATTCAGAACAAATGGTGCGACGGCCATTGTAACGCCAGCCAGCCCCAGACTTTTAAGGAAGTCTTTCCTACTCACCATCCTCATCTTCTTAAATTCTTAAGTTTTACGAGTCAAAGGTATGTGTGATTAAAAAAAGGAAGAAATTTTTGAGGAAAACGACAGAAAAGTGTCGATTTTCAAGCGAAATCTTAAAAGAATCTTAATAATATCCAATGATTTTTTTCAAATCATCTTTGTAGGTTTCCCCAACAGGAATGATAAAATCATCGAGATGAATGTTCTTGTTTACAATACCTTTTATAGATCGGACAGGGAGAATATAAGATCTGTGAACACGCACAAAATCCTTCTCCGGAAGCTTTTCCATGATGCTTTTCATAGAAGACCTTGCCGTGAGCTTGGAAGAACTTTTCAAATGTATCTGGATATAATCGTCCAGACCTTCGATCAGTTTGATATCTTCAAACTCGATCTTATGAAGTTTGTAATCTGCACGGATAAGAAGAAACTGATTCTGAGTTTCCGATGTTGGCTTGATCTTAACCTTCTCAACAGCTTTCTGAAATCTGTCAAACGAAAAAGGCTTCACAAGATAATCGACAGCGTTAACATCAAAAGCATCGACTGCATATTCTGAAAAGGCAGTGGTGAAAATCACTTTGGTATCCTGGGAAAGACTTTTATAAAAGTCAAGACCATTTTTATTCGGCATCTGAATGTCCAAGAAAATCAAATCCACAGGAAACTTTCTGAGATACTTTTCAGCATCGCTTTGTTTGTTGAAAGTTTTCTCGAGACTCAAATTTTCAATCTTCGAAGCAAACGTTTCGATAATTTTCAGGGCAAGAATTTCGTCATCAATGGCAATGGCATTTATCATAAGCTAAGAACTAAGGTCAAGATTTAGTTCTACAAAATACGATTTTTTATTTTCATCGATGTTCAAAGAATATTTGCCTGCGTATAATTTATCCAAACGCTCTGTTGTATTCTTCATCCCGACCTTTGTAGATTCGTCCGCAGCGGAATAATTAACGATATTATTAAAAACTTTGAAGTTCAGTTTCTCTCCGTCAAGATTGACATTAATTGATATTTTCGAAGATTCTTCAGCATTATAACCATATTTGAAAGCGTTTTCAATAAAATTCAAAAGAATCATCGGAACAATTTTGACGCCTTCTGTATTTCCACTTTCTTCATAGGAAAAATCAAGACTGCTGTCTGTTCTTATGAGTTGCAAAGCAATATAATCCTTAATATAAAACAACTCTTTGGAAAGCAAAACAAAATCGTTTTCACTCTCTTCCACGATGTAGCGCATTACGTTTGACAACTTCAAAATCCCTTCCGAGGCATCATCTGACTTCATCAAAATCAGCGAATAGATGGAATTCAGTGTATTGAAAAGAAAATGTGGCTGAAGTTGATAACGCAGATTAAGCAAATCGGCTTTGGCTTTGGCACGTTCTATTTCTTTTTTCTTGATCGACTGATAAAGGAAAAAGGAACTAAGGAAGGAAAAGAGAAATGGTAAAAGTCCCGAGACATATTTTCTGGAAAAAGAGTCTTCCCCACCCATCATTTTTGGTGGAGGAAAACCTTTTCCATGAGGTCGAATCTTAGGAAGAGATGCAGGATGTTCCTTTTCGAAATAAGTTCTTTCTTCTTTGGAAATATCTTCAAAATGTCGTGGAGGACAATCTTCAAATCTTGGATGATCATTTTTATCGCCTGACATTTCATTTTGAAAAAAATCAAAACGCGGGTCGCCACCGTGATGATTTGGAAAAACAAAGAACGGGAGCGTGCAGATCCAGACGTATGAAACGAAAACACAAACCCAATATAAAAGTAGTTTCCTCTTGTCATAAAGCTTCGGCAAAAGCACTGCCAGATTGAGATAGAAAAAAACAATCAGAAAAACATATCTGGAAAAATCCCTTTGAAAAAAAGACGAACCCAACAATCGTAAACTACTGTCCAGCTCCGGCGATGACAAAACAGGAATCAGCAACAGAAGCAGGATCAGGATAATGTGATAGTAGATGTTTTTATTTTTCACTGAGGTTTAGTTTTTATTAAGAATTCTATAATTAATCGCACAATTGTTAAAATAGTTACAATTAAATTATTAAATCTGCAAAACGAAGTTAGTCAAAAAAATAGTTCAAAGTCAAAAACAAAAAAACGCTTCCAGATTTGGAAACGTTTTTCTTAAATTTTAAATAAGTCTTATTTGATAAAACCTCTGCTTCTGAGAAGTGGTTTAATATCGGCCTTATGACCTGTAAATTCCTCAAAAGCTTTGTTCAAATCTACACTGTTGCCGACAGACAGGATATACTTTCTGAATCTGTCACCATTTTCTCTCGTCAAACCGCCATTGGCCTTGATACATTCCCAAGCGTCTGAATCCAAAGTTTCTGACCAAAGATAAGCGTAATAACCAGCTGAGTATCCACCACCCCAAATGTGAGCAAAGTAAGGTGTATGATATCTAGGCGGAACTTGAGGAACAAGCAGTCCGTATCTGGACAAAGCCTGCTTTTCAAAATCCAGAACAGGAATTAGCTGGCTGTCAGAAGTCACCGTATGCCAGTTCATATCCAAAGTTGCAGCCGCTACTAATTCAGTCGTTGCATAACCTTGATTGAAGTTTGATGCTTTTTTAATCTTATCAATCAAAGCTTGTGGCATCGGTTGCTTGGTCTGATAATGCAAAGCATAATTTTTTAGAATCTCCGGCTCCAATGCAAAATGCTCATTGATCTGAGAAGGGAATTCTACAAAATCTCTCGGTGTATTAGCTCCGGAAATCGATGCATATTTTTGATCAGCAAACAAGCCGTGCAAGGTGTGACCAAACTCGTGAAACAAAGTCTCTACATCGTCATAAGAAATCAATGATGGTTTTCCCGGTGCAGGTTTTTGGAAATTATAAACGTTTACGATCACAGGCTTTTGTCCCAAAGAATGAGATTGTTGAACAAAATTATTCATCCAAGCACCTCCGCTTTTGTTGCTTCTTGTATAAAAATCAAGATAATATAATGCTAAAGATTTTCCATCTCTGTCAAAAACTTCATAGGCCACAACATCCGGATGGTAAACCGGAAGGTCTTTTCTCACTTTGAATGTGATTCCATAGAATTTCTCCGCAGCGTAGAAAACACCTTTTTCCAAAGCTGTTGTTACTTCAAAATAAGGTTTTATCTCGTTTTCATCAAGGTCATATTTTGCTTTTCTAACCTGCTCAGAATAGAAATTCCAGTCCCAAGGCTCAACTTGGAAACCACCTTTCTGAGCATCAATCACTTCCTGAATTTCCTTAGCTTCACGATTGGCCGTTTCAACTGCAGGTTTTGCCAATTGTGCCAAAAGCCCCATTGCAGCTTCCGGCGTTTTAGCCATTTGGTCTTGCAAGCTCCATTCTGCAAAGTTTTTCTTCCCGAATAATTGGGCTTTTTGTAATCTTAATTTGGCTAATTTTTCAACTGTTTCCCTTGTATCATTTTCGTCACCTTTCTCAGCTCTTGTCCAAGAAGCTTTGAAGAGTTTTTCTCTCGTAGTTCTGTTTTTAAGATTCTGCAAAAGTGGCTGTTGAGTCGTATTTTGTAAAGCTAAAAGATATTTTCCTTTTTGTCCCGCTTGTTCTGCATCAGTTGCGGCCGCAGCAATTTCGTCGGCAGAAAGGCCATCTAATTCTTTGACATCAGAAATCAGAACTGCTCCTTTTTTTCTCGCTTCTAATAATTTGTTACTGAATTGTGTCGATAAAGTAGCTAACTGCTGATTAATCTCCTTCAGTTTTTCTTTATTCTCGGCAGAAAGATTTGCTCCAGCGATTTCAAAATTAGTCAGATAAAATTCAGTCAGTCTTTTGCTTTCGGCGTCTAATTTATCGGTTTTTACAGCTTTTAATTTTTTATATAACTTTTCATTCAGTGTTATTTTGTCGCCGTGCGCTGCAAAGATTGGTGCATATTCTTCTTCTAATTTCTGAAGTCCGTCATTTGTATTAGAGCTAGTCAGATTATAAAAAAGAATGGTCGCTCTTCCTAAAATTGGCCCGCTATTTTCCAAAGCCAGAACAGTATTTTCGAATGTCGGTACCGCTTTATCATTCACAATTTTATCAATGTTGACCAATTGTTCTTTCAACCCCAATTCAAAAGCGGGTTTGAAATGCTCATCTTTTATTTTATCAAATTCCGGAGCTTGATATTGCAACGGACTTTTTTTAAGAAATGGATTACTGTTCATAGATTTTTCTGTAGTTGCAGAAGTTTTTTTCTGCTGAGCATTTATAATAACATTTCCTGCATTGAAAGCAATGAATGCGATTAACAAACTTGTTTTTATTTTCTTCATATATAATTTAGTTTTCAAAAAGTGCCGGTCTTTGTGTGATCTCATGATAACAGACAGAATTCTCATCAAAGAAATGAAATACCATGCTCTTCCTCGTCTTATCTTTGTTGGTATGAGGTTCTCCACCGTGTAAAACATTCGCATGCCAGATCAGCATATCTCCTTTTTTACATTCGAAAACCTCTTTTTTAAGGTTTAATTCTTTGACCTTCTCCTGAAGCATGATCTCGTAACCTTTGTTTCCTTTGTCGCCCAGCATCCAGAAATTACCCTCGTTATCATAATCAGAATTCATGTAATAAGGCAATTTGTGACTACCAGGATAATAATGGAGCGCACCCTGATCAGCTTTTATGTCTTCTAAAGCAATCCAAACCCCGATCAATCCTCCAACAGGAAAAGTAGTCATGTGGATGCTGTCAGAGTGTGTTTTTTGTTGGCTTCCATTGATGAAATTGATACTTTGAAAAAGCTTGGTTTTCCCATCTAATAAAAGGTCAAGCAATTCTAATAAAGATTTTTCCAAACCTATTTCTTTGATAATTTCTGACTTGTGTAACGCAAACATCAGCTTATTACCATATTTGAAACTGATCTCATTGTTATCCAAAAGCTTTTGGATCTCAGAATTGATCTGATCTGCCTGTTCTGCAGAAATGAAATTTCTGACAACGCTATAACCGTTCTCAAAAAACTGCGATAAACTTTGTTGATTTTCTGGCGTTTGATTTTTATAGAAATCTGTTTCAAGAATCGCTTCCGGTTTTTCTCTTCTAACGAACTGCTCTTCTACTTTTCTGAAATCTTTACTTGAAATAGGTGAAAAATAAAATTTATTGATCTTGAATTTTTTGTAAAGTGGAATATTGTGTTTTAATTTTTTTTTGTTGAATAAATTGAAAAATGCGTAGCTTAACTTACTATTTTTTATCAATGACATCATGGATCCTTATTTTTCTCAAATTTAAAAAAATAATTATTTATAAACGTTAAAAACAATTATTTATCATCCTCATCTCCATCGCCACTCCAATGATTTTCTTCGAAAGAAATGCTGTCCAAAGTCAATAGTTCGGCTTCACGTTCCAGAGATTCGCGGAGTGTGAAGGTAATCATATCCTTGTCTTTTTCTTTTGCCAAACGTCTGGTCATCGCTTTGTCAATCAGCATAAAACGTTTGCCCATTCTTCTGGCAGTATATTTTCTCATTCCGTTTTCCTGAAGTATATCTACTGCCATATCAACAGCAGTTCCGAGTGTTTCCCTATAGATATTATTGACTTTTTTATTAAGGAAATCATAAGCATCCAGACGGTTTTTGGCTCTTACAAAAATCTTGACATCAGGATAATTTTCTTTGACATAATCTACCAGAAATTTGTTTTTCTCCGGGTCGTCCAGACAAAGAACAAGAAGTTCTGCATCCTCAATTCCTGCTGAACGGAGCAATGCTGGTTTGGTAGCATCGCCGTAATAAACGTTGAAACCATTTGACCTCAACAAAGCAACTCTGTCCGGATCACTGTCCAAAACAGTTGAACGGATTCCGTTGGCTTTTAATAATCTTCCAACCGTACTTCCAAAAAATCCGAATCCAACAATAATTATTTTACGTTGCTTGATGATCCCAAGTTCGATATTCTCTTCAGTTTTTTGTTTGATGAATCGGCTGTCCAAAACCTTTTCCTTGAAAATCAGAAGTAGTGGAGAAATACACATCGTAATCGCTACAATCGCCATCAATTCTGAATTCGCCTGATAATCTATCAAATATAAACTCGCTGCAAAATTGACCAAAACAAAAGCAAACTCTCCAACCTGGGACAACGCAAAAGCGAGGAAAAAGCTTTGTTCATTATTCATTTTATAATACTTCCCAATCGCAAACAAAACAACCGCTTTGATTGCCAAAACGATAAATGCTGCCGAAAAAATAAAGACAGGTTTCGAAGCTATAATATTAAAGTTGATAGTTGCACCGACGCTTACGAAAAACACCGCCAGCAACAATCCTTTGAACGGGTCGATATCACTTTCCAACTCGTGCCGGAACTCACTGTTGGCCAACATCACCCCTGCAATGAAAGCGCCCAAAGCAGGACTCAATCCGACAGAAATCATCAGTTCAGAAACACCTATTACCAAAAATAAAGATGCTGCCGTCAGCAATTCATTTAGTCCGGACTTTGATACAAACCTCAAAAACGGAATGAAAATATATCTACCTAAAAGTATGAGCGCAGCAACGCCCAAGATCACCGTAAAAGGTTGCAACCAATCCGGAAGATATTGAAGTAATATTTTCTCGTGACCGGCTTGTTCCATTGCTCTCTTCGATTTAGACAAGAATGGCAACAATGCCAAAATAGGAATCACGGCCATATCCTGAAACAGCAAAATCGAAAAGGAAGATTCTCCGCTAACTGTCCGGAAAAGATTCTTCTCTTTCAGAGTCTGCAAAACAATCGCCGTGGATGACATCGCAAAACAAAGTGAAATAATGAATGATTTTTTAAGTCCAAACCCTGCAATATAAAACACGATAAAAATCCCGATAATACTGAGCAACATCTGGCTGACGCCCAAACCAAGTATCCGTTTTCTGATTTGCCAAAGTTTCTGAGGTTCCAGTTCCAGACCGACCAAAAACAATAGCATGATCACACCCAACTCCGAAGCGTGCATAATATCTTCTGCATCTCTTCCCGTCAATTGGAGACAAAACGGACCAATCAAAATCCCTCCCAAAAGATATCCGATAACCGAACTCAAACCCAATTTTTTTCCTAGCGGAACCATAATAATGGCTGCTCCAAGAAAAATCAGGATTGTCATTGCAATGGAACCTTGCATCTATTCTGTCTTTAGTATTTGAGATAATTCTTCACAATGTCTATCGAGTTCCGCATCGTTTAAATTATCGGCGTTGTAAATAATATGTATTTTTTTGAGGTCGATATTGTTGACGTCCAAAGAGATCTTGAGACCTGTCAGCAAGTCTTCTGCTTGGGATTTATATTTTCCTTCTAAAGAATAATTGTTTTCCCGTCCACCAACCGACGTAATGATTATCGCATCTTTCCCGGAAAGAATATTGAGTCCGTTTTCAGAAATCCAACGCATATCGAAAACCTCATCTATCCAGAGTTTCAATAAAGGAGGAAGCCCAAACCAAATAATGGGAAAATGGAAAATAATTCTTTCATATTCTACAATTCTTTTTCTTTCGCGAAAAGGCTGAATATGAAAATCGGGATAATCTTCGTACAAATCCCGAAGTGTGACATTGTCCATACCCTCATAACATTCTAACAATCTAACATTTGTGGTAGAATGTTCGAAGTAAGGATGCGCAAATAGAACCAATGTTTTTTTCAAAGAAATCTCGATTTTCGTAAATATAGTGATTTTTTGGTTTTATGTCAAGATTTGAACTGTTACGAAATTGAAAATAATTTTGTTGATGGGATTTATTTTGGGATATTTGAATAAACATTTACATTATTCTTGAGCATTATACTTTTAATTTCTATAAATGGTCAAAAGCATTTCATAATTTCAGGAAACCTTTCCGGATTTGAAACCAATGCCTTAGCAAAAATCACAAAAAACAATATCACTTTGGACAGTTGCATCATAAAGGATGGACAATTTTTACTCAAAGGAACTTTAGAAAATGTACCAACAAGTGTTGTCCTATTCATTAAAAATGGAGACAATTATAAATATTCCGAACTGTTTATTGGCAATGAATCGATAACCATCAATGCCGATATTGATGATTTCAAATGGAATGTAAGAACGAAAGGTTCAAAGTATGATGATCTGCGATTTGATTATTTCCAATTGATAAAAAATCTAAGTAAGGAAAGAGAAAATATTGAGAATGAAATATTTACCTTGAGAGACCATGGAAAATGGAATGATAGTTTGCAAAGTGCTTACTGGAATAGAAAAGAACCTTTCGGTAAAATAATTTTAGTTGACCGAGACATTGAAGAAATAAATAAAAAATTCATTGCAGACAACATCAATAATTACTATGGATTATATCTTCTGGATGCAAATAAAGTAGTACTTCCAAAGAAATTTGTTTCACAAACTTATAACAAAATCAAACCAGAGCTAAAAAAATCAGTTTCTGGAAAATCATTATATTCTTTTATCTATAATCCTGATTTAAACATTGGTGAAAGATTCCTTGATTTTGTTGCTTATAATAAAAGTGGTAAAAAAGTACGGTTCTCAAAATACTTTAATAGCAAATTTGTTTTGCTGGATTTTTCCACACCATATTGTGGTTTTTGCTTAGAATCTGTTCCGATTCTTAATAAATTAAAAAAAGATAATCCGAAGAAATTAGAAATTGTTACGTTTTATGTAGATGAAAACCCAAAGGGATTCGAAAAACTGGACAAAAAACACACTCCAGGCTGGGAAACAATTTGGGATAAAAAAGGAAGATTGGGAGAAACCTATTCCAAATACAAAATTGATGGAACCCCAATCTTATATCTCTTTAGCCCTGATGGAAAATTGATTGAAAAATTTGATGGCTTTGACGAAGATTTAGGAGCATTAATTGAGAAAAAATTATAAACTCTTCACAAAACTAAAAGATAAAAACCCAGACAAAAAATCCGGGTTTTATTGTATATTCATTTATCAATTTACCATCCACCGGAAGCACCGCCTCCACCGAAACTTCCGCCACCGCCGAAACCGCCGAAGCCTCCGCCTCCAGAACTTCCACCACCAAATCCTCCGCCGCCAAAACTTCCCGGAAATGGAAAAAATCCGCCTCTGTATCTTCGGTTTCCTTTTCTTGATAGCGTGTAATCATCATCGTCATTGCCCCAGCCACCTCCGTTGTTACCATTGATAATACTGAATAAAATAACAATTACGATAATAATGATGATAATCGAGCCAATACTGATTCCGCTTTCATTATTTTGTTTCTTGACAATCGGTTTGAATTTCCCTTGGACTGCCTCCATAATCGCAGAAGTTCCACGGTCAATCCCGTTATAGAACTCTCCTTTTTTGAAAGCCGGTGTTACAAGATAATCCAAGATCTGTCCCGCCACCGAAGCTGTTAAATATTGCTCTACCGCACGACCTTGCTGGATAGACATTGTATGGTCTTCTGTCGCAATCAGGAAAACCACACCATTATCTACACCTTTTTGTCCGATTCCCCACTTTTCGCCGTACATCGTTGCGAGATAATTGACATCTTCGCCACTTGTCGTTGGCAGAATAATGACCTCGATCTCTGTAGATGTAGAATCAGAGAACTTGATGAGTTTTTGATTCAGCGCATCTTTTTCAGATTCTGACAACAAATTTGCTTTATCATAAACAGGATAAAGAACCGCTGGTTTCTCCGGCACCAACTGAGCTTTGGAAAATAATCCAAAAATCAAGAATAATGCAAAAATGTATCGTTTAAGAGAAGCTGATATCATTGGGTAATTCATTGATATTTTCCCCAACTACAGGGAAATATTTTTTCAGTTCAAGTCCGGTTTTCAGAATGGCTTCTTTCAGACCTTTGTAATAATTTTCTTTGGCAAATTCAGACGTAATCTCATCGTGAAGATCGTCCCAGAATTGCTGCTTTACTTTTTTGTGAATGCCTTCGTCCCCAATAATCGTGAGATAATGCTGTTCAAAATTGACATAAAACAAAACACCATTTCTTTCCTTGGTCAAATGCATTTCCAAAGAACGGAAAATCGCAAACGCCTTTTTTGCAAAATCATCTTCAGCTGTAGAATCGATATGCACACGAATCTCTCCCGAAGAGTGGTCTTCTGCTAATTTAATGGCCTCCACAAGGGAAGCCATTTCTGTATCTGTGAGAAAATGATTCATTATTCTGAAAATACGCTTGGTGCTTTTTCTGCGCCAGCTTCAGCTTTGAAATATGGTTTTTCTTTGAAGTTGGAGAAATTAGCAATCACATTATTCGGGAATGTTTTGATATTCGTGTTATATTCTTTTGCAGCATCATTGTAATATACTGTTTCTGAACGGATACTGTTTTCAATCGCTGTATATTCTCTTTGGAAATTGATGTATTGCTGGTCAGCTTTCAGGTTTGGATAGCTTTCTACAACAGCCATCAATCTGCTCAATGAGCCACTCAATTCGCCTTGTGCTGCCTGGAATTTTGCCATATCAGCCTCGGTCATATTTGTTGGGTCGATGTTGATTGAAGTTGCTTTTGCCCTTGCTTCAACTACTTTTGTCAATGTCTCGGTTTCGAATTTTGCATAAGACTTTACTGTTCTTTCCAAGTTTGGAATCAGGTTCGCTCTTTTTTGGTAAACGGTTTCCACGTTTGACCATTTTGCATTCACATTTTGTTCCTGTCCAACAAATCCATTTCTAATGCCTACTGCCCAAAATCCGACAATAGCAATCAATGCAACAATTACGATTAATACAATACAACCTTTACCTTTCATAGTTTGATGTGTTTTAAAATTTTAATTAAATCAAATATACAAATTATATGCAATGATGGAATTTATTTTTAATTCCTGAAATCAATCAGGTTTCGATGATTTTTTTTCTGTGCTTAAGTCCCCATTCTACAAGATTTTCCGTGAGTGGCGTTACACTTTTTCCATATTCTGTGATCGCATAGAAAACCATTAACTGGTTGTCGTCTGTGACAGTTCTCGTGATGAGAAGATTAGTTTCCAATTCTTTCAGTTGTTTGCTCAGCATTTTTGCAGAGATTCCGTCAACTTCCCGTTCCAGTTTTTTGAAATGAATATCCTGATGCTGGCGGTTATTCAGATATCTTAAAATCATCAGTTTCCATTTTCCACCAAGGATTTCCAAGGAATCTCGCATTGCCCGAAGTTCCTCTCCACAAGTTGTTTCTCTTTCAGTATTGTTCTCTATTATTTTCATTCCGGTTTCATCAAGGTAAGTAGTTACCTTTGGTTAACTAGTAACAAATTTAAAGTATTTTACTAATAATTTTGTATTAAATTAAATGAAGATGAAAGCGATTATACTTAATAAAAATAATGAACTCAAAGATGAAAACATTGATTTAAGACCTATCTCTACTCACGAGGTAAAAGTCAAAATCATTGCTTCGGGATTTAATCCCATCGATTATCAGATGCGTGAAAATGAACACGAGCGACAATATCTTTTTTCGCCAATCTTAGGAAGAGAAGGCTCGGGAATCATTATCGAAATAGGAAAAAACGTTAATGATTTTAAAGTTGGTGATGAAGTTTTTTTCGCCTGTGGAAGTATGGGAAGCAACGGAACTTATGCAGAAGAAATCATCCTTCCGGAAGCAATCGTTGCTAAAAAACCAAATTCGATAACTTTTGAAGAAAGTGCAGGATTACCATCAATTGGAATCACGGCTTTTCAGATTTTTAATAGAGTTGATTGGAATCAAATAGAAAAAATTTTGATAACTGGTGCTTCTGGCGGAGTTGGAAACTTTATTCTTAGAATCTTATTGGGCAAATTCAGCAAAAAAATAATTATCACAGCGGGAAATAAAGAAAGTATCCAACAATTGATTCAGATTGGAATTAATGCTAATCAAATCATTAATTATAAACAAGAGAATTTGGCTGATAAAATTTTAGAAATTAACCAAAATCAAAAATTCGACATTGTGATTGATGCAGTTGGAATGCAATTTTCAGAAATTTCTGCCGAAGTTCTAAAGGCAAACGGAATCTATGTCAATATTACACATTTCATTACACCAAAAGCTAATGACTTACTTTTTGGGATTGGCGCAACGATTCTTAACATTTCAAATTTCATTTATGCACAGGAGAAGCAATATGATTATTTCAGAAGCTCACTAAATCAAATTAGAGAACTTATCGACAGTAAGATCATTCAACCATTACCCATAAAAATCGTTGGTGGACTTTTTGCAAAAACAGCGGAAGAAGCCAAGCAAGTATTGAAAGACAACAAAACACAGGGCAAAAAATTAATTATGAAAAATCAAGAATAAATGAGCAAAATAAAAGCAATCCCAAGACGAATCATCACAGGAACCAAAAACGGGAAATCCTTCATTGAAAAAGACGAAATCGTAACCAATGTTTCCGAACATTTTCCCGGATTAATTATCTCCGATGTTTGGCAAACCAGTAAAATGCCAGCCAGTTTTGAGCAGGAAAAACCGGTGGAAAATTCTGCCATTCCAACGGTTATCAAAAACGGAACTTATTTCCGTTATGTTCAGATTCCGCCAGATGAACAATTAGGAATCGAAGCGCCTGCCGGACAACCTCATCCGCTGATGCATCAAACCAAAAGTCTGGATTATATCATTATTCTATCCGGCGAAATTTATCTGATTACCGATACAGACGAAACACTTTTACAAGCTGGAGACATTGTTATCCAAACCGGGACTAATCACGCCTGGAGCAATCGTTCAAATGAAAATTGCATCCAATTAGCAGTTTTGATTGATGCTGAATAATCGATTAAAAAATCTCGCAGATTAAACTGATTTCGCAGATTTAATATAGATAAAAAATCTGGTCAATTTGCCAAATCTGCGAGATTATAAATTTCGACAGATAAGATTTATTTTTCAGAAACCTTCGCCTCTTCCCAAAGCTCATCCATTTCTACTAGATTAAGTTCAGCTAGGTTAAGATTTTTGGACAAAGCCAACTCCTCCATTTTCTGGAATCTCGAAATGAATTTTGAATTGGTTTTTTCCAAAGCCGTATCAGCATTCAGTCCGGAGATTCTGGCATAATTGATCAAAGAAAAAAACACATCGCCCAATTCCACTTCTTTTTTATCTTTTTCGGTTTCCTGATGGAACTCCTGCAATTCCTCCCGAACTTTCGCCCAGGCATCATCCGCAGAATCAAACTCAAAACCGATTCCTTTCACTTTATCCTGAATTCTATAAGCTTT
Source organism: Epilithonimonas sp. (assembly GCF_032054305.1). GTDB lineage: Bacteria > Bacteroidota > Bacteroidia > Flavobacteriales > Weeksellaceae > Epilithonimonas. Next base: position 530,925 of record NZ_DAMBSX010000001.1, read on the forward strand.
TATAATCGGTGGTAAACCTTTCGGAACACCTTCTAAAACAGATTTGTTTCCTTCCTTCAATTTCAATTTTTCCCAATTTTGCTTCACCGCTTCTTCATCTTCCGCAACTGCGTCTCCATAAATATGTGGATGACGAAAAATCAGCTTCTCATTCAGAGAATTGATGACATCAGCGATATCAAAACTTTCCTTTTCCGAACCTATTTTTGCATAAAAAACCAAATGCAACAAAACATCGCCCAACTCTTTTTTGATTTCCTGCAAATCCTCATTCAGAAGCGCATCAGACAATTCGTAAGTCTCCTCCAAAGTCAGATGACGCAAAGTTTCAAAAGTCTGTTTCTGGTCCCACGGGCACTTTTCACGCAAATCATCCATTATATCGAGAAGCCTTCCAAAAGCTTCCATTTTTTCTTGACGTGTATTCATTTTGCTAACTGATAATTAAAATTAATAGTTAAAAATAGAAGCTTCAACTCCGCTCAGTTTGACAAAACTTAGAAACTTTTAGCACAAAAATTTGTCAAACTGAGCGGAGTCAACGTGTTTTCTATTTTAATGTGATTTATTCTGCAACATTGGGACAAATTTATAAACCCCAAATTCCTCTTTCTCAAACTGTGTATCTGATATTTTTGTAAATCTGTAAAGAATCTGTTCATCAGTTTTCCCTAATGGAATAACCATTTTTCCACCGACTTTTAATTGTTTTAATAATTCGGTTGGAAGAATTTCTGCACCACACGTCACCAATACTTTATCAAAAGGTGCAAACGTTGGCAAACCTGCAAATCCGTCTCCGAAGCTTTGGAATTTTGGCCGAAGATTCAATTCTCTAAAAATCTTGGTAGAAAAATTGTACAAATCCTTTTGGCGTTCAACCGTATAAACCAAAGCTTTCATTTGGATAAGAACCGCAGTTTGATAACCGCATCCTGTACCAATCTCTAATACTTTTTCGCCTTCATTCACCTCCAGCAATTCAGTTTGCTCGGCAACAGTTGACGGATGAGAAATCGTTTGTTTCGCAGCAATAGGAAAAGCGCGGTCTTCATAGGCATAATCTTCGAAAACACTTTCAATGAAAAGATGTCTCGGCACTTCGTTCATCGCATTGAGAACAAAAGAATCCGTAATCCCGATTTTCTGATGCAGATAATCGATCAATTGTTTTCTCTTGCCCTTGTGAACGTAAGTATCTCTCATTATTATAATTAGTAATTTTTCAAATCCAGTCTGCAATTTCGGAAGTAAAATTTTAAAATCCAAACCAGAACTTGTATTAAATTTATCAAAAATAGATTATTTGAAAAGAATAACTAATTTCATAAAAAACTTTTGATTTTATATTTTGCTTTCATAAAAATTATTACGACTTTGCATCTCCTAATTTATGTTTGAGATTATGAGACAAATAAAAACTGCTTTGTTGGCTTATGGCGGTTCTGGAAAACTATTTCATGCACCATTTCTTGAGGTCAATGATGGATTTGAATTAATAGGTGCTTACGAACGAAGCAAAAAAAACATACAGACCGACTATCCGAATGTTAAAAGCTTCGATTCTCTGGAAGAAGTTCTGGAAAGTGATGCGGAATTAATTGTTGTCAATACCCCAATTGAAACACATTTTGAATTTACTAAGAAAGTTTTGGAAGCCGGGAAACATGCTTTGGTGGAAAAGGCTTTTACCACAACATCCAAAGAAGCGGAAGAATTACATAAACTCGCCAAAGAGAACAATCTTAAACTCTGCGTGTATCAAAACCGAAGATATGACAGCGATTTCCGAACCGTGAAAAAAGTTTTGGAAGAAGATTATCTTGGCGATATTGTAGAAGCAGAAATCCGTTTCGAAAGATACAATCCGGAACTGAGTCCGAAAGCATGGAAAGAAGATGGAAATCCCGGCGCCAGTATTCTGATGGATCTGGGTTCACACGTGATAGACCAGGCATTGACCTTATTTGGAAATCCGGAAAAGGTTTTTGCTGATATCAGAAGAACAAGAGAAAATACTCAGATTGATGATTATTTTGACATTCTTCTTTATTACACGGATAAAAGAGTAAGATTAAAAGCAAGTTTCTTTGTGAAAGAAATGACCCCTTCTTATGTTTTCCACGGCAAGAAAGGAAGTTTTTTAAAACACAGAGCTGATGTTCAGGAAGACGAATTGAAAATCGGTAAAGTTCCGAATCGTGAGAACTGGGGAACGGAACCTGAGGAAAAAACAGGACTTTTGGTTTACAATGACAGAGTTGTCAACTTCCCAACGTTTCAAGGGAATTATCTGGATTTCTATGATGACCTTTACAACGCAATTGTAAATGACAAAAAAGTTCCCGTCACAGCAAAGCAAGCTTTCCACACGATGAAAGTGATTGAAGCAGCGAAGAAAAGTTCTGATAAGGGAGAAGTTATTTCTTTTTGATATTTTTATAAATCATTTGAAACCAGAATTCAATAAAAAATCGAACCTTCTAAAGTTCGATTTTTTATTTTGAGAAAGTCTAATATTTGATCATTAACACTCCACTTCCTTTGACTCTATACAAACCACCTTCTGGTAAGTCTTTATCATTTTGTGCTGTGGTCTCATTATCATAAGCCGGACATCCTTGGATAATGGCTGGCGTAATATCAGAGCTTTTCTTTATTACATGAAGTTGGGACGGAGGATTTTCTGCCAACGAAGCAGATTTAGCCAAAACTGAGCGATCAATTGTTTTCAAAACACCATTGGCGTCAACCACAACTATTCTGTCGCTTGGGTTGGTACTGATATAATTAGGGCGTTGGGCTGCCTGTAAAGTTTGCCATGCTGCTAATGTTCCATATCCTAATGCATCTATCCGTACTCCGCCTAATATCAAGTCCAATCTTTGGGTAGGATTTCTATAAAATGCCTCCGTTGGATCAGCTCCTAAAGCCCAATTACCTCTTTCATCCATAACAGCACGATAAACATTGGCTGCAGTAGATGATGCACTACCGTCACTATTTGCTCCTGAAGTTCCTAACCATATCTCTCCTCCAACTGATGTATACTTCCCTGTTCGTAAAACAATTCCGGCACGTTGTTGCGTAACCGCCGTGGTCAACCCATAATTATTACTGGACGTGGAAGTATGTCCCTCAAATGCAGCAATAGAAGTTCCATTTGGCCTGGCAGTCCTGGCTCCGATAGTTCCTGATGAGATAATATTGCGATGTACGATGGCCTGCGCATTATTGGTGGTCGCCAAACTATAATTGATGTCCAGATCGCTATTTGCCTGGAAGGTCCATTTATCATCAAACTGATTACTTCCAAATACAGTATCGGAAGGAGAATAACCAACTCCCACTCTTCCTTTTGGCGTTACAATGATATCGTCTAAAACCTGTGTAGCAGTTGGCGTTCCGGTCGTTGAGTTATCTTTTGCAGCATCGATATGAAAAGTTCCAACACCTTGGTTTGTTCCTATTGCAACATTACCCTTTTGATAAATATCTTGTGTATTAAGAGTCGCTTCTGTATCAGAAGTACGTACTTTCCAAGGTTCTGTTCCGCCAGAAGCTGTACCAACTGTAAACTTTTGCCAAAGAACTCCATCAAAATAGTAATAACCAGGAGCATCCACATTTGTTCTCGGAATATTTGTATCACCACCAGAAACATCGGTGACATACACAAGGGCTGCAGTTTGGTCTGTTCCATAAAGTGCGGTATTATTAGTAAGTTCGGCCCTGGTAAGCCTTGGAGACTGCAGACCGATATATTGAGTATTATCGGTAATAGTTCCCGAAACATCTCTTTTGGCACTGACGTCTAACGTAGTTTTTGGACTATTGGTATTGATACCAACTTGCCCAAAAGCATATCCAAATGCAACCATTGCAATGGACATATAACCTTTTTTCATCTTTTGTATTTTTGTTCAATGCAAATGTAAAAAAAATCAACAAAAAAATACCTTTATTATCTTTTTTAATAATTAAAATTAATATTATAAAAAATAAATTAAACAATAATTAATTAAAAACAACAAAACAACATCTATAATAAATAAAAAATACTTTTTATATAAAACTAACAGATTATGATTAGATTATTTGTATTTTAGAAAAGAAATATTACTAAGTATGTTTAAAATGAAATTGTTTGCCATCAATACTTGCTCTAAAAATTCCTGTAAATAACAAGACTCAAATCATGAAAAATTGTATGTCTTTTTTTTGATGCCGAGTTCCTATAATTCTTAAATTTACGCCTTAAGAAAAATTGAGCTATGATAAAAGCAGGACTTATAGGAGCAGGACATCTTGGGAAAATCCATTTGAGGTTACTGAATCAATCCGAGAAATATGAACTTGTTGGTTTTCACGATAAAGATGTAGAAAATGGTAAAAAACTGGCAGCCGAATTCGGTTATAAATATTTTGAAAGTTTTGAAGAATTATTGAACGAAATCGAAATGCTGGACATTGTAACCCCAACTGTTTATCACTACGATTATGCAATGGAAGCAATTGAAAAAGGAATCCATTTCTTCATCGAAAAACCCGTGACCCAAACCTTGCAGCAAGCAGAAGAAATTCTTTTCAAGTGCAGAGAATTTGGCATTAAAGCACAGGTGGGTCACGTTGAAAGATACAATCCGGCCTTCATTGCAACAAAAGATTACATCAAAAATCCAATGTTCATAGAGATTCACAGACTGGCGGAGTTCAACCCGAGAGGAACAGATGTTTCTGTGGTTTTGGACCTGATGATCCATGACCTGGATATTTTGCTAAGTCTTGTGAAGTCAAAAGTGAAACAGATCCACGCCAGCGGTGTTTCCGTGGTAAGCAAAACGCCGGACATCTGCAACGCCAGAATCGAGTTCGAAAATGGCTGTGTTGCGAATCTCACGACTTCCAGAATATCGATGAAAGCAATGAGAAAATCGAGGTTTTTCCAGCAAGATGCTTACGTTTCTGTAGATTTTCTGGAGAAAAAAGCAGAAGTTATCAGAATGAAACCTGCGCCGGAAAATCCTTCTGACTTTGACATGATCATTGAAAATGCGGAAGGTGAGAAAAACCAGATCCTTTTCGAATATCCGAACATCCAGCCAAACAATGCAATTCTTGATGAATTGGAAAGTTTCGCCAATGCTATCGAATATGATGTTCCCGTTCAGGTTTCTTTAGAGGACGGAACTGAGGCTTTGAAAGTTGCTTTGGAAATCGTGAGGTTGATATCGAAATAATTTAGAATTTGATAATGAAAAATCTTTTTGCTATTTTATTTTTAATTCCTCTGTCTGTATTTTCTCAAGAATCGCCGGACATAAAGTTCGACAAATATCAGGACAATCAAACCAATGTAATTTATGCGGACAATAATGAATCTTGCCCTATAAGTGTAGAGTATGAATATTCTGGTGAGAATGTATTGTCAAGCCAAGCTAATAAAAGTGTGATAGTTGTTCCTGCAAATGCTAAAAAGTTTATCATTTCCAAAATTGATGCTGAAAATATAACGAAAGGATTTAAGTTCAGTTATAATGTCTTTTATGTCTTTGGTGATATAAATGCAAAACCTTCAAATCCGGAAGAAGCTTATTGGTTACCGTATGCTGTTGGAACTTCACAATCAATTTATCAAGGGTACAACGGAAATTTTTCTCATCAGGATGCTTACGCATTAGATTTCAGTCATAAACTAGGAACAGAAATTTTTGCAGCAAGAAAGGGAAAAGTAGTTATCACAAAATCTGATTCTGACCAAGCTTGCTTTACAAAAGATTGTGCAAAATATAATAACAAAATCATAATCCTGCATGATGACGGAACTTTCGCAGAGTATGTCCATCTTAAAAAGAATGGTGTAATTGTAAAAATAAATGATGAAGTAAAACAAGGTCAACTTATCGGTTATAGTGGAAATACTGGCTGGAGTAAAGGACCTCACCTCCATTTTTCAGTTTTCTCCAATAAAATAGATGGGGAAAGGAATTATTATAAAACAAAATTCAAAGTAAAGGATAGTACGGAACCAATCTACCTTCAAGAAAAAAAGCGATATACACGAGATTATGAATAAAATCAGCCTAACTGACCCTTTATTTTTTGAACAGCTTGTTCCAACTTTTCTTTATCCTTGAGTTCACATTCCCAAATGGTTACAGACTTCCAATTCATCTCTTTCAACTGATCAATAGCTCTCAGATCTCTTGCTATAATATTTTCGAATTTGTTTTTCCAAAAATCTCTGTTGGTTTTCGGCAATTTGTATTGACAATGCGGACATCTATGCCAGAAGCAACCATTGACAAAAATCGCTATTTTTTTTGAGATAAAGGCAATATCCGGTTTGCCTGGAATTTTTTTTGAATGAAGTCTATATCCTCGGATTCCATTTTTCCATAGCTCTTTTCTAAGCAGCAATTCCGGTTTGGTATTTTTGCTTTTGTTCTTGCTCATAACCCTGGAAACACTCTCGTTTTTTGGTATCGGAGAACGTTTGTCCCGGATGTATGTTTCAGGTTGTTTCATTGGAAAAAGTCTGCTAATGGTCTGAATATTATGTTAAATCCAAAACTAAGACCAAAACTATCGATTATATATTATTTCCAAATTTTTATGATATATGAATAAGATCACTTTTCGGATTCGGAAAATATGATATATTTACAATCGAGTATCAGTATTAATAACAACAAGAATCCTTAATATTAATCAGAAAATTATATTGGAGTAATAAATCATTTTGAAAAGACAATCGAAATAATACTTTGCTTTCTCATATTATTTTCTTGTTCAGAAAATAAACAAACGGTTCTAAATTGTCAAGATGCTCAAAAATTAGCTAAATCAGATTTTGAAAAAGGCAAGTATGTATATTATGAATATCAATATTTGAATGACAATAAATCCTCAAATAAAGCATTTAGCAATATTTTGAAAGAGAACAATATTAAAGTAGTTTATAAAACAAAATACCCGCCTTCTTGTATAAGAACAGAAGCATTAAAACAAAATCAAAATATAGAATGAAAAACATCGTTGTCATCGGAGCTGGAACTATGGGAAATGGTATCGCTCATACATTTGCTCAAAGTGGATATCAAGTAAGTTTGGTGGATGTAAGCCAAGAAAGTCTTGACAAAGCTATCAAAACCATCACAACAAACCTCGATAGAATCATTGCTAAAGGTAATCTGACTGAAGATGAGAAAACAAACACACTTGGAAATATCATAACCTTTACAGATATCAAAGCCGTTGCTCCATCTGCCGACCTCATCGTAGAAGCAGCAACAGAAAATCTAGATCTTAAGCTTAAGATTTTCACTCAGATCGATGAATTGGCACCGCAGAATTGTATTCTTGCGACCAACACCTCTTCTATCTCTATTACGCAAATCGCCGCAGCAACCAAACGTCCGGAAAAAGTTATCGGGATGCATTTTATGAATCCAGTTCCGATCATGAAACTGGTGGAGATTATCAAAGGTTATTCGACATCTAAAGAAACATTTGATGCGATTTTTGAGATGTCAAAAAATCTGGGAAAAGTTCCTGTAGAAGTAAATGACTATCCAGGATTCGTAGCCAACAGAATCCTGATGCCAATGATCAATGAGGCTATCGAAACACTATATAACGGTGTTGCAGGCGTTGAAGAAATAGATACTGTCATGAAACTTGGGATGGCTCATCCAATGGGACCTTTGCAATTAGCAGATTTCATAGGTTTGGATGTTTGCCTTGCGATACTCAACGTGATGTACGACGGTTTCAAAAATCCTAAATATGCCCCAAATCCCCTATTGGTCAATATGGTAATGGCTGGTAAAAAAGGAGTAAAATCCGGTGAAGGTTTCTACGATTATTCCGAAAGTAAAAAGGCTGAGAAAGTATCAAAAATGTTTTTGAAATAATTCTAAAATCACCAATTAGTAATTTCGGATTACGATTTATAACTTTGTCAGAATCAGTTTTGACAAAGTTTTTTTATTTTTAAACTATGATTGCCATAAAACTCAATTCCAAATACGAGAAGATCCTTCAATTTTTTTTGATTGTTATAACTTATGTAATGATCATTCTAAGATTTCTCCTTAATGAAAAAGGACGTGTAAGTCCAGACTCGATAAGATATCTCCGGCAAGCTAATGTTTTCCCGATCATCGATGATACAATTGCACCTTTGGGCTATCCGCTATCTATCAAGTTCTTTACTTTCTTTGGTGTAGATGAATTTTGGGGAAGCAAGCTGGTAGGACTTTTCGCATATACTTTTATTCTGATCTTTTCTTATAATAAAAAGTTTTTTTTCAAAGAGCTTTTGGTAGTCTCTTCATTATTTAGTTTTGTGAGCATCTTTTCATTTACCATGAGCGAAGCTTTTACACTGCCATTTGTAATTCTGCTATTTTTTACAGCCCGGCAAATTTTCAAAAATAAATTGACCCAGATCCAGGGCATATTTTTTCTTACCCTATTACTTATAACCCTGCTCAATATCCGTTATAGTGCATTGTTCTTTTGCCTAGGTATTTTGGGGTTCGGGGTTATGAATTTCAGGAAAAACTACTGGAAGACCTTCGCCATTTCAGGAACTTTGGGAATCGGTTTTTATGGCCTTTATAAATTGATTTTCATTGATTATTTTAATGAGAATTATATTGCCCAATCTCTCGAAATCGGGTTGAAACCTACTTCTACTTTAGTCCCGGAATTATTTCAGGGACTTGCGACCACTTTTAATCCGTTTGTCCATATGACTGATCCCAATGGCGGAATAATCAATTATGGAATCTACGGAATTGGAGCTTTGACAATTGTTGCCATGATTTTCCTATTTGTAAAGACCAAACTATCTGAAACGGAGAAGTTTATTATTACTATTTCCCTTGTCTGCTTTATCTGTTCCTATTTCATCCAGTATTTTTATTGGATCAATCCTATGGATTACAGGTTGCTAGCTCCTTTTTCCATCGGGATATGGATAGTTTTTTTCAGGAAATTATTTCAGATATTTGATGACATTGTCTATTCTATTGCTTTTCTTAGTCTGATGGTGGGTTTCACATTCACCTGGCTATCCAGAGGTGATTATCTGGAAAACCGAAAAACAATTACAGAGTTCCTGGAAAAGGAAAAACTCAAAGACGAGACCTTCGAATATTATGTAAAAACTCTTGAAAATCTGGATGAAATTCAAGTTGCAGAGCTTATAAGTACCGTAAATCCCAGAGTTTATATCACCTTCAAAGCTGCAGATACTGTAAAAAACAATGTATTGACCAGATATAAAGTGGAAAGTAAGATCAGAATCAAAAAAAACAATTATCAATAATTCTTTTCGGGAAATTTTCTATCTTTGAACCATAGAGTGATGGTCACAAATGCTCTGATTTATATTAAAATTTTATATTATGAAATTACCTAAGTTTTTATTAGCCGACAATTCTGATTTCCCAGAAGATCTTTTTGTAGTACACACAGAGTATCCGCGTTTCATCCTTAACGTAGAAGAAGAGGATGTAGAATGGTTGGACGACTTGGAAGGAGATGATGAAGAAACTGTAGCAAACGAGGCTACAAAAGTTGTGGAGGAAGCCTTCAAATGGTGTGATGAAGAACTTGCAAAATACGATGACGAGGAAGACGAAGAATAATAAAAAAGGAACTCAAAATTGAGTTCCTTTTTTTGTTTAATTATTTTAATTTATTGTTGTTTATTGAACTTCAATAATAAAAGATTGTCTTTGTATAGTTCCAAAGTTGCTTCTGTTACCACATACTTGTTCACTTCTGGCAAAACGCTTAAGTAACTAGTTTCCGTGGTCATGTTGTTACACATTTTCCTTGTAGAACCAATAGCTTTAGCCGAGAAATTACCTGCAGAAGTGTCTATTGTAACGTCAGAAAAATAGTTATTGCAACCCGCATTTCCAGAAATCCTGTTTTGCTCGATCAATAACGTTGGCCTATTTGCGATATCGTCTGCCAAAACCCATTGTGTTCCCGTGATAGCTGCCTGACTTTTTCCGAGTTTGGAAGCATTTCCTACTCTGCTGGTACAGGAAACAATTGACAAAGCTAATATAGATGTAAAAAAAAGTTTTTTCATTTCTTATAGAATTACCTTTCAAAGATAAGATTTTATTCTTTAACATAATATTCATGCAGAAAAAAGGCAGTTTGAGGTCTTTCACAATCCTAGCACTAAATCATACCAATCAGGATTAAAAATATAATTTAACAAATTAATAATGAACACATTACTAAACTTTATTTTTAATAGCCTACTTTTGCGCCCGATAAAGAATTAGATTATGAAAAAAATTGGGGAATTCCGAAAGCTTCTTGGTATAGATAAAACAGCAACTTTGAAGGATTTGAAGACCATCTACAGGAATACGATGAAGGACACACATCCTGATAAATTCATCAATAATGAAGAAGGAAAACTGGAAGCAGAAGAAAAAAGCAAGACCGTGATAGAAGCTTATCATTTTTTAGTAAGCATCCACGAAGAAACTCAGGAAAAATATAAAGAAGAATATACAGAAACCATAACCAAGTCTAACATTCAGGATTTTTATCTTGAAAAATCGATTTTGACAGTTCAGCATCTCAATGGACAAATGTTCGAATACATCGGTGTTCCAAGAAATACTTATATCAAAATGGTCAACTCAGATTCGCCAAGTCGTTTTGCAAGAAGACACATCTACGGAAATTTTGTCTACAGAAAGTCCGGAGAGGTAATGGCGGATTAATTTTCTTGAATTAAAAAATACTTGAAGCTTTCAGTTTGGTCCGGAAGCTTTTTTTATTACTTCATCTCAGTTTATTTACATAGAAAAAGCGCATCAATTAATTGATGCGCTTCTCGGTTAACTTAATTAATTATATTAATCTACGTGTTTAGGCGTAAATCCGTCTTCACTTAGTTCTCTGTGTTCATAATCAGCTTTCATTTCAGCATCATAATCTATAGTTTCATGTTTACCCATTCTTCTCAAAATCGAATCAAATAAAGAGTAAACCACTGGTACAATAATCAATGTCAAGAATAATGACGATGTCAAACCACCAATAATTACCCAAGCCAAACCATTGTTCATCTCGGCTCCTGCTCCTTTTGCAATCGCAATCGGGATCATCCCGAATATCATCGCAATCGTAGTCATCAAGATCGGACGGAGACGGGCATGGTTCGCTTGGATCAAAGCGTCGTGCGTGTTAGCTCCTGCTGCTTTTCTCATATTAGCGAAATCGACAATCATAATCGCATTTTTCGCTACCAAACCAATCAACATGATCATCCCGAGCATCGTAAAGATATTCAAAGAGTTTCCTGTAATGGCCAGAATTACCATTACTCCAATCAATGCTAAAGGAATTGAGAATAATACCACAAACGGATATACAAACGAGTCATACAGGGAAACCATTACTAAGTAAACTAATACGATAGCCGCCAATAATGCGATACCTAAAGTACCGAAACCTTCGGTCTGGTTTTCCATATCTCCACTCCAGATATAAGTCACACCTGCAGGTTTTGTTTTTTCGTTATCCATAAACTGCGCTGCCCATTCGTTCGCAACATCCCCAACTGGACGACCAACAACTTTAGATTTTACTTTTACAGAAGGTGCTTTATCTCTACGTTCCAATAAACTTGGTCCGGAACCCATCTTCACTTCTGCAAACTGACTCAGTCTGATCTGTTCTCCCTTAGGATTTGTGAACATCAGGTTTCTTACGTCATCGATAGATTGTCTGTTGGCATCTCCAAAACGGATGTTGATGTCATACTCATATTCTCCGGCTCTGAATTTCCCATCTGTATTTCCACTAAATGCAGTCTGCATCGTTTGTCCAACGCTGGAAAGATTTAAACCTAAAGAAGCCATTTTATCTCTGTCGATATTCACCTGAACTTCTGGGCTTCCAGAATCGGTTGACAATTCGGCATCTACAGAACCGGGAACTTTTTTAAGTAACTCAAGAATTCTGTTCGCTTCTTTGTTTGCGGTTTCGTTATCCTGAGCGGTTACAACCATTTCGATTGGTGCATTATCTGCTCCCATTAATCCGATTGGTGCTGTTTTAAACTCAACTCCGGTGAATTTTTCTTCAAGGGCTCTTTTAATTTTAGCTGATTTGATATCTGTACTTTCGTCACGTTCAGACTTATCAACCAAAATTACCTGAATCTCAGACTGATACAAAGTGGCCTGTGCTCCACCAAAACCTGATGACTGCTGACCAACCGTTGTGATCATATCTACGACATCTTTATCATTTCTAAGGTATTTTTCAACCGCCAAGGTTACCTGATTAGTTTTTTCAACGGAAGCATCTTTCGGTAATTCCATCTGAACAAGGAACTGTCCTCTGTCCATTTTCGGGAAGAATTCTCCCCCGATAAATCCAAATGCCACCAACATAAAGGAAGAGATCAGGATAAGGAATGTTACGATAACGGTCATTATTCTTCTTAATGTCGATTTTAGGCACCATTCCAAAATCCCACTGATCCAATGCGTAAATTTCTCCAATTGTTTTTCGAACCAAAGGATGAATTTCTCAAATGGATTCTTTCCTGTTAAATGTACCAACTTACCAAATCTTGAAGATAACCAAGGAATAATGGTGAATGACGCCAATAATGACAACATCGTCGCAATAACAACGGTAACGCAGAACTGCGCCAGGATATCAGCCACCAAACCGGAACTCATCGCAATCGGTAAGAATACCACCACAATTACCAACGTAATCGCCGTTACGGTAAATCCAATTTCTGAAGCTCCATCGTATGCTGCCCGGATCCTGCTTTTCCCCATCTCCATATGACGGTAAACGTTCTCCAAAACTACGATGGCATCATCCACAAGAATACCTACCACTAGTGAAAGTCCCAATAAACTCATCAAGTTCAAAGTATATCCCATCAGGTACATTCCAATCACAGTTGCAATCAACGATACCGGAATCGAAACCATTACGATAAATGCATTTCTGATGTTGTGAAGGAACAATAACATTACCACCGCAACCAGGATAATTGCCAAGAATAAATCAAATATTACGTGATCCGCAGCTTCTAAAGTAAAGTCGGTTGTATCATCTACTATATTAACTTTGATTGCCTGCGTTTTATAATTGTCCTGAACCTGCTCAATTGTCTTCTTAACTAATTCTGAAACCGATACTGCATTCGCATCAGATTGTTTTTTCACCTGCATCAAAATAGTAGAATTCTGATTATATCGTGCTACTTTTTCAACATCTTTCTGAGTATCGAAAACCGTTGCAATATCAGACAAACGAACCTGCGCTCCATCTTTGTTGGAAACCACAAGGTTGTTCATTTCCTGTACATCTCTATATTTTCCGGAAAGTCTGATCGTAGATCTTGAAGTTCTAGTTTTCAAAGCGCCTGTCGGGAAATCTAAGTTTGAAGAAAGTATAGCTTGTTGTACATCTGAAATTGCAAGACCATACCCCTGCATTTTCTTTTCATCCAAACTTACTTGGATCTCTCTTTCCTGTCCACCTACAAGCGTAACCTGAGCAACCCCATTGACACGAGAAAAGACCGGTTCTATTTTTTTGTCTAAAAGATCATAAAGATCTTTATTATTAAGCTTATCACTGGAAATACTCAATGTCATGATCGGAAGGTCGTCTAAAGAGAATTTCTGCAATGAAGGCGGATCTGCATCATCCGGAAGGTCTGCCAAGATCGCGTTTACCTTACGTTGCGCATCATTCAAAGCATAGTTTACATCGGCACCCGTATTCAACTGAACCATGATAACTGATAAACTTTCATAAGATGAAGATTCTACTTTCTTCACATTTTCCAAAGATCCGACTGCATCTTCGATTTTTCTGGTTACCGAAGTTTCCACCTCAGAGGGCGAGGCTCCCGGATAAACCGTAGAAATGGTTACCATATTGGTCTCAAACTTCGGAATCAATTCGTACCCCATCATGGAGTAACTTAATAGACCACCCAGCGTCAGGATCGTAAATAATACGATAACGAGCGACGGTCTTTTAATGGATATTTCTGCTAACTTCATCTCTACTCTACTTTTTTACAATATTGATTTTTGAACCGTTATCCAGGTTGATCTGTCCGCTGGTAATGACTTGTTCGCCACCGTTAAGTCCGCTTAGAATTTGAACTTTATCACCATAAACTTTTCCGGTTGTAACTTTAATTAACTTAGCAGTACCATTATCTACGACAAACAATTGTCCCGAACTAACACCATTTACAAAAGCTTCTGCAGGAACGGTCAGCATATTTTGAGTTTCTGCACCGTGATTGGTTTTGAATACCGCAGTTGCATACATACCGGCTTTCAAATTCCCTCTGTTTTGAACTTCGATTTCAACTGGGAAATTCAGGGAAGCATCACTTTTAGGAGCAATGAAAGTAATCCTACCGCTGAAAGAATCTTCCGGTAAAACATTGACATTGATCTTTACTTCCTGACCCAATTGGATTCTTCCAACCTGACTCTCGTCCACCAAAACAGAAAGCTTCAGCGAATTGATATTAACAATCTCGAACAAAGCTGTTCCTGTTGAAACAACAGCTCCAGGCTCTACCATTTTTTTATTTATAGTACCACTAATCCCTGCACGGACACTTGTGTCATTGATTTTAACACCTTGGGCCCTCACAGCAGACTGTGCATTTTTAAGTTGTAATCTAGAATTGTCCAACTGTTGTTTTGTAACTCCTCCTGTTTTGAACGCATTTTCATAACGTTGATTATCAATAATTGCATTTTGCAAATTGTTCTGAGCCTGAGTTACATCAACTTCGATCGCATCTCTTTTGATCGTTGCCAAAACTTGGCCCGCACTTACTCTAGAACCTTCTTTTACGAATACATTTACCACACGGCCAGCAATATCAGCCGATTGCTGTGTCTCTTGTTTTGGAATAAAAGTTCCATTTGCAGAATAATCTGTATCGATATTTTCTCGGGAAACTGTGATCACGTTAACATTTATTTTGTCAACTTGTCTTGCAACTTCTTTCACTTCAGTCTCCTGTTTCTTTTTGTTATCAGCAATTTTCCAAGCTGCCAAACCAATTAATACAGCTGCGACGATGATATATATTAATGTTTTTTTCATTTTATAGTTTATTTTAAATAAGTTTTAAGTTCTCCTTTTGATTTGTAGTATTGTACTTCTGCAATTTTATAATCCAGAACAGCCGTAGTGTAATTATTTTTCGCTTGGACCAAAGAGTTTTCAGCATCTAAAAGATCCGTAAGTGTTGCCAGCCCATATTGATAATTACTTTTTGTATCAGCAAGCACGCTTTCAGCCAATGTAACATTTGCTTTTTGATTTTCAATTGATGACAGACTGTTTTCGATTTGTGACTTAGCGTTCTGATATGCTTGGTCTAATCCAAGCTTGGTATCTTTCAGGTCTGCTTCCAGTTTATCGATCTCGATTTGATTTTGCTGAACCTTCGCTTTAGTAGCAAATCCATTGAAGATTGGAATGTTCACCCCTAGACCGATAGCTGAATAATCTGACCAGTATACACCGCTTGACTTACCATTGGTCAAAGGGAATTTTGGCCCCAATCCTTGCCAATTGTAGTTGGCTGTTAAATTAACTGTTGGATAATATTTTGCGATTGTAGCTTTTTTCTGATATTCAAGAAGCTCTTTATTTTTTAACAAAACCTTAATTTCAGTCCTGTCATCGGTGCTTACCATATTTTCTAAAAGATGCGGTGTCACTTCCATATCTCCAGGCACAAGCTGGATCTTAGTTTCAATAGGCATTCCCATATAAAACTTCAGAGCATTTTCTGCCTGGGCAATTCCGTTATTGCTCTGCTTGATATTGGTTTCGATATTAGTCAAATTAACATTAGTCCTGTCCAGATCGATTTTTTTGGACAATCCGTTATCGAACAAACTCTTGATCACGTTTCGTACTTTCTCTGTACTTGCAAAGCTACTTTCCAAAGTACTTTTCTTTTCCTGAGCTGTGAAAACCTGGAAGTAAGCATTCGAAACTCTTTCAATAATCTGCTCATCTGTCAAATCCGCATTCAATTGATAAAATTCTTTTGTTGATTTTGCAGCCTTCAATCCTATGAATACCTGCTGGTCAAAAAGTGCTTGTTGCAATTGAACACCCGCACTAGCAATCCATTTTTGTCCCATTGCAACCATTTGGATATTGCTAGGTCCTCCACTGAAAGCACCCACATCGATAGCCGTTTGTTGTAAAATAGGGTTATAGCTAAGATTCGCAGTTCCATTGATCTTGGGAAGTGCGCCAGCTTTCGCTTCCAGTATTTTAGCCTCTGCATTTGTAACATCAAGCTTTGCTTTCAGTGCGTCAGACTTATTCTGCAAAGCATATTCTATGGCTTGTTTCAAGGTAATGCTTTGCTGGGAATACAAGAGTGATCCCGTAACAGTCAAAACGCCTAAAGCCAGTTTTCTCCACTTTATCATTTTGTTATTAATCATAGTTTATTACTTCGTTAATTTTTTTTATATTTTCTTTTATTTTTTTGTAAGCTTTTACTCTTAAGTGACGGATGATTTTTCAAAATACTTTAATATTATTTTCAATTTTTAAATAACATATTAAGAATAATATCTTTTCTTTCAGAAATCAATCTGTCAAATTCTTTATCATCGATCATCATATTATCTTTTATCAAAGGTCTTGCTGCACTGGAAAAAATCAGAAGTGATATCATATTGAAAAGAAACTGGATAGGTTCCATTCTTTCTATATTTCCCAGATCCATTTCTTTTTCAATATCCTTATACAGATTTTCCAGATCTTCTGATTCAATATCTTTTTTTTGGCAACTTCCTTTATTGATTTGAGAAATAATGTAAGTTTCAAGATATGGATACTGAAGACTCGTGGACAAACTACCTTCTATAAATTGAGTAATTTTCTCCTTGAAAGGCAGATCGGACCTCATAATAATTTCCGATTTTTCTTTTTCAACTCTTTGCGCATCCTCAAAAACAATCTGGATTAAATTATCTCTGGATCTGAAATAATAATTGATGAGCGTTCTATTGACCCCAGCCTCGTCTGCAATCTCCTGAGTTGTAGCATCAAATCTTCCTTGAACAAAAAACAGACTCTTAGCTGTTTCTTTAATCAATTCTTGTGTTTGGTCTTTTTTTTCTTGTTTTGACATTTTTGTTAAACAATTTTGTGCAAATTTATTTCAAATTTATTTTTTGACAAAATTGTTAAACAAAAAAATTAAACTTTTTTTGAAAATTTAAAATAAAATTAACATTGCTGTTGTTCTCAGTACTTTTCATAAGGCAAGAATTAATAGACAGCACGTTGAATTATATTTTCGTTAGGCGTTTTAATTTTTAGTAAATTTGCAAACTTGATATTTCAACTATTCTTATGGAACTAATTCACCGAAATCTTTTAATCGGCATTCACGATTCTCTTCAGGAAACTTTTTTCGAAGACAGAAAATACGCAGACAAAGTCATAGAAAGACTTCTAAAATCTCATAAAAAATGGGGAAGCGAAGACCGAAAAGTAGTTTCCGAGATCTTCTACAATATCATCCGTTGGAAAAAACGCCTTGAATATTATATGGGCGAAGGTGTAAAACCAACCAATGTTTACAAGATGATCATTGCTTACTTACTTTGGAGCAAAACACATTATAAAAAATTTGAAGAATTTGACGGAATCAAAGTTGCAGATATCCTTACAAAACTGAAAAAAGGAACGGTGCCTACAAAAGCAATAGAATATTCGATTCCAGATTGGTTAGCTGAAACGCTTGAAAAAGAATTGGGCAAAAACTGGGAAAAAGAAATGCTGGCGCTTAATGAACAAGCTCCCACAGTTCTCCGTACGAATACCCTCAAAACAACTCCAAGAGAACTGATCGCCGATCTAAATGATGAAAATGTAGAGGCTTTTACAATCAAAAATTATCCCGATGCCATTCAATTGGCAGAAAAGAAAAATGTATTCTTAACCTCAGCTTTCAAAGATGGCCTATTTGAAGTTCAGGACGCAAGCTCTCAGAAAATAGGAGAATTATTGGATGTAAAAGAAGGAATGCGAGTTGTAGATGCCTGCGCCGGAGCAGGAGGAAAAACACTGCATTTGGCCGCTTTGATGAAAAACAAAGGTCAGATTATCGCACTCGACATCTATGAATGGAAATTGGCCGAATTGAAAAGACGTGCAAAAAGAGCCGGAGCCCACAACATAGAAGCCAGAGTGATTTCCGATAATAAAGTCATCAAGAGATTACACGAAAAAGCAGACAGGCTTTTGATAGATGCACCTTGCTCCGGACTTGGTGTTTTGAAAAGAAACCCGGATTCTAAATGGAAGATCGACCAAGCTTTCATCGACAGAATCAAAGGTGAGCAACAACAAATTTTACAAGATTATTCTAAAATTTTGAAAAAGGGCGGACAAATGATCTACGCAACTTGTTCTATTCTTCCCTCAGAAAACAATGAACAGGTAAAAACATTCTTAAAGAACAATCCCGATTTTTCTCTTATCAAAGATGAAAAAATAATGCCTAGTGAAGGCTATGACGGATTCTACATGGCATTGATTAAACGTAATGCATAAAAAAATTCCCAGGATACACAAGGTATTCCTAGGAATTAAAAACACAAATGATGAAAGCGCAAATCTAAGACTTATTTTATTAAAATGTCTTATCATTTGGTAAGAAAAAAGAATTTTATAAATTTTTTAACATAAAAAAGAGATTCAATTGAATCTCTTTTTCTTTATAGTTTAATTTAATTAACTATTCTCATCAATGCAATTGGGATTCGTTTAATTTTCTGCACAAACTAATCAATCTCATATTTTAGAATCATTCTAAAATCATATTTAATCCTTAAATTTGCGATTCCAAAAATTCTTATAAATGTTTGAAACAGATATCATTATAATAGGTGCTGGCCCAACAGGGCTTTTTGCCGTTTTTGAAGCTGGATTACTGAAATTGAGATGCCATTTGATTGATGCTCTTCCTCAGCCTGGCGGTCAGTTAACGGAACTTTATCCAAAAAAACCAATCTTTGACATCCCAGGATTCCCAAGTGTGGATGCTGGTGTTTTGGTTGATAATCTGATGGAACAGATCAAACAATTTGAACCTCAATTTTCATTAGCTCAAAAAGCAGTTAGCTATCAAAAAACCGAAGAAGGCGACTTCATCATAACTACAAGCCGTGGCGTAAAAGTAAAAGGAAAAGCAATTGCAATTGCCGGAGGATTGGGAAGTTTTGACCCGAGAAAACCAGAATTGGAAAACATCGATAAATTTGAAGAAAATGGCGTCGAGTATTTCGTAAGAGAACCGGAAATGTTCCGTGATAAGAAAATCGTGATTGCAGGCGGTGGAGATTCTGCATTGGACTGGTCGGTTTTCTTAGCTGATGTTGCATCAGAAGTAACGTTGATACACAGAAGAAATGAGTTCCGAGGTGCACTTGATTCCGTAGAAAAAGTAACTGAACTGAAACATCAGGGCAAAATCAATTTGATCACACCCGCTGAAGTTACAGGATTGATCGGTGATGATAAATTAACGGCTATCGAAATCGAAAAAGATGGTGAAAAATCAATTCTAGAAACAGATTATTTGATTCCTTTATTTGGATTGACTCCTAAGTTAGGGCCATTATCAGAATGGGGATTGGAAATCGAAAAAAATGCAATCAAGGTAAATAACGCATTAGACTATCAAACCAACATTGATGGAATCTACGCCATTGGTGACATCAATACCTATCCCGGAAAATTAAAATTGATCCTGTGTGGTTTCCATGAGGCAACTTTAATGGTTCAAAGTGTTTATAACAGATTGAACCCAGGAAAAAAATTCGTTTTGAAATATACAACTGTAAGTGGTGTTGACGGTTTCGATGGAACCAGAAAAGAAGCTGAAAAGGCGGTTGTAAAATCTATTGATTAGAAATCAAGAAAATAGACAAATAAATAATTTTCAAATATAATTTTTGTCTATTTTCTATCATCTAAAAATCTATTTTCTATTTTCTATCTTTGCAATATGTCAGACGTTAATATTACAATCATAGACAGAGAAGGTGTTTCTCACACAATTCCAGCACCAACAGACATGGCGATGAGCATAATGGAAGTTATCCGCGCATACGAATTGGCAGAAGAAGGAACAATCGGTATCTGCGGAGGAATGGCAATGTGTGCTTCCTGCCAGTGTTATGTTTTAAGTGAAGATGTTCCACTCCCGGAAATGTTGCCCGATGAAGATGCAATGCTCGCAGAAGCATTTAATGTGAAACCTAACAGCAGATTAGGATGCCAAATTCCTGTAACTCCAGAATTGGAAGGACTTATTATAGAATTAGCTCCAGAATATTAGACTCAAAATTGAATATAATAAAAAGAGAGAAAATAGGATTTCTATTTTCTCCCTTTTGTTTTCAGTTATTCCAAAATAAACTTTTTAGTAATGATTTTCCCGGATTTGGTTTTGAAAATGGCTAAATAAAGGCCATCATTAATCTTATTCAAATCAACTTTTCCAAAAGGAAGAAGATTTTTTGTTCCCAATAATTGTCTTCCACTTGTATCCACGACCACGATGGATTCTGCGATTTCAGTCCCTAATTTATAATTAAGTGATTTATCTTTCACAAAAATATCTACAGAGTTTTTCTCTAGTTCAGAAATTGCCAAAACAGAACCTTTTGCAGTTTCAATAATGAATTCTAAACCCAACTTAGCAAATTTCGCAGCGTGTGTTGCGCTGTTTCCCATATTGGAAAGTTTATCACTGGTTGTATGGATATTTGGATTATATTGAGTAAAAGAAGCCTCGAAAGGAAAAGCCGCATCATAACCATTATCTGCCCAACTGAAATGATCTGAACAGCCATAATTGCAGATCGTATTTCCGTAAGTGAAATTGTGAGAGCCTGTTTTATTGTAATGCTCCATCAATTCGATCAAAAATAAATTGAGATCATTACTATTATACGGATCTGTTGTCAGATAAATATCTTTCGTAGATCCTTTATAGTTGGTCATATCGAACTGAACAAAAGAAACCACATTTTTATTATTAAGAGCATAATCCTGGGCGATTTCCGAAGAACCGACCAATCCAATTTCCTCAGCAGCAAAAGCCATGAACTCAACCGTTTTCGATGGTTTGTAATTCACATCCAATAACACTCTTATCATTTCGGAAATCGTAGCAATTCCAGAAGCATCGTCATCCGCTCCGGGAGCATTAGTGGTGGTATTGGTAATGGAATCCATATGTGCGCCAACAATGATAAAGTCATTAGGAGCAGTTGCTCCAGTGATTGTAAAAACCAAAGAAGGCATTGGCGTTCCAAAGTGATTAACGATTCTTACAGAAAGGTCTGTTCTTCCGGAAGCCGTAATCAAGGCCTGCCATTTCGTCCTCAGGTCCTGAACGGCAGTTTGCGCCTTCGCAGTCGTATGATGACGTGTTCCATAATTTTCCAGCACCTGAATATGAGCTTTGATATTATCTGCATTTACTTTTGCAATAGCCGAATTGACAGCGGCATCTTGGTCAATTGTAAATGATAAAACCCTATTCGATTTTTTAGGTTTATTAATTGCTGACAATGCTTCTTCTTCGGAAGATTTATAAACATAGCCCGGACCATGCGTGATAACATTATGATGAAGAAACTCAGCTGCCTTTTTAGTCAGAAAAATAGCAGATTGATTTCCAGCAGAACCTACAATTTCAATTTCTTCCGGGAATTTTTCTTTCAGTTCTTTTGCATTTTCTGAATCTGTGGTTGCATAGAATTTATCAGATTGTGCGAAAGCCTGATTAAAAACTACGAGTGAAAATATAGAAAGTAATTTTAGTTTCATTAATTATTGATTTTTCAACTTTTATTTCTGTAAAAATAATCAAATTCCTCAACAAATTATTGAATTAATTATCATTTTGATTTTCAATTTCATTAAATAAATATTTTGATGGAATCATTTTTGAAATAGGATGAGAATAAATCTAAGTATGAAAAATTCATTTTTAAAAATGGCAATTCCTATTTCTGTTGGTGTTTTGGGAATTTTGATATTTAAATCCTGTTCAGTTGGAATTCCTGAAAATGCGACCGCAATTCAGAGTTTTGATTCAGAGAAATATTTAGGAAAATGGTATGAAATTGCAAGATTCGATTTCAAATTTGAGAAAAACATGAATCAGGTCACGGCAACATATTCCAAGAATCCTGACGGAACCATAAAAGTTGATAATAAAGGCTATGATTATGTAAAAAAAGAATGGAAACAAAGCATCGGCGAAGCAAAATTTGTGAATTCTGAAAACGAAGCAAGATTGAAAGTTTCCTTCTTCAAGCCATTTTGGGCCGGGTATAACGTCATTGACCTGGTCGATTACAAATATGCTTTGGTTGTCGGGAAAAATCTGGATTACTTGTGGATTCTATCCCGTGAAAAAACAATCCCCGAAAATATTAAAACCCAGTTTCTTGAAAAAGCCAGATCCATTGGTTATGATACTTCTAAGTTGATCTGGGTAGAACAATAAATGTTTTTGGGCTTTAGGACTTGACCAGCGAAAAGAAATAGTGGCTGACGGCACTAAAAATCAGCATGAATAATTTGTCTTTTGATAGACAAATCGTTAACTTAGAACATCTAAATTCTGATAAAACTAACTGATAATATGGCATTTATAGACTATTATAAAATTCTTGGACTCGAGAAAAATGCATCTGCGGATGATATCAAAAAAGCCTACAGAAAGCTGGCGCGAAAATATCATCCGGATATGAATCCCAACGATAAGGAAGCAGAACAAAAATTCAAGGAAATCAATGAAGCGAATGAGGTTCTGAGCAACCCGGAAAACCGTGCGAAGTATGACAAATATGGTGAAAACTGGAAACACGGGGAAGAGTATGAACGTGCACAGCAACAGCAGAGACAGCAACATTCTGGGAACTACGGTGGATTTTCGGGAGCGGATTTTGGAGAAGGCGAAGATTTTTCTGATTTTTTCCAGTCGATGTTTGGAGGTTCGGGTGGTGGTTTTGGCAGAAGCTCAAGAGGAAGTGCGAGCGGGAAATTCAAAGGTCAGGATATTTCAGCCGAACTGAATCTCGGTTTGAAAGATGCCGCAAAAACACATCAGCACACTTTTGATATCAATGGTAAAAAAGTGAGGATCACAATTCCGGCAGGTATTTATGATGGCCAGCAGATCAAGCTCAAAGGCCACGGAAATCCCGGAATGAATGGCGGACCAAATGGCGACCTTTATATCACATTCAATATTTCGGAAGATAAGGATTTTAAGCGTGAAGGCGATAATTTGAGAACGTCAGTCGACCTAGACCTTTACACAGCTGTTTTAGGCGGCGATGTTAACATCCGGACACTTGACAGTTCGGTTAATCTGAAAGTGAAACCCGAAACTCAAAACGGAACAACTGTAAGGCTGAAAGGCAAAGGTTTTCCGGTTTATAAAAAGGAAGGTGAATCTGGCGACCTGTACGTGACATACAACGTAAAAATCCCGGCCAACCTTACCGATAAACAAAAAGACCTTTTTCAACAACTCAAAAATTCTTAGCAATGAACGAAAGAATCTCCATAGAAGAAATTATCAGGTTATATAAAATAGATCATTCTTTTCTTGACCAGCTCATCGAGTCGGAATTATTGCATCCAGAAACCGATAACCGCGTCCGGTATATCATCTACGAAGAGCTACCTCACCTTGAACGTTTTGCGAATTGGCATTACGACCTTGATATTAATCTTCCGGGCATCGAAATCATCCATAAACTTCTCAATCAACTAGAAGAATTGAGAACAGAAAACAGGCGATTAATCAATGGCTTCCGAGATAGAAATTAAACTCATTAATATTTAATACAAAAAATAATTCGCATTAGTCTCTGATTTGTGTAATTTTGTACTAAACACAAATCACGATGAAAAAAATCGTAATACTGATCATATTAATGATCAGTATATTTGCACACTCGCAACAATGCGGCATCACTGCGACAGATATTTTCGGGAATACTACTGTTGATTTCAATTGTGGGGCCGGCAGACAAAGGACGCTGGAACATATTCCCTAACAGTTATTACAGAAACCTTTGCAGCTATACAGATTATTTTGAGGTGATAGCTAACGAAGTCCCGATTATAGAAAATTTGATAACTTTAGGAACTACTTCTTATCAGGTTATTGCAACCGGTAGTCAAAAAATCCTATACTCTATTGATGATATCAATTGGCAAGAGTCACATATTTTTGAGAATCTAAACCCGGACCTATAACTTTTTATGTTAAGTTTGAAGACTCTGGCTGTAAAGGCAAAACAAAAGATGGACTATCTGTACAGATCACGAATATAATAACACCAAATGGCGACGGGGTCAATGACACATGGGTTTTTAAAGACCTGGGTGTGTTCAAAGATACACCATCTAACTTGAAGATATATGATAGAAATGGCAGACTGATTTTTGAGCAATCTAGCACTGATAAATTTATATGGGACGGAAAATATAATGAAAGAACATTGCCCACTTCAAACTATTGGTATAAAATAACACTTCCTGATAGGATTTTGGATGATTGGATTCTTTTAAAGAACAGGGATTAATATCATCCCAATACATTAAATTTGTAAGATGGAATTATATGATGTTCTTATTGTCGGCGCTGGTCCTATAGGATTAGCCTGCGCTTTGGAAGCTAAAAAAAATAATCTGAAATATATCGTAATTGAAAAAGGAACAGTTGCGAACAGCCTCTACAACTATCCTTTATATATGACTTTTTTCTCAACTGCGGACCGATTGGAAATTGATGAGATTCCCTTCATCACAACCAAACCAAAACCCGGTAGACAAGACGCCTTGGAATATTATCAGGGCATTGCGCGACAAAAGGAAATCAATATACGCACTTACGAAAAGGTTATCAATATTCAGAAATCTGTTTTTTTTCAAGTAGAGACAAGTAAACAGCTTTATTTTGCAAAAAATGTCGTGATTGCAACCGGATTTTATGACATTCCGAATATGATGGATATTCCTGGGGAAGATTTACCAAAGGTTAAACATTATTACACGGAACCTTATCCTTACGCTTTTCAGAACGTAGTAGTTATCGGATCCAGCAATTCTTCTGTAGACGCGGCTTTGGAAATCTATAGAAAAGGAGGCAACGTAACAATGATCATTCGTAATAACGAAATTTCTAAAAGTGTAAAATATTGGGTAAAACCAGATATAGAAAACCGAATCAAAGAAGGAATTATCAGAGCCTTTTTCGGGGCAGAGCTTTTAGAAGTAAAACCTCGTTCAGTTATTTTTAAAACCAATAATGGTGAAACACAGGAAATTGAAAATGATTTTGTCCTAGCAATGACTGGCTATCTTCCTGATTTTAAATTCTTGAAAACTATTGGAATCGATTTGAAAGGCGAATGCCAGAATCCACATTACAATCCCGAAACAATGGAAACCAACGTTGACGGAATTTACCTAGCCGGCGTTGTTTGTGGTGGAAAAGACACGCATCTTTGGTTTATTGAGAACTCCAGAATTCACGCAAAACAAATTATAAAAGATATTATAAAGAAACATTTATAATCCATCAAATTATAGTTTTTTAATAATTAGTTGGTATTCTTTTTGTAACTTATAGACGCAGAAAGAAAAACTATGAACATCAAATTAATTAAAAACACATTTCCTCTATTCATCGCAGTTTCGTTATTTCTGATTCAATGTAAAAAGGACGAATCTGTTCCTTCCTCAGATAAAAATGATAATCCAATTACGGATATTTTGGGAACTGATGACAAAAAAGACAAAGACTCAGTAAAAGAAGAAAAACCCAAAATTCCGGACGTCGTTATCCCAAGAAAAGATTTCGGGTTTTATCCTTGGGTTTATAAAAATACAGACTCAGTTTCGCAAAAAAACAAAAAAGAGTTTACAGGAAAAGCGCTTTACACTATTCTTGCACTCAACCGCCTTGACAGAGCCAATATTGGTGCAGCAGACACCTTGGTCGTTCCTGCAAAAATCGAAGACGATTTCCTAATATATTCGCCGTTTCCAGGACACGTTACAAGTCTTGAAAATGTAAGAAAATTCGTTTTCTTTTCTTATCCGATCCAGGCTTTTGGTGTTTATGAAAACGGAAACCTCATCAAATGGGGACCGACAAGTATGGGTAAAAAAGCAACGCCAACCAAAAAAGGTTTGATGTTTGCCAATTGGAAAAAAGAAGTCGCCATCTCAACCGTAAGCGACGAGTGGAAACTCCGCTGGAATGTCAATGTAGCTAACTTTGATGGCATCGGTTGGCATCAATACGCAATGCCTGGCTATCCGGCCTCCCACTCATGTCTCAGAATGTTGGAAGAAGACGCCAAATGGATGTATACTTGGGTGGACACTTGGATTCTTAACAAAGGTGGAGCAACTACCAGAGCCAAAGGAACACCGCTCATTGTTTACGGTGATTATCCTTGGGGAAAAAGACGACCTTGGAAAAAACTTCTTGACTCTCCGGAAGCTAACAATATATCTGAAGACGAAATGAACAAAATCATCGAACCTCAGCTTGCCGAAATTATGAAAGAACAGGAGAACCTAGACATCGTTCTCCAACAGGTTGAGCAGGAGAAAAAAGCCAAAGCAGATTCTTTAGCTAATATAAAAAACCAACTCTCAGCCAATCTGAATTAAATTTTTCAGGAGCTTAATCCCGCTGGTAATTTATCCTGAGCTTGTCGAAGGGCTATATCTTTTTTGTCATTGCGAACGAAGTGAAGCAATCTGTTGAAACTTTTCCCGCAATGCCAAAAAAGGATGCCGTTCCTATCGGGGCTATGAGATTGTCCTAATAAACACTATCTATCAATAAAATACAAGAAACCCTTCCAAATTTGAACTTTGAAAGGGTTTTATAATTTTAAAATCTAAATAATTCTACAAATTCAGCAAATTATTAAGCCGGAAAAATCTATTAAATCTGCTGGATCTGCGAGAAAATTTTATACAATATTATTCTAAATATTCCCAACCACAGTTTTCACCTGCGCGAATTCTTTAATTGCCAACAAAGACAATTCAACGCCATAACCGGAAGATTTCGCTCCACCGAAAGGAAGTCTTGCATCAGAACTTGTCGATTTATTAATAGAAACAGTTCCCGCTTCCAGATTATCAATAAAAAATTGAGCACGTTTTTTATCTTTTGTCCAAACCGAATTTCCTAATCCAAACGGAATATCATTCGCTAATTTGAGGATTTCTTCATCATCTTTTCCAACCATCAGAATAGCCAAAGGCCCAAATAATTCTTCCTGCAAAATGGTGTTTCCTTCTTTTACCCGAATAATCCCGGGACGAAATTCGTTTTCAGAAATACGTTCCAAAGCAAGAACCACTTCTGCTCCATTCTTCAAAGCTTTTCTATATTGATTTTCCAGTTCATCAGCCAAATCTGGTCTTGCCATTTTACTCAACTTCGTTTCCATTTTAAATGGATCTGCTGGCTGGAAGGAGTTGTATTCTTCAATAAATAAAGGCAGAAAATCCTTTTCAATATTTTCGTGAATAATGAACCTTTTTGCCGCATTACAAATTTGTCCCGTATTAGATAATTTTGCAAGCGGCCCATCTTTTGCCGCTTTCTCAAAATCAGAATCTTCCAAAACGATAAAAGCATCACTTCCACCTAATTCTAAAATTGATTTTTTAATATTTTTTCCTGCAAGAGAAGCAACCTCACTTCCAGCTTTTTCGCTCCCGGTGAGACTTACACCTCTTACCAAAGGGTTTTCCAAAATGTCTTTGATTTCATTGTGCCCGATTTTTAGATTCTGAAAAATATATTTTGGAAAACCAGCTTCTGCAAAAGCCTTTTCAATCTCATCACCACTTCCGAAACAGATAGATGCATGTTTCAATAGAATAACATTCCCTGCAAGAATTGCCGGAACTGAAAACCTCAAAACCTGCCAAAATGGAAAGTTCCAGGGCATTACGCCAAGGATAATTCCCATTGCGTCATAATGAACTTCACTGACATTGAATTCTGTTTCGATTTTCTCAGGTTTCAATACATTTTCTGCATTAGCATAAAACCTGATCATTCCTGCACTTTTTTCTATCTCAGCAATCGATTGAGAAATGGGTTTATGCATTTCTGTTGTTATGATTTTCGCATAAGCTTCTTTGTTTTTATCCAGAACATCTGCCAGTTTCAAAAGTAGCTTTTGTCTTTCTTCAAAAGGAGTTTTTCTCCAATCTTGAAATGATTGATGCGCTGAATTAATATGTTTTGACAAGTCCATTTCTCTTTGATTTTATTAAATATTGGGTTGCATTAATTGTACCAATTTTTGCGAGCCTAAATGTACAAAGTTGAAAATGAAACCCACATTTATTTTTATATTTTTTATAAATTTTTGCAGTAAATTTTATAAATAATGAAATGTAATTTTTGAAAGTATTTTAAAAACAAAGAATTGCCTGCGCCCCGACCTGAGTGGAGCTCTTTTGCTTTTTTCTCAAAAAAGAAAAAAGCGGGAACGGAGGGCGGATAAAGGCGCCCAAAATATTACATTAATTTTTTTTGCTACTTCTGAAAAGTAAAACGGCGTTGAGGAAAATGAGCAGTAAATCCAGTGTCACCCATATACTAAGCTTGATATTATCATATTTGAGTTCGCCGATCTTGTCCGTTGCAATAGCAGATAATTTGAGACTGTTATTGATATAATTTTTCACCTCGATGATTTTGTCCTCATTTTTATTAGGAACTGCAACCTGAGAAAAATAAACCAACTTATCTTTACCGATGTACCCAACCACCCAAAACTCGTTGGATTTCTGCATATTGAGATACTCTATCCTAAAATATTCCGGACGAATCTGGCCAACGTGCTTAGAAAGATATTTGGTTTCTTTTTCTCCGTCCTGAATCCTGATGATATAAAAGTCAATCGGCTGTGGCAAATAGTTGATAACCTGTACCGCCAAAGAGTTTTCTAAAAACTGAGATACGCTTCTCTCTACAAACCAAAATGTGAAATATGCCGCCGCAGAAATGGTAATAATCGTCCTGACAGCTTTATTCCACAGACTCCATTTTCCTGTCCGAAAACCGGAAAGGAAAAGAGCGATGATGAGAAAAATGAGGATTAGGATGATTATCATTGAAACAAAGATAATGGTTTCTTGTTAATTAAAACGAGACATTCCATTCTTTGTAGAATTCATCAAGGAACTGAAGCATAAACTGATGTCTGTGCTCAGCTATTTCCTTAGCTGTTATTGTATTGAGTAAATCTTTGAGAAGCAACAGTTTTTCATAGAAATGATTGATTGTTGTCCCGTTGGATTTTTTGTATTCTTCCTTTGTTTGACTAAGTTTTGGTTCGATATCCGGATGATACATCAGGTTGTTTTTGTAACCTCCGAAATTGAAAGTTCTGGCAATTCCAATGGCTCCGATTGCGTCTAATCTATCCGCATCCTGAACAATTTTCAGTTCCAAAGGCAGATTTGCAGGAGCATCATTTCGGTTTTTGAAGGACATATTTTCTATAATGAAAATGACTTTTTGAATGGTTTCCGAATCAACATTTTGTTCTGTAAGAAAATCGTTGACAATTTTTGAAGCGAGAGTTTCGTCGCCATTATGGAATTTTGGATCAGCAACGTCGTGTAACAACGCAGCCAATTCGATAATCAATTTGTCGCCGCCTTCTTTTTCCTGAATTTTCAGACTGAGCTTCCAGACGCGTTCTATATGAAACCAATCGTGACCAGATTCTGTTCCTTCTAATTTTTGTTTTACTAATTCTATTGTTTTGTTAATTAATTCCATATTTTTTGAACGCAAAGAGCGCTTAGTTTTTATTATAATTATTGAAAATATTTTAAGATTCGCAAAGACGTAAAACTCATCAAAAGAGGAAACTACATTCAGCTTTTTTAATCTTCTGACTTCTAACTTTTAGCTTCCAACCTTTCTAAAATAATATTCCAGAGCTTTTTATTATAACTTCTGAAAAAATTAATATGCCCTATTTCGTTTTTTTCTGATTCTGATGTTTTTATTAATCTATAAGTCGGCTTCAGATTTGGATATGTGTTTTTTAAAAGCGATTTCACGCCTTTTTCTGTGAGCCAAGCATCATCTTCTGCCCTTACTACAAAAACTTTCTGAGCCAGATTTTTAGAGAAATCCTCTGACTTTTCCAGAAGTTTATTTGTTGATTTTTTATTGAGGATCAAAGTTCTCCAATCAAAAGCGCTTCCCGAAGGTAAACTTTCTCCCAAGCCGAACCAATCCGCTGGAAAATAGCCTAATAATTTGGTCGATAACGGTTGTGCAATCCCGAAGCCAATATAAGCTTCAATCTTCGTTTTGAATTTTAGATTTCCTACAAAAGCATTCTGAGTTCCGACAAATATAAATTCCTCAAACATACCTGAATCCTTGTTCATTCCTAAAATCAAAGCACCAACCGAATGTCCCAAACAGAATTTCTGATAATCCGAAAAATTGGTTTTGATATAATTGGTCACAGCTTTGTAATCCTTCGCTCCCCAAATTCTCATCGAAGCTTCGAAACCTTTCATTTTATCAGGTTTTGAAAGTCCAATCCCACGATAATCGTAAGTAATTACAGTAAAACCCTGCTCAGAAAAAAACTGAGCAAATGAGAAATAAATCTGCTGTTTGACACCAGTCGCAGAGTTTATCAATAAAATTTTTCTATTTGGATTTTGAGGTTCAAAAATATGTACAGACAAACTGTAATGATCCTCGGCTCTGATATTAATACTCTTCATTAAAAATGATTTTATAGAATCATTCTATAAAAGTAAAAAATTCACCCTGTTGAAAATTATATTTCGATATGCTGGAAATATTAATTCTGAAAATCGTTAAGATACGGCAAACCTTTCTGAGAACCTCTGTAATCAGCCGCTTTAAGTGCTACATCGTTTCCAAACTGAACACAATCCTCGATAGAATTACCATGAAGCAATGCAATGGAAAATCCCGATGTAAAAGCGTCTCCTAATCCCATATTGTGTGATTGGGTATTTGGATTCTTTCGGAAATATTTCATCTCGGAGCCGTCAAAATAACTGGTACTGTTGGCGCCATCTCTTACAAATAATTTGTTCGGAAGGTGTTTGATGATTTCTTCATGATTACCTTCTCCAAAAATAGTTTCCAGATCTGTACTTTTTGCAACTATAAAGCTTGCATAATCTATAATTTCATCTGACAATCTATTTGCCGGGGCGGCATAAATTCCGATTTTCTTTCCCAGACTTTTTGCTTTTTTGAAAAGATATTCAACAGTTTTCAAAGGAATCTCCAACTGAGTCAAGATCAGATCTGCTGTTAAAAGATATTTTTCAGCTTCGTTAATGTCATTTGGAGACAAATTATAGTTCGCAGCGGGAACAACCGTGATGGCGTTTCCTTCGTCAGATGCGTTCACATAAGCCGTTCCTGTATCTTCGTCCTCGTCTTCTACAACGTAAGCCACATTCACATCTTCATCATCCAGATTTCTAAGAACCTGCTGTCCATACGGGTCCATTCCTACGCGACTTATCAGAGAAGTATGAGCTCCCAAACGTGATGTTGCAATCGCCTGGTTTGCCCCTTTTCCTCCAAGAAAGCTTTTCAGGCTATCTGCCAGAACAGTATTATTTGCAGTCGGTATTTTAGATGTTTTGAGAACCAGGTCGATTGATGAGCTTCCTACAACTACAATCTGTGGTTTTATATTACGTAACTTCATTGGTAATATTAATTGTTTAAAGTCAAAATGAATTGTGATTTATCGTTTCATTTTCTGCTAATGTAACAATTTAATCCATTCCGATTTCTATAAACTCAGAAATTAATTTAACAACCTGATTGTCTTTAGAATACCCAATATATGTTGCATAAAAACCTTCGCCATATCCCGTTTCAAAAGCTACGATATTTTCCTTTTTATCGTTATAAGGTTTCAGAACTGCGAATTGGTCAATTGCCCCTTTTTCATCGAAAAAATGAGAATGGAAAAACTCCTCATAGATTCCCATAAAATCTGCTCCTTTTTTATGGAAAAGCTCCTGTTCGAGATTATTCAGAGCGTTCTGAGCATCTTTGTCCATGAAACTTCCCATTCCGGATTCCACGGGATAACCGAAGATCTCGCCTTCTTTTAGATCCTTCAGATCTTGGTTATCACATAGAGCCATAGTCCAGTTTTCAGCCAATTGATCTTTATCGAAGACAATTTCAGCATAAGCCACACAATTGGATTCTCTTTCTTTATGGATCAAAACCGTAAAATCACCTTTAGGAAACTCTTGGTCGAATGCAGATTTATCAGGCATGATCAAAGCATCACTGGCTACAATCCGTCCTGATGAAATATGAATTTCCCCGACTTCGTAGGTTTCCAATAATGGATTTTCTACGAAGTCTCGGGAGAATAATTTTTTAATATTTTCTATATGGGTCATTACAAACTTTTCAGTTTTTCTTCTAGCAAAGCAATTTTGTCCTGAGCATCTTTTTGTTTTTTGCGCTCCACTTCTACGATCTCTGGTTTTGCATTAGCCACAAATTTTTCGTTCGATAATTTTTTATCAACAGAGATCAAAAAGCCTTTCAGATATTTTAACTCTTCCTCGGTTTTTGCTTTTTCTTCGGCCAAATCTAAGTTTTCACTTAAAGGAATTGAAACTTCAGTAGCTCCAACTAAGAAAGTAAAACTCGGCTTATCAGTTTTTGTTCCGAAATGAATTTCGGAAACATTAGCCAATTTTCTTACAACTGCTTCATTAGGAAATTCTGTAGCATTAGTGAAAATTTCAACCGCTTCTCTTGGCGAAACTCCTTTTGTCTGGCGGTAATTTCTAACGCCTGAAATCAATTCTTCTGAAGTTTCGAAGTTTTTGATGATGTCTTCACTAAAAGAATCTGCTTTTTTCTGTTGAGCGATCACCAAAGCTTCGGCTGTACTTCTTTCGGAAATTGCCTGCCATAATTCCTCCGTCAAGAAAGGCATAAATGGGTGAAGCAACTTCATCAATTCTTCAAAGAACTCAATTGTTTTATTGTAAACATCTTTAGAGATTCCTTCTCCGAAATTTGGTTTAATAGCTTCCAAATACCATCCACAGAAATCGTCCCAAATTAATTTATAGATCAAATGCAAAGCATCAGAAATCCTGAATTTTTCGAATTGGTCATTAATTTCAACAATCGTTTTATTCAATTTGTTTTCAAACCATTCAATAGATTGTTTGTCAGAATCATTCAGAGGTTTGTCTTCGTGATTCCACATATTGATCAATCGGAAAGCGTTCCAGATTTTTGTAGCAAAGTTTCGTCCTTGTAACATCAGATCTTCATCAAATAGCAAATCGTTTCCTGCAGGTGCACTCAACAAACTTCCTACACGAACACCATCGGCACCATATTTTTCAATTAAATCTATAGGATCAGGAGAATTCCCCAATTGTTTAGACATTTTTCGTCTTTGCTTGTCTCTCACAATTCCTGTGAAATAAACATTTTTAAAAGGAACTTTTCCTCTGAACTCCAATCCGGCCATGATCATTCTGGCAACCCAAAAGAAGATAATATCCGGACCAGTCACCAAATCCGAAGTCGGATAATAGTAATTGATGTCTTCATTTTCCGGATTATTCACTCCATCAAAAACCGACATTGGCCACAACCAAGATGAGAACCAAGTATCAAGAGCGTCTTGGTCTTGTTTTAGGTTGTCTGTTGTCAGTTGGTGGTTGTTAGTTTTTTGTTTTGCTAATTCCAATGCATCGCTGATATTCTCTGCAACTACGAAATCGTCTTCGCCTTCACCATAATAATAGGCAGGAATCTGCTGTCCCCACCACAGCTGACGAGAAATATTCCAGTCACGGATGTTTTCCATCCAATGTTTGTAGGTATTTTTGAATTTTTCCGGATAGAATTTTACTTCATCATCCATTACAACATCCAAAGCGGGTTTTGCAATTTCTGACATTTTCAAGAACCACTGTACGGAAACTTTTGGCTCGATAACAGCACCTGTTCTTTCCGAAGTTCCAACTTTATTAACATAATCTTCCGCTTTCAGAAGAAGGTCATTTTTTTCTAATTCCTTAGCAATTTCTTTTCTTACCGTGAATCTTCCCATTCCTTGATAATGCATTCCGTGCTCGTTGAGAACAGCGTCATCATCAAGAGAATCAATGATCGGCAGATTATGTTTTTGACCGATTTCGTAGTCGTTAACATCGTGGGCCGGTGTAATCTTCAATGCACCTGTTCCGAACTCGATGTCAACATATTCGTCTTCGATTATTGGAATTACTCTATTTACAATCGGAACGATCACGTTTTTACCTTTCAAATGAGCATATCTCTCATCATTAGGATTGATACAAACCGCTGTATCTCCGAAGATAGTTTCAGGACGTGTTGTCGCTACGGAAAGAAATTCTTCCGAACCTTCGATCTTATATTTTAGGAAATATAATTTTCCGTTTTGTTCTTTAAAGATCACTTCTTCATCAGAAATATTGGTTTTAGCCTCCGGATCCCAGTTAACAATCCTTGAACCTTTATAGATAAGGCCTTTATTGTACAACTCAACAAAAGATCTGATAACCTGCTGAGACATTTTATCTTCCAAAGTGAATCTTGTTCTGTCCCAATCGCAGGAACAACCCAGCTTTTTCAGCTGTTCAAGGATAGTTCCGCCATATTTATCCGTCCAATCCCAGGCGTGTTTCAAAAACTCCTCACGCGTGATATCGGCTTTGTTAATACCCTCTGATTTTAATTTAGCAACAACTTTCGCTTCTGTCGCTATAGAAGCGTGATCTGTTCCCGGGACCCAACAAGCATTGAAACCTTGCATTCTTGCTCTTCTGACCAATACATCCTGAATCGTATTATTCAACATGTGTCCCATATGAAGAATCCCCGTCACGTTAGGTGGCGGAATTACAATTGTGTAAGGAGGCCTGTTATCTGGTGTTGAATGGAAATATTTGTTTTCTAACCAGAAGTCATACCATTTTTGTTCAGTTTCCTGTGGATTGTATTTGTCTGCAATCTGCATTTTAAAAATTATTTTTGGCTTGTAATCTGCAAAAATAAGATAATGTGAAAAAATTAACATCACATATTTAAATTATTTATAACTTTGTTCTTTAAAATTTAATTAAAACAAAAAAAATATGAAAAAGATTCTTGCAGGATTATTTATGACAGGAGCTATCGCTTTTGCATCTGCTCAAACAATCTCATTTGATAAAACAACTTTCGATTACGGAAATGTAAAAGCCGGTTCTGACGGACATAGATTCTTCACAGTAAAAAATACAGGTGACAAACCTCTTATCATCAGCGAAGTAAAACCTTCTTGCGGATGTACAACTCCAGAATGGAGCAAAGACCCTATCTTACCAGGAAAATCTGCCCAAATCAAGGTTGGGTACAACACCGGTATCAAAGGCGCTTTCAATAAATTGATTGAAGTTTATTCCAACGACCCTGCAAACAACAGATCAGTTCTTTATATCAAAGGAAATGTTGAAGATCTATCAGCTGGTACGGCTGTGACTACAGCAGAAGCTAAACTTACGGCAGCTCCTGTAGCTGAAGCTAAAGCGATTCCTGCGTCTGCTAAAAGAGTTGCAAAGAAAGCTGCTGTTGCTCAAAAAGCAGAAGCTGCTAAATAATAAAAATCTACAAATTTTATAAAACCGTTTCTTTTTAAGAAACGGTTTTTTATTTTTACACTAAATCAAATTCTCATGGGATATAACTTTTCTGATGATTTTCTAATAAAAGAAAATTCAAATTTCGAGATAAAAAAACATAAGACGAGCTATAAAGGAAAAATCAATAAAGATGAAGCGAAAGAGCTTTTGGAGATAGAAAATGAAAAATTACGTGTTCTACAAGAGAAACTTTACGCTGACGGAAGTCAATCTTTGTTGATAATACTACAAGCAATGGATGCTGCCGGAAAAGACAGCTTGATAGAACATGTTTTCGGAGGTGTGAATCCGCAAGGCTGTGAAGTGACCAGCTTCAAAAGTCCAAGCACAAAAGAGTATTCCCACGATTTTCTCTGGAGACACTATGTTGCGCTTCCTGCAAAAGGAAAAATTGGAATTTTCAATCGTTCTCATTACGAAAGTGTTTTGGTATGTAAAGTTCACCCGGAGTATAACCTCAGTGAAAAGGTTTGGAAAGATGTGAAACAATTCGACAAAAAATTCTGGGAAAACCGTTACGAAAGCATCCGGAATTTTGAAAAGCATTTAGCAAATAATGGAACAAAAATCATCAAAATCTTCCTGAATGTTTCCAAAGAGGAACAAAAGCAACGCTTCCTTGACAGAATCAATGAGGATGATAAGAATTGGAAATTTTCTTCTGCCGATATCACCGAAAGAGGATTCTGGGATGATTATCAAAATGCTTATGAAGAAGCAATTAATGAGACTTCTACAGAGTCTGCACCTTGGTTTGTGATTCCCGCCGACCAAAAATGGTTTTCCAGAGTTGCCGCGATCCAGATCATCATTGATAAACTGGAGGAAATGAATCTGCAATATCCAAAACTTTCCGAAAAAGAGAAAATCGGATTAGCAGAATCTAAAGCAAAACTGGAAAGCGAAAAATAATTTCCCTATTACGGAAAACCTCAATTTTACAACCTAAAATTACTTTAAAATTGTAAAAATTAATAAAATCAAATGGAAGTTATTTATGCATTTGTTGGAATGACCACTGGAGTAATTTTGGTTTTTCTTGTGATGAAATCGCTGTATGTAAGCAAGAAAAACATTGACATTCTGAATGAAAAACTCATCCGTTCACAGGAAAACGAGAATCATCACCAACAAAAAATTGATGAACTAAAACTTTCAAATTCTGATTTGACAAAAGAAATTTCGTCAATCCAAAGAAGTAAAGAAGAACTACTTTTCACCAATGCAGAACTGAATGCGCATTACAAAAACTTACAAGACCAACTTGAAAATCAAAAAGAAGAATTTTTGAAAATTCAGGAAACGACCCGTTTGCAATTTGAGAAGACGGCCAATCAAATCTTGGAAGAGAAGTCTGAAAAATTCACGCGACTTAATCAAAATCAACTCAAAAATATTCTAGAACCTTTCCAAGAAAAAATCAATGAGCTGAAAAATACGGTGAATGAAACTTACGACAAAGAAGCCAAAGAACGTTT
Organism: Epilithonimonas sp.; assembly: GCF_032054305.1. Taxonomy (GTDB): domain Bacteria; phylum Bacteroidota; class Bacteroidia; order Flavobacteriales; family Weeksellaceae; genus Epilithonimonas. Next base: position 568,313 of record NZ_DAMBSX010000001.1, read on the forward strand.
TTCTCTTGGCGAAAAAGTACGTGAACTGAAAGACCTCAACCAACAGATCTCCGAAGATGCCAAACAATTGACACGCGCTTTGAAAGGTGAAAGTAAAACACAGGGAAATTGGGGAGAAATGATCCTGGAAAGCATTCTGGAAAAATCAGGTTTGAGAAAAAATCAGGAATATTTTCTTGAACATGAATTAAAAGATGAAAACAACAAAGCCATTTTCTCTGAATTTTCCGGCAAGAAAATGCGTCCTGACGCCGTTGTAAAATATCCCGACAACAGAAACGTCATAATTGACAGCAAAGTTTCTCTAACGGCTTTTGTAGAAATGACAGATGAAACTGACCCTGAAATTTTGATAGTAAAACAAAATCAGCATCTTCAGTCAGTGAAAAACCACATCAATCAATTGAATCAAAAAGCTTATGACGATTTTGATAAATCACTGGATTTTGTGATGATGTTCATTCCAAGTGAAGCGGCTTACATCGCTGCTTTGCAAGCCGAGCCGAATCTTTGGAATTTTGCTTATGATAAAAGAATTCTGTTATTAAGTCCGACCAATTTGATTACTTCTCTCAAGTTGATACAAGACCTTTGGAAACGGGAACATCAGAATCGGAATGCGATGGAAATTGCAGACAGAGGCGCAAAGTTGTACGACAAATTTGTTGGTTTTGTTGAAAATATGGAACGTATCGGTAAGAATATTGATCAGGCAAAAAATTCTTACAATGATGCTTTCAAACAGCTAAGTTCGGGCAATGATAATCTGATTACCCAAACTCAGAAATTGAAAAATCTCGGGATTAAGAATAAAAAAAATCTTCCTCAAAGTTTAGGTGAGGAAGATTTGTAGATTAGCGATATGGCTTATTTATCTCATCAATTGTGGCTCTTAATTCACCAATTGTAAACTTTTCCGGATCACATTTGATTTCTGGAATCTGGTGTTGTTTTAGAAAATCGTTTAAATCTCCACAATCTCTCAGTATATTGAACTCTTTATTATCAAGATCTAGAACAATTCCTTTTATATTTCCATTCATCAAATAAGTCATCGGACTTAAGTTCCCCAGTAATGCTTTTGACCACATACCTCTCATATTTTCTTCAAAATAAATAAATCGCCCATAACTTGTAACCTTGCAAAACCGGGAATATTGATCCGGATCATATCCTTTATCTTTCTTATTAGTATATTTTCTATAAGTCTGAAAATACATCTCTCCATTATGAGAAACTGCTAGAGGGATTCTAATTTTTTTATCTTTTTGTTTGAAGTAAAAAAATACTTTATCTGGAGATTCAGAAGAATCTTTTACATCAGATGGTTTAAAATAAACTTCATCTGTTGAGGTTGGTTTTTTATTCAAGACATCCTCCAATGTTTCATAGACACCTTCCGGAAAATCACCTTGGTTTATAGATTGATATTGTTTTTCCTGACCCATTCCTAGATTGAAAATTAAAAAAAAGAATGGTAGAATAATTAGTTTCATATGTTATTAATTTAAGTTTATAAATACCTATTTTTTACTTATTCAAAAGTTTTGCAACTTCCGATGCTGCGTAAGTGAAGATCATATCGGCTCCGGCGCGTTTGATGCTGGTTAAACTTTCTATTAGGACCTTATCGTTGTCCAGCCAGCCGTTTTGTGCAGCCGCTTTCAGCATTGCATATTCTCCACTTACCTGATAAACTGCAATTGGTTGTGTAATCAGTTCACGAATTTTAGAAACTATGTCCAGATAAGGCATTCCAGGTTTTATCATGATGATATCTGCACCTTCTTCTACGTCTTTCAAAGCTTCATCGATTGCTTCGCGAGAATTATGGAAATCCATTTGATATGTTTTTTTGTCTGCAGGAATCTCCTGTGCATCAACCGGTGCACTGTCCAAAGCACTTCTGAAAGGTCCGTAAAAGGCACTCGCATACTTGGCCGCATAAGATAAAATCCCAACATCGGTAAATCCATTCTCTTCCAAACCTTCTCTCATTGCCAAAACACGGCCGTCCATCATATCACTTGGTGCCAAAATGTCAGCTCCTGCTTCTGCCAAAGAAACTCCCATTTTTACGAGCGCGTCAACTGTAGAATCGTTGTCTATTTTTCCGTTTTTGATAATTCCGTCGTGACCATAAATAGAATACGGATCAAGCGCAACATCCGGCATAATGATGACTCCGGGAACTGCATCTTTTATAGCTTTGATGGTAGTTTGCATCAATCCGTTTGGATTCCAGGATTCTTTTCCGGTATTGTCTTTGAGGTTATCGGAAACCTTCATATAAAGATTGACAGCTTTGATACCCAAATCATAATTTTCTTTAACAGTTTGTACCGTTAAATCTAAACTTTGCCTAAAAACCCCTGGCATCGAGGAAATGGCTTCCTTTTTGTTATTTCCTTCCATAACAAACATTGGCAGGACCAAATCGTTTGTTGTAAGGGTTGTTTCACGAACAAGACTTCTGATGGCATCGTTGGTTCTTAGTCTTCTGTTTCTTGAAATCATCTTGATAAAAATTATTTATGCAAATTTAATTATACTTTTACGGATAGACTATTGCATATGAATTTTATTTAAAATATATTTGTTGTAATTGTTTAAGTACAGACTAAAGCGAATGAAAAAACTTCTATTTTTTATTATATTTACGTTAGTTTCAGTTGGATTTTCGGGAGGAATGAAGGCGCAATCTACTCGTGCAATGGCAGGACAAAAGACCGATGACGGTATTTTGGTCGCTTTCCCTAATCCTACCAAGGATGTCCTGATCTTGAAATCAAAAGATAATTTTGCTAAAATCAAAACTGTAACTTTCTTTTCAATTTTGGGAGTTCAGGTGGCAGAATATGCAATCAATAGTAACAATGCCGAGCTAAGACTTGATAAACTTCGTCCTGGAAAGTATCTAATGAGATATACTTTGGATGATAATACTCAAAAAATTGCGCAGATCATCAAGCAATAAAAAATTCAATTTAATATATAATGCCGGTTCATCCGGCATTTTTTATTTATCATCTTTAATTTCTGTAAATTTGCCATAACCTAGAAAATTAAATTATGAGAAAACTGGTCACTTTACTTTTTGTGATTTTCTTTCAGATCTTTAATTCACAATTCAGGAGTTCTCTTTATGATGACAATCAACTGACTGTATCTTTGCGAGGAGGATTGGATTTCCCATCTTACGATAACCAAACCAAATTCATTGATTATAAATATAATCTGAATCTGGGAGCTTCTGTTGATTTCTACTTCAATTGGATAGGTCTGGGAATTGATTTGGATCATCTCAAGAATACTTCTAGAAATACGTATCCGACAGATAATCTATACAATAATACTGCTCCGCTTTCTAATATCAATTTGACCGAGAGTAAAATCAATAGATTGTTTTTTGGGATTGGTCCAAACTTCCGTTATGTGGTTAATGACGATATAAGTTTAGCATTCAAATTAAAAGGTGGAATTTCCAATATCAATGGTGGAGAAACAATTTTGACTTCGGCACCTTATAATCTTAATTACCATAATGGATATGACGAGAAAAACATCCTGACAGGAAAAGGGCAAGTTGAACTGAACTGGTTTTTCTCAGAATATGTGGGGCTGAATATCGGCGGTTATTATATTCAACATTTCAAGGCCAAAGACCTTGTTAAAAATGGAACTGCTTCTGGGCATATCCCTTTTACAGAGTCCGGAAATCAAAATAATATCAATCCAAACAATCCAGATATTAGAAATAGCAGTCTTGATCATAAAATACATTCAGCTGGTGTTTTTGCAGGACTGACATTTAGAATCCCGACCAAAGAAGCAACTCCTAATTACGGCTTATCTGTCATAGCAAAAGACAAAGAAACAGGATTGATCTTGCCTGATACTTTTGTGGAGCTTTTTAAAAATGGGAAAAGAACCCATTTTGCCAAAACCAATTCTCAAGGTGTGGCTTTCTTCAAGAACATCAAGCCTGACAATTACGATATCAAAGGAAGTCTTTATAATATAGACCTGACCTCAGCCAAAACCAATAAAACAGAGTTCATAAAAAACTCTATGCTCAAAAAAGAAATATCAACAGATGCAGAAACCTTCTTTGTGAAAGGTCAGGTGAACATCTGTAACTCAAAAAATCCTTTGAGAGATGTAACTGTTGTTATCAAAAATAATGAAACCGAAGTCTATCATGAAGTAAAAACAGACATCAATGGAAAATTCTATTTCAAGGCAGACAAGAATTCAACTTATAGCATCTATGGTAAAAAAGGAAGTTACTTTTCACAAACGGAATCGGTAACTTCTAAAAATGTTGATAGGACTAATACTTTTTTCCTCAATCTACAAGTTTGTATGGAGGAAACAACTTGTGGAAAGCCAATCAATCTGAAAAATATCCATTACGACCTGGACAAATATTTTATTCGGGAAGATGCGAAAGCAGAACTCAACAAAATGGTTCAGTTCATGAAAGACAATCCAAACGTAAAAGTTGAATTGGCTTCTCATACAGATTCCCGAGCTACCGATGATTATAACAAGACACTTTCCCAGAACCGTGCAAATGCTGCCGTTGATTATCTGGTTTCAAAGGGTATTGATAAATCCAGGCTGAAACCAATTGGTTATGGAGAAACTCAACTGTTGAATAAATGTAGCAATGGTGTAGATTGTACCGAGCAAGAACACCAGACCAATAGAAGAACAGAGATGAAAGTTATTTGTCCTTGATAAAAAACCATTTCTTGTAAACCAAAAATCCAATAGAAACACCTAAAGTATTAAGAATAACATCATCGACGTCCGCAAAACCTCGCTTAAAATAAAACTGAGAAAACTCGATGATATTGATCACAACAAAGAATGTCAACAGGAGCCATCCCAATCTATTGAGTTTGGGATAGAGGATCCCTAGAAAGCCATAAGGAACAAACATAACGATATTCCCAATCATATTAAATGTGAATTCGAAAGGGCGATAGGGCAATACAGTAGTTAAATATCTGATAATTGTTTTAAACGGAACATATTCAATTGTTAAAAAATCTGCCAGATCATCACGGAATGTTGCAAAAAACAGCAAATACAACATAAAAACGGTATAGACATTGATAAGTGCAGGATAAATTCGGTAAAGCAGTTTCTTCATCAAATAGAAAGAATAGATAATTAATAAAAATTTAAGTAAAAATATTTAAAATAATGCACACATACAAAGTAAAAGCCTACGGAACAGACGCTCCAGAGAATGATTTGGAACTCTTCACCATAGAAAGAAGAGAAGTACAACCAAAAGACATCGAGATCGACATCTATTACTGTGGCGTTTGCCACTCAGACCTCCATACGGCAAGGAATGATTGGGGCGGTTCAGTTTATCCTGTTGTTCCTGGTCACGAAATTGTAGGAAAAGTTCTTCAGGTTGGTTCTGATGTTACCAAATTCAAAGTCGGAGACTTGGTTGCCGTGGGTTGTATGGTAGATTCTTGCAGAATTTGCCACAGTTGCGAGCAAGACCTGGAACAGTTCTGCGAAAAAGGATTCACAGGAACTTATAACGGGAAAGATAAATATATTGAAAACACGAGAACATTCGGTGGTTATGCAGAATCTGTTGTAGTTGACGAGCATTTTGTTTTGAGTCTTCCTGAAAATCTGGATATGGCCGCTGCTGCACCACTTCTTTGCGCAGGAATCACGACCTGGTCGCCTTTGAAGCATTGGAATGTGACGGAGAAATCGAAAGTTGCTGTAGTTGGTCTTGGCGGATTAGGTCACATGGCAATTAAGCTAGCAAAAGGTTTAGGTGCTGAAGTGTCCTTGTTCTCCAGAACGCCGGGAAAAACTGAGGATGCGAAAGCTCTAGGCGCAGACCATGTGATTATTTCTACAGATGAGGAATCGATGAAATCGGTTTTCAACAAGTTTGATCTGATCATCGATACGGTTCCTTATGAGCACGACATCAATCCTTATATGAATACCCTGAGTGTGAACGGAACTTTGGTTTTAGTTGGCTTCATTGGAGAATTCGAGAATGATGCGGTGAGCACACGACCAATGATCTACAAAAGACGTTCGGTTGCGGGCTCATTGATTGGTGGAATCAAAGAAACTCAGGAAATGCTGGATTTCTGTGGTGAGAAGAACATTGTTTCCGACATCGAAATTATCAACATCCAGGACATCAATGATGCTTACGAAAGAATGCTGAAAAGTGATGTGAAATACAGATTCGTTATTGATATGAAAAGTTTGAAGAATTAATTTTAATTCAAATAAAAAACAATGAAAAATAGAGAACACCATTAGATGTTCTCTATTTTATTTTGAAGCTTCATCAGAATAATTTGAGATAAGACCAAGGTGTTTTTCAAAAAACCTACGTGTGTTATATCAAAAAAGACACGAACGTTTTGAGGCACCCTTGCGAACACCCCATTCATCGGGCTTGCAGAAGGTCTTTTTTAGCTTTCAAAAAGGTAAAATTATAGCAAAGTCTCGCAAAAAAAGAGGGCACAAAGTAGTATCCTCTTTCTCAGTTTTTAATAAATTTGATTTATCGTTATTAGTTTTCTTCTAATTACCAAAAACTATATTATTGTTTTGTTAATGAAAGAATACAGCATCAAGAAGACATTTGATCCTAAAATAAAAAAATCCCGACTCTTCTGATGAATCGGGATCTGTGTATGTTAAGAGAAATATCTTAAGCCTGAACGTTGTTACCTCCTAATACGAAAGGCTCAACTTCTTTGATCTCACCAAACTGCTGCTCATAGTTAGCAACATTTTGCTGAAGTGCAGCTAAAACTCTCTTCGCATGAAGAGGTGCTACGATAACTCTAGATCTTACTTTTGCTTGTTGTACACCTGGCATCAATTGGATAAAATCCAATACGAATTCTGATGGAGAGTGATTTACTAAAGCTAGGTTCACATAAACTCCTGCTGCTACAACTTCATTAAGTTCGATGTTGATGTTGTTTGGATCTTGGTTTTGATTATTGTCCATTTTTTGTTTTAAATTATTTTGTTAAAATTATAGATTACGAATATAAATCATTTCTAATTTAAATCCATAATCTATAATATCTTTTTTAGTTAATATCTTCGAATTCTTTTCTAGAACCCACGATTACATTCTGATAGTCTTTAAGACCTGTACCTGCTGGGATTCTGTGTCCTACGATCACATTTTCCTTCAGACCGCTCAAGAAATCGATTTTTCCGGAAACAGCTGCTTCATTAAGAACTTTGGTTGTTTCCTGGAACGACGCTGCAGACATGAATGACTTGGTCTGTAACGCTGCTCTTGTGATACCTTGTAATACAGGAGTTGCAGTTGCAGGAAGCGCTTCTCTCACTTGTACCAGGGCTTGATCTTCTCTCTTAAGTTTCGAGTTCTCATCTCTAAGCTCTCTTGCAGTGATCATTTGTCCAGCCTGGAATACTTTAGAATCTCCCGGCTCTGTAACAACCTTCAGTCCAAAAACTCTGTTGTTTTCTTCCAAGAAATCGAATTTGTGTTCCAAAGCTCCCTCTAGGAACTGAGTATCTCCTCCATCCACAATCGATACTTTTGTCATCATCTGACGAACAATAATCTCGAAGTGTTTGTCATCGATCTTCACCCCTTGAAGACGGTAAACCTCCTGGATCTCATTTACCAGATATTCCTGAACCGCAGTTGGACCTTTGATTCTTAAGATATCATCCGGCGTGATAGAACCATCAGAAAGTGGACCCCCAGCATAAACGAAGTCATTTTCCTGAACAAGAATCTGGTTAGATAATTTAACCAAATATTTCTTAATCTCTCCAGTTTTAGCTTCCACGATCAATTCACGGTTACCTCTCTTGATCTTACCGTAAGAAACTACACCATCGATCTCTGTAACTACAGCTGGGTTAGATGGATTTCTAGCTTCGAACAATTCGGTAACTCTTGGAAGACCTCCGGTAATATCCCCTGCTTTTGCAGATTTTCTCGGGATTTTGATAAGGACTTTACCAGCCTTGATCTTTTCACCATCGTTCACCATCAAGTGGGCTCCAACAGGTAAGTTATATGCTTTTTGCTCTACGCCTTTTGCATCTACAACCTTTAATGTTGGTACCGCTTTTTTATTTCTAGATTCTGAGATAACTTTCTCTTCGAAACCTGTCTGCTCATCAATCTCCAATACGAAAGAAATACCTTGGATAATATCCTCATACTCTACCTTACCAGAAGTTTCTGCAATGATAACCGCGTTATACGCATCCCATTTCGCAATCAGGTCTCCTTTTTTAACCTTGTCTCCTGGTTTTACAAATAACTCGGAACCATAAGGAACGTTGGCGATCATAATTGGCGTTCTAGCTTCGTTATCTGCCACTAATCTAAATTCTGTTGAACGAGAAACAACGATATCTGTTTCCTTTCCGTCTTCACCTTCAGATTTAATAGTTCTAACCTCATCCATCTCAACAATACCATCACGTTTTGCAACGATACTTGGATTTTCTGAAATGTTACCCGCAGTACCCCCTTGGTGGAAAGTTCTCAGTGTCAACTGAGTTCCCGGCTCACCAATAGATTGTGCTGCAATTACACCTACAGCCTCTCCCATATGGATTCCTTTACCTGTGGCAAGGTTACGTCCGTAGCATTTTGCACAGATACCTTTTTTGGATTCACAAGTTAGTGGAGAACGAACTTCTACAGCCTCGATTCCAGCTTCCTCGATCTTCTTGGCAACAGCTTCTACGATCAGTTCATCAGCATTGGCCAATAACTCATCTGTTTCCGGATGGTAGATATCATGAAGAGAAACTCTACCAAGAATTCTGTCAGAGATTCTTTCTACAATCTCGTCATTTTTCTTAAGTGCAGTAACTTCTGTACCTCTCAATGTTCCACAGTCATCTTGTGTAATGATAACATCCTGTGCAACATCTACCAATCTTCTGGTCAAGTAACCAGCATCGGCCGTTTTAAGGGCGGTATCCGCAAGACCTTTACGAGCACCGTGGGTAGAGATAAAGTATTCTAAGATGGAAAGACCTTCTTTAAAGTTCGCAAGAATCGGGTTTTCGATGATCTCTGCTCCAACAGAACCTGCTTTTTGTGGTTTTGCCATCAAACCTCTCATCCCTGATAACTGACGGATCTGTTCCTTAGAACCCCTCGCTCCAGAATCAAGCATCATATACACAGAGTTGAAACCACCTTGGTCAGTTTTCATTCTGCTCATGATCATTTCTGTCAATCCGGCATTGGTATTGGTCCAAACGTCAATTACCTGGTTATAACGCTCCGTATCTGTAATAAGACCCATGTTATAGTTAGCTTTGATCTCATCAACCGTTTCGATAGATTGTGCAATCATTGCTTTTTTCTCAACCGGAATCACAATATCTCCTAATGAGAATGAAAGACCTCCTTTGAATGCGTTAGCATATCCAAGATTCTTCATGTCATCCAAGAACTTAACAGTCGTAGGGAAATCTGTATCTTCTAAGATCTGACCAATTACGTTTCTAAGAGATTTCTTAGTCAATAACTCATCGATATAACCTGATTCTTTTGGTACAATCTGGTTGAACAAAATTCTACCAACCGTTGTATTCAACAATTTGGTTACGATTCCTCCATTTTCTTTTACAGGAAGACGACATCTTACTTTTGCATTAAGGGAAACTTGTCCTTCTGCATAAGCGATCTCCACTTCTTCCGGAGAGTAGAAAGCCAGACCTTCGCCTTTTACTTTCATTGTCTCTGTAGAATCCAGCTGTTTGGTCATGAAATACAGACCCAAAACCATGTCCTGAGATGGTACCGTGATTGGAGAACCATTTGCAGGGTTAAGGATATTCTGAGAACCTAGCATCAATAACTGAGCTTCCAAAATAGCTTCTGGACCTAATGGCAAGTGTACCGCCATCTGGTCACCATCGAAATCGGCGTTGAAAGCCGTTGTTACCAATGGGTGAAGCTGGATTGCCTTACCTTCGATCATCTTAGGCTGGAATGCCTGGATACCCAGCCTGTGCAAAGTAGGCGCTCTGTTCAAAAGAACAGGATGACCTTTCATCACACCTTCCAGGATATCATAAACTACAGGCTCTTTTCTATCGATGATCCTTTTAGCTGATTTTACAGTTTTTACAATTCCTCTCTCAATTAGCTTTCTAATGATAAACGGTTTGTAAAGCTCCGCAGCCATATCTTTCGGAAGACCACACTCGTGCAATTGTAAGCTAGGACCTACAACAATAACTGAACGGGCTGAGTAATCTACCCTTTTCCCTAATAAGTTCTGACGGAAACGACCTTGCTTACCTTTCAATGAATCAGAAAGGGATTTCAATGGTCTGTTTGATTCCGACTTAACCGCAGAAGATTTTCTTGTATTATCGAATAATGAATCTACAGATTCCTGAAGCATACGCTTCTCATTTCTCAAGATCACTTCCGGAGCTTTGATCTCCAATAGTCTCTTCAGACGGTTGTTTCTGATAATAACTCTTCTGTAAAGATCATTAAGGTCGGAAGTTGCAAAACGTCCTCCATCCAATGGAACCAATGGTCTTAGTTCTGGTGGTATGATAGGAAGAACACGCATGATCATCCATTCCGGCTTGTTGATCATTCTTGTATTAGCAGCTCTAAGCGCTTCTACAACATTTAATCTCTTAAGCGCTTCCGTTCTTCTTTGTTTAGAAGATTCGTTGTGAGCTTTGTGTCTAAGATCGAATGATAGAGAATCAAGGTCGATTCTCTTCAACAATTCTTCAACAGCTTCTGCTCCCATTTTCGCTACGAATTTGTTCGGGTCAGAGTCATCAAGATATTGGTTCTCAACAGGAAGCGTTTCCAGAACATCCAGATATTCTTCTTCTGTAAGGAATTCCTTATCATCGAAATCTGAGCCATCTGCTTTCTTAGCGATACCTTGCTGAATAACGACATATCTCTCGTAATAGATGATCATATCCAATTTCTTGGAAGGAATACCTAATAGATAACCAATTTTGTTTGGTAAAGAACGGAAATACCAGATGTGCGCAACAGGAACAACCAGACCAATGTGTCCGATTCTCTCTCTACGTACTTTTTTCTCTGTAACTTCTACACCACATCTATCACAAACAATCCCTTTGTAACGGATTCTTTTGTATTTTCCACAAGCGCACTCGTAGTCTTTTACAGGACCAAAGATCTTCTCGCAGAACAAACCGTCTCTTTCTGGCTTGTGCGTACGATAGTTGATCGTTTCCGGTTTAAGAACTTCTCCTCTCGATTCCTGAAGAATAGATTCTGGTGAAGCTAAACCAATAGTGATTTTATTAAATCGACTAGTTTTATTTTTATTTGACATTTGTTAGAATTTAAATTTTAGAGTTTAGATTTTAGATTAATGCTTTGAATTGTGACATTCAAAATAATTTAAAATTTAAAATTACTCTTCAAGTCTTACATCAAGTCCAAGACCCTGTAACTCGTGAAGTAATACGTTGAAAGATTCCGGAATACCAGGTTCTGGCATTGCTTCACCTTTCGCAATTGCTTCATAAGTTTTTGCTCTACCAATCACGTCATCTGACTTCACAGTCAAGATTTCTCTAAGGATGTTAGATGCTCCAAATGCTTCAAGAGCCCAAACCTCCATCTCTCCAAATCTCTGACCTCCGAATTGCGCTTTACCTCCTAACGGCTGTTGCGTGATCAATGAGTATGGTCCAATAGAACGTGCGTGCATCTTATCATCTACCATGTGCCCCAATTTCAACATGTAGATCACACCAACAGTTGCAGGCTGCGTAAATCTCTCACCAGTTCCACCGTCATATAAGTGTGTGCTACCAAATTTCGGAAGACCTGCCTGATCAGTATATTCTGTGATCTGCTCAAGACTTGCACCATCAAAGATCGGTGTTGCAAACTTTAATCCTAGTTTTGTACCAGCCCATCCAAGAACAGTTTCGTAGATCTGACCAATGTTCATACGGGAAGGCACCCCAAGTGGATTCAATACGATATCTACTGGCGTTCCATCTTCTAGGAATGGCATATCTTCTTCACGAACGATTCTTGAAACGATACCTTTGTTACCGTGACGACCTGCCATTTTATCCCCTACGTTCAGTTTACGTTTCTTAGCGATGTAAACTTTAGCTAATTTGATAATACCTGCAGGAAGCTCGTCTCCGATAGACAATGCAAATTTCTCACGGTTTTTAACTCCCGAAAGATCGTTGTATTTGATCTTATAATTGTGGATCAATTGTTTGATCCATTCGTTTTTGTCTGCATCAACGGTCCAATCTGCACCGCTGATGTTCACATAATCTTCAACAGATTGAAGCAACTTCAAAGTGAATTTAGTTCCCTTACCGATTACTTCTTCTTCCAGGTCATTTTTCACACCTTGAGAAGTTTTACCAGAAACCAAAGTATTCAATTTGTCAATCAAAGTGTTTCTCAAGTCATCGAATTTAGCTTTGTAAGTATTTTCGATTTCCTCAAGTTTGATCTTCTCTTCGCTTCTTTTCTTTTTGTCCTTGATATTTCTAGAGAACAATTTTTTGTTGATAACAACGCCTCTAAGAGAAGAATCCGCTTTCAATGAAGCATCTTTTACATCACCAGCTTTGTCCCCGAAGATCGCTCTAAGCAATTTCTCTTCCGGAGTTGGATCAGACTCACCTTTAGGTGTGATCTTACCGATAAGGATATCACCAGGCTTAACTTCTGCTCCGATACGGATCATACCGTTCTCATCAAGATCTTTGGTAGCTTCTTCAGAAACGTTAGGAATATCAGCTGTTAATTCTTCCATCCCTAATTTGGTATCACGAACTTCAAGAGAATATTCGTCAACGTGGATCGAAGTAAACCAGTCCTCACGAACAACTTTCTCATTGATCACGATCGCATCCTCGAAGTTATAACCTTTCCAAGGCATGAACGCAACCACCAAATTTCTACCAAGAGCCAATTCTCCATTTTCAGTTGCATAACCGTCGCAAAGAACCTGACCTTTTTCCACTGTATCACCAACTCTTACGTTTGGTCTAAGTGTAATAGTCGTACTTTGGTTGGTTTTTCTGAACTTAGTCAGTTTATAAGTTTTAGTAGCAGAATCGAAGTTAACTAGGTCATCCTCCTCGCTTCTTTCGTACTTAATAACTATTTTCTCAGCGTCCACATATTCTACAACTCCAGTTCCTTCTGCATTGATCAAAATCCTAGAGTCTCTAGCTACTTGTTTCTCCAAACCTGTCCCTACAACTGGTGCTTGAGGTTTCAATAATGGAACTGCCTGACGCATCATGTTAGATCCCATCAATGCACGGTTCGCATCATCATGTTCCAAGAATGGGATCAATGAAGCAGAAATACCAGAGATCTGGTTAGGTGCAACGTCGATAAGATCCACTTGTTGAGGCTCAACTACAGGATAATCACCATCCAAACGGGCAATAATTCTATCTGTTTCGAATTGACCTTCATCACTCAAAGCAACGTTTGCCTGAGCAATAACCTGATTTTCTTCGTCCTCAGCATTTAGATAAACAGGAGCTGCATTAAGATCAACTTTTCCATCTGTTACTTTTCTATAAGGAGTCTCGATGAATCCTAAAGTATTGATCTTTGCATACATACCCAAAGAAGAGATCAAACCAATGTTTGGTCCTTCCGGAGTTTCGATCGGACAAATTCTTCCATAATGAGTATGGTGAACGTCACGAACCTCGAAACCTGCTCTTTCTCTTGATAGACCACCAGGTCCTAGTGCAGATAATCTTCTCTTGTGAGTGATCTCCGACAATGGATTGGTCTGGTCCATGAACTGAGAAAGCTGGTTGGTTCCGAAGAATGAGTTAATCACAGATGTCAAAGTCTTAGCGTTAACCAAGTCAACCGGTGTAAAGATCTCGTTATCTCTAACGTTCATTCTTTCTTTGATCGTTCTGGCAATTCTAGAAAGACCTACACCAAACTGTCCTGACAATTGCTCTCCAACAGTCTTGATCCTTCTATTTGATAAGTGATCGATGTCATCAACCTCAGCCTTAGAGTTAACTAATTCGATTAGGTGTTTTACGATAGAGATAATATCCTCTTTTGTAAGAACCTGATTTTCTTCGGAAATATTAAGGCCTAATTTTTTGTTCAATCTGTAACGACCAACTTCACCTAATGAATATCTCTGCTCCGAGAAGAATAATTTCTCAATAATTCCTCTTGCAGTTTCCTCATCCGGAGCATCAGCATTTCTTAGCTGACGATAGATATATTCCACCGCTTCTTTTTCTGAGTTGGTTGGATCTTTTTGTAAAGTATTTTGGATGATAGAGAACTCATTAGAATTTTCTTTGTGAATCAAGATCGACTTAACTCCAGAATCCAAGATAACATCAAGGTGTTCTTTTTCTAAGATTGTTTCTCTATCCAAGATGATCTCGTTTCTTTCGATAGAAACTACTTCACCTGTATCTTCGTCTACGAAATCCTCGAACCAAGTGTTCAAAACTCTCGCAGCCAAAGTTCTTCCTTCTACTTTTTTAAGGGCAGCTTTGGAAACTTTCACTTCTTCTGCAAGGTCAAAGATCTGAAGAATTTCTTTATCAGACTCATAACCGATAGCTCTTAACAATGTAGTTAAAGGTAATTTTTTCTTACGGTCGATATACGCATACATTACGTTATTGATATCCGTAGTAAACTCCATCCAAGACCCTTTGAAAGGGATAATTCTTGAATAGTAAAGTTTAGTTCCGTTCGCGTGGTAGGTCTGTCCGAAGAATACACCTGGAGATCTGTGTAACTGAGTTACAATAACACGCTCTGCCCCATTGATGATGAATGAACCAGACGGAGTCATATAAGGAACCGGACCTAAATATACGTCTTGTACAACAGTCTGGAAATCTTCGTGCTCCGGATCTGTACAATACAATTTAAGTCTAGCTTTTAGAGGTACGTTGTACGTTAAACCTCTCTCTACGCACTCATCGATGGAATAACGTGGAGAATCTACCAGATAATCCAGAAATTCCAAAACGAATTGGTTTCTAGAATCTGTAATTGGAAAATTTTCCTGGAACGTTTTGTAAAGTGACTCATTCAAACGTTGCTCAGGAAGCGTGTCTAACTGGAAAAACTCCTTGAAAGACTGGATTTGGATGTCCAAAAAGTCAGGTGTTTCGATTCTACCTTTCGCTGATGAAAAGTTGATTCTCTCTGTACCTTGAACTTTAGGAGCGGCCTGTGTTTTACTCATAAAATTATAAGAAAAAGGGTTAAAAAATATTTTGATTTAAAAAATATCAGAACAGACAAAAGAAAAAAGAATTAGGAATAAAGATTTTTTGATTTTTGGCGCTATCAGAATAAACCTTGATTCTTTGGGTCTTGATTCTACAATCTAATTTCTAACTGCAACACCGGTATATCTTTTCACGGCGTAGTGCAAAATATTTTTATTTCTTTCAGACATTAGCTATTTATAAACAGAAAATCCCCTTCATGAAAATGAAAGAGTATATATTATTTTTTTAGTGTATATAAATTTATTAGCGCCAAAAGAGTTGCAAATTTATAACATATTTTTCAAATATACAAATCGTTATAAAATCTTAAACTTTCTGTGAACAAAAAAATCCTAATCTTACGATTAGGATTTTGACTTATATTAAAATCGAAATTATTTCAATTCTACTTCAGCACCAGCTTCTTCAAGTTGTTTCTTAAGAGCTTCTGCTTCGTCTTTAGATACACCTTGCTTGATTGGAGCAGGAGCACCGTCTACGATGTCTTTAGCTTCTTTAAGACCTGCACCAGTTAAATCTTTTACCAATTTAACAACAGCTAATTTAGAAGCTCCAGCTGATTTAAGAATTACGTCGAATTCTGTTTTTTCTTCAGCAGCTTCACCTGCACCACCTGCAGCAACTACTACTGCAGCAGCAGCTGGCTCAATTCCGTACTCATCCTTAAGGATAGCAGCTAATTCGTTTACGTCTTTTACTGTTAAGTTTACTAGCGTTTCAGCTAAATTTTTTAAATCTGACATTGTTGTAATGTTTTTTGTTGATTATTTATCTATTTTTTTGAGTGTAATTATTCAGCAGCTGGCGTTTCGTCAGTGCTTTCTGCAGCTGGAGCCTCTGGAGCTTCCTCAACAGCAGGAGTTTCTTCTACTGCAGGAGCAGCTTCTTCAGCTTTAGCTTCTACAGTTTCAGATTTGTTTTGAAGAGCAGAAACAACTCTTTGGATTGGAGACTGAAGCAATCCGATGATCTCACCGATCATTTCTTCTCTAGACTTGATGCTTACTAATGCGTCTAGGTTCTCATCACCAACATAGAAAGTTTCCTGAACGAAAGCTGATTTAAGAGCTGGTTTCTCTTCTTTCTTTCTGAAGTCTTTGATCAATTTTGCTGGAGCGTTAGCCGTTTCAGCAATCATAATTGCAGAGTTTCCTTTGAAAGTTTCGAACATCTCAGAGTAATCTACACCTTCGATCTGTTCCATTGCTTTTTGAAGCAATGTGTTCTTCACAACTTTTACTTTGATATTTTGCTTGAAAGCCTGTCTTCTGAAATCAGAAGATTTAGCAGCGTTCAAACCTTGTAGATCTGCTACGTAAACTACTTTTGCATCCTGAAGCAAATCTTTGATCTCTTGTATCGCTACAACTTTTTGGTCTTTTGTCATTGTCTTAAGGATTATAATTAGTTAACAGATTTAGTATCAATTGCAATTCCGGGACTCATTGTAGAAGACAAATAGATGCTTTTTACATAAGTTCCTTTAGCAGCAGTTGGTTTCAACTTGATCAATGTCGAAATCAATTCCTGAGCATTTTCTTTAAGTTTAGCAGCATCGAAAGATACTTTACCAATACCTGCGTGGATAATACCATATTTATCTACTTTGAAATCGATTTTACCAGCTTTTACCTCAGCAACCGCCTTTCCGATTTCCATAGTTACAGTACCAGATTTAGGGTTTGGCATAAGACCTCTTGGTCCTAAGATTCTACCCAATGGCCCTAATTTACCCATAACAGCTGGCATAGTAACGATAACGTCAACATCTGTCCAACCATTCTTGATTTGAGCCAAATAGTCATCTAGACCAACATAGTCTGCACCAGCCTCTTTAGCTTCTGCTTCTTTATCTGGAGTTACCAAAGCCAAAACTTTAATATCTTTACCAGTACCATGAGGAAGAGATACAACACCTCTCACCATTTGATTTGCTTTTCTTGGATCTACACCCAATCTAACAGCGATATCTACAGATGCGTCAAATTTTGCAAAATTTACTTCTTTTACCAAAGCAGAAGCTTCGTCAAGATTGTAAATTTTGTTCTTTTCCACTTTGCTTAAAGCTTCTTTTTGCTTTTTTGTCAATTTTGCCATTTCTTTAAGTTTTAAGCGTTAGTTGGTTTAGCTCCTGTTACTCTCAATCCCATAGACCTAGCAGTACCAGCTACCATAGAAATTGCAGGTTCAACAGTGAAACAGTTTAAGTCTCCCATTTTGTCCTCAGCAATTTTCTGAACTTGAGCCCAAGATACAGCACCTACTTTGTTTCTGTTAGGTTCTCCAGAACCACTTTTCAACTTTGCAGCTTCCAATAATTGGATTGCAACTGGAGGTGTTTTGATGATGAATTCAAAAGATTTGTCTTCATACACCGTAATTACTACTGGCAAAACTTGACCAGGCTTATCCTGAGTTCTACCGTTGAATTGTTTACAAAACTCCATGATGTTCACCCCTGCAGAACCCAAAGCTGGACCTACTGGTGGCGAAGGGTTGGCAGCGCCACCTTTCACCTGAAGTTTTACCATTTTAAAGACTTTTTTAGCCATTTTAATGTGTTGATTTGATTAATAAATAATTGAATGTGGAAGCATTAATTATTCAATATAAGTCACTTCGCATAAAAGAAGACCTATATTTCGGTTTGCAAAAGTATTAATTATTTTTGAATCTACAAATAGAATCTGCTGATTTTATATATTTTACAAAAAAATACCCACTCAATAATCTGAATGGATATTACTCTAAGAAAATAACTAAAATATTAGAACTCTAATGTGATAGATGCTCTGACAGCTGCCCCCATAATTGGTCTCGCCATTCTTACAGATGATGCAGTAGAAGATGTATCTCTTGGATCGCCTTCCGTAATACCTATTGTGTTGAAAATATTAGTAGCATCTATCCCAAATCTTACTTTTCCTAATTGATAAGATGTCCCAGCCCCAAACTCACTAAATGCTGGTAAAGAATAATCTTCTTTATTGTCTTCGGTCTGGAAACGTTTCCCGTAATAATTATAGCTTACATAAGTTCTCCATTCTTTGGTAATGTTAACCGCCGGAGAAATATTGAAATATAATTTAGGAATTCTTCTTACAAAATTGCCATCATAGTCAAAGGTAGTCCCATCTGCATTGGTTCCTGAAAAGTTTTTATACTTTGGACTTTGGATAGTTCCGTTGAAAGTAACTTCTAAAATATTACTAAACAATCTTGCAAAACCTTCGATTTCAACTCCTAAATTTCGAGTATCAGCAAATTTGTTTTCAGACCTTCCATTAGAAAGGATATCCGTGAAAGAAAGATTTTTAAGTGTTGAGTAGAAAGGGATCACACCAATATCAAACGTTCTTGAATAATATTTGTAACCTAGCTCTATCTGATTTGTCAATGCTGGTTTAAGTGCACTCAAGTCATCGATATTGTTATAATATGCTTCCTCGTTTGGAGACCTGAAACCGTGGGAAAATCTCCCGTAAACGGCATTTTGAGAATCAATTTTATAATTCAAAGATCCAGTGTACGATACTTTATCTACATCATATCTCCAATAAGTATATTGATTTCCCAATACACTCATATTATCATCAGCAGTTGTTGTGTCAAAACCGTGAGTTCCATCAATAGTAAGTCCAGAATTGTTTAAGTTTGCAGTAGTAGTATTTACTTTATAACCTCTATATGTATCATTACTGTAACGGATTCCTCCATTGAAACTTAACTTATCTGTCAAAGAATAATCTAGGTTTAGATATAAAGCATTCAAGCTTCCTTCTGTTTGAGAATCTCTAAGCAAGAATGACATATCTGTAACGCCATTATAAGTTTTTGAATAACCAACATCATTCGGACTAAGAGAAGTATCAACAAGATCAAGAAGTTGTGGCTTATCTGTAGCGGTTGTCAAAATATTACTCCAGTTCCAATATTGTTTTGATTTCCAATTGGATCTATAAAAACCTGCAGTGATATTTCCTTTATCTAATTTATAATTGAATTGCAAGTCATTGATGAAATTGTCCATCTGCTTATCAATTGCCCAGAATCCTAACTTTTGTACATATTGAGGATTTACAACTTGCCCATTCCCTACTAAAGAATATTGGGCTTTTCCATCTGCAATACCATTACTATTTGCAAAGTCACTTGCAAGAGTTGGTCCGCCAGATGGGAAAATTGCTGTATAATTAAGGTTGATATTGGTATATCTTGTTTTATTGATTACACTAAAATTGTTTCCAAGGTCATATTTGAATTCTGCACCCAGAACATCCATTTTAGGGTTGATTCCGTTTGTCAGATCTCTTTTAAAGAAACCTCCACCAGCTTGTGGAATATTCAACTGACCGATCGTGTTGTAGGTATAAGTTCCGTAATTCGCATTGAAACCTGGAAACTCTTTCAAATTGTTAGTTAAAGGAATTGGCAGGTAGAAGGCATTCCGGTCATCCAGTTTTTTGTAATACACTTTTGCATAACCTTTATCGAAGACATATTTCAAATTCATTCGGATTTGTCCTCCGTTATTAGCTTTGAAACCTGTTTTTCTGATTCCGTCATCTGTTCTGTAGAAACCTCCAATGTTGAAGAATAATTTATCTTTGACTAAAGCGCCACCAAGATTAAGATCTGTTCTCATCAATCCATAAGTACTGGTTTCCAACTTCGCAGCACCTTTGAAATCGTTGGTACCTTCTTTAGAAATAAAGTTAATCAAACCTCCCGGAGAATTGGTTGCGAAAATAGAACCTGTCCCACCTCTCAATGCTTCTAATCTTCCAGTTGTATTATCTACTCGGAAAAAGTTATCAGCGTTCGCAAACTGTAATGCACCATCTTCAAAAACCGGCAAACCGTCTTCCTGAATCTGTGTAAATTCATAAGCTCCAGCAGAAGGAATACCTCTTGCAAAAAGGTTGTTTCCTACTTCACCACCCGATGTTTCAACAGCAAAACCCGGAACTCTTTGCAACAATGCTGCTGCACTGATTGGATTCTGTTTTTGAATTTCTTTCGCTGTGAAAGTAGAAATTGCCGTTGCAGATTCTAATTTTGCTTTTGGCCTGGAGCTTCCAGTGATCACAACTTGCTCGATGTTATTAGATTTTATGGAGTCATTCTCAGTTTGTTGTCCATAAACATTTTGAAAGTAAAGCGATGCAACGCCAACCATCAAAAAAATCGAATTTCTTTTCATATCATATAATTATTTAAGGTTAATTGTTCATTTTCAAATAAACCCCATTGGTCCACCCAAATCCGTCCTGATTTGGATATTCTCCTCCGCCTGCAATACTTTTTACATCCACGGCATTATACTTTTCCATCAATTTTCCTGTATTGTTGTAAACACGTTCCACATTTTTGCTCCAGTTATATTTGATCTGTTCTGCCAAATCTTCAAAACCATAATTCTTCATCGCCGTATAACCGATCCATTGGTTCGGAGCCCACGCATTTGGCAAATCCCATTGTTGTCCTGTTTCTTTTGTCGTGGTGACAAGCCCTCCTGAATACAGGAATTTTTCAGAAATCGTTTGAGCTATTTCTTTCGCTTGTTGTTTGCTCGAAATCTTTAGAAATAATGGATACAAAGAAGCGATATGTTCAGATTGTGTTTGTTTGTTTTTTATGAAATTGAAATCTCTGTAGATTTTAGATTCCTTATCCCAAAAATATTTTTCAATATTTGATTTTCGTTGATTGGATAATGATTGATATTTTTCTTCAAGGTCAAATTTTCTATTGATATGAGCTGACTTCGCAAGAGTTTTTTCGAGATGCCAAAGCAGGCAGTTCACATCAACTTGCGCCAATTCCAAAGTATAGATTGTTCCGATATTTTCTCCATCTTCAAACCATCTGCTGGAAAAATCCCAACCCGATTCACAAGCTGCTCTGACATTTCTATAGAATTCAGAATTTTGAGAGTTTTCAGAATCTTTGACATCTATCAAATAACTTTCCGGACGAGGCAGATTTTCATCATCATAATAACGATTCAGAATATCGCCGTCATTAGTTTTCAAAACTCTTTTAACAGCTTTGCCGTTTTCTAGATCTTCAACTCCTGACATCCAGAACTCATATTCTTTCTCCAACGTTTCGAAATACTGGGAATAAATTTTTTCATCATTCGTGTTTTCGTAAATCAGATCCAACATCAAAGAAAAATAGGGAGGCTGTGAACGACTTAGAAAATAGCTTCGGCTGGCATTTGGAACAAAACCATAATTCATTATCAAATAAGAACAATTCTCAACGATGTTTTTCATCATTTCGACATTCCCGGAAACCTGTAATCCCAACATCACAAAATAACTGTCCCAATAAAAAAACTCAATGAATCTTCCTCCAGGAACGATGTAAGGTTTAGGCAACTGCAAAAGTGTTCCTTTATTTTCATAGGCAGTTCTGGCCAGCTGATTCCAAAGTTTCTCAATATGTTCTTTGATAGGAATTTTATTTTCGACAATATCATCTGCTCTTTCCGAAATTTGTTCCATGGAAAAATTTCGCAATACAAAACTTTTCAGATCAAAATCAGGCTTATTTTTTTCATTCGAATATCTTTTTTCAATTTCAGCAATTGTAAATAACGGAATAGCGTCTACCATTGTTTTTTGGTCATCGAAAATTTCAGCTTTTTGAACAGCTTCGAACAGATTGTAAAAATCTTTTATATCGGTATAGTTTTTCATTTGCATATAATTTTTATTTCTTACCAAGCTGTTTGTTCATCATTATTACAAAAATCAGCAATAAGGACAACGGGATAAATGATAGATAAAATGCTTGCTGCCCTCCAGTTTCCTGAAATACAAATCCAGTAATCATAGACCCAAGTGTTCCTCCGATGGCGGAAAAAACGACAATAAGACCAGACATAGAACTTTGCAAGTATTTCGGGATCGATGCAAGAATCACAGAGTTGATGCTTGGATAGATCGGTGCAAGAAAAACACCCATCAATGGGAAAATATACACAGCCAAAGGTGCATTGAACCAAGTTACATTTTCGTCAAGGTGAATGTCATGCGTTAATGGTAAAACTAAAAATATGCTCATTGCAAAACAGATAACGCAAAACGAAACAACATAGATCCATTTATATTTTCTTGAAAAAAATCCAGATAGAAATCTTCCTAATGCAAATGCACCGGCTAAAACTGCTCCAGCCTGAACAGCCATACTCGTTGGAAGATGAAGAATTTCCTTATAAAAAGTAGGTGTCCAAGTTTGGAAACTCTGTTCTACAAGTACGAATAAAAATGCACATACAATGAAGAATAAAACTTTCTTGAGTTTAAATAAACTGATGCTATTTTTCACATCGCCTTTCAGACTTGTGTTCTCTATTTTTGCTTCACTTTCATCTAGTTTTGAAAATACCAGAATCAGGAATGAAACGGCTGACAACAATCCTAAAACCCAATAAGTTTTAAGCCAGCTTTTTGATTGTGGATCACTGTCATCTATGAAAAGGCTGAAAAGAACATTTCCCACCAAAACGCCTATCATAAAAAAACCTTCAAGAAATCCCATAATACTAGAATGTTCTTTGTCATTATTCGTGATTAATCCAATTGCCGTAAAAACGGAGATCTTGATAAGCGCAAATGAAATCCCGACAACACAAAACAATATTTTGAAATACCAAAAAGCATTTGCAAATGGCATTAGAAAACACATAACACTTACCAAAGCTAATGCAATCAACATAGACTTTTTCAACCCGATCTTAGGAAGAAAGGAAGCTAAGAGGAAAGAACAAATCGCAATTGGCAAATCTTTGAAGCCTTCCAAAATGCTTGCATCGGATTTTGAAATTCCAAAATTTTGCTGAACCTGAAGAATAACCGTTCCCACCGAATTCAAAAGAATGGCAAAAAGGAAATAGTTCAGAAAAAGGACTGCTTTAATATTTAAGTTTTTCATCGATTACAAAATTATCCAGAAACAGTTTACATTAATTTAACACTATAAATCATTAATGACACTACATTAATATAAAATAGTATATTTACCTAAATTATCAATTAATTAAATGAAAGTAAGTTACGAGAATGTTAAGGCTGATGAAAATTCATCTTTTCGTACGTTACACATGAATTTTCCTGTGAAAGAATTTCGTTGGGAATACCATTATCATCCGGAATTGGAATTGGTTTGCGTAGTTTCTGGGAGTGGAACACGACACGTTGGCTATCATAAAAGCAGTTTCAGAGATGGAGATCTGGTTTTGATAGGTTCCAATATTCCCCATTCAGGATTCGGGCTCAATTCCTCTGATCCTCACGAAGAAATCGTTTTGCAGTTTCGAGAAGAGATCATTCAGTTTCCAAAAGATGTTGGGGAATTAGCAAGTCTCAGAAAACTTTTATCTGTCGCAAAGTTTGGAGTCTTATTCAGTAATTCAATGAAAGAAAAAATATTGCCAAAGCTTCGAAAAATGATGGATACAGAAAATCACAAAAGATATATGTTGCTACTAAATCTATTAGTAGAACTTTCTGAAGAAAAAGATTACACCTTGCTGAATAAAGAGGTCATGCCACACACGATTATTTCGAAAAACAGGGAAAGGTTACAGTCTATATTTACATTCGTAGAAAAGAATTATCAGAAAGAGTTTGATATCAATGAAATTGCGGCGATTGTAAATCTTACTTTGCCATCTTTTTGTAATTTTTTCAAAAAAACAATGAAAATAACCTTCACAGACTTTGTCAATCAATATAGAATCGAAAAAGCCTGCCATCTTATTTTGCAGGGAAAAAGTGTCTCGGAAAGCTGTTACAGCACAGGCTATAATAATATATCTTATTTCAACCGTGCATTCAAAAAATATGTTGGAAAAACGCCAACCGAATTCAATAATGAGTTGATAAAATAAAAAAAGACCTAAGAAATAATCTTAGGTCTTTATATGTTATAAATAAGAGTCTATACTTTTTCAACTTGCATGAAGCTAAGTTCCATCGGGGTTTTTCTACCAAAAATAAGAACTGAAACTTCCACCTTCTTCTTGTCTTCCAAGATTTTTTCTATAGTGCCATTGAAACCATTGAAAGGACCATCGATCACTTTTACATTTTCTCCAACAATGAAAGGAATCTCAACGTCTGTAGCAAATTCAGAAAGTTCATCCATTCTTCCGAGCATTCTGTTAACCTCAGATTTTCTCATCGGAACAGGCTCTCCTCCTTTTGTAAGACTCAAGAAAGAAATAACTCCCGGGATGTTTTTGATAACGTGAGGAACTTCTCCAACTAAATCAGCTTCTACCATAAGGTAACCAGGATAATAAGGCTTCTCTTTTGGAACTTTTTTACCATTTCTGATCTGGATAACTTTTTCCATAGGAATTACCACTTGAGTAACATAAGCATCCATGCCTAAGCGTTGGATTTCGTTCTCAATATAATTCTTCACTTTATTTTCCTGTCCGCTAATAGCTTTCAGCACATACCATTTCGATTCGCTCATGAGGAAAGTAATTTTTGGATTAGTTAAATAGATTAATAAACGTCGCAATAAGATTCTTGATAGTAACACTAAATAAAGAATCTACTCCAAATGTAAATAAAGCAAGAATAACCGTAGTAACAGCTACAACAATTGTAGAAGACTGAAGATCTGGCCATTTTGGCCATTCCACTTTATCTTTAAATTCTGTATAAGAACCTTTTAAAAAATTAACTAATGAGCTCATATTTTAATTTTGCACGGGCACTAGGATTCGAACCCAGATCAACGGTGTTGGAGACCGGTATCCTACCATTGGACGATGCCCGTAGATTAAAAGTTCCGTAAGTTTCCTTACGGAACTTTAATTTTATATTAAGATGATTAATCTAGGATCTCAGTAACCTGACCAGAACCTACAGTTCTACCTCCTTCTCTGATTGCAAATCTAAGACCTACATTAAGAGCGATTGGTTGTAGCAATTCTACAGTGATTTCCAAGTTATCACCAGGCATTACCATTTCTACACCTTCTGGCAAGAAGATTTCACCTGTAACGTCAGTAGTTCTTACGTAGAACTGAGGACGGTATTTGTTGTGGAATGGAGTGTGACGTCCACCTTCTTCTTTAGAAAGGATATAAACAGAAGCTTTGAATTTTTTGTGAGGTTTCACAGAATCTTTCTTAGCGATAACCATACCTCTCTTGATGTCAGTTTTTTCAATACCTCTCAACAATAGACCTACGTTATCTCCAGCTTCACCTCTATCTAGGATTTTTCTGAACATCTCAACTCCTGTAATAGTAGAAGTCAATTTCTCATCACCCATACCAACGATATCAACCGGATCTCCAGTGTTGATAACACCAGCCTCGATTCTACCAGTTGCAACAGTACCTCTACCTGTAATAGAGAATACGTCTTCGATTGGCATCAAGAAAGGCTTATCAGTATCTCTTGGTGGTTGCTCGATCCAAGTATCAACAGCGTCCATCAATTCTTCAACAGATTTGAACCATTTATCCTCAGTATCAACTGTAGCAGCAGTAGCAGCAGTAAGAGCTCCTAATGCAGAACCTTGGATCACTGGAGAGTTATCTCCGTCGAAATCGTAAGTAGACAACAAGTCTCTAAGTTCCATTTCAACAAGCTCTAACAATTCTGGATCATCCACCATGTCAACTTTGTTCATGAAAACAACGATTCTTGGTACGTTTACCTGACGGCAAAGCAAGATGTGCTCTCTAGTTTGTGGCATAGGTCCGTCTGTAGCAGCACATACAACGATAGCACCATCCATTTGAGCAGCACCCGTTACCATGTTCTTTACATAATCCGCGTGACCTGGGCAGTCAACGTGAGCGTAGTGTCTTTTTTCTGTTTCGTACTCGATGTGAGCAGTATTGATTGTAATACCTCTTTCTTTTTCTTCAGGAGCAGAGTCAATTGCAGAGAAGTCTTTTTTCTCAGCAAGACCTTTGCTTGCTAATACAGCAGAAATAGCAGCTGTAAGAGTAGTTTTACCATGGTCAACGTGACCAATAGTACCAATGTTCAAGTGTGGTTTTGAACGATTAAACGTTTCCTTTGCCATGATTTTAATATTTAATTTATTTAATATTGTTTTTTTCGGTTTGCAAATATAATGAATTTTTAAATATCAAAAATTATTTTACATAAAAAATAATAACATGACTTTCAATTTGAAATAACTTAAAAACAATCCTTTACATTGACTGCCGAATCAGAATGCAAATTTACATTAATTATATAAAATGATTCCAAAAAAAAGCCTGAATATATTCAGGACTTCTGAGCCAACTACGGGATTTGAACCCGTGACCTCTTCCTTACCAAGGAAGCACTCTACCCCTGAGCTAAGTCGGCTTAAAAAAAAATCACATCCCGTAAGGTTTGTGATTTTGAGCGAAAGACGGGGGTCGAACCCGCGACATTCAGCTTGGAAGGCTGACGCTCTACCAACTGAGCTACTTTCGCAATTTTTGTTTCCTAATTGTTGGTAAACGTGTGCAAATTTAAAAATAATTTTTGAATCTGCAAAATAATTTAAATCATAAAAAAGTGGGGAGAGCAGGATTCGAACCTACGTAGCCGAAGCAGCTGAGTTACAGTCAGCCCCATTTGACCGCTCTGGTATCTCCCCAGTATTTTTTATAAATTGAGCCTCCAGAGGGATTCGAACCCACGACCCCGAGATTACAAATCACGTGCTCTGGCCAACTGAGCTATGGAGGCAAATAGATTTCAAAAGAGCTTTCTTTTCTGCGTTGCGGTTGTTTCCGTTTTGCGAGTGCAAATATGAGACACTTTTTTGAAATCTACAAATATTTTTACAAAAAAATTTTAATTATTTTTTTAAGCTAATTCTTTTTTCTTGATTAACAGTTTTTTAGCCGTTTCCACACAATCGTCCAAACTTTCCTCAAAACTTGCACAGGTTTTCTTTACCACGATATCATTACCCGGGATCTTCACAACCAACTCTGTTGTTTTATTTTCTTTTTCTGATGTATTTTCTACTTTAAGGTAAACCACAGCCTCTACAATTTTGTCATAAAAAGTTTCAAGCTTGGCCAATTTTTTTTCAATTCTTTCTTTTAATGGTTCATGAGGTGTTACACCTACAGTCTGAATCGTAATCTTCATAACGTCTGATTTTAATGGTTAAACAATTAAATAGTAATTTTACTCCATATCATTTTGTTTATTCTTAGTTTCTCTTGGATGTGCGTTTTTATAAACTTCTTTCAGTTTTTCTATATTCGCGCTTGTATAGACTTGTGTACTTGCTAAACTGGCATGTCCTAATATTTTCTGAACCTTAGATATTTCTGCACCTTGGTTCAGGACGTGTGTTGCAAAAGTATGCCTCAGAATATGCGGACTCCTTTTTTGCTTAGAAGTAACTATACTAAAGTACTTATTAACGACCAAATACACAAACTTTTCACCCAGTTTTTTTCCATTTTTATTAACGAAAAAATATTGTTCATTTTCTGAATTAGCCTTACGGATATTGAGATATAATTGAAAATCTGCAAACAATTCATCTGCAATAGGAATTATTCTAGCTTTGTTTCCTTTACCAATAACTAATATTTCTTTTTTTGAGAAATCCACATTCTCCAACAAGAGGCCACATAATTCCGCTTTTCTGATTCCTGTCTGATATAAGGTTTCTATAATCAGCTTATCAAGAAGTGTCATATCCCCCTTCTCCTCTACTTCTATTTTCATTTGATCCATTTCTTCCACAGAAAAAGGAATCCGTTTTTCAGCATAGAATTTAAGCGAATCTATAGTTTCCATGGGCGAAACCTTTATCTCTTCCAGTCTAAGCATAAAAACATAGAAACTACGTAGCGAGGACAGCTTCCTATTGATGCTTCTTTTACTCAGTCCGGAATTACTCATTTCCACAATAAAATTTTTAATGACCTTTTTATGAACATGAACAATATCTTCTGATGCTTCTGTCTTGAGAACAAAGGCCGAAAAATCTAACAAGTCTTTTTTGTAGTTGATCAATGTATGTGGAGAATATCTTTTTTCCACTGTTATGTAGTCCAGAAATCTTTCTATCATACGTATATAAATGCAAAATCACTTCCAAATATAGAAATTCGGAAGTGATTTTTATTATGTTTTGCTAAAAAGAACTTAAGCTTGTTCTTCTTTGCTCAAGTTTCTTTGCTTGTGAGCTGCTTTTAGTTTAGCTTGTCTCAAAGTTACAGAAGGCTTAATAAATTGTTGTCTAGATCTAAGTTCTCTTACTACTCTAGTTTTATCAAATTTTCTTTTGTACTTTTTTAAAGCTCTGTCGATAGACTCTCCGTCTTTTACTGGTATTATTAACATAATTTACATCTCATTTTGAAGTGCAAAAATAAGAATAATTTATTAATCTGCAAATTTTTGAAAGGTTATTTTGATAAAATAATATTAAGGGTTTAATCTTTCTGAATAATTTTAACGCAAAAATCGCCAAGATTTTTTGACATTATTGAAAAATATTTTTAAGGTTCGCAAAGGCGCTTGCGCTCAGCAAAAACAATCAAAAAGTAAGTTTGTCATTCCTTAGGAATCTCAGCAGTATGGGTTCCTAAGGAATAACAATATTGTTTTTTAATATTGAATGTTGAATAGATGACAAATCCCCCTAGCCCCGATTGCAGTGGAAATCCTTTTTTGTGTGATCTGCAAGTTCTACTTAACGGAAAGCGTCGGCAAAAAAGATTGCAACGGAAAGCGGGAATTGCTCCAAAGCAATCGACGGAGTCAAACAGCTCCTAAAAAATTATCAAATAAAAACTCCCGAATAAATCGGGAGTTTTTTATATCTTAAGCTTTGATATACATCGCTTTTTTGATTTCTTCTTTCACTTTTTCCAGTTTCGGGAACCATTCTGCGAACAATGCGGCAGAATATGGCGCTGAAGCATCTGGTGTTGTGATTCTCTTGATTGGCGCATCCAAATAATCGAATGCTTTCTGCTGAACCATATATGTGATTTCCGAAGCAACTGAGGCAAATGGCCAAGCTTCTTCTAAAATTACTAATCTGTTTGTTTTCTTCACAGACTCAAGAACCGTATCGTAATCCAAAGGACGAACTGTTCTAAGGTCTATAACCTCAACAGAAACACCTTCTTTTTCCAAATCTGCCGCAGCTTGTAAAGCCAGTTTCATTATCTTACCGAAAGAAACCAAAGTCACATCTTTCCCTTCTTTCTTGATATCCGCTTTGCCAATTGGAATATAATATTCTTCTTCAGGAATTTCCATTTTGTCGCCATACATCTGCTCAGACTCCATAAAGATAACTGGGTCATTATCTTGGATAGCCGTTTTCAGAAGCCCTTTTGCATCATAAGGATTCGAAGGAACAACAACTTTAAGACCTGGACAGTTTGCATACCAACTTTCGAAAGCCTGAGAGTGCGTTGCACCCAACTGACCTGCTGAAGCTGTTGGTCCACGAAAAACCGCCGGGCAATTCCATTGTCCTGCGCTCATCTGATAGATCTTTGCAGCATTATTGATAATCTGGTCAATCGCAACCATCGAGAAGTTGAATGTCATAAATTCTACAATCGGACGATTCCCGTTCATCGCAGCTCCAACTGCAATACCAGTAAAACCAAGTTCGGCAATCGGTGCATCGATGATTCTCTTTGGTCCAAATTCATCAAGCATCCCTTTTGAAGCTTTGTAAGCTCCGTTATATTCTGCAACCTCCTCTCCTACTAGAAAAATAGATTCGTCTTTACGCATTTCTTCGCTCATCGCCTGAGCAATTACTTCACGAAATGTATATTCTTTCATTTTTAATAATTGATTATGAAAATGTTCTTTTTAAAATTTCGAAATACAAAAGTATTAATTTTTTTGTTATGCTAATAATAAAAAAAGGCCTCCAAAAGGAAGCCTGCTATTTATCATAATTTTCGATTAATCAACTTTGTGCCAAGTTTGTGTTTTGACCGCAATCCCTAAAATGAGTGCCTTTACTTTTAACTCATCGCCTTCTCTTACGATTTCAGTTTTATAGGATTTTCCATCTTTAGGATTGGTAATCGTACCTCCAGAAAACTCATTGCCATCTTTTGAAAGTCCTCTGATGATCTCTAGTCCGATAAGAGGTTTGTTCTTACGGTCATCTTTACATTTTACACAGTTGTTATTCTCTGGCTTTATTAATAACTGAACGATTTTGCCAACATATTTTCCTTTCGAGTCCTTAGAAATTTCTACTATGGATTTTGGTTTTCCGGTTTCGTCATCAATTGTTTTCCACTTCCCTTCGATCTGAGCAAATGATAAAATGCCGATGAATGTTAAGGCAAATGCTAAAATTATTTTTTTCATTGTCTTCTATTTTAAGTTGTTTTGTTTTTGATAGGCTTTTTCCGTTAACGTTAAATTAACATTGTTAAAAATATAAATTTATTTTAAACAAACAAGTATTTTTTATTATCCGAAGCATAAATAAAGCCATTTGTCAGAATTTTCAAAACTTAAACAATGCTCCTATCTAAGTTTCCTATTGATCACTCTATCCATATAATCCTGGTACCAGGCTTTTGTTTTTTCGATTCCCAGAATCTGTTCAGCATTCAGGTTTTTACTCAAAATATTGTTGGATAATGCCAGATCCGATTTTTCATAAATGCCCGTCACATCTTTACCATTAAAAATATAAATATAGTTCCCGATGATCATCTGCTCGTTGATCGCATCGGAATTGACAATCATATAATCTTCATTTTTATCCGAGAGCAAACTTCTGCCCCAACTTCTGATCTTTTTGTTATATCCAATCAGATCCGCCAAAGTTGGATAAATATCGATCTGCTGAGCAAATCTGTCATTAATACCTTTCAGATGATATTTGGGATTTGGAGAGAAAAATAATAACGGAATAGCAAACCGGTTCATCGCTTTTTGATATTCCGGATAATTGATCTGATTGGTATGGTCAGCCGTGATCACAAAAATCGTATTCTGATACCAAGTCTGTTTTCTGGCTGTTTC
Organism: Epilithonimonas sp.; assembly: GCF_032054305.1. GTDB lineage: Bacteria > Bacteroidota > Bacteroidia > Flavobacteriales > Weeksellaceae > Epilithonimonas. Next base: position 599,680 of record NZ_DAMBSX010000001.1, read on the forward strand.
AAAGAATTTTTTCAAAGCATGATCTGTATATTGAATCGGTTCATGAATCTGCAAAGTTCCTTTTTTAAATTTCCCATTATATTTTTCAGGAATTTTAAACGGGTCGTGAGAAGATGCTGAAAACAAAGTTGACAAGAACGGCTGCTTCTTTCCCATATTTTTTGCGAAATACTGAAAAAACGGTTCATCCCAAATTGCCCAGATCCCATCAAAATCCTCATCTTTATTATATTCGGTTTTGCCGAAATAATGTTTGAAACCCAAAATATTTCCAAATCCCTGAAATCCCATCGATCCATTTGGCGCACCGTGATAGAAACTCGTATCATAGCCCATATCATTACAAACCGAAACAATGGATTGAATTTTCTGATTGGAATATGGCGAACTCGTAAAAGCATCTGTCAAACTCGGGATTCCTGCAAGGACTGAACTCATTCCGTGGATAGATTGCCGTCCGTTGGCAAAAGCATTGGTAAAAATCAAACTTTGATCGGCAAGACTATCCAAAAATGGTGTGTAAGAAACGAAATCTTTGACATTTGTATTTTTATTAAATGCTCCAGAGTATTCCTTTCCAAAACTTTCCATAATGAAAATCACGACGTTCGGTTTACCTTCAACTTCACGATGATATAATTTGTAAGGTTTGATTTCTTGATCAATGAATTTCTCATCAACAAAATGAACCAACTTAAAATTATTAGTTCCAATGGTCCTGAAAAATGAAAAAACGCTATTCAGAACAATATTTGCCTGAAGTGGATTGCTCACATGTTTATTGGCATCAACCAAATTGATCGGTCTTGTTGAATGTTTGAAATCTCCACGGATTCCGCCAACCACCAAAGTTGTGATTAAACATAAACTTATAATTGTTGAAACGAAATATACAATCCAATTAGACGGTTTTTCGTCTTTAATTTCTACTTTTTTATAAAGAAAAATCCATACAAACAGAACCACAACAAACCAAATAACAACAAACGGATGCTGGAAAACGGCATTCCAAAATATCCTTCCTAGATTATTCTCGTGCTTCCCAACTTCAATCGCCGCAGACGTTAATCTAGCTTGACTGAATCGATAATAAATCATATCGCCAAAGTTGAGTGAATAAGCAATCCCATTCGTGATAAAATACCAATAGAAAAGAAATATCTGATAGCCTTTCTTTGTGTTAATAACCAACGGAATGATACTTAATAAAATAAAAACAGCATTTACATATAAAATTGCAGTTGTGTCAAACGCAGTTCCATAATAGGACAAATTGAAATATTCCGATATCCCGTCAACTTTTATCAAGTTTTTATTGAAAACCCAAAATAATAATCTTGCTATCTGGTAAAAGAAAAACACCAGAAAAAGTCTGTAAATCAAGGCAAAAAATTCTTGCCCTCTTAAATTCTTCATTTTGCAAAATTACAAAAAGATGGATGTTAGATGTTGGAAGATAGATGTTTTTCTAAAGGCTCCGAAAACTTCCAACATCCAACTTCGAGCATCCAACAAAAAAACTTATTTTTGTGATATGAATTTCATCAAGAATAACCTCGCCAATGCTTTTACTTTGGGAAATCTTTTTTCCGGATGTGTTGGTATCATCCATCTATTTTTAGGAGATTATCAAACGACCGCGGTTTGCATTATCATTTCCTTGGTTCTTGATTTTTTTGATGGTTTCATTGCCAGAGCTCTTGGTTCCAGCAGTAATCTTGGAGGGCAGCTGGATTCTTTGGCAGACATGGTGAGTTTTGGATTTTTACCTGGATTTACAATGTTCATGGCGTTGATAGGGAAACAATACACAGATTTTGCCTGGTATTATTATTTAGGCTTTTTGATCACGGTTTTTTCTTGTCTTAGATTAGCGATTTTCAATCTGGATGAAGAGCAGAAATATTACTTCAAAGGACTTAACACACCGAGTAACACGATTTTGATTTTCGGATTATTCTATGTTTATAAAGAATCTGGAAATTTCAGTTTTCTGTTTGAGAATGAAATTTATTTATTGGTTTTCACAGGCATTTCCTCTTGGTTATTAATCTCGCCAATTAAAATGATCGCAATGAAATTCAAATCAAAACAATTGAAAGATAATTATCCAAAATTAGCTTTATTGATTGGTGGAAGTTTGATTTTGTTAATTTTTAAAACAATTGGAATTCCATTATTAATTATATATTACATCTTAATTTCATTAATATTCCAAAAACAACTCAAATAGTTTTGAATTTTGAAACCCATCATTCATAACTAAATTATAGCTATAAAAAATGAACCTAAAACTACATAAACCACTTTGCGTTTTCGATCTGGAAACTACAGGAACCAATATCGGAAAAGACAGGATCGTAGAAATCTGCATTCTGAAGGTCAATCCGGATGCGTCCCGAGAAAGTAAAACCTGGCGAGTAAATCCGGAAATGCCCATACCTAAAGAATCTTCTGCAATCCATGGAATATATGATGATGATGTTGCAGAAGCGCCAACTTTCCGGGAAATTGCGCCTAAAATAATGGCCATGATCAAGGATTCTGATTTGGGAGGCTTCAATTCAAATAGATTCGACATTCCTGTCCTGGCTGAGGAAATGTTGAGAGCAGATGTAGATTTTGACCTTAGCAAACATCGTTTTGTGGATGCTCAAACGATTTTTTTCAAAAAAGAGCCGAGAAATCTTGGTGCTGCTTATCAGTTCTATTGTGGAAAGACTTTGGAAAACGCCCATTCTGCAGAAGCGGATGTAATGGCAACATTCGAAGTTCTGGATGCACAGGTTGGAAAATACGAAGATGTTCCAAACGAAATTGCTGAGTTAAGCGATTTTTCTACGCAGAACAAATTTGCGGATTTGGCCGGAATGATCCATTTTGATGACAGTGGACAAGAGATCTTTGCTTTTGGCAAATATAAAGGTCAAAAAGTAAAAGATGTTTTCCAAAAGGACCTTGGCTACTACGGCTGGCTTCAGAATGCTGACTTTCCGCTTTACACCAAGAAGATCTTTACAAAGATACAGTTGAAGTCTCGCTTCTAATTAAATTAACAATGTGAAAATATAACAATCTACCAATTTGGAATTATGGATTGTTACATTGTTAGATTGATAAATTTTTACATTAATATTATGAAAATAATCTGCATAGGAAGAAATTACAGCGAACATGCCAAAGAACTTGGAAATGAAGTTCCGGAAGACCCGGTAATCTTTATGAAGCCTGACACAGCTATCCTGAAGAAAGGTTTTGACTTTTACATTCCGGAGTTTTCTGATGATGTTCATTACGAACTGGAAGTAGTTCTGAAAATCTCAAAAGGTGGAAAGTATATCCAGAAAGAAAACGCCGGAAAACATTATGACGAGATCGGTCTTGGAATAGATTTTACAGCGAGAGATCTACAGTCGAAATTAAAGGATAAAGGCTTGCCTTGGGAGCTGGCAAAAGGTTTTGACGGTTCTGCTGTGGTTTCTGATTTTGTATCAGAAGAGAATTATGATTTGCAGAATCTCAATTTTTCTCTGACAAAAAATAATGAACAAGTTCAGAATGGTAATACAAGAGATATGATTTTCAGTTTTGATGATATTATTGCTTTTGCTTCACAATATTTCACATTGAGGGTCGGTGATCTGATTTTTACTGGAACCCCGAAAGGAGTTGGCAAAGTTTCTGAAAATGATTTGTTGGAGGCATTTCTTGAAAACAAAAAATTGTTTTCGCTAAAAATTCAGTAACTTTTCATGTAACTTATATTAGCCTTGGAAATATGAGAGTGGCTGAGTTTTTGCTCTAATATGATTAGAAATACTATAAAACCTTAAGATTATGAAAAAGATTATTTTACCCGTAGATTTTTCTGACAGCTCCGATAAATTGGTAGATTATGCTGTAAATTTTGCGAAAGACGTAAATGCTGAGATTGCGCTGATTCATGTTGCTGCAACGGATATCGGTTTTGTAATCGGTGATATGGGTTTCCAATATTTCCCCGAAGTTGAGGAAAACGAAATCAAATTCGAATTGAAGGAACTCAACAAATTAGAACAAAGAATTGTTTCTCAAGGTGTTAATTGCAGTCATATTTTGAAGCAGGGTATCGCCGGTGATACGATTTTAGAATATTCTGATGAGAATAATGCAGACTACATCGTGGTTGGCTCACATGGCAGAAGCGGCGTTTATGATGTTTTTATCGGAAGTTTGACGAAGGAAATTACCCGAAAATCTAAAATCCCTGTCCTGGTTGTCCCTTGTCACGACGAAAATTAATCGAATATAAAAAAATAAAAGAACCCGTCTCGTTTCAATAACAAGACGGGTTTTTTATAAATATAATCAATTTATTTAACCTTCGTTTTTGTAGATCTTTGGATCATAATATGGGTGTTTCCCTTCTGTTGGAGAATGATAATCTTTATCTTTTTGTGCCCCTAATGTGACTACCAAAATATAGCACCAATATGTGAAAAACCCAGAAGCCACCAGAAATAAAATCCAATTCAAAACATTAGCAGTAAGGTCAAAAAAACCAAAAGACCATTTGAATGCTGCACTTAATGCTAACCAGAAAGATGTCATATTTTTCTTTTTTTAAATTAACTTTGCACAAATTTATAAAAAATGTTTCGATTACTTTCTAAAGAAAGCAATATTTTTTCGGTCCCGGTTTATATCGGTTTTTTGTTTTTAATATTTTTATTACTTAATTTGTTAGATTTCAAATATATAGATATTTTTCCGGCCATTATTACATTTATGGGAATCAGTCTGGGGTATTTTTTATTTAATGCAATTGCGCTTAATCAGTTTTCACATCTTCCGCTTTTCCTTTATACGATTTTTGTGGCCTCATTTTATGATGGAACTATAAATCTGGGATTGGCATTTACATTTTTAACGAGTTCCATTTTACTATTGATTCTTACCAGCCAAAACGACCAACTAAGAAAAAGCTCCTTTATGTTGGTAGGCTCTATTCTGGCTTTCAACTATTTAGTATTTCCACCAAGTTGGCCTATGGGTGTTTTTGTTATCTTTCATATTATTGGAACTTCGGGTAGAATCGGACTTAATATTTTCAGGTTATTGTTTGGAATTATTCTGATTGTTCTGAGTTATTTTGGATTGATGTATCTCATCCACTATACAACTTGGGACAAAACTTATTTACCTTTTTATGGGAAATTCGAAGCGTTGGATTCTTATTTTCCGTTATATATTTTAAGTCCGATTGCGCTGATGCTGCTCTACTCTATTTCCGACCATTTCAAACATTACAACGAGAAAAGTCCGATCAGCCGATACAAATACACATTTGTTCTTGTTTTTTCTCTCGCTCAGTTGATTACGATTATCTTTTATATGGGAGAAAATTATGACTATCTTTTACTCCTAGCCCTTCCAGCAAGTATCATAATCAGCAGAATGTTACGTTTTCTTCCCAGCTATTGGATGCAGGAACTGGGACTTTGGGTCATTGTCTTTGCGCTTGCGATCTTTAAAATCGTTAATTTTGTATAAAATTTAAAATGGATGTCGAATGATTCAGATAGATGATAAATTAATTTCAGAAGATATATTTGCTCAGAGTTTTGTCTGCAACCTAACGAAATGCAAGGGTGTCTGCTGTGTAGATGGTGATACTGGAGCCCCTCTCGACAAAGACGAATTACCAATACTTGACGAAATTTTCCCTAAAATAAAATCCTATCTAAGACCAGAAGGCGTGAAAGCCATCGAAGAACAGGGAACTTGGGTCATTGATGATTATGATGGAGGTTATGTAACGACTTTGGTCAACGGAAGTGAGTGCGCTTATGTTATTTTTGATGAAAAAGGAACAACAAAATGTGGCATAGAAAAGGCTTATGAAGATGGTGCGGTCGATTGGAAAAAACCAATATCCTGTCACCTTTATCCAATCCGCGTGAATGAGTACAAAACTTTTTCCGCACTCAATTATCACGAATGGGATATTTGTAGTGATGCTTGTACACTTGGATCAGAATTGCAGGTTAGAATTTTTCAATTTTTGAAAGAACCGCTTATCAGAAAATACGGGGAGGATTTTTACAATACACTTTGCGAAGCTGCCGAAGAATGGGAAAAGGAATATAATTCATAACAAAAAAGAATCCAAATTTGGATTCTTTTTCTTTATAATAATGTTCTAAAAGATTATTCCAATTTGAATACATCATCTGAAACTGGTTGATTGATCTTGATATCAGAATTTTTGATTGTGATCTGTTGGCCAGCTGCATCAATAGACATCTCTTCTACGAATTTGATTCCGTCAACGTCCGCATATTTAGCAATCGTCATTGTTCCTTTATCACTTTCAGATTTTGCAAGTAATCCTGTTTTTGCATCAAAATAAGATTTGGTGTCATCGGAAGAAAGCACATAGAAATCTTTCCCATCAATCTGCTTCTTCTCAACCGTTTTAATTTTTGCAGCATCCAAACCAAGCGCTTCGATAATTTTTGCAGTTTTTAGTTTTTCAATCTGGTCAGCAGGTAGATCCATTTTTTGTCCCATTTGGTTCGCATAACCTTTTTCGCCATCAAAAACCTGAACCATCTCCTGCCCCATCATCGTCTGAGTAGATTTGAACTTGTTATCTTTCTTCACGGTCGTGCCTTCCATGTCCATCCCCATTACACTGATGGTGTTCTTCATCGAAAGGGTTTTTACCGATTCCAGTTTTGCTTTTCCTCCAAGTGCAGTCAAATAATTGTCGATAACCTGTTTTGCTGTTGGTACATTCTGAGCCATCATATTTGCAGCAAACAATAGAGAAAGTGCAAACGATACAATAAGTTTTTTCATTTTAATTTTTAATTTCTATTAACGAATATAGTGAATTTAACAGTAATAATACTTTTCCGTTAGTTCACGGATAAGGATCTTTGTTACAAAAAATAAAAACAACTCCAAAAATTGAAGTTGTTTTTTCATTGATTCAAACGATATTAATCTTTCTTTTTGATATCCTCCTTTACATCTTTGTAAGTATCGCTTACAGCATCTGCCCCTTTTTTAGCAGTTTTGCCGGTCCATTTTGCTGCATCCTTCACGCCTTTCTTTGTAGCTTTTGCTCCTTTTTTAGCGGTTTTCCCTGTCCATTTAGCGCCGTCCTTTACACCTTCGGCAGTTGCTTCCGCACCTTTTTCAGCTGTTTTTCCAGTCCATTTTGCAGCATCTTTTACACCTTCTCCAGTTGCCTTAGTGCCTTTTTTAACTGCAGTTCCTACTGCATTGGCATCTTTTTTAACTTCTTGTTTTACCGTCTGAGCGTTCATTCCAATTGTTAGGAATACAAGTGCTGACAAAGACAAAATTCTTTTTTTCATTTTTTTAAATGTTTTTAAATTAACAATACAATATTAGCATAAAACAAGCCAAAAATATTCATTAGTACTTTAATTTTTTAAAATAATTTTTTCAGTTCTTTTTGGATGGGGAAAAATAATATTTTTGCAAAACTTATGGCAAAGGCAAATATCAATACCAAGAAGAAAATTCATCAGAAAAGAAAAAGCATTTTTATGAAAAAGCGCTGGATTCTGTTGATCATACTTTGTATTTCTTTGCTGGGAGCGGGATATTATCTAAGACAAAAAATCAATTACTATTTTACTTATTATCTTGGAAAGCACTTCGAACACAAAAAACTTTCGAATACCGAAGCAGAAGCCGCAAGAATTGAAAAAATAACTGGACTATATTCTAATCAGACTTTCGGTTTTGATATTTCTCATTACCAAAGAAAAGAAGATATCCAATGGGACAGTCTGAGCATCGGAAACAGAACAATTCCTTTAAAATTTGTAGTTCTGCGGGCAAGTATGGGAAACAGAAAACTGGATAAAAACTTTGACCATTTTTGGGAAACCGCAAAACAGCATAACCTGATTCGTGGTGCTTATCATTTTTATCGCCCGGATGAAGACCCCGTGATGCAGGCTAATTCTTTTCTTTCGGTAGCTAAGTTAGAAGCCGGTGACCTTCCACCAATTCTTGATATCGAGAAAAATCCGAGAAAAAAATCAAAAGAGCAATTGGTTTCTGACCTCAAGGTATGGATTAAAATCATGGAAGACACATATGACGAAAAACCAATTATCTACACTTATTATCATTATTACAAAGACTATTTAAAGGGCGAATTCGATGATTATCCGCTTTGGCTGGCCAATTACAACGATGTTCCAACACCTTCGCCAGATGATGAATGGCAGTTCTGGCAATTCTCAGAAAACGGAATTGTTTACGGCATCAATTCCAAAGTTGATCTGGATATTTATAATGGGAATCTTTGGTCTTTGAAAATGTTGACGATTGATTAGATTAATTACTAAAAATCTTCGACTCCGCTCAGACCGACAATCAGAAAACATATAGTATTAGAAATGTCACACTGAGCGGAGTCGAAGTGTTTCAGTTTTTATGAAATAAATATTAGTTCTTTATAAACTCAATCACATCCTTGCTTAATTCTTCTGCTCTTTCAACAGGAACACCGTGCGATGCGCCTTGGAAGATTTTCAGTTTGGAATTAGGGATTTCTCTGGCAATATATTCGGTATGGGAACGAAGAATCAAATCATTTTCGCCCGCAACAACAAAAACTTTCGCTTTGATTTTATTGAGTTGTTCTTTGGTGATTTTGGGTTCATCAATCATCAATTGAAGCAATCTGACATCGCGTTCCGATTTGTTTTCCGCTCTCATTTTATCAGCATCTTTTTTCATGTTTTCAACTTCATTTTCGCCGACGCCATTGGGAAAAACATTCGCTCCGCTTGTGATGATTTTATTAGTCATTCTTGGATATTTGATAGCGAATTCGATTCCTATATTTCCGCCATCGCTCCAGCCCAAAATATTGATTTTTTTCAACTTCAATTCATCTGCCAAAGCTTTTACATCATCAGCAAATTTAATATAAGTCAAAGGTTCTTTAGAAGTGTCTGTACTCTTTCCCTGGGCTCTTGTATCCATCGCAACAACCGTAAAATGTTTGGAAAGTTCCGGAATTTCTTTTGAAAAAGCATCAATACTTCCGCCATTCCCGTGCAGTAAAAATAGAGGTTCACCTTTTCCGTAAATTTCATAATAGATATCAGCATCTTTTAAATGAAGGACTTTCCCAGCGTCCGGATTTTTACCAAAATCATAAACTTGAGCAAAGGAAATTGTTGAGACAAACAGAATTAATAAAGAAATTACTTTTTTCATTTGATTAAAGAGTATTTAACTTCTCGCTGATTATATAGATATAGCAGATTGAAAACACTAAAATCTGCTTAATCCGCAAAATCTGCGTGACAAATTATTTTCAGTCAAATGTAAAAATAAATCAAACTACTTTTTAACTTTCACATCAATATTGATAGCCGGTGCTGCCATACCAATTTTTTCCCAATTTCCATAGAAAGAACGGTAATAACCTGACCTGAACAAAGCACCACTCAAAGCTACTTTCCCGTTGGATTGTCCGATGAACTGAATTCCGACAAAGAACTTGCCCTCCAACCAAATCGATTCTTTGCTCACGTCCAAAGAAAATGTAGAATCCTTCAAATCTTCTTTTCCAATTGTGGTTATAATATCATTTTCCAAAATCAGATTATTCGGTTTTCCATCTTTTTCATCGTAAATCGTGTAACGGACTTTGATAGGCATCGTGGATTCGAATCTGGAAAAATTCATATTGATTTTATTAATTTTTAATCGCTTGTTGGAACTGAACTCCACCGCAGTTTCCTCCACCACCGAATTTCCTTTCTCCATATTCGGCGTGAACATTACGGATTTTGATTTAGCGTTGACTCCTAGATTTTTTTCTTTATAATTCTGAGGCGTCAACACAACTTCTTGGATATTGGTTACTTTTTCGTACAGATAAATATTGTGAGGATTGCTTTTGACGAAGTCTTCTACAGAGCTTCTGAACTGTTTGTATCCGCCCACAATAACTACCAGCTCTTTGTCTTTACTGACCTTCTCCAACTGAATTTCGAATTTTCCATTTTCATCCGCCTGAACACCATAATTACTATTCAGGATTCCAATCTTGGCGTAAGGAATTGGCTGGTTATCTTCTTTAGACAAAACAGTACCGGAAATCAATTGAGCTTGAGAAACTACATAAACAAAGAGTGCAACAAGAAAGTTAAGTTTTTTCATAGGTTTAATTTATCAGCAAACTTCTGAATTTTTATATTATGATTCTCTCAACAAAAGGTTAAAAACAACTAATAATTTAGTTAAAATTTTCTAAAGACTTTGATGATTCAGAATAATAAACAATTATTGTGAACATCGAATCACAGCAGCCCTGCTTGAGCGGAAATCCTTTTTATGCAACGCAGTCGAGTGAAAAGATTGGGAACGGAAGACGGATAAAGCTGCCCAAAAAATTGTTTTATTGATGGAGTTTATGGGATATTCGGTTTTCAATTTCGTATTTTCGCCAATCGTTATAAACCATACAATGAATTACGTTTCTGCAGAAAATCTGAGCAAATCTTACGGCGTTAAAGTCTTATTCAAAAATATCAATTTCCACGTGAACGAAGGCGACAAAATCGCTATCGTTGCCAAAAACGGAAGCGGGAAGTCTACACTTCTGAAAATCCTTATGGGAAAGGAAATCGCGGATAGTGGAACTACGCTTATCAACAAAGATATTCAGGTCGTTTTGTTTGACCAGGAAATCGATTTTGACCCGAAATTGACTGTAGAAGAGTTTATGATGACGTTGGATTCTGCACCGATTTTGGCGCTGAAAAAATACCATTACGCATTGACTTCCGAAAATCCGGACGATATGGAATCAGCTTTGGCAGAGATGGAAATTCATAAAGCGTGGGATTTGGAAAACGAGATGGAACAGATTCTTTCTCAACTTAAAATCACAGATTTGTCTGCGAAAATGGGAACACTTTCCGGTGGACAAATCAAGAGAATTGCTTTGGCAAAACTTTTAACAGAAACTAGAGCTGAACATCGTCATACACTTCTAATAATGGATGAGCCGACCAACCACTTGGATGTGGAGATGGTAGAATGGCTGGAAAATTATCTGAGCAAGGCGAAAATCACATTGCTTTTAGTAACGCACGACCGTTATTTCTTGGACGCCGTTTGCGACAAAATCTGGGAAATGGAAGATGGAAACCTTTATCTCCACAACGGAAGTTACTCAACTTATCTTGAGAACAAAATGATTCGTGAGGACAATCTGAATTCAACGATTGATAAAGCGCAAAACCTTTACAGAAAGGAGCTGGAATGGATGCGAAGACAACCGAAAGCGAGAACTACCAAGTCCAAATCGAGACAAGATGATTTTTATGAAACCGAAAAAATAGCCAAAACCGATACGAGAAAACAAGCTTTGGAATTGGATTTCGAAATGAAAAGATTGGGAAATAAGATTCTTGAACTTAAAAACATCAACAAAAGCTTTGGCGAAAAAGTGCTTTTTAAAGATTTTTCTTATCAATTTCAAAGAGGTGAGAAGGTTGGAATTGTTGGGAAAAATGGTGCTGGAAAATCAACTCTACTGAATATCATCCAAGGTTTTGAACCGAAAGATTCTGGAGAAATTGAAACTGGAGAAACGATTAAATTCGGATATTTTGCTCAGAAAGGATTGCAATATAAAGAAGATGAAAGAGTGATTGATTTCATCAAAGAAATTGGGGAAAACTTTCCTTTGGCTAATGGAAAAACCATCTCGGCTTCTCAGTTCTTAAGATTATTCTTATTTGATGACCAAACGCAATATTCACCGATTTCTAAACTTTCCGGTGGAGAGAAGCGTCGTCTTCACTTGATGTATATTCTTTATCAAAATCCGAATTTCCTGATTTTTGATGAGCCCACGAATGATTTAGATTTGCCAACGTTGACAGTTTTGGAAAACTTTTTACAGAATTTCCAAGGCAGTTTGATCATCGTTTCGCACGACCGTTATTTTATGGACAGAATTGTGGACCACGTTCTGGCTTTCGAAGGCGAGGGAAAAATCAAAGAATTTGTCGGGAATTTTTCTGAATATCGCGAGCATCTGAAATCAGAAGATAAAAATCCTAAAGTTGAAGCTCCAAAGGCTGAAAAGGTTGAAGCTCCGAAAGAGGCTTCGGCTCAGCTAAGCGTGACAAGTCAACAATCAGTAGCCAACAACCAGCAACCAAAGAAAAAAATATCTTTTAAAGAGCAACGTGAGCTGGAAACTATCGAAAAAGAAATGCCAAAATTGGAAGGAAAAAGAGCTGAGATTCTTGAGCAGCTCAACAACGAATCTGATTATGATAAAATCTCAAAATTATCTTCGGAATTGGAAATAGTATCAGAAAAACTGGAAGAATTTGAAATGCGCTGGCTAGAACTCCAAGAATAATTGATAAAAATCATTAAATAATAAAATTCTGATTTTCAAATATTTAAATCAAAAATATCTCTTTTATTTAGAATTATTTAAAATAATATTAGGAGATATTAACAGTTTGCATACTTTTGCCCTGTTTTTAAATATTCTAAATAAACTATGAAAAAGTCCATCATCTCTGCAAGTCTTATTTTGCTTTCCATTTCTGTCTATTCTCAAAAAGGTGGACAAAAAGATAACGATACAATCAAGATTCAGCAAATTGAAGATGTAGCGTTGCATAAAACGGGCAATCCTAACAAGGCAAAAACGCCTACTTCCAAATCCAATCTCACAACGATGGAAAATCCTCAGCCGATTTCTATTGTAACTCATGAGATTATCGAGCAACAGCAAATCAGACAACTGTCGGAGGTTATTCAGAATGTAAGTGGATTATACGTGACTTCTGCGAGAGGAAATTCCCAAGCTAGTTTTGGAGGAAGAGGTTTTACTTTCGGATCAGAAAATCTATATAAAAACGGGGCGAGAATCAACAGCGGCGTTAATCCCGAAGTTTCCGGATTGGAACGCGTAGAAGTTGCTAAAGGGGCCAACGCTTTGTTATATGGTAACGTTGCAGCTGGCGGAATTATCAATATGATTACAAAAAAACCAATTTTCAAACCTGGTGGAATATTTGGTTTCTCGGCAGGAAGCTGGGATTCTTACAAACCAACGGTGGACATCTATGGACCTTTGACAGAGAAAATTGCTTTTCGCGTAAATGGTACTTATGAAAAAGCGAATAGCTTCCGTGATGTTGTGAATTCTGAAAAATACTATTTCAATCCATCTTTTGCGTTTAACATCGGTTCAAGAACGCAGATTATTGTAGAAGCAGATTATCTTCAGAATAATTTCACACCAGATTTTGGGCTGGGAACATTTGAAAATCCAGATAAAAGTTATTTCCTAAATACTACTTCGCCCATCAGCACTTTTTTTGGTGCAGATTGGCAGTACCAAAATGTGAAACAAGCTTCAACTGATATTATTGTGAATCATCAATTCAATGAAAATTGGACTTTGAATGCCGTAGTTACTTATCAGAATTACACCAAAGATTATTTCTCTACAGAGCGTACCGCTTGGACCCTGAATAGTGACCGATACAGATGGAGAAGAAATCTCAACAGAACTTATAATGAGCAAAACTACAACAGTGCACAGGTTAATATCAATGGAGAATTTTCTACAGGCAAAATTAGCCATAAAGTTTTGGCAGGAGCCGATGCGGATTATTTGACCTCAGATGCTTACACTTATTATGACCCGAACAGAAATAATGCTGAGTTTGGGACATCTTATTATTATGGTACTAATGGCGATACATCAGGCTATGTTTTCTTAGATGACCCCAACTCTTTGGTTGGCGGAACAATACCTACAGCCAACAGATACAAAAAAACGAGAATCCCAACCAGAAGAATAGGAATCTATGCGCAGGATTTTATCAGTTTGACAAAAGAACTGAAAGTAATTGCCGGATTGAGATATTCTTACTTAGAAAACATGACAACTCTGGTCTCCAACTTTTTGAAAAACACAAAAGAAGGCACTGCAAACTCTGCAACATCGGATAGAGCATTCTCTCCTAAAGCTGGATTGGTTTATATGCCAAATGATAATCTTTCTGTTTTTGCAACCTATACCAATTCCTTCTCTCCTAATACGGGACAAGATGTGATGACCGGCAACGGTTTAAAACCAAGTATCATAGACCAGTTTGAAGTTGGTTTAAAGAAAAATGTATGGAACAATGCGGTTGCCTTTAATGTAACCGCTTATCAGATTTTTAATAAAAACTTCTATCAGCAGGCACAGTTTGATTCTGCGGGAAATGCTAATAGCAATACCAACATCAAAGAATTTGCAGGTAAATTATTAAGTCGAGGCGTTGAAGCAGACATCACTGGAAATCCTACTAAAAATATTTCCATCATTGCTGGGTTTGCGTACAACCACGCTATTTATAAAGATACACCCGAGATTTTCGGATATGTAGAAAAACAAAGAGTTGTGAGAACGCCTGCAACTACAGTTAATGGTTCCGTTTTCTACACGTTTGACAAATGGGTCAAAGGTCTTAAACTAGGTGGAACTTACTATTTCATTGGAGACAGACTTGCCGGCTGGAACGATACCAAAACTGGAGCAAACAGTTTGGAAGCAAGAAATGGTGTTTCCAGAATATTTAAACTGAAAGATTATAACATCTTTGATCTATCAGTTGGATACGAATACAAAAAATTCCTGATTCAGGGTAAAATAGGGAATCTTTTCGATACTCATAATTATGTTGTTCACGAGAATTACTCCGCGAATCCTATTATGCCAAGAAACGTTTATATGACCTTGACGTATAAACTTTAATAAAATATCAAATCAAATTTCTAAAAATAAAAGTGGAGTCATACATTTGTCTCCACTTTTTCAAATTAAAAAAACAAATATAAAATGGATAAAATCAAGAATACAAAAACGTTTATGAGAATCACGCACCGGTATCTGGGATATTTTCTGGCTGGAATAATGGCTGTCTATGCTATCAGCGGCGTTTTGTTGGTTTACAGAGATACAGATTTTCTAAAAAAAGAAAAAAGCTACGAGAAGAAATTCGATGCTAATTTGGACGAGAAGAAACTGGGCAAAGAAATCAAAATCAAAGGATTTGAGGTTGACAAAACAGAAGATGATGTGATGTTCTTCAAGCAGGGTACTTATAATATGAAAACAGGTGAAGCGAAATATTCTAAAAAGGAATTGCCATTTGTTCTTGATAAAATGACGAAGCTTCACAAGGCCCAATCTAAAGACACGCTTTCTCCGCTGAACACATTCTTCGGTATTTCGTTGTTCTTTTTCGTGATTTCCAGTTTCTGGATGTTCAATCCTAAGACCAAAGCTTTCAAACGTGGAATGGCTTTCACAGCGATTGGATTGGTGGTTGCATTGATTTTGACTTTCTTATAACATCTAAACTGGCTAATTGATTACTAACCTGCAAAAGGGATAGTAGTGGAAATCCTTTTTCTTTTCTTTCATATAAGGAAAAGAAAAAGATTGTAACGGATAGCCGACCCGAGCGGCTGGAAAGTCGCGGCGAGGGTTTTGCCCAAGTTAATTATATTATATGAAATGTTTTCAAAAGCACATTCAGGCTCCAGATAATTACCATTAATCCTACTCCGATGAACATTGCTTTTAAAGGTAATTTCCCAGCTAATTTAGCAGCAATTGGAGCAGCAATAACGCCACCTAAAATCAATGCTGCAATTAACTGCCAATGACTGATTCCGATAACTGAAAAGAAAGTCAGTGCACTTGCGAAGGTTACGAAAAACTCAGTCAAACTAACGGTTCCGATGATGTAGCGAGGTGTTTTCCCCTTGGAAATCAAGGTTGATGTTACCAATGGTCCCCAACCACCGCCACCGAAGGAGTCCAAGAAGCCTCCAGCTCCAGCAAGCCAACCAACTCTTCTGGTTTTTTTGCGTTTCTTGTTTTTCTTAAAAGCATTGAACAAAATTCTGATTCCAAGGATGAATGTGTAAGTGGCCAAAATCGGTTTGATAATCCCTGCATATTTCTCTCCGAAATAAGCCAAAAGTAATGCCCCCAAAACGGCACCGATAACGCCCGGAATCAAGATATTTTTAAACAATTTTTTATTGATATTCCCAAATTTGTAATGACTAAATCCGGAAGCGCCACTGGAAAACATCTCCGCTGTATGGATACTGCTGCTGATGGCCGGCAAAGGAATCCCGATATATAAAAGCGCTGCTGTACAAGTCACACCATAGCCCATTCCCAATGCGCCATCAATCAATTGTGCTAAAAATCCAACCAAGAACAACCAGAAAAATCGTTCGTCTGTGTTGGCATTTAGATATTGATAAGCAACTTGTAAATCATTGAATCCTATGTAAAATGAGACTATATTTCCTATCAGCAAAACGACGAATGCCCAGAAAAATATGGTTGCAATTCTTCGCCATTTCTTTTCCCCATTAATGAAAAAAAGGTTTTTTCTGTCTTGATTATCATTATTTCCACGAAAGAAAAAATCATTATCAGAAGTAAGACTTGGAGCAAAATATAAGTTTTTCCTCTCTTTGATTTTATTAATTATCAACTGGTCCTGAGCAGAATCTTCTGTCGCAACAATGAACAAATCTGCAATCTCCAAATAGGAATCATCAAAATCCTCATTGATAATCTTGACCGACGTATTTTCCAACAACAGGTTTTTGATATCATCAGATAGCCTTTTGGCAAGAACGCTGATATTGGCATCCGGAATATTCTGCATCAAATCATTGAGCTGTTCTGAAGCCAACTTTCCACCGCCGACAATCAGGATTCTGTTAGTCGATGCATTGATGAAAACCGGAAGTGAAATTTTTGATGTCAAAATCTGTCTTATTTAAAAATTACTGAATCAATCCTGCACCAACTGTTACAAAACTCGTCTCATCGATAAAGATAATTCCGCCATTGGAAGCCAAATCTTTGTAAGAATCATAAGCCAGTGGTTTTGCAGTTTTCAATTTTAATTTTACAATTTCGTTAAGGGAAACTTGCTCTATTTCTTGTTTTTCCAAAGTATTGACATCGAGTTTATATTCAATTTCTTTAATGACACTTTTGACTTGAGTTGTGCTATTTTGAATCAGATATTTTGAACCTGATTTCAAAGGTTTGTCGCCCATCCAGCAAACCAAAACTTCTAATTCCTGCTCTACTTTTGGAAGGTCGTCGGATTTTACAATCAAATCGCCACGGCTGATATCCACATCGTCTTCCAAATGCAAAATCACACTCTGAGGAGCAAAAGCTTCTTCTACTTTTTCCTGGTTGATTTCAATCGCGGAAATCTTACTTTCGGTTCCGGAAGGTAAAATCGTTACAGAATCTCCAACTTTGTAAATTCCGCTGGTGATTTTTCCTGCATATCCACGATAATCGTGAAGTTCTTCTGTCTGAGGTCGAATCACGTATTGAACAGGAAATCTCGCTTTATCCAGATTAATCGTATTTTCTAATTCTACAGACTCCAGATAATCCAATAAAGTTTTTCCTTCGTACCAATTCAGGTTTTCGGATTTATCAACGATATTGTCACCATCTAAAGCTGATATTGGAATATAAACTACGTTATTCAAAGAAAGCTGTTCTGCCATTTTTGAATATTCGTCTTTGATATTTTTGAAAATCTCTTCGGAATAATTAACCAAATCCAGCTTGTTAATCGCCACCACAACATTTGGAATGTTAAGCAATGATGCAATAATCGAATGTCTTTTGGTTTGTTCGATGATTCCGTTTCTGGCGTCAATCAGAATGATAATCAAATCAGAATTGCTGGCTCCCGTAATCATATTTCGGGTGTACTGAACGTGTCCCGGCGCATCTGCGATGATGAATTTACGTTTCGGAGTAGAGAAATATTTGTAAGCTACATCAATTGTAATTCCTTGTTCACGTTCTGCTCTCAGACCATCTGTGAGCAAAGCCAAATCCAGTTCACCATCGTTTTTAAATTTGCTGGCGCGCTCAACAGCTTCTAACTGGTCAATCAGAATGTTTTTGCTGTCGTATAATAATCTGCCTATCAGTGTACTTTTTCCGTCGTCTACACTTCCTGCAGTGATGAATCTTAGTATATCCATTTTTTGATAATTGATAATTGATAATTGATAAATGATTTTGAGAACTTCTAAATATCATCATTCATCATTTATAATCCATCATTAATAATTAAAAGTATCCCGCTTTTTTTCTGTCTTCCATTGCGGCTTCGGAGGTTCTGTCGTCTATTCTGGTTTCGCCTCGTTCGCTGGTTTTGGTGGTGATGATTTCGGCAATTACTTGTTCCAGATTATTGGCTTCCGATAAAACTGCCGCAGTACAAGTCATATCACCAACTGTTCTGTAGCGGACTTTTTCTTTGGTAACGACATCATTTTCATCAAGATTGACAAACTCGTTCATTGCAATGAATTGGTTTTCGAAATTGAGAACTTCACGTTCGTGCGAAAAATAAATCGAAGGTAATTGGATATTTTCTTTCAGAATGTAGTTCCAGACGTCCAATTCTGTCCAGTTACTGATTGGGAAAGCACGTACCTGCTCGCCTTTGTGGATTTTTCCGTTGTAGGTATTCCAAAGTTCGGGACGCTGAAGTTTTGGGTCCCACTGGCCGAAATCATCACGAACAGAGAAAATACGTTCTTTGGCTCTGGCTTTTTCCTCATCACGTCTTCCGCCACCAATACAACAATCAAATTCGAATTCTTCTACGGTGTCCAACAATGTAAAAGTCTGCAAAGCGTTTCTGCTTGGCAATTTTCCTTTTGGTTCTCTTAAACCTTTTTCTTTGATGGTATCTTCTACTTTTCTGACGATTAATTTTTCGCCAATCTGTTCAGCTAATTGGTCACGGAATTCCAGAACTTCCGGAAAATTATGACCTGTATCAATGTGAACCAACGGAAAAGGGAATTTCCCAGGACGAAAGGCTTTCAGCGCCAAATGAACAAGCGTAATACTGTCCTTTCCTCCACTGAAAAGCAAAGCCGGACGCTCAAACTGACCCGCAACTTCCCTGAAAATATGAATGGCTTCGGATTCTAACTGCTTCAGATAATCCAAATGATATTTTGACATTTTAATCTTAATTAATTGTTATTTGTGAACGTGGAGACCACATTCTTTTTTGCTGGCATCTTCCCACCACCAACGACCTGCACGAAAATCTTCGCCTGGCTGAATTGCTCTTGTACAAGGTGCGCAACCAATGCTGACGAAACCTTTGTCGTGCAAAATATTATACGGAATATTATTTTTCTTGATATAATCTCTCACCTGTTCCGTTGTCCAGAAAAGGATTGGATGGTACTTAATGATTTGATTGGACTCGTCCCATTCGAATTGAGAAAGATTTTCTCTTGCGACGGAATGCTCGGCTCTGAGTCCTGTAATCCAGATTTTATTACCCATCAAAGCTCTTTTCAATGGATGAACCTTTCTGATATCACAACAAGTTTTCCTGTTCTCAACAGACCTGTAAAATGAATCTGGTCCATTGTCCTGAATGAATGGTTCCAATTCATCTGGATTTGGATAATAAGCTTTGATTGGAAGTTTGTATTTGGATTTGGTTAAATTCCAAGTGTTGTAAGTATCTTCGAATAATCGACCTGTATCTAGTGTGAAAACTTTGATTCCAGAATTTTTTACATAATCTGTAATAACTTGGTCTTCGAAACTAAAGCTCGTAGAAAAGCAAACTTCATCGGGAAAAGTATTTATCAGAATCTCCAGAACTTCTTCTATCGATTTTGATTCCAAATTTTCATCAATCAGTTTTTGGTAAGTTTCTTTTAGTTCGTTCATCATCATTAGATATTATCCGAAATGCAAATTTAACAATTCATTGAAATCTGACCAAATTAGTATAATTTAAATTTTGTTAATTAAATCAGTAAAATCTTTTCACATCAATTTCAGAATCGAGTTCAATATCATTTTCTAAGTAATCGAAAAGTACTTTAGAAAAATAACTTCCGTTGTAAACACCTCTCGCTCCCAATCCATTGAAAATATAAAAATTATGATGCTCCGGATGTCTTCCTAAAATTGGTCTTCTATCAGCAACCGTTGCTCGAAAAGCAAAGTTGATATCTTTGATTTCAAAATCGTTTTTATATAATTCACGAAGTCCATTTTCTAATTCCTCAAATGAAACTTTATTGATATCATCTGAATTATCAAAACGGTCGTAAGTTCCACCGTAATAATATTCATCATTTTGAAGATTGAACAAGAAATGCTTTTTCTTAATAATGTATGGTTCAGGCCTGTCTTTAAGCTTAACTTTTAAACAATGTCCTTTATTAGGTTTGATAGGAATATTTTTGAAATATGGATTATGATTGCTCGCAATACCTTCGCAGAAAACGAGGTTTTTAAATGAAAGATATTTGTAGGAATTGTTTTCTGTATTAATCAAATCATAGTCAAATTTCTCTCTGATTAAGTAATTGTTCTCTTCTAAATAATTGAGCATATCTTGGAAAAATTCAGTTACGTTCAATCTTGAAGAATGATTGACTTTTCCAGCTCCAAAAGGATTTTCTACACTATTAAGTTTAATAAAGTCATTATTAAGAAAAGATTGTAAATTTTCTTTTTCAGAATTTTTCTTCCATTGAACTTTCTCGGAATCGTTATGAAAGATTCGAACTACGCTTTCATTGATCAAATATTTTTTGGATTGATATTTTTCAATCTCATCAAAAATAACATCAAGATAATCTATCTGTTCCTGTGACTTCCAAAAAGTTGTAAATCTTTTCAGAATAACCGGATTACATACTCCGGCAGATATCTGGGAAGCAGAAGTATTATTATCACAAAAAATTTTGAAAGATTTATGTTCCTTAATTAATTGATGTGCAAAAAAAATCCCTGCATAACCGGCTCCAACAATAATATAATCTACCTGTTCCATAAAAATAAAAAACCTAAGTAAAGATACTTAGGTTTTTTTATTTAGACTATGAGAAATATTAGTAATTCCACATATCATTTTCCATTTGAAGAATCTGTGCTTTGATTCTATCACTTTCTTCCAACTGTCCTTCTGCATCGTTCGGAATATATTCATCAATAATTCCGCTTCCACCTCTTCCTAGACCATTGTCCGACTTATAGATAATTGATGAAAAACGTCTTTGATTTAAAACATCATCAAATGTAATATCTGATGTAGTGTTCTTAGCATTAAAGATAAAATTACTAGATAACACTTGTCTTGCATCAGGATAATATATCCAGAAAAGATCAATCAGGTCCGCGGCTCCACCACTCGCGGCCTCTACAGGTTGCCCAGCTTCTGCCAATGCCTGAGCTTGGGATGCTCTGAGTTTAGCGGCATTTGGGTCTTCACCCATAGCAGCAATTCCCAATAGTCTGTATCTAAGCTGAGAATCTCTTTTATCAACATACCACATTCCCATCAACTTCAGAGCTTTCACTTTTTCAGTACCTGTAACAATTTTATCTACGTTAGCAGAGATATCATTTCTATTGATCTTATACCAACTTCCATCTAGTTTAACCAATACAGTTCCTGGAGGAATGTTAACTGGTTTAGCAGCTGTTTTTTTAGTAGTCTTTTTTTTCTTTTTACCTTTCTTGGTAGTAGTAGTTTCCTCAACAGGCGTTTCACTTGTTATAGTTGGGTTACTGCCATCTGCAAATAGCAAAATATCTTCTAATCTTCCACCGTAAAAGGCTTTAAGAGAGCTAATATCAGCGTCTGTAGAGTTAAGAATCGAATTGAAGTATTTTTTCAAACTATTAGCAGCTCCTTCTTCTATCTTGTTCTCATTAAGAGTTTGAGAAAAGTAATCAGCAACTTGTACTGCAGATGTAGCGGTTACAATTTGCTCAGGTGTCAATCTTGCTGTAAAATCATCACCAGAATATACTTCTTTTATCTTACCATTATTTACCGCATCCAATAAGATTTGATATAATGATTTATTTTGGGCAACAAGACCATCAGAATTATGGTAAAAAGGCTGATTGATCTTATCATTCATATCAATAATTTCCCATACAACCATACTTCTCAATATATCTTTATCTTCGATAAAACCATATTTAAGAGGTGAAGCAATACTATCTTTCTTAATCTCACGATCTTCTCTGAATGTCTGCGGCGAACTAGCATTAAGAATGCTATTCTGAGCAAAAGACATTGTCGATGAAAGACAAATTAAACTATATATAATCTTTTTCATAAATAAATATTGAATAATATAAAATCAATCAGTTTTTTATGTTCTACTAATTAAAGAACGTTTATAATAACGTTACCAATGTTAGGAAGTACAACTCCGTTCAAACCATTGGCTTTCGCTTGAATATCAAATATCGTGACAATGTCACCACTTCTCAATCCTTTTGTTAAAGATTCTGCCTGTCCTAATGAATCTCCATTGATTGACATAGCAGGTTTACCAGCCACTTTAACTTTGAAACTTACAACATCGAATGTTACAGGGAAATCAAAATCAGGCAAAGTAGCCGTAAGTGTTTGTTTAGATATAGAAGCAGCCGGCATAGATGCATAGCTAGTTCCTCTGATCTGTCCTTTTGGTGGAGGAATGTTCTTGATTCTGAAATCAAAACCTTGAGAAATAACTTTTCCACTTGGAGCTTTTCCAGAAATTGTTAATTTAACAGTACTTCCAGAACCAGGCGTAACCATCCATTTACCTTTCCCTCCGCTAACTGAAGCTCCAGGTGCAGATAAGGTAGTTGCACTAAGATCAGCTCCAAGAATTGCTCCTGAAACAGGGTTCTGAAGACCTCTATACAATACCATCATTTTATCAGCTTGCAAGATAGCACCATTTTGTTCTTTAAGTGCCTCTGCTCCAGAAACTACATTTAAAGTATGTGCATATGGAAGTGTATGAACTTTTCCATTTTTATCAGTAAATGAAATCTGACCTTTAAATTCTTGTGCTCCAACAGCTCCTGTAGCTGGAGTAATAATTCCTTGTCCATTAACAACTTTAGCTCCGCTAATAGCCAAACCAGGAACAGAACTAGCAAAAGTCCCAATAGCAATTTTAATTTCAGCTGGCTCACCCTTCATAACAGAACTAGGTCCTGAAACCAAAGCTTCATAAGCATCAAACTTGATATCTGCATCCACTTTTTCTTGAAGCATAGAAGTTAATGCATCTGACTGAAGATTTCTTGCCTCAGACTGTATAACCTCTAAGTTAGACAAAGCTGCAATCAATGGCTGGTTATAGAATTTATATTGGAACCAACCTTTTTTACTTCTCTTATCATCTTTTGCAAACTCGGCCACCAAATGTCTCTGAGCTCTATCGGCAACAGCTTTCAATTGTGCATTATTACCAAAAGTGGAAGTAATATAATTTCTTAAATCATCAACTTTTGCCTTTAATTCATTAGATTTATCACTAATGTTTTTTTCATCGCCATCTTTAAAGAAAAGATTGGTTGCAGGCTCAGTATTATTAAGAGATGCAAAACTTTCTTCTATCTCAGCGCCAGAATTATATTCCGCGGCTGTACTCATGGTTGTTTTTAATCCATCAATATAATTTACCAAATCATTGGTTTTGCCTTTCAAGGTTTTATACTGATCGAAAAGTGACTGATAACTTTCCGGCGAAGTTTGAGCTTTAGCAGCCAAAGTCTTCTCAAAAATATCGTCATTTTTTTTCTCCACAATCAATCTGGTATCCATTAGGGATTGATTGGTATCTTTATATGATCTGATGATTTCCTGATCGATCTGCATTGCAAGCATTGCAATGAAGACCAAATACATCAGGTTGATCATCTTCTGACGTGGTGTCTGTTTACCTCCTGCCATTTTAATAAAATAATTTAATCGTTAAACAATAATTAAAATGACCGTGATTAAGACTTCATTGCGCTAAGCATACCACCATAAACTCTATTAAGATTATTAAGATTAGATGTCAAGCCTAGTAATTCTTCATTGAATTTTTCTGATTGTGCAGCAGATTTTTGAATGTCTTCAACATACTTTTTGCTAAATTCTGATTGCTTTTGCCCATGCTCCAATTGAAGTGCATATAGTGCATTCATACTTTCCAAATGAGAAGCGGCAAGATTCAATTGCTCGTTATATTTGTGAGTAGATGCAGAAACGTCAACTGTTTGATTGATTTGGTCAACTGAAGAAGAGAATTTATCAATTCCACCTCTAAGTCTTTCGAATAAGCTAACGTCTAATTTTGCGTCAGCCAACATTTTATCCAATTTATCAGACAATGATATTTCCAATTCTTTGTTCTCTACTTTATTGACTGCTTTTCTAGGCTGTCTCTCAGCAGTCTCATCCAACAATTCAGGATAAACATTTTCCCAGGCATAGTTTTCTTCTGATTTTGGTGGATCGAATGCAAAAAATAAGAAAATTAGTGCTTCTGTAATCAAACCAGCCGCCAATGCTACGTTACCTGTGATAGGACCAACATGCCAGTGAGTCATTTTAAATAAAGCTCCCAAAATTACGATAGCAGCACCAAACGAATAGATAAAATTCGTGATTGAATCTTTAGTTTTAAACATTTTTTGAATTTTTAGTTAGTAATAGTTAGTTAAATTATTATTTGGTTTTTCTTGAAAATCTACCAGACCCTGAAGGAATATCCTGAATTGTTCTGAATCCGATATAACTTCTTGCGGAATCTTTTCTTTCCCAATCTCTATATCCCGTCATCAAAAGATATCCTACATCTTTCCATGAGCCTCCTCTTACAGTTTTTTTAACATCATTTGCTGCATTAGCAGAAAGACTTGGATTCAAAGAAGATGAGAACTCATATGCAGAGTTATTGAACGGTGACTCTGTCCACTCGGAAACATTACCAGCCATATCATATAATCCGTATCCATTCTTAGAGAATTTTTTCACAGGTGCCGTATAAGTATAGTTCCCAGTTTTTTCATCTTCTATATAGTTACCTCTTTTAGGTTTGAAGTTTGCCAAATAGCACCCTCTGTCGTCTTGTAAGTATGGACCACCCCACGGATAAGTTGCATTTTGAATCCCTCCTTTTGCCGCATATTCCCATTCAGATTCTGTAGGAAGACGATATCTCATTGGTTTTTGCTTTTTCTTTTTAAGACTATTGTTATAATCTGTCTTCATTTTAGTCCTAAAATCACAAAAAGCTCTGGCCTGATCCCAAGTAACTCCTACCACAGGATATTCTTTATATGCACTATGCCAAAAGTACTGACCAAACAAAGGTTCATTATACGCATATTTAAAATCTTTTACCCAAACAGTTGTATCTGGATAAACAGCAATACTTTCTTTTTTAAGATATTGAGAACCTCTACTTTTATCTTTCACAGCAGATGTTACATCCTCCCATTGATAAGCATATTTGATTTTTGACCAATCAATAATTCTTTCATTATTGATTCTCTTTTCCGCAGGTAAATACATCGATTCCAATACCTCTGCATATTTCTCATCTGGATAAGCCGAAGTATTATATGTAAGTGGAACTTTTTTATCCAATTTTTTAGATTCATCATAACCGCCTTCTCTGCCACCTTGGGACTCTAAGAATTTTTGGTAAGGAGTGGCTTCTTCTCCTGTTTTCTTACCTGCGTAAGCATAATCTGCAATAGAGCTACCATTACCACCTTCGCCATCTCCTCCACCTTCACCAGCTGCTTCTGCCAATAAACCTCTTGCAATAGAATCTCTAACTGCATTGATGAATAATCTATACTCAGCATTGGTAATTTCAGTTTCATCCATAAAAAAAGATGATACGGTAACCGTTTTAGGCATTGCTTTTTCCGGAGTATTGGAAAAATCCTGATCAGCCATACCCATTACAAAAGATCCGCCCGGAATTGGAACCATCCCGTATGGTCTTTCTGCAACAAACGATTTCGAAGACCCTCTTGGAATCAATTCTCCCTTGATTCCGGGATTACCAGTTATACCTTTCCCACCCCCTTTGGAACAAGAAATTATAACTGAAGTTGATAATAATATAAGTAATATCCTTTTCATCCTATTTTAAAGAAATTAAGCGGTAAATATATAATTTTTTTTATGAATAATTATCAATTTTTATTCAAAACGTAATTTGTTAAAGAATATTTCACAAAGCATGAAATTATTCTACAGTTACTGATTTAGCAAGGTTTCTCGGCTGATCGACATTAGCTCCTCTTTCCACAGCAATATAATATGCTAGTAATTGTAATGGAATAGATGCCAATATTGGTGAAAAGCACTCGGACGTTTCTGGAATCTCAATAATATGATCTGCCATAGATGCCACTTGAACATCACCTTTATTAATAATTGCGATAACTTTCCCTTTTCTTGCTTTGATTTCCTGAACATTGCTTACAATTTTATCATAATGTCCAATTTTAGGTGCAATTATAACAATTGGCATATTTTCATCAATCAATGCAATTGGGCCATGCTTCATTTCAGCGGCAGGATAACCTTCCGCATGAATGTAAGAGATTTCTTTAAGTTTTAAAGCCCCTTCTAAAGCTGTCGGAAAATTATATCCCCTCCCTAAGTATAAGAAATTGGTCGCATCCACAAATTTAGAAGCTATCTCTTTGACTACCGAATCCACAGAATTTAAAACCTCTTCTATCTTCTTAGGTATTGCATCCAGCTCAGTAATTAATCTCATGAAATCAGCTTTACCTAAATTACCATTATGATTACCCAATTTTATAGCTATCAAAGAAAGTATAGTAAGTTGGGCCGTAAATGCTTTGGTAGAAGCTACTCCAATTTCTGGGCCAGCGTGTGTATAAGAACCAGCATCTGTAATTCTTGCAATAGATGAATCTACAACGTTACAGATACCATAAACAAAAGCGCCTTTTTCTTTAGCTAATTTTATAGCAGCCATTGTATCTGCAGTTTCCCCGGATTGAGAAATAGCTATTACGACATCTTTAGATGTTATAATTGGATTTCTATATCGGAACTCTGACGCATACTCTACTTCAACTGGGACTCTGGCAAATTCTTCTATAAGATATTCCCCGATTAATCCAGCATGCCAAGAAGTCCCACAAGCGATAATGATGATTCTTTCAGCATTGGTCAATCTTTCCAAATGATCCCAGATACCGGCCATTTTTATCACACCTTCATCTACTAATAATCTACCTCTCATAGTATCTAAAACAGATTTTGATTGCTCAAAAATCTCTTTCAGCATAAAATGTTCGTATCCTCCTTTTTCTATTTGTTCAAGATTAAGCCTTAACTCTTGTATGGCAGGTTCTATCTTGGTATTCTCCTTTATGGTTCTGATATCAATTCCAGATTCGAGAGAAATAGTGGCCATATGACCTTCCTCTAAATAAACAGCTTCTTTTGTAAACTCTACAAATGGAGAGGCATCAGAAGCAACAAAATATTCATCATCTCCAATACCGATTGCTAATGGCGAGCCTAATCTTGCTACAACCAATTGACCAGGAAAATCATCATGCATTACAGAGACTGCATATGCTCCATAGACCTCGTTCAAAGCATATCTTACGGCTTCCGGAAAACTAAGGTTAATCTCCTTGTCCAAGAAATATTGGATAAGGTTGACCAAAACTTCGGTATCCGTTTCAGATCTAAACTCATAATCTTTATTGATCAGCATTGTTTTTATAGTATCGTAGTTTTCGATGATACCATTATGAACTATTGCTATTTTATTATTATTAGAAAGATGTGGATGAGAATTATTGTCACTTGGGACACCATGTGTAGCCCATCTTGTATGACCCATACCTATTTTGGAAGTAGTTTTCAAACCTTTTGAAATTGCCACAAGGTCATCTACTTTACCTTTGGTTTTTTTAACTTCTAAATTTCCGTTCTCAGTTTCTAAAATAATACCTGCGCTGTCATAGCCCCGGTACTCCAAACGACGCAACCCATTGATCACAATGTCATATGCATCTCTAAAACCTGTATATCCAACAATTCCACACATATCTGATTGGTTTTTATTTTTTTGTATATATTATTCTAAGTTGAACATTTTTAGAATCAGGAGAGATTGCATGACCCATACTATTAATATCAGTTCCTTTTAATGCGATCCTGAAAGGATTATATGGCCTATCATTATATGCCTGTCCTAATAATGTCCCAGTCGATGCATCGGAAAGATAACTTCCCACATTTATGACAAAATCATGAGCATTTTTATTTTTCTCTACAATATCTTTCAAAGAAGCTGTAACTCCAACATCATAATAAGCATCTTTTGTAGAGAGATCAGCCGTCTTTATAAGACTATATCCAGCTGAAGCCAAGGACGTCATATCCGGAAGAAAACGAACTGTGTCTTTTATCATCTCCTGAACAAGTAAACTAGATGGTTTTCTAAATTTATTGT
The DNA here is from genome assembly GCF_032054305.1 of Epilithonimonas sp. Lineage (GTDB taxonomy): Bacteria > Bacteroidota > Bacteroidia > Flavobacteriales > Weeksellaceae > Epilithonimonas. The sequence goes on from NZ_DAMBSX010000001.1 coordinate 628,132, forward strand.
TCCACTCATCAGCATTATTATATAAACGTATCTTCGCAGAAACAATTGCTATTTTATCGTTTTGGAATTTTTGTTTTAATGAATCTATTGTACTTTGTGGTATCCTGATTCCTATACCACTTCCACCCATACCTTGTAAATACAGTTTGTCCGCGGGGTTCACTGCTAAGCCGGGATTTTTCTTAAGGTCCTCATACTTCACAGCCGGGTTTATGGCATTATAATAAGGTGTTCCTACTCTATCATAAACTACCTGACTTAAATGAACATTTGATGCCCCAAGGTTAAGAGTAGTTTCCTGTTTTGTCTTCGTAACAGTTCCGTCTGTCGCGGTCACATCATTCTTATAGTAAATAGTAATTCCTGCATCATTTGGAGCCATTGAAAAAAGATATCCGTCATTTTGTTCTACAGAAATACTGATTCCTCGGAAATATCTTATGAATGATGCTGCATCTTTAAGCACCTGATTACCTTGTTTAGCAATAATTTTATCTTGAAAGAATTCTTTTTTCAATTCCATTCTGAAAGAGACAGCTCTATTAAGCAATTCGGAAGCATCAGAATCCTTTGTGATCACAACAGAGTTCACTGTTCCATTAAATGACTTAGAACCTATCTCTGAACTTAAAGCGAATGCTTTATTAGTTAGGATAGAATCAGAAGCACCACCTAAGAAATCCGCAACTTCATGAACTTTTATAGTAAAAGGTGTTTTTTCACCATTGATCTTATATTTTCCATATTTTCTAACAGGATAAGTTGTTACCACTTTTTTAGCGGCCACTTGCCCATCTGGATAAATATAATCTTCGTTGGTCGTAGTCGTCAAAGAATCTGTCGCAGTTTCGTATCTCGGTTTAAGAGTTAAAACGACAGAATCGATAACAGGGTTTTTTCCAAAATCCGGATCATAGGTATTTAATCTCAACTGAGTAATATATGATACTTTCTGACCACCAAAGACGTCCTCCCTTAATGCACCAATTCTTACGCTATCATACTGGGATGTCACTACTTTTTGCACATCGCCATTATTTACGTTATAAGCTGTTAGTGCATAGATTTTACTATAGGCTCCTGACCCGTCTACAAGCTGAGATCCAAGATCATCCAATTCTCCTTCGCAAGAATTCAATACAACAATTCCCATTACTAATAATGGGATCAGCTTCATTATTTTTTTAATATTTATCATTTTAAACACCTAGTATTTAATATACATTTGCTATAGAATCAGCATTCAAATAATCGGATTTCTCAGCACTTGCTTTTTCGTATGCTTCTTCCAATTTATCTTCCAAGAACTCATTCCCTTTTACAATTACATCTACATAATTCATGCTATCATTCACGAAACTAAGAAAGCTTGGCTTATCTAACGATTGTAATTCTGAAATATTATCAAACTCCAAAATTTCTTTCGTATTTTCATTTAGTTCTATATCATCTTCGTTATAGACAGAAAGTACAATCTTTGTATCTTTAAAATATGTATCGTCCTTATAATATGTTTTCAAATAGATCGGGATAAGAGAGGACATCCAGCCATTCAAATGGATCACATCCGGAACCCAGTTCAGTTTTTTGATTGTTTCTATAACACCTCGCGCGAAGAAGACCGCTCGTTCATTATTATCCTCAAAAGCCTTTCCTTCATCATCAAAATAAAGCTGCTTTCTTTTAAAATACTCTTCGTTATCTATAAAATAAACTTGCAGACGCTCGCCCGGCAACGAAGCTACTTTTATGATCAGGGGCTGATCAAGGTCATTGATAATGATATTCATCCCGGAAAGTCTAATTACCTCATGCAGTTGAAATTTTCGCTCGCTGATCTGTCCAAATCTAGGCATAAAAACTCTGACATCGTTACCGCTACCATGCATTTTCAGCGCCATTTTGTGTACTAAACTTCCCATATTGGTATCTTCCTGATAGGGGTACATTTCCGTAGTAACGTATAAAATCTTTTGATTAGGCATAAAATTTACTTTAAAACGAAGTATAAATTCTTCATTTTGCAAAATTACGAAAAAATAGAACAAATCATTTATTTTAAACAACATTAATATTCAAACTAAAAAATAGCTAAATACCAACAAGTTATAAATTAAAAAATGTTAATTTTCAAATAAAAACAATAATTGGAAAATTTATTTTTACAAATTTTCAATACTTAGAAATGAAACATTCGGGGAAAAAATAGAAACATTTTAATTATTTCCTCTTCACAATTAAAAACAGTTAACTTTGTCCGACAAACAAGAAAAACAATGCTGGCCTTTTACGACAAGAATTCTTTCACAGAATATATTTTTGAATCAAAAGAATTAAATAAAAAAATAGGTTTTGCACCTACAATGGGTGCTTTACACGCAGGGCATATTTCTCTTTATCAGGAAGCCCGGAAACATAATGATATCGTCATCTCATCCATTTTTGTAAACCCCACACAGTTCAACAACCCGGAAGATCTTGAAAAGTACCCAAGAACTATTGAAGAAGACCTTAAAAAATTAGAAAACTCCAAACTTGTAGATGCGGTCTACATTCCAAGGATCGAGGATATCTATCCAAATGGAATGGAAAGAAAACATTACGATTTTGGAGGTATCGAAAACGAAATGGAAGGCGCTGCAAGACCCGGTCATTTTGATGGTGTAGGAACTGTCGTTGAGGAATTGCTAAGACAAGTGCAGCCAGACAATGCTTATTTTGGGGAAAAAGATTTTCAACAATTGAAAATAATCGAAAAACTTGTTGAGATTTCAGATCTTAATGTCAAAATCCATGGTGTTAAAATTCACAGGGAAGAAAGCGGACTAGCGATGAGCTCCAGAAATATGAGACTTTCCAAGGAAGAAAAAAAGACATCTTCCATCATTTACAAAACATTAAAACAAGTAAATGAAAAATCAAAAACGACATCTATCCCAATAATAAAAGAAAGAGTATCACAAATCTTTGATAAAGAAGATGATATGGAATTAGAATATTTTATGATTGCGGATGAAGAAACATTAAAAGAAGCCGACTTTATTTCTGAGGACAAAAATTATCGTGCTTTCATAGTCGTAAATGTTGGAAACGTAAGATTAATAGACAATCTGCATCTGGATTGAAAAAAAGAAGCTTCTTTTACAAGAAGCTTCTACACCAAATCACAAAATATTAATATGAAAAAAATTTACTTGCGTAAATTGTGACCTGGCTGGGATTCGAACCCAGGACCCATACATTAAAAGTGTATTGCTCTACCAGCTGAGCTACCAGGTCGGCCACTTTCTAATTAATAATTCAGAACTAATAATTAAAAATTTGTTTTTGATTTTTGAAAAATATCAGAACATTCATCCTTCTATTTTTCATTAATAATTTTTGCAGTGCCTGCGACTGGACTCGAACCAGCACATCCTTAGGAAACCACCCCCTCAAGATGGCGTGTCTACCAATTTCACCACGCAGGCAAAAAAAAACCGTATCGCTACGGATTTTTTGCTTGTGACCTGGCTGGGATTCGAACCCAGGACCCATACATTAAAAGTGTATTGCTC
>NZ_DAMBSX010000001.1:631788-878568 GCF_032054305.1 Epilithonimonas sp.
TACCAGCTGAGCTACCAGGTCGGCCACATTTAGAACTTCAATATTACTATTTCGTTTTAAAGTGGTGCAAAGATAAGGCTTTTTTTAAAATCTCAAAATTTTTTAAGAACTTTGTTTAAAATAAAAATATGATAATTTCTCTGTTGGGATACATGGGTAGTGGTAAATCTCACATTTCCAAAAACTTGAACAAAAAAATAAATTTTCAATTAATTGACCTCGACCAAAAAATTTCCGAAGAACATCAGCAGACCATTCCTGAGATCTTCAAAAACAAAGGAGAAATCTTCTTTCGCAAAGAGGAAAAAAGGATTTTAGAGAATATTCTGAACTCAAAAGAAAACATCATATTAAGTCTTGGCGGAGGAACTCCTGTATATTATGACAATATGGACCTCATCAATAGAAAATCAAAAAGTATTTTCCTCAGAGCCTCTGTGAGAACGCTCACAGAACGTGTACTTTTACAAAAACATAGCAGACCTTTGATTTCAAAATTAGAAGATTCTGATATTCCTGAGTTCATTGCAAAGCATCTTTTTGAAAGAAATCCTTTTTATTCTCAAGCTCATTTTACGATAGACACCGATTCTAAAGAGCCTAATCAAATTTCTGATGAGATCATAGAAGCTTTAAAAATCTAATCTTCATTTTCATCGTCTTTGAAAAAAACATCCCAGTCATCATTATCCATATTTGCTGAAGAATCATCGGAAGAGTATTCATCCATATCTCTTCGGTCTTTTTTGGTTGGTCGCCCTATACCTTTTTGCCTGTAATAATCCTGGGAAGACTTTCTCATCTTAAGGATTTCATATTGTTCTTTCTCGGTCATGTCGACTACATATAATGCAACAAGCTTGGCTCCTACTCTGCTTTTGGGAATATCGATGACTTTGATCTTATAATCGATCTGGTTCTTTCTGATTTTTATAATATCGCCAGCTTTCACTTCTTTAGAAGATTTCACAGCATTCTCTCCAATGCTTACTCTATTTTTTTTGATCTCTTCTGCGGCAATGGTTCTTGTCTTATAAAATCTTACACTCCACAAAAATTTATCTATTCTCATAATTTTTTATACTTTTGTCACGTTAAAATTAATTGCAATTTAACATTAAATAAAAAAATGAAGAAAATACTTTTAGGAATTGCTATTTCTGTGGTTGCACTACAAAGCTGCAAAAAGGATCGAGATGAGGAAGAAGTTGTTGTTATTCCTATAGCTGATCAAAATGCTTATGATGATGCTGCAGCAATAAAGTTTATGGAATCCAATTATTTCAATGAGAAAGGTGTTATCACAGCATTTGATGATACTATAACCACTGATGATAATTACCCTAAATTGTCTTCTTATCCTCATGAGACATTACCGTCTGGTGTTATTTACATAAAGAGAGCAGAATCTTTCCAACCAAATCCAGGAAAGGAAATCGCAGCATCGGATGTCATTAGTATAATGCAGGTGACGAAAACATACATAGCAACAAAAACCGATGACAAGATAGCATATGCCAGCGAGTCGACTTTCATCAATAATGTTACAACATCTGGTGTTCCTAGTACAGACCCTGCGTATTTCTATGTTAGACAATCTGTTTTGGATGCATATAACAAAGCTAATAACACTACTGTAGGAAGAGATTTTTATGAACTTGAGGGGCTTCAGGAAGGTCTGAAATATTTCAAATCATTCGACAATCTAGACCCATCAACAGATTATAATATGCAAGGAGTAATTATTGTTCCATCCAGAGCTGCTTATGCTAGAGACAATACCATTTATGGAACAATCTATTCTAACAGGAGTTTTGTTTTCAACTTCCAGCTATACAATACAAGAACCAGATTGGACAGTGAAAAATAATTCAGTTTTTTCATCTGAACAAAATAAAAAGGGAGAAATTTCACGATTGAAATTTCTCCCTTTTTATTTGCTACAATTTCGCTTTAAATCTTAGCTAAAAAATCTTCAAACTGCATTTCCTTAATAGAAACATTACCTTCCTCAGTTATCTTATCTAAAACGATTGTTTCAATTTGATTAATTGATTTTACATCAAAGGACTTTGAAACTCTTACATAATTTTCTGTAAACCCGTACATCACGCCGTTTTTGTTCTCGTGTTCCCAAAGAACTGGCAATGTTTTTCCGAGTTGACTTCTATAAAATTCCATTTTCTTTTTTTCGGAAAGGATTCTCAACATTTTGTTTCGTCGTTTTCTTTCGGGAATCGGAACCGCACCTTGCATTTCTGCAGCCTCGGTATTTTCTCTTTCAGAATAAGTGAAAACGTGAAGATAACTGATTGGTAAATCATTCAGAAAATTATAGGTTTCCATAAACAATTCTTCTGTTTCTCCAGGAAATCCCACAATCACATCTACGCCAATCGCTGCGTCCGGCATTACTTCCCTGATTTTACTAACTCGGTTGAAATATAATTTTGTTAAATAACGACGCTTCATCTTCTTCAGCAATTCATCACTTCCGGATTGAAGCGGAATATGAAAATGCGGCACAAAACTTCTGCTTCTAGAAACCAAATCGATGCTTTCGTCTTTCAAAAGATTGGGTTCGATGGAAGAAATTCTGATCCTTTCGATGCCTTCTACTTTATCTAATTCACAAATCAAATCCAGAAAAGTATGTTCGTGTTTTTTATTCCCGAATTCTCCCTTTCCGTAATCACCGATATTAACTCCCGTAAGAACAATTTCTTTAATATCTCTCGCCGCAATTTCTTTCGCATTCGCAACTACATTATCAATGGTATCAGAACGTGAAATTCCTCTGGCCAAAGGAATCGTACAATATGTACATTTGTAATCACAACCATCCTGAACTTTCAAAAAAGCTCTGGTTCTGTCACCAATAGAATAAGAACCAACGAAAAAATCTGCTTCATCTATTTCGCAAGAATGAATCTGAGCATAACTTTCAGACTTTTCCAAATCATCCAGATAACTCAGAATATTGAATTTTTCCTTAGCACCTAAAACCAAATCTACGCCGGTAATAGACGAAATTTCTTCCGGTTTTAACTGTGCATAACAACCAATAATTGCGACCAAACCATCCGGATTAGCTTTCGCAGCACGCTTGACGTGAAGTTTACATTCCTTATCTGCATTTTCCGTTACAGAACAAGTATTGATAATATAAACTTTTGCAGGTTCATCAAAATTAACCTTCTGATAGCCAGCATCCGTCAATTGCCTTGCAATAGTAGAGGTTTCTGCAAAGTTCAGTTTGCAGCCAAGTGTGTGAAAAGCAACGGTTTTCGGTTGTGAATTAACATTTGACATAAGTCTGCAAAGTTATTAATAAAATCCAAATCATTCCAAATGAAGGATTTTTCTAAAACTTAACTCTCAAACATCAAAAAATCCGACCTGAGCCGGATTTATATTTATTTAGATTTTTTCTGTTTCGGGACTTTCAATCCCTCTTCTTTTGCTTCGGATATTCCGATTGCAATGGCTTGTTTTCTGCTTGTGACTTTGTCACCTGAACCGGACTTTAGTTTTCCTTCTTTGAATTCCTTCATTACTTTTCCAACTTTGTCCTGAGCTTTGTCTGAATATTTTTTATTTGCCATAATTATTCTGGTGTTTTTGGAACTTCAACTGCCAACTCATAAACTTTGGTATGCATCAGATATTTGGAACGTTCACGAGAAGTTACTTCCTGAAATTCATCCTTAAAAAGAACAATTACTGCATCCTCTTCAATCTGCCAATCTGCATCCGAAAAATATTTCTCGTCCGGACTTTTCTCCTTCAACTCGTTTTTTCGTTCTTTCAAACGCTCTGCAACTTCCTGGAAACCTTCATCGGAAGAATGTAGAATTCTATAATCTGGCCCTGCAAAAGCTTTGTAGTATTTATTTTGAGCCAAAAGATTTTGAGAAGAATCTTCCACCGGATTGTCATTTCCATCCAAAAATCCAACCTCAACTAATCTTCCATTTCTTTCTTCAGCAAATTTTTTGGCTTCTACAACAGATTTAAAGCCCGTGTAAAGATTACTGTTATCAAACCCATATTTGGTAAGCCTTTCTACTATATTTTCTGATTCCATAATTTATTTTTTTGATTAAATACTATTTTAAACTTTCTGACAAATTAGAAAAATCAATGATGTCTTACGCCTTTTTGATGATAATTGGTATTTCTCGGAATAGATTGATTATTTCTCGAAAAATTATCATTTCCATAATTGGAATTTAAAGATCGATTAGCTTCCGCAAGAAGTTCGGGGGTTTCAAAATGCAATTGTTTTCCGTTTTGGAAAATTTCTCCGTGAGCATTTCTATACATTTGATTTTCTTTGTAAGAATTACCATCAGGTGCGGTAAAAACTTTCTTTTTCTTCTTTTTTGATTTCAGTAATTGAGTTGCTAAAACCAAACTTCCGCCTGCGATAATTCCTAAAGCTATTTTTACATTGTTGTTCATATTCTTTCATTTTCGATATAGAAAACAAAAGTTTTGCCAAAGAGTTTTATTCAAATTTTAAGAAATGATTTCGAAAGAGATTAAATTGGAAATAGTGACAAGCTGAATGTGACAAAAAGTCATTATGAATTTTGACAGGAAGTTTAATCAAAGAAAAACTTAAAATAAATTGATTATCAACACAATAAAACAAATACTTTGTAATAATTATCAGTAATTTAACCTATTTGACTACATTGATCGAATCAAGGATTTTATTAATAATTTTTTAAATATGGTTAAACTTCGTTAAAAGTGTAACACTAAGTTTTTAGTTCATACTAATTTAGCACTAAATTTGTCTAACAATAATCTCAAAAAAGAAATGAATATTAAGATGAAGAATACATTAAAAAAACTAATGCCTTTTGCATTGACCGGAGTTATATCTGGTGCAACGGTTTTCGGAGCTAGTCAATATTTCAGCCACGAAAATAATGGAGAAGATTTCTCATATTTCACTACAGCTTCCAAAAAATCATCTTTTGCAGGACTTAATTCAGCAGTAGGCGATGATTTTGTAAAAGCTTCTAAAACTACGGTTCCTGCAGTTGTAACGATTAAAAACTATCAGGATAGAGCCACTCAAAGAATGCCTGATAATGATATGTTCGACTTCTTTTTCGGACCTGGTAACAGTCCTTTTGGAGGTGGTCAGCAAAGACAACAACAGCAGACACCTAAAAATATGCCTTCCGGATTAGGTTCTGGAGTTATTATTTCTCCAGATGGTTATATTATTTCCAACAATCATGTTGTTGCTGGCGCTAATAAACTTGAAGTTGTATTGAGCAACAAAAAATCTTATATCGCGACTCTGATTGGAACAGACCCGAATACAGATATTTCCCTTCTTAAAATTGAAGAAAAAGGTTTGCCTTACCTCAACTTTGCAAACTCTGATATGGTAGAAGTTGGGCAATGGGTTTTAGCAGTTGGTAATCCACTTGGACTTAATTCTACGGTAACTGCAGGTATTGTTTCTGCAAAAGGACGAAGTATCGATATCTTGAGTCAGCAATCCAGAACACCAATCGAAAGCTTTATCCAAACGGATGCGGCAATCAACCCTGGAAACAGTGGTGGTGCGTTGGTGAATGTGAACGGAGATCTGATTGGAATCAACACAGCAATCCAATCAAAAACTGGTTATTATGAAGGTTATGGATTTGCTGTTCCTTCTAACCTGGCAAGAAAAATCGTTGAAGATATCAAGAAATTCGGATTGGTACAAAGAGGTTTCCTTGGAATCGGAAGTCTTGATCTATCCAATGATATGCAGGTTGCAGCCTACAACCAGAAAAACAAAGCCAACCTGAAAGTTGGAGATGGTGTCTATGTAACTGAAGTGACCGACAAAAGTGGTGCTGAAGATGCAGGAATAAGATCGGGTGATATCGTAACAAAAATCGATAATACCGATATTGGTAGCTTTGCCGACCTTTCTTTTGCCATCGGAAGCAGAAGACCTGGTGATAAAGTATCTGTAACTTACACTAGAAATGGCAAGCCAAATACAGTAACCGTCACCTTGAAAGACCAAAAAGGCGGAACATCTTCCAGAAGTAAAGATGATCTGACAGTGACAGAAAAGATCGGTTCAGAATTCGAGCCGCTTAGCGAAAGAGTAAAAACCGACTACGGTCTGGAAAGCGGTGTAATTGCAAAAAATGTGGTCGAAGGAAGCGAGATGGACAAAATAGGTGTGGTTGACAATTACATCGTAATGGAGATCAATGGAAAACCTGTCAATTCCCAAAAAGATGTTGAAAAGATTCTAAACAATTATAAAGGAAATGTCCAGGTGAAATATGTAGATGCTTACGGAAGAATCACGACCAGAGGATTTAAAATGCAATAAATTATTTTCAAAATATTAAATATCAAACCCAACCATCAACCGGTTGGGTTTTTTATGGATTATTTTCTAACTTTGGTTTAACATCAGATTGTATGAAAAAAATCAAATGTATCGTAATAGAAGATCAGGAAGTTGACAGGTTGATGCTCCAACATCTGATCAAACAACAGAATATTCTGGAGCTTGTTGCTACGGTTGATTCTGCTGAAAATGCAAAGCATTTTATTGATGATTCGATAGACCTTCTCTTTCTTGATATCGATCTGCCTGAAATGTCCGGAATAGACATTCGAAAGACCTATCAAAAAATCCCTGCCTGCATTTTCGTAAGCTCACATCCGGAATATGCCATTGAAACATTTGAACTAGATACTTTTGATTTCATTTCAAAACCTATCAAAAAAGAACGTTTCGAATATTCTGTTCATAAGCTGATCGATTTTTTCAGTATGAAAGAAAAATCTGAGTACTTTGATATGCTAAGTGGATCTCAGTTTTTAAAAATAAAAGAAGGTCATAATGTTGTTCAGATAAAAATTTCTGATATCATCTATCTTGAGGCACTGAAAGATTATACAAGATTGGTCACTGCACAAAAAAAACATTGTGTCTTATCTTCAATTGGGCAGATCCTGAAGGAACAACACTTTTCAAATTTTATCAGAATCCATAAAAGTTATGCCGTTCCAAAACATCTCATCACCATCAAAAAGAGTTATGAAGTGGTTATTAATAATAATATAAATTTACCAATTGGCAGAGCTTACAAAGAAAACTTAAGCTTTTTTGATTCTTAAAATGATCTGGGTCTCACCAATCATCTGGTTGCTTTTAACCTCGATATTACAATGGATGGATTTGCAAAGGTCGCGGATCACGTGCAATCCCAATCCTTTTTTGATTCCGATGCTCGTCTGGTCATCGTACAAAGCTTTGAATTTTTCAATATCAGTTCCTCCACCGTTATCAGAAACTTCTATACAACTATCATTGTTTTCTTCCCAGGCTTTGCAAATAATGTGAGCGTCTGATTTTCCCTGCAATACTTTTATACTGTTGTTGATGAGATTTCTAAGAATCGTTTTCATATATTCTTTATCAGTGAAAACCAACATATTTTCTGAATAATTGAAAGAAATTTGAATATCATGGACCCAAACAAACTCTTTTTTAACGTCCAAAAATATTTCTTCGATTTTATAATTTTTGAAAGACGGAACAAAATTCTCCATTTGTCCCTTGCTCCAAAGCAGAAGGTCTTCCATCTGTTCCAATAGTTGTTCCGTTGCCTTTGTTGTTTGAGACTCGAGACGATTTTTGGTTTCCTCATCCATCATTTCCGGTGCTTCTTTGTTAAGATGAAGGAAATTGATCAACGAAACGACCGGACTTTTGAAGTCATGATTCAGAATACCAAAAAACTGCATTTTGGTTTTGTTGGCTTTATCTAATTCTGAATTAAGTATCATTAATTTTTGATTGATTCTTTTTCGATTTCGACTCTGATTATAGATCAAACCACCAATAATAGCTATGGCAAACAAACCGGAAATAAGATAAATCCGTTGTTTTTTGGAATTTTTAATAGTTAGCTCGTGGATTGTATTTTCATTAATTAGCGATTTGATTTCCTGTTGTTTACTTTTATTCTGAAATTTCGCTTCTGCATTTGCAAGACTCTGTTTTCCTGATTCTACCGAAAGCGAATCATTGGTCTGGCTGTAAGCTTTATAATATTGATAAGCCTTGTCCCATTGTTTTTGGGCAGCATAACTTTCGGACAGTTTTTTATTGATTTCTGCAAAAAAACGTTTGTCGTAGATGTAAGCAAAATTCAGAGCTTTTTTAAGGATCTTAATGGCTTCAGAATATTTCCTTTGACCAACCAATACTTTCCCTTTTATAGTATTAGCCTCCATCAGAATTTCTTCATCGTTCGATTTTTCTGCGAAAAGTAAAGCTTTATCAGCATAATCATCTGCCAGTTCCAGTCTGTTTTTTTCCAGATAAAACTCGGACATATTTCGGTTGGCATAACTGACGTTCAGAAAGAGCATTTGGTTATTTCTTCCAATTTCGTACAGCTCCAGATAATATTTTTTCGCCAAATCAATATTTCCCAAATTGGTATAAGCCTCTATATAGGTATTATACAAAAAAGCGATTCCGTCTGACCTTTTGAGATATGGAACAGCATAGTTGGTATATTCCACAGCTTTTTCAAATTGTTTCATATCGTTATAAGCATCTGCAATCTGAAGATATGATATGCCAATATTATTTCTGGTTTCCTTTTTACTTTTATCCAATAGCAAATAATCGATAGCTTTTAGTTTATAATTAATAAAATTTTCAAACTCAGACCTATCCAAATAATATTCGCCAATGCTTCCTAATAATGTCGCTTTAAGATTTTTGATTTTAACTGTATCAACAATTTTTTTGACATAATTGATCAGTTCTTCTCCTTTCTTATATTCCTTTATGGAGTAATACATATAATTGAGTCTCATCAATGCCAAAACTTCTTGCTCTTGATATTTACCCTTAGCAAGTTGTAATGATTTTTCAAAATAAACTGTTGCATTTTCATATTGATTATTGGTGTATTCGTAACCATAACCTTTATGGAAATAGAATTTTGACAGGTATTTGTTATTATTCTTTGCGAGCGCAATTCCAATATCAGATTCTTTGATTAATAGAGGAAAATTTTCAGATTCAGATAATCTATCACAATACAAGTCCCAAGCTTTGATCTTTTCATCAGTTGTTTTGTATTGTAAAAGGTCTGGCCGTTTCTGGGAAAATAGAAACAATACAGAATGAAGCATTATGAAAACCCATATTTTACTCATTACCAAAGCCTTATAGAATACCATACTAAAGCTACAATATTTTTTTCATAAATGTCATTGGTCTATTAAAAATGTCGTTTATCTATTTCAGCTTTTCATGAGCAAGACCTAATTCTACCTTTGGAGTAGAAAAAATTCAACCTATGAAAAGTAAATTATTAATTCGCTTTCTAATTATATCCATTGCTCCGATGGGATTATTAAAAGCACAAAAAGCAATCGCATCGACGGGAACCACAGCAAACGGAAGTGGAGGCAGTTCAACTTACACTGTCGGGCAGATAGATTATCAGCAAAAAGGAGCCAATTCTCAGGTAATGGAAGGTGTACAGCATTCTTATGAGATTCTGACTCTTGCTGTAGAAGATTTGGATAACAAAGAACGCAATATACTCTTGTATCCCAATCCTGTAAAAGATTTCTTATTTGTTGATTTCAATAAGGAAAGTTATCAGAATTCCAATTACGCTCTTTTTGATGCGCAGGGAAAGCTGATCAAAAAAGGTAACCTGACACAGCAGAAAAGCGAACTTGATTTTTCTCTTTTACCATCATCGGTTTATATCATCCAGATTTTCCAGAAGAATCAAATCATCAAAACATTTAAAATCATTAAAAAATAATTATTATGAAAAAAATTGTATTAATTGCAGCCTTTGCATTAGGAACTTATATGGTTTCTGCTCAGGCTCCGGAAAAAATGAGCTACCAAGCTATCGTCAGAAATGGTTCCGGACAACTTTTAACCAATCAGAACGTAGCCGTGAGAGTTAGTGTTTTGCAAGGTTCAGCAGCAGGAACTTCCGTTTACTCAGAAAGAATCACAGGAACAACAAATGTGAATGGATTAGTAAGCTTGGAAATAGGGTCTGGAACAGTCTTAAGCGGAACATTCAATACCATTAATTGGGGAGGAAATTCTTATTATCTAAAAACCGAAACAGACCCAGCTGGAGGAACTAATTACACGATTACCGGCACAAGTCAATTGTTAAGCGTACCTTATGCTTTATATGCAAAATCTTCCGGAGGCGGTGGAGGCGGAAGTCTTACACTACCTTATACCACCGTGGAAAATAATGCTGCAACACTTTTCTCTATTACAAATGACGGAGACGGAACTTCCGTTGAAGGTATTAATAATACAACAACAAGCAGTATTGCACCAGTCCGAGGGATTGTTAATAGCACTGCTCCGGGTGGATTTTCTTCAGCTGTTCGTGGTATTAATAATGGAACAGGCGGTTTAGGAATTGGAGTTTGGGGTTCACAGGCTGGTTCTGGCTGGGGAGTTTATGGTACTACACCAAACGGACTGGGAGTTTATGGTAATTCATCAGCTAATGGAACTGGAGTTTATGCCAATAGCAATTCTGGTACAGGTCTTACTGCGACAAGTAATAGTGGTGTTGCCGCAAATATTTCAATTTCTAATAATGCCAACAACAACGTTGTTTTAAACGCCAATTCTGTTGGAAATGGAACCGTTGTGAATGTCAGCACGACAGGAAATGGTACCGGAGTTTTAAGCTCTGCAGGAGCAGGTTTTGGTGTCCACGGGATTACAAGTCAGCAAACCTCAGCAGGTATTGTAGGTGATAACAATGGTGCAGGCGAGGCTATTGTTGGTAGAACAACGAGTGACATTGCAGGAGCTGTTGTCGGACGTAATGATGGCGGAGGTTACGGGGTTCGTGGCTTTGTTGCCACTAACACATCCGGTACAGGAATTGGGGTTTTTGGTCAAGTCGGAATCAATGGAAGTGAAGGTCGCGCAGGAAGATTTGAAAATCTAAATGCAGACAATGACAGAAATACTTTTGAAGTAGAAACTAATGGTAATGGAAATATTCCCAATAATACTTTAGGAAATGCATCTTCTTTTTTAGTTAATAATACCAACAGTGTTGCCGCCGGAGTAAGAGGTGAAGTGAAAACGATTTTTGGAAACTTCGGTGCAGCAGGTATCTTCGGTGTTTCTTCGGGAACTGGAGGTTTTGCAGGTCTTTTTCACTCATCAAATACTGCCGGAAACGGAAATGCGCTAGTTGCTATTACAGATGGAAACGGAAATGCTATCACTGCTAATGCTGGTAAAAATGGTAATGCAGTAGAAGCTAACATAGATGGAGCCGGAACTGCTGTCTATGGCTGGGTACCAACATTCGCAACAGGAAAAGCCGCTAGATTTGAAAATTTCAACGAAGATAATGACAATAATGTGATGTCTGTAAAAACCGTTGGTAATGGTACTGCTGCCAGTTTTATGGTCGATAGAACTACCGGAACTTCTGCAGCTGTAAAAGGAGAAGTAAATTCTCAATTTGCCAATTTCGGAACTGCAGGTATTTATGGGATTTCCTCAGGAACAGGAGGTTATGCAGGTTTATTTCATGCAAGCAATACTTCCGGAAACGGTCCTGCAGTAATTGCCATTGCTGATGGAAACGGGAATGCCATTACAGCGAACGCCACAAATACGGGAGATGGTGTAGAAGCTACAGTTGACGGAAGCGGAAGTGCAATCTACGGCTGGATACCTAATTTTGGGACCGGTAGGGCTGGAAGATTTGCAAATTTGAATTCTGCCAATGGACAAAATACAGTACAGATCAACTCCAATGGAACAGGAAATACTTTATTAATCAATCATACCGGCGCTTCCGGAAACCTAATGACTCTTCAAAGTGGCAGTTTTAACGTTACAAGGATTAATAAGGCAGGAAAAGGCTTCTTCAATGGTGGGACTCAAAGTAGTGGAGCCGACGTTGCAGAAGCATTTGATGTAGAAGGGCATATTTCACAATACGAAACCGGAGACATCCTGGTGATTTCAACAGATTCTGACAGAACTGTCGAAAAATCTTCAGAGCCTTATTCTAATCTCGTAGCTGGAGTTTATGCCACAAAACCCGGAGTTCTTTTGACTGAAGAACATATTGAGACTGATATTTCTGATAAAGTTCCAATGGGTGTTATTGGTGTCATCCCAACCAAGGTTTGTTTGGAAGGCGGCGAAATTAAACGCGGTGATCTATTAGTTACTTCTTCACTTTCTGGTGTAGCTATGAAAGCAGATATCAATAAAGTGAAAGTTGGACAAGTTCTAGGAAAAGCACTTCAGGCCTATAATGAAAAAGAAATTGGAAAAATCAATGTTTTAGTAAGTATCAAATAACTTTAAAATTAATTAAAATGAAAAAATTATATATCTGCCTTTTATTAATTTCAGGAACTGGATCAATATTCGCACAAGAAACCTCAACCGAAGAAAAGCAGGAGCTTCCAAAAGAAGCTGTAGCCGCAAATGCAAAACTCTACGAAAACAAAACTGCTGAAAAACAGGAAAAAAGAACAACGATCGTGTCTGAGGAAGGCTTGAATTCCAAAGCAACAGCCAAGAAATCTGCAACAGCACCATCAGGAAATACAATTCCAGGAAATTCTGACATCTACGCCATCAAAGCATCGATACCAGGAAGACAAACTATAGCTCAAAAACAGCCGGCTCAGAAGAAGCCAATCAATGGTTTACCCAACACTGCAACTTTGGCCGAGATCAAGAAAACAATACCTAAGGATTAATCACTATTAAATTATGAAGAAAGGCTTGTCAATTGATGAGCCTTTTTTATTTAATCTGAAATTCATTCCGAATGTAGAAAACAAATCAATAATTTTGCAGTTTAAAAATTCCTGTGAAACTTTTCAATTCTTACATCAACACTTTCAAAGGACTATCCAGAGAAGCCTGGATGTTGTCCATTGTAATGCTCATCAATCGTTCCGGCTCGATGGTTTTGCCTTTTTTGGGTGTTTATATGACAGACCATTTGAAGTTTTCTTTGGAAAATGCCGGAATTGTTCTAAGCTTTTATGGCATTGGTTCTGTTGTCGGTTCCTGGCTTGGCGGTTATTTGACGGATAAGTTCGGGGAATATTATATCCAAAGCTGGAGTTTGTTTCTAAGTGCGCCAATATTCTTAATCATTCCATTTTTTCCGAGCGTAGAAATGATGGCTGTTCTGATATTTCTTCAAAGCACAATCAGTGATACATTCCGACCAGCGAATTCTGTTGCCATTACCAAATATGCAAGACCTGAGAATCTGACCAAAGCTTTTTCTCTGAATCGAATGGCCATCAATCTTGGTTTTTCCATTGGGCCAGCTTTGGGTGGAATCTTATCGGGAATTTCTTATAATTTTCTTTTCGTTGTAAATTTCTGCGGAGCTATGATTGCAGGAATTATCTATGTCATCTTTTTCCGAAAAAGAAATAAAATCTTCCGTGAGAGAAAGAAAGCAGAAACGGCTGAAGTTGTGAAGAAAGCAGGAAAATCGCCTTACAAAGATTATCCGTTTTTGCTTTACAGCTTTCTATGTACCGTGTTCGCCATTTGTTTTTTCCAGTTTTTCAATACGATCCCGTTGTTTTACAAAGACGTTGCAAAATTGAGCCAGAGTACGATTGGTTTTATTCTGGGTTACAGTGGATTTATCATCGTACTATTGGAAATGCCTTTGGTAAGTATAGCCGAAAGGACTTTGAAGATTCCTCAGATTTTATTTGGTGGTGTTTTATTGGCCGGATTATCATACTTGATGCTGATATTTGGAAGTAATATTCCTTGGTTGATTTTATCAATGACGATTCTTTGTATTGCCGAGATTTGGGCTCTTCCATTTATGTCAACGGTGACAGCATTACGTTCAGAAAACGGAAACAAAGGCGCTTATATGGGCGTGAATGGAATTGCATTTTCCTTCTCATTTATCATCACACCGTTTTTGGGAACTTATGTTGTGAGTCACTTTGGTTTTGATTGTCTTTGGGTTGGTTCGTTTGCCATTCTGGCGTTGTCAGCGATTTTTATTTATGTGGTTGTTAAAAGAATGATTTCAAATCGTTGATTATTGATTAAGAAGTCTTCGACTCCGCTCAGACTGACATTACTTAAAGCCACTTAATATTCGAGATGTCACACTGAGCGGAGTCGAAGTGTTTGCGATTCTTACAATTTCCAGAATTATTAACCATCGAATTGGACGCAACCCAACTTGAACGGAAATCCTTTTTTGCTTGTACAAAAGTTCTATTTAATCTGAAATGGTCTGCAAAAAAGATTGGGAGCCCTTCGACAAACTCAGGATAAACTACAGGTGGAAATAGCTGCCTAAATAATTAATTCCCCCACAAATCAATAAAAAAACTATTTTTGTCCAACTCAAATTTGAACAATGAACTCGGGAACTGTTTTACTTTTATTTGTTTTTGCCTATTTCATCGGGCTTTTGGTCATCTCATATTTTACAAGTCGTAACTCGGACAACCAGTCTTTTTTCATCGGAAACAAAAAAAGTAAGTGGTGGCTGGTGGCGTTTGGAATGATTGGGACGTCGCTTTCAGGTGTGACTTTTATCTCCGTTCCAGGAACAGTTGGGAAATTATTAGATGGCGAAAATCCATTTGGTGGCTTCGAATATTATATGATGGTGATCGGGTTTTTCATCGGTTACTTCATTGTTGCCGGGATTCTGCTCCCACTCTATTACCGGATGAATCTGACCTCGATCTATACTTATCTGGGGAAACGTTTCAATGTGGAGGCGCATAAAATTGGGTCTGTATTTTTCATTATTTCGAGAGCGATTGGAGCGACGGCGCGATTGTATCTGGTTGTGAATATTCTTCAGATTTTCTTGTTGGAAGCGCTGGGTGTTCCTTTTTGGGTGACGGCTTTTGTGTTGCTGATGATGATTTTGCTTTATACGTTTGAAGGTGGTGTGAAGACAATTGTGATTACCGATACGCTGCAAACGTCATTTATGATTATCAGTCTGATTGCGTGCATTGTTTATATTTTATCGAACCTCAATCTGTCTTTTGGGGAAGCTTTCACGATTCTGGAGCAGAAGCAGTACACGCATTTTATCAATACGGATGTGAATTCTAAAACATTTTTCCTGAAAACCATTTTGGGCGGGATGTTCATCACGATTGCGATGACGGGTCTTGACCAGGAAATGATGCAGAAAAATATCTCTGTGGACAACCTGAAAAACTCGAAAAAGAATATGCTGACATTTGCAGGAACTTTACTTTTTGTGAATCTGGCGTTCTTATTTTTAGGAGGCTTGCTTTATCTTTTTGCGATACAGCACGGCGCAGATTACGGACAAGTGTCGACGATGGTGGATGGAAAAGAAGTGATTACGAATACTTTTGGATTCAAGGATTCTGCGGGTCAAATCAAAAATATAATGGGCGACGACCTGTTCCCTGCTCTATCGCTGCAAGGACATTTCCCGATGGCGCTTTCTGTGATTTTCATCATCGGTTTGATTTCGGCTCTGTTTCCTTCTGCTGATGGTGCTTTGACTGCGGTGACAAGTTCTTATTGTGTGGATTTGTTAAATCTAAACGAAGATCGGCAAAAAACCGAGAAACAAAAGAAACATCTGAGAATGAAAGTTCACTTGGCTTTCACTGTGATTTTCTTTGCCTTGATAATGGTTTTCAAAGCCATCAATGACAAGTCGATTGTTTATCTGATAATGGAAATCGCAGGTTATACTTATGGGCCGTTGTTGGGATTATTTGCTTTCGGGATTTTGACGAAATATCAAATCACGAAGAAATATTCCATCTTGGCAGTGACGATTTTGGCACCTGTTGTGACTTATTTGATTAATTATCTTGTAACTAATAATACAGATTACAGAATTGGTGTAGAACTGATTATTCTGAATGGGTTTTTGACTTTTGTTGGGTTGTGGTTGGTGAAGGCGAAGAAAGGTTTGCAATTAGATGATTTATAAAAGCAATAAACTTTACAACGCAGTTCTACCATTATTCTTCTTTGAATGATGGTACATTATTTTAGCTTTAATATTCGTTGTCGCTATTGAAACTTTTGTAATAAGCAAATGTTTAAAAATAGATTACAAACTAGCGTGGAAAACAATTTTAAATGCAAATATAATTTCGACTATTGGAGGATTTCTTTTACAAGGAATTATTAGAGTTGCAATTGGTATGTCTTTATTTTATAATTATGACGATTATTCAAAATTTCCAATTTTAGATATTATATTTTCAAATATATCTTATCCAAATAATGCTGTTATAACTACTGAAATTATTTTGGATTTATCTATCAGTATATTTATCGCTTTAATTATTTCAATTATAATGGAATACAAATCTTTTAAATTATTATTCGTTGATAATAAAATAAGTCAAAAATCTATTTTAAGGAGTATAGTTTTAGCTAACATAATATCATATTCTTTGTTATCAGTTTGGATTTTATTTCGAATTAAATATTTGTAATCAATGAAAACCCACACCACCAACTACACCAACACTTTGATAGAAATCGCAGAAGATTCTCCGGTTTCTGCATCGGTGATTCCGGTTGTGAAAAATGATAAAAAGACGATTGCCAATTATCAATACGAGAAACTTACTAAACATCCTCTGAAATATACTTCCGACGAATTGCTGTTCGAAATCTTTGCGGAACGAAATGATATTTCGCCTTCGGAATTGGAGGAAGAGAAGCAGAATTATTTTTCTAAAGGTCAAGCTTGCCTGCGGACTTCGCCTTTGGCAAAGAAATATGGGTTCGGGATTTTTCATAATCAGGATTCGAAAGCCAAATTAATTCCTGCGGAGTCCGAGGAATATGAGAAATTATTGAAAGATGATGCTGTGAAGAAGGTTAAGGCGATGAAATCTAAAAAATTATTGATGGGCTTCCCTTCGTCAAGCTCAAGATAAACTTCGCCTCAGCCTGACATTGCGTATTTTATTAGTTATTCATGACAGGCTCGACCTTATATTGTATAAAGTCTTCGACTCCGCTCAGACTGACATCGATTAACTTTTAGTATTAGAAATGTCACACTGAGCGGAGTCGAAGTGTTTGGAATTTATAAAGTGTTCGCTAGTTGTGCATCCAAGCTTTGAGTTAGATTCCATCAACAAAAACTTATTTTTATAATCGTCATCATAGTCTAAATCTTGATTTCTGTTGCCCGTAAAATCAATGTAAAGCGATAACTTGCAGTAACAAAAAAATAAGAACGTAAAATGGAATATAGATTTTTAGGAAAATCGGGACTCAAAGTTCCTGTTTTAAGTTTTGGAACAGCCACTTTTGGTGGTGAAGGCGATTTCTTCAAAGCTTGGGGAAACACACAGGTAGACGACGCCAAGAAATTGATTAACATCTGTATTGATGCTGGTGTTAATTTATTTGATACAGCCGATATTTATTCTGATGGAAAATCGGAAGAAATTTTAGGAAAAGCGATTGAAGGAATTTCGCGCGATAAATTAATCTTATCCACAAAATCCACATTTATTTTTGGCGAAGGAACCAATAACCAAGGCTCTTCCCGACTTCACATTTTAAAACAGATTGAAGGCAGTCTGAAACGCCTTAACACAGATTATATTGACATCTACCATATGCACGGCTTCGACGGTAACACGCCTGTTGATGAGACTTTGAAGGTTTTGGACGAGTTGGTGACCAGCGGAAAAGTGCGTTACCTCGCCTGCTCCAATTTCTCTGGCTGGCATCTGATGAAGTCGCTCGGTATTTCTGAAAAATACGGCTGGAGCAAATATGTCGCGCATCAGGTTTATTATTCCTTAGCCAACCGCGATTACGAATGGGAACTGATGCCACTCGGATTGGACCAAAATGTCGGTTCGATTATCTGGTCGCCATTGGCTTCAGGAAGATTGAGCGGAAAACACGGCAGAAACAAACCAATTCCGCAAGACGGCAGAATTGCGCAAGGCGGAAGTCCGGTTCCGGAAGCGGTGGTTCAGGAAGAGGTTTTTTACAACACGATTGACGCTTTGGAAGAAGTGGCCGGCGAAGTTGGAAAAACGGTTGCTCAGGTTGCATTGAACTGGCTTTTGCAACGTCCAACTGTTTCCAGCATTATTATTGGTGCAAGAAATGAGGAACAATTAAAGCAAAATCTAGAAGCTGTCGGCTGGAATCTCACCCGTGAACAAGTTGAAAAACTCGACAAAGCAAGCGAAGTTCCGCCAACCTACCCTTATTGGCATCAATGGAAAAACAAGAGTTTGAATCCGACGCCGGATTTTTATAGTCATTTGAAATAAATGTGAATTAATCACGCAGATTTTGCAGATGGCGCAGATTTTACACTAAAAAAAATCTGCAAAATGCTGAATCTGCGGGAAACTATTTTTAATCCCAATAAAAATAAAATCTATGAAAGAATTCAAAACGAATTATTTCTTCTTAAGATTGCCCATTGCGATTTCATTATTAGGACACGGTTTGGTGAGACTTCCGAAGTTGGGAACATTCAGTAACTGGATGGTTACGACAATGGAGAAATCCGCCATTCCGAGTTTTCTTATTGTTCCTTTCGCTTATGTCTTGCCGATTGCAGAATTTTTGATTGGATTGATTTTGTTAATTGGTTTCAAAAGTCGATACACCATTTATTCAGGTTTAATTTTGATGAGCTTTTTGATTTTGGGAAGTGCTTCCATCGAAAACTGGAGTGCGATAGAAGCACAATTGTTGCATTCTGTTTATTTGTGTGGACTGCTTTGGTTTTATGAAAAGTACAAACCGCTTCCGAACAATTAATTTCTAAAATCAGACTATGAAATTTTTAAAAATATTAGCATTTTTAATATTATCAATTCAATATTTGTCGGCTCAAAACCGTCCTGTTTTGGATATTATGCTGACGAATTATGATTATCCTTATGACGTTCATTTTCTGAATTTCAAAAATCAGAATCAGGATTTGAAAATGGCGTATATGGACATCCAACCAGAAAAACCGAACGGAAAAACAGTCGTTCTGCTCCATGGCAAAAATTTCAATGGTGCTTATTGGAAAACGACGATTGAGGCTTTGACGAAAGAAGGATTTCGGGTCCTTGTTCCTGACCAGATTGGATTTGGAAAATCATCAAAACCGACGGAATATCAATTTACTTTTCAACAATTGGCGCAGAATACAAAAGCTGTTTTGGATGAATTGAAGTTGGATAAAATATATCTACTTGGACATTCGATGGGCGGAATGCTGGCGACAAGATTTTCATTGATGTATCCTGAAATGGTTGAGAAATTAATCTTAGAAAATCCTATTGGACTGGAAGACTGGAAGCTGGTTGCTCCTTACACTTCTATTGATAAAAATTACGAAACCGAACTGAAAGCAGATTATGAATCCACCAAAAAATATCAAAATAATTTCTATTACGACAACCAATGGAAACCTGAATATGACGAATGGGTTTATCTCTTAACAGGCTGGACAAAAGCTCCGGATTATTCGAAAGTCGCTCTCGTGAATGCTAAAACCTCAGATATGATTTTTACGCAACCTGTGGTTTATGAATTTCAAAACCTGAATGTTCCCACGCTTTTAATCATCGGGACAAGAGACAGAACAGCAATTGGAAAAGCCAATGTGAAAGATAAAAAAGTGGCTGAATCAATGGGACGTTACGACTTGCTCGGCAAAGCCACGCAACAAAAAATAATAGGCTCAAAATTGGTAGAAATCAACAATGTAGGACACTTGCCTCACATCGAAGTTTTTGAGCAATTCATCAAACCTGTCAAAGAATTTTTAAAATAATGAGCGACATTTCTTTAAGCCTAGAATCTCAACTTTCCAAATCTCAGGTTCTCGGAATGGCTGTCGTAGCAGGGATCTGTGTTTCCAATATCTACTACGCACAACCGATTTTGCATCAGATTGCAGAAACTTTCAAAGTCACAGAAAGTAAAATGGGAATTATGGTCGGTTTGGGACAAGTCGGTTACGGTGCAGGATTATTGACTTTAGTTCCACTCGGCGACAAGGTCAATCGTAAAAAACTGATTCTGATTTTACTGGCTATATTATTATGTATTCTTGCAGGAATCGGGCTTGTTTCCAATTACTATTTCATCTTTTTATTCAGCTTATTGCTTGGTTTGACTGCCGTTGCAGCGCAGGTGATTTTACCAATGGCAGCTGAATTATCTGGCAACGAAAAAGGAAAAAATGTTGGAATCATCTTTACCGGAATTCTAGTTGGAATTCTGATGGCAAGAGTTTTCAGCGGTTATATTTCCGAATGGAGCAACTGGAAAATGGTGTATTACATTTCGGCCGGATTTACGATTTTCTCCTTGGCTTTTGTTTATCTTAAGTTGCCGAGCGTCAAACCAACCTTCAGTGATTCTTATCTTAAATTGATTTCGTCATCATTTTATCAGTTAAAAAGATTTCCACAACTCAGATTATACGCTTTGATGGGCGGAATTGCATTCTCGATTTTTTGTTCATTTTGGACAACACTCACATTTCTGCTTGTAGAAAAACCTTACAATTACAGTTCCGACACAATCGGACTTTTCGGATTGCTGGGAATTGCGGGTGCTTTAGTAGCACCAATGATTGGAAAAGCGTCTGACAAAGGCGGTTCTGGCAAAACACAGTTGATTGCAAGTGTCATTTTGTTAGCTGGCTCGGTTATTATCTTTCTGTTTCCAAGCTATTTATTATCAATTATTTTAGCGGTTATTTTTATCGATGTTGGTGTTCAATCCATTCAGGTGACAAACGTTGCTCTGATTTACAGATTAGACCAAAAAGCGAACAGCAGAATCAACACCATTTATATGACTTCCTATTTTGCCGGCGGAGCCATCGGAACTTTTATCGGATTGAAATGTTGGGAATCTGGCGGTTGGCATTATGTCGGTTTACAGCTTGTTGTTTTCAGTATTTTTGTATTTTTGATGAACTTATTCAAAACTTTAAAATCCAATACAAATCAATAATAGAAACATCCTTTATGAAAATTTCAATCACGTTATTAAGTCTCTTTTTGGGAATTCAGATAGCATTTTCTCAAAAATTAAAGACTGTCTCTTACAAAGATGGCGAGCAAAAACTGTTAGGAATGGTAACTTCCAATGCAGGAAAAAAACTTCCAGGAGTTTTAATTTTACCGGCTTGGAAAGGCATCGATGAAGAAGCAAAAAATGCAGCTTTTGAATTAGAGAAACAAGGTTACATTGCTTTTATCGCTGATATTTATGGAGAAGGCAATCTTCCGGCAGGCAACGAAAATGCGGCTAGACTTGCAAATACTTACAAAAAAGATTTCAATCTTTACCAAAAGAGAATTTCTCTGGCTTTGGAAGAACTGAAAAAAGCTGGTGCCAACGTGGACAAAATCGCAGTAATCGGTTACTGTTTTGGTGGAACGGGTGCTTTGGAAGCGGCAAGAGGAAATCTTCCGGTTGTTGGCGTAATTTCGATTCATGGTGGTCTGTATAAGGATCCTGAAAGACCAAATAATCCCATCACGACCAAGGTTTTGGTAGAACATCCTGCTAATGACAGAAGTGTCCCTCAAGTACATTATGATGCTTTTGTAAAAGAATTAAATGAGAGCAAAGCAGATTGGCAAATTATTACCTATGCTAATACGACGCATACATTTACCAATCCGGATGCGCCAGATTATAACGAAGTAATGGCAAAACGTGCGTGGAATCACACATTATTATTCCTGAAAGAAATTCTAAAATAAAAATTAGATATTAGACTAAAGACAGCCTTTTGAGCCGTCTTTTTATTTTTTGATGAGTAATGAAACAATATCCTGCAGAACTTTTTGCGAAACGAAATGCATAAAATCGATTCTTTCCAAGTGCGGAAGAAATAATTTGGAGGTCACTTCTTCATTACCAATTCTGATGGTATAAAAAACCGTTCCTACATCTTTTCCGTCTTCGCCTTTTGATGGGCCAGCAACACCAGTTGTAGAAACTGCAATATCAGTCTTGAATAAATTCTGACAACCAGTCGCCATTTCCGAAGCGACTTGTTCGCTAACGACTGTGAATTCTTCAACAGTTTTTGCATTGACTTTCAAAAGGTCGACTTTCTTTTGTGTGGCATAAGTTACAACGCTTCCCAAGAAATAACCGGAACTTCCGGAAACTGACGTTATCAAATGAGCCAATTCTCCGCCTGTGCAACTTTCCGCAACTGAGATTGTCAGCTTTTTGTCCGTTAATAATTCGCCAAGAATTTTCTCGATTTTATCTTCCTGGGTCGCGATGATATTTTCTCCAATCAACGGAAATAACTTTGTGATTTCGTTTTCCAGTTCTGCATTCAGCAATTCCTGAGAAGTTCCGGAAGCTATTAATCTCAATTTCACTCTTGTTCCAACTGGCAGGTAAGATAAACTGATGTGTTTTGGTAAAGCCAATTCCCATTCTTCAATCGTTTCTGACAAAATACTTTCTGGAATATCAACCACAGAAACAATTCTGGTTACGATATGGTCGAGTAATAATTTTTCCTTCAAGAAAGGAATAATCTGATCTTTGACCAAAGGTTTCACTTCGTACGGAACACCCGGCAAACTGAAACAATAAGTTCCTTTTTTCTCTAAAATCATACAAGGCGCAGTTCCAAAATAATTGAGAAAAATTTTTGCCTTGGACAAAACCATCGCCTGGTCTTTGTTATGTTCCAGAATCCAAAGTCGGTTTCTTTTCTCGAGGTAAGTTCTGAGATGTTCATAGATTTCGTCGGAGAAAATCATTTCATCTTCGAAGAAGTCAGCATAAGCCTTTTTGGTAATATCATCTTTTGTCGGTCCCAATCCGCCAGTTGTGAAAACCACATCTGCCATATCGAAAGCTTTTCCTAAAGTGGAAACAATTGCTTGTTCCTCATCTGGAATTGTAAAAATAGAAAGCACTTTTATCCCAATGTCTTTGAGCTGGGTTGCAATAAAATTGGAATTGGTATCTATGGTATTGCCCGAGAGAATCTCATCGCCGATGGTGATTAAAACAGCTGTTTTCATAGAGACAAATCTCGGAAATTAAATTCAACATTAAGGAGTTAAGAACTGAATTTTCTTAATAAAATTGCCTCGTCAATTCTTAAACTTCAATATAAAATCAGATTCTTCAATTCTTAATTGTTTGTTTGATTAAGGAATAAACAAGTTTATTTGCATTAAGAATTAATTATCTTTGATTAAAACTTGGGAATGAAATCGTCTTTCTGGAAAAACTACAGCAACATCATCCTGCTTCTCATCGGGATTTTCATCGGAAGTCTTGTTGGGATTTTCGCACCGGATTTTGTGACTTATCTGAAACCAATTGGTGATATTTTCCTGAATCTGTTGTTTGTAACAGTTATTCCATTGGTATTTTTCGCAATTGTTTCCGCCATTTCGGGCATCGAACAACAGAATCAATTGGGCAAGATCATCGGAACAATGGCATTGACTTTCTTAAGTTTCATATTGATTTCGGCTACGTTTTGTATCATAATGGTTTATTTTTTTCCAACCGAAACTCCGAACAACGTCAGCGAAACCATATCAGAAAATCTTCAGAATAATTCTAGCATTAATGACCAAATCGTAGGATTCTTCACTGTCAGCGAGTTTTACCATTTGTTCTCAAGACAAAATATGCTGGCATTATTAGTCTTTTCCTTTTTAGTTGGGATTTCAATTAGAAAATCAGGAGAAAAAGGGAGGCCATTTCAAAACTTCATCCTGTCCGGAAACGAAGTGATGAAACAGCTTTTGTTATTGATAATGAAAGTCGCTCCAATTGGATTGGGCGCTTATTTCGCTTACCAAGTCGGAACCATCGGGCCTCAACTTTTCGGATTTTATGCCAAACCTTTGGGATTATATTACATCACAGGAACTATTTATTTCATCGTGTTTTTCAGTCTTTATGCTTTCATTTGGAAAGGAGGAAATGGCGTAAAAGCATTTTGGAAAGAAAGTCTTCTACCAACTGCAACAGCGATTAGTACTTGCAGTAGTTTGGCGACGATGCCTGTTGCAATTGAATCTGCCAAAAGAATGGGCATACCCGCTTCTATAGCCAATGTTGTCATCCCGATTGGAACAACTATTCACAAAAACGGTTCTTCCATTTCATCGATTATCAAGATTTATGTCGCTTTTCAATTACTTGGCTGGAATTTCTTCGAACCAATGAATCTCATTATGGCTCTCGGAATCACCATTTTCGTAAGCGCAGTCGCTGGCGGAATCCCGAATGGAGGTTACATTGGGGAAATGTTGATGATCTCGGTTTACAAAATCCCACCTGATGTAGTTCCGGCGGTTATCATTATCGGGACTTTGGTTGACCCTTTGGCTACGGTTCTCAATTCCGTTGGGAATATCCTCGCCAGTATGATTGTTTCGAAGTTTGTGAAAACCGAAACTGCATAATTTTTCAGGAGCTATTTCCCGCTGTCCACTATATCTTTTTTGTTTTCAGAACATTTGTCAATCGATAGAAATGAGAATCAGAAAACAAAAAAGGATGCCGTTTCCATCGGGGCTAGTTGGCAATTCGTTGGGATAATTCAGATGTCGGTGCTTCGCACCTTTTGATAGCAGACATATATTTCTACCGACATTTCGCCACTTCGTGGCTTCCTAAATCTTAAACAAACTATTCACTGCGCTTCACAGGTTCCAGATTTTCCAGTTCTTCCGGTGTGAACAATCTGTAATGAACTTTGAAGGTTTTGCCTAAAGGCGTTTCCAGAGAAAATCCACCAGGTCCCCAGCCGTCCAGAACATCCAGAGTGAAATGAGAATATTGCCAATATTCGAACAGGTCGCGGTCTATCCAGAACTCGTGACCGTTGATAGTTCCAATCATTGCGTCATTCATTCTTGGGAAATAACCACCTTTTTCGAAACATTGTGGCTGCGTTCCTTCACAGCAACCGCCTGCTTGATAGAACATCAATTCGCCGTGTTTCTTTTCCAGTTCCCAAATGACTTCCAAAGCTTTTTCCGTTAC
Source organism: Epilithonimonas sp. (assembly GCF_032054305.1). Lineage (GTDB taxonomy): Bacteria > Bacteroidota > Bacteroidia > Flavobacteriales > Weeksellaceae > Epilithonimonas. Next base: position 656,900 of record NZ_DAMBSX010000001.1, read on the forward strand.
GGAAAGTCTTGAGATTTTATCTTTGGTTTCCATATTTTTCTTTTAAAATTAATGATTAATTTTCACAAATATCTTTTTGAACACAAAGGTCACAAAGTATTTTATTCACAATTATTGTGTATATTTTAAGTTCACAAAGGCGTAAAACTTAAATAAGAACACAAATCTTATCTAAACGAAGTGGCTTTGTGAACTTGATAAATTTAAAACTTTGTGGACTTAGTGTTCAAAGCAAATATCCTTAATTTAACAAAAACCCGACAAACAAAATCTGCCGGGCTTAAAAACTCAAATAACAATAAATTAATTTTGTCCAGCGATGTCCAGAACAATACGTCCATCGATTTGTCCGGCTTTCATTTTGTCAAATACCTCATTGATATCTTCCAGTTTTGCAGAAGTGACTGTTGCTTTCACCAAACCTTCGTTCGCAAAATCAAGCGCTTCCTGCAAGTCTTTTCTGGTTCCAACAATAGAACCTCTCACCGTAATTCGTTTAAGAACAGTCTCGAAAATCGGTAATGGAAAAGAACCTGGCGGCAGACCGTTGAGTGCAATAGTCCCTTTTCTTCTGAGAACATCTATCCCTTGTTTGAAAGCAATTGGAGAAACAGCGGTAATCAAAGCACCGTGCATTCCTCCAACTTCTTTGTGAAGATATTCTCCCGGGTCGGTTTCTTTTGCATTAACGACTAAATCTGCACCTAGTTTTTTAGCCAATTCCAATTTATCATCTGCAACATCTATCGCCGCAACGTGCATTCCCATTGCTTTTGCATATTGTACAGCAACGTGTCCTAATCCGCCGATTCCGGAAATAGCTACCCATTCGCCGGGTTTTGTTTCGGTTTCTTTCAGACCTTTGTAAACTGTTACACCGGCACAAAGAATCGGAGCGATTTCCAGAAAGTTCACATTATCTTTCAAATGTCCTACATATCTGGAATCTGCAATCACATATTCTGCAAATCCGCCATCTACGCTGTAGCCTCCGTTTTGCTGAGCTTCACATAATGTTTCCCATCCTGTGATACAATAATCGCAGCATCCACAAGCCGAATACAACCAAGGAACACCTACTGCATCGCCTTCTTTCACCATCGCTTCCGGACCGCAAGCCACTACAATTCCTACACCTTCGTGTCCCGGAATCAGAGGCATTTTGGGTTTTGCAGGCCAGTCACCGTCTACAGCGTGCAAATCTGTATGGCAAACGCCACAGGCAATTACTTTTACTAATACTTCATAGCGTCCGGGTTCTCTTACCGGAACTTCCATAATTTTCAATGGCTGTCCGTAACCTTGCACGACTGCCGCTTTCATTGTTTTTGGAATCATAATTTACTTTTTAATATGGTTAATTATTGTTGTTTTTATTGTTATTTGATGTTCCAATGTCTGTCTAATGTGCCATTTGCGTGAGGGATTGTAAGGCTTGCGAGGAACGAGCAAGTGCGAAATGAAATGCAGCACTGGATCCACCAAAGGCGGAGCAACCCTGAAAAGCCCGACCGTAGCCCTGGAATTTGCCAAGGCGACGGACACGCCATATATAGAAAAAGTGTTTTAAAAGAAACCTAGCTTATTCTTATTGTAAGATATCAGCATATTTTTGGTTTGACGGTAGTGGTCGAGCATCATTTTGTGATTTTCTCTACCAACTCCGGACTGCTTGTAACCTCCGAAAGGCGCTCCAGCAGGATATGCGTGGTACTGATTGACCCAAACTCTACCCGCCTGAACGTGACGTGGAATCTGATACAACTGATGCGCATCTCTTGTCCAAACGCCAGCTCCAAGACCATAAATCGTATCGTTGGCAATCTCTAAAGCTTCCGCTTCATCTTTGAAAGTCGTGAATGCTACCACCGGACCAAAAATCTCTTCCTGGAAGATTCTCATTCTGTTATTTCCTTTGAAAATGGTTGGCTTGATGTAGTAACCACCTTCCAGACCTTCGATGTGATTGGCTTCTCCACCTGTCAGAACTTCTGCGCCTTCTTCTTTACCGAGTTTCAGGTAGCCTTCGATTTTGTCTTTTTGGATCTTAGAAGCCTGTGCACCCATCATTACCGTTTTGTCCAGTGGATTTCCAACTTTAATGGCTTCGGTTCTTTCAATCACTTTTGCGATGAAAGCATCAGCGATATCTTCCTGAACCAATAATCTTGACGGACAAGTACAGATCTCACCTTGATTCAATGCAAAAAGAACGGCGCCTTCGATGGCTTTATCCAGGAATTCGTCGTCAGCATCCATCACTGAATTGAAGAAAATGTTAGGCGATTTTCCTCCCAATTCCAACGTCACAGGAATGATATTCTCAGTCGCATACTGCATTACCAAACGACCTGTAGCTGTAGAGCCTGTGAATGCTGCTTTGTTCACTTTTGGATTGGTTACCAAAGCTCTTCCTAATTCTGCCCCGAAACCATTCACGATGTTTACAACACCTGCCGGAAGCAAATCTCCAATCAATTCCATCAAAACCATAATAGAAATTGGCGTGCTTTCTGCTGGCTTCAGAACCACGCAATTTCCTGCTGCCAAGGCTGGAGCTAGTTTCCAAACAGCCATTAGGATTGGGAAATTCCAAGGGATGATTTGTGCGATTACTCCAAGCGGTTCGTGAACGATTAATGAAACGGTGTCTTTATCCAACTCGTTATGCGAACCTTCCTCAGCTCTGATAACTGAAGCAAAATATCTGAAATGGTCAATTGCCAAAGGAATGTCCGCAGCCAAAGTTTCTCTTACCGCTTTTCCATTGTCTATGGTTTCCACAGTTGCGATGTATTCTAAATTTTCTTCGATTCTGTCTGCGATTTTGTTCAGAATAATGCTACGTTCTGTTGGAGAAGTATCTTTCCAAGTTTTGAAAGCTTCTGAAGCTGCATTAACCGCTGCTTCCAAATCTTCTTTGTTGGAATGCGCAGCCTGAGTAAATACTTTTCCATCAATCGGAGAAACCACATCAAAATATTGTCCACCAGCCGATGGTACAAATTTTCCACCGATGTAATTATCATATTTAGCTTTGAATTCTGGCCAAGCTAAAGTGGTCGAGTTTTGTTTTTCTACTGTTGTGCTCATAATAATATTTGTTTTGAATTAATAATCAGTTAACATTTGATTAAGGCTAAGTTAACCAGACATTAAATAAACAGAATAGCACAATTCTCCAAAAAAATAGTAAAATCCTACTTTTAAGATTCTTTATAATTATGTTAAGAAAAAATTATGTTTGGTCGTAATTTTAAATTTGTTATATTTGAGAAACAAGATGTTATAAAAATCTTGAGTAATGAATCCAAATCATTTTCAACTTAACAAACCTAATCTGACACAGGAAAATAAACTGAACACATTGGTGGAAAATCAAACCAAGTTCAGTTTAAATAATTGTGAATTCAGTATCTATGAGACGCATCAGAGTGCATATGATGTGAAATTGCATTTTGAGCATCTGGCTTTTACGGGAATGTTGAGAGGAAAGAAATGGATGAAACTCCAGGATAAAAGCAATTACTTCGAATATCTGCCTGGAGAAAGTGTTCTGGTTGCGCCCGGAGAGACAATGGTTATTGATTTTCCTGATGCTGATAAAGATGCTTCGCAATGTATTTCGTTGACTTTGAATCCGGAATTTGTACAGGAATCGCTCGACCTTTTGAACTTCAATGCAAAAAAAGTGGACGATTCTTCGCAATGGAACATTTCTTTGGAGGAATTTTATCTCCTTAATAGTAAAGCTTTGGCTTCCGCAACCAATAATATTATGAGAATTGCAATGGACGATAATTCTTATAAAGATGTGATTGCTGATTTTGCTTTGAAGGAGCTTTTGATAAGACTGATGCAAACGCAGGCAAGAAATCTGGTCGAGAAAAACACTTTGAAAAACAAATCAAGAATTGGTTTTGTTGCAGATTATATCAAGAAAAATCTACATCAAAAACTATCCATTGATGCAATTGCAAAAATGGCTTATGTCAGCAAATCTAATTTCTTCAAAATGTTCAAAGAAGAATTGGGAATTTCACCAAATGAGTTTATCATTCAAGAGAGAATTAAGAGAGCGAAAGAAATGCTGATTCATAATAATTCGGTAAGTGAAGTGGCTTTCAGTACAGGATTTTCGGATACAAATTATTTCATCCGGGTTTTCAAACAAATGGAAGGTGTGACGCCAAAAATCTTTCAGAACAAAAAATTAATTTGAGTTAAATAGTTAGTTATAGATATTTTCAAAAAGAAGACGAGCAAATGATTATTTGCTCGTCTTCGATTTTTATATTCTGTTTATAGAATTTTATTTTTGGTAAGAATAATATCTTGCGCCTTTGAGAACCGGACTTTCTTTCTCAACTCTTGTCAATCCAAATCCTTTATAACTCGGGTTCACAGAAAAATCCAATTGTTTACGGTGTAGTTTTTCATAAGTTTCGAAATCAATTGCTAATCTGTTTTTCAAGCTTTCGAAAACGTTCCATTTTTCCACGACAGATTTCCATTCAGGAGAGATTTTTCCCACAAAAACTTTTGATTTTGAACCACTTCCGTAAGCTAAGAAACCAATTTCTTTCTCTGTTAAATCTTCATTTTCGTTAAACGAAGTTTGTAGTGCAGACAACAACGCCATAAAAATAGATGCCGTATACATATTTCCGATTTCGGAAGAAGCTCTTTGAGATTTCTCAATTTTTTCATTAATGAAATTGATATAATCTTCAGATTTTGCAATTGCTTTTTGTTTCTCAGCATCAGAAAAATCAAGATTATTTTCTATACTATAAATCTCGGTAAAAACTCTTTTTCCGTGGAATGCATAAGGCAAGTGGAAAATCAAATATCTCCAATCCTCGTAAGGTCTAACGGTAAAAGTCTGTTCTTTATAATGCTGATAAGCTTCACGAATTCTGTCCTGATAACAAACATTAGAATATTGTCCATCAAATACAGGCTCGTCTGTAAAAACTTCGATTTTGTCTGGATAATTTTCTGGTGCGGAATTAAATTCAGATTTAGAATGATGACGTCTCGGTTTAAAGAAATCGAAAACACTTTCTGTGGCAACGCCCCAATTGTTATCAATCTCAATCAATCTTGGATTGGCAGAAACCAAAAGCGCAACCGCTCCACCGCCTTGCGTATATTCTCCGGAAGAAGCCAACTCATATTTTGCATAATCGCTGGCGATGACAATTGCTTTTTTAGTAGGATTTGCTCTAACAAAATCTAGTGAATTATGTAGTGCATCAACAGCGCCAACGCAGGCAAAAGTCATATCAACAACGTCACAGTTTTTGAAACTTCTTTCCCCAAATTCCCCGCTTAGCAATTCTTCCACCATTTGAACTGCGTAAGTTGCAGTTGGTTTAGCAGCATCCAAAGCACTCTCTGTACCAAGGTAAACTCTTGATATTTCTTTCGGATTGATGTTATAATCTTGAATTAATTTTAGCAAAGCTTCCGCTGCAAAAGTCGCTGCATCCTCGTGAATATCAGGCAAAGCCATTTTATGCAAGCCTAAACCGTTTTCCAATTTTGCTGGTTCTATTCCTCTTTTCTCTGCAAGGTCTTTGATTTCTAAATATAAAGAAGGCACATAAAAACTGGCCGCATCAACTCCGAATTTCGTCATTTCAAAAATTTTAAGACACGAATTTAGGGCTTTTTTGGCGGATTTAAGTTCTATTTATGGCATAAAATTCAAGAATTATATCATGAGTTTATCATTAATAAAATAGAAAAACCCCGCTGTAAAAAAACAAACGAGGTTCTCTTCATATCAAAACAAAATCAAATTTCTAATTAAATACAGCTTTCATCGTGCTGCGACAAATCAAGACCAATATTTTCCGAGTCTTCGGCAACTCTAAGCGGGATTATCATATCCGTCAGTTTATAAAGAACAATACTTCCCAAAAATGTAAAAGCTGAAACCAGCACCAAAGCCATCATATGATGAGCAAATACTTCAAACCCACCGTGAAGAAGACTTGCATTTTCTCCTTGAGCCAAGATTGCCGTCAAAATCATTCCCATGATCCCACCAACGCCGTGACAAGCAAAAACATCCAAAGTATCGTCAATTTTTTTCAGTCTTTTCCAATTACACATTAGATTCGAGACAATCGCAGAAATGAATCCGATGAAAATAGCGTGAGGAATCGTTACAAAACCAGCAGCCGGTGTAATCGCAACCAATCCGACAACAGCACCAATACAAGCACCTAAAGCAGAAACTTTGCGTCCATTGACTCTATCAAAGAAAATCCAAGATAACATTGCGGTTGCAGAAGCTACGGTTGTTGTTCCAAATGCCATTGCAGCAGTTGCATTAGCAGACAAAGCTGAACCAGCATTGAAACCAAACCAGCCAAACCAAAGCATTCCTGTCCCTAATATCACAAATGGAATATTCGATGGTTCATGATGTGGATTTTTTCTTTTTCCAATCATCATTGCCCCAGCCAAAGCAGCAAATCCTGCGCTCATATGAACGACTGTTCCTCCCGCAAAATCCTTAACTCCAAAATATTTATTCAATAAACCGTCCGGGTGCCAAACCATATGACAAAGCGGTGTGTAAATTATCAAACTGAACAAAACCATAAACAGCAAATAAGAAATAAATCTTACTCTTTCTGCAAATGAACCTGTTATCAAAGCCGGTGTAATCACTGCAAATTTCATTTGAAATAATGCAAACAAAACAAATGGAATCGTAGAAGCCATCTGACTATGAGGCAAAACCCCAACATTGTTAAAAAATAAATATGACGTCGGATTTCCTATCAAACCGTAATGTTCACCATTAATTGTAATCCCAATCGAATCTCCAAACGACAAACTAAATCCTACAACAACCCAAACAATACTAATCACGCCAAGTGCAATGAAACTTTGCAACATTGTTGAAATCATATTCTTTTTCCCGACCATTCCGCCATAAAAAAAGGATAGTCCCGGTGTCATCAGCAAAACCAAACCAGATGAAGCAAGAATCCAAGCAACATCCGAACCTACGATACTATCTTCTCCTAAAAAAGTTCCAGGTTTTGGCAAAGAAGTTTGCTCCGGCCAGAAAAGTGCAGCAATTGAAATGATACTAATAATCACGAATGATATAATCCAGCGTTTTTCAATTTTCATATGTAGGTATTTATTTTTTTAATGGTCATATTGGAATCGTTTATTTTATTTGGTCACTTTTACAAACTAAAAAATAAAACGATTTCATATTTTAATTAACCCTGCAAATATAAAGGGTTAATTTGAATTAATTATAAAAATTGAAATACAAACCCCTAATTTTTTATTATTAAAAATAAATTTAATCGAAATACATAGTTGGTAAAATTCAAAAATAATCAGGCATCAGTTTTGATATATTAACAATAAAAATAAATTATGAGACCAGATATTCCAAAACGAGACAGCGAGACCAACAAAGGTCCAATGATGGCAATTATAATTATTGTTGTTTTATTTCTTTTAGGGTATTTTGCTTACATGATGTTCATTCCGCAGCAAGTGGAACAAATGAATCAAACTGATAAGGTACAGCCCGTAGAACCAAAAGTAAAAGACTCCATATAGGAGTCTTTGTTATTTATAAATCGAAAATTAATTTTTAATGAATATGTTTCTCAGCGTGATAAGAACTTCTTACCAAAGGCGAACTTTCCACGTGACGGAAGCCTAAACTTCTTGCAAAATCTCCGAATTCATCAAATTCCTCTGGCGTTATGAAACTTTTCACAGGAAGATGTTTTTTCGTTGGCTGAAGATATTGACCTAACGTAATTACATCAACATTGGCATTTCTGATATCTTCAATCGTCTGGAAAACTTCATCTTTAGTTTCTCCTAAACCAAGCATTACTCCAGTTTTTGTGCGATTTTGCCCTGCCTCTTTCAGATATCTAAGAACCTCTAAACTACGTTCGTATTTCGCTTGGATTCTTACTTCTCTTGTCAAACGTTTTACGGTTTCCATATTATGAGAAATCACTTCCGGCGCTACTTCAACTAATCTGTCCAAATGTTTTGTCAAACCTTGGAAATCCGGAATCAAAGTTTCCATCGTAGTTCCGGGGGAAATTCTGCGAACTGCATTTACCGTTTCAGCCCAAAGAATCGAGCCCATATCTTTCAAATCATCTCTATCAACCGAAGTCAAAACAGCGTGTTTAATTTTCATTAATTTGATAGAACGGGCTACTTTTTCAGGTTCGTCCCAGTTCACGTCCATTGGTTTCCCGGTTTTAACACCACAAAAACCACAGCTTCTTGTGCAGATATTTCCAAGAATCATAAACGTCGCCGTTCCTTCGCCCCAACATTCGCCCATATTTGGACAGCTTCCACTTTGGCAAATTGTGTTCAGTTTATATTTATCAACCAAATTTCTCAGTTCTCTGTAATTCTTACCTGTTGGCAGTTTTACACGAATCCATTTGGGTTTTTGAGTAACTGTTTCTTCCATTATTCAATTAAAGATTTAGAGATTCAGGAATTTAGAAATTCAAAAATCTTCATTATCATTTTTTAACAATTCGGCCAGAATTTTTTTGGCGCGCATTATTCTCACTTTTGTGTTGGCTACGGAAAGATTGAGTTCTTCCGCTATTTCTTTGATGCTTCTTTCCTCAAAAAATCTCAATCTGATGATATCTTGATTTTTAGCATCCATTGTTTCTATGATTTTAATGATCTTTTGCTGGTCTTCTTCAGAAATCAGTAATTCCTCGGGCGACCTTGCAAACTCGTTCTTTACATTTTCCAATCCGTCGCTTGCATCTTCGTTTTCCCGGCTTTTTCTTCTCCAGAAATCGATGATGGTATTTTGAGCAATTGTCAGAATCCAAGTCTTGAATTGAAAATTAGGGTCGAATAGATCCAGCTTGTTAAGGACTTTTGAAAATACCGAAACCGTGATCTCATCTGCATCATTTTCATCCTTCACTCTGTTCATCACAAAAGAAAAGACATCAACCCAAAATAGATTAATCAATTGTGTCTGAGCCTTTTGGTTCTTATCTCTAGCCTTTATGATGAGAGCGAGTAACTGGTCTTCTTTCATTTTTCAATAAACAAAGATAGCTATATATTATTAAAAAATATTAATATGGAGAGATTGAGAATTTCTATTATTTTGAATGGAATTTTTTTGAGATTTAGAGTGAATTTAAATAACAAATATCAAGGCTGAATTATTTTAAAAGAAGTATTTTTACTGGCTTGATTTTGGAATAGAAAAATCACAATAAACAATTAAATATCAGACAAATAAATAATGAAATTTTATAAATATCAAGGAACAGGAAATGATTTTGTAATGATAGACAACCGTTTAGGAGAATGGGATGATCTTTCTATCGAAAACATACAAAAGCTTTGTGACCGCAGATTTGGAATTGGCGCGGATGGATTGATTAAAATTAATTCCGCAAAGGATGTTGATTTTGAAGTGGATTATTACAATTCTGACGGCTCCAAAAGTTTTTGTGGCAATGGCGCTCGTTGTTCGGTCGCATTTGCTCATTTTTTGGATATTATTGAGGATAAAACAATTTTTACTGCCATTGACGGAATCCATGAAGCTGAAATCAAAAACGGAATCATCAGGTTGAAAATGGGTGATGTAAAAACTATTGACACAGACGGAAATGATTTTGTTTTGAATACAGGTTCTCCGCATTATGTCAAATACGTTGAAATGTTAAATAATTATAATGTTTACAAAAACGGTAACGAAATCCGAAATTCCGAAACTTATAAACAGGAAGGAATCAATGTCAACTTCGTTGAAAAAATCTCTGACAAGGAGATTTTTGTGAGAACTTATGAACGTGGGGTGGAAGATGAAACTTACAGTTGCGGAACCGGAGTTACTGCTGCGGCTTTAACTTTTATGAAAAATAATAATCAAACGTTTGTTGGAATCAAAGTAATGGGTGGAAGCTTAAAAGTCTATGCTGAAAAAAATGAAGACGGTTTTCAAAATATTTGGCTTGAAGGTCCGGCTGTCCAGGTATTTAAAGGAGAGATTTGGGTTTGAGAGTTTTAGTGTTTGAGAGATTTGGAAATTTAATCCTACTAAAAATAGCTATTACTCAATTTTAAATTAAACTATGAAAAAAACAATTCTTATCATATTTGTTATAATCATCGCGATCCTGGGATTTTTCGGGATTCGTTTTTATAATAAATATCTTGGAAATAATATTGAAAAAGAAGGTTTTGTCTTGATTCCGCATAATGCTAAACCTCAGCAAATTTTGGATTCGATCTCGCCTTTTATCAAAAACAAAGATTACTTCACAAGTATTGCTGAAGATAAAAATCTTGGTAAAAACTATAAACCAGGACGTTATGAGCTGAAACCAGGAATGAACAACCGGGAAATCGTGAATATGATCCTGGCAGGAAATCAAACCCCGAATTCGTTCAGAATCAAAGATTTTGATGATGTCTATCAAATGGTTGGACGAGTTTCAAAAAAAACAGAAACCGATTCTGCTAAATTCGTTAAAAAGCTTGACGAAATCGCCATCAATAAAGGTTACAAAAACGCAGAAGATCTTAAGAAATATTTCTTCAACAACACTTATGATTTTTTCTGGACAGTGACACCAAAAGAATTCTTTGACAAATTTGAAAATGATTATAAGGATTTTTGGACCGCAGAAAGAATTGAAAAAGAAAAACAATCCGGTTTGACAAGAGATCAGATCTACGCATTAGCCTCAATCGTTTACAAAGAATCTGGCGGAAAACCCGATGAGCAAAGAACGATTGCGGGACTTTATATCAATCGATATAAGAAAGGAATGAAATTGCAAAGTGACCCAACGGTGATTTATGCCGTGAACAAAGCAAGCAATTTTACACAGCAAATCAAAAGAGTTTATTACAAATACTTGAAAGAGCCTTCACCATATAATACTTATGCGAACAAGGGAATTCCGCCAGGGCCAATTTGTATTGTTGATAAAAACTCTCTGGATGCTGTTTTGGAAGCCGAAAACAATAATTATATTTTTATGTGCGCCGATCCAGCGAGATTTGGTTATCATAAATTCACAGACAATGATGCTGAACATGCTAAAAATGCAAAAGCTTATCAAGACTGGCTTAACAGCAAACAAATAAAATAAAGAGCAAAAAGCGAAAAATAAACTAAGAATGGAACGAACGGAAATTGTACGAAGTGTACTTCAGAAAAAAATCTTTGGTCTGGCATTAACCATTGGAGCAGCAAGCTTCATAATGGCTCAGCAAAAAGTGAATATTTCTGGAAACGTAAAAGATACAAATGGTGGAGTTGGATACGCATCCATCACTTTTAAAAATCAGCAAAACTCACAATTGAGTGATGCCGCCTTAGCGGATGCAGATGGAAATTATAAATTGGAATTGGCGCCTGGCAGTTATGATGTAAGTATAGAAGCTGTCGATTATAAAAAATTCACCCAAACAATCTGGGTGGAAAAAGCTGGAATTCTTGCACCTTTCGTGATCGTTTCCAATGGAAAAGCCAATCTAACCAACACAACAGACATCCAGGGGGTAGTGATCACTGCAACTTCTACAAAACCCTATAAAGTAGAACTTGACAAGAAAACTTATGACCCTTCGCAGGATATAGTGAGCAAAGGGGGTAGTTTACAAGATGTCTTAACAAATGTTCCGTCCGTAGAAGTCGGAACAGATGGTTCTGTTTCTATGAGAGGGAGTAGCAATGTCAAATTTCTGATCAACGGGAAACCTTCTGCTCTATTAGGAATCGATGATGGCGCCAATGCTTTGCAAAGTATTCCTGCAGATCAGATTGAAAAAATCGAAGTTATCACCAATCCTTCTTCAAAATTCGAGGCAAGCGGAACAGCAGGTATTCTTAATATAATCCTTAAGAAAAGTAAGAAAGCGGGATTTAATGGAAGTGTTACCGGGACTCTCGGATATCTTCCTCAGACCAACCTTAATACCAATCTAAGCTGGAGAAAAGGGGATCTAACTGTGTTTGTGAATGGTGGTGGTGGATACCGAGAATCTAAAAACACGAATAGAAATGACATCAATTATTTTACTGGCAATACTGATGATCTTTCCACTAGAAACACAGATGCTATTACAAAAAGCAAAGGGGAAAACTATAATGCTACGACAGGATTAATTTACGATATCAACGAGAAGACATCCGTCAACGCTTCCGGTACTGTAAGAACTTTTAATAATGACAGTAATGGATATACAGATACTAATGAAAGATACTTTGGAGGAACATCTATCTTTACTCAAAGGCTGAATACGGGAAGAAACTCTAATTTAGCTTTTCAAGGGGATTTTGGACTAGATCACAAATTCGATGACAAAGGTCAAAATATTTCATTGGCATTAAGCCTTCAAAGAAACAGGTCAAATAATTTTACCGGAATCGATGAAACCAAAAACAATGCTTTCAACCTGTTGAATATTGTTAATCAGAAGACCATCAACAAAACGTTGGTTGGTAAAGCGGATTACGAATTACCAATTGGTGAAAACTCTAGTTTGAGCGCTGGTTATAGGCTGGATATTAACCAGAATGACTATAACAATATGGTTCAGGAAAGTACTTCCAGCAATACTGCACTTAATTATTTGGGACTATATTCCTATACTGCAGATTACAAAGAAATGTTCAATGCATTTTATCTACAGTTCAAAAGCAAAATAGGCAGACTTGGCTATCAAGTGGGTCTAAGGGATGAAATTTCAAATGTAACTATCAATTACCAGAATTTACTTGATCCCAGTGATGAAAATTACTCACCTCCAATCAGCAATAAAAAGAAAAATTACAATAATCTGTTCCCAAGTATTTTCTTGAGTTATGAAATTTCTAAGGACAATCAATTCCTGGCAAATTACTCTAGAAGAATAGACAGACCGCGTTCTTTCTTTATGATCCCAAATCCGAATTACAATAACAACCTTAACATCTTTGATGGAAATATAGACCTTAACCCATCTTATGTAGATGCATACGAATTGGGCTACAGTATTTCCAAAAAAAGCTTTATTATTAATCCCACTATCTATTACAGGCATCAAACTGATGATGTAAAAATCATTTCATATAGTAAGCCCGAGACTATTAACGGTGCCATACAAAATGTTATACATACAAAACCAGTCAACGTGGGTACTGACGACAGGATCGGTTTGGAAGTTAACTTCAGTTGGGATGCCACAAAATGGTTAAAATTCTTAGGAAACGTGGATGGATTCCGATACAGTACAACAGGAGATTATTTCGACCCAATTCTAATGAAGGAATCTCTACCATTTGATGGAAAAGGAGTGTCAATGAGGTCTAGATTGACTTCGACTTTCAAATTAGATAAGACATTAAGCTTCCAGGTACAAGGTTTTTATGGAGGTCCGAGAAAAACCGCCAGCTTAGACAGAAAATCTATGTATGCTGTTAACTTTGGCGCTTCTAAAACAGTCTTAGGCGGTAACGGAACTATTTCTTTCAACATCCAGGATGTCTTCAATACAAGAGCCATGCGAAATGTAAATTATAATGGGGACTTCACTTCGGAAAATTATATGCAATGGCAACCAAGACAATTTGCGCTTTCTTTCACTTACAAATTCAGACAAGGTGAAAAAGTGGAACAACCTAAAAAGAAGAAAGACATCAATGCTAATGACAGCGGCGGTGATGAACAAGGTCCAATGTAATTATTCTGCCGATATACACTTTTAAATCCTGCAACTTCTGCAGGATTTTTCATTGATTTAAAAATACCACATACTGTTCAAATCGTTTATGAGTCAAGAAGTAAACAAATATTCTTACGAATTCATAGATGATGCAAACCCAATCTGTAAAAGAATATAAAGAAAAAGTACGATATTCTTTCAAGAAAACAGATGGGACAGAAGTTCAATACTACTTTGATATCAGTTTTTTCAACGGCAAATTATAAATAAAAAAATCCGTCTCACTATAAAAACGAGACGGATTCTTTTAACAATTATAATTAAAGGTCTATTTCTTTTTGTCTTTCAACTCTTCTTTGTCTTTGTCAGAAGGATTCCAGACTTTCACTTCTGCATTTTTATCGATACCTGAAAGAATCTGAACGTTGATTCCATCGCTTGAACCTAGCTTAACATACACTTTTTTGAAACCACCATTCGGCTGTTTCACTTCTACAAAGGATTTGTTGTTTCCCTTTTCATATTGGATCAATGATTCATCCAAAAGTAATGCATTTTTCTTAGAACTCAATAAAATTTCTCCGTTGGCACTGAATCCGGCTCTGATATATTCTCCAGTTTTATTGAAAACGTCACCTTCTACAGCGAATTTTATCGTTCCGCTTTCCTCAGTTCCTTTTGGAGCAATCAAGGTTAATTTTCCGGGAAAAGATTTGTTTTGCAAAGCACCAATTACGACACTCATATCCATCCCTTGTTTCAATTTTCCAGCCTGAGCTTCGTCAATATTTCCTTTAAAAATCAATGAATTAAGGTCCGCAATAGAACAGATTGTTGTACCAGCGTTGAAAGAGTTAGCCTCAATGACCTGACTTCCCACTTTTACAGGAATGGTCAGCACCGTTCCTGCCGCTTTTGCCCGAACCTGAGTGGTCGCCATACTTTGCAATTCCGGAGTTGCTCCTGTTCTTACAATTTGTAGCTGCTTTTGAGCCGCATTCAGTTGTTGAACAGCTATTTTTTTTTGTTGAATAGTCGTTTGTAATTGTTGCTCGGCCGTAATATATTCTTGCTTAGAAATTACACCCTGTTTGTATAATTTCGCTTGCATTTCATATTGTTTTTGTTGGTTGTCAACATTTACTTTTGCATTTGCTAATTGAATCTGAGTATTATTAACTTGCATTGTTGCGTTGTTAACTTCGGTGATATTAGGAACAATTCTAATGGTTGCAATCAGTTGTCCAGCTTGTACTTTGTCTCCTTCATCTACGTTGATGCTTTGGATGATTCCGGCAATATTGGGTTTGATCTCGATTTCTTCGCGAGGTTCGATCTTTCCTGTTGCCATCACTTTGTCATCCAGATTTTTGATGCTTGGTTTCCTGGTCAGGAAAACTTCGTTCTCAGCAGAATTGGATTTGATAAGATAACCGATTCCACCGACCAAAGCGACCACGAAAAGTAATCCCAAAAATATCGAAATCGCTTTCTTGAATGTAAATTTCTTTTTTTCCTTTTCCATTATGTAGAAATATAGTTTTTAATTATAAATGATTAATTGTTAATTATTAATTTTATTCAGTTCTTAAGGCTTCAATTGGTTTGATTTTCACCGCTCTTTGTGCCGGGATCAATCCGATAATCAATCCGAGGAAAATCATAATTCCCATTGCTGAAAATACGTTTCCGTAATCCACAGTTGGGTTACTGAAAGGAAATGCATCATTGTTCATCGTCGCAATATTCAGAATAATGAGCAGGAAAATCCCCGATAAAAACCCTAATACTCCGGACGATAAAGTGATCACCACACTTTCCAGCAAGATCTGATTTCTAACCTCAGCCGGTTTTGCTCCCAAAGCTCTTCTGATTCCTATTTCCTTAGTTCTTTCCTTTACTGTAATCAATAAAATATTTGAGATGGCAATGACTCCCGCCAAAATCGTTAAAGTTCCAACAACGATTGTCAGCAATTGCATTCCGGTCAAAAAGCCTGTTACTTTTTTGAATTCTTTAGCGAGGTTGAAACTTCCGAATGCATTAGTATCTTCCGGCGAAACGTGATTAATCGCTTTCAATTCATCTTTCACTTTGGTTTCCACAACTGCTGCTTCTGCATTAGGTTTTCCAACAATAGCAAAGAAACCTACTTTATCACCTTCGTTATACATCCCAGAATACGTAGAAAACGGAATATAAGCCGACTGGTCATTCTCCATCCCGCCACCTCTCGGAACTCTGAAAACACCGATAACATTGAAAAATATACCTTTCAGATTAACTGATTTTCCAATCGGGTCTTCATTTTTCTTGGCATTGAAAAGATTTTTATAAATCTCCTCTCCTATTACAATCACATTCTTTTTAGCCTGAATATCTGCATCATTAATATATCTGCCGAACAATAATTTTTTCTTGGAAATCTGATTACCAACCGGAAAATCGCCCGTAATCATATACGTATTTTTCTTTCCGTTTCTAGAAATCTGCTCTCCAGCTGTTCCAAAATTTCCTCTCACACTTTGTGGTGAAATATAATCTACTTCCGGAATTTTCTTCGTGATGTATTCTATATCTTTTAGATGAAGGTCCATTTTTCTGCCTTTCGCAAAGCCTTCGTAAGGAATATTGGTACTTTGTGGCCAAAGGAAAATCGAGTTGGTTGCAAATCCGGAAAACAATTTATTAAATCCATTTTCCATTCCTTTCGCTGCACCTAACAGACTCACATACAAAAACATACCCCAACCCACGCCTATCATCGTAAGAAACGTTCTGAGCTTATTATTCCGAAGGGAATAATAAATCTCCTGCCAGGTATCTCTTTTGAAAAGTATATTCACGTTTTTGTTTATAAATGATTAATGATGATTGATAAATGATTTTAATATTATATTTTCAAGTTCTCTCAAATTCTTGTACTCTTAAACTCTATGACTTAATCTGTTCTCAGCGCTTCAATTGGTTTGATTTTCGAAGCCTTATAAGCCGGTACAAATCCTGCAATTGCGCCTGAAAGCACCAAACAGAAAAATGCTGCAGCAATCAATCCCCAACCTACAGAAGGTTCTGTGATGAAGAAATCCTCGAGATTATTTCCAATTAATTTCAAAGCTAATACGCCTAACCCTACTCCAACGAATCCAGAAATCACTGTAATCACAATACTTTCCTGTAAAATCAAAGCAACAATTCCCGATGGTTTTGCACCTATGGCTTTCCTAACACCGATTTCTTTGGTTCTTTCCTTGATAATGTAGACCATTATATTACTGATTCCAATAATTCCTGCCAGCAAAGTTCCAAGTCCGATAAATCCTACAACGGCTGTAATTACAAACAAGAATGCAAAAGAATCCTGTGTATTTTTAGCATTATTATTAACTCGAATTCCCTGTTGGTCTTCTGGAGAAATTTGGTGTCTCGCTCGGATACTTTTCTCGAGTTGATCGCCATATTTCACACCTTCATCCGGTGTCATTTTCGGGTCATAAGCTAACATCACAGTACTGATGGTGTCCGAACTTTTCTTCATCTGCTGAAGGGTGGAAAGCGGAACAGAAATATGCCGCTCATCCCAATCGCCGCCTGGGTCAGAGAAAACACCAACGACTTTGAACATCGTTCCATTGATTTCCAAATCTTTCCCAATCGGGTTCCCATCCCGAATCAAATCACGCCACGCCATTCTTCCGATAGATGCCACGTTTTGTTTCAGTTCATTGTCCCGTTCGTTGATGTAACGACCGTCAATCATCGTTCTGTTTTCAAGAAACTTCTCGTCTCCCAAAACCCCATTGATTTGATAACTTCCACTTTCTTTACCGTATTTCACAGTAAGATTGGTTTGATATCTCGGCGAAGCATATTCTAATTTTCCTTTGCTTTCTTTTACAATCGCATCGAAATCATCATTATTAAAAGTAATCGCTCTGTCTGATTGTAATCCTGCATACGGAAGGGTTGTTTTTCCGCCCCATACCATGATCAGATTAGTTGCATCTCTGGTAAAAGCTTTCGCAAATGAATTATTAAGACCATTTCCAATTCCAAATAAAACAATGAAAATAAACAGACCGAGTGCCACAGTAAACCCAGAAAGTACCGTCCGCAATACATTACTGCGAATGGAACTAAATATCTCTTGCCAGCGGTCTAAGTCAAACATATTTTGGTTGTTGGTTTATAGTTATTATTTTTGTCAGGTTGAGTTCTATCTCGATTTGTCAGGCTGAGGCTCTCGAAGCCTTTTCATTTATTTACAATACGATTTGATTGATATATTCGTCGCTTTCTATTCTGCCGTCTCGCAGGACGACATTTCTTTTCGTTTGTGCTGCAACATCGTTCTCGTGTGTTACGACTACGATAGTTTTTCCTTCATTATTGATTTCCTGAAGCAGCTTCATAATATCATGAGTCGTTTTGGAATCCAAAGCTCCGGTCGGCTCATCGGCAAGGATCAACTTCGGTTCCGAGATCAATGCTCTTGCGATAGCAACTCTTTGTTTTTGTCCTCCGGAAAGTTCACTCGGCAGATGTTCCGCCCATTCTTTCAGTCCTACTTTTTCCAGATATTCCAACGCTTTTTTTGTCCTCTCTTTTCTGGAAACATTTTGATAATATAACGGCAACGCTACATTTTCCAGCGCCGTTTTATAATTGATCAAATTAAATGACTGAAAAATAAATCCGATGAAACGGCTTCTGTATTCCGCAGCTTTTACTTCTGTGAGATGTTTAATTGGAAATCCGTCCAACTCATAGATTCCATTATCAGCTTCATCCAAAATCCCGATGATATTCAGCAAAGTCGATTTTCCGGAACCGGAACTTCCCATAATAGAAACAAACTCGCCTTGATTGATATTGAGATTAATACCTTTCAGCACATGAAGTTTGCTCTTGCCAGTGTCGTAAGATTTGTTGACATCTTCTATTTTCAGAATCGGATGGGACATTGTCTGGATTTTACATTATAAGTAATCGCGAGTCGATAAATGTTACAAGTATCCTTGGAAATTTTATTTTAAGAATTTAAATGCAAAGGATTTTTAATAAAGAATAATTTTTATTTTAAAAAATTCAACTAAAAAACATTCGAAATTTCAAATCAAATAGGTAACGGAGATGTAACGGGAAGGTAACGGAAATGATATATTTAAGTTTCATATTATTTCATCATTTTTGAAATGAAATCTCTAAGATTTTGCTTGAATCGAAAGCATTCGAAAAAATAAATTTAAACCATATCGTAACATTTCAACAATTCCGAAGTCTTATTGGGTATAATTTTTCTTTTATGCTTAAAAAAGTTTTTTGTATTTCACTTTTGTCACTAGGAGTTTTGGGATTTTCTCAGAAGAAATGGACAATTCAGGAATGTGTGGATTATGCAATTAAAAACAACTTGCAAATCCAGGCGCAGGCTTACAACAAAGATGTGCAAACAAAAAATCTGGAAATGGCTAAAAGAGAATATCTACCTTCGGTTTCCGGAACATTTTCCAACTCGGCAAGTTTTGGAAATTCACAGTTTGTAAATACGAGTGTTAGAAATGACAACTTCAACAACAATGCGAATATTGGTGCTAATATTTTGGTTTACAATAATGGAAGACTGGAAAAAACGATTAAGAAAACAGGCTTTGATGTCGATGCAAGTCTTCAGGATATCGAAACCATTAAAAATAATATTTCACTCCAAATTGCTCAGCAATACCTTAACGTGATGTTGAACAGAGAAATCAAAAAAATCTCTGAAAGTGCGATGGAAAATGCACAAAAACTCTACGACCGTGCGAAAATCACAACCGCTGTTGGAACGACTGCTCAAACGGTTTTAGCGGAAGCAACAGCGTCTTTGGCGAGAGAAAAACAAAATGTAAAAACGGCTCAAATCAATGTGGATAAAGCTTTGTTTGCAATGGCTCAGCTTCTTCAATTGCCAGATTACAGAACTTTTGATGTCGTTGATATTCCAGTTCCAGACGAATTAATACCACAAACCGAATCTGTAGAAGAAGTTTTGAATATTGCTTACACTTCTCAACCAATCGTAAAAGCAGCGGAAATCAGAATCAAAGCTGCTGAAGCACAAACTGAAGTTGTAAAAACTAATTTTTGGCCAACCATTACCGCAAATGCGGGAATTGGGTCACTTTACAATAATCAATTATACACCAACAACCTCAATTTTGGGAATCCTGCAGGTCCTTATGTAAAAGAGCACGGTTTCTTTGAGCAGTACAAAGATAATTTTGGTCAGCAAGTCGGCCTATCTGCAAATATTCCGATTTTCAATAAAGGCATTACAAAACTTCAGGTTGAGCAAACTAAAATCAATGAAGTGATTGCGAAGAATAATCTGGAGCAACAGAAATTCCAATTGAAGCAGGATATTCAGCAGGCGCAGTTCAATGCAGATTCTAATTATGAAATTTACATAGCCGCCATCGAAGCTGAGAAAAGCACGAGATTAGCTTTGGATTTTGCTACCAAAAGTTTTGAAGCCGGACGTTCTACAATTTATGACGTGACGATGGCCAGAAACAATTATGCGAATGCGCAAGGTTCTGTGGCACAAGCAAAATATAATTATCTGTTCAGTATTAAAGTTTTAGATTTCTATGCAGGAAGAGGGATAAATCTCTAATTTTTTCTTATTAAACATTCATAAATTATAATATTCTAAAGTCGTAAAGTTTGTCTTTACGATTTTTTTATGCTGAACGACGCTAAAAAATTCTTTAACTTTCCTTATCTTTGAGATATGCAGATTTTTGGAAAAGATTTACTCAGAGATATCAAAGCAGCGGAATTGTTGGGAGAAAATGCACACAAAATTTATTCTCCGCCTTATCGTCCTGTTTTCAGTTACGAAGATATTTTAACTAAAAATCCGAAGTTTGCAGCGGTTAATATTCTACTCTATCTCAAAAATAATGAATGGCATTTTCCTCTGATTGTAAGAAGTGTGAATGAAAACGACCGACACAGCGGACAAATCTCATTGCCGGGTGGAAAAAAAGAAAAAGAAGACCCAGATTTTGCTTACACAGCCAAACGTGAAACTTCCGAAGAATTAGGAATTGATGAACATTATGTGCGAATCATTCGTGAAATGTCACCAATTTATATTCCGCCAAGTAATTTTTATGTTCATTCGTTTGTTTCTTATACCAAGAAGAATCCAGAATTCTTTTTACAGGAAACCGAAGCTGTTGAATTGATAGAATTCCCGATCTCATCTCTATTAAATCTTCCAGACCAGCCAAAAATAATGGCTTTGCCTTCTACAAAAGGCTATGAAGTTCCCGTAATTGATTTCAATGGTTACATCATTTGGGGAGCTACATCAATGATTTTGAGCGAGTTTAGTAACTTGTTAAAAAATGTTTAATTTTGCAAATATTTCTGAAGTTTGGGAATGAAAATTGGTTAATCAATTTATTAAATTAATAAAGATTTTTAGTTTTAAAATCTAATTAAAAAACAATGGCAAAAAAAAATATTTTTACCGATTCTTTTGGAAATATTTATATTCTGAAAAGGATAATTATTTTCATTTTGGGAATTGTTTCCTATAGAAGATTCAATGGTTTTAATAAATTGAAAATCACCGGAACAGAAAATCTTTCTGATTTGCCAGACAGCAATGTGCTTTTCGTTTCCAATCATCAGACTTATTTTGCAGATGTTGCAGCAATGTATCACGCCTTTTGTGCCGTGAATAACGGTTATCACAACACCATTAAAAATCCTGTTTATCTTCTCAACCCAAAAGTAGATTTTTATTACGTTGCGGCAGAAGAAACGATGAATAAAGGAATTCTTGCAAGAATTTTTAAAATTGCCGGCGCAGTAACGGTAAAGAGAACCTGGAGGGCAGAAGGCAAAAATGTTAACCGAATGGTTGACATGAGTGAAATAGAAAATATCATGAAGGCTTTGGACAATGGTTGGGTAATCACATTTCCCCAAGGAACAACCTCGGCTTTTGCACAAGGCAGAAAAGGAACTGCCAAGTTGATTAAAAATCAAAGACCCATTGTAATTCCAATTAAGATCAATGGATTCCGTAGAGCTTTTGATAAGAAAGGATTAAAAATCAAAGTGACTGGCGTAAAACCAACAATGGAGTTCCAACCCGCTTTGGAAATTGATTATGATAACGAATCAGCAACAGAAATTCTGGACAAAATAATGCACGCCATCGGACAAACTCCAGAACACAATCTACTTCACGAATACGACGTAAAACAGAAAGAGATAAAATCTCAATCTCAACAACAATAAAAAAAGGTTACTTTTCAGTAACCTTTTTTGTTTTTATTTTTTATATCTAAAGATTAAGCTTCGATACTTGGAACTTGTACGTTCTCGTTAGCATCTTTTTCATAATCAATTCCCTCGATTTCAAAACCGAAAAGGTTGAAGAACTCTTTTCTGTAACCTTCGATATCACTGATTTCAGAAAGGTTTTCAGTAGAAATTTGATTCCACAACTTTCCAACTTCTGCCTGAACGTCATCTGCCATTTCCCAGTCATCCACTCGAATCCTTCCTGCTTCGTCCAAAGCTACTTCTCCATTCTCAGTATATAATCTGTCTGCGAAAAGTCTCTGCATCTGTTCGATTGTTCCTTCGTGAGTTCCTTTTGCCTTCATCACTTTATAAAGTAAAGAAATATACAATGGAACAACAGGAATCGCTGAACTAGACTGTGTTACCAAAGCTTTGTTTACAGAAACATAAGATTTACCGTTAAGGTCCTTCAATAAGTCATTCAAAACAGTAACAGTTGCTTCAAGGTCATTTTTCGCCTGACCGATTGTTCCATTTCTATATATTGGGAAAGTCAATTCCGGGCCAATGTAAGAATAAGCAACCGTTTTAACACCTTCTGCCAAAACGCCAGCCGCTTTCAAATCTTCTATCCAGAATTTCCAGTCTTCACCACCCATTACGGCAATAGTATTCGGAATATCTACGTCGTTTTCAACCGGAGCAATAGTTACATCAGAAACTACACCTGTATGGAAATCTACAGTTTTGTTGGTATAAGGCTGACCAATCGGTTTTAGAACAGATGAATGAGCAACACCAGTTTTTGGGTGCGTTCTCCTTGGGGAGGCCAAACTATAAACTACCAAATCAACCTGACCAAGGTCTTTTTTAATCAACTCGATTGTTTCTTTTTTAACTTCGTCAGAAAATGCGTCGCCATTGATACTTTTTGCATAAAGTCCGGCTTCGTGCGCTTCTTTTTCAAAAGCAGCAGAATTGTACCAGCCAGCTGTTCCCATTTTTCCTTCAGATGCTGGTTTTTCGAAAAAAACTCCGATTGTAGCGGCATCTGAACCGAAAGCTGCAGTAATTCTGGAAGATAAACCAAAACCTGTAGAAGCACCAATCACTAATACTTTTTTAGGTCCATTTTTGATTTTGCCTTTCGACTTTACATATTCTATTTGATTTTTAACTGCCTGAAGCGCTCCATCCGGATGAGCTGTCAAACAAATAAATCCTCTTGTTCTAGGTTGAATAATCATTGTTGAAATTATTTTTAGCATTGCAAATTAAAGAAATTTGAATCATATATTAAGAATTATCTGGAAAAAAGCATATCACTGTTTTCTGTTTTTCGAGTGTTAATAATGCTTTTAGAGAGTCCTAGTTTTTATTTTGCGCAATCGATTGCGCAAGTCAATATTTTAATTAATTTTACCTGCACTCACAATTATATAAGGTTGACAGTAAAAAGTATTAAGTATAATTTGAGAGTTGAATTACACGCAGCCCGACTTGAGCGGAAATCCTTTTACGCAACATAGTGGAGTGAAAAGATTGACTACGTCGAACCACTTCGTTAGGTTTGGGAGCGGAAGGCGGAAACAGCTGCCCAAATAATTATAAATGATGAATTGTTAATGTAAATGATTTTCATAAAAGTTTTTATCATCAATTTTTAAATATAAATTTCAATATAAACAATGAAAAAACTATTAATAGGTCTTGCGTTTTATTTTGCAGCAATGATTTCTGCGCAGAAAAATGATATTAATTATTATATCGAAAAAGCTCCATTTAAATTTGGGGAAATGGTTTTGCCGACGATTCCACAAAAGGATTATAACTTCAAGGATTTTGGTGGTGTTGCCGATGGAAAAACGTTGAATACAAAAGCTTTTGAAAAAGCAATTTCTACGATTGCCCAAAATGGTGGTGGAAGATTGATTGTCCCAGCCGGAACTTGGTTAACTGGCCCAATCGAACTAAAAAGTAAAATCGATTTCCACGTTGAAGAAGGTGCGATTGTGCAGTTCAGTAATGACATCAAGCAATTTCCAATGAGAGAAACTTCGTCAGGGAAATTTGAAGTGACACCGCCGATTTGGGGAAATAATATAAAGGACGTTTCGTTTACAGGAAAAGGAATTTTTGACGGTGCCGGAGATGCGTGGCGACCTGTGAAGAAATTCAAAACGACTGCAGGACAATGGCAGGAATTGGTTGCGAAATCTGGAAGTGTTTTGAGTGACGACGGAAAAATCTGGTATCCAAGCGAAGCCGCAAAACGTGGTGAAGAACTGGCAAAAGTAATTACCAAAATGCCGAATGCAACAAGAGATATGTATGAGCAGTTGCATCACTATCTAAGACCAATGATGTTCACTTTATCAAAAGTGACAAATCTTTTGATTGACGGACCAACGTTCAGAAACTCGCCGAAGTTTGTTATTAATCCGAAACAAATCACGAATCTTGTGATTAGAAACACTACGGTTTATAATCCGAAATGGGCTCAGAATGGTGACGGAATTGATATCAGCGCCTCAAAAAACGTGATTATCTACAACACAAAAGTGAATGCAGGCGATGACGGAATCTGTATGAAATCCAGCGGAACTCCGAAAAATGGAGAAGCGCTTTTGCAAAACGTTATCATCGCAGAATGTACTGTGAATGAGGGTCACGGCGGTTTCGTAATCGGAAGCAACACTGATGGCGGAATGAAAAACATCTACGTTACGAACTGTACTTTCGACGGAACAGACATTGGAATCCGTGTGAAAAGTAACTCGGGAAGAGGTGGCGATGTGAGCCAAATTTTCATCGATAATATCGAGATGAAAAACATTATCAAAGAAGCGGTTCTGTTTGATACGTTCTATGCAGATGCTCCTGTTGGAAGTACAAAAGAAAGCGAAGCTGCACAACATACAGGTGAAAAAGTGCCTTACTTCCACGATTTTTATGTGAGTAATGTGAATTGTGCTTCGTCTGAAACAGCTTTCAGTTTTGCAGGATTACCTGATAAATTGATTGAAAATCTTTATTTCAAAAATGTGAATATCACGAGTAAAAAAGGAATTGTTGGCAAGAACGCACAGAATATCTTTTTTGAAAATGTGAAAATTAATAATTCTACAGATTATAAAATCGATAGTGGTTTGAAGAAGGCGATTGTTGTGAAATAGATTATTTCTCGCTGATTTGGCAAATTATGCAGATTCATCAGCCTAATCTGTAAAATCTGCGAGATAAAAATATTATAAACCCTTTTGGATATTAAAAATCTGGAAGGGTTTCTATTTTATGCTAATTGAAAAATCGTCATTTAAGATTAGAATTCCTTCTTCCTGTTCGCCTGTGAAGCCTTTCAGTTTGGAAGTTTTGTTTTTCAGAATCAAATCCTGCAATTGTTTTTCTGATAATTTTTTTCCAAATATCTCGAATGGAACTTTGAAACCACAACCTTTATAATCGGAACAGCCAACGGCGGTTTTGCCTTTCATCAGATTATTAGATTTACATTTTGGACATTGAGTCTCTTCCCATACAATTTCGGTCTTTGCTCTTGGTTTCTTTTCTTTTGGGACTTCTTTTTTCTCCTCGTGGAAAGCGATAACTTTGGATTTTCCGTTAACCACTTTATTCGTCAAATCCGTTACCATTTCTATCAATTCTTCTTTAAACTGATTGGCTTCGTACTCTCCTTTTTCGATTTTTCTCAGTTTCGATTCCCATTCTCCCGTTAGTTCCGGACTTTTGAGAAGCTCATCTTCGATTGTATCAATCAGTTCGATTCCGGTTTGTGTGGCGATGAGGTTTTTTCTTTTCTTCTCAATGTATTTTCTTTTGAAAAGTGTTTCGATGATATTGGCTCGCGTTGACGGTCTTCCGATGCCGTTATTCTTCAACATTTCGCGTAATTCTTCATCTTCCACTTGTTTTCCCGCCGTTTCCATTGCTCTCAATAAAGTTGCTTCCGTATAAGGTTTTGGTGGTGAAGTTTTTCCCTGATGAATCAAAGGTTCGTGGTCTCCTTTTTCTCCAGCAACGAATTCCGGAATGCTTTGTTCCTCGTCTTTATCTTTTTCCTCCTTCTCTTCTTTTTTGTCTTTGGCGTAAATGATTCTCCAACCTAGCTCAAGAATTTGTTTTCCGGAAGCTTTGAAAGGAATTGTTCCAACCTGACCTTCCACCAAAGTATTTGAAATTTTACATTCAGGATAAAAAACAGCGATGAATCGTCTTGCTACCAAATCATAAACCAACTTCTCTTCTCTGCTAAGATTGGATGAAGGCGGAATTTCTGTCGGAATAATCGCGTGGTGGTCAGTTACCTTAGTATCATCAAAAACTGCTTTTGTTTTCGGAATCGGCTGAGTCAGCAACGGGGCTGTAAACTCAGAATAAATACTCATACTTCTTAAGATTCCTGCAATTTTCGGATAAAGATTTTCAGATAAATAAGTCGTATCAACTCTTGGATAAGTCGTGTATTTTTTCTCGTAAAGACTTTGGATATAACTCAAAGTTTTCTCGGCAGAATAACCATATTTTTTATTCGCTTCCACCTGAAGCCCTGTTAAATCGAACAATCTCGGATTTTTTTCTTTTCCTTCTTTGATTTCGAAAGAGACAATCTCAAACTGATTTTGCTTGAGATATTCCAAACCTCGTTCTGCTTTCTCCAACGATTTCAATCGGTCAATTGATGCACTGAAAAGCACGTCACGATATTTGGTTTTGAGTTCCCAATAGTCTTCCTGCGTAAAAGCATCAATCTCTTTCTGACGTTGAACGAGCATTGCCAAAGTTGGTGTCTGAACACGTCCAATCGATAAAACGCCTTTATTCCCGCCAAACCTTTTCGTGAATAATCTCGTGGCATTGATTCCCAAAAGCCAATCTCCGATTGCTCTTGCATTGCCTGCTAAATAAAGATTTTTGTAATCATCAGCAGGTTTCAAATTTTCAAAGCCCTCTTTTATAGCATCTTCTGTTAGAGATGAAATCCACAAGCGCTTCATCGGTTTGTCGCATTTCGCTTTCTGCAAAACCCAACGTTGAATAAGCTCTCCTTCTTGCCCGGCATCACCACAATTAATAACCTCATCGCATTCCTGAACCAGTTTTTCTATGGTTTGAAATTGTTTCTCGACGCCATTATTATCAATCAATTTGATTCCGAAGTTTTTGGGAATAATCGGAAGAAAAATTAAATCCCAAGATTTGTAATGTGATGCATAATCGTGTGGTTCTTTCAAAGTGCAAAGATGACCGAAAGTCCAAGTCACGCAATAGCCATTTCCCTCCATATAACCGCTTTTGGGAGTTGTAGCGCCCAAAACTTTGGCTATATCACGGGCAACGCTTGGTTTTTCGGCAATACAAAGTTTCATCTTAATTTTTATTGTTTTTAAAGTCAGATGGAACATCAAGACGTTTCATTGATTTATACTTGAGAAGGTTTGCAAAAATGCGATTTTTAAATTTAAAAAGCGAGGGATTTTGAACACAAAGTTCACAAAGATTTTATTTATTGATTGAAAACATATTAGGGTCACAAAGGCGCTTCGCTTATAAAAGATTGATTATAAATTTATTTTTTTAACGCAAAGTGCGCAAAGATTTTTTCATCATTATTGAAAATATTTTAAGGTTCGCAAAAACGCTTCGCTCATCAAAGTTTATGTGACAAATACTAAATTTTAGAACCATTGTTGTTTTATGCTGAATTTGCGCCCCGACTTGAGCGGACTCTTGGAGAACCTCAGAGTGACAATTGAGAGTCGAAGGCGGATAAAGGCGCCCAAACCTAACGAATTGGTTCCACAAAGTCAAATAATTTTCAATAAAAAATCCCTCCGAATTGTGAGCCTTCGGAAGGATTCATAAGAAAATAATAATAAGAAATTTTTTATAAGCCAGTTTCAAAAACTTTGAGCAGTTCTGTCTGCTGGACAACGTCGTTTTTGCTGTTGATCAGATTATAATTGGCCTGCAACCAGTTGTTCCTAACCACGAAAAATGTGTAAGCATCCATCAAACCTTCTTTGTATTTTTCTTCTGATTTTTGAAACGATAATCTTTGGTTTTCAAAATTGGCTTCCAAAAGGTTGTATTTTTCCTGAGCATTCAGAAATTGTGCTTTTATAGAATTGATGCTTTGCGTCAGATTATTAATCACAATGTCTTTATCATAATTGGAATTGATGACATTGAGTTTGGCAATCTCAACATTATTTTTCACTTGCAATTTGTTGAAAATCGGAATGTTTAGTCCAAAACTTAATTGCTGGTTTTTGTTAGTCTTGATTTGGTCTGAGAAATTGGACGACGCTGGTTGTCCCAAGACTTTGTTATAAAAACTTGACCAAGTGTAAGAGCCGTTCAAGGTTGGCAAATAGCCAGATTTTGCAACTTCTACGCTTTTTTGCTGTGCTTTGATTTCTGCCAAAGTCGTTTGATAAGCCGGATTTTTCTCCAGAAGATTTTGGATAAAGTTAGCATCGTTGAAATTGGTATCGGTCAGATTTTCCTCGGTCATTGTGAAATCCAAAGTGTCTTTTGTAATCGCCAAAGCATTCAGCAGATTGATTTTGGAAAGATCACGTTGATTTTTTGCTGAAACCCATTGCTCTTGCATTGTTCCAAGATTGGCTTTGATATCGTAAATATCACTTTTTGGACGGTTTCCAATTTCCACTTCTTTTTCGGTACGTTTGATTTGGTCTTCGATTCCGGAAAGCTGTGTTTCCAAAACCTCCAGCCAGCTTTTGCTGTTCTGATAAGTGAAAAACATCTGGACGACATTCATTTTAACCTCGTTCTGAGCCTGCATCATTTTGAAAGTTGAACTTTCCTTATTGATTTTCGACAAAGAAATATTGAGGTAATTCCGCCAGTTAATCAGCTCCCAATTGGCTTGTGCGTAGAGATTGTCTGTTTGGGTATTAATCGATTGTCTTTGATTATTATCAGTATTGATTCCGTTTCCAAAACTGTAATTGTGATTAACTCCAGCTTCTACGGATGGCAACAACATCCCTTTCGCAGCGGAAATCTGTCTTTCGTTTTTCTGGATATTGATTGCCGATTGCTTTACCAAAGGATGATTGGCAGATGCGTAATCCAGACATTGTCTGAGTGTCCAGCTTTGCTGAGCTGAAAGTAGATTGATCAGTAATATGAAGAATAGTTTTTTCATAAGTGGTTGATTGTTGATAGTTGTAGGTTGTCGGCATTAATTTCTATCAACTAATAACCGACAACAATCAACTAACTTTATTCGTATTTAAGATATTTGACAAGATTGATTTTGGTAGCGCGGTAAGCTTTGAAACTCACAACTATAAATGTCAGAATCAATAATAAAAATAAGCTCAAAACGTAAGGCCAAACCGGCATATCGATCCTGTAAGAAAAGTCTTTCAGCCACTCATTCATCGCATAATACCCAAAAGGCATACTGATTAAAACTGCAATCACACAAATCAATAAAAATCTTTTGGTCAAATCCCAAACAATGGTTCTTTCGTCTGCGCCTAAAGTTTTTTTGATGGCTACATCTTTCAGTTTTTGTTCGATTAATAATGATGACAGAGCAAATAATCCTAATAATGCAATCACCAAAACCACAATATTCAACGTTGTAAATAAGGTCTGTTGTTTTTGGAATTTCTCATACGTTTTGGCGAATTGCTTATCCACAAATTCAAAATCATAAGGATAGCCAGGCTCTGCTTTGGTGGTCCAGAATTCTTTGATGCGTTCCAACGTTCCGCGGATATCGTTTTGAGAAACTTTGATCTGGAGGTTGCTCATATTATTCTTGACCCAGTTTCTATTGTAATTGAAGTAAACAATCGGTTCCACAGGCTGGTTCACGCCGCTGTAATTGACATCTTTTACCACGCCCAGGATTTTATATTTTTTCTTGCCGTCCCAGCCGGTAAAAAATTCTTTGCCCAAAGCTGTACTCGGATTGTAGCCCAATTTACCTGCAAAAGTTTCGTTTACCACAGCACCATTGATCGTGTCGGAAGCTTTCCTCCAATCCAAATTTCTTCCAGAAATAAATTTAACTTTGTAGAACTTGAGAAAATTCTCATCAATCCCGCCCAACATCGTCTGAATTGTTTTAGTGGTATCGGTTGACAATTTCACAATCGAGGCATTGGCTGTTCCATTTCCTATCGAATTAACAGAACCTGTGATGTCCGTCACGCCTGGGATCCTTGCCATTTCTGCTTTCAGCCTTTTGTATTTATTGACATTGAAATTATTTTCCCAATTGGTTTTCTTGAAATAAATCTGAATCGCCTGGTCGCCTTTGAAACCTAAATCTTTATTCATCATATAGCTGACCTGCGTATGGATGATCAATGAGCAGATGATGAAAAATGATGAGATGATCAACTGCAAGGTCAGGATAGAATTTCTCAGCCAGACACCACTTTTGCTTCTTGCGAAATTTCCTTTCAGGGTATTAATAGGCTTGAAATTCGACAGGTATAGTGCCGGAATCAAACCGGCAAACAATGAAAAAACGATTAACAGCAATCCTGTATAGATGAAAAGATTCGGATCGTTCAGACTGATTTTTTTATCGAGAAACTTATTGTAGGACGGCAAAAATAATTCTACCATTGCGAAAGCGAACACATAAGCTATCAGGCAAATCATAAAAGTCTCCAGCAAAAACTGTAAAATCAATTTCGACTTTGAGCTTCCCACCACTTTTCTCACGCCAACTTCTTTCGCTCTTTGAGATGCCTGTGCAGTTTTGAGATTGATCAGATTGATTCCCGACAAAGCCAAAATCAGAACCGATAAACCCAGCAAAATCATAATCGATTTTTTGTCGCCTTTGCTGATCCCGTCGCTTTTGGCATCCAGTTTCATCTTGCTGATTGGTGTCAAATAAACCATTGCCGGATTTTTTTTATCTACGGTATAGCCCCATTTTTTGGCAGAAATCTCATCTTGCTCCTGCATCTGTTTCGACAGTTTATATTCAAGTTCTTTGATATCCGTACCTGGTCTAAGCCTAAAAAAACCATTGTAACTATAGTTAGTCCACTTGTCTTTAGACTCCTCCAAGTAAGGGTTTTTATAAAGAAAATCGGGCTTGAAAACAGTATTGCCCTCAGGGACCTTATAAATCGCAGTGACTACATAATTCTTTTCATTCGAATCATTTTTCAGCGTTTTTCCAATGGCATTGAGGTAGTCATCACCAAAAAGCAGGCGCGCCGTTTCCAGTGACAGAGCTACTTTTCCATTATCCGACAAAGCATTTTGAAAATTTCCTGCGACCTTTTCGAAAGGCAACAGCCTGAAAAAAGAATCTACCGAAGTCGTTCCCGAAACATAAGCCGAATTCCCGCCAAAGCTGAGTTTCTGCTTTCCCCAATCATTGAGAATCGTAGCATCTTCGATTTCCGAAAATTTTTCCTTTGACACAAAGATCTCAGGATAGCTGGAGCTGGACATGATTCCGAAAGAGGCGTTACCGTTCTCTACGAAATAGATATTATCCTTATTCGGAATCCATTGTTCATAAGACTTTTCGTCCTGCCAA
Organism: Epilithonimonas sp.; assembly: GCF_032054305.1. Taxonomy (GTDB): domain Bacteria; phylum Bacteroidota; class Bacteroidia; order Flavobacteriales; family Weeksellaceae; genus Epilithonimonas. The sequence goes on from NZ_DAMBSX010000001.1 coordinate 688,506, forward strand.
TGGATAAATATCAACAGAAAAACGCACAGACCAACACTCAATCCCAAGATATTGATAATCGTGGAAAGCCAGTTTTTTCTATAGTTGATGAATGCTATTTTGAGCCAATTCTTTAACATAGTTGTCAGTTGTTAGTTGTTAGTTGTCAGTTTTTGGATATCGGAAGAGTTTCTATCAACTATCAACCGACAACCATCAACAAATTTTTATTCATACTTCAGATATTTCACAAGATTCACTTTTGTAGCCTGGTAAGCTTTGATGCTCACTACTGCAAAAGTCAAAATCAATAAAGAAATCAAACTGAGAATGAATGGGAAAACCGGCATATCAATTCGGTAATCGAAATCCTTCAGCCATTCGTTCATCAGGTAATAACTGATGGGCATACTGATGAGAACCGCCGTTAAAGTGATCCAAAGGAATTGCTTCGTCAATCCGAAAATCAAAGTTCCGTCTGATGCGCCCAAAGTTTTTCTAATCGCCACATCTTTCAGCTTCTGCTCGATCATTAATGATGACAAAGCGAACAATCCTAACAAAGCTACCATCAAAACCATTGCATTCAAGATGGTAAAAAGCGTTTGCTGTTTCTGATATTTAACAAAACTTTCAGCAAATTTTTTATCAATAAAATAAGAATCAAAAGGATAACCCGGCTCTACATTCTTTTGCCAATAAGCTTTTAGTCTTTTCACCGTCCCATCGATATCGTCCGGTTTTATTTTCAACTGGATGTTATAGACATTATATCGTTTCCATTCGGTTTCTCTGTAATGGAAAAATATGATTGGATCAACCGCTCTACGTGGGTTCAGGATGTTGAAATCCTTTACAATCCCTACAATATGGTAAGGTTTATTATCGAATCCCGGACGAACCTCATTCTTAAATGCCTGATCATCTGTCCAACCGAATTTGTTCACAAATGCTTCATTAACCAAGACATTGGCGATAGTATCAGAGGCAAGATTGGGGTTCAGCCAACGTCCTTTTTTAAGTTTCACATCCATAAACTGGAGGTAATTATAATCCATAGAACCGTGCTGCGCGAAGATGCTTTTGTCCATATAATCCATATTGGAATTACTGAATCTCCCGCTTCCCGGAACGGCTTCTCCATAAGAGACCTCGGCAACACCTTCGATTTTTATCATCTCATTTTTGATACGCTCATATTTCAGCCAGGGTTTGTCGCTGTTTTCACTGAAATTAATCAGGAAAACTTGCTTTCCGTTGTAACCAAGGTCTTTGTCCATCATATATTTCACCTGATTGTTCACGATCAATCCACCGATGATGAAGAATGATGAGATGATCAGTTGCAAAGTCAAAATCCCGTTTCGTAGCCAAATGCCGTGTTTGCTTCTGGCAAAGTTTCCTTTCAAGGTTTCTATCGCTTTGAAGTTCGCCAGATAAGTTGCCGGAATCAATCCTGAAATCAATGTAACTGCCATAACCATCAAGAATGAATAAAAGTAAATATGCCAGTCATTCATCACGATTTCCTTGTTGTAGAACTTGTTGAAGCTTGGTAAAAGAATTTCCGTTAAAGCCAAAGCCAGAATATATGACGCAAAACAAATCACAAAAGTTTCCAATAAAAATTGAGCGACCAAACTCGATTTCGTACTTCCAATCGCTTTTCTGACTCCAATTTCTTTAGCTCGCTGAGACGCCTGCGCAGTTTTAAGGTTAATGAAATTAATGGCTGATAAAATAACAATCAAAACAGAAAGCGTGAACAGAATCATCATCGTCTTGAAATCTCCAACCCCGAACCAAGAAGCTTTGGCGTGCAGTTTTATCGCATCAATTGGCGTAAACAAACTACCCGTTGGCCCGTACAATTCCAGATATTTTTGAGGTGTAACGCCTGCACCTTGCGCATCCTTTTTTGCTCTGAAAAGAAAAATATCGTTATAAAATTTTTGTTGCAAAGCTTCTGTATCTGTTCCGGGTTTCAGCAAAAAGAAACAGCCGTAATTGAAATTGCCCCACTGGTCTTTATCACCTTTCATCTGTTCATACGGCGAAATGATAAAATCCGGTTTTATCTGGCTGTTCGCTTCCGGCAATTCATAAACAGCGGTAACAACAAAACTTTTATTGTTGATTTTCACAGTTTCTCCTGCAACGTTAGTTTTCCCAAAGAGATTTTTGGCCGCTTTTATGGAAAGTGCCATTACTTTATCACCTTTCAAAGCATCTTTATAACTTCCGGAAACCAATTTGAACGGGAAAAAATTAAAAAAACTTTCTGAAACCGACATTCCTTCTCCCTGATAAACGGTTTTGACTTTCGTGGTCATTTTATAACCCATCCCGGAACCGCTGAACAAAACATAATCCTTAACCTCGGGAATCACTTTCACAGCACGTTCTGCCATTGGATAAGAAATATTGTTTCCGTAGGTATTTTCTGCTTTGTTATGCGTTTGGAAAGCGTAGATGTTGTCCTTTTTCGGGTTCCATCTTTCGTAGGATTCTTCGTCATTCCAATGCATCAGGATGAGCATAAATCCTGTCAATCCAATTGTCAAACCAAACAAATTAATGATGGTCGAAAGCCAGTTCTTTTTATAATTGATGAAGGCAATTTTGAGCCAGTTATGTAACATAATATATAGTTGATAAATGATGAATGATAAATGTTGGAAGTCGGTTGCGGGAAGATGGAAGAACTCTGCAGTGCAAAAACACCCAGCTTCCATCATCCAGCGTCCTTATTTAACAATTATTCGAAGTTTTTTGCGTCTGCTTTTTCAAAGACATCTTTTCTCTGGGAAGAATGTTCTTCGGAGAAAATCTCGCCATCTTTCATATTGACGATTCTGGAAGCGTAACCTGCATCGTAAGAAGAGTGCGTTACCATTGCGATCGTGGAGCCTTCCCTGTGAAGCTCTGCGAGAAGATTCATTACCTCGTTTCCGTTGGAACTGTCCAGATTTCCTGTTGGTTCATCGGCAAGAATTAATTTTGGTCTTGTCACCAAAGCTCTTGCAACCGCTGCTCTTTGTTGCTGACCTCCGGAAAGTTGCTGCGGATAATGTTTTGCTCTGTGGGCGATGTTGATTTTCTCCATTATTTCTTCCACGCGTCTCTTTCTTTCTGAGGAAGGAACGCCGTTGTAAATTAATGGTAATTCGATGTTTTCATAAACCGTGAGTTCATCAATCAGATTAAAATTCTGGAAAATGAAACCGATATTTTTCTTTCTGATGTCTGATTTTTTCTTCTCAGAAGTTCCGATGGTTTCAACCGATTCAAATTGATAAGAACCAGAAGAAGCGCTGTCCAACAATCCCAGAATATTAAGAAAAGTCGATTTTCCACAACCTGAAGGTCCCATTATCGCAACAAATTCGCCTTCTTTGATTTGCAGGCTTACATTGTTAAGCGCATTAGTTTGAACATCTTCAGTTTTATAGACTTTTGAAAGGTTTTGAATGTTTATCATTGTTGTATATTTTTTTAAATTATGATTCCGAATTTTTTATTTTTAAAGTCAATGACTATTGTTTTATCGAGGAAAAAAACATTTCCCATTACTCCGTCGATTCCCTGTTGTTCAAAGGAAAAGTAATCTTCGTCTGTAAACCAAAATTCTTCGGTACTGAATGATGATTTCCCGATGACAACTTCCTTATTGGTTTCTATTGCTTTTACAACTAGGGGATTGTTAAAATTTCTGATATTAAAGTTTTCGATAATTTTAGATGAATCAATTAGGTTTTGAAAATTCTTTTTATAAGACACAATTGGAAAAATACTTGCACCAGTATCATATTGAAAATGATAAACTTTACCATCAATCTCTAAAGGAAGAATGGGTTTGTTATTGATAATTTTGATATCAACAAAATCAATTTTTTTAGTGGTTTTTAATTTTTCGCTTACAGTTATTTTCTTGTTAGGAAAATCGATAATCAGATATTTATTTTGAAATAAATCTGCTCCCACAACGCCGCAAGCTTCTTCCTGCTCAAAGTTCAAAAGTCCATTAAGTTTATAATTTTTTATTTTTAATCCTCCAATACTGAAATTCTGCTTCTCAACAGTGAAAACTTTGTGTCCAGCTGCTTCCATTGCTTCATCTACTTTCTTATTTTTAATAAATTCTGTTTTTTCAAAACATTTATCATAGATCAAAGTTGTATTAGCACCTAAATCAAATTGAAACCTATAAGTTTTGTTCTCAATCGTAAAAGGCACACTCATTGCGATTTTATCAACCAACTTCCCGTTAATAGAGTCTTTTTCCCATTTAAAATCAATACTTTGTCCTTTAACTAAAAGACCTATAATGATTGTGATTAAAAACAATAATCGATTTTGCATTTTAGTTTATTGATTGTTTAATTATTGTTTCCAGTTTTCTATTGTGTAGTTCAGAATTGAATTTTTATCGATAGACAAAGAAACATCTTTACCTTCGTCGATTCCATCAATTTTCGCTTCAGTTTGCCAGCTTCCTTTCGTCAATTTGAATTTCAAATCCGGATATGTTGTGAAAGTAATCTGTCTGGTTGTTTCATTAATTTTGTTAAGTTTAATTTTCTGAGGATCCCAGTTTCCAATGCTTGATTGATTCCCTACGATATAAACATCTCCACTGTTTTCGGGAACATTTACCGTTAAATTCACTTCATATTTTACATTAGATAAACCCAATTTTGTTCTCACTTTTTCGACACTCGTTTCATCCAAAACAGTTAGCAATTCAGGAACGAATTCTTTAAACGATTGATATTTTTTTCTGTTGTTTTCATATACTTCCATTTTCTTTTCAAATTCAGGAATGAGAACAAATGAATAGTCATTCATATGTTGTTTTCGTAAGTTTTCAGCCAGTTTCTGATTGCCATCAGCCAGAGCAATCCGGATTTCACCTGTTCTCACGATATGCTCAGCTACACAAGATGGCCAATAAGAATAACCGTGCATCGCCATCTTGTCAACAAGAGCCTCGGACATCAGATTACTGCTCTTATTAATCCTGTCTTCATATTGCCCCAAATGCTGATTGACAAACGAATGACCGAACTCGTGCGTGATAAGAAAGTTGAGCGTTTCCGGATGATTGAAACCAAATGCTTTATACTCCGTGATATTATTTTTCTTTTCCAACGGAAGATATGGACTGCTTATCATATTGGCAATCTGTCCTTTATCGGACTTAATCATTGGTCCGTTGCCGTGCCAGAAGACCGGAATATTAGGCATAATATCCAATGGATTAATCCAAAATCTGTATGCCAGAAATTTTTCGCCATAATATTGCTCCATTTTAGCCATATAGCCAGCCGGAATATTTTTTCTGACTTCGTTTTTTGCACCTTCTAAAAAACGGTTTTGGTCTTTGAAGAATTTTCCCAGATGTCTTTCAATGTAAAATTCTCTCAACTGCTCTGCGAATTTCTCCACAGCTTCTTTTTTGGCTTTATCATTTTCCTCAACTGGAAAAGCGTAACCTTTTGAAGGAAAAACATTGTGCTTCAATAAAGCCTGATAAGTCAAATCCTGTTGCTGACCGGCAACCTGCAGATAATCCTGCATCGCTTTGATGATTTTCGAATTATCATATTTTTCCATTTCCCTGTTCGCCAAATTGGCCAAAGGCAAATGACCAATATCTGCTTTTCCGTCGATGTAGAAAAGTCTTCCCTGATGCTTCGCTACAAGATATTCAACAATAGAATAAGTCGCAATATTCGGATTGAATTCCACATCCACTTTTGATTGAGATTTCAGATTCACCGCCAATAAAAACATCATCAAAGTCAATATGCTTTTATTAATCATCTTCAATATCTTCATTTTAATCTGAGTTTTCTAAGTTTATAGTTTATTATTTTAAATTGAATCGATTTTCCCACCAGATTTTCTAATCGCCGAAAATTTGATTCCTGACAAGGTTTTGTATTTGATTTTAGCTAAAGAAGTTGCTTCAGCTGTCAATTCCTGAGAAACGCTCAAAGTTACGCTTGATGTTGCAGTTGCATAGACTTTTGCCGTTTTAATCACCACATTTTTCGCATCCAAATTACTTGCGCTGTCTGCGCTTATTTCGGCATTATCAGCAGATCCACTCAGTTTTGCAGTACTTGCTGAACTGATATTAACATAAAGTTTTTTCGAATCAACTTTTCCTGAAAATTCGCCAGCGTTTGTAAGATTGATATAAATATTGTCTGCTTTGGAGTCTACGAAAATTTTCCCAGCAGCTCTGGTTTCGAAAGTTTGAGTGGCATTATTGAAAACACTTTTTACTCTGATATGCGAAGCATTTTCCGCCTCAGCTTTTATCAAATCTTTCATATACACAACCACTTTTGTATCGGCATTCTGAAGCGAAACATTCGGTTTGTATTGGATGTAAAGCGTTTTATTTTTCACTTCAATATTAAGTTCAGAAATATAATTACTCGTCGCAACCGCTTTTTCTTCGTTAGACTTAACAATTTCCACTTCAATCGCCTGAGAAGATTTTACTGCGTTGAAAGAACCCAGATTGAAAGTCTTTGTTTCCACAGAATTTTTATTCGAAAGATCTTGTCCTTTCAAAACCGTCGTCGAGATGAAAAGTCCGATAATCATTGTTATAATTAATAAAAGTAGTTTTTGCATTGTTATAATTGTTTTTTGTTTAATTATCACTCTGGATATTATTTTTGAATATCAAGCATTTCGTACTTCTTAAGTTCAGAATAATCTGATGTAATAACCGATTCGCCTTGTTTCAATCCGGAAACCACTTCATAATACAAAGGATTTTCTCTTCCCAGACTGATGCTTCTTTTCTCAGCTTTGTTATTTTTCACTACGAAAATCCATTTCCCGTTCGTGTCTTTGTAGAAATTCCCTTTCGGAATCATCATACTTTGGGTGTCTGCGGATAATTTCAATTTTACGCCGAACGTCATCCCGATTTTTAAGTTTTCAATTTTCGTATCGATGAAATTCAGTTCTACAGAAAACTGTCCGTCTTTAACTTCCGGAAGAATTTTTGTGATAATCACTTCGTATTCTTTTCCATTGTTGTCAAGCGTTCCTTTGATTCCGTTCGTTAATTTATTGATATAATATTCATCAACTTTCGCAACTAATTTGTATCCACCCATCAGATCGATTTTCCCGATGCTTTCCCCACTTGTCAGATTCTGACCAAGCGAAATATTGAATGACGACAATCTTCCCGAAGCCGGTGACATTATGAGGAAATTATTCTTGTTGGAACGAAGGATATTCAAACTTTTCTCCATTTGATTAATGGAATTATTAATCGCTGCAAACTGAGAATTTCTTGAAACTTTCTCATTAGAAGCTCCTTTTTCTACGATTTGCTTTCTGTCTTTTTGATAATTCAAATTTTGAAGTGCAATATCATAATCGGTTTTCTTTCCGATTTCCGCATCGTACAATCTCTTCTGAAGATTGAAACTTTGCAACGCTGTATTATAATCATTCTGAGACTGCAACAACTCCTTGTCCTGGCTGAATTCCTGATTTTTCAATTCCAGAAGCGAACTTCTCATCTGGCTGATTTGTTGCATAATTCCCGTTTCCTGATTCAGGTAATTGAATTCTGTATTCGGATTGTAAACTCTTGCGATAGGTTGTCCTTTCGTCAACATTTGTCCGTCTTCCGCATAAATTTCTTTCACCGCACCGCCTTCCAAAACGTTTACGAGAGAAGAATTAAGCGATTGCGTCTGGGCAGTTACCATCAACATATCCTCGAATTTTCCGTTCGTCACTTCATCAATCGTGATATCTTCCAATTTTACATTATATGTTTTTTTCTGGTTTAAGAAATACCAACCGAAAAGTGAAACTGCAACAGCTGATGCAATGATGATTAATATTAATTTCAGTTTAGATTTCTTTTTTACTATTTTCGTATCCATAATTGACGATAAGTTATTTATCTACAGACTATTACACAATGCAGATGCCAGAAATTTATAATCTTGTAACGCTCTGTAAATGTGATTAAACATTAATTTATTAATTTTAAAACTGTTCATTATCGGACACTTTTTGTGCGGAAACGGACAGATAAATTATAAATGACGAATTATAATTGATAAATGATTTTTATTTTAATAAATAAAATATAACACAACGTTTGTCATTCCGTAGGAATCTCTACAAAACCATTATGAAAATGTAGATTTAGATTCCTACGGAATGACAAAAAGAATGTAAAACTGAAAATAAAATTTACATCGAAAAAAATGCGAAAAAAAGAAGCTCATATTTTAATTGTGGATGATGACGAGGATATTTTGTTTTCGGCGAGAGTCTGGCTCAAAAAGTTTTTTACGGAAGTTAGTTGTCTCAGTCAGCCCAAAAATATTCTGAAATTTTTATCCGAACAGCAAGTGGACACGGTTCTTTTGGATATGAATTTTCGGAAAGGTTTTGAAAACGGACAGGACGGTTTGTATTGGATGCAAGAAATCAAAACTTTGGAACCACAACTTCCGATTATTCTGATGACCGCTTATGGCGAAGTGGAATTGGCTGTTGAAGCGTTGAAAAATGGTGCATCCGATTTTATTTTAAAACCCTGGAATAACGAAAAACTGTACGCTTCTGTGAATCTCGCTGTCGATATTTCCCGTAAAAACAAAAAACTGAACCAGTGGGAAAATGTCAGCGTAAAAACCAATCAATACCAATTGGAAACTAAATCTCCTTCGATGCAGGAAGTGATGGATCAGATTGAAAGGGTTTCTGCAACCGATGCGAATGTTTTGCTCTTAGGAGAAAACGGAACCGGAAAATATGTCTTGGCAGAACATATTCACGAGTTATCGCAACGGAAACATCAACCTTTTGTTCATATCGATTTGGGAAGTCTTTCGGAAAATCTTTTTGAGTCTGAATTATTTGGTTACAAAAAAGGTGCTTTTACAGATGCACATCAGGATTATGCTGGAAAAATCGAGAATGCTGAAAATGGAACAGTTTTCCTTGACGAGATCGGGAATCTTCCGCTTCATCTTCAGACCAAATTATTAAGTTTAATTCAAAATAGAAAATTATCAAGGATTGGAGAAAGTAAAGAACGATTATTGGATGTGAGATTCATTTTTGCAACCAATGAAAATCTTAAGAAAGCCGTTGCAGAAAACCGTTTCCGAAAAGATTTATATTACAGAATCAATACGGTTGAGTTGAATATTCCAAGTCTGAGAGAACGTTTAGAAGATATTCCGACTTTGGCGGATTATTTTTTGGATAAATACAAGCAGAAGTATCACAAACCGGATTTAGTTTTAAATGACGCTTTAATTTCCGAATTAACGCATTATTCTTGGCCCGGAAACATTCGTGAACTCGATCATTGCATCGAAAGAAGCGTTATTCTTTCCAACGAGAAAAACCTTAAATTGCTGATGCCTCAAGATGAAGAATCGGAAAACGTCATCGTGAATCTGAACATCGAAGAAATGGAAGAAATCCTGATAAAAAAAGCCTTGAAAAAACATCGTGGAAATATTTCTTTAGCAGCGGAAGATTTGGGATTATCGAGAGCAGCATTGTACAGAAGAATGGAGAAATTTGAATTGTGATTTGATTTTTGGTTGATAGGTTTTGAACACTTCGACTTCGCTCAGTGTGACAATTCTAATACAAAACGCTTAATTTTTAACAATTTCAGTCTAAGAGGATTCGAAGACTATATTTTGAAAAACAAAAATGAATAAACAACAAATATTCTTGATTATATTTATTCTGTTGGCGATTGTCAGCGGAATTTTTGCATTCGATTTTTATTCTCAAAACAAATGGATTAATTGCACTTTGTTTTCGTTGGTAAGTTTGGTCTGCATTATTTTGGCGCAGACTTCGGCGTTGTCATATATTCAGAAAACTGAAAAATTGCTTTTGGCAATTCAGAAAAAAGATTTTTCATTGTTTCCAAAAATGGAAGAAAATAGTTTGGTCGATAATACAGTGAAATTGTATTATCAAAGCAAAGAAGAACATTTGTCATTATCATCTTACAAACTTTTGTATGAGGAAATTCTGAATCAACTGGAAATAGGTTTGATGATTTTGTCAATGAAAAATGATGATTGGGAAGTTTTTTATGTGAATCCTGTTTTTCTGGAAATTCTTGAAATTCCGAAATATAATTCTTGGGGATTGTACGAATCCAAAGCATCGGAATTTTATAAAATTATAGAGCAAACGAATTACGAAAATTCGCAGGAATTTTTTGACATTTCAATTAATGAAAACACGAAACAATCATTTTCATTAAGAACAAAAAAAGTTCAGAATGTGAAAAACCGGTTTTGCATCATCAGTCTGGAATCGGTTCAGAAAATCATCGAGCAAAAGGAAAAACTGGCTTGGAACAACCTGATGAAAGTGATTTCGCACGAACTTCTGAATACGTTGACGCCTGTCAACAGCTTAATTCAAAACTTAGAGTATATTGCCAATCAGGAAATTATTGAAAAAGAAGACCAACAAGATATGAAGGAAAGTCTGATGATTATCAATTCAAAATCAAAACAATTATTGAATTTTGTCGATGATTACCGACAAGTTGCTGAACTTCCGAAACCGGTTTTCAAAACAATTTCACTAAAGAATATTGTAGAATCAGCTCTCAATTTCCTGAAACCGGAATTTGAAAAAAATCATATTAAGATTAGCAATTCATTAGAAAATCAAACCATTTTGGCTGACCAAAAAATGATTGAAAGATGTCTGATCAATCTTTATCTCAACGCAATTTACGCTGTTTCTGATAATGTTGAAAGAACGATTAAAACAGAAATCAAAACTCAAAACAAACGAATTATTTTAAGTGTGGAAGATAATGGAATTGGAATCTCGAAAGAAATTCAGGATAAGATTTTTCTTCCGTTTTTCACGACGAGAAGCAACGGTTCCGGAATTGGTTTAACGCTCAGCAAAAGCGTTATCGAAGCACATAAAGGATATCTGAATTATAAACCTTTGGAACAGGGAAGCCGGTTTGAGATTTGGTTTTTGGAATAAAGAATACATAAGAATAAAGAGCAAAGAAAAAAGACTTTCGATTCGAAAAATATTTTATCGCAAAGGCACAAAAATTATTAGATTCAAAGTTTAGAAGTCGCAAAGTTATTATCTTCGATGAAAAAGTAGAATTGGAAACTTTGCGACTTTTATTAATCATTAAAATAAAAAAAACTAGCGCCTTTGCGATAAAAAAATTGACACAATTATGAAAATCAAAAACAACGCTGGCGAAACGGTAGAATTTGAAATCTCAAAACTGGAAAACTCACTTCGGAATTCGGGAGCAGGCGAACAATCTGTGAAAAGGGTTTTGGAAACAGTTTTACCAAAATGTTTTGAAGGAATCACAACCGGCGAACTTTACAAAATGGCGTTTGAAGAACTGAAAAAAATCTCGAATTCAGTCGCTGCAAGATACAGTTTGAAAAAAGCTTTGCTAGAATTGGGACCTGCGGGATTTTATTTCGAGCAATGGATTGCCAGAGTGTTTCAAAATATAGGCTACGAAACTGAAACTGGACAATTGATAAAAGGCCATTCGGTGACACACGAAGCGGATGTCATTGCCAAAAAAGACGATAAAACTTATTGGGTAGAATGCAAATTCCGGAATGCGGAAGACACGAAAATCTCTGTCACAACGCCAATGTATGTTTTGTCGAGAATCAAAGATATTTCTGACATTCAGTACAATCTTTTCGGAACCAAAACCGAATTCACCGACGGTTGGCTCATTACGAATACTTATTTCACGAAGGATTCGATTGCTTTTTCGGAATATTATGGATTGAGATTGTTGTCTTGGGATTTCCCGAAAAATAAATCGATTAAAAACTTGGTCGACCAAAATGCACTTTATCCAATCACTTGCCTCACAACATTGGACGGAAAACAAAAGCAGAAATTGCTGGAGAAAAAATGTGTTTTGGTAAAAGAATTATTCAATAATCAGAATCTATTGAATGTTTTAGAACTTAATCAAGAAAGAAAATCAGAGGTCTTGAAAGAAGCGAAAGAATTGATGAAAACGAAAATATCAGAATAAAAAAACCGCAGAATATTCTGCGGTTTTATCTTTTGTCTATCAGTCTAGTATCTATTTAACCAAAAACTATTTTCCTTTTTGTGGCGGATAATTAGCCATTATTTCAGCCACAACTTGTGGAATTTGTTTTTGCTTTGATTTTGGCGAATCTACAGAAATCCCACTTCCAGCACCTTGCCAAACCAATTTTTGAGTTTTAGCATCGATGATGTCAATCACAATCGTTCCGCTGTTATAGTTGTTGGTCCAGGTATTTCCCATACCAAAGCCGCCACCCCAGCCCCAAGGTCTTCCCCAGCCGAAACCACCTCCATAAGAAGTCGTAATGTCCTGAACTTTTTTGTGAGACGCCTTTACATTAATAATCAAATCCGGATTCTGAGCAGATGTCAGCCCTTTTGACTGGACTTGCTTTGATAATTCGTTCAAAACTCTGTCTTTATCAAGGTCGTTCATTTTCAAGTCATCTGTTCTTAGCAAATAAGTCTTGTAATTAGCAAAATTTGCAGTTGCAGAATAATCAGATTTTACTTGGAAAGGGCTACAAGAAGTGATTCCTAAAGAAACTGCTGCTAGTAATATGAAGAAATATTTTTTCATTTTATTTTTAATTTTTAGGTTTTTTAATAAAAGTATCCGTTTTTTTATCATAACCATAAGGACAATGTTTGCATCCGCTTTTACAGCAATAGCCACGTTTCAAATGGAATTTTTCTGTAAAAACCTTATAACCTTGCTCGTTATAATAAAAGTCTTCATTCTCTTTGATGTCGTTTAGTTTCATAAGTTAAAAAACTATACCAAAATTTTTATCTTTGAGTGATGATAATTATTAACTGTCAAAGATTACTCAAAAATACTAAAATTTCGGGGATTACATTGTTTCCGTTCATATTGCTGAGAAAAAAAGAATACAGGCAAAACACAACCCTTATCAATCATGAGAAGATCCATATCCGTCAACAATTGGAATTGTTGATTATTCCATTTTATATTTGGTACCTGTCAGAATATTACATCAAATATTTGAAGTATAAAAATCCACATCTTGCTTACCGGAACATCAGCTTTGAAAGAGAGGCTTATGACAACGATCAAAACCTAAACTATCTCAAAAAAAGAAAACTCTGGAGCTTTTTAAAATACCTCTAAGTTCAATGTCATAAACGATTGGGAATACTAATTCCTTAGGTCTTCTTTCATCCAATATTACATTTTCGTGAAAAAAATTTCTAAGAATAGAAAATAATCTAAATTTGCAGAATTATTTTTTCAACATATCGCAATTATGTCGCAAGATAGCAGTGGTCATTTTGACCTCAAAAAACTTTCCTGGGTTGGCGTTCTGGTCTCTTTGGGAATCGTTTTCGGAGATATCGGAACTTCTCCGCTTTACGTGATGAAAGCCATTATCAATGCAGGAAAGGCCGGCGGGATCATCTCCGAGGAATATATAGAAGGTGCGCTGTCTTGCATCATCTGGACACTGACTTTACAAACGACAATCAAATATGTTATTATTGCGCTAAGAGCTGATAACAAAGGCGAAGGTGGTATTCTATCACTTTATTCACTTGTCAAAAGGTTCAAGAAAAAGTGGCTCTACATTATTGCCATCATCGGAGCCGCTGCTTTGGTGGCGGACAGCATTATCACGCCGTCCCTTACAGTGATGTCCGCCATTGAAGGTCTGGAACTCGTTATGCATAAGCCACCTGTTGTTCCTATCACATTGGCAATTTTGGTAATTATTTTTGTGGTTCAGCAATTTGGAACCAGCTTTATCGGGAAATTTTTCGGGCCGGTAATGGTACTTTGGTTCTTGGTTTTGGGAGGTTTTGGCCTTGTTCATTTAGTTGAGCATCCAATGATCCTAAAAGCTTTTAATCCTTATTATGCCATAAAATTGATCTACAACTCTCCTAGTGCCATTGTAATCCTTGGCGCGGTATTTCTTTGTACAACAGGAGCAGAAGCATTATATTCCGATCTTGGGCATTGTGGTATCAAGAATATCCGAGTGAGCTGGATTTTCGTGAAAGCTATGTTGATACTCAATTATCTTGGCCAGGGTGCATGGCTGTTGAGCAACTATCACGAAGTATTCCGTGGTAAAAATCCGTTCTTCGGAATTATGCCGGAATGGTTTATTATTCCGGGTGTTGTAATTGCGACAGCGGCGGCTATCATTGCGAGCCAGGCGGTAATAACAGGAGCGTTCACGATGTTTTCCGAAGCAATGTCCCTCAATTTCTGGCCTAATCAGGAAATCGAATATCCTTCCGGAATAAAAGGCCAAATGTACATCCCGAAAATCAATTGGGGAATTCTTCTTTTGTGTTTTGTTGTTGTGATCTATTTTAAAGAATCCGGAAGAATGGAAGCGGCCTATGGACTTTCCATTACCGTGACAATGTTGATGACCACCATCCTTCTGGTGTTCTGGTTTTTGAAAACGAGAACAAACAAACTCTGGATCGCACTTTTTGCATTGGTTTATATAGTGATAGAAGGTGGATTTTTCAGTGCCAATATTATTAAATTTTTCGAAGGTGGCTGGATGTCCGTTCTCTTGGCAGGATTTATCGGAATCTGTATGTACGCCTGGTATAATGGGCGACTTATCAAAACAACGTTCATCAAATTTGTAAAGCTTCAAAAGTATGTTTCTACAATAAAAGATATGAAGCTGGATGAAACGATTCCTAAATATGCGACAAACCTTGCCTTCATAAGTCGAGCAAAACGCGATGATGAAGTAGAATCGAAGATCATCTATTCGATCATCCGTGCACAGCCCAAAAGAGCGGATCATTATTTTATTTTGAATATTGTCAACCAGGAAGACCCATACAGTTTCAAATATCACGTAGAGGAGATCCTGCCGGGAACGATTTACAAAATAAGTTTCTTGCTGGGATTCAAAAGAGACAGGAGGATCAATGATTATTTCCAACAGATCCTGAACGAAATGATGGAAGAAGGAACAATCCCGTCAAGAAGTTCACATCCGTCTTTGAGGGCGCATAACATTCCGCCAGATCTGAAATTCGTAATTATTGATAATGTTTACATCAACGACTTTTTGTTAACTATCCGAGACAAGATCATTCTTAATATTTATAATTTTGTTAAAAAACTAGGAAGCAACGACTTCACGGCTTATGGTGTTGCAAGTCACAATGTTGTTGTAGAATCTGCTCCATTGCTGGACCAAAAAATTAAAATAGAGAAAATAGAAAAAGTGGAAAATCATCATCACGACTAATCCCAAAAAAATCGCTATTTTTGTATTATGGATACGAAACAAAAAGAGTTGAATATCGCAACTATAAAAGACGTCCTTAGACAATATCTGATGGATAAAGGCTTCCGTAATACGCCTGAGAGATACACTATTCTTGAGGAGATCTACAACATGGAGCATCACTTCAATGTGGATGACCTTTATCTGCTGATGATGCAGAAAAAATATCATGTAAGCAAGGCGACGATCTATAATACCATCGAGATCTTCCTGGATGCAGGCTTGATCAGAAAGCACCAATTCGGAGAGAAAACATTGAGCACATCTTCTTACGAAAAGTCATATTTTGATAAGCAGCATGACCATTTGGTCATTTACAAAGCAGATTCTGACAAAGAAATCGAGGAAATTATTGAGTTTTGTGACCCAAGGATCCAGGGAATCAAAGACTCTATTGAAAAAGCATTTGGCGTAAGTATTGATACGCACTCTTTGTACTTTTACGGACACAAGAAGTCT
Organism: Epilithonimonas sp.; assembly: GCF_032054305.1. Lineage (GTDB taxonomy): Bacteria > Bacteroidota > Bacteroidia > Flavobacteriales > Weeksellaceae > Epilithonimonas. The sequence continues at coordinate 704,348 of NZ_DAMBSX010000001.1, forward strand.
GAAAATTAATGAAGAAATCTTTTTTTGTAGTTCTACTCCTAATTATTGTTAGAATATTTTCGCAGGTCACACCACCAACCACAGATCAAGGTTTGGTAAAAGACCCTTTTTTCAAAAATCAAAATACTCAAACACAACCTTCTAAAAAAGTAAAACACATACATTCGGATACTTTCGGTGTAAAAGCCGATGAATATGAAGGTAACAAAGTTTTTTCAGGAAATGTTCAATTTGAACATCAAGGTTCCGTTTTATCGGCAGATAAAGTCATTTACTATGAGAAAGAAAATTTTCTGAAGGCCATCGGAAATGTAGTTCTTACAACTGCCGACGGAAACCGGATCACTGCTGAAGAAATGGAATACGATGGCAATACGGAACGTGGAATTGCCCGTAGAAATGTAGTTCTTACAGACCCGAAACAAACCATCAAAACCGAAACGCTCTATTACGATAAAATCCCTAATACAGCTTATTTCAATACTGGTGGAACGATTTATAGTAATGATGGAAGTGTGATGTACACTAAATCGGCGACCTATTATCTCAATACAAAAATGATTGATTTCATTGGGCGTTCTAATATTGAGACTGATAAATACACTATCGTAAGCGATAATATCAAGACCAATCAAAACACAGGCGTTTCAGATTTTACTGGACCAACAACCATTAGAAGTAAGGAGAATTACGCCAACTATGTCTATACAGAACTTGGAACTCATAATTCCAAAACAGGCGAATCTTTCCTTAACAAAAATTCCAGAATCCATAATAATGGAAAAATCCTGACAGGGGACAAATTATACTTCAACAGAAATACGGGTTTCGGAAAAGGCACAGGCAATGTAATGCTGGACGACCCTCAGCAAAAACGCTATATCAAAGGTGGTTACGGAGAAATCTATGAAAAGAAAGATTCCGCAATGGTTACGGATAAACCTTATGCTGTTAAGATTCTCAGTAAAGATTCTGCCTATTTTTCTGCAGAGAAATTCATCACCTTTCAAAGACCAGATTCCGCCAATTCTTTGAAGAAAAAAAGCTATATGCGTGCATTCAGGAAAGTAAGAATTTTCAAGACCGATATGCAAGGGCGAGCAGATTCTTTAAGTTTTAACGAGACTGATGGCGAGATGCATCTGATGAGAAAACCAATACTCTGGATGGGCGTTAAACAAGTTACAGGAGACGAAATACGTGTTTATAGCAATCCTGAGAAAGAAATCACAGATTCCATCAGGGTTTTGGGCAATGCCTTCGCCATCAGCAAAGCAGACTCATTAAATATGAAAGATGAGTTCAATCAGATCAAAAGCAAGAACATGATCGTCTATCTTAAAGATAATGCAATTGATGTAGCAAAAGCTGTTGGTAACGCACAAGCTATTACATATGCCGATGATGAGAATAAAAAAACACACGAGATCACAAGAATTGGGGTTGCCCTTTCCACCTGTGGCGAGATCGTGGCAGAGTTTTTAGAACGTCGCTTGGAAGTTGTTGATTGTAATATCGGAGCAAATACCGACACTTATCCGATGAGCAAAATTGCAAAATCTGAGCGTTTCTTCAAAGATTTCAATTGGAATACCAAAGACCGACCGCAGAAATGGCGTGATATCTTTCTCGATACTCCGGATTACCCGGAAATTGTTTACGAATCGGACAACTCTTTATTTGATAGAGCTGAAGCAGAACGTAAAAAGCTCGAAGAGAAAAACAAGCCGAAAACGCCGATCAGAGTCAAGAAATAGTTTTCCAATACAAATCCTCGAGTTTATAATAGGATTTGCCATTTCCATTATTGAATTCAGTGTTTCCATCAATGGATTTATCATTTCCACTATTGGATTTGCCACCTCCATCATAGGATTCGCCGTTTCCTTTATTGTTTTTGGCATTTCCATTAATCATTTTAGCATAATTTAAATTGTTTTTGCCATCATCAACATCATTTATGGTAAAATGACTATTGTTTTCGCTATCATGAATATACTTTTTGGCGAAATGAATATTGTTTTCATCATCGCAATACTTGTTTTCTTAAAATTGCCGAACTTTGCAAGAGTTTAGAAGCTCAAATAGCATCAAACAAATAATTGTTTTTTTTCTAAAATCTAATTTCTAACATTTACTTAAAATATGAAACAAGATTTCTTTAAATACCAAGCTCAGACAACACCTTATGCAGCAGGTTTCGAAGTGGAAAAAGCAGAAGGAAGCTATATCTACGGAAAAGACGGAAGAGCTTATCTGGATTTTGTAGCAGGAGTTTCCGCCAATACTTTGGGACATTCTCATCCAAAAGTGGTGAATGCTATCAAAGAACAAGCGGACAAATATCTTCATGTGATGGTTTACGGCGAATATGCCCAGGAAAAACCAGTGGAACTCTGCAAACTTTTAGCAGAAGCCACACCTGAACCTTTGGAAGTGACATATCTTGTTAATTCCGGCGCAGAAGCAATCGACGGAAGTTTGAAATTAGCCAAACGATATACAGGAAGAGAAGAAATCATCGCATTCAAAGAGGCGTATCACGGCAATACACACGGTGCGCTGTCTGTAGCTGGGAATGAATTTCATAAAAGAGAATTTCGTCCGCTATTGCCGATGGTCAGTTTCATTGAGTTTAATAACGAAAGTAATTTTGATAAAATCACAGAGAAAACCGCTTGTGTGATTGTAGAAACCATTCAAGGTGCTGCGGGCTTTATAATGCCAAAAGACAATTATTTCATCAATCTGAAAAAACGATGCGAGGAAGTTGGCGCATTGCTGATTCTTGATGAGATTCAGCCGGGGTTTGGAAGAACCGGAAAATTGTTTGCATTTGAACATTTTGGGATTGTCCCTGATATTCTCGTTATGGGAAAAGGAATGGGCGGCGGTGTTCCTGTTGGTGCTTTTATGAGTTCGAAAGAAATTATGACAAGTCTCTCACATTCGCCGAAGTTGGGACATATTACAACTTTTGGGGGAAATCCTTTGATTGCAGCTGCTTCTCACGCTACTTTGAAAGAAGTTCTGGAAAGCGGACTGATGAATGAAACGGATAAGAAAGAAAAACTTTTCAGAGAACTACTCGTTCATCCAAAAATCAGGAATGTGAACGGAAAAGGATTAATGCTGGCTGTGAATCTAGGTTCTCCAGAATATACTTTGAAAGTCGCTTCAAAATGTATGGAAAAAGGTCTGATTGTTTTCTGGCAACTGTACAGAAACGAATATCTCAGAATCTCTCCTCCACTCACACTTTCGGAAGACGAAGTCCGAAAAGGCTGCGCGATTATTCTGGAAGCTTTGAATGAAATGGAATAATTTTTTTGAACACGAAGAGCACAAAGATTTTTTGACAGCTAAATGTTTTAAATTCACAAAGGCGCCTCGCTTATAGAAGATTTAATATACACTTTGTCATTCCATAGTAATCTAAATAGCTGAGATTCCTACGGAATGACAAATTTCATTTTTAGGATAACTTTTGTTTCAATGTCAAATCTGCAGCCCGACTTGAGCGGAAATCCTTTTTACGCAACGTAGTGGAGTGAAAAGATTGACTACGTCGAACCACTTCGTTAGGTTTGGGAGCGGAAGGCGGATTAAGCTGCCCTAATAATTATAAAAATTAGTATTCATCAACTGTATCCAATCAGCTAATAAAAATCATACATTATTTCTATAAAAAATTTGTATTTCCATAGACATTTTGATTTGGAAATAAGAAATTAATTTATATATTGCGCCACAATTAGAATTAGAATATGGCGAAAACGAAAGTGCAGTATGAATACAATATGCATTGTCTCTCGGAGATATTGTATGAGTATTTGGCAAGTGCAGAAGGATTATCAGAATGGTTTGCAGACGACGTTGTAGAGCGTGGTGACGATTTCTTTTTCAGTTGGGGCGGTGGTCCTGCTGAGAGAGCGACGCTCATCCGTTATAAGCCAGAAAGTTTTGTGAGATTCCGTTGGGAAGAGGACGAAGGAACGAAATATTTCTTCGAGCTTTCTATCGTTATTGATGAGATTACAGACGACCTTTCTCTTAACATCACAGATTTTTGCGAAGATGGCGACGAAGAGGAAAACAAACTCTATTGGGAAAACCTGATAGAAAATCTACAGATAAAATTAGGCGCCGCTTAATATAAATGGATGAACGATTTTTTATCGTTCATTATTTTTTTGTACACAACAATGCAGAAGATAGTTTATACACAAGACAATTTACAATTGCTGAACCGTTCTTTTCTTTTTGGAGATTCGGTTTGGGTTTCATTTTTCATACGAAACGGAAATCTCATCATGTCAGAAGAATCTTATTTTTTCCTGATGGCATCGATGAGAAAAATGAGGTTGAATATCCCTTTAACTTATACATTAGAATTCTTTCAGGAACTTTTCCAGAGAGAAGTTTTGGACAAAGGCATCCAGAACGGAATTGTCCAACTGATGACCTACAGAATCCAAGACGAAAAACCTTTATCAAAATCGGAAACTGCTTTCTTTTTTGAAATTGAGGAGTCTGAAGATATCCTGAATATCAAAGGCAATATCGAATTGGATTTGATTAAGGAAATCAATGTGAATGCTAATCTTTTGAGCAATATTCGAGTTCATTCTGCTGAGAATATTTACGCCGAAATCTATGCGAAAGAAAATGATTTGGATGATGTTATTCTGCTGAATCCGAACAAGAAAATCGCCAGAAGTATCTTCGGAAATCTTTTATTTCTTCAAGACAACGTGATTAAAATTCCAAAGCAGACAGAAGGTGCATACATTTCGCCTTTGATGGAAAACTTTGTCACTTTTGTTCACAAAAATAAATTGACAGAAATAGAAGAAGCAGAAATCATTGCTTTCGAATCTCAAAAAGCCGAAGAAATCTTGAGAATCTCCGACGAAAAAGGTGTTCATTCGGTTTCAAAAATTAGAAATAAAACTTTTGAAAACACGAGATTTTCAGAAATGATTACTCAATGGAAAGATAGTTTTCAGTAATTTTTTCCATAACATCAGAATTATTTAAAAATAATTTCTACATTTGTCCCAACAAAAAACAAAAAATGTCTATACAATTTATGCATCATCACCATCATTTTCACGTTCAGGCGGGAAGGTAATGGTATGTCATAACTTCTAAATATTATTAACCGTCTGAGTAATCAGACGGTTTTTTGTTTCTCAATTTTCCTTGTTGTTTACTCAGACTTTATCTATAAAATCAAAAATGAGTAAACTAAAATTAGCCATTCAAAAAAATGGAAGACTAAGCGAAAAGTCTCTGAAACTTCTGGAAGAATGTGGCATCAAAATCTCCAACGGAACCAGAAAACTGAAAGCTGTTTCTTCTAACTTTCCTTTAGAAATTTTATTTCTTCGTGATGATGATATTCCGCAATATGTTGAGCAAGGCGTTGCTGATATTGGAATGATCGGACTTAATGAAGTTTTAGAACAAAAGAAAAATATTGACCTTGTTCAGAAATTAGGATTTGCTCAGTGCAGATTGTCTTTAGCAATTCCGAAAGAAGAAAATTATAACGGAATCCAATATTTCGAAAATAAAAAAGTAGCAACTTCTTATCCTGAGATTCTTTCAAATTATTTTCAAGAAAATAACATCAATGCTCAAATCGAAAAAATCGGAGGAAGCGTAGAAATCGCACCTGGAATCGGACTTTCTGATGGAATTTTCGACATCATCAGCACTGGCTCTACTCTACTCACGAATGGTTTGAAGGAAGTAGAAACGGTTTTGGAAAGCGAAGCAGTTTTGATTTCTAATAACAATTTGTCTAATGAAAATCAAGAAATTCTAAAGAAACTATTATTCAGAATTAATGCGGTAAAAGAAGCTTCTGAAAGCAAATATATTCTATTGAATGCACCAAATGAAAATCTCGAAAAAATCATCAATCTTTTACCTGGAATGAAATCGCCAACTGTACTTCCTCTCGCAGAAAATGGATGGTCATCCATTCATTCAGTCATCAAAGAAGATAAATTTTGGGATGTGATTGAGAATTTGAAAAATGAAGGAGCACAAGGAATTTTAGTATTAGAAATTGAAAAAATGATATTATGATGAAGCAGTACAAATATCCACAATTTTCCGAATGGAAATCGCTTTGTGAAAGACCTTTGCAAAATCAAAAAAATCTTGAAAGTCAAGTTAAACAAGTTTTTTCTGAAGTTGAAAAAAACGGAGATAAAGCTTTGAAATTCTACACAGAAAAATTTGATGGCGTTGTTTTAGATGATTTCAAAGTTTCAGAATCTGAAATACTTGAAGCCAAAAAATTAGTTTCTGACGAATTAAAATCAGCTATCAAAATGGCGTCCGAAAACATCAGAAAATTTCACAGTTCTCAAGCAGAGGAGAAAAAAATAATCGAGACAATCGAAGGTGTTTTCTGCTGGCGAGAAAGCCGCGCAATTGAGAATATCGGGATTTATATTCCCGGAGGAACTGCGCCATTGTTTTCTACGGTTTTGATGTTGGGAATTCCTGCCAATATTGCAGGTTGTCAAAACATTGCACTTTGTTCGCCTCCTGATATAAATGGAAAAATCAATCCCGCAATTTTGTTTACTGCAAACCTAATTGGAATTAAAAATATTTTCAAAATTGGAGGAAGTCAAGCGATTGGAGGTTTGACTTTTGGAACAGAAACGATTCCAAAAGTTGACAAGATTTTTGGTCCAGGAAATCAATATGTGACTTTTGCAAAACAATTGGCTCTTAATTACAATGTTGCCATCGATATTCCCGCTGGTCCAAGTGAAGTTTTAGTAATTGCTGATGAAACTTCCGTTCCTGAATTTGTTGCATCAGATTTACTTTCACAAGCCGAACATGGAACCGATTCTCAAGTAATTCTATTGAGTAATTCAGAAAAAAACATTGATGGAATTAATATCGAAATTGAGAAACAACTTGCAGAATTACCTCGAAAAGAAATTGCCAAAATTGCTTTACAAAACAGCAAATCCATTTTGTTAAGTTCTATCGATGAAGCGATTGAGTTCTCAAATTATTATGCGCCGGAACATTTGATTTTGGCGATTGAAGATGCAGAAAGTTTCACGAGTCAAATTACCAATGCAGGTTCCGTTTTCTTAGGAAATTACAGTCCGGAAAGTGCAGGTGATTATGCTTCCGGAACCAATCATACTTTGCCGACAAACGGTTTTGCAAAAAATTGCAGCGGTGTTTCTCTGGATAGTTTTGTGAAGAAAATCACGTTTCAGAATATCACAAAAACTGGAATTAAAAACTTAGGAAAAACTATTGAGTTAATGGCGGAAGCTGAAGAATTAATCGCTCACAAAAACGCTGTTTCAATCCGATTAAAATCTTTAGAAAATGACAATTGATATACAAAACTTAGTCAGAAAAAATATTCTGAATCTCAAACCCTATTCTTCCGCAAGAGACGAGTTCAAAGGTAAGAACGGAATTTTTCTGGATGCGAACGAAAATCCTTTCGGAGAACTGAACCGTTATCCAGACCCTTACCAAAGAAAAATAAAAGAAAAACTAAGTGAGCTCAATCAAATTCCTACAGAAAATATTTTCTTGGGAAATGGAAGCGATGAAGTGATTGACTTGGCTTTCAGGATATTCTGCGAACCAAAAAAGGATAAAGTTTTGACATTTTCGCCGACTTATGGAATGTATGAAGTTTCTGCGAATATCAACGATGTGGAATTAACAACTCTTGATCTGGACAGGAATTTTCAAATTGATTTGGAAACTTTAAAACATTATTTTGAAGATGAAAATCTTAAAATCATCTTCATTTGTTCGCCAAATAACCCGACAGGAAACTCCATTAAGAATATAGAATATATTCTTGAAAATTTCAACGGAATTGTCTTTGTTGATGAAGCTTACATCGATTTCAGTCCGGCAGAAAGTTTCAGAAATCAAATCAAAAACTATCCGAATCTCATCGTAAGTCAAACATTCAGCAAAGCTTGGGGAATGGCTTCTGTGAGAGTTGGAATTGCTTACGCTTCCGAGGAAATCATCAAATTCTATAATAAAGTAAAACCGCCTTATAACATCAGTCAGCTTAATCAAGATGCGATTCTAAACACACTTAATGATGAAAATATCAATCTGGTTTCAGAAAATATCAAAATCATTCTGGAAGAGAAAAAACGCTTAATTCAAAACTTGGAAAAACTGGATTTGGTAAAAAAAATTTTTCCCTCTGATACCAATTTTATTTTGATTGAAGTAGATAACGCTGATGAAATTTATCAAAAATTAGTGGAAGAAAATGTTATTGTTAGAAACCGAAATCCAGTCATCAAAAACTGTCTGAGAATAACAATCGGTTCTCCTGATGAAAATGAAAAATTAATACAAGCTCTTCAAAATATTGATAATTAAAACAGACACTTCGACTACGCTCAGTGTGACACCGCTCATCAAACGTTGTCAGGCTGAGGCTCTCGAAGCCAAATAAAATAAAAAGTCCATTAAAAAAAATGAAAAAATTACTATTTATAGACCGCGATGGAACTCTGGTTCTTGAGCCAGAAGATTATCAGGTTGATTCGTTTCAAAAGCTGAAATTTTATCCAAAAATTTTCACTTACCTTTCAAAAATCGCCAACGAGTTGGATTATGAATTGGTGATGGTTACGAATCAGGACGGTTTGGGGACAGATTCTCATCCGGAAGAAAATTTTTGGAAGATTCAGAATTTTATTATCGAAACTTTTGAAAGTGAGGGTGTGAAATTCGAAGACATTTTCATTGATAAAACCTTCGCCAGAGACAATGCGCCAACCAGAAAACCGAATACAGTATTGCTGACAAAATATTTTGATAAAGATATTTACGATTTAGAAAATTCTTTCGTGATTGGTGACCGAATGACGGATGTAAAATTGGGAAAGAACCTTAATTCAAAAGCTATTTTCATTAATAATGATGAGAATTTGGGAGCTGATGAGATTTTAGAAAATGATGATTTGGAAAACGTTATTGTACTGAAAACAACTTCGTGGAAAGCGATTTATGAATTCCTGAAACTCGAAAACAGAACTTCGGAAATCATCAGAAATACCAACGAAACGAAAATCAACATCAATCTGAATCTTGACGGAACAGGGAAATCGAACATCGATACGGGAATTGCGTTCTTCGACCATATGCTTGACCAGATTGCGAAACACGGACAAATGGATTTGGAAATCAAGGTCGATGGCGATTTGGAAGTGGATGAGCATCACACGATTGAAGACACCGGAATTGCACTTGGTGAAGCTTTTCATCAAGCTTTAGGAAATAAATTGGGAATCGAACGTTACGCTTTTGTTTTACCGATGGACGATTGTCTGGCTCAAGTCGCTCTGGATTTTGGCGGCCGTAATTGGATGGTTTGGAATGCAGATTTCAAGCGTGAAATGATTGGAAAAATGCCGACCGAAATGTTCTTTCATTTCTTCAAATCATTTTCAGATGCAGCAAAAGCGAACTTAAATATCAAAGCGGAAGGCGACAACGAGCATCACAAAATTGAATCGATTTTTAAAGCTTTTGCAAAGTGTTTGAAATCTGCCGTAAAACGAGATTCGGAAAAAATGATTTTACCATCAACAAAAGGAATGTTATGAAAACAGTGATTATAGATTACAAAGCCGGAAACGTTCAAAGCCTTCTGTTTGCAATAGAAAGATTGGGATTTTTAGCAAAACTCACAAATAATCCGGATGAGATTTTCAAAGCTGACAAAGTGATTTTCCCGGGTGTTGGCGAAGCGTCTTTCGCAATGAATTCTTTAAAAGAAACTGGTTTGGATTTGCTAATTCCAGAACTCAAACAACCAATTTTGGGAATCTGTCTCGGGATGCAATTACTCTGCAAAGATTCGGTAGAAAGTAACACAAAAGCATTAGGAATTTTCGATGTTTCGGTGAAGAAATTCCCAGATTCAGTTTTGGTTCCGCAGATTGGATGGAATCAGATTTATGATTTGAAATCGGATTTGTTCAAAAATGTTCCTGAGCAGAGTTATATGTATCTCGTTCACAGTTATTATGCTGAGAAAAATGAAAATACAATTGCAATAACGGATTACTCCGAAGCTTATAGCACGGCTTTGCAAAAAGATAATTTTTTTGGAGTGCAGTTTCATCCAGAAAAAAGCGGTGTTTTCGGAAGTAAAATATTAGAAAATTTTTTAAAATTATGAGAATTATTCCAGCAATAGATATTATCAACGGAGAATGTGTCCGGCTTTCCAAAGGCGATTACAATCAGAAAACAATTTATAATTCTAATGTTTTAGAAGTTGCTAAAAACTTTGAAGACAACGGAATCCAATTTCTTCATTTAGTTGATTTGGACGGCGCCAAACAAAACCGAATCATTAATTATAAAATCTTAGAGGAAATTTCTTCAAAGACATCTTTAATTATAGATTTTGGAGGCGGTTTAAAATCCGAAGAAGATATTAAAATCGCTTTTGAAAGTGGCGCAAAACAAGTGACCTTAGGAAGTATTGCTGTCAAAAATCCTGAATTATTTTTAGAAACTTTAGGAAAATATGGTTCAGAAAAAATTATTTTAGGGGCTGATGCTAAAAAAGAAAAAATCGCAGTTTCAGGCTGGTTGGAAGAAAGTGAAATGAATATTTATGATTTCATCAAAGAAAAAACACAAACTGGAATCCAATATGTGATTTCAACTGACATCAATAAAGACGGAATGCTGGAAGGTCCATCTTTTGAACGTTACAAAAAAATAACTGATGAGAATCCAACTATAAAACTGATTGCTTCAGGCGGAATTACTTCTACTAACGATTTAGTTCAGCTAAAATCTTTGGGCTGTGAAGGCGCAATTATCGGCAAAGCCTTGTACGAAAACAGGATTTCTCTTAACGATTTAAAACCATTTTTATAATGTTGGCAAAAAGAATCATCCCTTGTCTCGATATCAAAAACGGTAAAACGATAAAAGGAGTCAATTTTCTGGATTTGAAAGAAGTTGGAAATCCTGTGGAAATGGCAATCAAATATTCTAACCAAGGCACAGACGAATTGGTTTTTCTTGATATTTCTGCAACCGAAGAAAGACGAAAAACTTTGATTCCATTGGTGAGAGAAATTGCAAAACATATTAATATTCCGTTTACCGTTGGCGGTGGAATCAATGCTTTGGAAAATGTGGAAGAACTTCTAAAAAACGGAGCCGACAAAATCACGATTAATTCGGCTGCGATTTCCAATCCCAATCTGATAACCGAAGTTGCCAAACGTTTTGGTTCGCAATGTATAGTTGTGGCAATTGATACCAAATTAGTTGAAAATCAAAATAAAGTTTTTAGTAACGGTGGAAAAATCGAAACCGAAAAAAAATTATTTCCCTGGGCAAAAGAAGTCGAAAATCTTGGAGCTGGCGAAATTCTTTTAACATCAATGAATACCGACGGAACGAAATCTGGATTTGCGATTGACATTACGAAACAACTTTCGGAACTTGTGAATATTCCAGTAATTGCTTCAGGTGGTGCAGGAACAATGGAGCATTTTGAAGACGTTTTTACAGAAACTAAGGCAACCGGAGCTTTGGCAGCAAGTATTTTTCACTTTAATGAAATCGAAATTCCAGAACTTAAAAATTATCTCAAATCCAAAAACTTACCAATAAGATGACCATACAATTTGATAAAAATACAGGCTTAGTTCCCGTGATTATTCAGGATTATCTCAATCTGAAAGTTCTGATGCTGGGTTATATGAATCAGGACGCTTTTGACAAAACTTTGCAGGAAAAACGCATAACTTTCTTTTCTCGTTCCAAAAGCAGACTATGGACAAAAGGTGAAACATCGGGTAATTTTCTGGAGTTAATGGATTGGAAATTGGATTGCGACAATGATACGATTCTAATCAAAGCAAAACCTCTCGGACCAACGTGTCATAAAGGAACGACAACTTGTTTTGCAGAAGAAAATGAGAAAGGATTTTTGTATGAATTACAGCAAACCATTTCTGATAAGATTGACACTAATGATGAAAATTCTTACACTAATATTTTGTATAAAAAAGGTATCAACAAAGTAACGCAAAAAGTCGGCGAAGAAGCTGTAGAATTAGTCATCGAAGCGAAAGATAACAACGATGAATTATTTTTAAATGAATCTGCAGATTTGCTTTATCATTATTTGATTTTGCTAAAAGCGAAAGGTTTTACGATTGAAGATGTTGAAAGAATTTTGAAATTCAGAAGTAAATAGAATCTCTATAAAAATTCAAATTGAAAACAATCCAATAACAATAAAATTTGTCATTCCGTAAGAATCATAACGAAGTGATTCGACAAAGTCAATCTTACAGCTTAGATTCCTTCGGAATCACAAAAATGTGTTTTTAGTTTTTTTGAAATCAAGGTGCTAATCTGGAAATTTTCCAATCAAAATCTTCTGTCAAAGTATATAAAATCCTATCGTGCAGACGGTTGGGTCTGCCTTGCCAAAACTCGATTTCGTAGGGTTTTGCGATGTAACCGCCCCAATTTTCCGGTCTTGGGATTTGTTTGTTTTCATATTCGGTTTCTAAATCTTTGAGTTTGTTCTCTAGGAAATTCCGGTCTGGAATCTCTTGACTTTGTGGGGAAACCACTGCTCCAAGCTGACTTCCTTTTGGACGGGAATGAAAATAGCCGTCGCTCAGATTTTCTGCAATTCTCTCAACATTGGCTTTGATAATAATTTGTCTTTCCAGACTTGCCCAGAAAAAATGAAGACAGGCTTTCTGAGTTTTCTCCAGCGATTGTCCTTTTCGGCTTTCATAATTGGTATAAAAAATAAAACCCTCCCAGTTGTATGACTTCAGCAAAACCATTCTTGTTCTTGGACATCCATCGTCTTCGACCGTAGAAATTGCCATTGCGTTGGCTTCGGAGACTTGTGGATTTTCTTCGGCTTCCAGAAACCAATTGCGGAATTGCTCGATTGGATTTTCTTTGATTTCGGCTTCGATGAGTTGAGATTTTTCGTAAACTTTTCTTTTATCGTGGAGGTTTTCGTTGTTCATTTTATGATTGAGATATTTTAATATTGAATCTTAAACGCAAAGTTCGCAAAGATTTTTTTGATTTTAGGAGCCGCAAAGACGCTTCGCTCATCAATGAAAAACTAAATTAAATGTTAACGTTGGATTCTTTGACAAATTTTTCTTTTTTGCGAAGCGTGCCCGACCTGAGTGGAGCTCTTTTTCTGTTATTGCGAGGATTGAAATGTTCTATTGATGACAAAAGGTTTTTCGCAATGACAGAAAAAAGCGGGAACGGAGGGCGGAAATAGTAGCCCAAAATATTCAATCCAACATAATTTTAACTTAATTTTCGCTTTAATTACTTTTTCAAAAAAATATTTTTTTATAGATTTGATAGATGAATTACTCTTACAAAGGTAAAATTTTAATCTCAACGCCTGATATTTCGGGGGACATTTTTTCGCGCTCGGTGGTGCTGATTATTGAGCATAATGAGAACGGCGCTTTTGGGTTGATTTTGAATAAAAAGAACCGAAATATGAGTTCCCGATTGCTGAATATTTTCAGATTTCCTGTGGATTTGTATGAAGGCGGACCGGTGGAAAATGATAAGGTTTATTTCATTCTGAAAGGTCAAAAAATCACGGAACAATTTTCGGAAATCAATGATGAATTCTACATTACGGAGGATATTGACTCTGTGGTTTCGTCGATTTTGGATGGTTCTACAAGTATCAATGACATCAAGGTTTTTTCAGGATATTCGGGTTGGTCGGCGATGCAGTTGGAAAGTGAAATCCAGCGGAAAATGTGGACGATTGTGGATGTTTACAATCTGGATTACACGCTTCCGAATGACCAGAATCTTTGGAAAAATATTATGCAAAATCTTGGTGGCGAGTTTCTTCTTTGGGCCAATGCGCCGGAGGATGTTTCTTTGAATTAAAAACAGGTTGTTGAGCATGTTTTTTTTATTAATTATTGAGATAACCAATAATCTTTTTAAGGTCTTCTTCTTTAGAGAAAGAAAGTTTGTTATATTTTATAAACTTGTCAAATTCAGTTTTATTTAGAGAAAAATCATTTGTAAATTCTTTCTGATTTTTTGGCAATTTAGAAAAAGTGTTATCTTTTTTAATCAAGTACACATCTTTTTGTTTTGCATAATAATCATTGGCGTCTTTGCTGTATGCATTGGGGCTTTTTTCACCTTTTAAAAGTTCAATTTTTTCTTTTTTAAACAAGGAATATTTTGGATTTTCAACCAATAGAACTAAATATCCAAATCTATTTTTGTTATCATAAGAGTAATTGAGACACTGATAAGTTTTTTTAAGCGTAGGAAAATCGATTTTTAATCCTTCTTCCTTATTAGTGAAATAAACATCTTCTCCCTCTTTGAATTCCATCTCATCGTCGTAGGCATTATATCTTAGGTTTTGTACATTTTTGCTATAACCCTCTATGATTACTTTAGTAAAATCTTTGCCATTAATATATGGTGTCCCATCTATTGTATGCTCTTTTGTAGAAGGCCTGTTCCCTCTCATAAAAAAATTACCTGTTGAAAAAGAGATATTTTCATTTCCAACTTGAGCAAATATTGCATCTGCCACTAGTAAAAAAGCGATTAAAATAATTTTATTCATTGTTTTAAAGTTTTTAAAAACTAAAAAAATTAGAAAGCCACTAATAGTGGCTTTCTTTTTGAAAAATTTGATTTGATATGTTAATTGTCATATCCTGGGTTAGGTAGAACTAGCGTTCCAGCAATATCCGTTTCCGTTCTTGGGATTGGAAATGCATTGAGATTTTGGTCTGTAGACGCAACAGTTGGCCTTGGAACAGCATCTCCCCATCTTCTCAAATCCCACTGACGAAGACCTTCTCCAAGTAATTCTTTCATTCTTTCCATTTTAAGTAAAGGCATATTTACTACAGTAGCAGCCTCTAAACCTCTATTAGTAAGAATTTGGTTGTAATAGGCAAGAGCTTTTTCAGGGTCTCCTCCATTTAATTCAGCTTCAATACCATTTAACAGAATTTCTTCATAACGTAGGATTTTGATATTATCAGCACCAACGGTATTAGTATATTTACCTGTACCATTATTATTTGACAGATATCGTATTGCATTCGCACCCGTACCAGAAACAGTGATTAAACTTCTTCTAATATCTGCTGTAGCATAAGAATTATATGCTGATGCAGAAACCACAATATTTGCATATCCCGCAGAATTAAGTCTTTGTCTATAAGATCCTGTAGAAAGTGACGCATTAATACCTACCGCCAATTCAAAAATAGAATTAGGGGCAGCTCCATTCATTAAAAACTGGAAAGAAGTCTGATGCAATCCCGCAGGAATAACAGAATATTTACCTACTAAATCATTTGTTAAAGATCTAACTTTAGCATAATCGCCTTTATACAAATAATATCTTGACATCATACCTTTAAGCGCATTTACTGTTAAGTCCGCCTTAGTATTCGAATAAGAAGTTCCTGAGGTCATCAGCTGAAGTGCTTTTGTGAAATCTGCATCAATTTGAGCTTCTGTCTCAGCAATAGTTGCCCTTGGCATCAAAGCCTTTGGATCAAATTTAAGAGGTAAAACAATCCCTAAAGTACCATTTGGAATATATTTTTGTCCATAGATTCTGAAAGCATCGAAAAAAGCAATTGCTCTCAAACCATAGGCCTGACCTTGCGCAAATGTTGCAGTAGCTTTGTCTGCAGTTGTTCCCTGAATTGCATTTAGGTCAGAGTTAATAACAATATTTGCTTTTCCAACTACTTCATATATCCTGTTATACGTATCTCTTGCATAAGGATCATTGGATACTTGTGTATAATTATAAACATTCGTGTAATATCCCCCTTGTAAAGTACTATACATCTCATCTGATCTAATTTCCGCATACGCAAGAAAATCAGCACCATAATATTGTGTATTACGCATAGATACATATGCACCTCTTACAAAAGATTGCATCTCTTGAGTCGATGTTAAAGGAGACTGTGTTACTTCCTGATAAAACTCTCTTTCTACAAAATCATCAGAACAAGATACCAATCCGGCTCCAATAAATGCTGCAAAAATTCCTGTTTTTATTATTTTATTCATTTTGTTCAATTTATTCATTTTAAAAACTAAGGTTAACACCAAATAGGTAAGATTTTAAGATTGGTAATGCTAGGTTGGTATAACCAGATACATTAACTTCAGGATCAAATTTAAGTCTATCATCAAATCTGTGAGTCCAAGCATTATTTGCCATTACATAAACCTGCACAGAATTAAGACCGCTTCCATTAAGGAAAGAACCATTAAAGGTATATCCTATTCTAGCATTACTTAATCTGATGAAATCCGAATCATACAAAAATCTTGTTGAAGCAGCATTTGATCTTTTATTCCCTCCTGCTAAGGGTTTAGGGTTATTTGCATTGGTATTGGTTGGAGTCCAATAATCCCCAATAACATCACCATAGCCTGGATATGTAGCCGTGTATTGACCATCACTCCAAGTATAAGCAGCCCAATCATCATATATTTTACCTCCAAACCCGTAAGTAAATAGAAGGTCTAATGAAAATCCTTTATAAGATAAACTTGTATTCGCTCCTCCGAAAAGAGTACTTAAGAAAGAACCTTGTGTCGCCTGCTGAGCTGTATTATAATCGTTGGTTGTTTCGCCTCCTACTCCATTTACATACCATAGCGGGTCTCCATTCGCAGCATCAACTCCTGCCCATTTTCTAAGATAGAATGTACGAACACCTTCTCCTACTCTCAAAGTCGTTGTACCTGTATTAACAGTTCCTCCATACAGTTCTGTAACTTCATTATGCAATGTCGACAAATTACCTCCGATACTCCAACTAAAATCTCCCTTGAAAACATCCGCATTTACGGAAAATTCAAACCCTCTATTGACCAATGTTCCAATATTATCAACCATTACCCCATAAGTATATGTTCCTGTGGCTTCGTTATAGATAACTCCTCCCTGAGAAGGAGAAAGCGGTACATTGTATATCAAATTTTTTGTTTTCTTGTTATAATATTCTGCTGTTAATTTAATTCGGTCATTGAACAAACCAACATCTAATCCAACATTTAAAGGGTTTACAGTTTCCCAACTTAAGTTTGGATTATCAACATTATAATATTGTGCAGCTGCAGTATCATTATAGTTTAAATTATAGGCAAACAATGCATAAGGGTTAGCAGTAATCTGATTACCTAGTTTTCCATAAGAACCTCTAAACTTTAGCATTGATATGGCATCAATGTCTTTTAGGAAATTAATCCTTGCCAAGTCTACCCCTAAACCAGCAGACCAAAAGTCACCTGCCTTTTTACCTGGCATAAACTGAGACAAAATATCTCTTCTGTAAGAACCATCTACTAAAATTAACTTATCATAATCATAATGACCAGTTATCGCATAACCATTTCTGGAATTGATAAACTGTCTACCAGCATAGCCATAAGGCACAACAAAATTAGATAGAGTTTCTAAAGATGGGCTACCAACTGTGATACCAGTTGCAGATAAAAACTTTCTGTCTGATTTATATGCTTCTTGAATCAAGGATGCTCCTATATTATGTAAACCAAATTTTTTGCTATAATCTAATATATTCTGAACATTAAAGTTAAAATATCTGTTAACAGACGTTCTCTGATATCCACCATAATTGAATCCATCGCCGTGAATTGGGTTCCAATATCTATCCTCTTCTACACTAATATATTCGGGAGAGAAAACAAATCTATATGTTAGATTATCTAGAATTTTGTATTCTGCATTCAAATTTGCAAAAGCTCTTAACGTTCCTGCTTGATCATAATTGTTTTCTAATAAATAACCCGGGTTGAATTGGTTATTACTTAATCTTGCAGTTGCAGGGTTCCAATACCAAGATCCATCCGGATTTCTTGCCGGATCTGTTGGTCTATTAAAATATTGAGCTAAAATTGGGTTAGAAAAAGCTCCCCCCTCTGATAATGTACGAGTCTTACCATGAGAAATCTGAAAATCTGAACTAATTTTCAATTTATCAGTAGCCTGATAAGACAGTTTTGTAGTATATGATAATCTTTTGAAGAATGAGTTTCTTATAATACTATTTTGATCAAACATATTTACAGAAGCATAATAAGTAAATTTATCGTTACCTCCTGACATACTTAAATCAGCATTTTGTTGGTAGCCATCTTTTCTCACAATATCTTGCCAATCTGTACTATAAGGTGAACTAAAAATACTTGCATAAGTAGCTCCTGCAGCTCCACCTGCAATTTGTTCAATAGTATAATTAGGATTTGTTGCACCATTATTCAGCATATCTCTCAAATACTCTTTATACTCCTGACCTGTAAAAGCCCTGTGGTTACTTACAGCTTGTTGATTGAATCCAGTATTATATGATAAATTGAATTTTGCCTTTCCTTTTTTTCCAGACTTTGTAGTAATTACAATAACTCCAGCTCCAGCATCTGCACCATAAACAGCAGTTGAGACAGCATCTTTTAAGACAGTTACACTCTCAACATCATCAGGATTCATATTTGCCAAAATATTAGCCGTCGTATTTGCGGTAGTTAAATCACCACTCGCAACTCTCACTCCATCAACAATATAAATTGGGCTATTAACTCCATTAATAGAGGAAACTCCTCTAACACGAACATTGGCAAAACCTCCTGGCTGACCAGATGCCGCTCCTACTTGAACCCCCGTTACCCTTCCTTGCAACATCTTATCAACAGAAGCAACTGGTACATCGTCAATTGATTTTGCTGTCATTGTACTTATTGATCCTGTAACTTCTTGAATGGTTTTTTTCTGACCAAATCCAACAATAACAACTTCTTCTATATTAGCTGTATTAACAGTATCAGTTTTCTGAGCTAATAAAGCTTGTCCTGTAAAAAACAAAACTCCAGCACTCAGAATTTTAAGTTTAACATTCATAAAATTTCTTATTTAAAATTAACAACTATGGGCAAAAGTGTTAATTTTTTTTAAGAAAAAATGATGTCTAATCACATTATAATGGAACTTTAATCCTATTTTAATGTTGCTTTTAATTAAATATTGAAACTAAATCGGGATTTGTTCTTCAAAAATGACTGTTCCGCTTTCTGTATAATAAGTACAGGTCTTGGCATCGATATCGACAATCCATTTGTAAACTCCGCTGTCTGCACAGTCTTTGCAGAACTGGAAAAAATCTGTTCCGCCTTGCTGATGATTTCGTAAATCGGCTAAAAATTTTTCAGGATTTGGAATCCCGTAAATCAATAATGGCGCATATTGCTGCGGTGCAGACACTTTGTAATCATCACTTCCGAGATAATTAGTTGAACCGTCTTCTACGAAAGTCTCAAGACTTTTGACGCCCAATTCTCTGATTGTTTTTGCAAATTGCGGAAATCCTTTTCCGCTTTCCACGTTGGAATGCGCTTCTTTTATTTGTGCGAGTGTAAACATTATTGTAAATTTTTCTGTGTTTTTATTGTTTTTGTTAATTCATTGATTTCCTTTAATAACAACGGAAAGCCTGGTTTTGCCATTGCAACATGGTCGAACCCGTCTTCTTCTAATAATTTAGTTGAAGGATGATTGACTAATTTCAACATTCTTGCCAAATAGGCATTTTCCTCGTAGCGGCCGAGTAATTCCAATTCTCTGTCGCCGGTAATCAAAACAATCGGTGGCGCATCTTTTCTGACGTGAAAAACTGGTGCATATTGATCAATCGTTGGTCGTAATTCCCCAATCCCTTGTTCTTTTCGGATTTGAAAATGTGTGATAGCTTGTCCGCTGAATGGAATCAGTCCGGCAATCTGGTTGGCATCGATTTTATATTTCTGAAGATACTTTTTGTCCAGCGTAATCATCATCGCCAGATAACCTCCCGCCGAATGTCCGGACTGGAAAATCAAGTTCTTATTTCCGCCGTATTTTTCGATATTTTCAAAAACCCAAGCGGTTGCAGCTGCTGCATCTTCTATATAAGCCGGCGCTTTTACTTTCGGTGCCAAACGATATTCTACACTTACAACAGCAATATTTTCGTTGAGCAATTCTTTTGGCAATTCGTTATTTCCGCCTGTTAATCCGCCACCGTGAAACCAAATAACGGTTGGAAAATTTTTGACATTGGTTGGATAATAGAAATTCAGTTTGCATTGGGAATTAATATAAGTATCGGTTTTACTGATTTTTTCAGGATAATAAGAGATGTTGCTTTCGGTTTTATATTCTGTCTGACCAAAACTGAATGCAAACACTAAAATTAAAATAAGACTGAATGGTTTTCTGAACATAATTTTATTTTTTTTAATTTAAACGCAAAGTCCCCAAGGATTTTTTGCTCAATTCAATTTATTAAAGTTACACAAAGTCGTAAAACTTATCAATGTAAGACGATGTAATCTTTAATTTTATAAAAATTTGACTTCGACATTTCCGGATTGATGATAGAAAAAGCCATCGCTGTCATATTCGACATTAGTGAGGCCTTCCAAAACTTCATAAACCATTTTCTGCAAAACGCCGTCGCCGATACCGTGGATGATTTGTAAGGTCTTGATTTTATTCTTTCTGCAAAAATCAATGATTTCCAATAATTTTTCTCTCTGAATCATCAATCTTTCAAAAGCATCATAATCAGAAGGATTTTTGACCAGAAAATTAAAATGCAAATCCAGTTTCAATGGCGCTTTGTTATGTTTTTTCGAAACAACTTTTGAAGTTTCTTTTTTTCTTATAACTGGAGAATTTTCGTACAAATCGGAATCAATGATTGTTAATTTATCCTTAGAAAAATTATAAGTAAAGCCGTGTTCGTCTTCAATCTTCACCTGATTGGCAATAATTGTCAGAACCTTTCCACGAAGATTTTCATCAATGACAGAAACTAAATCTCCAATTTTCATATTAATTTTATTAACCACCCCGTCAAAATTTTCCAAATTTTGCCACCCCTCCAAAGGAGGGGAATTTTATTTTGCGCCAAGTTCAATGATTTCCAAATCTTTGATTTCATCTTTATGAATCGTGAAACGCATCATTGTTCTTACTTTGTGCCAGCCTGATTTCCCACAAGCACCAGGATTAAGATGAAGCAGATTATTCTTTTTATCAAACATTGCTTTCAAGATATGAGAATGGCCGGAAATAAATAATTTCGGTTTCTTCTCAGCAATTTCTTTTTTCGCCAATGGTGAATATCGTTCAGGATAACCTCCGATATGAATCATCAAAACATCAACTTCTTCACATTGGAAACTCAAAACTTCCGGGAAAATCGTCCTGATTTTAGCTTCGTCAATATTACCATAAACACCTCGAATTGGTTTTATTTTTTCTAATTCTTCAATCACAGTCATATTTCCAAAATCGCCACAATGCCAAACTTCATCAGCGTCTTTCGCGTAATCAAGAATTCGGTCATCGATATAAGAATGAGTGTCTGATAAAAGAAGAATACGTTTCATTTTAAAATTAAATTAATGATTAAAGCTGAAAGGAAATTCCATATTTTGAAAAATACCAAATTGCCACAGCAACTGAAATGCCTAGTAGTAGCAAAATTATCATAATCCAAAAAGCCAAAGTTTTAATTCCTTTTTTGTACAAAATTACAAATGTAGTCTGCAATCCAATGAAAAGAATCAGCAGAACGACCACATTCACAAAAATTTGAGTTTCCGTCAATTTCTGACTAAAAAGAAAAACCGAAACCAAAACGAAGATGATGGCCATTAGTTTGATAAATTCAGAAGGATTGGAAAGTTTGTTGGTTTTAAGTGGTTTCATTTTTCAGGATTTTTAGAATCACGAAATTACGAATTAAGATTTTCTTTATAATTAAAAAAAAATCATGAAATTTGCCCTTGAAATGAGATATTTTATAGAGTTTTCTTACAATGGTTCTGTGTATTTTGGTTATCAGATTCAGCCCAATCAGATTTCTGTTCAGGAAGAATTGGAAAAAGCATTGTCAACCATTCTCCGAGAACCTATCAAAACGACTGGCGCGGGAAGAACCGACACTGGCGTGCACGCCAAAAAAATGTTTGCCCATTTTGAAACCGAGCAAAAGTTTGATGAGAACTTAGTTCACAAACTCAATTCATTTTTGTCAGAAAATATCGCCGTTAAAAGGATTTTTAAAGTTCCTGCTGATTTGCACGCTAGATTTAATGCGACTTACAGGACTTACGAATATTATATTTCTCTTGAAAAAAATCCTTTTTCGAAGGATTCTTCCTGGCAATATTGGCGTCAAAAACCGTTGAATATCGACCTGATGAATGAAGCCTGTAAAATCCTTTTTGAATATGATGATTTTACAAGTTTCGCCAAACTGCACACTGATAACAAAACCAATATCTGTAAAATCTACAAAGCCGAATGGGAGCAAATTGGAAACCAATTGAAATTCACAATTTCTGCTGACCGATTCCTGAGAAATATGGTGCGAGCAATTGTCGGAACAATGGTTGAAGTGGGAAGCGGAAAAATCACGCCAAACGATTTGCGAAAAATCATTGAAGACAAGTACCGAAATTCAGCTGGTGTTTCCGCACCTGCACAAGGTCTTTTCCTGGTAGATGTTGGCTATGAGTTTTAGTGTTTGAGAGTCGGAGAGTTTGAGAGTTTTTTATTGAGAATTAAAATTATTTTTATAAATTTAACTGATTGATTATAAAATAAATACCATTTTAAAATCTCAAACTAATGACCGAAATAGAAAAACTAGGTTTCGCTTTGCAACAATTTGCCGGACTTTCGGAAGATGATTTTAAGATGTCTTCGGATTTTTGGTTTGTTAAGAATTACAAAAAAGGTGAATTTTATAATCTTCGAGGGACAGTTTGTACTTATTTTGGATTCATTGTCGAAGGCGTTTTCCGCTCTTATACAATTGACGAAAAAGCAGGTGAAGAAAAGAACGTTTATCTCTATTCTGCCAACGGATTCGTGGTTTCTTTCAAGAGTTTTATCAATCAGATTCCTTGTGATTATTTTACGCAGGCGATGACGGATGCTTCCATTATTTATATTCGTTATACGGATTTGCTTTCGTTGTATCAAAAGTCGCATCAATGGGAAAAATTTGGACGACTCTTGGCTCAGGAAGCTTTCAATGTGACAATGAGTAGAATCGAAGGTTTTCTTTTGAAATCGCCAGAAGAACGTTATCTAGACCTCATCAAACAACATCCTGATATTTTCAATAATGTTCCTTTGTATCACATTTCGTCTTACTTGGGAATTCAAGGTCCGTCTCTTAGTCGGATTAGGAAAAGGCTTTCGGGGAAATAATTTAATTTTTGGGCAGCTTTATCCGCCTTCCACTCCCGCTTTTTTCTCAAAAAAAGAAAAAAGCGGGAGTGGAAGGCGGGCTGCAGATTTCAATACAAATCACAAGTCAGCATAAAGCCAGTTTGTCAATCCGTAAGAAACCTGACGAAATAGTTCGACGAAGTCAATCTAAACTGTTGAGATTCCTACGGAATGACAAACACTATGTTTTAATTTCAGAAAATAATATACTTCATAAATATTTATTTTTCAAAAAGATACGATTTTAACTTGGGTTAAAGTTTTCCTCGTTCAATCTTCTGACCTTTGTATCAGAATTTAAACAAATAAATATTATGAAATCGCTATTGACAAAGTTTCTAGAAATTAACATTAACGAAATGGCGATTGCATAACACACATTAAACAATTAAACATCTTGTTATGAAAACAAAAACAATCGTATTGATTCACGGATTATTCGTCAATAATACAAGCTGGAAAGAGTGGAAAACTTATTTCGAAAATCAAGGTTACACTGTTCACACACCTTCCAATCCAGGGCATGCAGGAAATCCTGTCGAATTAAAAAGAAACATTCCTTCCGAACTAAGAACTGTGAACTTTGAACAGACTTTGAATAATCTTGTAAAATTCATTGATACGCTTCCAGAAAAACCGATTGTTGTAGGTCATTCTTTCGGTGGATTACTGGTTCAGAAATTGATTGAGCTGGACAAAGCTGTTGCAGGAGTAAGTATAGACGGTGCTCCTCCCAAAAATGTAATGGCACCTTTGTCAACTATAAAAATCGTTTGGCCGGTTTTCAATTTCTTCAAAGGAAACAGTCCTTATCTTGGAACAAAAGACTGGTATCACCGTGCATTTTTCAATAATTATTCCAGAGAAGAAAGTGACAAATTGTACGAAACCGTTGCCACTCCGGAAAGTAGAAGATTGGTGAGAGACCCACTTTTGAAGTCAATAGGCAATATTGATTTTAAGAAAGCTCACAATCCACTATTATTCATCGGAGGTGCCAATGATGCTATTTTCCCAGCTGACTTTACTGCAAAAATTGCCAATTCTTACAAAGACAAAAACAGTATTCTGGATTTGAAAATCTTTGAAGGAAGAAGTCATTTCATTTGTGGCGAAAAAGGTTGGGAAGAAGTAGCTGAATATGTTTTGAATTGGATCGAAAAGCAATAAATCTTATTCCATTCTGTCTATTAATAAATTTAGTTAATGGTCGACGTTTCAATTTTTAAAGTCTTATTTTTGCAAAGATTTTTTTCGATTCTGAAAAACATCCGGAATTCTAAGAATAAAATGAAACACCTCTTTACCAAATTTTCTTTTAATTATACTCGTATGATTAAAGGTGTTCCATCTGACCTTAGAAAAATTAATAGAAACAGATGAAACAACAAAATACCTGGGACATTGTAAAACGATTATTTTTAATCGGGATGAAATTTAGGTCGTGGTTTATTTTCACACTGATCATCTCCATTTTTCTTGCAATTGTTTCTACTTACAGACCGATTCTTACTAAGAATGTTGTCGATATAGACATTGTTCAGCTAAAGGATAAAGCGCAGCTGATGAAGCACATCTATCTTCTGATTGGATTGGTAGTTGCAGAAACTATTTTGAACTTTTTCTTGGTTTATTTCTCGAATTTTATTTCGCAAAATGTGATTAGGGACATTAGGGAAAGGCTTTATCATAAATTAATTTATTTCCGGACTGCCTTCTTTGATAAAACTCCGATTGGGAGCCTGGTAACGAGAGCAGTTGGCGACGTAGAAACCATTGCGACAGTTTATACCGATGGATTTTTGATGGTCTTCGGAGACATTCTGAGAATTGTGATGGTTCTTTTTGCGATGTTTCAGGTGGATACCCACCTGAGTATGATTTCGTTAGCAATTCTTCCACTAATGGTTATCATTACAAGAGCTTTTCAAAAAAGACTGAAAGTTGCGTTTGGTTTGGAAAGAAGCTGGACATCCACACAGAATAGCTTTGTGCAGGAACGTTTGGCAGGAATGCCTTTGATACAGGTTTTTAATAGAGAAGAAGCAGAGTTTTCGAAATTTGATAAAATTAATATCGAACTGAAAAAAGCCTTATTGAGAACCGTTTTCATCTTCTCATTATTCTTTCCTGTCGTTGAATTGATTTCGTCATTGTTCATTGGATTCATTTTATTTTATGGTGGATTTATCAAATCTACGCCAGGAGTTATTATTGCTTTCATTCAGTTTATCAATATGTTGATTCGTCCGTTGAGGCAGATTGCAGATAGATTCAATAATATCCAGAGAGGAATTGTCGGTGCAGAACGTGTTCTCGGCGTGATGGACGAAGACCAAGCGATGCCAAATAACGGTACCGTTGCCAAAGACCATTTTGATGGAAAAATTGAGTTTGCGAAAGTTCATTTTGCTTACGATGACAAACAGGAAGTTCTGAAAGGCATTGATTTCACAGTAAATCCTGGCGAAACTGTCGCTATTGTCGGCGCGACCGGAGCCGGAAAATCGACAATTATCAGTTTGATTACAAGATTGTATGACATCAATTCCGGAAAGATAATGCTGGACGATGTGGATATCAGAGATTATGAATTGTATAACCTGAGAAGTCATATTGGTGTTGTGCTTCAGGACGTTTTTCTTTTCCACGGCAGTATTTTTGAAAACCTGACTTTGGGTGATGAGGATATTACACTCGAAAATATCAAAAAAGCGGCGAAAGAAATTGAGGTTGATGAATTTATTGAAAGATTGCCCAACGGTTATGATTATGTGGTTAGCGAAAGAGGTTCTTCTATTTCGTTGGGACAAAGACAATTGTTATCATTCTTGAGAGCTTATCTGTCTGACCCGAAAATCCTGATTCTTGATGAAGCCACTTCTTCTATCGACCACGAAAGTGAGAAACTCATCCAGAGAGCAACTGAAAAAATCACGAAAAACAGAACTTCAATCATCATTGCGCACAGGCTTTCCACCATCGAAAAAGCTGACAAAATCATCGTAATGGACCACGGACTGATTGTGGAAGAAGGAACGCATCAGGAACTTTTGGCTAAGAATGGTTATTATTCTGTGCTTTATAAGGCTCAGGTTGTGAGCGAGGATGGAGAGAAGACGATTTAATTAATTTCAAATTTGATTAAGAATAAATTTGTAATTTTGATTAAAACATATTGAAAATGAATATCGAAACGAGAAAAATAGAATTTGTTCAGGCTTTTCTAAATCTTCAAAGTGAGGAGTTGATTTCTCAGTTCGAAAAACTTTTGAAAAAAGCCAAACAATCTGAAAAAGAGTTGAAGCCTTTTACGATTGAGGAACTTAACGAAAGAATCGCCAAATCTGAAGAAGATTTTGAAAATGGAAGATTCAAAACTCAAGAAGAGTTGGAGAAAATTTCTTCAAACTGGTAGTAATGAAAATCATTTGGACAGATTTTGCAATTCAAAATCTTAAAGATATTTTTGATTATTATTCTAAAAATGCCAATAAAAAAATTGCACATAAAATCCGCAAACAAATTTTGGGTTCTACAAAACAATTGATTCAAAATCCTGAATCAGGGCAAACTGAATTGAATCTTGAAAAATTAAATCAAAAATATAGATATCTGGTTACAGGAAATTATAAAGTGATTTATAAGTTTGTAAAAGATGAAATCAGAATCGTGGACATTTTCGACACTCGCCAAAATCCATTAAAAATTGAACGGGAAAAATAATTGCTAATCCTTGATAATCTTATACCTGAAACTTATTAATCCCGAGGTCAGTATCAGACAAATAATAATGATGATTTTGAGGCTTTTAATCCATAAACAAAGGTCTCTGCCAGTAACGATAGAAATACATTCTTTTGAACTTCCGGTTTCATATTTCAAGCTGACTTGAGTATTGATAATTCCAATCACAGATACCAAAATAACCAAAATCAGAAGACTGATGATGGTATTATACATCGTTTTTCTCATAGTTTATTAGGTTAGTTTTTGGTTTATAAGTTTTAGTTTTAATTCATTCTCAAAGTTTTAAAATTTCCCAGGCTTTTTCGATTTCATTGTTTTTTAAAAACTTTTGTGCCAATAAATGTACATCTTTTTCCGAAGAAAAACTTCCAATCGGTAAAATTTCTATGTTCGCTAACATTCCAAGGTCATTACCTGTAAAAACATCACTTCTTTTGATTGCCTCGGGAAGTTTGTCGTAACCAATTCCTTTTGTAACAAGCGGTTTAGGGACTTCGAAGATATTATTTTCATTGTTTCTGGAATAGAAATTACTTCCCAATCTTGCAACCAAATCCAATTGCTTCTGGTCAAGATTTCCAGCGTCATCCAGATATTTTTCATTGATATGAATTTTGACAATTTCTGCAATCACAAGATTTCCCGAACCGCCAAGATTTCCAAGCGACTTAATCTCCAAAACTTTACATTCGAAATTAACCGGAGATTCTTCAATCAAAGGTGGTTTTACGATGTCTGCTGATTTCATTGTCAAACCTGACTTAATGAACTCATTCACGCCGTCTTCATATTCTGTACTAGCCAAAGAAACCTGTTGTACCATATCGAAATTGACATTGCCGATAACCAATTCCGGGACTTCTTTCAGGTTTTCCAACGTATGTTTTGTCGTATTATCGCGAACTCTTCTGGAAGGCGAAATAATCACCACCGGCGGAACTGTGCTGAACATATTGAAAAAACTGAAAGGCGAAAGATTGATTTCTCCTTTGTTGTTAATCGTGCTTGCCAAAGCAATCGGCCTCGGCGCAATGGCTGTTTGCATTATTTGTTGCAATTGCATTGCAGGAATATCGGAAGGGATGATTATTTTCATTGTTTTGTTTTTGTAACCACAAGGAACACAAAGTTTTCACAAAGTTTTCACAAAGTTCTCTAATTTGTGAACCTTGTGGAAATCTTTGTGTCTTTGTGGTAAAGATTCTTTTTAGCAATAATTATCGTGTGAACCTCAGTTTCAGTTTCACTTCTTTCAAAATTAACTTTCAAATTTGAAAATCCGCGAATCCTACTTTTTTCAATTTCAACTGAATATCTTCAAGCAAATGGAAATTAAAAAATAATTGATGACCTGTGCTACTCGTTTGAAATTTTGAATCTTCGGAATTTCCTTCCACAAAACTCAGATAAAAGAGACCATTATCTTTCAGAAGATTATTAATATCTGAAATAAACTTATCTAATTCTTTTTCATTAATATATGGAAGACAAAATCCACTGATAATGGCATCGAATTTATCTTTAAATCTATCAATATCCCGACAATCCATTACTTCGAATTTTCCATTTGGAACGTTCTTTTTAGCCAATTCAATCATCTTTTCAGAATAATCAATTCCAAAAATATGAGCATCAGGAATTTTATTAGAAATATATTTTGAAATATTAGCAGGACCACAGCCAATTTCTAAAATTGAAGGAAAATTGGCCTTTATATTATTGCAAAACAAATCATACGAATCATCATAAATATTGAGATTCATAAATTTTTCTTCATACTGGTTGGCAACTTGACTCCAAAATTCCGAAGGTTCCATATTTTCTAATTCAGAATTATTAAAATGGAATCGCTGGTAAAATTTTTCCGCTCACTTCACCAAATCCAACTCGGATTCCGTCTTTTTCTGACCAAGCTTTCATTGTAATCGTATCTCCGTCTTCTATGAATTTTCTCTCAATTCCATCCTTGAGTTGCAAAGGTTTTGTTCCTCTCCAAGTCAATTCCAACATAGAACCGTAGGATTTTTCATCTTCGCCTGAAATTGTTCCACTGGCGTAAACATCGCCAACTTCTACATTACAACCATTCACGGTATGATGCGCCAATTGCTGGAACATATTCCAATACATAAATTTGTAATTGCTTTCGGAAATCAAATTTTCTTCAGAATTTTCTGGCTTCAGATAAACCTGAAGATTGATGTCGTAATTTTTATCGCCTTCGAATTTCAAATAGTCTAAAACTCCCGGTTCTTGCTTTGGAGATTCAGTTTTAAATGATTTTAAAGCTTCCAAAGTGACAATCCAAGGGGAAATAGACGAACCGAAATTCTTTCCTAAAAATGGACCTAGCGGAACATATTCCCAACTTTGAATATCTCTTGCAGACCAATCGTTGAAAATCATCATTCCAAAAATTGCATCTTCTGCTTCTGCAACAGAAATCCTTTCTCCCAAATCTGTATTTTTATTCACGACAAAAGCCATTTCCAATTCGAAATCGAGTTGTTTCGATGCACTGAAAATCGGCTTATCAGCATCAATTGGTTTGATTTGTCCGCAAGGTCTTGTGATGTCAATTCCGGATAAAACGATGGACGAGGCGCGACCGTGATAACCCACCGGCAAATGTTTCCAGTTTGGCAACAACGCATTTGCTGGGTCGCGGAACATCATTCCGACGTTGGTTGCGTGCTGAATGCTGCTGTAAAAATCTGTGTAATTCGGGATGTGCAAAGGCATCATCATTTGGATTTCATCCAGATTATAGAAACATTCCTCCAAAGCTCTTTCGTCTTTCGACAGCAAAGAATCTTCCAGCAACAATTCCTGAATCCTTTCACGAACTTTATTAGTAATTGGTTTTCCCAATTCTATAAACTCGTTGATCGTGTAGCCTTCGAAAACATTTTCTTCAAAGCCTTTGATATCTTCAAAATAACCAAGGTCGAATAATGTTGCCAAATCGATAACGATATCGCCAATTCTTGTAGCACAAGTAATAAATTCTTTGTTGAAAACACAAACTCCAAATGGAATATTATGAATTGAAAAATCGGAATTTGAAGGATAATTGATGAAGGATTTCATTTTTTGAATTTAGAATTAGATTAAAAAATTAAAGCATTAAAAATAATGCTTTAATTGTAAAAATATAAGAAAATAATTTGGGTTTAAAGATTTCCGCGTCTCTCCTGCTCTCTTTCCAAAGCTTCGAAAAGTGCTTTGAAATTTCCAGCTCCGAAACTCTGAGCACCGTGTCTCTCAATGATTTCGTAGAACAAAGTTGGTCTGTCTTCAACAGGTTTTGTGAAAATCTGAAGCAAGTAACCTTCTTCATCACAATCCACAAGGATACCCAGATTCTGAAGTTTTTTGATGTCTTCATCAATATTTCCCACTCGCTCCGGAATCATTTCATAATATGCTTCTGGTGGCGGTGAAAGGAATTCTACACCTCTATTTTTAAGTTCTGTGACAGTTTTTACAATGTCCTTGGTAGCAACTGCAATATGCTGAACGCCTTCGCCTTCGTAGAAATCCAGATATTCTTCTACCTGAGATTTTTTTTGACCTTCTGCCGGTTCGTTGATTGGAAATTTGGCATAACCATTTCCGTTGGACATTACTTTTGACATCAATGCAGAATATTCTGTATTGATTTGCTTATCATCAAAAGAAAGAATATTCACAAAGCCCATTACTTTTTCGTACCATTCCACCGTCGGAATCATTCTGTCCCAGCCGACATTTCCTACACAATGGTCAACGTATAACAATCCAACATCTGAAGGATTATAGTCGCTTTCCCATTTTTCGTAGCCTGGCATAAAAAGTCCATTATAATTTTTACGTTCTATGAACATATGAACGGTTTCGCCGTAGGTGTAAATTCCAGACATTCTCACTTCCCCGAATTCATCGGTCAAAGTCTGAGGCTCTAAATAAGGTTTTCCACCACGTTTAGTCGTTTCTTCAAAAGCTTTGTAGGCATCATCCACCCAAAGCGCAAGAATCTTAACACCATCACCGTGCTTTTTCTGATGTTGGCAAATTGGAGAATCTGACTTGAGACCGGAAGTTAAGACCAATCTAATCTTTCCTTGTTGCAAAACATAAGACGCTCTGTCTCTGACACCAGTTTCCGGGCCTGCATATGCAACAGACTGGAAACCGAACGCAGTTTTGTAAAAATGTGCGGCTTGCTTGGCATTTCCGACATAAAATTCTATAAAATCTGTTCCGTTGATTGGGAGAAAATTCTCGGCTTGTGCGATTTTCTCGGCAAAAGTGAGTGTTGACATTTTACTTTTTTACTTTATTATCTGTTTGCCAAGATAACATTTTTTCAGAAACAAACTAACAATTGTTAGTTTTATTCAATATGAAAAATAAGGATTAAATTTTTTAATTAATTACACAAATAATTAGAAAACAATCAAATGAAATAAAATGTAACCGATTACACACTCTATAGATGACAAAATTTATTGAAAAAAAATAAATATAAATCAATAAAAATTGATTTAGGTTAATTTCTGAATAACAAAATAACATTTTATATAAAAATAACACAATATGTATTTTTAAGTACATTTAAGTTTATTTTCATCGATTTACTATTATTATCTTTGCTAAAGAATTGTCAAGATTCTAAAAACACAAATAACGAAAAAAGCCGTATTAATACGGCTTTTTGTATATTACATTATTTAACAATCCAGAATTCGGGTTATAATTATCCCAAATCCTCCAGACATTGTCTTTATTTTTTATAAAATAGATTTGAGTATTAAGCTCATTAACTATATATTCCTCATCAGAATTTTCCACTACAAAGACAAGATTCCAAAACTCTTGCGTTTTTACAACAATCTTATCCGATTCTTCCGAGAGAACATCCAAATCAAAAATTTCAAAATTGGAACGGTTATTTTTTGTATATAATTTCAAATTCCTATCACAAAGCTCAGAACTATAATTCCTGATTCTCTCTATAAAAGGTGCTTCCGGGAAAATAAGATCATCAAAAATCTCGATTCTAGATTCTGGGAAACTTTTGAAAAACTCAAAGTTCGTATGACAATATCTATAAACAATATCGGTTGTAAACTCTTTGCTGAAAGCGTTTTCGTTATAAAGGTCATTCTCTTTGACATTCATGACATAGGCGTTCAGATCTCTGAATCCTAAAAATATACAGATCTTATCCAAAGTTTTAAGAAAACGCAAATCGTTATGTGTCTTATAATCATAATCACTCTCAAAAAATCTTTGTAAAGTAATATGGGAGATACTTGTTCCTAATTCAAACTTTTTCTTATGTTGCAATTCCATCCTTTTCGATAGATCTTCTTTTATAATTTCCGAAAGAATAACATAGTGACTCCTCTTCCATGGATCTATATTTCCGAGAATAGAATTTTTAACAACAGAATGCTCTCTGATCTCTTCTTTTATTAAATTATAAATCGATTTCAAACCCTCAAAATTTTCATGCTATCTCAAATGTACGATAAATAGTATGAAATTTAAAAGATTGTTTAATTTTTTATTTGAACCTTTCGAATGCGGCTTTGTCGAGCATTTCTCTGTCATCCGGATGAGAAATTTCTATCAAAGCTTTTGCACGTTGACGAAGATTTTTCCCATAAAGATAGGCTGTTCCAAATTCCGTAACGACATAATGAATGTGGCCTCTAGTTGTTACAACGCCTGCTCCTTGCTTTAAAAACGGAACAATTCTCGGAACATCTTTTTTAGTTCGGGATGATAATGCCATAATAGGTTTTCCACCTTCACTCAATGCTGCGCCACGCATAAAATCCATCTGTCCACCAATCCCGCTAAACTGCATCGTTCCGATAGAGTCTGCACAAACTTGCCCTGTCAAATCTATTTCAATAGCAGAATTGATGGCATGGACTTTTTTGTTTTTCATAATATTGATCGGGAAATTAACGTGCTGAACGTCCATAAAAGCAATTGCCGGATTGTCATCTACAAAATCATACAATTTTCTGGTTCCGAAACAAAAACTGGTAATCGTTCTGTTGGTATGCGTTCCTTTATATTTATTATTAACAATATCATTCAGGATCAAATCTACAACACCATCACTCAGCATCTCGGTATGGATTCCCAAATCTTTGTGATTATTAAGGCATTTCAAAACAGCATCGGGAATAGTTCCGATTCCCATTTGGAGTGTCGCTTTGTCATCAATCAATTCTGCAACGTGTCTTCCGATCAACATCTCTTCCGCTCCTACTTTTGCTCCATAATCGATGGTTAGAAGTTCTTCTTCGCTCCAAACCAATTTCTCGATTCTACTGATGTGAATCATTCCGTCGCCATGCGTTCTTGGCATTTTGGGATTGACAATCGCAATGATCTTTTTGGCTGTATCAATGGCGCTTCTGGCCACATCAACCGAAGTTCCCAAAGTACAATAACCATGACCATCTGGTGGAGAGACAGTGATCATTGCGACATCGATTGGTAAGATCTCGTTCTTGAAAAGAATCGGAATTTCGCTTAGGAAAATTGGAACATAATCTCCGTTTTCGCCATTCACAGCATTACGAACCGGTGCTGATGTAAATAATGAGTTGATGTAAAAACTATCTTTATATTCTGGTTTTGCAATTTCAACATTTCCTTGTTGTGTGATGGAAACCATTTCCACATCTTTTAAACGGGAAGATTGCTTTGCCAATTCATCATAGAAAATATTAGGTGTACAAGCACTTCCGTGACCAAAAATCCTGTCACCACTTTTAATTATTGAAACCGCTTCTTCTGGGCTAACGTAATTGACCATAGGTTCTATTGTTTCTTCAAAATTAATCAATACTGTAAATATAAAAGATGAGCGTTATCAGTTTGGGGAAAAGTCATTGTTTCTTTCTATCAATTTTCAAGTCACTCATTTTTAAACATTTGAATAAAATAATTAAAAATAATTTGAAAAGTTAAAATAAATTTTATTTACTTTGTAATTCAAAGTTCTTTATAATTTAAATTAAATATTATGATTACAAAAAGCCAAACAAACATTGTTTTATTTTCTATTCCGGTAGTTTTATTGAGTATCCGATCATAGCAATGCAGTTTTCCAAAAGCTGGAATTGGTCGCCCCTGGATTTTGTTGCAGCCGGAGTTATACTCTTCGGAACAGCATTTATCATTAAAATCATTTTAGAAAAGTCTAAAACCTTAAAAATCAGGTCGATATTGATTTTAATTACTCTTGCGCTTCTAATTTTGGTTTGGACAGAATTGGCTGTTGGGATCTTTGGAAGTCCGTTTGCGGGAAGTTGATGATTTAATATTTAAACTAAATTAAAAAAGCTAACATTTCCGTTAGCTTTTATTGTTTTTTAGATTATTCCAACCAACTTATTTTATAACTTGGGTCTTCTACTTTTATCGCTTCTTCCGTTAGCTTCAAAGGTCGGAACGGGTCAACCATTACTGCATATTCCTCAGTGAATTTTTTACCGATACTTCTTTCCATTGCGCCTGGATGCGGACCGTGAACAATTCCACCTGGGTGAAGAGAAAAATCCATCAAATCGACGTGATTTCTGCTCATAAAATCGCCTTCTGTGTAAAACAAAACCTCATCAGAATCGATGTTGGAATGATTGTAAGGTGCAGGAATCGCTTGCGGATGATAATCATACATCCGTGCACAGAATGAACAAACTACAAAGTTATGTGCTTCAAAATTCTGATGAACCGGAGGCGGTTGATGAACTCTTCCCGTAATTGGTTCAAAATTTTTGATATTGAATTTATATGGATAAAAATAACCGTCCCAACCAACAACATCAAATGGATGCGTTGCGTAAATGAAATCCGTTATCTGATTTTCTTTTTTGACTTTGATAAGAAAATCTCCTTTTTCATTTTTTGGCTCTACAAATGTTGGCGGAATAATATCTCTCTCACAAAAAGGTGAATGTTCCAACAATTGACCAAACTCATTGCGATAACGTTTTGGTGTGTAAATCGGCGAATGTGCTTCTATGAAAAAGAAAACATTTTGTTCGGTTTCTACTTCTAATTGATAAATCGTTCCTCTTGGAATAATGAGATAATCACCAACAGAAAACTCAATATTTCCGAGCATTGTTTTCAGAATTCCTTTTCCTTCGTGAACAAAAAGTAATTCGTC
The DNA here is from genome assembly GCF_032054305.1 of Epilithonimonas sp. Classification (GTDB taxonomy): domain Bacteria; phylum Bacteroidota; class Bacteroidia; order Flavobacteriales; family Weeksellaceae; genus Epilithonimonas. The sequence continues at coordinate 739,687 of NZ_DAMBSX010000001.1, forward strand.
GCATTCTGCATTTTTATAGAAATAATCGGTCGATTTTCTTGGTTTTGCCAAACCCATTTTCAAATCATTGTTTAGCATCAGAACTTTTCGGCTTTCCAAAAAATCGTCTTCAGCAGTCACTTTTGCACCTTTTATCATTCTTGGCGTTACGTTTTTCTCGATCGCAATTTTTGGCGTCACATCTTTTGCTTCTCCGATTGATTTGATTTGAGTCGGGCGATGTGTATGATAAAGCAAAGATGCAATGCCGTGAAAACCTTCTGTTCCAAAGAGTTGTTCGTAATAGAATTGGTCATCTTCTGACTTGAAAATCGTATGTCTTTTTTGAGGAACTTTCCCCAGCTGAACGTATCTCATTTTATTAGATTTGGCTTTTCTCAAATGTAATATTTTTTTCTGATACTATGATTTGAACACAAAGTGCGCAAAGATTTTTTTTCATTATGGAAAATATTTTAGGGTTCGCAAAGGCGCTTCGCTCAGCTAAAGTTTGTTTGTTGTTATGAGGAATCTCAGCAATTTAGATTCCTGTGGAATGACAAAATTGTGTTTTTATAGCTGCTGTTGTTTGGATGTTGAATGCCCTAGCCCTGATGGTAGCGGCATCCTTTTTTGTCATTGCGATTGTAAGATTACTTCACTTCGTTCGACAAAAAAGATACAGCGGACAGCAGGTTCCCGGCTCCTAAAAATAATTATGAAATCCTTAAGATTCGTTTTTAATAGAAAATGTTATCTTTGAGAATATTAAAATTAGTACAGATGAATGATTCATTAATGGTTTCTCAGTTGTCAGAAATCGAAAGAGCAGAATTTTACAGGAAAACATATATGCACGTTGCAGTTGCGATTTTGGCGTTTGGAGCCGTGGAATATTTGTTATTGCAAACGATTCCGTTGGAGACGATTTTGTCCTTGATGACGGGAAAATATATTTGGCTTGCAGTGATTGGGATTTTTTGGATGGTGTCTATGCTGGCAACAAAATTATCCTTCTCTGTGTCCAAAAACACGCAATATCTAGGATTGGGATTGTTTGTTTTGATAGAAGCCGTGATTTTCTTGCCAATGTTGGGAATCGCAAGTTTGTATGCGCCACAGATCATCACACAAGCGGCTTTGGTAACACTTTTTATGTTCGCCGGATTAACAGCAACAGTGTTTTTCACCAATAAAGATTTTTCTTTCCTGAGAAATATTATCGTCATTGGTGGTTTTGTAGCACTAGGCGTTATCGTTGTGGGTGCTATTTTCGGATTCAATTTGGGACTTTGGTTCTCTCTGGCGATGGTTGGATTGGCGAGCGCGAGTATTCTTTACGAGACTTACAACATCAAAAATGTTTACACAAAAGGACAATATGTAGGCGCAGCTTTGCAAATGTTCTCATCTATAATGCTTTTGTTCTGGTATATTTTGAGAATATTCTTGAGCAGAAGAGATTAAGTTTTAATCAATATCAATTATTATAGAAGTGTCCGAGATTATTTGGGCACTTTTTATTTTTCAATTTTATTGAGAATATCCAGAAGTTCCGAAGATCTTAGATAGCCATTATATTGAAAAATGATTTCATTCTGAGGATTTAAAATAATTAAACTTGGATATGTTGTTTTATCTTGTGTCAAAGTTTCTGCCAGTTCGTGGATTCCTGTATTGGTGCCTGTTGGTTTGTAATGAAATATTTTTCCAGCGAAATTAATATTCCGTTTTTCTTCTGCATTGAAGTTGATGAAATAGAAATTTTGGTTAATAGCTTCGATAACTTTTTGATTTTTGAAAGTCGTATTTTCCATTGCTTTGCAGTAGTCGCACCAATCGGTTTTAATGAAAATTATATCATTTTGATTATGCGATTTTTGTAAATTTTCTAATTCTTCAAATTGATGATTCTTAATCTGCGAAAAGCAAATTCCGGAAAGCAGAACACTTCCCAGAATTGCTGATTTAAATATGACATCACAAAATTTCATCTTAATTAAAATTAAATCTAATTCCCAAAAAACCACGGATTCCTTGATTTGGCGCGTAAACATAGGATGGGTCAAAAGTCAATGCGTAAGGATTATCTGGCGTTGCAACAACCTGACCATTTCCATTATAAACAACATTGTTATCAAACGGATCATTTGACCTTGCGATAATAAAAGGATTTCCTTTGTTCGGAGTCCAATTGAGCAAGTTTTTTACACCTGCATAAATTTCAAATTTCTTGAAACCATCATACGTAAATTGAATATTCTGAATGCTCCACCAAGGCGACATCGGTTTTCTAGGGTCAAGTTCTCCCAACAAAGGCAAACGCATCGGACCATAGATATTTCCCGTGTAATCAACAGATAAATTCCAAGGTTTGATTTTATAAGAAACCGTCCAAGTTCCAGTGAATTTTTCGGTCAGCATTTGTTGTTCTGTAATTCCGTTTTCGGTAATTGTATTCTCCATCAAAGTTCCACCGAGAATGAATTTTAAACCATTGGTGAAAGTCAAATCTGCATTCAGGCTGAGACCTTTGCTCACGGCATGACCGTCCAGATTATCATAGATGATTTTATTCGCATCCGTTTCGTAATCCGGAACAATTCTGTTGGTGAAATAAGTATAAAAAGCAGAAGCTTCCAATCCCACAAAGCTTCCTGAATCAAAGTAGATTTTCTTGACAAAATTCAGATTGGCGTTATAAGATTTTTCGGGTTTTAAATCGTTAAGAATAATCACATCTCTTGCACCAGTCAAAGCGGCGTGGTCTTCTGTGAAAAGATTGACAACCCGGAAACCTGTCCCAGCATTGAACCTTAAAATATTATTATCGTTAACAGACCATTTGTAAGCCAATCTCGGTGTAAAAATATTCCCGTGAATATTATTATGGTCATATCTGAAACCCAACAAAAGCTTGTGTTTCTCTGCCAATGTAATCTCATCCTGAATAAAAATACCGGGAAGCCAGGTCTTCTGGGCTTCTAAATTTGTCGCTGGTGTGTTGTCATCATAATAAGTATATCTCAAAGCAGTTCCAGCCAACAAATCGTGATTGCCCAGCTTCTTGTCCCAAGTCAGTTGTCCAAAAGATATTTTCTGATTGGCGATGTAAGAGACCGTTCCATAGCGGCTGTCCTGATCATGATTGATCAATGAAAACGCAAAGAACATTTTTTCATTCACAGGAAGTTGATAATTACCTAAGATCTCCGCCCGGTTGGTGTAGATACTTTCGCCATAGATTTGGTCACCACCCCGGAAAGATCTGTTCCACCGGATGTCGCCGCCCCAACGGTCTTCATACATATAGCGTCCGGCAATTGTGAATAGTCGATTTTCTTTTCTTTCAAAATTCCATTTTTGGAAAACGGAAATTCGGTTTTGTAAAGTGACATCTGTGAAATTATCGTGGTTGTTATCGATTTTATTCTGGAAATTAAAATAATTGATTCCTGTCAAAACACTCGTTTTTTTCCCTGCATTGAATTTGAAACCCAAATCCACATTGTATTCTCCCCAGGTCGTCGACATCAAATCTACCGTTGCTAATGGTGCATTTTGAGGTTTCTTTGTAATGATATTAATGAGCCCGCCAACAGCCTCGCTTCCATAGAGAGAAGAAGCGGGACCTTTTACAATTTCGATTCTTTCTACCAGCGAATTTGGAATCCCGGAAAGTCCATAGACTGTTCCCAATGAACTCACAATCGGCATCCCATCAATCAAAACCATTGTATAGGGACCTTCCAAACCATTGATATGGATATCGCCCGTGTTACAAATATTACAGTTGAGCTGAGGACGAACACCATTGATATTTTGCAAAGCATCAAAAATACTCGGCGTTGGGTTTTTTCTGAAAAATTTTGGTGTGTAAATTTCTACGGGAACTGGGCTTTCCAAACGATTCACTTCTTTCATGGTTCCGGAAATTACCACTTCATCTATGTTTGACGTTTTATGTTGTTTTTCTTCAATACTAATGCTATCAACCTTTTGAATATTGACAGTGTCAGTTTTCATCTCCTGAGATTTAATAAAAACAGAACCTGTCAAAAGGAAGACAAAACCGAATAAAGAATATTTCACAATCATAAAACAAATATTTTCATTGACAAATATATAAATGTTAGACTAACCTAACAAACAAATTAGTCAAAATTAAATCCTCTTGATTTTCTCAAGAGGATCTTTTGTTATTGGATTGATTTTTTATTTAGTCAAATCAACACCTCCGAAATTACCGGAACTCATCATTACAAATGCACCTTTGGTTTTATCAAGATTTTCCCAATAAGTATGCAAATCTTCTGCATTGGTAAAGACTTTCAGATTTTCGTTTTTGAATTTTTCTTTGATCAATTCTGGAGAAATCGGATCCATTCTTTTGATCTTCAACGCATCTTCCGAATAGAAAACTATTGCATTATCCAAACCATCCATTGCGTGGTCATACTGTTCCAGGAAAACCGGATTCAGGCTGGAATAAGTATGCAATTCCAAGAAACCAAAAGTTTCAGTCTTTGAAAATTGTTCTGCAAAAGCGGAAACCGTAGCCTTTACTTTGCTTGGTGCATGTGCAAAATCTTTGTAAAGCAAACCGCCATCAGCCCGTTCAACTTTCTCCAGACGTTTCGATGCACCTTTGAAACTCATTATAGCTTCATAAAATTCCTCTTCCATAATTCCCAATTGCGAACAGATGAATCTTGCGCCTTCCATATTCAGCAAATTGTGTTTTCCGAAGACTGATAACGGAATGTCTCCCATATCGGTTTTCAGGTTTACAATTCCATTAACGATTTCGTAATCTGGCGTTTTGTAGGGGATTTTTCTGAAATAATTTTCGGCACTTTCTACTACTTTTACCACTTCCATATCCTCAACATTATAAACCAAAACTCCTCCCGGTGTAATACTTGCCACAAATTTTCTAAACTGATCAACGTAATCATCAAAAGTTTTGAAAACATTAATATGGTCCCAGGCAATTCCAGAAATCAAAGCGATATTGGGTTGATACAATAAAAACTTAGAACGCAGATCAATTGGCGAAGACAGATATTCGTCGCCTTCGAGAATCATAAAATCATTATCATTCGTGATTTTCACCATACAATCAAAGCCTTCTAATTGTGCACCAACCATGTAGTCGATGTCTTTCTGATGAAAATTCAAAACATGAAGAATCATTGACGTAATTGTTGTTTTCCCATGAGAACCACCAATTACAACTCTCGTTTTCTCTTTGGATTGTTCGTAGAGAAACTCCGGATAAGAATAGATCTTCAATCCCAATTCTTTAGCCTTTGCTAATTCCGGATTATCTGCGTGAGCGTGCATTCCAAGGATTACAGCATCAATATCCGAAGTTAGTTTTTCGGGAAACCAACCTAACTCTGCAGGAAGAATTCCTTTTCTTTCCAATCGAGATCTTGAAGGTTCAAAAATAGCATCATCGGAACCAGTTACCTGATAGCCTTTATCTTTGAGTGCAATGGCAAGATTGTGCATCGCAGAACCACCAATGGCAATAAAATGGGTTTTCAATTCTAAACAATTTTACACAAAAGTAAGGAGTTTTCTTTGAAAGATGTTAGAAATTAGAAGTAAGAAATTAGATTTCCATCATTAATCATAAAATAAAAACCCTGATTTTTACAAATCAGGGTTTCGAGAATATTTATGATAGAGTAGTTTGTACTTGTTGAAAATTGGGCTCTATTTTGAGTTCCTCGCCAGTCAATGTAAAGTAGATATTCTGAAGCTGATGAAGATGATTGCATTTGATATAATTTCCAAAAAACAAGAAGCCCTCTAATATTTTGCTGGAATCCAGATCAAAATCGTATCGACAACAATTCGGTAAATCAAATCTGATTCTACTTTTCGAACGGTACGCTTCTTTAAATCCCAATTTTGAAAACCATTCGACAGTCAGAGCAATTGGCTTCAGTCTCCTATAATCTACAGCGGTGTCCTGATCGATCTTTACAAGAACACTCTCTTGGCTGCTTTCCATTCCAATGATTGGTACAATAGAGTCTCCATACATCATCAAGTTATTCAATCTAAGTTCTGTGGCTTCCATATTTATTATGTTATTTTGTTGTGAGTTATGTAAATGATACTTACAAAACGTTTGCCAAGCTGATGTTAAATCAATAATAAAATTACATTATGATTGAAAATGTTATTGCTTCACATTCAAGCTATCGCCGTGAGGTCTCTGTATGCTTTCCGTGACCTTTCTGTATTATAGCCCTATTACGAAAAATATAATATTTTGATTTTATAATAATATTAATGATAAAAATAAATTGAAGATTTGGTGGTATGTTCTTTGAATTAGATTGAATTCCAAAATCAAAATATTATGAAATTACACAATCTAAATAATAGAACCGTAGTTATAACAGGTGCATCCAGCGGAGTTGGTTTGGCAGCTGCAGAACTGTTTGCCCAAGAAGGCTGTAATCTTGTATTAGCAGCGCGTGGAAAAGACGCTTTGGAAAAAGCAGTTCAAACTTGTCAAAGTTTGGGAGCCTCTGCAATTGCTATCCCAACCGATGTTTCAGATTTTAAAGAAGTTGAAAAACTAGCAGAAGAAGCTTTGAAAGTAACAGGAACTATTGATTTTTGGGTCAATAATGCAGGCGTTATGGCGACTGGGAAATATGAGGAAACACCGATCGAGGTCATCGACCAGGTCATCAAAACCAATCTCCTCGGCTATTTGCACGGTGCAAGAGCAATTTTACCCATTTTCAAAAAACAGACCCACGGGATTCTCATCAATAATATTTCCATTGGGGGATGGATGCCGGCACCTTATGGGACTGCTTATTCAGCATCAAAATATGGGATTCGCGGAATGACCGAATGTCTGCAAGGCGAGGTTTCTGATGAGCCGGATATTCACGTTTGTGCTTTGTATCCAAGCATTCAGAAATCTACAGGTAATATGCACTCGGCAAAATACTCAGGTTTAGATTTTAAAATTCCTCCAACTGCCTCTGACCCGAAGATATTAGCAACGGCAATGGTAGAAATGGCAAAAAACCCAAAGAAAAGTAAGTTTACAGATCTCTCTTCTCTAATGATGAAAGGAATGTATAGTCTGTTTCCAAGACCAATCATCAATGCAACTTCAGCAGGCTTACGTTTGTTAATGAAAGAAGACAGCGAAACGGATACCGACGGCAATGTTCTGACGCCTTCCAAAAACCCGATGCGAATCTATGGGCAAACGATGCTAAGTCCTTCTAAAAAACAAAAAAACCTTATATTGACAGGTTTAGGCATCGCAGCACTTGTCTTTTTATCCAGACAACTTAAACCAAAAGCATAAAATCAATCGATGACCTCGACCAAAAGAATCAATGCTTGTCTGAATTGAAATCAAAATCAAAAATTGGTTTCTGAAACGATTCCTTATCATAAGACTGCCAGTGAAAGATTCAAAAATGGAAAAATGAAAGCACAATAGCTTTCTTCAAAATATCTTCTAAATCAGGTTGCACCTTTGTCAAATAAAATTGATGGTGTAACCTTTTTTATTACTAAAAATGATTGTTGAAGTTATTTTATTGTTCTTCTGGACCATTTTTGCATTCTGGCTGAGCGCCATTTGCGGAGGCGGAGCAAGTCTCATTTTAATTCCAATCCTGAATCTGTTGTTACCGACTTCTTTTGTTCCATTTTCTCTTACAGTTGGGACATTCACAAGTTCGGTATCACGAATTGCTGTTTTCAAAAAACACATCAACTGGAAGATTTTCTTTTGGTTTGTCCCGTTTTCGATTCCTGCGGTTTTAATTGGTGCTTGCCTCATCAAATACATCAATCCGAATTATCTTCAATTGGTTGTTGCATTTTTCCTTATTGCCAATATTCCTCAACTTTTCAAAAAAGTAAAGAACGACGAAACTGATGAAAAAGTTTCCCCGAAATACATTTTAGCGATCATCGGTTTTCTGACAGGATTTGTTTCCGGAATTACAGGTGCAATCGGACTTTTGTTTAATCGATTTTACTTGAAATTCGGATTAAAAAAAGAAGAGATTGTGGCAACCCGCGCCGCAAATGAAGTTTTCCTGCATCTTATCAAATTGGTGATCTATATTTCGCTCGGACTTTATTCCAATATGGCTTTATGGCTCGGATCAGCGATTGCCGTTGCAACTATCATTTCATCTTATACTGTGAAATATATCCTTCCTTTTCTCAGTGAAAATCTCTTCAGAAAAATTGGCTACTGCGCAATGGTCGTTGCAGGAATTACTCTATTGATAGGAACATCTGATAAAATCATCCAACAAGATAAATTAGGTATTACTATTGTCAAAAGCGAATCTATTATTTCGTGGCGGTCGACTAATCTTGTAATTGAATTTGCCTTTGATGACGGCTTGGAAATTGAAAGACCAATTCATCCTGAAGAATTGCCTCATCATCTTAAAACCAAATACGATTCTCTGAAAAATCATTATGATGTCATTCATCTGGAAAAGGTTTTTACATTTCGAAATGAACCTTCCTATGAATTCTATTGTTACAAAGACAAACAGCTTACCAAATTTGAAAGTTAATCTAATTCAGAATGAATTTATGAAACTAATATTCTCGAGCTTATTAATTATTTTATTAAGTTCTCAAAACGTTTTTGCCCAGGACAGCTTATCCGTCAAAAACAATTTAACAGACAGCATTTCTACTCCTGAATTGCATATGGATAGCACTCATCAATTCAGTTATAAAAAACTGATCATCCCTGCTGCATTTATAACTTATGGTGTCGCAACTTTGAAATTTGATAAATTGAAACAACTCAATTTCTCCACAAGAACCGAGATCAACGAACATCAGCCTGACCACATACGGCTTGACAATTACACGCAATTTGCTCCTGCTGCTCTGGTTTATGGACTGAATGCTTTTGGAGTGGAGGGAAAACATAATTTCCGGGACCGAAGCATCATTTACGGCACATCATTGTTATTGGCATCCGCGGTTGTAATGCCTACAAAACATTTGGCAAAAGAAGAAAGACCCGACCAGTCGAATAATTTATCATTTCCTTCCGGTCATACCGCTTTTGCGTTTGCATCAGCACAATTCATGTACCGAGAATATAAGGACACCAATTTCTGGTTGGGAGTTTCCGGTTATTCTTTGGCGGTTTTCACGGGCGTTTACAGAATGTTGAATGATAAGCATTGGTTCAGTGACGTGGTTGCAGGTGCAGGAATCGGTATTTTATCTACGGAAGCTTCTTACTGGCTGTACCCCAAAATTAATAAGTTGTTGACTGGAAAAAATAAGAACTCTTCTACGATGATCATGCCTTTCTACCAGAATAAAACCGCAGGAATTGGACTCGTGAAAAATTTCTAAAACCAATATTGGCAAAATACTTGCTTCTAAAAATACAAGTAGGGGGATGCTTCGTTGGTCTTCCTACTTTTTTTGCATACATATTAAAACAAAAAACCCTAAAACACTATTAGTAAGTGAATTAGGATTTACAAGTGAGGTGCCTAGCGGATTCGAACCGCTGTAGATGGTGTTGCAGACCACTGCCTAGCCACTCGGCCAAAGCACCGTTTTATTGGTTTGCAAATTTAGTGTTTTTTTTTAGATTTCAAATTTTAATCTTCTTTTTTATTGGAATTTTTCAGATTATTTAGGCTTTAAAAATCAGAAAAGTCATTTTAAATAAATTTATTATTTGTAAAAGCCAGGAATGACTGATAAAATTATTGAAATTCAAAAGAGGATTTCTAAATTCTGTTACAAAATTTTTCATATTTGCCATACACATAATATGAGAGTAATAAGCCCAATGTATCTGCGACAGCATCCAAAATTTCCAAAGACCTTCCCCATTTCATAACATCCTGCAAAATCTCGGTAAGAAGCCCATAAGATACTAAAATGAGCAAGAAAACAAGAAGTTTTGCTCCAGGGAAGCGCAATCGAAAGAAAAACCCTAAAAGAAAAAATATTGAGAAATGAATAAGTTTATCTATATGTCTGAACATAAAGGTGTATTCTTTGTTCTCGATGCCCGGACGCAACAGCATATAAGTAAGAAATGCCCAATAAATGGGCAATATGATCTTACTATATTTCTTTAATAGATTATCCAACAACCTCTTGATATTCTTCTGCTGATAATAATGTAGACAAATCTGCTGAGTCGGCTACTTTAAGTTTTATAATCCATCCTTTTCCGTAAGGATCTGTGTTCAGCAACTCTGGCTGATCTTCCAGATCTGCATTAATTTCCAAAACTGTTCCGGCTACTGGGAGATAAAGATCAGAAACCGTCTTGACAGCTTCTACACTTCCGAATACGTCGCCTTCGTTCAGATCTTCATCAACGGTATCAACATCTACGAAAACGATGTCTCCCAATTCTCCCTGGGCATAATCTGTGATCCCGATTGTTGCAATGTCGCCTTCTACCTTGATCCACTCATGATCTTTGGTGTACTTTAGTTCTGCTGGTGTGTTCATTTTTATTGATTAGGTTTTCGCAAATTTAATTATATAATTAGGATATGACAATAGAATCAAAATAAATTACAAAAAAAGAGTGAACTGGTTGTCCACTCTTTTTTAATATTAAAATCAAGGCTCTTAATTTTAGTTTCCAGCCCCACCGAATGTCAGTGTAGCTGTTATACCTGCTCTAAGCGTAGATAATGGGAATGCTGTCGATATCTTGTACTTGGTCATCATCTGATCGTAGAAGAATTTCAGGTTCAGATTTTGTGACATGTTATAATCCGCAGATAACTTGAGGCTGAATATCTTTTGTCCACCTGTTACCTGAGAATCATCTATCAAGATATTCGTGATCGTTGTCTTACTATCTCTGATCGACAGGTCGGCCCTCATATTAAGGTCACTCTTGATATCTCTAGCCTTACCTTTATAATTAAGGCGGATCTTAAGATCTTTCAGTATATATCCGTAACCAACTACAAATTCATTTCCTAATTCTTCTGTAAGTGTTGTATTTACCAAACCTAACAAGTAAGTTCTATCTCTGTTATAATTGAAACGGAACTGCATGTTATTTCTCATCGTCACATCGAAACCGATCAATGGTGAGAACGACTCCACATAACCAACTTGCGTAAATGTGTAAGGATTATATCTGTTCCCATTAGAATCATAAGCGCTATTTGGATCTCTCAAGTCTCTATTAAAATAATCTACGCTGGATTGTATCCCGGACATTGTAGATGTAGAAACATAAGAATGAGAGATATCAAACTTAGAGAATTTGCTATTGATAATCGGCAGATTTCTAAGTCCCGAATAAACTAATTTCCAGTTTGGCAACGGAATCCCTGCTTTTGTAGGATTGCCCATTCTTTTAGGTGATTTACCTTCAATTGCTGCTTGGAAAGCCGGAATCAAAACATATGCATTACTTCTGGAGTATCCGGCAGTATAACCTTCCGTATCCCTTATCTCGCCATATTGTTGAGAAATGGCCAAGGCATTATCTTTTATAGCCTGATAAATAGCTGCCCCATCTTTGAAAGCCGTATTGAAAGTCCAAGCCGTATTGGAATAAGTGATCATCTCTGTTGCGAATGCATCTCTATATCCCCGATAATTGCCTTCCACAATATTGAACCCATTCTGAATATAATTCCTATTATAAGTTTGTAAGACATTGAAGTCTATTCTCAGATCGTTGGCAGGCATCACTTGCAAATTACCGGTGAATGATCTGGTATTTAGTTCAGAATAAGCATCCGTCATCAGTGTGGAATTTGACATCCAACCATTTTCTATTACAGTCCTTCTGATATCTGCCTGAGAACCTAACAAGAATCCAATCGTAGGGCCTCCCAATGTCTGTCCATAACCATAGAAGTTAGGAGCAGATAACAGACCTGGCAATACTGTTCCGTTGTTCTCTGTATAATTAAAATCCAATTGTTTGAAAGACGTCAACGCATAAGCAATTGCCTGAATTGGAGTCAGCTTATTCTTGAATTTATAATTCTTGAACTTGAATCTGCTATTCTTCTTGGTAAATGCCGTGTTGTAAACATTGCCGAGAGAATCTATCTCCTGACGGCGTTTTTGCATCGTCTGGTTGATTTTCTTGAAATAATTGAACTTCGTGAAGAATTTAGGAATATCAAATGTAGAAGTGGCAATAATAGCATTTGTATTCTGTGATAAGTTTCCTAGATTTTCTATTTCGTTTTGCTCATTCACAAAATTCCTTACTGCAGTAGACCTTGCAGACCAGTTATACTGGAACTGGTAACTCAATTCTGCATTCACAAAATCCAGATATGGGAAATACTCGAAAGGCAATCTGTAATTAAGCTGTACTCTGTGATTATACAATACAGGTCTTCCCGCTCTGAAAGGGTTCTCAAAAATCGAACGATTATCCATATCATTCACATCAATATTGTCATTCAAAGTTCTGGTTTCAGAATTGATCTCCATCTTCAAGGATTTCGTAAAGTTGAAACCTAAGCTATATTGCCATCCAAAATAGAAAGTTCTGTTCTTGATAGCTTCAAAGCTCGACCTCGTATCTCCGGAAAGTAATGCATCTACATTTCTATACTCTAATTCATTGTAATTCCTGTCCAGAATAGTTCTGAAAGACAATCTTGTAGGAACCGGATTGAAGTTGAACTCCTTCACCCATCTCAGATACTTGTAAGATTTGGCAGTATCACTGATCATTTTGTTGAAAGGCTTCAGAACATATGGCTTGAAAGTATAATTATACTCCAAAGTCCCTTTCAGATATTGTTTATAGTTACGAACGGTATAAATATCGCGATAGAAATCATCGTTGTAGATAGCAGTCAAGTTCAGGTTTTCTACATCATAGAACTTCGCTTTTTTATCCGGATTCATTCTTTCCTTTCTCATGTTCACAACACCGATACTTCTCTGTTGTGTATATGTACGCACCACTTTTTTCAGTTCTGCCTCGTTAGGCGCTTTCTTCAATTCAACATCATTGTCCAATGGATTATATTTTGGATCTGTGATAGTTTGCGTGTAAGAATAGTTCACCGGAATCTTCATACCCGCTTTTTCCGGTAAGAACTTATCTACATTCACAGTTGTATTGATACTGAAAGCAGAATTCTCATCCTGAGCCCTTTCAGAAGGTTTTGAATCAATGGCTCCAAATCCGATCGATGCATAAGAAGCATTCGCATTGACCATTGCAAAGTCTCCAAGATTGAAGTTCAAACTTGCATTAGCAGCATAACCGCCTTTGTTCTCTATCTCGGAAAGACGAATCTCATTGACCCAAAGAATTAGATCTTTAGCAGTTGTACTATTATTTCTAACCCCAATCATGATTGTTGTTACATTACCAATACTTGGGCGACCTTTTACATAGATTTTTTTGTTATCCACAGCATAATCTGTAAAATCATATCTTTCAGCCAATTTAATATTTGAGGTTCCATTTCTCAATAACTCATCTCTTTTTAACTTGGCATTTACAAAGTTTTCTATTTCCAGATCAACTGTATTGGCATCAGGCCAGATATCCAAAGGAGATGTCGCATTTTGTGCAGTATAGGTAAGAGAAGATTCATACTCATAATAGTTATCCGTAGCATCACTTCCGAAACGGATAAAGAATTTTGCATCAGGATCTATTCTATTATTATTGGTTTCTTTTTGATTTTCCGCGTGTACAAATAATGCCAATTTTTTGTAACGACGCATATCCAAACTGGTATTCTTGAAAACACCTCTTGCTGCATTTTTCAGGTTTGTAGCCTTCATATAAAGAGAAGATTCGTTCTGTCTTTGTGCGCCTGCATTTCCACTCAATACTTGTCTATCGATTCCCGGAGGTAGAACATAAGGCGGTGCTCCCAAAGCATTTTCTTCCAAGTTTACACTTCCAACATCAAAATTAGCATTCTGATCTGTCGCTCCGCTGTTTCCTTCCTGATCATTACCAACCTCCGTGCTAAATATTTTGTTGGTATATTTTCTCCAATCTGATCTCACAAGGTCAAAAGAACCAAATCTAAGTGTAGAAGTCTGCTCAAAACCTTTCAGCATTAATCTTGCAAATCTCACATTATTAAGAACATTGGCGTCCGAGTCCTTAACAATTGGATTGTTGGCACCACTTTCTACACCATCATAATTTGCTACAGGAATTCTGAATAAATACCATTTTACTTTGCCAGCCTGTCCATTCTCGAATTTTACATCCACTTCTTTTATATCGACGATTTTGTTATTATCCAAAGTCATCTGGGCAGGAGAAAGATCAATCGTATATTGGTTGTAATTTTCCGTCTGATCCAAGTTATAATCTCTGTTAAGGTCTTCCGCATCTGGAGTCTGTGTTGCCACTTCCAAAGTATTGGCAGCAGAGTTACCTTCTGGTCCACGGAAATACTTGTAACGCTCCGTTAAAGATGAAGCCAAATCACCTTGGAATTTATCTGACATATAGAACACAAAATTATCAGAAGCAGGATCTAACTCATTGGTAACAGGATTCACAAAGTCAACCCCGAATTTTTCCTGTTCCTGAACTCCATTCAGACCGTCATAACCAAGATCCTGTTGTGCTCTTTCTTCCCCCTCTGTAGAGAAAGCATAAAGAATAGGAAGCTGATTAGGCTGTGTCCCCCATTTTGTAGAAGTTGTGGAGGATGCAGTGCTAGTAGTTGGCAAACCATTCTCATATTGTAATCTTCCATCTTTTAGGACATCTTCAGATACATTTCCTAATTGTAACAATAGCTTCGGATCACCTGAGATATTGCCATCTGCATTAGGGTCCTGCAACCAAAACTCTACATAATCGATATTGGAAGTTACGAAGTTGGTCACAGAAATTGGTCTCATCAATCCAGCCCATCTTTGTGTCGGCAATTCTGCATTTGTATTCAAATTATACGGACCTCTTTGGTCAGGATAATAAGTGATATCAAATGTATTAAGAAGTGTTTGCTCTCCTGCAACATAATCTCTATTATTATAGATCTCCTGCATCTGTACTCTTCGGGAAGAATAGTTTGATAATGTCTGAGCATTGATTCCATTTGGTGCTCTACCTCCAACGCCATAGAATCTTGGATCGATGGTATACCAAGACAATAATCCTCTACCATCACCTGATCTTAGATCATCATTATTCACCGTTTGAGGGAAAACAGGATCATTGATATTTTTTTCAGGACGGGACGCCAAACTCCACATTGCAGGTTCTTTCAATGAGATTTTGGAAGTGGTCTGTTCGAAATCATCAATATAAGACTGGTCATTGATTCCTTTACTTTGTCCCGGAATCAGGTATGCTCCTTCCGCTTTGAAATTAAGGTTAGAAGGTGCTTCCGTATTGATAAAAGGAATCTTATCTGTTAATCTTGTCAGGAATGGCAGCTCATTATTGTACATCATATTGAAACCAGCCATCGTGTTGCTTACAGCTTCCTGTCCATAATTCACTTTTTGTGTGAGTGGTCTTTCAGTATAATTAACAACCGTTGCACCCAATGTAAAATGTTCATTGAATTTTCTTTCCAAATTCAGTCCCCAGAAGCTTTTTCTTTGGGTATTGAAGGTCAATTGATTTTCAAGTGAAATGTTGATCGCCTGTCCGGACTGCTTAACCGTTTCATTGATGATATTGACTGTTCCCAGCATATAATCCACTGTATAATCTACACCTTCCACAAGCTGAGTACCATTGGCCGTTACTTTTACAGAACCTTGTGGAACGTTGATCGCTCCTAGGGAAATCCCTTGTCCTTGTGTTCCTTTATATCGTCCTTCTAATGTATATCGTTGTGCTAAATTACTTTGTTTTGCGGTTTCCTTTAATTTAGAATATAGGTCAGTATAAATATAGTTTTTGGTATTGTCACTTTTTAAGATCTTTTCCAGGTAAGAACCAAAAGGCTGAACCTTGGTAAAAATAACTTTCCCGTTTTCCGCATCAACCGTAGTTCCGTTCACAAAGTCAAATATACCGTCTCCGGTTCTTCCGTTCTTATCGGTTTGCAGGTCATTATTGGCATTCAATCTATCCCAGTTAAATACTCTTAGCAGATTTTCCTGATCAAATTTTGTATAGTCAACACCATTAACATTATCATTATAAGTTGCACCAGCCAAATAATTGACCTTACCCGCAGAGACCGGATCTTTGAAATAAACATTCAGCAAGAAATCCTGGGAGTTGAGCTGGCTGGTGTTAAGAGAATAGATATTCTTCATCATCAGCTGCCACATAGGAGAAGTTGGTTTTACCGCAATATTGGATTTCAGTAATTTGGTAAGAAGCACTGCGTTTTCTTCTGAGAATTCCCCTACTTTATAAACTGTGTTTCCTCCATTGATCGTATAGGAGAATGACACTGCTAGAAATTGATTGTCATTTAATCTTTGGTTTAATGAAATATATCCTAATTGCGGATTGAATTTGTATTCAGAAGAAGTCAACCTTCTAGCTTTTGCGTTGGTAATAAATTGCTCTCCAGATGTGTATGGCTCATTTGAACCTTGGGAATTAGGGAAAGACCTTCCATTCAATGTATTATATGCAGAAGTAACTTCTCTTGTTGTTCCCAATGCAGAAGTAATCTGGCTGTATAAGTTCCCATTAGTATTACTTGGCGCTACACCATCTTGATCACCAAGATCCCTAAGTCCAACAATTGGTTTCTGAGTTTCCAGATTAGCACCTCCCTGATCCAGCATCCAAACTTCTAGTCTTGTGATGGCAATCTTAGAATCGATCAAAGGATAGTTGGCAAGAGCATCATCATATCTATCAAGGAAATATTTATCCAGAAAGTAGTGCTGATTATCTTCATAATCGTAAGCGTTAACCTTGAAGGTACTCATAGTTCCACCACCTTGCGCCACAATAGTTTTAGCTTCACCCTGCTGTTGTGAAAACACCAAAGTTCCCGTTGTTTTACCCAACTGGAACTCGGTCTTAAGTCCAAATAAAGATTGTGAGCCTCTGATCAAACTTGTAGAAAGTGGCATACTGATGTTACCAACCTCTACTCTTTTGATAATCTTATCTTCCGGATCTTGTCCTTTTTCATTCAGACCTTTGGATTGGAGGTCTTTCCAGGAACCTTTTGCCTGCCAGACCATATTCATACGATTCTCAAAAGCAAATCCACTTTGTGTATCGTAATTGGCCTTCAACTGAAGATTTTCACCTACTTTTCCCGTGATTCCCAATTGAATCCTTTGCTGGATATTAATTGCAAAACTAGTTCTATTTTGAGGAAGGATCAGTGGATTATCTATCTTTTGGTAAAGTCCGCCCAGATCGAATGAAGCATAACCTTGTGGTATCAATTCTATCTTGTTGCCACCAAAGATGTTCTCGAACATTTTGCTTTTGATGGTGACTGCAGGTATCAACCCTTTTTTCTTGGCATCTGTCTGGTCTTTTCTTCTGGAGAGGTCATTCAGCAAAGACTTTTCTTCGTAATAAGAGCGAAGATTGTTCTGCATGGTGTAGTTTTTGTATTCTTCGAAAGTCATGGCGATAGGCGCGCCCACAACCGTATTCCCTACTTTAGGATACAGATAGTACATACCTGTCCCAATATCGTAGAAAGCATCATAACGAATGGGATCTGCAAGATTAAATTCCTGCCGACCAGTTATAAGACTATCTGCTGGTTTTTCCTGTGCAAAAATGTTGGTAAAACCTACAAAAATTAAAAATAAAAAGGTTAATTTATTAAGGTAGATATTTTTCTTCACTTATATTTTTTTTAAGAAACTGATGATACATGGCCATCAATTGTTAAATGTTCTTTAAAATCTCTTTTACTAATTCTTCCACCGAAACATTCGGGCTTTGCTTAAGAATCCTATCCGCAATCTTCTCGCTCATCCTCTTGGCGATACCCAAAACTTCTAATGCAGATAACGCCTCATTCTTGATTTTATTGTTCGCAAAATCAGAAAGTTTTTCCTCGGAATTACCGAATTGCCCTACCTTATCACGCAAATCCACAATAATTCTTTCCGCGGTCTTAGCCCCTATTCCTTTTACCTTTTGGATAAGAGCACTGTTGCCTGAAAGTATAGCGTTTGAAGCATCGGAAAGACTGAGCGAAGATAATAATATTAGTGCAGAAACCGGCCCGACGCCGTTAACACTTATTAACAGGTTGAACATTTCTTTCTCTTCCTTGGTATAAAAACCAAAAAGCAAATGAGCATCTTCACGAATAATCTGCTGAATGTATAATAAGACATCGGAGTTTAGTTTCAGGTTTTGGGATGTTTGCAGACTGATGCCTACATAATATCCAATCCCGTTAACATCAATCACAGCAAATGTTGGCGTTAACTCCTGAACAACTCCTTTTAATGAATAAATCATCGAATTAATAAAAAATTAGGGTTTTGCGAAGATATAAATTAACTTAAAAACAAAAGCCATTTTAAAACGTTAAAATGGCTTTTCAATACTCTTTTTGCGATTTCCTTATTTCATTTTTATCAACTTTAGGAAGTTTTAGAACAATTCGTAAGCCTTATAATTAATTTGAGTCAAATTTTTCAATATGAATCTTCAACTCATTATAAATCTTCTCCGCTTCTTCGTCACCTTCTTTGGCAAGTTTTTTTACATTTTCATAGAAAGCCAGGGATTTTCTGTGTAGACTTTCTCCCAAAATCAACTGCATATCACTGAAGGTTTCATACAATCGCTTCAACTTTGTTTGGAGATTTGCGAGCAATTCTAAATCTGCGGAAGTCTTTTCTGATTTATTTTTCAATTTCTCTACAAATTCAGAAATAACATTTAAGCTTTCTTTTATTTGTTGATGAGCTCCTGGAGGCATACTTCTAATTGCTTCGAGATTTTTTTCAAATTTCTCTTCAAACTCTTTTGTAAACTTGTCATCAAAATTCATATTTGTGTTTTTTAGAAGATAAATTTAGAAATTTTATTAAATACTCAAATAAAAAATAAGAGCCATTCTGAAAATCAGAATGACTCTTTTAAAATTTATATTGAAATTAATCTATTTCTTATCTTTCGTTTGCGCATCCAAAACAGCAATTGTTGCCAGATTCACAATTTCGTCCACACTAGACCTCATTTGGAGAACGTGAACAGGTTGGTCCAATCCCATCAGAATCGGTCCGATGGTTTGAGCCGCTTTCATTCCTCTGATAATTTTGTAGGATAAATTTGCGCTTTCAAGATTTGGGAAGACCAAAACGTTGGCCGGATTCGTTCCTAATTTTGAGAAAGGGTAATCTGCTAAGTAATCACTATTCAAAGCAAAATCCGGCTGGATCTCTCCATCTACTACCATTTTCGGATATTTCTCATGAAGAATTTTTACAGCTGCTGCCACTTTTTTGGAAGTATCTGCCTTTGCCGAGAAATTTTCAAATCCCAGCATTGCAACTCTTGGTTCTATTGCAAAAGACTTAACCGTAAATTCTGCCATTCTTGCGATCTCTACCAGATCTTCCGCAGTTGGATTCTTGTTGATGGAAGTGTCTGCAAAGAACAATGGTTTCTTTTCCGTCAAAATCATCATCATTGCTGCAACCTTGTTCACGCCCTGTTTTTTAGGAACGATTTCCAATATAGGCTTCAGAACGGACGAATAACTTTTGGAAAAACCAACGATCAAAGCATCCGTATCGCCGTGCTCCAGCATCAATGGTCCGAAATAGTCACGTTGTCTAACGTATCTTTTCGCCTTATATTCGTTGATTCCTTTTCTGTTGCGCTTGTCCCAAAGTATTTTTCTATATTTTTTTCTCGTTTCCTTGTTTTCGTCATCATTCGGGTCAATGATTGGGATATCCAGCGTAATTCCAAATTCCTCCATTCTTTCTTTGATAAGCCTTTTGCTTCCCAACAAACTCGGATAGGCAATCCCTTCTTCCTGTAGGATCTGTGCTGCTTTCAGAATGTTATATTCCTCACCGTTACCAAGCGTTACCCTTTTTGGGTTCGCTTTTGCACGGTTTTGCATCATTCTTACAAGTTTCTCATCTCTTCCCATTCTGTCGAGAAGCTGATTCTCATAAGCTTCGAAATCCTCAATTGGTTTTCTGGCAATCCCACTTTCCATAGCTGCTTTTGCAACCGCAATAGAAACTTTGGTGATCAATCTGTTATCAAATGGTTTTGGGATAAAATATTCTTTCCCGAAAGTGATATTGGTTACATTATAGGCCAGTTTTACCATTTCCGGAACCGGTTCCTTTGCAATTTCCGCCAATGCATGTACCGCGGCAAGCTTCATCGCCTCATTGATCCCGGTTGCCTGAACATCCAACGCACCTCTGAATATGTAAGGAAAACCAAGAACATTGTTCACCTGGTTCGGGTAATCACTTCTTCCCGTTGCCATCATAACATCTGGCCTTGTCGCCAATGCCAGATCATAACTGATTTCCGGGTCTGGATTTGCCAAAGCGAAAACGATTGGATTTTCTTTCATGGAAAGCAACATCTCGGCAGACATCACATTTCCTTTTGACAAACCGATGAAAATATCAGAACCTTTGACGGCATCTTCCAATGTATCGATATCAGTTTGAGCGATAAAGTCTAATTTCTCCGGCGTCAGGTTTTCTCTTCTTTGATTGATGACCCCTTTGCTGTCACACATCAAAATATTTTTTGGATCAAGGCCAAGCGAAATGTACAATTTAGCACAGGCAACTGCAGCTGCACCAGCACCATTGATAACCATTTTCACTTCCCCGATTTTCTTACCTGCGATTTCCAAAGCATTGATCAAAGCAGCTGCAGAAATAATCGCTGTTCCGTGCTGGTCATCGTGCATCAAAGGAATGTCCAATTCCTCTTTCAGTCTTTGTTCGATGTAGAAAGCTTCTGGCGCTTTGATATCTTCCAAGTTGATTCCACCGAAAGTTGGTGCGATTGCTTTTACCGTTTCGATGAATTTGTCCGGGTCTTTTTCGTTGATCTCGATATCAAAAACATTGATTCCTGCGAAAATCTTGAAAAGCAAACCTTTTCCCTCCATTACAGGCTTTGAAGCTTCAGGACCGATATCGCCTAAACCTAAAACTGCAGTTCCGTTGGATATAACGGCGACCAAATTACCTTTGGAAGTATATTCGTAAACGCTTTGCGGGTCATCGTGAATTGCCATACAAGGTACAGCAACACCCGGCGAATAGGCCAAAGACAAATCTCTCTGTGAAGAATGCGGTTTGGAAGGTATCACCTCGATTTTACCTTTCGGTTGCATACGGTGGTAGTCTAACGCGGCTTTATCAAAAGCGTTTTGGTCTCTTGAATTTTTTGACATTTTTAATTTCTTTTGCGTACACCTTATATTATATATAGATGTACTGGTTTTTATTTAATAAACCTCATAGTTTTTGAAGGTCTATGAGGTTTATTCTATGTGAAAAATACGAGAATTAACTCCAATATTACTGCAAAGTTAAAGCTTTGGAATGATATAGTCACGATGATAATTCACCAGACTTTCTATCGGGCGCTGAACAACGGTTCCGATCTTGAAGTGAAAATCCGAAGCTGCAGCTCTTAAAGAATCCTCAAAAAAATAGGCAATTGAACCGATGAAATTGATCTCACTTTCACGGCATTCTTCGTACGGCATCACCTGAAACTCAAGGAAATTCTTGAGTTCTTTGTAAATAAAATTCTGAAAATACGGATGCGTTTTTCTGTCCACAATGAACCTCGTAAAATCTGCCATATAAGCATTCGCTCTCGGATTGTGATACATATTTTTGAGCAGATCATCAATATTCAACTGATAAATCTCAGTAAATTGCTGATGCAGATCAGGCGGTAATTTCTTCATAAAATAATGACGAACCAACTGCTTTCCGAGCGCACTCCCACTTCCTTCATCGCCAATGAGAAATCCTAAAGAAGGCAATTCCGTTTTTACATTTTCGCCATCGAAATAGCAAGCGTTGGAACCCGTTCCGAGAATGCAGACAATTGCCGGAACGCCTCTGTAAGCCGAATAGGCCGCCGCCAAAAGATCTTCTTTCACTTGAATCTGAGCGTTGCTGAAAACCTTCTGGATCTCTCTTTCGACAATCAGTTTATTTTCTGGCGTGCCGCAACCTGAACCATAGAAGAAGATGTTTTCCAGATAGTCTTTGAATTTGGTAAGAGCCTGATTTTTTTCTATTTCAACTGTAATCAGTTCTGGTTTTATGATATTCGGATTGAATCCAACGGTTTCCGTCTTCAGAACTTCTGTACCGTCGTTTTCCAGAATAACCCAATCGCATTTGGTAGAACCGCCGTCAACAATGGCAATCATATAATATATTATTTAGAATGCTAAAATAATATTTTTTCGGGTAGAAATAATGAGAATTTGTTATTGATTGTCTTCCACAAGCCAATCCTGAATTTCATCTTCCAGATAAGAAGCCTGTAGTTTGATGGCATTAATGAAATCGTCGGGAATACTTTCTGTAGAATCACTGCTTTCTAGATTCCAAAGTTCATCGGACATCAATTCATATTCTGAATAGATTCTTTTGAAACGTGAATTGCTTTTTTCCAATGCCTCAATTTTGTCTTGCTGAGGCAGAAATTTTCTGTAAGGTCTGTTAGAGTTTTTCATTTTACATTAATTATTTAGTGATTGTGGTGACTTGACAAGAGATGAAAAAATTTCCCGACCAAACATAGTCAGGATTTGATTACATCATCGATTGATATTAACATTTTCACAATTTATTAACTATATAATAATTAATCTTTCAGACAAATCGCAAAAATCATTAACACTTAATAAAAGTAAAAATATTTCTGAGACAAAAAAATTATTTAACTATTATTTTAAAACATTTAACAAATCATATACATTTGCAAAAGCAATGAAACAATTAATTCTCCGTCATAAGCAGGTTTTGTTCTTCATCATCGCTGGTGGGCTCAGTGCGATTATAGAAATCGGCACCTTCAAAATCTTAAGTGTATATCTTCCAAAAGTCTTCGCCTGGGAATATGATCTGTCCGGAATTAAATATCCGTTTAGTAATATCCTGTCCACAAGCTGCGGAATCATCACCAATTATTTTCTGAGCATCTGGTTTGTTTTTGAAAGAGGGAAACATTCCAAGAGAAAAGAATTTGCTTATTTTATTTCGGTTTCTGTTGTTTCCACATTCATCAGTTTGTTTTTGTTTCAGATCTTGTATCATTTTGTTTTCAAAGATGCCATCGATCTGGGAATCTATGTTCTTTCGCAAGAAATGATGAGCAAGATTACCTCTATCCTGATTGTGTCTCTTCTTAATTATTCTATAAAGAAAAAAGTGATTTTTAACGGATAAAAAAGCTATTTTTGATTTGAGTTAAATTTTATGAAATATTAATGAGAACAATTCTGGTCTATGCGTGGCGATTTTGGATGGTAATTTTGGGAACCGTTCTTACATTGATCTTCTTTCTTCCTGTTTATATTTTATCTTTTCGAAAAGAACATTATAAATATTGTTACTTCTTCATCCGGCTTTGGGCTATAGGAATGTTCTATGGAATGGGTTTCCGCTATAAAAAGATTCTCAAGACCACGAAAAAAATCGACAAAAATCAGCCTTACGTTATCATTTCCAACCACACTTCTATTATGGATGTGATGTTGCCCTGTATCCTTTTTCCTAATCATCCGCTTTGTTATGTCGGAAAAAAGGAAATCGAGAAAATCCCGATTTTCGGAACCGTTTACAAAAGAGTTTGTGTGATGGTCGATAGGAAAAGTGCCAGAAGCCGTGCCGATGTTTACAGAAGATGCGCCGAAAGAATGCAGGACGGACAAAGTGTTGTGATTTTTCCTGAAGGTGGCGTTCCCGATGACACTAGCATGATTCTTGACCAATTCAAAGATGGCGCTTTTATTTTGGCGACTAAACATCAATTTCCAATTGCGGTTTTCACTTTCCGAGGTTTGAAGGAGATGTTTCCTTTCGATAATAAAAAAGGTTATCCCGGAACAGTGAAAGTTTTTTTCAATGATATTTTGACACCAGACTTATCATTAAAACAGCTAAAAGAAAAAGCATTTGAAGAAATTCAATTGTCTCTAATTGAGTAATTAAAATAATTATTCTACAAATAAGACTTTTTACTTACATTTGTTTTTAAATATTAACCTAACATTAACAATAAAATTAAATAATGGAAACACAAAAAACCAATTGGGCGCAGTTTATCCCGCTTGTTACCGTTTTCTTTTTCTGGGGATTTGTTGCAGCGAGTAACGATATCCTGATTCCAGTTTTCAAAAAAGCATTCGATTTGACACAAGGTCAAAGTCAGCTTGTAT
Source organism: Epilithonimonas sp. (assembly GCF_032054305.1). Classification (GTDB taxonomy): domain Bacteria; phylum Bacteroidota; class Bacteroidia; order Flavobacteriales; family Weeksellaceae; genus Epilithonimonas. The sequence continues at coordinate 764,025 of NZ_DAMBSX010000001.1, forward strand.
CAGTCGCTTTTTATATCGCTTATACAGTTGGCTCAATCATTTATATGCTGATTTCACTAGCCATTCGTAAAGATCTGGTCAATAAAATCGGTTATAAAAACGGTTTAGCTTTAGGGCTTTTAATTTCCGCAATAGGAACATTATTGTTTTATCCTGCTGCAAATCTGCATTCGTTTCCATTAATGCTTTCCGGATTGTTCATTGTAGCTTTGGGATTTTCTTTACAGCAAACAGTTGCCAATCCACTCGCAATTGCATTAGGACCTGTAAAAACGGGTTCTCAAAGATTAACTTTAGCAGGAGGAATCAACAATCTCGGAACTACGATTGGTCCATTGATCGTAAGTTTTGCTATCTTCGGTTCAGCTGCTTCTGAGAATACAGAAATGAGCATCGAAAGTGTAAAAATTCCTTATTTGGTTTTAGGTGTTGCATTCTTAGCTGTTGCTATTTTGCTTAAATTATCATCTTTGCCAGAACATCCAGACACTATCGAAGAATCTGTAAAAGATGAAGGAGCTGTAAGAAGTTCAGCTTTGAAATATCCACAGTTATTATTGGGAATGCTGGCGATTTTCATCTATGTTGGTGTAGAAGTTTCTACAGCAAGTAATTTACCTGCTTATATGGAATCTATTGTGAATTCTGAAACTGGCGTTCTTTATACTTTACAAGAAATCTCTCCTTACATTTCTCTTTATTGGGCAAGTTTGATGATTGGTCGTTGGACAGGAGCTGTTGAAGCTTTTACAGATAATATGAGTTTGCAAAAAGTATTGAGATTCTTAGCACCTTATTTAGCTTTCGGAGTTTTCCTTTTGGTTAATGCTATTGCAAAACACGATTTGACGCCTTTCTACGTTTATGGATTAATTATCCTAATATTGATTGCTGCTGATATGGCGAGTAAGGGTAACCCTGCAAGAATGCTATTGATATTCTCAGCTCTAGGAATTGTTGCTACGGGAATTGGTATGTTTACAGATGGCATTATCAGCATTTATGCTTTCACAAGTGTTGGATTGTTCTGTAGTACGCTTTGGCCTTGTATCTTTACACTAGCAGTAAGCGGACTTGGAAGACACACCAGCCAAGGAAGTAGCTTCCTGATCATGATGATCATGGGAGGTGGAATTGTAAGCTGGCTGCAAGGATTTGTTTCTGAAAGTATTGGCATACAAAACAGTTATATTGTTGGAGTCTTATGTTTTGCTTATCTTGCATTCTATGCTTGGAGAGTCAGCGGAATACTGAAAAGCCAAGGTATTAGTTTTGATAAAAAAATATCCGGTGGACACTAAAAAAAATATCTTTATTAAAAATAAACTTTGGGCAATCATTTTGGTTGCCCAATTTTCGTTATTCTATATCCTATCGAAGTTTGAATTTGCTATTCAGTTCTTTTCTGATTTATTTGAATGGAAAAAGAATGTTCACGTAAGGCTATTTTCCGGCTTCGAACTTTCTGTTGGAGATTTGACCTATACCATTGTAGTTCTATTCTTTATCTACTCAATAATTGGATTATTTAGACACCAAAAAAGGATTCATATAAAAAAGATTCTAATATTCCTAAATACATTTTATTTCATATATCAGTGTTTTTGGGGAATGCTTTACTTCCAAACACCAATTATTGAAAAATTAGAAAAGAAAGATTATAATAATAATGACCTCAAAACATTAACTTTAAAATACCTTGCATTATGTAAACAGACTAGAGAAAAGACTTCTGAAGATAAAGATGGAGTTTTTAGAGTTAAAAATCTTAACGAAATAAAGCTTGAAATCTTAAGACAACAACACTTTATACCAAAAGATATCAATTCTAAAAAAAGTATTAATATTTTATCAGTAAAACCGAGCCTATTCAACTCATTGATGGACTATACTGGTATTTTAGGATATTATAACCCATTTACTGCAGAATCACAATTCAATCCAAATATCCCCTCAACTCAGTTACCATTTACGCTCGCTCACGAGATGTCTCATCAGCTTGGTTACGCAAGAGAGCAGGAAGCCAGCTTTATTGCTTATCTATGCTCGAAAAACTCCAATAATACAGATTTGCAATATAGTTACCAATTATATGTTTTAAAGAGTTTATTAAGAAACTTATCAAAGACCGATATTGCTTTTGTTAAACATACAATTGATCAATTCTCTGTTAAGATGAAACGAGATAGAAACGATGAAATACAATTCTATAGGGAGAATGAAGGATTGATTAGTGATCTATTTGGCGTAACAAATGATCTGTTTTTAAAATCCAATCAACAAGATGGTCAAATCAGCTACTCCTATTTTATCAATCTATTAATAAGATACGAACTAAGATAAAAAAAGAATCGTACTAAAAGTACGATTCTAAAAACACAAATGATGAAAAAAAATTTATTGCTTCTGAGTGATTGTCTCAAAAGCGATGTAAAAATACAATATTTGATTTTAACATCCAAATGTTTTTAGAAATTTATTTTAAAAAAAAATAAAAACCACTAATAATCAAAAGATTAAAAATTCAATAAAATATCAATGATTGTTTCTAAAAGAAGCAAAACTCATTAATTAAATATAAAAGAACAAAAAAATCTTTCCTGATTAAAAGAAAACAGTTTTGTAATAAGAAAGTTGGAAATTAGATTTGCAATCTCCATCTTATGAATTTCCTTTTTAAAAATATCCATATAATAATTTTTTCATCACTTGTTCAAATCAAAGCAAAATTGAATACATTAGTTACTATTAAATTTTAATTTTCTTTAAATACTTGTGGAACTTTCGGCAATTCTGCTAAATCCAGCTCTAATTGTGTATTGCATTATCGCAGGAAACACCAACAGTAAAAGATCCGTAGGCAAGGAAATCCAATTAAGCTTTACCTTTCTTTTCTTTTTACTTTTTTTATTGAGCTATGGAGGTCGGATGTAGATAAAAGATGACTTCGCCTTCCAAAGGTTTGTTTTTATCTAAGGAACAGATCATCAAATGAATATTGAAAAATGTAGAAACCAACAGAGAATCGGTTACTGTAGCCAACAGTTGCCTTCCGTTACTTATTAGTTTTCCTCCTCATTTTCCTTTTTGCAAGAAAAGTTTTTACAAAAGTCGTGACGAAATTTGGAATATTATCCAGAAATGACTTTGGCTATTTTATTGATATTATACTTTTTCTTTCTTTTAATGGTTTTTGTTCTTGGTCGGATGTGACTAGAAATATTTTCTTCCATTTGGTTACTGTATTTCTGCTTAACTTAAAATGTTGTGCAAGCTCGGTATTGTTCAGGTTGTAATTTTTTTGATGGTCCAGTATTTTTAGAATCGCAGATGTGTCATATGATCGATGCTTTTGATTGAAGGTTTCCGTTGCCCGGTCAGAGAGACCGAATATTTTGTTATTAAGTTCGATGATATCTAGCACGGATAGTTGTTTTTTGTTCAGCAAAGCTTTGCATGCCTCTTTTTTTTCGGGGTGCTTTTTATTGATGATATCGTTATAGATACGATGGTAGTCGGGGGTTGGTCTTTCCATTTTTACTTATTTTTTATAATATGCCGATATAATAATCTGTTACTGTTCCTTTGTAATAGAACAGGTGCAGTTTCCGCTCAAACAGACCGAAAAAGTATCTTTTAAGAATATAGATGTTTTCTTCAGGGGTTATATGATCGGGTATTCTCCCCAATAGTTCTTCTATTTCTTTTTCCGATCTTCCAATCAGCATATCCTCATCTAGCTGTAATTCTTTGAATGATCTTGGCGTGTCCATTTTTTGTAATTGTTTACCCTTGTAAGTTTAGTATATTAACATGTATTGAAATCTGTTTGTCAGGTCATAAATCTAAATGAGATATTATTTATGACCCCTAGCTTTTCCAAATACACATTCTATATGTTGTAGACTTACCATATTATTTTCAAACTCCAGGGATAGTATTGTTTTCATTCCCCACCATGTTCTGCTTAATTCATATTGCTGTATATCATCAGAATAAAGACTTAGTAGACCTTCACCCAATTCTTTTCTTACTTCTTCTCTTCTCCTACCAAGAAACGAGATATTATAGATTTTTTTCCTTACCATATATTTTAATGATTTGAACTAAAGTTTCTCATGCGGTCTTACAATGTTTTTGCTGTTTTCAACATCCGAAATTGATCGGGAATAACTCCAATATTGTGTTTGTCATTTCCTAGTGTTGTATTTGCTGATCCATTTGTATAGTGTAGTTTTTGGAATCTTGTATTCTTCTATTACCTGATGTTTTGTCTTCTCACCGTTCTCTATCATTTCCATGATAAAATCTATCACTTCCCTGGTGTATACATTTTTCCTGAACTGTGGCAGTATGGATTTTTTCTGCTTTGGTGTATCATTGTAATTCGTATTTGCTGGCGGGGCATACAAGATCAGGTGTTGAGAATAGACCCTGAAAAAATCATAGTCCAGTAATTTGCTCCATTTTAATAAAATATCAGTGGTCAATTCTTTTTGCCGGAACATCTGTTCTATCTCGTCATTATTGCACTTGAAAAAATTGGTGATGCGCTGTATCTCTATTTCAAGTTCTGCAACCCTTTGTTGTATCAATGAGCCAATATGTATGTTTTTAAAATGATCTCTCATGTATATTTTATTTATTTTCTACTATATTTCTTCATTATTATGACAGAAAAGGAGAGATTTTATCTCCAGCTGGGTATGCCGAAAAATGTGACAATACCCAGTAGTAGATATGATCAATTAGCAATCAGAATGTCTCATGGTTTCCAAAAGCTCCATACTGTTCCGTTATAAACAGCCAATTGTTTTTTTGTGGTATCGTAAACCATCATTCCAGCGCTTGGTTTAATAATGTTGAGATGCGGACTTGCAACTTTAGGCAGAATCATGGCCTTGTCTATATCTGTCAGTACTAGAATGCCATTTGTTGTATCTGTTGCTCCATTGACTCCTATGGCTGTTTTAGCGGTCATCTTTTCATCTTTTGAGGTTTGGATGGAAAGATCTGCCGTTCCTGTGGCATCAACGCTAAGATCAAACCAGCTGCCGTTTTTCAAGTATTTTACCTTATTGTCTGTCGTGTCGAAAATTATGGTGCCGTCCTCCGTTATATCGTTCTTACTTTCCACATAGGGTAGAAGAAGACCTCTGTTCTCAGTTTCTGCAAACTCTAGGGAAACAGCGGTGTTGGATACATTCTGTTTTCCTATTGCCACCTGAGATTTTATCGCAATGGCAGAAAAAACTATAAGTGTTATTATTATTTTTTTCATTGTTGTACTATTATTTAATTAACCTTAATGATAATCATCATCAGAGAACGTTATTAGGTTAGGGTCTGTAAATCTCACGGACAGATTGTTTTTTGAAGTGGCATCAAGCATTTTATCACTTGGAACATCAAAGCTCAATGTATCTCCACTCTTTAGCTGTATCTGAAAATAATATATTCCTTCCTGCGAAATAGCTCCCTTTTCAGACTGAAAAGCTTCCTTATTATTCAGATGAATGGAATATTGCAATTGTTGTTCTTTTTCCACTCCTTTGTTAATTTCTGAGGATAGGCTTATTCTATATATACCATCTTTTTTCACGGTAATTTCATTGTTATTCAGGGTAATTTCATTTTTATTGTCGCCCTCAATATTTAGATTTGAAAAGATAAACTGTCTTTTCGATTCCGATTCCTCATATCCAGTACCTTCAATAGAATATACCGGATTTTTATCTATCGACCCTTCAATTGTCTGAGAATAAGCCAGACCAGAAAGCATTACCAGAAAGAACAGACCAATTTTTTTTGTTTGTATCGTTATTTTTTTCATTATATAAAATTTAAATTAAAAGCTTTGGGCAAAAGCAACAGAAAAAAACTGTTGCTTTTTGCTTATGGCTCAAATTATTATTAATCGGGACAAGCCTGAGTACTGATACAATGCCACGCCGGCACAGTATCTCCTTCCTTAATTGTATACATTTTAAGACATTTGTTTGTAATGTCATATACCATCATTCCTTCAACAAAATTGTCAGAAGGGATACCTATTGGTACATCCATAGTTGCAGGATCATTGTCCGTATCTGAGAAAGCAACTCTGTTTACCACAAAACCTTTGGTTTTGGATTCCAATGCAATCCATGCTCCCTTGCGAACCATTGGCCAGTTGTCTGAATCATCCATTCCTGCTCTGCTAAGAGAAGTGATCCCTACTTTAGTATCCAGAGTATCCCCTCCTGTTGTTGCTTCTGGTTTGTAGCAGAAGTCCTGACATGCAGCCGGAGCCCAATCTACATAATAGTCTTCTACTTCTCCATCCGGTGCAGCTAAGAAACTACGCTCATCCGCCGGAGTAGCAATATCATCTACAAACTGCTTTGTCGTTAAACGTAAACGTACAAAACTTCTTACAACTTCAGTTCCACATACGGCAGGATTATCCGGCCATGTAAGATCTATTGTCTGTTGTGTTGCCGAAGAGAGTACAGGTACCTCTATTGCCTCTCCCGGTTCAAAAATACCGTTATAGTTCCAGTCAATAAAGCCATACAGGTATGCCGTGCTTCCTGTATTATTGGTAAGTGGTATACTTAATGTATAGGTTGAACCTGCTGTTTTTACAGGTAAAAATGCTTCAAGCCTTTCTGGCTGCGCAGGTATTTCAGGTCTACTTTCATCTATATCAGGCGTAGCAGGATTATCAGGTATAGCTGGTTGAGCTGGTTGAGCTGGTATATAATGTGTCGCATTTAATGCATCTTCATCATCAGGGAATCCAGTAGTGTCATCTCCGAAAGCATCGTTGCCACTTCCTGTAACCGTAAATTGCGGTCCATTTTCAGCATCCGGAGGCACTATTCCTAAAAATAGTTTGTTGTCTTCCGGTATGTATGAAATTTCATGGCTGGCTTTATCCTCCAGATTATATCTATCATCCAGATCTCCATAATCAAGCAACTTGTTACCACATACCTGCCCAATTGCTGGGGTTTTGGTAAAGTTATATTCTGTAGGTGTTCCTGTACAACCTCCACATCCATCACTTCCATCTATTGTATGCCCTACATAACCAAAACGGTCACTACCTGCTTGTACAGCTATGGATATATGTCCACCTGCTTCTACATAGGTCATGTCTCCCGAAAGCATTGCTGTACCGGTACCACTAGTTACTGCTGTCAGTATCTGTGTGTTTGTAGGATTTACCACCCCACTTCTGGAACCTGAATTAGAGCCCGTGCTATAGATTCTTTTTTCATCGGTAATCACACTGAACAATGTTCCGTAAGTATTATCGTGATTACTTGCAGAGATCCATTTAACAGGTCTTATAGCCTTTGTGACATCCGTTTGATTCCCTGCGGCGTTTGGCTCTTCATTCATAAAATTGATGGTACGCCAAATTCTAGAATCATTGGTATTTCCTAAACCTAACTCTCCACTAGCATTGTTTCCTAAAACAAAAACCTTTCCGGCACTGTCTCTTAAGAAATATGATGTAGAAGGAGTATTAGTATTAGCAATATCCTGCTGTTTTACAGGAAGACTGATGCCGGTAGGAGTTGTCATCTTGGTTGCATAACTTTTGTTGGATTGATTTTGTCCATCACCCAAAAATACATTCCTACCCCATGTGTAAAACTCGTTTCCATTTGTTGCTATGGCAGATCCTCCTGCTGAGCGAACATCTTTCATTCCGGTAAGCGGTGTTCCGGCATCTGTCATTACCTGATGCCATCCGGTAGCAACCGTATTTCCATCTCCTTGTACATCGCTTCCTACTGTATTGGAATATACCCAAATCTCTCCTGTTTTAGTCAGAAGTATCAATGAGCCTAGATAAGACGAAGAACTACCTGCATCCATAAACTGGATGTTTGCAGGACCAACTCCGGTAGGTAATGCCACCTGGTGGAAACCTGTACCTCCAGGAAATACTACAGGAGAACCTGGAGTAGCATTAACATTTCCTTGTCCCCATACATACAATCCCGCAGATGAAAGCAACATATATTGGTGATTCCATGCGTTAGACGCACCTGTAAGCAACAAAGGAACTCCGGCATAATTATATCCGTTGGTTGGGGTCACTTTTATTGGAGTCATCTGATCGGCACCATTTGCGGCTGCACTATTTCCAAAAACAAGAAACTCGGAATTACGTAATTTAACGATTGTACCATGGAATAGGGCTTGCAAAGGATCCAAAACGCCTAAACGGTCATCATCATTAGTACAATCTATTGTCGTATTGTCGTTCGGCACTGCTGGCAGATAATAATCTTCTACTTCACCGTTTTGCGGTATCGTACCATACGCTCCCGTAGTGAGCCCGTCTCCTATGGAACGTTCGTCCACATTATCCGTACTGGTATTATCCGTAAGCACAGCATTGGTAAGGCGTACTCTCATATAAGTATAGTTTGCCGTACTTGTATAAGTAGGCATAGCCCAACTTAATTTGCCAACGTAATCTCCTGCATTTGCTGGAATCGCAGTAGAAGTATATTCATTAGATGTGAATCGTCCATTTCCATCCAAATCAATCCATGCATGCAATGTTGCTGCAGTGGCAAGATTGTTTCTGACGTTAATCAATGCAGCATATTCTGCCCCTGAATAAAGCGTAGGCAATGGAACGGTATTATCGATACCATCTTCATCCAAACCGTCACCATTGGTACCGGTATTATCCGAACCGCCTGTTACACTTTGGGGCCCATTCTCAAGATCAATCGTGGCTCCTATAATAAGATCTTCAACTTGTCTGTGACGTGCAGGAACAGAAGCTCCTATGAAGTTATCTTCAAAATACAAAGGAACATCACCATAATCAAGCTGTGTGGTCATAGGGATGATGTGATCTTCCACTTCACCATTATAGATAACAGGTGCTGTAGCATGATATTCACCAGTATTTAATCCGTCAGCTAAGGCTCTTTCGTCTACCAAAGCACCAAGGGGTGCTGTATTATAATCCGTAAGAGTTCCCTCAGATAAACGTAAACGTAGCTTTAGATTGTCAGGGGTTCCTGCAATTATATTCTGTCCCGCTGTCCAGTTAAGGGTGACATATCCTTGGGTTGAAGCAGTAGGTACGGATACGGTTGCAACTTCTGTATTTTGGAAACGACCATCGTTATTGAAGTCGACCCATCCGTAAAGTGTTTTAGCTACCCCCGTATTATTGTATGTTTTTACACGTACAGAATAAGCGTAACCTCCGCCTGCATACATTGGGGAGATTTCTACCCCATCTTCATCATCTGTTCCATTATTATCATCCCCGATTGCTGTTGCTGAGGTTTGTTTACTTCCCTCAGAATCCGGAGCAGCATTTCCAATATACAATGCACTGCTGACAGCTTGTCTAGCTGGAGCAATAACCCCATTTCTGCTGGTATCATAGCTGTCTGCTGCGTCACCATAGTCATAAGTGGTGGCTACAGGTAATCTATAATCTTCCACTTCACCACCAAAGGCAGTCCCATATACGCCCGTAGTAAGTCCATCTCCTATGGAACGTTCATCCAGTAAAGCATTTGTATTATTGGCTAATGTACCTTCTGAAATACGAAGACGCATATACACGTTGGTTGCTCCTACAGGAATAGTTGCAGTTGTTGTAGTATTCCAAGTCAGCTGAACTTTCTGTTGTACAGCAGAACTAGGCACAGACACTGTGGCAACTTCAGATGATTCAAAATAACCATCGTTATCAAAATCAATCCATCCGTATAGAGTTTTAGCGGATCCTGAATTATTGAAAACTTCCACATCAGAATAATAGGCGGTACCTTTGTACACCGGCATTACTGTGGTAATACCATCTTCATCTGTTCCATCTCCATTGGTTCCATTATTATCTGCACCTTCTGCTACTGTGTTTGCGGCAGATTCTATATCTATTGTTGCCCCAAGTCTCAATACGTTAGATAATGACTGTCTTGGTTCTACATTTACGCCTGCCTGATTTCTGGAATAAACTGATGGGGCATCTCCATAATCATACACATTACTTACAATATTGAATTGATAATCTTCTATTTCCCCCAGAGCGGTGCTTCCACCGTAACTACGTGTATCTGTAGCAGGAGAATTAGCAAAAGTACCAAGATTAGTAGAAGAAAGTCTTAACCTCACATACGTTTTTCCTGTTGCGAGTACAGCAGGAGAAGCTGTGGTAACAGTATTTGGCCAAGTTAATGTCAACTGACCGGCTACACCCGCTGCAACAGATCCAGAGATTGTAGCAGCTTCGTTACCATTAAATACTCCGTCACCGTTAAAATCAATCCATCCGTACAAATACTTGGTTCCCGTTGTTTTTGTAGTTACTGGAACACTCAGCGTAAACTGGCTTCCGCTTGTAATGGTCAGGGGTGCAGAGAATGCATCTTCATCCGCTCCGTCACCATTAGTCCCGTTATTATCCGCTCCTGCAGCTACGCTTTGAGGAGCAAACTCATAATCAACATCGACTCCTATGTATAAGTCTGGTTCGGCACCATTAGAATGGAAAGCAGGGTTACCATTTTCATAGGAAGCAGGTACATCTCCAAAATCGCGAACCACTTGCAACTGATAGTCTTCAACTTCACCAAGAGCTACGTACCCGTACATTCCTGTAGCCAATCCATCACCGATAGCATATTCGTCTACCACGCCCGAATTAGCACCAGTAGTCAAATCTCCCAGAGTCACCCCACCTTCTGCCTGCATCAACCTTGTCCTCATATATACTTTGTTTGTTGAGGTAGAAATAAGAGCAGTTTGCGCTGCAGTAAAAGATATTGGTTGTGCATATCCTCCGACGGGAACAGACAAAGTTTGCCTTTCGCCTGCCTCGAATCTTCCATTGTTATTGAAATCAATCCAAACCATCAATGTGGCATTAGCACCTGTGTAATTCTTTACTCCTAAGGTATATGTATTGATCGCACCCGGATTAATGTACAAAGGACCTGTGATACCATCTTCGTCAGAACCATCTCCGTTAGGACTATTATTATCATTTGGATTGGTTACAGAAGCAGGACCAGATTCGTAATCCCAAGTTGTTCCCAGATATAAATTTTGTGAGCTAAAATTTCTAGCAGGCTTGAAATTGACTGGATCAACTGTTCCATCTTTATCCATCTCATAGCTTACCGGAGCATCTCCAAAATCATAAATGTTATTACCCACTGTAAAGCGGTAATCTTCTACTTCTCCAAAGCTTGGCAAGGTGTACACACCTGTACTTGCTCCGTCTCCTATAGAACGTTCATCAATATCTGCAGTCCCGGTGTTATCTGCACCTGCAGTCTGGCTAAGTCTTACCCTAACATACAGATTGGTTACCCCTGCCGGGATCAAGCTGGTCTGTGCACCTCTGAACCAGAAATTCACCGTGCTAGCTCCCGTAGATGTAGTCTGATATCCATTAGTTGTAGCTGTAGAAGTAGCATAAGCTGCTTCAGAAGTCTGGAATTTACCATCATTATTAAAGTCGATCCATGCAATGGCATTGGATGCTGCTGGTGCATTGATATTTGTAAAAAAGTTGAAAGGCGCTCCTCTGGTAATGGTGGCAACACCTGTTCCGTCTTCATCTTGACCGTCACCATTGGATCCATTGTTATCAGTACCTGGAGCAACATTTTGTGCTGCTTGCTCTGCGTCTACAATTGTGCCGATAGTGTATAATGGATTTACCCTATGTCTTGCAGGAACAAAAGCAGTTGCACTATTCGTATCATAACTTACGGGCGCATCTCCGAAATCATACAGGCCAACCGGCAATTGATAATCTTCGACCTCTCCAAAAGAAGTTGTAAGAGCATTAGCTGCATTATTTGCTGCTGTAGCTCCGTTTCCAACACTTCTTTCATCTATTAATCCACTATTCGTACCTGAGCTAAAATCTAGCAAATTAAGATTTGACAATCTCAATCTTAGGTAAATCTTTGTAGTTCCAGATACAATGGTTGCAGTTTGAACAGCCGTCCATGTAAGGGTGGAAAGCTGCTCGCCAACACCTGTTACACTTCCTGTTGCAACTTCTCCGGCTTGAAAACGTCCGTCACCGTTCAAATCCAACCATCCGTACAAATATTTGCTTCCCGCTAGTGTACTTGGAATATTTACAGGAACGTCGATGCTGTATGCAACACCCGGGCTTACACTTGTAAGCGTTGTAAGACCATCTTCATCGACACCATCTCCGTTTGTTCCATTATTGTCTGCTCCTGTAGCTACACTGTTTGGCGCATTTTCTTCATCTATAAATTTTCCTATCGTAAATCCTGAAATAGCAGCGTGCAATGCAGGCAAAGCAACCCCATCCTTGTCATTCTCAAAGGTAGCAGGCACATCTCCATAATCGAAGTCATTATTTAGCTCTATCTGGTAATCCTCTACTTCACCGTTAACTGGATTTGGATGATTTGCCGTATTAGTATTTGATGCAGCACCGTTTCCGATACTTCTCTCATCCATATCTGTAGCACCAGTTCCATTCGTAAAATCAATTAAGATTCTGTCAGACAACCTCACCCTCATATAGAGCTTAGATGCTCCCGCAACAATTGTTGTAGTTTGAACAGCCGTCCATGTGAGTGTTAATGTGCTGCTTCCTACGGCACTTGTCGAAGCCGTTGCAAATTCACCAGCTTCAAATTTACCATTGTTATTAAAATCGATCCAACCATAAAGATATTTTGTGGATCCACCCGGATTGGTTACTGGTACGCTTAGAATATAAGGTACTCCGCTTTTGATCTTATTTGCTGAAGTATTGATAGCATCCTCATCAGACCCATCTCCGTTTGTCCCGTTGTTGTCTGCTCCTACAGCAACGCTATATGGTGCTTGCTCTACGTCTGGAGCAACACTCCCCAACATAAATCCTGTAAGTGCCATATGCACAGCTGGTAAAACTACACCATCTTTTGAGGTATCATAAGATATTGGTGTATCTCCCATATCAAACAGCCCTACCGAAAGTTGATAATCTTCAACCTCTCCAAAAGCAGTAGTAAGAGCATTAGTGGCATCACCAGCTGATACAGCGCCATTCCCTACGCTTCTTTCATCTATCGTAGCACCTCCGCTCGCAACGGCAGTAAAATCAAATAAGCTTAAATTGGAAAGTCTCAATCTCAGATAGATCTTCGTTGTTCCAGATGCAATGGTTGCAGTTTGGGCAGCAGTCCAGCTAAGAGTTACATTTGTTGCGGTTACCGCTGTAGTGGTTGCTGATGCAACCTCTGCTAACTGAAAACGCCCATCACCATTCAAATCCAACCATCCATATAGATATTTGGTTCCTGTAAGTGTACTTGGTATATTTACAGGAACGGTAGTGCTGTATATAACACCAGGCGTTACACTTGTAAGTGCTGTAATGCCATCTTCATCTGCGCCGTCTCCGTTTGTGCCATTATTATCTCCTCCCGTAGCCACACTTTGAGGTACTGTTTCCGTATCCAGGAGTTTTCCCATGTTGAACCCTGAAAGTGGAGAATGGACGGCAGGTAAAGCATTTCCATCTTTATCATTTTCAAACGAGGATGGTACATCTCCATAATCAAAAGCGTTGGCCACGGTTATTTGATAATCTTCAACTTCGCCAAACGGAGTATTCGGAGCGTCTGCTGTATTGCCTGGTGACAGAGCACCATTTCCTATACTTCTTTCGTCGATTGTAACATCTGTAGCATCGATTAAAGATAATGATGACAGCCTTAATCTTACATAAAGTTTAGTAGCTCCTGCTACAATAGTTGATGTTTGTGTCGATGTCCAGCTAAGGGTCTGGGTAGTGTTTCCTGTAGTGCTGAATGAGGTAACAACGCTAGGGGCTTCTCCTGACTGAAATTTACCATCATTATTAAAATCGATCCAGCCATAGAGATATCTTGTCGCCGTAGCCGGATTGTTTACTGGTACACTTAAAGTGTAGGGAACGCCTTTTCTGATTTCATTCGCAGAGACGATAACAGCATCCTCGTCTATACCATCTCCGTTGGTTCCGTTATTGTCAGCTCCCGATGAAACATTTTGAGGAGCAAGTTCCAGATCGGGAATCGTACTTCCTAATGACAATCCGGACAATAGTGAATGTGCCGCAGGAACAAAAACTCCATCTTTTGTATTATCGTAACTTACCGGATTATCGCCATAATCATAAACTGCTGAATTGAGACCTCCCCATGTTGTTGATACTATGATTCCATCAATATCTAAGGTAGGGGCATTTGCGGCTACTCCCTGAAAAAGCTGAATGGCCGAAAAAGACGTAGAATCCCCTAAAGTACCCGTGTGTGATATATCTCCTGTTGTGGGCTCTGATATACCTGAAGGATTTACATACAGTTTAACAATATCATTGGCAGTGCCTGTTACTTGTTCATATTTTAAAACAATTCTGATATTATTATTAAAAGGTCTTATGGCTGATTCATATTCTACGGTTCCCGTTCCGGCAGAAGTGGTTCTCAATACACCAAAACTAAATCCTGTCCCATTGGAACGGATATAAAGCCTGGCGATAGAAGTTGTCCCACTCCCTAGAGCAAAGAAGTAGTCTCCTGTTGCTTGGGCTGCTGAAACATTGACCATAGCACTAGCGTATATTACTGATGTGCTTGCATTTAAGGTCGTGGATGTAAAATTTCGATAAACATCTTGTCCTGTATTTGTTAAGGATACTTTGTTTCCAATATTGTTGGCAATAGTACCAGGGTATGACAAATTTCCATTAGATATTATGACATTGGGTGTACCTGTTGCTGTTTGTATCCAATTGGTGCTCGTAAGCTGAGCTCCTGAAGTATAGTTAAAACTCTCGGTCAGCAAGGGCGATTGGGCCGTGACATTTGAGAGAGCACAAATAGTCATCATTGCGACCCATGCTAACCGAAAGTTACATGTCCGAAAAAAAATGATTTTTGATTTCATAAAATTGAGTATTTATGATTAAATAATAGGGTAAAGCTTAAAAGCTTTTATTGATGAGTTAAATGAACATTTATAACTCATTAGCATTGTATAGATAGAGTGTAATGACTGATTTTCCTAATAAGTAGTTTGTTTTACTGCTTATCACATTTGCTTCAAAAACGATATCTTTTAATGAACATCTAATAATTATGTAACTGAATTATAATGAGTCTAATAAATCTCAAGTGTTTTTGAATGTTATGAAAACTACAATGTCAATGCACATCGATCATGATTTTTGTATTGTTTAAATCTTTTGTGATGAGGTGGAGATATTACAGGAATAGAAACCTGTTTATATTGGGCTATAGCGATTTACCAAAAGCAATGTGCTGTAGCTCACCAACCTTCTGCAAGTTATTTTAATCTCACATTCCTTATGATTACAGGTAAATATGCGAAAAGTGTTTTTTTCATCTTAGTGAATTTTTTAGTATTTAATTTGTGTTCTTTTGAAGGGATTCCGGATGGTTTCTTTCATCCTCAGGTCTTTCTGAGCGGGTATTTTTTTGTCTTGTGTCCTTTTCTGTGGGGAGGGCAAATAAAAAGTGTGGACCTTTTTGTTATCAAGTCGAAAGGTATCCCCATACCCGAACACTTTGATATACAAAAGTCCACACCATCCGGTGTGATCTCTGTATATTTCTCAAGTGTTCCGAAGAATTGGGGATTTTTCGACTAGAAATGATACAAATCACTATTTTATTTTACTTACATAAGCATGCCTGCATATTTTAGCTCATCTGTTGTGTTTTTTGTGTTTTTTTGATTTATGGTGATTCTTCCGGTTCTAAGTCCATTTTTCTGGTAGAGAACCGCAATTTTCATGTTGAGAACCGGAAATTTGAGGTTGTACAACCTCAAATTTGTCGTTGTGAACTCTATTTTTTAAGTTCAGAACCGTAATTTTATAGTTTCGGACCTAAAATTTCAGGTCTGGTGACCGCATTTTCGGAGTCTGGGACCTAAAACTGGTTTATTCTGTAGTTGCGGTAGCATCTCCGGAGTCCTTGCTGCCTGTCCTTCCAAAAAATTGTTTGATTTCCTGTACCTTGGTGTGGAATCCTGTGCTCCCAGAATCATTACGATATACAGAATATTGATAATCTATAAGGGAGGCCTGATAATTGTCCCAATCGTGGAGAATCTTGGCATTTTCCAATCCTCTGCTCAGTTCGGCAAGGCTATTGGTAATCGATTCCAGAAAGTTGCGGCTTTTATAATCTTTGCTGAACTCTTCCCAGTCTACTTCCGGACTGGAAAGCTGCGGATCAATATTCCTGTAATCATTTACTTTGTTTACAAGTAGCTTGTTCTGCTCATTGATGCTGCCATACTGCTGGCGTTCTTCCGGCGTAAGGCTGGCAAGTTTTCCCGTCAGGGCGGTGTGAAGGTTTTGTAAAGCATCGGTAGCTGCCGCTATTTCTTCTTGAGAAAAATGTCGGGTTTCAAAATTTAAAAAAGGCATACAATTGTGTTTTTGAAGGGTTAATAATTTATGATAATGATTGGTGTGTCTTTGCCTTTCCCTGAAAGTGGAAATGCCATTAAATTTTTGCAATATTAAAAGTATCGTATCTACAAGGAAAGAAATAGATGAGATGATTTCTGATATCATCTCAATGTTGATCTCTTTTTACAGAAATCCTCTCATCGAAAATATTGCAATGATGATAAATGATGTATAAAATATTGTTTATCAGCACAATAAATAGCTGTAAATTTGTTAACATTTCTGAATAGCTAACAAAATATTTTGTCATGTCCGATAAATTAACATTTACTTTGCGCCTTTCTAAACACACACACAGATGAAAAAAATTCTGCTAATATTAGTGTACATGATATTCGGATATTCTCTTGCGCAGACCAATGAGCGGCTTGTTACAAAGCGGGATATCGATAAGCAATTGGAGGAGGCAAGAGCTTTATCCGTCAATGACCCGAAAAGGTCCATAGAACTTTCTGAAAATATATACCGCCTTTCTAAAAGTATCAACTACAAGACCGGAATATTGGAAAGTACTACAATCCTGATGACCCAATATTATGACGGCGGAAATTTTAAAAAGGTCATAGACCTCAGCAAGGAAGAAGAGGAACTTGCTATAACTATGAAAGATAATGAGACATTGTCACATACATACATGCTCAGGGGGCTGTCGTATACAGAACTGGGTTTCAATGATGAGAGTCTGAAAGAGTTTAAAAAATCGCTTGACATCGCAGAAAAGATAACTATAGGGAATCCCAGGAATTACCAGAAAGCACTAGTATATAACGGACTCGCAAGATATTATGCCCATATCAATGCACCTGTGGACTCTGTGATGTATTACCAGAGAAAAAGTCTGGAAATGGCGAGCCAAATGGATGACAAAAAGGAATATATCCGTAAAAAATATCACACTTTAGCTTTGGCTTACATCAATCTGGGAAAAAGCAGCAGTGTGACATCGCGTTTTAAAGATGCAGAGTCCTATTTCTCAAAAGCATTGGAAATCTGTCGGAACAAAAATTATCAAATAAAAAAGGGATTGGAAATCACTGTCCTTAATGAATTTGCATGGCTGTACCATGATCAGAAAAAGTATGATAAGACCCTCCTGTATTCCAGACAGGCAGAGAAACTGGAAAAAGGATCCAGCACCCCGTACATCCGCAGGGACATCTATGAAGTATTTTTCAAGTCCTATGTGGAGCAGGGGAACAGGGAGGCCTCCAAAAAATATATGGACCTCTACACCAAGCTGAATGACAGCCTAGTGAATGCAGAAAAGAAAACGATCAATATCCCTGTAAAATATATAGCGGAAAAACAAGAGAAGACCTACAGGTCCAATGTCCAGACCATTCTTCTGATAAGTACGGCATTTGTGATCTTATTTTTGATATCCGGTCTATTGTACATGAAAAGAAACAAAAGAAGATCGCGGGAAAAATATGAGGCTATCATTCATACGCTGAAAGAGCAAAAGGAAAAAGACGAGCCTATAGAAGCTCCCATTGACAAGCCCTTGGGTATTACGGATGATACGATCAATGCCATATTGCTAAAGCTCCAGAAGTTTGAAAGTTCCCAAAAATTCCTGCGCAAGGATATGAACCTGACCTATCTTTCCAATTCCCTGGGCACCAATACCAGATATCTCTCCGAGATCATCAAACAATATAAGGGTAAAAACTTCAGCAATTACATAAACGGGCTCCGAATCCAGTATATCATAGAAATGCTCTACAATGTTCCGCAATACAGAGAGTACAAGATAAGCTATCTTGCCGAGGTCTCCGGTTTCGCTTCCAGAGAGGTCTTTGCGGTGACCTTTAAAAAAGAGACCGGCTTCACGCCTTCTTATTTTATCAATAAGCTAAGATTAGAAAAAGAATCTTAAGAGCAAGAGAGTGATGAATTAGCAACATCTCTGCTAACCCAAGGTTAACAACTTCTCCTGATGAAAATAAATGCAGCATTCCATTGATTAGTACAGACGACATTCAGGAGTTGGAGTAGGGATTTTCAATACTCATCAATTCTGCTACCCTTTCGGAACAAGGAAACATAACGCCCAGAATAACAGGCATAAAAAAACTCTCTTGAGGAAGAGAGTTAAATCACTGAAAAATCAGCCCATTATTTGTAGCGAAGACGGGACTAGCCATATCTTTATCATAGTTTTTCTAAATTATTCAACATATACTTAAAAATCCTTTATTTAAAGCATTTTCAAGACTGTAAAAATCAAATTAAGAAAAGTTAGATAAATTAAAACACAGATAAATGTCGGGATTATGTCGGGATTTGTTTAAATTTGATATTATATACTACATAAGGATGGCAAATATTAAACTCTCCTGCATCAAAAAGGGAAACCCCTCAAACCTCAACATACGATTCTATCACGGTAGAACTATTGATTGTAATGCTCAATCCCATATTCTTATAAATCCTAACGACTGGAGTGAAAAGATGCAAAAATTCAAACCTAATACCGTCATAAGTATTAAAAATGAATACAATCCTTTAATTGAGGGTTTAAAGGATGAGATATTGAGGAGATTTAATATTGATTTCAGTAAAGGAGATGTAATTAACTCAAAATGGCTGTCAAAGGTTGTCGAGGAGTTTTATAAAAGACCGGAAGGAATTGAAGACCATAGAATATTCTTTGCTCCATTTATAGAAGATTTCGCAAAAGAATCAGAAACAAGAGTTAATCCAAAAACGGGAAAGATAATATCATTCCGTACTATACAAAAATACCGAACAATAAAAAAGGAAATCGAATCTTTTGAAGAAACAAAAAAGATTCGATTAAAAATCACGGACATTAACCTAAAATTCCATAGAGAATTTACTTCTTATCTGAAATCAAGCAGAAAACTATCTAATACTACTATAGAAAAAAATATTTCTACTATAAAAGGTATTGTACTGGAGGCAAAAGAACAGAAATTAGAAATCAATCCAGAGGTTGAAAGCAAAAAATTTACTTTTACTCGGGATGAACCAATAGACACCTATCTAAACCCTGCTGAAATTAAACTCATCTACAATTTAGACCTATCAGGTAATGAAAGATTAAACAATGTAAGAGACTTGTTTATAATAGGTCTATGGACAGGTTTAAGAATATCAGACTTAAAAAGAATTAACCAATTTTTATTTACAACTGACACTATTGTAATTTCAGAAACTGAAAAAACTGGTACAACCGTTTCAATTCCCATTCATCCATATGTAAAGGAAATACTAATAAGAAGAAACTATCAGCTTCCAACTATCATTTCGGAACAAAAATTCAATATATATGTAAAAGAAGTTTGTAAAGAGGCAAAAATCAATGAAATAATTTTAGGCAATATTAAAGACCCGAAAACCAATAGAAAAGTTAAAGGTTTTTACCCCAAATTCCTACTCATTACGAGCCATACAGCACGAAGAAGTTTCGCCACTAATCTATATGGAAGAAAAGATATATCAGATAACACAATTATGGCAATTACAGGACATAAAAGTCACTCTCAGTTTATGAAATATATAAAAACAACGGATAAAGAAAAGATTGAGCAAGTAGCAAAACTCTGGGAAGACGAACTTAAAAACTCGAAACCAATATTAAAACAAGTTAATTAAAAAAAACAAAAAAATATTTGGCAATTAGATATAAACCCACTAATTTTGATAAAACAAAGTACATCTTAAATGTTGACACTACAACTGTCAGTATCTGATACTAAGTATATCAGAGCTGAAATCAAGCAGATTGTAGTGGATGTTTTAGAAGAACTACTATTGAAGAAGCCGGATAACCCTTTCTATGGTCTATCCATCGTAACACCTGACGAACTACCAAAAAACAATCTACTACTGGAGAGTAAGGAAAATAATTTCCTTACTAGAAAAGAGGTTAGCGAAATGTTAAAAGTTTCATTAGCAACTCTTAGTAATTGGCAAAAATCTAACGTTCTTATTCCCCTTAAAATCGGAAAAAGAGTCCTTTACAAAATAGAGGATGTGAAAGAAAGATTGCAAAAACAAGAATCTAACTCTAAAAATTCAATAATATGAGTGAGATTCGAGTTCAGTATTGCGAGTATTCGCTAAATAAGAAATCCGACAATATCTATGATTTGGTTGGGAACAAGAAAAGAACTGATATTCACTTTATCAGGGTGGAATTACCCAAAGAAGAATTTTTAAAAAATCAGCGGGCAAAATATGTAATTCAAAGTTTCAAGGGAAAGGAAAAAATCTTGTTTACGGGTCTTATCCCATTAGGACAAAATTTCTATTATGGAGATAATGTTCACTCTAATGGAAAGAAGGATTTAATCATTGTCTTTTATAACAAGAGAAGAAAATCCAATTTACAAGTATTCACTTTTAAAAATCGTAACCCTCGAAACAAAATCAATTTCATCAATATGTTCTTTGAACACATGATTAGGATGGAACTATTGTTACACACTTTTTAACCAAAGAAAAATGAACAATCAAAACCCGAAAAAATCCGGGCGAAAACCCGGGTCAAGGAACAGTATCAGACAAGACCTTAGAAAGGAATTAACTGAAATCTTTATGGTGCAGTTTACAAAAGAAGTAAGAAACTTTCCAGTAATGGACTATGAGAAAAGGATGAGGTTATTAATAGGTATATTACCCTATATTCTTCCTAAAGGAAACCTTACTCAAGGAGAAAGTGAGATACAGAGTTTTATCTTTGAAAAGGTATGTCCAGAGTTTAGGAAACTGAGTTCTTACCTTAATGTAATTCCTAGTGAGAAAAAAGCATCAATTTTGTTAAGTTTTATCAAAAATCTGAATTTGACTTCTTCTCAACAGAATCAAGTCTCAACCCTTATTAATAAAAGGAATAATAGACCATAAGGGATGCAGAGAAGTTGATTTTATCATTATTATTTTAAGGCTACTTGTAAAAGTAGCCTATTTTTATAACTAACTGAAAATCAATACCAACAACATAGAAGAGTGCCCAAAACATCGAAAAACAGACACTCTTAAGAAACAGAACTAGGATAGACCTCTATTTTTGCTAAAAAAAATATTCCCCAGTTCATAGTTAAATTTTAATCTCAACTAAATTAAACCCCACCCTTTAAATTTATTTTCAAAAAATAAGTACCAAACTAGGGTAAATACCTATTGCTAAAAAATTTCGGAAATTCAATAGTTAATATTTAATGCGCTGGAGATTAAATTATAGTTTCCCGTTTACGAAATCTCTTAAATCCATTTCTATAAGAGTAAATCCCATTTGCCAAATCGGATTAGATTCCCAGCTATTACTACTTAGGTTTTCATAAGATTTTTCAATAGTCTTTATCCAAAGCCCTAACTGTTTAACATCTTTGTCTGCTGGAGATTTTGTATTTATTAACGTGTATTCTTTTTTAGCACTTTCAATATTCTTTTTCAAAATTGGCAAAATAGAGTTTCTTTCTTTTTGCATATCCTCAGCATTTTTCAAATAATTCAAATCATAACAGATATTCCATAAATGATTTGTTGCCTTTAGATATTCTTTGCTAGACGAAACCTGAGAAAATAATGATGTGGTTACGGATGAAATAAGAATGAGCAATAAAGTAATTGTTGTTTTCATTTGATTGTTATATTTTAAATTAAAATTTTGATACTGAAAGTATGTTCCCATTTAAGTCAGCCTTAGCAGTTACACCATTTAAGACAGTTGCTCCAAAGGCATTCTTACCTCTAAATGACATCTGAACTATAATATAGTCTCCTTTATCTTTGTAAGTAGTATTAACGTGTTCAAAACTTGAAGGGTCATTCATAGCACTTTTCACTAATCGTTTTAGTTCCCTATGAGAACCATCCCAAGCTGAAAACTGAACTTTTATTTGTCGTTTTCTATCAGCCAACGCCTCGTTAATTTTTTGCTGACCGGAATCAGGAATGATAACAACTTTTGTCTTTAAGAGATTGTATTTATTGTTGAAATTTTGTTTTAATAAACTATCATACTCTTTCTGATATATTTCCCGATTCATTTCAGCAGAACTCTGCCAGTTACCAGTTGAAGCAATTTTTATTAATTCAAACTTAATCGTATCCCCTGATTTAGATACTGAACTGTTTTTAAAATAATCTCCCTGCCAATCCTTCACAATCTTTTCAGACCATTTAGTTTGGAAATCTTTAAGAGTTTGTATTTCTTCTGGAGTTAATTTATTTGGCTCAACTTCCTTCTTATTAGATTCTGCAATTTCTTTTTGCCTTTTCTCTAATTCTACACTGTCAATTTTAGGTTTTAATATTGCAATTTTTGCAAGAGCATCTTTGTAATGCACATCATCTGGTTTTACCATTCTGAGAAAATAATCTGCATTTTTGTAATCTTTTTTATTATAACTATCTATTCCTTCTTTATAATTATCAATAAAAAAAGTAGTATAAATTAAAGCTGGAATGTATAGAATCATAAAGGAAGAGGGAATAATATAAAGTACTTTTTTCCAAGTAGCTGTTTTACGTTTTACCATTCCATAAATACCTAGAGGAGGTAACAAAAAGAAAAGTACAATTAACAAAAATTTGTTATCATACCATTGTTTAGAATTTGTTTGTTGAGGTTGTAAATTTTCAGTTTCCATATATAAATTAGTTTTCAAATCTAAATTGAATACTAAAACAATCTGTACGGAAAACCGTATTTACTGAAAATAAAAACAGCGTATCCATATCACACTGCAAGAAGAGGCTCGGCAAAGCCATAACACAACAGAGGAACGAATACGCCTTACGGGCGTACTAATTAATCCGTCTTGTTGTGTATTTTGAAATTTTGCCGATTTCTTCTTACAAGACTATTTTAGTACGAATATTATTTTACCAAATCAATGGTACATATTTCTACCACAAATATAATATTTAATTTCACTCAAATTAAATAACTCAAACCACATCAACACTTTTTTAGCAGTAGCTCAAAATTTCCGAATTTTTCGCCGGGCAATTTTCCCAAAATCACAGTTAAAAATTTTTAATCTTATAAAAATTAAATCCAGACTTTTTTCTTATGTTTTTCAAGTAGCTCTTATTAACTAGATTTCCGCCGGGCGAATTTCTGAAAATCACAGTAATTTTAATTTGCTGGAGATTAAGTATATTTGATTATACCAAAACTTATAACTTTTGAAAATTATCTACTTTCTCCTATTCTTTTTTGTAAGTCTAAAAATTTCGGCGCAGAAAGTTTATTACACGACTTTTAAAGCTGATGCGGATTTAGTCGTCTTCATAACCAAAAACAAATCCGATGCTGATTTTATTGTAAAGAAAGTACAATACAACAATGAGGTAAAACCGGGATTCTGGAAAGAAGTAATACAAAAAAGAGATGCAGATTTAATTGTTTACATATCCAGACAGAATATAACGAACATTAAGAAAGTGTATTTTACGAAATTTGGAGATGAGGTTAAGACTTTAATTTTACCATATTGACACAAAAAATTATACAATTATTACTTTTAACTGATGCCTGTATATTTTACCCCCAATGGAAGATTAATTGCTTGGTATGATGAAACAGCAATTAATAAATTTAGACCTTTATTATCTGCCGAATTAATTGAAAAATTTGGACAAGGAAGTTACAATGAGGAAGAAATAAAAAATATTCTTTTCTTTTCATTAGAATGGTTTCAAAGTAATTTTTTGAAAGTACTGAATACACAAATAGATTCGGCATTTTACCTAGGATTATTTTTACTACACGATTTTTCTTGTCTATTTCATTCCGAAAATCCAAATTATTCTCCGATAAAGCAAATGAGAAATCAAGATTTTGCTGTTTACAGAAGAGTTTTGAAGCTGTGCCTTGAGCAAGCGTGTGATTTGAAACTAAAATCTGGTAAAATAGGAAGTAAAGAATACCTTAAGGAGAAAGAACCTATTATAGATGAATTACTTTATTTAGGTGATTTTATGTTTGCAATATCAAATCTTTTAGCTGAACAACATCTAGTTGAAGATTGCATTGATTTAAAATTTACGGAGGAAGATTTATTTTATTTTGACCACAAACATCATTATGAGTTTATAATAAATGAATTTGGGAAAATACATCCCGAACATTTAAAAGAAGCTGTAGTGGCTGGAAACCATATTCAAGAATTTAAAGATGCATTTAAAAATTGTTTTAAAACAGATTTTGATAATATTCCGGCAATCATAGAAGAAATTCATAAGTCATTAGAAGCAGGAAAATATAGTTTTATTGAATGGAAATATTTCGCCATAAATTTAGAACACTTCTTTAAAGTTCCTCTCGAAATTGGTAATAAAATATTTGCAGGACTGACATTAACCAGATTAAATAAAATGTCCATCAACGAAGAAATATATAAACCTCATAATCTAAACAAATATCTTTATAGACCTATACTAGTATGGAATGTTGATGGAAATGACTATGCTGTTATCAGTCCCGAATCTTTTATTGAAAGTATGGTCTCATTATCAACAAATGCATTTGGGTGGAAAAAATATCCTATGGAATGGAAATGCCCGTGTTTTGAAGATTATATAAAGTCTCTATACACAAAAAATGATAAAATACTAGAAAATGCTATAGAAAAAATTTTAAAAAATAACAATATCATTTTCGAGAGGAATATAAAAAATTTAAAGAAATGGAATAATCAAAATATTAATATTGATAACTCAGATTGTGGCGAATTAGATTTTATTTTTATTCTGAATGATAAAATATTTATAGCGGATAGTAAACACCTAATCAGTCGTTATGATATGAATAATTATAAAAACGATTATGCCTACTTTGAAACTAACAAAAATAATTACAATAAAACAATGAAAAGAAAACTTGATTTTTTATCAAGAAATAAAACTTTATTGGAAGAACATTTTCAAGTAATTCTAAATAGTCATTCATATAAATTACCCGAAATAAATTTAGAAGGTATTTTTATAGTTAACACACCAACTTTTATAATGTATAACAATACTTTTAGAATCTATACAATAAAATGGTTTAGGGAATTAATTGAAAATACTTTTCAAGATAAATCTTTTACATTTATGATTGATGAAGAAAGTCAACAAAGGATAATTAATATTGGATATCCATATTTTAGAAAACCAGAATACAAAATTTTTGATTTTGACATTGAAGAATAAACCCTAATCTAATATACATAACCATCACTCTAACAAATAAAACTTAAATGTAAATGGCGATAACTTTAACCTACAAAATATATAATTTTCCTGATAACTTTGAAGAGGTTCATAAAGAACATTTTGATAAGATTATTTCTATATTAGACGAGGCTAATTTATTAAGTCAAAATATTTCCGAAATTATTATTACTGATAAAATTGATGACGAAATTAATTCATACTGCTCAGAAAGAAAATTCCCCGTTCAATTAACTAAATCAAGAGAATATAAAGCAATCAGTAAAATTGTTGATTTTGGCAAAACCAAAAAAATATTCTTTGATGCTACGGTAGTAAATTTATTAAACAAATATTCTACTCAAATATTTATTGAACAGGCAATAGAAGTTTTCGCAGAAGATATTTTAAATAAAACTTATGCAAGAGAATCATTTTACTCAGTTACCACTTCATTAACTGAACTTACAGAAATATTCCTAACTCAATGGCTGAAAATGGCAATCTCAAATATATTGAGGAGTCGTCTCAGTTATGAGAGACAGATTATACATACAACTGTTAAAATTTATATTGACACTTTTAAAAGGAATATAAAGAAATTGCATTACACGTATCAAAAAAATCAAAGTCTTGATGATTTCTGGCTAGAAACAACAAAAGAATTAGATAGATTAGTCAGAAGATGTCTTGAAGTTAGATTTGACAATGGAGATTTTAAAGATTTACAGGAATTTCAAAATATTATTCCAGAAATCTTAGATAAAATTGAAGTTCAAAAAGAGAACTATTTAGACGACAAAGAAATTGAAGTAAAAGATTTAGTTAAATCAATTTCAGAACTTTTAAAAATTTGTCTCATCAATGTTGAGCATAATTCTAACTTAAAAAGTAACTCTATCAAAATCATTGATTCACCTAAAAAGTTATTTAAAAATAATTTAATAGATACTGAAACTAGAATTGTTGCCTTTATTGATATTTTGGGATTCTCAGCCATAATTGAAGAGTACGATTCTGATGAAACTTCCAATCTGCTAAATGAACTTCACGACACCTTAGAACAAGCAATAAAAATTTCTATAGAAAATGTTTTAGACCAAAAAGTTAAAACCGACTTGCAAGAATATTTAGAATACAGGATGTTTTCAGATTGCATTTGTATTTCTCTACCATATATTGAATTTGGAAATGATTTCCATCAACAATTTCATTCTTTGGCATTTGTCGTAAAATCTTACCAAATTGCTATGATGCAAAAAGGTTTTTTTGTTAGAGGGGGAATTTCAATTGGAAGCTATTTTTCAGATAAAAATATGATTTTCTCTGGAGGATTAGTAAAAGCATATAAACTTGAAACCAAAGTGGTCAACCCAATTATTGCGGTTGACAAATCTATCTTAGAAAGGTTATCAATAAATTATCTACAGAATATAGAAGGTCTTTTTTATGAGAACCTATTTATCTATTCAAATGACCACCCAGATATTATATTTGTTAATTCTCTTGATATATTGGATAATTCGGTTAAACACATTGATTATATACAAAATGTTTTATCCGAACTAATTAATGAAAATGAAACGGAAGATAATGACGAAATAGGAAGATTAGGTAATAGTCTTTTGCAATTAACAAAATCATTTACTGAGCCTCTATACAATCAATTAAAAAATAATTTAACTGATGAAACTATAGAAGCTACAAAGAATCTAATGTTAGGGTTCGTTAAAGATGCAATTAATAAACATTCTTATTTATTGGAAAATAACACTGAAAATGAGGAGTTTGTAAAAGCAATGGAAAAAGTTATATTAAAGTATAGATTTCTTGAAAATTGGATTTTATGGACAATGAAAAGGAATGAAAATTTCTCCTTCTATCAATTTAAATTGAGAAATTAATGATAAAGAGAAGTAAAAAATATAAAATATTTTTCAATCAATCGGCTATTAACCAAATTGAAACATTGGAAAACAATATCCATAAAGGAAATATTGATTCTAAAAATGACTTATTCCGGAATTTAACTAAAATCCAATTGAAAAGCTCATCAAAAAACTATACAATAGAAATTCCAGATATTACACGTAGTTTTTTTGATATTGGATTTAACTTAAAAAATCTATTATTCTCAAACAATGAGATTTCACTTAAACTTGATATGTTTACTTCAAAATATTCAAATGGAAATATCTATGGAGATGTATATAGAATAAGAAGCACTACTTTTAAATCAAATTTAAAAAAATACTATAAATTAATTATTCCCCTTAATGAAAAAAAAATCGATTTCCTTTATCAACTAAGTAGATATGGATATGCAATTGAAAATGATAATAATATCTCAATAAATGCTACATCGTTCAACATTGGTAATGAAAACTTTTTCATTATAATCGAGAAAAAAGATGATAAAAGTTATCTAATTATACATTCAGACATAAGACAAATCTATAATGACTTTAGTAAAAAATGTCATAGCATACTTATATGTCTCGGCTATATTACTGGACATTATATTTCAGACAAGGGTTATTATTTTACTTACAATACAAAAAAAATGGATGTTTTCACATCCTATCTATGTAGAACATTGAGAGATGGAATGAAAAACTTTTGGCAACCAATTAATTCTAATGCATATTCTTGGGTAGATTCAAGAAATCCTAAAAGAGCTGAAAAAATTTATAAAAAATATAACCTTAGAACTTTAAATAAAAGTGAGTTTTCAAAACTATGTAGTTTATGTATTGAAAACGACGACTTTTTAAGTGTATTATTTCTAATATTGGAATCAAATGATGCAAGTCTAGTATTCCGTCCCGGAGGATACTCTATTGCATTAGAAACATTATCAAATATAATCTCTAGTAAATCTAAAATTAGACAAAAAC
The DNA here is from genome assembly GCF_032054305.1 of Epilithonimonas sp. Taxonomy (GTDB): domain Bacteria; phylum Bacteroidota; class Bacteroidia; order Flavobacteriales; family Weeksellaceae; genus Epilithonimonas. The sequence continues at coordinate 792,600 of NZ_DAMBSX010000001.1, forward strand.
CTATCACATCCAAAGAAGATTGTAAGAAATTCCAAAATGATTTATACGCAGTTCTTGATAAATATAAAGATTTTGATTCTTTTAAAGATATAGAAACTTTAAAAGGGAAGATTGAATATATAAATCAGATGACTAATCAAGAAAAATTAACAGCTCCTTTCAAAGAGTTGGGAATTAATATAAGTAAGGAAGATTTAGAAGTTGTAAAATCAAGAAATGCATTTCTTCACGGAAGAGTACCAGACTTTAGAAATCTTGGTAAGAATCGAACAATCGAAGAAAAAGATGCCGACCTTTATTACGCATCAGCTAAACTTTATACTTTGTTAAATTTATTAATTCTTAAATATATAGGATATGATAGCTATGTCCTTAATTTTTCAAAACTGCACGAACAAAAAACGAAATATCCTATCAAGGAAGACTATTATAGAATTGTTTAATAAAATATTTGACTTTAAAATAATAACCCTAAATAAGCAATCTAGGGTTATTTATTTTAACGAAAAATAAAACCATAATTTATCAAATGTGACAAATTATCCTTTTCAGTACTATCTGCCTCTGTTCGAAGGTATAATGGTTCTCCTTCGATAACATGAACATCTGCTCCAGATAACCACGACGACGTTGAATAATTCCATAAATATGTTTTAGCACTATTACCTTTTAGTAATAGCAAATCTACAGCATCGTCTTTTTCAACTTTTTTCGCATATCCAAGTGTAAAAGAGCCGTCACTATTTTTTGTTCTCTCGTGAATAGCATAATGCGTAATCACTCCATCTTTGTTTTTCCAAATTCCAGTAATCCTAAATTCTGACATGATATTAATTTTAATTTGTTGATTATATTAACACAAACAATATACCTTGTCACATAAATTATTAAAAAAAATTATAAATAGTAAATTTATATGATTAATAAAAGAATAGACTAAAAAAGGACAATAGACAATTTGTCAGAATCCTTTAGATATAAGTCAATCAGTCATATTATTAGAAAATCGGGATTATGTCGGGATTTTTCAAAATAAAAAATCCGTAAAATGTTTTAAATCAACATAATACGGATTGTTATAAGTAGCGAAGACGGGAATTGAACCCGTGACCTCAGGGTTATGAATCCTGCGCTCTAACCAACTGAGCTACCTCGCCATTTTTGTGGTGCAAATATAAGGATATTTTGCATTTCCACAAATTTTAATTCAATTTTAAATAATCAATTACATCCCCTACATGATTAGGTTTGCTAAGGATTATGTTATTAGCATCTAAAATAAAATAAGTCGGGGTTGCGACAATATTGTAAGTATCTCCATATGAGCTATACCAGCCCTTCCCTTCAGAATCACTCACCCAAGGATATACATTTGCTTTGCTCTTGAATTCGTTCAAATTGTTATCTAAGGATAAGCCTACGATCTCTATATTTTGAGCCTTCATTTTGTCATATTTTTCCAAAAGCTTTGGCAATTCCGCTTCGCAATGTGAACAAGTAGATGACCAGAAAACCACAATCTTTTTAGAAGCCTTTATATCATATAGTGATTTAGCATTTGTATGGATTGGGTTCACAAAAGTATTGTTAGGAAACTTAGCACCCAGCTCAATATTTTTGTTCGATTGAATTGTAGATGCAAGACGATCATTGATGGTACATTTCAAATTATTGGCCTCAGTAAGATACTTATCCTTTAACTTATCCATATTGTATGTACTGAAGATATCGATCAGCTCAGAAAGTATAGTTTGCCCCCTAGGTGTTTCCAAATTGACAGCCTCTAATAATTTGTCTACATTTCCCTCAACATTGGATTTGGAAACATTAAGAAAATTGATCAGTGATGGTTTTAGTATTGTTGATGTCTCAAGGTACTCCCCGGATTTTGAATAGAAATTAATAAAATCCTCGGGTTTAAAAGCTGAAGCCTTTTCCTGGACAGAATATTTTTGGTTATTATGGTAATATTCCAAGAAAGGGTGGGTACTATACAATGAAACATCATTTTTAGAAAGTAGCCCAATCTCAGTCTCTAGAGATTTATAAAAACTCTCATTAGGTTTGTAATAATCTTTGATCTGTATAAGTGCTGGTAAAATTAATTCTTGTTTTTTCTGAAGTTCAACTTCATTACTAAAGAGTTGATTTACTTTATCCTCGAAAACAACATCAGAAATTTTATTTTTAGAATCCAGTTCAATCTTAAACTTTATGTCAGCATTTTCTGATACCATATTAACGGAAGAGTTGGACTTTTGAAAAAAAACTCTCATCATTCCGACATATTTTTTATCAACTTTGAAATTTGCGGTATTTCCTGCTATTTTAGCCTTAGAATATAATATTTCTTTAGAACCATTAAAACCATATAAGTAAGCATCTGAATCAGACAAATAGGATGGAATATCAACCTTCACATTAAACTGAGCAAATATGTTTGCAGATAACATAATACTACTCGTTATCAATAATTTTTTCATAATGTAAAAATAAAAAAAACTCACTTAATAAGTGAGTTTTATATCGTAAAAATAAATTATTGCAATAATCTTTTTTTTGATTTTAGGGCAACAACTACAATCATTAAAACTGCTGCCAAAAACAAAATAAAAGTATAACCATCTATAGGAGAAGCAGGATATGCTCCAATCCCACCAGATTCTGGATTTTCCGGAGGTGGCGGTACAGATTGCGCAAAGCTTAAAATACCTATCAAGATAAATACTAAGCTATATGCTTTTTTAAATATTGAATCCATCATATAATCTTGTGTTTAATTTAGAATTTTTTTGATTACAACTTCTCCATTCTCAGAAGTGGCCTTAATAACAAAAGTAGATTTTGCTTGGTAATTAAGAGGCACAACATAATCATAGCTCGTTGAAATATTCTGTTGTTTATTTAACAATTGACCTGCAGAAGAGTAAACTTCAACGGTTGCATTCTTCCAATCTTTAGCAAATCTAACAACCCATTGTGCATCTTTTTTAGCAATAATAGTTTGTGAACTAGTAAAACTATCCGTACCCAAAGTTATATTTGAGGGTTTCTCATAATATAGACCTAGAGTCTGAGCTCCATTCATAGAAAGGCTTTCCCCGTCTACAATTTTTATAATTTGATTTTGGGCATCTTTGATATAGAAGCTATTCCCGTTGGACAATCCATCTTCAACCCTTTCTCCCTTTTCGTACAATTCAAACTTTAATTGGTAGGGCTGATCTGTATAATTTATATAAAGAGGAATTTCTTTTGTTTTAAAAGTTATCTCATTAGCCTCATTAATATATAATTTATCAGTATAAGCAGCATCTTCGCCACCAGCTAACTTCTCCTCTTTCGTATAGATTTTCTTATTATCACTATATGCTTGCAAAGTTGTGGACGTAGGGCCGTATCCTGTAAAAGCAGAAGGAGATACTGCATAGTAAGTTCTATCCAACTCCATGCCGTTCAAGTCATACATTACAACCGCGACTTGTTTTACAATCTTATCCGATGGAATATCATCTGTAGTTTCTGATGTTTTGGCAGCAGTAACAGAATAGTCAATCCCATCAGCTCTAGACGTTTGCTTGAAACGTCTGGTCTTATTAAAATTCAAGAAAGGAGTAGTAGAAGCATCCGCAAGCTTTACCATGAACGCACCCATAGGCTTTATAATCCTATTACCAACATCCCCTGCTTGAAAGGCTCCATTTGAAGTTTTCATTACTAGAATTGTTCCCGGGTAGGTTGTTCCATTCTGAGCGGTCCAGTCTACATTATTATCTCCATAATAAGCTACACCTTCTAATTTAGATATGAAATTATCATCACTACCTGTTTCAGAATCTATTCCAATATATTTAAGGTCAATATTGGTAAGAAAGGGATTTGCTAATTGATAAAGATTTTTAGCATAATCAGCAGGCCAGCCTGCTCCTTTGTTTCTGAAAGGATCATCAAGATATGAATAATACTTCTCACCAAAAGTATTAGAAGCATTACCATTAGTTCCAAAACTACCGCTGTAAGCTCCAGATAATGCAAAATTCACATTATTAATTCCACCTCCTATAACATCAGAGGCAGGAGTTCCTTTAAAAATCTTTTTGTCTGATTTAGGAAATTGCCAGAAATAAGTAGCATCCGACTTTCTCCTAGGCAATATATAATAAGTCATGGGACTTATAAATGCAGGATTTGGTGTACCTGTTGAATAATAGGCTGTACCGTTATACGCAATCTGATCAAAACGAGCTCTCGCGTTGTTCCACCAAAAAGCTGAGTTTGGAGCAAATCTACCAGTCGAGTTGTTAGTCGTATTGGTAACATTTAGATTCCCATCCCCAAATGCCTCGACCAAATCTGGAATCCTAAAATTATAAAATGGCAATCCCATCTGTTGAGATCCCGTAGTACCATTCATATAATCCGCCAAATATTCCTTGTTGACCTTACCTGATATCTTTCCTTGTGGGATACCAGTGATGTACAACTGTCCATAGCTGGAAGTAGTAGCTAATTTAAGATTGAAATTTGACGTTGCTTCAATATTTATCAAATCATCAGTGGTTGCTCCAGTAGAAACACCCTTGATCATGATATTACCTGAGTTATTTACAACAGAGGTACCTGCAGCTTGCAATCCTCCTCCGTTATACACTAAAGTCTGTGGCTGAATAGTTACCAAGGCCGCATTACCGACGTAGGTAAGCACTTGAGATGAAGCAACAACATAAAAAAACATTGATTGCAGAATAAATATTTTTTTTATCATCGTGTTAATTTTTATTTGTGTGTTTATCTGGCAAAGATATTAATTTTTTGATTATTTGAAAATAATATCTTAACATTTAAAGAATTTATAATATTGAGTCTATCTTAACATATTGCTCATTTTCTATATTGAACATATAATCTTCTAAAATTTTCTCTGTCGTCCCTCTCAACCCTCTCGCTCCAAGTCCTTTATTCATGGTATCTTCCACTATTTCATCAATTGCCTGCTCACTGAATTCGAGAGTCACATTATCCATTTTGAATAATTCTGTAAATTGATTGACAATAGAATTTTTTGGCTCCTTCATAATCCTCACAAGTGTCTCTTTTGTCAATTTTTCGAGATAAGTGATGATTGGAAATCTTCCCAAAAGCTCTGGAATCAATCCAAAACTCTTTAAATCTATCGCATTGATCTGACTAAGGATATAATCCTCCTCCTCTACTTTGTTCAATTTTTCAGCAGAAAAACCGATAGCCTGCTTATTAAGTCTTCTTTCAATGATTTCTTTCATCCCGTCAAAAGCTCCTCCGGCAATGAAGAGGATATTTTGCGTATTGACCTGGATATATTTCTGATCCGGATGCTTACGTCCTCCTTGAGGTGGGACATTTACGATACTGCCTTCCAAAAGTTTCAAAAGGCCTTGCTGAACACCTTCTCCAGAAACATCTCTTGTAATACTCGGGTTATCAGATTTTCTCGCAATTTTATCGATCTCATCTATAAAAACAATTCCTTTTTCTGCTTTCTCTACATCATAATCTGCAACCATCAATAATCTTGAGAGAATACTTTCTACATCCTCTCCCACATAACCAGCCTCTGTAAGAATTGTAGCATCTACTATGCAAAAAGGAACATTCAGCTGTTTTGCAATTGTTTTTGCCAGCAGGGTTTTTCCTGTTCCGGTTTCACCAATCATGATGATGTTTGACTTTTCTATCTCTACTTCGCGGTTCTCATTTTGTGCATGTAATAACCTTTTATAATGATTATAAACCGCTATTGATAATTGTTTCTTGGCTTGATCCTGCCCTATTACATATTCATCCAGGAAAGTTTTTATTTCTCTAGGTTTTTTAAGTTCTTCCAGAGATTCTGCCATAGAAGCTGAGTCAGAAGTTTTATTGACACTATCTTTTACAATAGAGTGTGCTTGTTCTATACAATTTTCACATATAAAGCCATTTTGCCCGGAGATCAGAATTTGTACTTCATCTTTTTTTCTCCCACAAAATGAACATTGATTTGGATTCATAATTTTCTTAAGTTCTAAAATTAAAAAAGAAGTTCTAGACTTCTTTTATGCTTTTGTTATGGATTCTTGAATTTCTTTGTATTCTTCGGGTGTGAATATCAACCTGACATTTTTAAAGTTAAGGTCATCCATACTATTAAGTGGTATCAAATGAATATGAGCGTGTGGCACTTCAAGACCTACAACAGCCACTCCCACTCTTTTGCAAGGAATAGCTTTTTTGATCTGCTTGGCAATATCTTGAGTAAAAGCCCAAAGTTCTTTATAATCTTCCGAATCCAGATCGAAAATCAAATCGGTTTCTTTTTTGGGAACAACAAGAGTATGACCTTTCACCAATGGCATTGCATCTAGAAAAGCAATATGCTTATCATCTTCAGCAATTTTGTAGCTAGCGATCTCCCCGCTGATGATCTTTGAAAATATACTGCTCATAATATTATTAATTAATGTTGATTTTTAATTTTCAGCAATTATTGAACCAGCATTAATGATCTGTTTCTTATAATGAAATTTCTAAAACCTCAAAAGACAGTTTATTACCATTTGGCAAAACAATATCAGCTGTTTCCCCGACAACCTTACCCAAAAGACCTTTAGCAATAGGAGTATTTACAGAGATTTTCCCAGTTTTGATATCACTCTCGTTATCTGGCACCAAAGTGAATTTCTGTTCTCCTTTTGTAGCATTATTTTTAAGTCTGACAGTTGTAAGAATAGATACTTTGCTGAGATCCAATTGAGCCACATCAATAATCTTTGAGTTGGCTATAATGTCCTTCAGCTTAGAGATCCTCATCTCCAACATTCCCTGAGCCTCTTTTGCGGCATCATATTCTGCATTTTCAGAAAGGTCACCCTTGTCTCTTGCTTCAGCAATTTGCTGTGTTATTTTTGGTCTTTCGTTGGTTTCTAATTGTTCCAGTTCGGCTTTCATTTTGTCCAAACCTTCTTTGGTCACGTAGTTCATAACAATAAAATTTATCGTTTGTATAAAAAAATAATCCGACCTTTGCCGGATACTATTTTGTCTCGAATTGAGTTTACAAATATATAATTTATTTTGAAATGAAACCCAAAAAATTAGCATTCCTATTTACATCATTTTTGATAATCAGTTCTTTAAGCATTATAAATTCTTGCAGAGAAAGAGATGACACAGTTAGCTGTTTTCCAGATTCTGTAATATCTGTACAATTAAATCTAAGCCTACCCCAATATTATGAACTACAAACTGTAGGAGGCTGGAAATATATAGACGAACAGCAATCTGGTACTCGAGGACTGATCGTCGTAAGAACAACTAGTGGTTTCAAAGTATATGATAGAAATGCACCACATCTTTGTCCTGACAATGATACGACTTTGGAAGTCAAAAATGGAACCGCAGTTTATTGCCCGAAAGATGGTGCAGAATGGATACTAATCACAGGACAACCTTCTAAAGTAGCTAAGACAGCCCCTAAAACTTACGGATACAATTATGTGAACAATATACTTTCTATTTATAATTAACATATGAGAGTAGTAATACAGCGGGTTTCCGAAGCCAGAGTAAAAGTAGATGATAAAATTGTCGGAGAAATCAAGCAAGGATTAATGCTTTTGATTGGTGTTGATAAAACCGATGAACAGTCCGATGCAGATTGGCTTGTCAAGAAAATCCTGGATGTACGGGTTTTCTCTGATGACGAAGGAAAAATGAATCACTCTGTGAAGGATATTAATGGCGAAATCCTTTGCATTAGTCAATTTACATTGATCTCTGATTATAAAAAAGGCAATCGACCTTCTTACATCAAAGCGGCAAAACCTGACAAAGCCATTCCGTTATTTGAACATTTCAAAGATGAAATAAAAAAATCCGGATTGAAGACCGAAAGCGGAATCTTCGGAGCAGATATGAAAGTTTCATTAGTCAACGATGGACCTGTCACATTAGTTTTTGACAGCAAGACAAAATTATAAAGGAGCAAATTTTTGCTCCTTTATTTTTAATCGACTTCATATTCAAGTTTTATGGTAATGCTTGCTTCTTTATCCTTGGAAGTTGTGTTGTAAGTCCCTCCATAAGAATAATCTTCGTTGGAGTTAGGAGCAGTAATTTGGATGACTCCCATTGTCGCTTTTTTCAAATTCCCGAGACTACTTCCAGCATTTTCGGCAATTTTCTCTGCACGTTCTTTGGCATCTTTGGTTGCGTTGGCAATCATTTCTTGCTTTACATCAGATAGTTTTGTATAGAAATATTGAGGTGAAGAAGAAGTAAATTCGATTCCGCGGTTGATAATTTCTGTTATGTTTCTGGAGATATTTTCAATCTTGGCTACTTCTTTTGATTTTATAGAAACACTCTGAGTCAGATTATATCCAGAGAATTCTCCTTGTTGATAATTCCCATTGGAATCCGTATAATTCCTGAATTGTTTCTGAATATCTACAGCAGAAAAAACCATTTCGTTTTCTTTCACACCTTTCGATTTCAAATATTGAGAAATCACCTGTCGGTCAATTGCTAATGCATCATAAGCAGATTTCAACTCAAAACTATTTTTGGAAAAGCTTCCAGACCAAGAAATCAAGTCCGAAGTAAAAGTTTTGGAACCGAGTCCCGTGACAGAAACCGTGTTTTCTGATTTGTTCCTGTTTTTGACAGCGCTACCAAGCAAAGCAGCAGCAATAATAAAACCTAAAGCAGCAATTCCTACTGCAATATAATTCTTCATAAAATTTTGTATTTGAGTTGTTTGTATCAAACTTGATACCAAATTTTAAGATTTCATTAACATAATTCTAAGATGCAATCTGTCCAATATCTTCAATAGAATTTTCTCTTTCTACTGCTTCCAGATAAGCTTTCCTCTTAACCACTTTGGTATCGCTCCAGCTGTCGTGCCAACCATTACTACCAAAAAATGAAAGTGCATCAAACGGAACAATCCTACTAAAATTTCTTTTCAGGAAATCGTTTCCTGTTGGCAAACCACCGTTTTCATTCACGACCATTGTACCCGTAATCAGTTTTCCAAGACTTCGTCCTTTTGAAATCATCTCTGTAAGATACATAAAGAGCGCATAGAAGAAAGCAGTGACCAATCTATCTAAAAAAGAATTTATACCAGCCACCTTGTCGGCAACAGTTAGATAATCAATTCCTGAAACAAAGGAATAAATAAACATCATCATTGCGTAAAATAGAATAACAAGCAGGTAAGTGAAAAAATAGTCAATGAGAAAATTTACAAATCGTAACAATTTCTCTGCCTGATTTCTATCTACAATTCTAGAGTTGTTTTTCATAGGTTTTAGTTTTAATTATTTTTTATTACTTAATTTCTTTTTCAAATTCCAAACTCACGCCTTTCATTTCGCCCGGCATTGGCGGAACTGTTTTGGTTAATCTGATTTTGATAAATGTAATCTTCGGAAACAGATTTTCAATTTTATTGATAATTCTTCCAATCACGTGTTCCAAAAGTTCAGAACGGATTGCCATTTCCTTATGGATTATTGCACTGACCTCAGCATAATTGATGGTATCTTCAAGATTATCAGTTTGTGACGCTTTTTCTAAATCAGCGTGTAATTCTGCATTGATGACGTAATGATTTCCAATGATGGCTTCTTCTGATAAAACACCGTGATAGGCGTAGATTTTTATATCTTCTAAAATGATTTTTGATTTCATGGTTTAAAAATAGAAAAATATTTTGAACGCAAAGTCCGCAAAGATTCTTTTATCAAAATTGAAAACATTTTTAAGTTCGCAAAGGCGTAAAACTTAGTGAAGAAATGAATCTAAACATACTTTTGTCATTCCGTAGGAATCTCAGCAGTCTAGATTCCTACGGAATGACAATATTGTGGTAATTGAAATGTTTAAATTTTGTGGAAGTTTTCTTTCGTGCGAAGCTGCAATAGGGATAGTAGTGGAAATCCTTTTTTGCTTGGACTTCCCGAACTTTTGACTGAAAAATGGTGATGCAAAAAAGATTGCAACGGATAGCCCGCCCCGAGCTTGTGCCCTTCGAGAACCTCAGGGTGACACGTGATAGCGAGGGGATTGCCAAAATAATTTCACAAAAAAACCTCATCTGGAAAGACAAGGTTTTTAAATTTTATTTGATGCTTTTGGAAAGTTCCAGCATTGCTTCGATCGGCTTGAGTGCTTTCAGGCGAATATCCTCATTCATCGTGATTTCCGGAAGTTCATACTTCATACACAGATAGAGCTTTTCCAGCGTGTTTCTCTTCATAAAGAAACATTCTGAGCAATTGCAACTTTCGTCGAAAACCAAAGCCGGAATCAAAGATTTGTGTGGCGCACGTTTTCTCATCTCGTGAAGAATCCCTTCTTCTGTCGCAATGATAAATTCCTGACAATCATCTTGTTCTACATAATTGAGAAGTGCTGAAGTTGAACCGATGAAATGTGCCAATTCTAAAACCGGCGTTTCGCTTTCGGGATGCGCAATCAGTTTTGCGTTGGGATGATCAGCCAATTGTTGCGCAATTCGTTCCATGGAAAACGCTTCGTGCACGATGCAACTTCCGTCCCAAAGAATCATATCCCGACCTGTTTTCTTGCTAAGATATCTTCCCAAATTTTTATCCGGAGCAAAAATAATCGGTCGGTCTTTAGGTAATGCCTCGATGATCTGTTCTGCGTTGGAGCTTGTTACGATGATGTCGGAAGCAGCTTTGGTTTCCGCATTACAGTTGATGTAAGTCGCCACAAGCGCATCCGGATATTGCTCACGCATCTTGTTGAGACCTTCCGCGGAACAACCGTCTGCCAAAGAGCAACCAGCCAACGTATCGGGAAGAACTACTTTTTTTGTAGGGTTAAGGATTTTCGCAGCTTCTGCCATAAAGTGAACGCCGCAAAAGGCAATCATATCGGCATCGGTTTCCTTCGCCTGTCTCGCCAATTGCAAAGAATCGCCAAGGAAATCAGCGATATCCTGAATCGGACCTGGCTGATAATAATGCGCCAGAATCACCGCATTTTTTTCTTTTTTAAGGTCGAGAATTGCTTTTACAAGGTCATCACCTGTAGGAATCGCAAACTCCTTGAGGTCAAGAAAACCTTTTACAGGCATATTATTGATTGCAACGTCTAATGTATTTTCCATTACAAATGTTTCAGATTTTTATTCGTTGATAAAGTTATTGATTATTTTCTCGACTTCTGCTTTTGCATCGTCCAAATCGATATTAACAATAATCTTATCGAAGTGTTTTTGATAAGTCATTTCCTCGCCTGCTTTTTCCACTCTGGTTTTGATAGTTTCCGCACAGTCGGTATTTCTTTTTATCAATCTCTGTTCCAACTCGGCAATGCTTGGTGGCATTACAAAAATTGACAAAGCTTTGTCTCCGAAAATCTCTTTCAGTCGGATTCCGCCTTTGACATCGACATCGAAAATCACGACTTTTCCTTCTTTCCAGATTCTTTCTACTTCGGATTTCAGCGTTCCGTAATATTTATCGGTGTAAACTTCCTCGAATTCCACAAATCCATCTTCTGAGATTTTGGTTCGGAATTCTTCTGGTGTCAAAAAATAATAATCCTGACCGTTCCTTTCTTCACCTCTCGGTTGTCTTGTAGTTGCAGAAATTGAAAAACTGAGTTGCGGAATAACGGAAAGTCCGTGCTTGACCAAGGTTGTTTTTCCACTTCCGGACGGCGCGGAGAATATGATAACTTTTTCTTTCAAAATTTGATTTTTAAAATTCTATATTAAACTCTTTTCTGATGTATTTTAGAATATCTACGAAATCTTGGAGTTCATCAATCTGTGGATAATGTTTCAAATAAGATTCCGGATTGCTATAATCAAATTCATTTTTCTGTTTTCCGGATTGATATTTAACTAAATAACCAGTTCCATCTAAAACCATAATTGAATTTGTGATTGCAAAGACCCAATCTTTTTCTTCATTGTCATATTCAACTTTTCTCTTCTCTTTTTTATATTGAAAATATTCCTCTTTTGAAAGAAATTCTATATTTATTTAAGGCTCGAAGATTTAAAAATAATTCTTCTATAGATTTTTGAGGTTTTAGAATCGTTATTTTTGGTTTTATTAATTCAAATTTATCTTTGCTGAGTTCTTTTGGTAAAAAACATTGAATCAATTCTGATTTCCAAATTTTATCTTCTTTATAAATTCTAAAAACATTTCCGCTATTATAAATTCCTCTGTCTTTGTAAATTCTGATTTCAGTTTCTTTCAATTCAGAAGGAATATTGGCAAGAGAATCTATATTTTGTGATTTTACAATCGCAAATAGGAAAAGAAACAAAAATTTTAGCGAAAATTGCATATAAATATGTCGCTCCTACGGAGCTTTATTTCTTGTTGATTAGATTTCTACAAACATTTCGCTTCTTCGAAGCATGGCAAACTTGAATCTTTTTTCAATATAAAATTGATTACCAATAATTGATAAAATCGTTTATCAATTATCATTTATAATACGTTCAGCGTTTGCTCCTTGATTTTCTCCAAATCATCTTTCATCTCTACCACCAGTTTCTGAATCTCAGAATGATTGGCTTTTGAACCCAAAGTATTGATCTCCCTACCCATTTCCTGAGCAATGAAACCTAATTTCTTTCCGTTGAAATCTTCATTTTTCATCACTTCAAGATAATATTTGATATGTTGCGAAAGTCGAACTTTTTCTTCTGAAATATCCAGTTTCTCAACAAAATAAACCATCTCCTGATAATATCTCGTTTCATCAATATTTTCAAAATTCTTAAGTGCAGTCTGATATCTGTCTTTGATGGGCTGAATTCTTTCTTCTTCATATTGGGCAACCTGACTTAGATTATACTCAATATTCTGAACGATTTTCTCAATTTCTTCAGCAAGATTATTCCCTTCTGTTTGACGAAATTCTATAAATCTGGCAACTGATTCTTGGACAACTTCGAAAAGCGCTTTCCATTCATCTTCTTCCAATTCAGAACTTTTGGTTGACAAAACTTCGGGCATTCTAACTGCCATTTTCAGCAATTCAAATTCAGGAGCTTCGGAACCAATTTCCCTCAACTGGTTCATATAATTTTTTACAATATCCTGATTGATCTTTACATCATTATTATCCTCAAGACTTTCACAGTTGATATAACAATCTACCTTTCCCCGGAGAATCTTATCATTCAATAATTTTCTGATATCAAATTCCTTCTCTTTGTACCTCAATGGGATTTTAACATTCAGGTCAAAACTTTTGCTATTAAGAGATTTTATATCTATTGTGATCTTCTTCCCTTCATAAACAGTTTCGGCTCTCCCAAAACCTGTCATAGATAATATCATAACTATTATATATTAAGGGTGCAAAGATACTTAAAAAAGTATTTGCAGGGTTATAATGACTTTGGTCTTGTTTCACAATAAAAAAATTAAAGGAGCGTTTGAAAAAATTATATTTGCAAACGAAAAAATGTAGTATGAATAAACTTATAACCCTTTTCCTTATTTTGTTGAGTACTTTTTCTAGCGCTTCAACCATTGCACTTCCCAAAAACAGTTACAGAATAGACGAAGAAAGAAAAATTATTGTTTGTAATGCTGACCTCAGCAAATTGCAGTTTGATAATCAACCTATCATCCTAATTATCAATGATAATAATTCAAAAATTTTAGACAATGTTGTCAATTTAAAAAAAGGAATCCGATATACTTTAGGATTTGGAGATTTTTACCAGTCAAGGTATTCCATATTTTTTACAGAGTTACCATTATTATTTATTGATACATTATCAGAAATATCAGATACTCCGAAAGTTCTATCGAAAATCAACCTCGTAGAAACAAGTGGGAAAATCACAGAATCTAATGCGGGCATAGAATACAGAGGTGCTACCTCTCAAAGTTACCCTAAAAAATCTTATGAGATAGAATTCTGGAATGATACTGTTGGAGATGACACTCAGGACCTTTCTCTTTTAGGAATGAGAGAAGATAAAGATTGGAATTTTCAGGCAATGTATAATGAAACTCTAAAATTAAATAGTGTAACTGCCTGGCAATTATGGAACAACATGAGTAGTTTATACTATAAAGATTTGGAACCCGAAGCTAAGACAGGAATCAACATGAAATATGTGGAAGTTTTTGTCAATAACTCATATCAAGGAATCTACGCCATTAGCGAGAAAGTAGATAGAAAACAACTGAAACTCAAAAAAAATACAGAAACAGAAATACGCGGAGAACTATACAAAGGTGATCAATGGGATGATAATACAACCTACCAAGGAATTACATCCTATGATAACACTTCCGAAATATGGGGCGGTTACGAATACAAATACCCGAAAGACCTGAGAGATTGGAGCAATTTTTATAATCTACATGACTTTGCCATCAATAGTAGTGACGATGATTTTTATAACAGCTACAAACAAAAATATGATAGTGATAATCTAATTGATTATTTCATTTTTTCTAATACAATAAGAGCCAAAGACAACACGGGCAAAAACATCTATACAGCAAGGTACAATAAAAATGAAAGATACTTTTTCATCCCTTGGGACCTGGATGGCGTTTTTGGAAGAATATGGGACAGCACTTCTGAGGATATTACAGATGATTTGTTATCTAATGGTTTATATAACAGACTTTTTAACGACCAAAGAAATGATGGATTCCGTTATGATCTAAACAAAAGATGGCTGGAACTAAGAGCAAGCACAATCACTGTCGATAAAATAATGCAATTATTAATAGACAATTTTGACTATCTGAAAACCAATGGAGCGTTAGAAAGAGATCAACTCGCAAACTCCGGAAGCACAATAGCTACAGAGTACGAAGAGTTTGCATACATCCGCCAATGGCTTATAAGAAGGCTGGACTATCTGGATAAGACTTTTGCGTTTTCCCCAACCGAAATACCTTCTAACAATCCGGACATCGAAAAAACAAATAATAAGATACAACTCTATCCCAATCCAGCAAAGAACTACATCTATTTCATTGACAAAAATAATAAAACAGACACTTCATTTTTAGACATAGAGATTTACGACACTTCTGGGAGAAGAGCAAAAACTATTTCTCAGCAACCGATTACCCAAAGTGTATTCATTGGAAATCTGATGAATGGTAGATATATTTTGAAAGTAAAGACAAGCTTAGGATTCAAGCAAAACATCAAACTTATTATTGATAAATAATTGTTTTGAATTTTTATTCTCACAGAATTCCTTAATTTTGCCACATATGAAAAGATGGTATCTCTACCCTTTTTCCTTGGGTTATCATTTGGGAACTTCTATTAGAAACCGAATGTATGATTGGGGAATTTTTTCTTCTACGAAATTCAAAACACCAATAATTGGTGTCGGAAACCTGTCGGTTGGTGGCAGCGGAAAATCACCTATGGTGATGTATTTGGCAGAATATCTTTCCAAATTCTACAGAACCGGTGTACTTTCCAGAGGTTACGGACGTGTGACCAAAGGTTATGGCATTGTGAATTACGACAGCAATTATAAGATTGTTGGCGATGAGCCTATGCAGTTATTCGAACGTTTCAGAAATCGTTTCGTGATCGGCGTTTGCGAAGACCGCGTTTTTGGCGCTAAGAAGATCATTGCTGATATGAATCTGGAGGTTTTGCTTTTGGACGACAGTTATCAGCATCGCGCTATAAAACCCGGGATGAATCTTCTTCTGACAGATTACAACGACCCCTATTTCAAAGATTTCATTCTCCCAGCTGGTGATTTGCGTGAGAGTAGAAATGGAATGCTGCGTGCGAACATCATTATGGTCACAAAATGCCCAGATGACCTTACAGAGGAGAAAAAGCAATATTATATCTCAAGGATCAGACCTCAGCATTATCAAAAAGTTTTCTTTTCAGCGATTTCTTATGACGAAAACATTCTTGGAATTGATAAAATGATGCCTGTAAAAAATCTGGATTATTATGATGTCTTGCTAATAACCGGAATTGCCAACCCTTCACAATTATTGAAAGAGATCTCCAAATACAACAAGAAGATCAAACATCTGCAATATAAAGACCATCATAATTTTACGGATGATGATATCAAAAAAATATCAGCAGAATACAAAAAATTAGGAGAATATAAAGTCATTCTGACCACAGAAAAAGATTATGTTCGCCTAAAAGCATTTGACTACCTTCGGGATAAGATTTATTATTGGCCAATCAATGTAGAGATTGATAAACGAGAAGATTTTAACAAAATCATTCAGAATTATGTTAGAAAAGTTTAAAGAAACAGCAGAATTCATCAGAAACATTATTAGGGAAACTCCTGATTTTGCTATTGTTTTGGGTTCTGGTCTTGGAAAACTTCAGGACGAAGTACAGGCTATTCATATTTTAGATTATAAAGACATTCCTAATTTTCCTCAGACCACAGTTGTCGGTCACGGCGGAAAATTGATTTACGGAATGCTTGAAGGCAAAAAAGTTTTGATGATGAGTGGGCGCTTTCATTATTATGAAGGCCATTCTGTCGAAACGGTAACTTTTCCTTTTAGAGTTTTTCATTTGTTAGGAATTAAAAATTTGATTCTTTCTAATGCTGCCGGAGGTGTGAATCCAAACTTCAAGATAGCTGATGTGATGATTCTGACCGACCATATCAATATGATGCCGGAACATCCATTGAGAGGAAGAAATATCGATGAATTAGGTCCTCGTTTTGTTGATATGAGCGAGCCTTACAATCGTAAAATGATTGAATTGGCTAAAAATATTGCCATTCAAGAAAATATTGACTTAAAAGAAGGTGTTTATGTGGCTTTGACAGGACCAACTTTTGAAACACCTGCAGAATACGGAATGGTAAGAGCCATCGGCGGTGATGCTGTTGGGATGAGTACTGTTCCTGAAGTAATCGTTGCAAAACACCAGGCAATGGATTGTTTCTGCCTTTCAATCATCACAGATCTAGGCGGACCAGAAATATCTTTTGCCGTTTCTCATGAAGAGGTTCTTGAAGCAGCGAATAAGGCAATGCCGAATGTGATTAAAATCGTAAAAGGACTCGTGAAAAATTACAGCTAAATAAAATCAAAAATCCTCAGAAATTTCTGAGGATTTTTCGTTAGTTTTTGATTATTTTCTCATAACTCTTCGAGCCGTCTATATTTTCAAATTCAATGAAATAGGCACCTTTTGTCAATTGAGATACATCCATTGTTGCAGCAGATTTCTGAGATAGAACCTGCTTCCCTGTAGAATCATAAATTTTAAGCGAATTGATCTTATCAGAATTAGTAATATTCAAAACATCTTTTACAGGATTTGGATAAATGCCAACTCTCTTGGCAGAAGTATTAGCATCATCAACACCCAAAGATGGTGATAAGGTTAAGGTCGCATAATCTTTGTTCCCCGCTCCATGATAAGCCAAACTGGTAGAAGTTCCCTTACCATAAAAAATATCTAGCGTTCCAGCTGCATTTGTGAATGCTTTGTCACCAGCACCGCCAGCAAGCGTTCGTCTCACGACCAAAGTTCTAATACCGGAAGCAACCGTGTTAGAAAGCTCTGTCCAATTTTGTACAGCGTCCGCAGAAGGTGTTACTCCAACACCATTGAACATATAATCCCTATTGGCAGTACTATTATAAATGAACCCATCGGCTCCAGCAGCCATTCCATCCGGACTAAATCCTACGCCAAGCCATGCTGTACTGCTTCCAGTGAGCGTCATTGTAACATTGGTCGGATCAGTATCAATTTTTATTGTCATCGCTGTGGTTGGCAGACTGACAACTCCAGTAGAAAATTGAGAAAACATAGTTCCGCCAATCAATAGCGGAAGCATCTTTAGTAAGTTTTTTGTCATATTTTTAATGTTTCAGAAGATTAATCAATTCGTTATTATTAGATTTCAAAGCATATTCAAAAGCAGAAACTCCCATAGAGTCTTTTATATTGATGTCTGCTTTATTTTTCAGCAAGATGCTTACAAGTTCCAGGTTATTCCTTTTCACCGCCCACAAAAGCGGTGTGTTTCCAAAAGAGTCCTGAATATTGGGATTTGCATTTTTCGACAGCATTTTTTCCACAAGCTCCTTGTTATAATTAATACATAATGAAGACAGTGCCGTTCCTTCCTGACTTACATAATTCAAATCTTTTACGTTATCAATCAGATATTTCGCAACCTCCGTATTACCTCTGTAACAGGCCAAAATCAAAGGTGTGAAACTTCTTTCATTTTTAGAATTAATGATATCCGGATTTTGACTGACCAAAGCTTTCATTTCGTCAAGAGTTCCGCTTCGGGCAACATCGAAAACGTTTTTGGACTGGGAAAAACTCAAACCAAAAATCATTAATATAAGTATTGTAAAATATTGTTTCATTATTTCTGGAGTAAAAAGTTATAATTGACATTCACATTTTCCGCTACTTTTGCAGCCACCATTTTTGGAATTTTAACTTTATAATCTGCAGTTTTAGCAACAAATTTTCCTTGAACAACAACTTTATCATCTTTCAGATAGACACTAGCCGTCGATTGTACCGCATTATCAACACCGTGGAAATTCAATGTTCCGGAAATGGTGTAAGCTTTTGGTTTGGCTGACAAATCACTTTTATTAAAATTCTGGATTTTCCCCTTAAAGCTTGTCTTAGGAAATTTGGCAGATTCTGCATAGTTTTCATTGAAATGCTCCTGCATCAGATTGGATTTAAAAGTAAATCCATTAACCATTGCTAGCGAAGCAATATCGCCAGTATCCGCGTTCAGGATTGCTGTTGAATTGTTATTCTCAGCATAAACATCCTCAAATAGCGGAACCGAAGCTTCGAAAGTAATCTTACCTGTTTTGGTAGAATATTTTTGAGCAAAAACGAAATTCGAGGTTAGAATCATGCTTATAAAAAAAACTAAAGTTTTCATTTTTCTTTTCCTTTATTAATTAATTTTCAAGCAAACCATCTGCTTTCCATTTGATAATCATATTGATATTATCCTGAGACAGTGTTCCGCCCTGAGGCATTTTCAAAGGGTCACCGTTCGCTCTTTGGATTCTGTCCAAAATATTATCAATAGAATTTTTCACAGCCGTATAATCTGTCAGTGGGAAATATGGATTAGAGCCTGTCGACGAGTGGCAAACGACACAATTATTATCAATGATCGTCTTCACATTTTTGTTGTAGCTCACAGTTTCTGTAATCGGTTTCACATCAGAGATCTCTTCAAAAGTTTTGGTATCGCAACTCATCAACATCAAAAATCCTGAAATCGGAATGACTAATTTTATTGTACTTTTCATATTCAGCATTTTAAAAAACTCTATAAAGATTAAACCCAAAAAAGAAATGGCCTTTTCCCCAATCACCGGTCGCATTGGTAATGTAACCTGTTTCCGTATTGGCTTGCGAATTACTGAAAACCAACTGGAATACGTGTCCGCCGGTATCGATGTCCATCCCTACAGACAAAGGATTTTTGTAAAAATTCTTATCCTCGAAGTTGTAGAAATATTCTGCATTGATAGAAACGCGTTTTGAGATTTTATATCGCCCGCCTAAACCTGTTGAGAAGAGATTTTTGCTATCAATTGTCGGTTCAATGAGATTTTTATGGATATAACTTGGCATCAATTGCAAAGTCAGATTTTCAGTGAATCTTCTGGAAATCAACAATTGTGATAGATAGGCAAATCTGTCGGAGAATTCCAGCTTTGGGAAATCATCTTTCTTAAGTTCGGAATTAATATCGAGAACGTTGTAGCCAACGATATCAAATGGCGATTCTTTTTCCTGTTTGAAGAGTCTGTATTTTGCACCAAACTCATAGGTTTTTTGGTAAGTATGTCTGGAAGCACTCAGCGCAAGCCAATCTCTTAATCCATAGATGACGCCTAATTTTGTGGTCGCATTATCTAATCCGAAAAAGTTTTTGAACCCATCACTTACATCCCCGAATCTATGAGAGATGTCAAGATAGAATTCTTTTCTCGCAGGTAATTTTGTGGATTGTGCCGTAACAACCTGCAATGCTTTGAAACTGGGAGAATAAGGCGTCTCGGTTTTGACAGTATCGATTTCTTTTAACAGATCGTCCTGTGCATAATAGAAAACCAGAATGAATAAAGAGATAAATGATAGAAGTTTTGACATACAACCTTTTTATTCAAAATTATGACGTCTGCACAAAAAAAAACGGTGACTAAAGTCACCGTTTTTCAATTATCCCTATACCCAATGGGCTTTGTGTAATCAATCCCTCTTTTTCAAATTTTTTCAAAATACGGCTTACGACTTCCCTCGCTGTTCCCAGTTCATCAGCAATCTTCTTATGGGAAACCTTTACGGCATCAGTCCCATTTCTTCTGATTCGTTCGTGGAGATATTCCAACACCCTATGGTCAAGCTTCTGAAAAACAATTTTATTAATTGTTTCCATCATAAACTTATATCGGGAATCATATTCCAGAAAAAACATTTGATTCAGCCTGGGATATTTCTGAAGCCAGATTAAAAATTGAGAGACAGGCAAAAGGAGAACATCGGATTTTTCCTCGGAGACAGCGTAGATTCGGCTCACTTTATCGGTGAATATCGTAGAAAAAGTCATAATACAACTCTCACCTGGTGATATATAATAGTAAACAAGCTCTTTCCCGTCATTCAAATTATAAACCTTTATCGAACCCTTTATAAGTATAGGGATAAATTTTACCTTATCACCTTCAGCAATCAATTCTTGTTTAGCATTGACCGAGGTAAAAATTCCGTGCTCTTTGAGTTCCTGATAAAAACCTTCATCAAATTTTTCAAATTTTCTTTTGATGAAATCCGAGTTTCCCATTAATAATTTTTATTCAAAATTAAATATATTTTGATAATTTCAATAAAATTCAAAACAAATTTCACAATACCTTACGGATTAAACATTATCCAACACAAACATTTCTTAACACTTACAAATTCAATATTAATCACTAACTTCGTTCATTAAAATTTAAAAAAATGAAGAGGATATTAGTTTACATCTTATTATTTGTGTTTCAATTGGGCTTTTCTCAGGAAGTTCCAAAAGTTCTGAAAACCAAATTTTCCAAAGAAGCTTTAGCACAAACATTACAGGATAAAGACGGGAAAGAGATTTCCATCAACCAGATTCTGAAACAACACAAAGGCAAAGTACTCATTCTTGATTTCTGGGCAGGCTGGTGCAAAGATTGCCTGAAAGCATTTCCAAAAGCAAAAGAATTGGAAGCTAGAAATCCAAATATTGACTTTGTATTTCTTTCCCTAGAACGCTCAAAAGAAGGTTTTGATAAAAGCCTGGAGAGATTTGAGATGACTGAGAAGGAGAATTATTGGTTTGCTTCCGGTTGGAAAAACGATTTCAATAATTATGTGGACCTCAACTGGATCCCGAGATATATTGTGGTGGACCAAAAATCGAATATCACAAAATATTATGCGATTTCTCCTGAAGACCCAGACATCCAAGCGACAATTGACAGACTCACAAAATAATCAACATCCCGAAAATCATTCGGGATTTTTTTATTAAAAATTCACAATCTAATGTAACAGAAAGGCTTTTATATTTGTCTAGCTAATAAATGATTATAAATGAAAAATTTTTTCATAACCGGAAAACTTCTTATTTTAATATCTGTTGTAGCCTTATCAAATAAACTGATAGCCCAAACTACTTCTGACAGTATTGACGTTTTCATAAAGGATAAAATGTCACAACTAAAAATACCTGGTTTACAATTGGCTGTCATCAAAAATGGAAAACTGGAAAAACTAAGTAATTATGGCTTTGCCAATCTGGAACATCAGGTTCCCACCATTTCAAAAAGTACTTTTTCGATTAATTCTATGACAAAAGCCTTTGTTGGTGTTGCGATTATGCAACTACAGGAGCAAGGGAAATTAAAAACAAATGATTCTATTTCTCTATACATTTCTGATATTCCTGATGATTGGAAATCTATTACGATAAAACAATTGTTAAGCAATACGTCCGGACTTCCTAATAATATTGATGAAAAAGAACAGGTTCTAGGCAACGGTATTGAAGAAAAAAACTGGGAACTGGTAAAGAAATTGCCTATGGAATCTAAACCTGGAGAGAGATTTAGTTACAACCAAACCGGATATTACATTCTGGGAAGAATCATCACAAAATTGAGTGGTAAGCATTTCACACAATTCATTGAAGAAAACCAATTCAAGCCTTGTCATATGACTTCTACACAGTTTGGAGACTCCAATGATATCGTACCAAATAATGCTGGTGCTTATTCTACAATTATCAACATCGATGGCAAGTGGATTAATGATGGAAAACTACACAATGCTTTTGCAAGCTTTCCCGTATTCTTCAGAACTGCTACAGGCATTATTTCCACTTCCGAAGATTTAAGCAAATGGCTTATCGCCTTAAATGACGGAAAACTATTACAGAATAAAAATAGCGCTAAAGAGCTTTTCACTTCCATAAAATTAAATGATGGACATATCGATGGTTTTAATAAACTCACCAATGGATATGCGCTAGGCTGGCCAACAGTTGTGAGGGAAGAACATCCTGCCGCAGCACCTGTTGGTGGGATGCGCTCAGCATTATTTGTATATCCGCAAGACAAACTTTCGATTGTAGTCCTAACCAATCTGCAAGGTTCTAATCCCGAATGGTTTATTGATGAAATTGCAGGTTTTTACTTCCCCGATATGAAAGTTAAAAATGGTTTTGGTCTTAGCAAAAATCTGAAATTATTACGTCAACAACTCATTGAAAATAAATTTCAAAATAGCTATAAACTTTATACGAAAATTAAAAAAAGCAACAAAGATTTTAAACTTTCTGAAGACGAAATCAATTCCTGGGGTTATCAACTTTTAGAACAAGAAAAGAAAAATGAAGCATTGCAGGTTTTCCAACTAAATACCTTGTTGTTCCCTGATAGTGCCAATGTTTATGATAGTTACGCTGAAACTTTGGAAGCATTAGGAAATCGGAAAGACGCCATCATCAATTATAAAAAGTCACTGGAACTAAATCCTAATAATACGAATGCAAGCAATTATTTGAAAGATAAAAAATAATCAAGATTGCCAAAGAAAGAATATAATCCCGAAAAATTTTTCGGGATTTTTTTTGATTAAATTTGTTCTCGAATCAAATCTAAATTCTAACTTCTCATTCCTAACTTCTAAAAAATGCAACGAAAAATCATCCACGTAGATATGGACGCTTTTTATGCTTCCGTGGAGCAGCTCGACAATCCGGGTTTGCGTGGAAAAGCCATTGCTGTTGGAGGACAGCATCGTGGCGTGGTTGCAGCAGCAAGTTATGAAGCAAGAAAATTCGGGGTACGCTCGGCGATGCCAAGTAAGACAGCCAAAGAAAAATGTCCGCATCTCATTTTTGTAAAGCCAAGATTTCAACGTTACAAAGAAATCTCCAACAAAATCCGAAACATCTTCCATGAATATACTGATTTGGTAGAACCCCTTTCTCTGGACGAAGCTTACTTGGATGTTACCGAAAATAAAAAAGGAATCGAATCTGCGAATGACATCGCTAAAGAAATCAGAAAACGAATTTTTGAAGAAACCGGATTAACCGCTTCTGCAGGCATTTCCGTTAACAAATTTTTGGCTAAAGTCGCATCTGACATTAATAAACCAAACGGACAGAAAACCATTCATCCCACGAAGATTGATGAGTTTCTGGAAAATCTTCCGATTGAAAAATTCTACGGTGTCGGAAAAGTGACTGCGAATCGAATGCACACGCTTCACATTTTCAAAGGTTCTGATTTGAAAGCCAAATCTCTGGACGAATTGGAAAAATTGTTCGGAAAATCCGGAAGGTATTATTATAATGTTGTCCGTGGAATCCACAACGGAGAAGTAAAACCAAACCGAATCCAGAAAAGTGTGGCAGTGGAAAGAACATTTTGGGATGACATCAATGAAGATGAGGAAATCGAGCAAAAACTTAAATCTTTAAGTCAAGAATTGGAAGAGCGTCTCGGGAAAAGAGAAATCAAAGGTAAAACCTTAACCCTTAAAATTAAGTACCAAGATTTTGCACTTTACACCAGAAGCAAAACGCAGGATTTCTATTTCGAGAATGCTGAGAAATTCTACAATACGGCGAAACAACTTTGGGAACTAAGACCTTATGACAAAGCCATCAGATTGCTCGGGTTGTCCTTATCCAACCTCAATACGGACGAGAAAAAACAGGTTTCTGTACAGTTGAGGATTCCTTTTGAGGATTTTGATAATGATTAATTTCGAATGATTTTATATTCATCATTGAGTCTTTTGATTCGTTTTTGAATCTTTTGACTGAAATTTGAGTCTTTTACACTCATCATCGAATCTTTTTGACTTGAAAATGGGCCTTTTTGATTCATCATCAAGTCAATTTGCATGGAATTTGAGCCTTTTAGACTGGAAAACCATCCTTTTTGCCTAAATTATCACCCTTTTTGGTTCATAATTAAGCATTTTAGGTTGAAAATCCACCCTTTTTGCCTCGTTCTTGAGCCTTAGCGTAGAAACCGAACCTTTTTGCCTGGTTTTGATTTTTTTACTTTTTCTTAAATCTTTCCGGAACTCATTGGCTTGATATTTTCATAGAACGAAACATCAAATCAAACAATCTGAAAAATCTACAATCTTATGAACGGGACAATGATTCAGTTTTTCCATTGGTATACCGATGGTGATTCTTTCCTTTGGAAACATACCAAAGATTCTGCACAATATCTTTCTGACCTGGGAATCACAGCAGTTTGGCTTCCACCAGCATATAAAAGCACAAATGGCGGCTACTCGGTTGGTTATGATGCTTACGACGTTTTTGATTTGGGAGAATTTGACCAAAAAGGAACGACTGTCACAAAATATGGTTCGAAGGACGACTATCTGGCTGCGATTAAATCCCTAAAAGAAAAAAATATTCAAGTGATTGTAGATGTAGTCCTGAATCATAAAGCTGGAGGCGATGAGCTGGAGAAATTCAATGTCGTAAAAGTAGATGAGGAAGACCGAAACAAAGATATCTCTGATGTTTTTGAAATCGAATCTTATACTAAATTTACTTTTCCTGGAAGAGGTGATACTTATTCTAATTTCAAATGGGATTTCACTTGCTTCTCTGGTGTAGATTATGCAGAAGGGCAGGAAAAGGGGATTTTCAGAATCATTACCGAACATGGCGAAGGCTGGGATGATATCATTACTGATGAAAAAGGGAATTATGACTTCTTGATGTATAATGATATAGAACACCGCAATCCTTTCGTCCGCGAAGAACTGAATCATTGGGGAAAATGGTACTATGACTTAACGGATTTTGATGGTGTGAGACTAGATGCCGTAAAACATATTTCGCCTGATTTTTATAAAGAATGGCTAACACTTTTGCGCTCCAACTCAGGCAAAGATATTTTTGCTGTTGGAGAATATTGGGCGCCCGGTGAATTACCACTTTTACAGGCTTACATAGATTCTACTGAAGGTTGTATGAGTCTGTTTGATTCTTCTTTACACCATAATCTGCATCAAGCATCAAAAAATCCGGATTATGACCTGAGAGAGATTTTCAATGAAACGCTTGTCGCCACTCATCCGGACAAAGCAGTAACAGTGGTTGACAATCATGATACGCAGCCGCTTCAGGCTTTGGAAGCGCCGGTTGAGACTTGGTTCAAGCCAATTGCTTATGCTTTGATCTTGCTGAGAAAAGATGGCTATCCTTGTATTTTTTATCCCGACCTATACGGGGCGAGCTACAAAGACCAAGGAAAAGACGGCAACGAATATGAAATCTTCCTTGACAAAGTAGATGCGATTGAAGAACTCATCAAAGCCAGAAAAGATTTTGCCTATGGAGAACAAAGAGATTATTTTGATGATGCACATTGCATTGGCTGGACTCGCGAAGGCGATGATGAACATTCGGGTTGTGCAGTTGTTTTGAGTAACAGAGATGTGAATCAAAAACCAATGGAAATAGGGAAACGATATGCCGGGAAAACGTTTTATGATTTAACTGGACACTTGCAGGATAAAGTGACAATCGATGAAAACGGCTGGGCCAATTTTCCTTGTCCTGCAGGCAATGTGAGTGTTTGGGTTGCAGAGTTAATTTAATTTTGAATAAATACCAATTATTGGTATATTTGAAATTGAAACCAATTGTAAATTATGGCTAAAAATACATCTATTTTGTTGGGTGATTATTTTGATAATTTTATAAATCAACAAATTAAGTCCGGAAAATTCGCTTCAGCAAGTGAAGTTGTAAGAACTGCTTTGAGGATGTTTGAGCGAGAAGAAACTAAAAAAGCAGAATTAATCAACGAATTAAAAAAGGGAGAAAAATCTGGTTTAGTAGAAGATTTTAATAGTAAGTCTTTCCTAAAAGAGATTCATAAAAAGTATTCTTCTGAATAATGAATTACAATATCAGTAATGAAGCATTGAACGATTTGGAAAAAATCTGGCTTTATACTTTTGAAAACTGGTCTATTGAACAAGCTGACAGATATTTCAATTTGATAATGGACGAAATAGAATATATTTCTGAAAATCCAAAATCAGGAAAAGATTATAATGAAATCCGAAAAGGATATTTTCGGTCAAGAGTAAAATCACATTTTATTTTTTATAAAATTAATCTAAAAAAAGAAAGGATTGATATTATAAGAATCCTGCATCAGCAAATGGATATCGAATCAAGATTAGACGATATATAACTCTCCATAATGTCCACAGAATTACAATATAAACTCATTAAGCCAGACCAGTCGCTGGCTGATTTTGTTTATTGTTATTCGTCATTGGAAAACTTGTCCGGCTTCAATGAAGGCGTTATTATCCCGAATGGGAAAATTGATTTGCTCTTTTGTAAAACTGACGAGAATCAATTTCAAATTATATTAATGGGTTTGGAAACGAAACCTAAACCAATGCCACAAAGAAAAATTGAAACTTTTTTCTCAATCAGTTTTAATCCTTTGGCTTTGGAATATATCCTCCATCAATCCATTGCAGAATTTGTGGACAGCGGAAAAGAATTACCTAATAACTTTTGGGATTTCAGCATTAATGATTTAGATAATTTTGAATCATTTTGTGAAAAAGCAAATCAGAAAATCCAATCGCTTTTACCAAAAGAAATTGATGAAAGAAAACGAAAATTATTCAATTTGATTTTTGAAACAGATGGAGAAATCAGCGTGAAAGAACTCGCTGAAAAAATAGTCTGGAACGAGCGACAAATCAATCGTTACTTCCAAAAGCAATTGGGAATTTCATTAAAATATTACTGTAAAATATTACGTTTTCAGGCTTCGCTTCATCATATCAAAGACGGAAATCTTTCTCCACAACTTAACTTTACAGACCAGTCCCATTTCATCAAAGAAATCAAAAAACTTTCCGGCGTTTCTCCCAAAGAATTGTTCAAGAATCAAAACGACCGTTTTTTACAATTTTTGGTTTATCACACAAAATAGCTTTGCAGCATAAAATTTAAAATTATGCTAATCTATAATAAATCAATTGCAATAGTTGGTGGTGGTCCTGGCGGACTGACTTTAGCACGTCTTTTACAGCTGAAAGGCGCAGATGCGAAAGTTTATGAAAGAGATTTCGATAAAAATGCGCGTGTTCAAGGTTCGCCTTTGGATTTGCATCACGACTCTGGTTTGGCTGCGATTCGGAAAGCTGGATTGTTGGAAGAATTCAAAAAGAATTTTCTAACAGGAGCTGATAGGGAATTGATAATGAATGAGCAGGCAAAAATATTCTTCAGCGACCACGAAACGAAAGTTGGGGAAAATTTTGGACACGAACATTTTCGTCCAGAGATTGACCGTGGAACTTTAAGACAAATATTATTGGAATCTTTACAGCCCGAAACTGTTGTTTGGAACAGCCATTTCATTTCGATGGAGAAAGAAAATGAAGGTTGGAGATTATATTTCAAAAATGGTTCATCAGCTTATGCAGATATTGTTATTGCTTCTGATGGTGCGAATTCTAAAATTCGTCCTTACATCACGGACATCAAAGCTTTTTATTCCGGAATTACAATGCTGGAAGGAAATATCTACAATGCAAAAGAAACTGCACCGAACATCAATACTCTCTTGAAAGGAGGAAAGATAATGGCTTTCGGAAATGAGAAAAACCTGTTGATGGGACAGAAAGGGAATGGCGACATTGGATTTTATGCAAGTTTTAAATCCGATGAAAAATGGTCTTCAACTAATGGTTTGGACTATTCTGATAAGACACAAGTTCTGGAATGGTTCAAAACCAATTATCCCGAGTGGAATCAAATCTGGTATGAATTGTTCGAAAATGCAGAAACACCTTTTGTTCCGCGTCCTATCTATTGTATGCCATTTGACCAGAATTGGAAAACGCAATCAAATCTTACAATGATTGGAGATGCAGCACACGTAATGCCGCCATTTGCAGGAGAAGGCGCTAATATGGCAATGCTGGATGCATTGGAGTTGAGTGAATGTCTAACTTCTGAAAAATACAATATTTTAACCGAAGCCATTTCTGTCTATGAAAAAAATATGCAAAAAAGAGCTTCTATTGCAGCAAAAGAATCTCTGGAAAATGGTAAACTGATGCATTC
This sequence comes from Epilithonimonas sp., assembly GCF_032054305.1. Lineage (GTDB taxonomy): Bacteria > Bacteroidota > Bacteroidia > Flavobacteriales > Weeksellaceae > Epilithonimonas. The sequence goes on from NZ_DAMBSX010000001.1 coordinate 821,308, forward strand.
TGAAAATGCTTTGGAAGCTATGTTAGGATTTTTTAATAGTCATTAATTTCAAAATATCTTCAAAAAACGAACCCTCTCGAAAGTTCAAGAGGGTTTTATGTTGTATGAGATTTATTTAATAGCCAGTTCCAACTTCGCCTTCTCCAAGAAGTGCTTTTGCAGAAGACGTTCCAATTCTTTGTATTCCCAGTTTAATCATTTTTTCTGCACCGGCAGGCGTTTTCACACCACCCGCAGCTTTCACAGGAAGTTTCCCTGCATTATCAAGCATTATTCTCATACCTTCGAAAGTTGCGCCATTTGGCTTTCCGCCTTCGGTTACATAAAATCCTGTTGATGATTTAACAAAGATTCTGGAAAAATCTTTTTCTTCAAAATTTTCCTGTGCCCATTTCCAAATTTTGGCTGTCAAATCAGCAATTTGAGCATCTGAGAGTGCAGCGATCTCAATAATCCATTTTACAGTTTTGTCAAAATCAAGACCTAACTTTGTTCCTTCCACAAATTCTTTTTTCACCAGATCCAATTCTCCAGCCTTGAAAGCTTCATAATTGATAACATAATCCAACTCATCTACTCCATCCAGAACAGCTTGATTAGCTTCTTTCAATTTGTCTTCCAAGGAATAAGTTCCTTCGTGAAAACCAATAACTGTTCCCACCAAAACTTCAGAGTTTTTCGAAACTAAATAATCTTTGATGAGCTTAACATAGTTTGGACGAATCATCACCTCTTTGAAGTTGTAAGCAATCGCCTCATCTGTCAATTCTCTAACTTTTTCAAAAGTCTGCTCTTCTGTCAATCCAGATTGCTCCGGCGTTTTCAGGTATGTTGAGTCTAAATATTGATTGATTTCCATAATTACAAAAATAAAAAAAGGATACAAATTATTTGTATCCTTTCGTGATTATATAAAATTTTTTAAACTTTCAGCTGTCTGCTGATGCTTTGTTCCAAAGAAAGAATTGTTTCTGTTCTTGTCACACCTTTCAGCTTTTGGATCTTGTTAAGAATTTGCATCAGGTGATCATTATCTTTACAAAGAACCTTTAGAAAAATAGTATAATTCCCTGTCGTGTAATGCGCTTCTACCACCTCATTTACCAAATTAAGATTTTTGATGGCTTCCTGATAATGGCTAGGCTGATCCAAGAAGACCCCAATGTAAGAAACCACTTTGTAGCCGATTTTTCTTGGGTTAAGAAAAGAGATAGAATTCTCTATAACTCCAGCCTGTTCCAATTTTTTGATTCTCTGATGAACCGCAGTTGTAGAGATTCCAACATGTTTGGAAATATGTGCAAGAGAAGTTTTAGCATTATCCATTAACATATAAATAATCTCTTTATCAACTCCGTCTAGATGATAACCTGATTCAGATGCACTTTTCATAATTTATTGATGATTTTTGATTGAAAATTAAATTAATCGCAAAATGAGCTTTACATTTTTAATTGAGTGTCAAAGATATTAGAATAATCTCATATCACAATATTCAACATTCAATTAAAATAAATGTTTATTATTTTTTATTTAATTGTAAAAATATAGAAAATAATGTAAACTATAAAAATATATCACGTTTTATTTTTCAAAACAATACAAAAAACTGCAATTATAATTATAAAAACAAAGAAACCTTTGGTTAACTTTCGGTTAAAACAAATTTCACATTGTAAAGAAAAAGACATTTTCAAAAAAATCACAAAATACTAAATATCAACAAATTAAAAAAAATAAAACCCTAAAAAACAAAAAAAGTATCAAATCAAGAAAAAAGTATATATTTATCCTCATATATAGACCTTATGAAATTTTTTTACAACCTGATTGCATTCTTTATTGCAATCTCAGCCTTTGCGCAGACACAGACGGTGACCTACTCCATCAGTCCGTCTGCTTTTAACGAAGACGAATCCATTACAATCACTTTTAATGGAAGCAGTATCAACGAATCCACTTGGGGGGTCGCCAATAACGCATTGTATCTCTGGTCATGGTCATACGATAGCAATGATGCTAATAGCCAAGACTGTCCAACCAACGGATCCTGGGCTTCTTCTAACGAAGCTAACAAATTGACCTACAATTCTGGCAATGATACATACACCATTACCTTTGTTCCAAGAACTTTCTATAATAGAACCGGGCTTGGAAGAATTGGCTTTCTATTAAAAACGAAAACAGGAAACGGACAATCCCAGGATATCTACTCTGAAGTTGGCAAATTCCAGTTCGTTAATACAACTCCGAAAAACGGAACAGTTAACTTCATTGCTTCCGGAAGCAACTATCCGATTTCTTACAGTACATCCTTACCGGCAAATTATGTTGTAAAATCTAATGGAAATATCATCTATACAGCGAACAATGTTTCATCGATGTTTACTGCATACAACATTACGACAGACAATCAAATCGAGCTTACAGCCACAAGCGTAGCGGATGGAACCGTACTAACGTCAAAATTCAGCATCTCTCCAACACCAAATGTACAGACCGCAACAATGCCATCTTATATGAAACAAGGAATCTCTTATGATCCAAACGATGCAACAAAAGTAGGTTTGGCTCTGTATGCGCCGTTCAAAAGTTATGTCCATGTAATTGGCAGTTTCAACAACTGGCAGATCTCTTCCAATTATTTAATGAAAAGAGACGCCACCAATGCAAACTTATATTGGATAGAGATCACGGGTCTTACACCTCAACAAGTTAACACTTTCCAATACAGAACAAGCGATGGTGTAAAAGTTGCAGACCCATATTCAACATTGGTCTTATCTCCTGATGACGATCCTTGGATCTCTTCTACGACCTATCCGGACCTTCAAACCACAATGAAATATCCGGCAGGGCAGCAATATGATGTTTCTGTAATTCAAACAGCTAAACCCGTTTACAACTGGACCGTTGCAAATTTCCAAAAACCAGCAAAACAAAATCTTATTGTTTATGAAGCCTTGGTAAGAGATTTCACAGCTCAGCAGAACTGGCAATCTTTGATTGATAAAATACCTTACATCAAAGGATTAAATGTCAATGCCATCGAACTGATGCCTGTAATGGAATTTGATGGTAATAATTCCTGGGGATATAATCCTGGATTCCATTTGGCATTAGATAAAGCTTACGGGACTCCTGAAAAATTCAAGGAATTTATTGACAAATGCCACCAAAACGGAATTGCTGTAATTCTTGACGTTGCCCTTAATCATGCGACAGGAAGGTCTCCGTTAGAAAGACTGTGGTCAACAAGCACAGATGGCAGCTACGGAGGAGTTGCTTCAAACAATCCCTATTTCAATCAATTGGCAACACATTCCTATGGTGTATTCTACGATTTCAACCACTCTAAGGCTGAAACAAGATATTACGTCAATAGAGTTTTGGAACAATGGATTTCTGAATATAAAATTGATGGTTTCCGTTGGGATTTAACAAAAGGATTCACTCAAAATTGTACAGCGTCTGACGAATCTTGCACAGGTTCTTACCAACAAGACAGAGTTGATGTTCTGAAATTATACTCAGATTATCAATGGTCATATGACCCGACTTCTTATATCATTTTTGAACATCTTGGAGGAGACCAGGAAGAACAACAATGGGCAAACTACAGAGTCAATGAAGGAAAAGGCGTAATGATGTGGGATAATTTGACAGGCCCTTTCGGACAAAACACCATGGGTTATGACTCTAACAGCAATTTTAACAGAGCAGATTTTGAAAATCACGGATTTTCCGAAAGAAGAAATGTAAGCTATGGAGAAAGTCACGATGAAGAGCGTCTGATGTATAAGAATCTAACTTATGGAAACGGAAGTGTAAAAACATTAGCTACCGCATTAGAAAGACAAAAAGCTTTTGGTGCAGTTTTCTTTACTATTCCTGGCCCAAAAATGATTTGGCAATTCGGCGAATTGGGATATGAGTTCAGTATCAACAGATGTGAGAACGGAACGATCAGTAACGATTGCAGAACATCTCCAAAACCAGTAGCTTTTACTTTAGGTTATGATACAGATACCAGCAGAAAAGCAATCTACGACACTTGGTCAAAAATATTAGCCATTAGATTATCTAGTCAGGTTTTTGACACAACAACTTTCACAGTGGAATCAGGAAATCTTTTACCTAGAATTTTTGTTTGGAATGATGCCTTACCTTCAACTTCTTTGAAAAACGTAGTTGTAGTAGCCAACTTTACAACTGCCACTCAAACTGTCACTCCTAGTTTTCCGTATGCCGGAACATGGTATAACCTGATGGACAATTCTTCTATGAATGCAAATAGTTCCACAACTGTTGTGCTTCAGCCTGGAGAATTCAGAATTTTTGGTAATCAGACGGCTTTGGCAATTGACGAAACAAAGATTGACGCAAATAAAACATCATTACAAATCGTTCAGAATCCTGCAACTGGCGGATTATTGAAAATCAGATACAACAAAGCTAAAAACGGACAAATCAATATCTACGACCTTAACGGTAAACTGGTAAAATCTTTCGGACTGAAATCTGCAAAAGGAGACGAAACATTCTCTGTAAGCGGAATCGGAACAGGAAATTACTTAGTACAATTGAAGTCTGATGAAGGTTTAGCGGTTTCTAAACTAATCATCAAATAAGACAAAAATAAATTTTCAAATCAAATGAAAACGCCTCAGCTAGCTGAGGCGTTTTTTGTTTTTTATTTTTCAGAAAGTTCTTTCAGTTTCCCAAGACCTTCCGAGAACGATTTGTTCATTTGCCAGGTCATTAGCGGTTTCATTGGTTTGAAAAGCATTTCAATTTCATAATCAATCGTCCAGGTAACTTTGGTTCCGGAATCTTCACTAGCAAGAAGCAAATCCGAAGTCGCATTGTCGTCCATTGGTTTGATAAAATGTATTTTTGTGGCGACTTTTTCGTTTGGGACAATTGCTGTAATCTCCTGTTCCCCTTCACCAACATCATCATTTCCTTTCCAATGGTAGCCATCGCCAACTTCGCCACTATTCCCACGATAAGTCACAGTCAGGTTCGGATCCATTTTCATCCAGGGATTCCAGGTGTTAAAAGTTTTCATCGAGTTCACATTCTGCCACACTTTTTCTTTCGGTGCATTGATAACGAGAGATTGTTTGTTATGACATTTACTGTCAAAAAACAACATTGCAATCACACAGTAAGCAATGATTATTGCCACAATGACGCTAATGATTTTTAAAAATTTCTTCATAATAAATTAGTTTTAAGTTTAAAACAAATCTAAAAAGAATTTAGACACAAAAACTTTTCCTATGATAATAATTATTTTCCATTTTTATTATTGATGATTTGGGCGCCTTTATCCGCCTTCCGTTCCCGCTTTTTTCTTTTTATCAAAAAAGAAAAAGAGCTCCACTCAAGTCGGGGCGCAATTTTGTCATACTTTCAACTTTAGGTACTAAATTTGTGAATTCAACTCCATAAGAAAAAGGCTTCGACTAAGTTTATATTGAGCAGAGTCGAAATACTCAGCCTGACATCGCTAAAAACAAATAGTAATAGAATTGTCACTCTGAGCGGAGTCGAAGAGCTTTTTACATTAAATATAAATTAAGAACAAAAGAATGAATCCATTATTAGAAAAATTCAATACCAAATATACCACATCGCCTTTCGAGGAAATCAAAGAAGAACATTATCTGCCTGCTTTTCAGGAATTGATCAAAACTTCTGAAAAAGAAATTGATGAAATAACAAATAACTCTGAAAAACCAACGTTCGAAAATACTATTGAAGCAATGGCTTTTTCCGGGGAACAACTGGACAGAGTTTCCAATATTTTCTTTAATATCAATTCTGCTGAGACCAATGACGAGATTCAGAAAATTGCACAGGAAGTTTCGCCACTTTTAACAGAATTTTCATCCAAGATTTCTCAAAATGAAAAACTATTTGAAAGAATCAAAAGTGTTTACGATCAAAAAGACACTTTGTCATTGAACGAGGAACAACAAATGTTACTCAATGAAACTTATAAAGGTTTTGTAAGAAGCGGTGCATTATTAAGCGAAGAAGACAAAAAGAAACTGGAGAAAATCAATATGGATTTATCCATCAAGTCGCTTCAGTTCGGACAAAATGCTTTGGCTTCAACCAACGCTTATTTCAAACATATCACTAATAAAGACAAATTGAAAGGAATTCCGGAAGCGATTCTTCAGCAATATGAAGAAGATGCAAAGGAAAAAGGTCTGGAAGGTTACTTGATTACCTTGCAATATCCAAGCTATCTCCCGGCAATGACTTACGCTGAAAACCGTGAACTGAGAAAAGAACTCGCTTTAGCTAATGGCAAAAAATCGTTTGATGATGGAGAGTTTGACAATCAGAATTTGATTAAAGAAATCGTAAAACTTCGTCAGGAAAAAGCAGAATTATTGGGTTATAAGAATTATGCAGATTTTGTTTTGGAAGAAAGAATGGCACAATCGCCAGCAAAAGTTTTCGAATTTCTAAATGAACTTCTTGAAAGAGCAACACCTTACGCTCAAAAAGAAATCGAAGAATTGAAATCTTTGGCAAAAGTTGACGGAATCGATGATATCCAAAGCTATGACCACACTTTTTATGCAGAAAAATTACGCAAGCAAAAATTCGATATTGATGATGAAGAACTGAAACCGTATTTACAATTGGAAAAAGTTCAGGAAGCTGTTTTTGGATTAGCCGGAAAATTATTTGGATTAGAGTTTAAAGAAATTACTGATGTTCAGAAATATCATCAGGATGTGAAAACTTACGAAATCACAGAAAACGGCAATTACAAAGCGCTACTCTACGCCGATTATCATCCAAGGAAAGGGAAACGTGCCGGCGCCTGGATGACGAGTTATAAAAATCAATACAAACAAAACGGAGAAAATTCCCGTCCGCATATTTCGGTTGTTTGCAACTTCACCAAACCAACGAAAGACACGCCTAGTTTATTAACTTTCCAAGAAGTCACTACTCTTTTTCACGAGTTTGGGCACGCACTTCACGGTGTTTTGGCAGACACGCAATATTCGAACCTCTCGGGAACATCAGTAAAATGGGATTTTGTGGAATTGCCTTCTCAGTTTTTGGAAAACTATTGCTATGAACCGGAATTCTTGAAAACATTCGCAAAACATTACCAAACCGGAGAAATTCTTCCAACCGAAAAAATAGAAAAATTATCACAAAGCAAATCTTTTATGGAAGGTTATCAGACTTTGAGACAGCTTGGATTTGGATTATTGGATATGGCTTATCATACAGAAGTCGGAGCATTGGAGAATAAGAGTGTGAAAGAGTTTGAAGTGGAGAAAACTGCGGTGACCAATATTTATCCAAGTAATCCGGAAACTGCAGCAAGTCCAAGTTTCTCGCATATCTTCCAAGGTGGCTATTCTGCGGGTTATTATTCTTACAAATGGGCGGAAGTTTTAGATGCTGATGCTTTTCAATATTTCAAAGAAAACGGAATTTTCAATCCGGAAATTGCTGCGAAATATAAAATTCTTCTCTCCTCAGGTGGAACAAAAAACCCAATGGAATTGTACAAAAATTTCCGAGGAAGAGAACCAAAGGTTGAGAGTTTGCTGAAAAGGGCTTTTGGGGAATAAATCACAAAAGGGAATTCGGTTTGCCTGACCGAATTTCCTTTATAGTTGCTTACTCATTAAATGAATCACAACGAAATATCAGTTTTGAATATAGATTTGTTTCAGTCCGGAGCAAAGCATTCTGATTTTTATTTCAATTCGATTAAAAATCATTTATTAAAAAGTCACAGACATATAGAAAAACCTCATCGTCACGGTTTTTATGCTTGTATGATTTTCACGAAAGGAAATGGCATTCACGAGATTGATTTTCAAAAATATGACGTTTCTCCAGGCAGTCTTTTCTTTATGTCTCCTGGACAAGTCCACAGCTGGCAATTGTCGGAAGATATTGATGGATTTATATTTTTTCATTCACAGGAGTTCTTCGACCTTCATTTCGTGAATGAAAAATTAAGACAATATCCGTTTTTCAGTTCTGTTCAATATCCAAGGAAACTTCAATTAGAGACGAATAATATTGTTGAATTTTCAAATCTTTTTATCAAAATTGGTAATGAAAATTCTTCATCAGCTTTGTTATCGGAAAATCTTATTTTGTCTTTGATTTCTCAATTATATATAGAAACGGTCAGATTATTCTCACAAGAAAAAATCATTGGAACACAGAACGCAAACACCTCTCACATCCAACATTATCAACACTTTGAAGAATTATTAGAATTAAATTTCATCAAAGAAAAATCGGCTTTTCAATATGCCCGATGGATGAACCTCACAACCAAACATCTTAACAGAATCACTCAAACCGTTGTTCAGAAAACCGTTTCGGAGATCATAGCCGACCGAACAATCCTGGAAGCCAAAAGAATGCTGATCTATCTTGATGAGGGTCTTGTGGATATCGCTTTCCGGTTAGGTTACGAGGAATATTCTTATTTCGCAAGAGTATTCCGTAAAAAAACAGGACAGACGCCTTCGGCTTTTGTTAAAGACCATAAGCACTGATGTCAATTTAAAACTGGAATCTGAATGGGCCTTCGAAGTAAGTTTTGTAGGAATCCAGCATTTCTCCATTGGCATCGAAAACGCCTATTTCTATATTTTGTTTCGACAACTTCACCTCGTTTTCCGGGAAACTGATATTGACGTTCCCTTTTATTATCGCATCTCCTTTAACAATAATATCTTCCTTACCTGCAAAAGTCACCTCAGAATGTTCTGGATAAAGGACTTTTATTGTCATCATTTTTTTCTCATTGGACTTATTGAGAATCGTGTAGGTAAAAGTGTTCGTAATTTTTCCGTCTCTCACAAAATAAGCTGCACCAGCTGGTCTGATAAACTTAGCTTCAACCGAACCTCGGTCATACATCAGCAGGCACAAAACACCAATCAATGCAAAAAGCGCAAAAGTAGTTACCTTCATTCTAGCTGTAAATTTGAATTTTTCCTGATTTTCAATCTCGGCTTCGGTCGCGTATCGGATAAGCCCTTTTGGCATCCCTACTTTTTCCATTATCTCATCACAAGCATCGATACAAGCCGTGCAATTGATACATTCTAATTGTTGTCCATTTCTGATATCGATTCCCGTTGGACAAACCACGACACATTGCTGACAATCTATACAATCGCCTTTTCCTGCAATCGCTCTGTCTTCGCCATTTCGCCATTTTGCACGATTCTCACCTCTTTTGAAATCATAATAGACATTGACTGTATTTTTATCTATCAAAACACCCTGCAATCTTCCATAAGGACAAACCAAAGTACAGACCTGCTCTCTGAACCAGGCAAAAACAAAATAGAAAATCCCTGTGAATACCAACATCACAATAAAGTTTGTCGGATATTTTGCAGGACCACTCATCATAATCCTAAACGTCTCCTCATAACCAACGATGTACATAAACATAATATGACTTATCAGCAACGATATCACCAAAAACACAGACCATTTGAGTATTCTTTTTCTGATTTTCTCTTCATCCCAAGCTTGTTTATTCAGTTTCATTTGCTTATTTCGGTCGCCTTCTATCCAATATTCGATTTTACGGAAAATCATTTCCATAAATAAGGTCTGAGGACAGATCCAGCCACAAAATATCCTTCCGAAAACCACTGTGAAAAGCATTACAAAAATAACGGAAGTCACGGCTCCCAAAGCCAAAATGAAAAAATCCTGCAAATAAAAAGGCTGTCCCAAAATAAAAAATTTTCTGTCCAAAATGTTGATCAACAAAACAGGATTTCCATTGATCTTCAGAAAAGGCATGATCACAAATAAAAAAATCAGCGAATACCCGACATATTCTCTGTAGTTCGTGTATTTTCCCTTTGGCTTTCTTGGGAAAACCCATTTTCTTGTTCCCGTCCCATCCATTGTTCCAACAGAATCTCTGAATGTTTCTTCTATTTTATCTGAATTTTTTATACTATTTTCTTTTGTATCCATAATCTTAATATATCAGGAAACAAATTGAATCAATATCTTATCTTTAAATTTTAAAATAAGGATCCGCCTAATCATTTCCCTAAACAAAATTACTTCTACTGGTAACTTCGGTCTAATGACATTGACTTACAAAATAGGACAATAAGGACATTTTCAGGTTTTGGAGGCTAATAAATATCAGTTTTTTAATTCTCCGAAAAACCATTGTGATATGGCTGAGATATTTTCAAGTTTTAGTACATTCGGGGTCAGAAATCTTAATAAAAATGACTTGTCCCTGCTGTTCCGGAAAACTGTACGAAGACTGTTGCCAGCCTTATCATCTGAAAGAGAAATTTGCGCCAACTGCGGAAGCATTGATGCGTTCGCGTTTTTCTGCTTTTGCCATCCCGAACGGTGAATATCTTTGGGAAACGACTTCTCCAAACAAAAGACAGTTTCACAACAAAAAAGATTTGCAGGAATGGGGCGAAATCAATGAATGGACAAAATTGGAAATTGTAGACAAACCTTCAACTAATAAAGTAGAGTTCAAAGCTTTTTATATTGATGAAGAAGGAAATCCTCAGGTTCATCACGAGTTGTCACAATTTAAGATGATCCAGAACCGTTGGTTTTATGTGAGCGGAGAATTTTTGGATTAATTCTTTCTAACCACAAAAGTTTTCTTATCACGAGTTCTCTTTTGTGCCTTTTGTGGTGATTTATTTCTTCGATTGCTTTTGCTTTTTCTTTTGCCTCAGAACATACAGATACAAACTTTCCACTTTTGCCCGTGCCCAATCGGTTTTTCTGAGAAATTTCAAAGAAGAACTCACACTCGGATTTTCACCGGTGAAGCATTTGATGTTGATTTGTTTGCCCAATTCGCCGTAACCTTTGTAATATTCCAGCAGTTCTTCCAGAATCGCATCCAGTCTTTTTCCGTGCAAAGGGTCTTTCGAAGTGTTTTCCATTTTGTAAAATTATTGATATTATTTTGAACGCCAAGTCCGCAAAGATTTATTTTATAATTATTGAAAATATTTTAAGGTTCGCAAATCGAAGATTCATCGATTCCTTTACATCAATAAAAAAATTGAGATAAAGGCGCTTAGTTCAGCTAAATAATAAGAAATAAAATGTATCATTATTCTTATTTCCTATATTTGATAATCAAATTTGAAAATATGAAATCCATCGCATTTGCTCTATTATTACTATCAACAATGTCATACGCTCAGGACTTTGCCAATTTTGGCAGATATCAAAAACAAAATAAGGAAGTGCTTTCCCAAAATATTGCTCCAAACTCTGTGTTTATGGGTGATTCTATCACAGAAGGCTGGTTTTCCACAGACCCGGAATTTTTTAAGAAGAATAATTTTGTAGGAAGAGGAATTAGCGGACAGGTAACTTCGCAGATGCTTCTGAGATTCAGAGAAGATGTTATTAAACTGAAACCAAAACGTGTCATCATTCTTGCAGGAACCAATGACATTGCGGAAAATCAAGGTCCGATCTCTTTGGACAAAGTCTTTGGTAATATCGTTTCTATGGCAGAATTGGCCAAAGCGAATAACATCAAAATCGTACTTTGCTCTGCACTTCCGGCCTACGATTTCCCATGGAGAAAGGATATGAAACCTGCCGACAAAGTCATTGCACTGAATCAGATGATTAAAGATTATGCCAAGAAAAATAACCTGACCTATGTAGATTATCACTCAGTTTTGAAGGACGACAAAAATGGTTTGCCAAAAGAAATCGCGGAAGATGGCATCCATCCGAATAAATTGGGTTACGAAAAAATGGAAGCTATCCTGATGAAGAATTTAAAATAATGAATTTGGAAGAACTAAAATATCCAGTTGGGAAATTCTCAAAACCGGAATTGATTACCAAAGAAATCATCAATTCCGCCATTTCGGAAATAGAAAATTTCCCCAATCTTGTTAAGGCTGAGATTCAAAATCTTGACGACAAAGATTTAAAGTTGAAATACAGACAGGATGGCTGGACGATTTCACAAATCGTTCATCATTGTGCCGACAGTCATATCAACAGTTACGTGAGATTCAAATTGGCATTGACGGAAAATCTGCCGACCATCAAACCTTATGAAGAAAGTCTTTGGGCAGAATTGCCTGACAATCAGCTTTCGCCTTTGGTATCGCTGCAACTTTTGGAAGCTCTGCACACAAGATGGGTTAACCTTTTGAAAAGTCTTTCCGAAGAAGATTTGAACAAAGAATTGATTCATCCGGAACAATCGGAGAAGATTTCGCTCAAAGAAAATATTTTGATCTACGGATGGCATTGTCGTCATCATTTGGCTCATATTCGTCAGGCGAAGGAGTTGGGGTTTTGATTTAAATCTAAATGGAAAAAAAATACGTTGAATACAGCTATAAAAAATATACAATCTTTTTGCTTGTTACAAAACTTATTTAATCTGAAGAAAACTAAAAATATCAAGACTGTGCTTATACTATTAAGTATAATTGTTTTCATTGTTTCATTATTTCAACCTGCATTTTTTATTGACAGAATTGACTCAGATGCCTACTCTAATTCTCTGTTTCTATTTGCTCTTGGATGGATGAGCTTTTTGGGCGGAGGTTTTATTCCATTTATTATTTGGCTAGCAAATCCTATCTTTTTAATTTCAATTTTTTTAATAAATAAATCATTAAAAGCAGGAATTTTAATGAGTCTAATCTCAATCCTATTAGCTATAATTTTCGCCAATTTAAATTCTATTTTAATCAGCGAATCTGGTTCAACATCAAAAATTACTGAATTAGGTTTAGGCTTCTATTTGTGGTTAAGCAGTTTTGTCATCTTGTTTATTTCTTCTCTTTTTAATTTAAAGCATTTTAATAAATAAAATTCCTCCCGAAAAGTGTACTTTTAGCCAAAATTTTTTCAGTGATGATTTACGGAATCAACCAATTGGGATATAAGGATGTTTTAGAGATTTTAAAAAATCCTTCCAAAGCCCAACTCAATCAAAAGTCAAAAGACCAAATCATAAAATCGCAACAGAATGTTCAGAAAATTGTAGCATCTGACAGAACGGTTTATGGTATCAATACAGGCTTTGGACCACTTTGCGATGTCAAAATATCGGAAGAAGAAACGGCACAGCTTCAGCACAATCTGATTATCTCCCACGCTGTTGGAGTCGGAAAACCCATTCATAAGAACATCTCCAAAATAATGATGATTTCCAAAATCCATGCTTTGTCGAAAGGCTATTCGGGTGTTTCATTAGACGTTATCGAACGATTGATTCTGATGCTGGAACTGGATATTATTCCGGTTGTGCCGGAACAGGGTTCTGTTGGCGCATCTGGCGATTTGGCCCCGTTGGCCCATTTGGTTTTACCGCTTTTGGGATTAGGGCAGGTTTGGGAAAATGACGAAATCAAAGTCACCTCCGAAGTTTTGGAAAAAAATAACATTCAGCCGTTGAAACTCGGCCCGAAAGAAGGTTTGGGATTGATTAATGGAACTCAGTTTATTCTAGCTCATGCGATTACAGGTTTGGCAAAATTCGAATATCTTTTGGATTTGGCAGATTTGACGGCATCAATGAGTTTGGAAGCTTATCGTGGTTCTGCAAGTCCATTCAAGAAAGAATTGCACGAGATTCGTCCATTCGACGGAAGCCAAAAAGTGGCAGAAAGAATGCGAAATTTCTTGCAAGATTCAGATAATTTAAAGTCACACGAATTTTGTGACAGAGTTCAAGACCCATATTCTATGCGATGTGTTCCGCAGGTTCACGGCGCGAGCAGAAATGCCTTTGAACATCTGAAACAAATGGCAGAAACAGAACTAAATTCTGTAACCGATAATCCAATTGTTCTCAGTGCAGAAGAATCGATTTCCGGCGGTAATTTCCACGGACAATTGATGGCTTTACCTTTGGATTATGCTTCATTAGCTGCCGCAGAATTAGGAAATATTTCTGACAGAAGAAGTTATCTTCTTCTCGAAGGAAAATATGGTTTACCGAAATTATTAGTAGAAAGCTCCGGGCTTAATTCCGGTTTTATGATTCCGCAATATACCAGCGCAGCATTGGTGACAGAGAACAAAACGCTTTGTTTCCCAGCTTCAGCAGATTCTATACCGACAAGTTTAGGACAAGAAGACCATGTTTCTATGGGCAGTATTTCGGGGAGAAAATTTAATCAGATTTTGGGGAATTTGGAAAATATTCTAGCTATCGAATTAATGTTCGCTGCCCAAGGTTTGGAATTCCGAAGACCAGCAAAATGTTCTAAAATTGTTGAGAAAAATTATGACATCATCCGTTCTGTGGTTCCAAAATTAGAAGACGACCGATTGATTGGGGAAGATATTTTAAAGATTGCGGAGTTGATTAGAGAGAAGAAATTTATAGTCGCATAAATCGTTACACAAATGGTACTCCCTAAAAATATCCTAACAGTATTTTTCTTTTTCTATTCTTTATTAACATTTTCTCAATCAAAATATAAATTTGAAATTTGCGATGTCAATAAAAATGGTAGATATGAATTCCAAGAGATAGATTATACTTTATTTAAGGAAATGGTCTTCGCAGACCTTTTTGGCGAAGCAGAAGTGTACATATCAAGCCCAGACCAAGGTATTCTTAAAATTAAAAACCTATCAACTTCTCCTGCTATCGAAAATGTATGTTTGCCTAATGATAGTATTAAGGTTGTTTATGAAATTGCAATTAATTCAAAAAAAGAAATTTTTGTATCCGGTGGAAAAAGTCCTACTTCAATCTACAAAGTTGATGAAGAAAAATGTACATTTTCCCCCAATGCAACAAATCTAAGCTATGAAATTCAATCGATGTCTTTTGATGACTTAGATAATCTATATGCAGGACAGGGAAATTCAATTGTCTATAGAGGAGAAAAGAATGCGCTTTTTAATTTTTCTCCTTGGCAAAATTTTGGCTATGGAAGACCATCTGGTGATTTTGTAAAAGTGAATGGAAAATTCTATGTATCCTGGACTTCCGTTTATGATTCTCTTTTCGAAGTCGAAGTTGATAGTAACAATAATTTCATCGCTTACAAAGATCTTGGTCAAATAAAAGAAAGGACTTATGGATTAGCTTCCGAGTATGGAAAACTATATGGTGTAACACCAGATGAGCTTTATGAGATAAATGTTGATGATATGTCAACCAGAACAGTCCTGAAAAATTCCACCAATATGAGATGGTGGGGAGCAGCGGGTAAACACGAGGCATTCAAAATAAACTACACCGTTTATGAAAATATAAATGATGCAAATATCCAAAAGAATCCCATCAGCTTTCCTTACACCAACAAAACACCGTATTTCCAAACAATCTATATCAGAATTGATAATTTGCAAAACAATACATTGATTGGTATTTTCCCTTTTGATTTAATTATTAATAAATATCCCGAAATAAAAATTGAGAAGGCTTATACAGTGTGTTATAATGGTGATCACACGCCTGTGGTATTACAGACAGGTCTAGATGAAGCCAGTTATTCTTTTCAATGGCATTTGGATGGCGTTTTATTGCCAGCAGAAAATTCAGCCAGCCTGAAAACAATTCAAAAAGGCGAATATGAAGTTATTACCAAAAATAAAATAACACAATGTCAATCTTCTGAAAAAACCATAGTAAACCAATCTGATATTTTCATCAATAATGTAGATCTACAAAAAAAATATATTAATGTTTTTGCAAGCGGGAGTGATATTCCTATTCTTTATAGTATTAATCATTCTAATTGGCAAGACAGCAGCTATTTTTATGATTTCCCCTTTGGAGATCTGGTATTTTCTGTGAAAAATTCAAAAAACTGTGTGAGTAAAGAAATTTTTAAAAGAAATATCCCTTTCAATCTGATTACTCCTAATGGAGACGGGAAAAATGATTACTTTACTTTTGATTATTCAATTGTAAAGAATAATTATGAAATTACAATTTTTACAAAAACAGGGGGTATAATTTTGAAAACAAAATTAGATGACAATTTTAAATGGAATGGAAAAGACAAAACAGGTCAAAATCTTCCATCTGACAACTATTGGTATGCTATAACTGAAAGCGGAAATCTAATTTACTCAAACTATATTATTCTAAAGAACTATTAATGAAAACCCTCAGAACAACCTCAGAAAATCCACACTTCCAAAATCTCGTAAAACAATTGGATGCTTATCTCGCTGTGATGGATGGCGATGAACACACTTTTTATAATCAATACAACAAAATCGATATGCTGAAACATTGCATAGTGATTTATGATAATGGTGAAGCTGTAGCTTGTGGAGCGATAAAAGAATTGGATTCAAAATCGATGGAAGTGAAGAGAATGTTCACAATTCCTGAGAAACGTGGGAAAGGTTTAGCTTCTAAAATTTTAAACGAATTAGAAACCTGGGCAAAAGAATTAGGTTACGAAAAAACAGTTCTGGAGACAGGCAAAAGACAAACGGAAGCTGTTGCACTTTACAACAAATGTGGATACAAAATTATTCCGAATTATGGACAGTATATTGGTGTTGATAATAGTATTTGTTTTGAGAAAGAATTATAAAATATCTCGCTGATTTTGCAGATTTTCTAACGTAATTATCTGCTGAATCTGCAAAATCAGCGAGATATTTAACTTTTCAAAATAAAAAATCAATTCCCAAACTGATAATCCAGTGGCAGCATCTTCGAAACATTTTGATTAGAAAAACTCTCTTCCAAAATCAACAAATCCGGTTCCGAACAAATACCTTCCGGAAAAATCTCAAATTCTGCTGCTTCGGGATGTATTAGTGATGATTGAGAAACAGCATTGGCCGATTTGATCAATTCATCTTTCTTGATTTCGTAATAGTACTTCTGATAATTGACCATTAATAAGTCATTAAAATCAAGGAACAGTCTGCCTTCTTTACGTTTCGCGAAATCAGATTCTTTGATTTTCGTCTTTAGAATTGCTAAGACGAATGGAGAATTTTTATTTTTTCGCTGCGAGATTTCTTCCAACTCCGGCGATAGATTTACAGTCATCACTTTCTGAGTTCTCATAAAACTGAAATAATCTTCCAGCTTCTGCAATTCAGCTTCAGTTGGGTACTTTGGATTCGGGATTCGTTTGGCGTGATTGACGATGAAACCTTCCTTTTCTAATTCATTGTTATAAAGACTCCTGAAAAAATGCATCAAACTGCCTTGGTAAGCATTCATCCGGTTGAGAATTACATTTTTCTTATTGCTGGTTTCTTTGAAAAAAGAAGTTCCTAAATAACTATTGGTTTTGTTTTTAAAATCCGCCTCAAAGTTGATGAGATTATATTGAATACTGTAACCTAGATTTTTATTTTCGATAATCAAAGTCTGTGGCGCTTTTACTTTCAGAAATTGATTCTTTTTATCGTAAGAAAATTTAAGCGTGCGTTGATTTTTTATAGAAACTCCTTCCCTATCAAACCCAATAAATTTATCTAAAAAGTAATTGATAAAATCTTTATAAGCCTGCTCTGTGTAAGGAATAATGACAACTTCTTCAATCTCTTTAATAGGGTTTATAATCACTTTGACTGATTTTCCGATAGCTTGATTAAGTGGAAAAATACTTGTTTCGTAATTATCTTTCTGGAAAATCAGATTTCCACTTTTTTGTCCTTGAACATCAAGTTGAAAACTTCCGTCATTAGTAGAAACTGTTGAAACTTTAGTTCCGTCAAGATAGACATTAACATTGGAAATCAAATTCCCATTTTCAGTTTGGATTTTTCCTGAAATAATCTGAGAAAAGCAACAGCAGACAAAACTAAAGTAAAAGCAAAAAAGTAATATTCTTTTCATTAAAACAATATTACTAATTTTTTAGTTATAAAAAGAATTATTTAAAAATTAACCAATTCTTATCGATGTCATACTCAATGAGCCGCCAATCAACGAGTCATTGAATAATGATAATTCTTCTGATTTTTCTTTCAGTCCGAGATTGTAAATCATTGGCAGAAAGTGGTCAGGTGTCGGAATTGCATATTGCAAAAACGAACCTTGTTTCTGATAATCGATGAGTTTTTGAAAATCGCCGTCCAAAAGCCAATTGTTGGTTTTTTCTCGTGCTTCTATTGCCCAATCCCAGCCGGCTCCTACGGTATCAATATTTTTCCAGTCAATCAACCGGAGATTATGAACAATGTTTCCGCTTCCGATAATAAGGATTCCTTTTTCGCGGAGTTTGGATAATTTTTTTGCTAAATCAAAATGATATTGAGGTGGTTTTGTATAATCAATACTTAACTGGATAACCGGAATATCCGCATCAGGATAAAGGTGTCTGAGAACTGACCAGGCACCGTGGTCCAATCCCCAATTGTGGTCTTCTTCCACCAAAACCGGAGATAATAATCCAGCCGTTTCTTCAGCCAATTCCGGACTTCCTTTTGCAGGATATTGAACATCGAACAATTCTTTTGGAAAACCATAAAAATCGTGAATGGTTTTCGGCATTTCCATCGCCGTTACAAAAGTTCCTCTCGTAAACCAATGCGCAGAAATACAGATAATGGCATTCGGTTTCGGGATTTCCTTGCTGATATTCCTGAATCCCTGAACAAAAACATTCTCCTCGATAGCGTTCATCGGAGAACCGTGTCCTAAAAACAGAACCGGCATCTTTTCTGTGGTTCGGAAGTTGTCAGATATTTTTGAAAGGTCGTTGAGGTTCATAATTTTTTGTAAAAAAGTAAGTATGTAGTAAGTTTTGATTGAGTTTTGTTTCTCGCGGATTTGGCAGATTCAGCAAATCTTTAATTTAACATAATATTTGTCATTCGGTAGGAATCTCAGCAGTTGAGATTTCTACCGAATGACAAAGCTGTGTTTTTATATTGACTGTTTGTTTTTATGTATTCTCAAAATCAAAAAAAGTATAAACAAAGCGAACTCTGTTTATACTTTAAAAAACTCAAACTATAAATACTATTGTATTCTTTTATTGTTTTACAAACTGCAATTCGCCTGCAAGTTTTACTTCTTCGCTCACCATTACGCCGCCTGTTTCCAAAGCTGCGTTCCAGGTCAGACCGAAGTCGCTTCTTTTGATTTTTCCTTCGAAAGAGAAACCTGCTTTGGTATTTCCCCAAGGGTCAGAGTTGATTCCGCCGAAGTCCACGTCCAATGTTACTGGTTTTGTAACGCCGTTGATTGTAAGGTTTCCTGTAACATCTCCGTTCAAAGTAGTCGCCTCGAAAGTGATTTTCGGGTTAGCTTCTGCGTTGAAGAAATCCGCAGATTTCAGGTGATTGTCACGGTCTGTGTTGTTGGTGAAAATAGAATCCGTATCGATGAAAGCTGAAACTTTTGCGTTCGCAAATGTATCGTCTTCTGCATCGATTTCTGCGTTGAAAGTCGTGAATTCTCCTTTTACGTTGGAAATCATCAAGTGTTTTACTTTGAAAGTGATTTCGCTATGCGTTGGGTCCAATAACCATTTAGTTGCCATAATTTTAATATTTTGTTGTTAATTATGATGCAAATTTAGTCCGCTGAGATTGCCCTCACATTGATGTAAGTTAAGAATTATATTTCTCGGTTAAATATTTCCAGTACCGCTTCGGAACGTGCTGAATGTGGAGTTTGGTATTTTTCCGTTCCTTGATATTGGTTTTGGTAAAATAGCTTTGCCAAAGCGTTTGGTATTTTTTTTCTTCGTCGTGGAATTTTTCTTTGTATTGATTGAGATTCAGATTTCCATCAGGATAGAAGAAGTCGCAGTTTTCCAAATCGTAGAACAATCCGTAATGTCTTCGAAGGTCATAAATCATCCATTTCTGGTCGGCATATCTGTCTTTGAAATGTTTTCTGATTAAAGGCAGAACATTGAAATCCGGGTCTATTTTTGCAAAATAAATATCATCCTGCATTTTCTCGAATCTTACAAAAGCAGTCATCCTGTGTCTTTCCCGACTCACGGATTTGCAGATTTTGGCGATTTTTAGAATATCATCATTTGCAAAATTCTGAAGAATGTTTTCGTTTGGATGTTTAACAGATTGTTTTATGGCAGATAAAATCAATTGTTCCATTTCAGAATCTTCTGATAAAAAGACTTTTAATAATTGATTGATACCTGACTTGCCAATATTTTTTTCTAATTTATTAAGGACTCTTTCCGATTTTTCCTGTTGAGTAATAACTTCGTGAATCTCTGCGAACATATTTTCCTGTTGGAAAGTTTCTCTATTTTTGATTTCCACATCCTGATAACGGTATTCGAAAACTTCAAATATCGCTGTAAAAAGTCCGTCGAAACTACCATCGTAGAGGAGAGTTGTCATTTTTTGAGTTGGAGAGTTTAGGAATTTGAAAGTTTGAAAGATTTAGCGTTCAGGCTGAGGCTTTCGAAGCTATTCTATTTAGAACAAAGTCAATTGTTGGGAAAACTGATTCTGAAACTTGGATTGACTTCCACCGATAATTAATTTCCTTAGATTCAAATCTGTTAAATGTTTCAGAAATGGATTTCCATAAGTGAAATCAATGAAATACTTAGCCCGATTTACAGCTGCTCCCAATTTTTTAAGATGGTCAATTGTCAAAACTTGAAACTGTCTTGCACTCACAATTTTCTGAGCTGTTTTCACACCAATTCCCGGGATTCTGAGAATCATTTTGTAATCCGCAGTTTGAAGGTTGACAGGAAATTGTTCCAGATGCCGCAATGCCCAACTCAATTTCGGGTCCACTTCCAAATCCAAAAATGGCATCCCTGAATCCAGAATTTCATCGGCTTTAAAACCATAAAAACGCATCAGCCAATCTGATTGATACAAACGGTTTTCTCTTAGAACAGGAACTTCCGCCGTGATGGCCGGCAAACGATTATCCACAGTCACAGGAATATAACCCGAATAATAAACCCGTTTCATACCGTAATTTTTATAGAAATGGTCAGCCACTTTGATGATTTGCAAATCATTTTCATTGGTTGCCCCCACAATCATTTGGGTTGATTGTCCGGCTGGTGCAAATTTCGGAACACTTCGGATGATTTTTTTCTCATCTTTATATTGCTGAATTCCTTTCTGAACAATTCTCATCGGCTGAAGCATATCTTCACGATTTTTATCAGGCGCTAATAATTTCAAACCAGATTCGGTTGGAATTTCTAAGTTGACGGAAAGTCTATCAGCGTAAAGTGCCGCTTCATTCATCAAATCATCACTCGCTCCAGGAATCGATTTTAAGTGAATATAACCATTGAAATTATGTTCAGTTCTCAGCTTTTTCGCA
The DNA here is from genome assembly GCF_032054305.1 of Epilithonimonas sp. Lineage (GTDB taxonomy): Bacteria > Bacteroidota > Bacteroidia > Flavobacteriales > Weeksellaceae > Epilithonimonas. The sequence continues at coordinate 842,603 of NZ_DAMBSX010000001.1, forward strand.
ACCCGAACCAAACGTTCCATTGTCGTATCCGCATCTTTGAAAATCCCTGAACTCAGAAACAAACCTTCGATATAATTTCTTCTGTAAAAACTAATCGTCAAATCCACGACTTCTTCCACTGTGAAAGCAGCCCGTTTGATATCATTCGATTTTCTGGAAACACAATAGATGCAGTCGTAAATGCAATGATTGGTGAGAAGGATTTTGAGAAGTGAGACACAACGCCCGTCCTCTGTGTAAGTATGACAAATTCCGCTTGCAGAGCTATCTCCCAATCCTCCATTATTCTTTCTTTTTCCACCACTGGAAGAACACGAGACATCGTACTTTGCAGCATCTGCAAGTATTTCGAGTTTTTCTTTGATGCGGTCGAAGTTCATTTTTGGAGGATTATTTTTCGTAGAATTGATTTAGAATTGAATGTCAAAAATAATTCCATTAATGCGAAAGTCAAGCATTATATGCACTAACTTATTAACAAAATATGTTAAAATTAAAACGCTGATTATTTATGATATTTTTCTTCCAAAGTTTCAAAAACCTTTTCAATTCCTTCCTGAGCAAGGCCTGAAGATACATTACCCAATATAATGATAGCTAAATTCTTTTCCTTCATTATGGTTACTGAAGACATAAAACCATTGGCGTTTCCAAAATTGCGGATAAAAGATGTTCCTTTATCATTTGTCATATTGAACCATCCAAATGAAAATTTCGGAAATCCAAATAAAAGCTGGTCAAAAACATTTTGTTCCAATATTTTTCCCTTTCCTTGGATTCCCTGCAAGTAATTTTGAATGAACAACGAATAATCAGTGAGCGATATATTAAGATTACCTGCAGTTAAGAGCCAGTTTAATTTTATATTTTCCGTATTGATTGGATTTAATTCACTATCGTGTCCATAAGTCTGCATTTTATCTTTTACATTCGGACTCCCGAACTGAAAGGTAATGCCCAGATTTTTGCCTAACTCTTCAACCAGCAGATTGTAACTTTTGCGACTAGCTTTTTCCAGCATCAAACCTGCTAAAACATATCCAAGATTGGTGAGATATAAGTTATCTTCATTTTTATCTACACTTTTTCTACCCAAAAGATATTTTGCAATTTTATAACGTTGTTCCTGATTGGTCCCCGTCATTTTCAGTGATTTAGGAATGTCAGTATCATAAGAAAATGAAGTTAAAGGAGTTTTGAAATTAAGGAGATTAACCAAAGTAAAATCCGCTTCGTTCTGAGTGGTTTTAAGTTCGGGAAACAAGCTGAAGAATCCCGTATTCCAATTGATTTTTCCTTTTGAAACCAAATCTGCAGCAATAAATGAGGTAACCGCCTTGGTATTAGACCCTATATGGAATCTATTTTTTAACCCAATCTTTGAATCCGAGTGTATTTTATTAATTCCATACACATTCATTTCCAAAACCGAATCAGAAGTCAAAACTGCGATACCTAAGGCCGGAATCTTATATTGAGTTCTTATACTATCAATTTTATCAGAAAAAACCTGTGCTTTTAAATTAAAACTTAATAAAAACATCAGTATTATTTTAAACTCCTTTTTCATTTATACCTTTTAACTACGAATCTTAATATTGCGCAAATCTACAAACTTCCTAATTCCAAATCTCAACTTTTAAACTCAAATCTCTATCTTTACAACTCAAAAAACAGATTATGAATCATCAACCTGTTGAAGGGTTTTCAAAACTTTCCAAACAAAGAAAAATCGACTGGCTTATTTCGGAATATCTGAGTAACGACAGAAGTTACGAGCAGATTTTACAACAATATTGGAATAACGACCACGACTTGCAAAAACTTCACGAAGAGTTCTCGGAAAACACGATTTCCAATTTTTATATGCCTTACGGAATTGCTCCGAATTTCCTGATTGACGGAAAACTTTTGGCACTTCCAATGGCTGTGGAAGAAAGTTCGGTGGTTGCTGCTGCTTCCAAAGCTGCAAAATTCTGGCTTGATAAAGGCGGTTTCAAAACAACAATTATCAACACAGAAAAACTCGGTCATACACATTTTGTACTGAATGTTGAGCCTCATAAACTGCTTCATTTTTTCAATTTTAAATTGAAGAAAAAATTGCTTGAAGAAACGGAAGATATCACTGCCAATATGAGAAAAAGAGGCGGCGGAATCCTGGATATCAAACTCATTGATAAAACTGCCGAACTGGAAAATTATTTCCAGCTGAAAGCAAGCTTTGATACGGTAGATTCGATGGGTGCGAATTTTATTAATTCCTGCCTGGAGCAATTCGGGAAAACTTTGAAAGAAGAAGTGGCGAAAGAAGCAGAATTTTCTCAGGAAGAAAAAGAATCGCTTCAAATTGTAATGAATATTCTTTCCAATTACACACCGGATTGCGTCGTAAGAGCCGAAGTTTCCTGTAAAATTGAAGATTTGAAAGACGACAGCGGTATTTCCAACGAAGAATTTGCGTGGAAATTCAAACGTGCTGTGACGATTGCCGAAATCGAGCCTTATAGAGCAACAACTCACAACAAAGGTATTATGAATGGTGTGGATGCTGTGGTTATCGCAACCGGAAATGACTTTCGTGCGACGGAAGCTTGCGCCCACGCTTATGCATCGAAAAACGGAAAATATTCTTCTTTAACGCATTGTACAACAGACAATGGGATTTTCAGATTCTGGATTGATTTACCTATTTCTGTTGGTGTTGTTGGCGGATTGACTAATCTTCATCCTTTGGTTAAATTCTCTTTAGCACTTTTAGGAAAACCTTCTGCTCAGGAATTGATGAGTATTTTGGCGGTTTCTGGATTAGCTCAAAACTTTGGCGCGCTTCGTTCTTTGGTAACTACGGGAATCCAAAAAGGTCATATGAAGATGCATCTCTTCAATATTTTGAACCAGTTTGGAGCGACGGAAGAAGAGAAACAGCATTTTGTGACTTATTTCAAAGATAAAACGGTGAGTCATCACGAAGTGATTTCGGAATTGGAGAAATTGAGAAATAAATAAGATTATGTTTGGATTAGCTTTATCAGCACTGATCTTGGTTTTCGGAATATTTTTGAAGATAACGAATAATCCAGGATTTGCAAGTTCCAAGAGGTTTTCTTGGCTGTTTATCGCTTTGGGAATCATTACACTAATTGGAAAGATTATTATTTTAAATCAAAAAGGAGAATTATAAAAATGAAAAACTTTACTTTAATCATAGGCGGAATCTACGGTTTGTTATCTGTAGTTCTTGGCGCATTTGGCGCACACGCTTTCAAAAAAATATTATCTGTAGAAAGATTGGAAAGCTTTGAAACCGGTGTGAGATATCAAATCTATGCGGCTTTCTTTTTGTTGATTGTTGGCTACATTTTAAAATTTGAAACCTCATCTGAAAAATGGATTTCGATTTTGATGATTGCTGGCGCATTTTTGTTTTCTGTCAGTATTTATTTCTTGAGTTTTCAAGATTATTGGGGCGTTAATTTGAAATTTCTTGGTCCAATCACACCACTTGGAGGTTTGTTTATGATTATCTCCTGGGGAATGCTGATTTGGTATTTTACTAAGACGAAATTTAACTAACCAAAATGTTCTTCATCTTCGGAATCAAAACCAAACTCGCAGGAAAAGAAGAGCGTAAAGTCTTGAAAAATGGCTTTATGGCAAATGCTATTGTCTCGGTTTATAAGAATTATTTCGAATTGTTTTTCATTCCGCTTTTTCCGTTCGGTAAAAAGTACAGCATCTATATTCCACATTCCGACGAATATTATGAAACGGGATTTGGTTCATCCAATATGCCGAAAGAATATCTGGAAATCTGTAAAGAAGTAGGGAGAATGTATTGACAGCAAGTTATTCCGAAAACTGATTTCAATCAGACATTTATATAATGTAATTCGTCACTTTTTCTTAAATTTGTCAATCTTATAAAATTTAAAAATTAATCAATAATATATTATGAATCTTCACGAGTATCAATCAAAAGAGATTTTAGCAAAATACGGGGTTAACATCCAACGTGGTTTTGTTGCAAACAACGTAGATGAGGCAGTTGCTGCTGCTGAAAAATTAACTGCTGAAACCGGTGCACAAGGTTGGGTTGTAAAAGCTCAGATCCACGCTGGTGGACGTGGAAAAGGTGGAGGTGTTAAGTTTTCTCCTAATATGGATAAACTTAAGGAAAACGCCGGAAACATCATCGGGATGCAGCTGATCACGCCGCAGACTTCTGCTGAAGGTAAAAAAGTAAACTCTGTATTGGTTGCGGAAGATGTATATTATCCTGGAGAAACTGAAACTAAAGAATTTTATGTTTCTATCCTTTTGGACAGAGCTCTTGGAAAAAACACCATCGTATATTCTACAGAAGGTGGAATGGACATTGAGCACGTTGCTGAAGTAACGCCTCATTTGATCCACAAAGAAGTGATTGACCCAGCTTACGGACTACAAGGTTTCCAGGCTAGAAAAATTGCTTTCGGTCTTGGATTGGAAGGTAATGCTTTCAAAGAATTTACAAAATTCATCACTTCATTATATAACGCTTACGTAGGAATCGATGCATCTCTTTTCGAAATCAACCCGGTTTTGAAAACTTCTGATAACAAGATCATCGCTGTAGATGCTAAAGTAACTTTGGATGGTAACTCATTGTTTCGTCACAAAGATCTTGCTGAGTTGAGAGATACAAGAGAAGAAGATCCATTGGATGTTGAAGCTGGGGAAGCTGGTCTTAACTTCGTGAAGTTGGACGGAAACGTTGCTTGTATGGTAAACGGTGCTGGTCTAGCAATGGCAACTATGGACATCATCAAATTATCTGGTGGAAATCCTGCAAACTTCCTCGACGTTGGTGGAACTGCTGATGCACAGAGAGTTCAAACGGCTTTCGGAATTATCCTGAGAGATCCGAACGTAAAAGCAATCTTGATCAACATCTTCGGAGGAATCGTAAGATGTGACAGAGTTGCTCAAGGTGTTGTTGATGCTTACAACGCTATGGGAAGCCTTCCTGTTCCATTGATCGTAAGATTACAAGGTACAAATGCAGTAGAAGCGAAACAACTGATTGACGAAGCTGGATTGCCGATCCACTCTGCGATCACTTTGGAAGAAGCTGCAAACAAAGTAAAAGAAGTTTTGGCCTAAGACTAAAATTTTAAATAAATATAAAACCCGACTCATTAAGAATCGGGTTTCTTTTTTATAAAGTTTAGATCATGATCAATCTAAAATTATTCTTTATTTTCTAAATGATTTTGTTCTGCATTGGTAATATTAATACTCGTTGGTGTAACAAGATTGATTCCTTCTTTCATTAATGTCTCATTGATTTTGATAATTGCGACACTTTTCAGTTTTCCAAAATCACTTCCAATTTCCAACCAGAATTTTACCTGAAGAGTGAAAACACCTTGCTTCACATCAGTTAAAAGAACATCAGTTGTATCAGCTTTATCAACGTGTTGTAATGTTTTGATTGTTGCTAAAATTACATTTTTAGCTTTATCAATATCTTCGCCAACAGGAATTTCTAAATTAAATATAATTCTGCGTTGCGGTGATGCTGTAATATTGAAAAATGGTGAGTTAAAAATCACCTGATTCGGAATATAAACTTTTTTACCATCATCCGTAATGAGCTTGGTTGTCAATAATCCAATATCTTGCACTGTCCCAGAATTGCCGCCAATCGTAACATAGTCTCCTATTTTAAAAGCCTTGTCCACACTTACCAGCATTCCAGAGAACATACTTGAAACCAAATCTTTTAATGCAACCCCGGCAATCACCCCGGCAACACCTAAACTCCCTAAGAACTTCATAAAGAAACCACTGAAACCCATGATCTCCAAAGCAATGAAAGTTCCCATCAAAATGATAAGAAATTTGAATATTGCAATAAGAGTAACAACAGAATCGCTCTTGGTCTTTGGAAAGAATTTGTGAAACAGTTTCACAGACCATCTACTTAGATAAGTGCTTGTCATTAGGAAAAATAGAAATACCAATATCCCGACAATCAATCTGGGAGTAAGTTCTGCAAAACTAATATACCACCTCTGTAGAACGGCATAGACCGTGTGTAAATATTCCATGATTTCAATTTAATAAAAAAACCGACAAAAAGCCGGCTAATGTTATAATATTATCTTAAATTATTTAGCTTCATTCGCAATTCTTTTGGCTTGACCAGAAGGTAGATAAATACTGAAACCTACGTTGAAACTGATCTTTGAAGTCAGACCTTCATTTCCGAAACCTGCAACTCCATTATATTTTACTAAACCTTCGATTCCGATATTTGGGGTGATGAAGTAAGAATAACCAGGACCGACCCCGAAATCAAGACCTGTTGTAGAAATTCCGTTTTCTACGGATGTTCCGCCTATACCAACATTACCCTCGAAGAACCAACGCCCGTGATTCAAAAGATTATCAACCCCTTGTTCACCCGGTGAAAGAAAATATCTTCCCAAAGCACCAACCGCATAATTAAATTGTGTTGACTGCCCTTTACCCGGTTTCATGAAACCTAAATTAACATAACCTCCCAATGCTGTATTATCTTTGATAAAATAGGCTGCTTTTGGCTGAATAGAGAAATCATATCCTGCACCTGTATTTAGGCCAAAGTTACTTGTCACCAAGCTACTTCCTACCATCCAGTTTCCTTCTTGTATCTGCGCTTTGGTTGTAGATAATAAACCTGCTCCAATCGTTAATGCACCAAATAATAATTTTTTCATATTGTTAAATTTTTCGTTTATAATTATATTTTCTACAATTTACAAACGTTGTGCCATTTAAGACTCTGGAAGTTTTGGAGAGTAATATCTACTTAGTGTTGTTATATTTTATAATTTTTCCAGGGTTGCCTACGACCACTGCAAAATCGGGAACGTCTCTTATAATAACCGCACCCGCTCCTATTAAACTATTTTCTCCGACTTCTTTGACACCGGTCATTACAGTAGAAGCAATTCCACAAAAAACATTGCTATTAAAATGAATATTTGCTCCGATATTGCTTCCTTGTGAAAAGAAACAGCCTTGGTCTATGATATTATGATGCGCTATATTAACTCCCATACTTATTAAAACAAAATCTTTTATTTGAGTCAAAGGCATAATCTGAGTTCCCGGTAGAATGTAAACCCCTTTTCCAATCTCTACCGAAGGATGAATCTTCGCCGTTCCATGTATGAAGTTAGGCGTTTTGAATCCCTTTTCAATCGTTCTCTGTAATAGCTGAACCCTTACCTTATTATTTCCTATAGGAATAAAAACATTAGTTGAAATATCAATGTTACTTAACAGAAAATCAAAATCTCCCAAAACCTTGACATCATTGATCTTCATATTCTGAAGAGTCTGATTATCATCTATAAAACCAAGTATATTATATTCATCTTTCAGATATTCTGCATATACTTGTCCATATGTTCCTGCTCCTACGATTACACAATTTTCTTTCATTAATTTTTCCCATTAAAACGTTCGACTGTTGCTTGTCCTTCTTGCGATATGCCTTCTCTAATAATTACTTTTTTTATTGTAAGGAGTATAATCTTAACATCCAATAGAAAAGAGATATGATCTGCGTAATAAATATCCAATTCAAATTTTCTTGTCCATGAAATGGCATTTCTTCCATTCACCTGAGCCCAACCGGTAATGCCTGGTCTTACATCGTGTCTCCTTTTTTGTTCTTCGCTGTAAAGTGGCAAATAATAAGTTCTCAAAGGGCGTGGTCCGATCAAACTCATATCACCTTTTAAAACGTTGATTAACTGAGGCAGTTCATCCAAAGATGTTTTTCTTACGAATGCTCCTATTTTTGTTAAACGATCTTTATCTGGTAAAAGCTCGCCATTTGACCCCTTCTTATCATTCATTGTCTTGAATTTGATGATATTGAAGACTTTTTCCTTCAATCCGGGCCTTTCCTGAAAGAAAAACGGCTTACCCTGATTTGCAACATACAAACACACTGTTACGATAATGAAAATCGGTGAAAGAACAATAATTGCAATCAGTGCAACTACGAAATCAAGTAATCGTTTAAAAAAAATCCTGTACATTGTCTATTTTTCTAATAACGTGTTATATTCTTTTAGGATCTCATTCCATAAAAACCCCCTTTCATAATCTCGAACGACCAAATCTCTACTCCTTTCACCCATTTGTTTTGCTATTTGAGGATTTTGTAATAATTCCAGCATTTTATCATGCAAATCTTTCTGATTCTTTGAAGGTACGATATAACCATTAACGCCATCGCGAATGATCTCGTTGCAACCGCTGATATCTGTTGCGATAGATGGAAGCCCTAAAGCCCCAGCCTGCAGTAAAACATTGGGAAATCCTTCACGATAGCTTGGGAAAACAAACAAATCAGAAATGCTTAAATATGGTCTTATATCTTTCTGATAGCCAACAGTTATAATGTTTGGATTAGCCTCGATCAAAGCTTCGGTTTCCGGCTTTATAGGATCTAGTTTTTTTTCAAAAGTTCCGACAAGAATGAGCTTTGTATACTGATTTTTCTGATTGATGTCGGAAAAAGCTTCTATTAGTTCATTAATCCCTTTGTCTTTTACGATTCTTCCAACAAAAACATATACAAAATCATCTGATTCTATTGCTAACGACTTTCTTAGAATGTCTTTTTCATTTTCTGAAATGAGAGCCGGATCAAAATAAGTGGAATCAATTCCATTCACATTCCCATTTCCTATTATTTTTAAAGGTTTATTGGTTATCCTGAATTTTTTTAAATCATTCTTGACACCCTGACCCTCTGGGTAAATATTGGTTGCACAATAGCACAAAAGCTTGTCCATTGCTATCAATATCTTTTGCATCATCCCTTTTTTATATGGAAATATCAATCCTGTAAATGTATGCATCCTTATCGGAACGCCAGCCAACTTGCCAGCAAGCATAGATAATAATCCGGCTTTGGGAGTGATCGAGTGTATAACATCAGGTCTTTCTCTTTTAAAATATCTGTAGAGATTTATAAGGGAGACAAAATCTTTGAGTGGAGATATCTGACGTTGCATCTCTATAGGGTATACATTTACATGTTCTCTATTTTTAACTTCTTTCAAATCAGTCCCTTTTCCTGAAATTGCTGTTATTTCAAAATACTTGTTTAAAAACCCTAATTGTCCTTTCAATAAAGAATTAAGAGAAATTGGAACTGTTGACAGTCTGAAAATCTTATGTTTCATTATGAGAGGTTTAGATATATTATTTGGGGATATTTGTGCCTTGATATAATTCTTTTATATCTGATATGATTTTATTTCGACTTACATCTAATTTATAGAGATAATCATTGATCTTTTTCTTATTTAAATCATAATTATCAGAGATTTCATCAAACATTTTAATCAAGCCAGTTCCTGTAACATCATCTATCTGCACAACAAATTCATCAAAATTAAAGTCTCCCATGATACCTTTTGCTTTGTTACCTCCGTATCCAATTGCAATAGAAGGCACCAAAGAAGTCAATGAAAAAATAACTGAATGGAAACGTGTACCTACAAAAATCGAGAAAAACGAGTATAAGGCCTTTAGATCATCACAATCCAAATTCTCATTGATCCAAACCACATTGTTATTTTTTTCAATTTTTTTCAAGAGATCTTTAATAGCATTACGATCATCTTCATGGGAATTGGGACCTATTGATTGATTACACAGTGCTACTTTATATCCTTTTTTTACAGAATAATCTATAAGTTCACGAACAGAGTTAAGGTATTTTTCATATAATTCCGTAGGGTTTTCTTTTCCTGGGAATCTCCATGGCCTCACTGTTATGCCTACTATTTTATCATTTGGTGACAGATTGTATTTATTTAATAATTCTATTGCTTTTTCTTCTAATCCTTTCTGTAGGAAAAATCCTAGATCCATTTCTACAGGAACATTCTTTCCGAGAAGGTTAGACATTGCATCCGCCGAAACTTTCTCTCTTGCATACACCAGATCTAATTTATTGAAAACAGTCTTCACTTGTGATTCTACTGTCAATCCTTTAAAAGGCCCATATGAATTGGGAAGGAAAACCACCTTCTTATTCATTCTCTTGGCTAGTCTTACGTAGAATAAAAAATACCACATAAGATAGGGTGCAGTTCTTTCCCCGTAAGCATGAATAAAACCTCCTCCTTTTACAAAAACTGTATCTGAGTTTCTGAATTCTGAAACAGTTTTCTGAACTTTATTATTGTAAAAAATCTTTATAAGAAATGGAATGTTCGCAATCAATATCAAAAATCTGGTACTCAAAAAATCTAAACCTGCATTTTTAATTTGTTTTGCTAATTCCAGCTTTGATTCTTGGATATGCTCTTCATTTTTATGGCGTCCTCGTCTTGGGTGTTTTAGAATATTCTCCAGAACAGGATAGCCTCTTCGTCTGGTTTGCCCGCTCAATTTTTCTCTCTCTTCTTCTGTCTCACCCGAATTAAGAATAAAAACAGATCCATACAGTCCTGTATCTTTTACCAAACGGTAACTCTCCCAAACCAAAGCTTGATCTCCTTTATTCATATCCGTTATTGCCGGAACAATTATCGCTTTCATTTTCTATTTATTTAATTTTTTATTAACAGCTGTTTTCTTTGTATTCTTTATATATAAATATAGAAGCAGACCAAATGGAAAAGCTAAGATTGTAGTTAATTTTGCAGGTGAGTCTTTAAGAAGATTTTTGCTATCTCCTAATAATTTTGAGGATATATAGTGAATAGTATTTTGAAATTTTTCTTTATAATTAAGAGCAAATCTCATTTTTGCCAATCTGTAATAAGCAAATGAATTTGGGCTTTCGCGATATTGCTTAATCAAATTATTTGACAGTCCATCCTCCATATATTCTACAATACAGAAAATTTCATTGAATACCAAAAGCTTATGCTGTTGTTCTATGAAAAGATATAAATAACTGGTCACTGGAAATTTTTCATTTCCGAATCTTGGATAAGGGAGATACTTGTTGAAAACTTTTCTATTATGTACAAATTTTTTGTCTCCGCTTATTTTATAGGTTGTATAAAGTTCTGAGAATTTGGCTTCTTTTACATTGGGCAAATTAGTCCCAATTATATTACCGTTAGTATAAGCATCTAGTCCCACCATACCTGCGCACTCTTCGTAGCCATGTTTTTCCCAAAGGTCTAGAATTAATTCTATTGCGTTGTGTGGCATAAAATCATCCGAATCAATACATACACAGAGCTCGGTATCCATGATATAATGAGCCGTATTATGAGCTGCGACCATACCCATATTTTCTTGAAAATGGTAGATGATTTCAATTTCATTCTCTTTGCCCCATGCCTCTACAACTTCTTTGGTATTATCCACAGAACCATCATCTATTATCAACCATTTAAAATTTTTAGAGGTTTGATTTTTCAGACTTTCATAAAGTTTGGGCAAAAGATGTGCTCTGTTATAAGTCGGTGTAAATACGGTTATTTTTTTCATTTTCCTTTAATAACATTCATAAAATAAGTAAACATAAAATATGCAAAAAGAATAAGAGCAAAGGTTTTGTACTGATCTTTCCAAATTTTGTAACGAAACATAGGGTATATAAAGACCGCTGGCATGAGAAACCATGACAAATAAGCAAAACGATTGCTAAAAGCGGCTGTAATTACTAAAATCCAAAAAGAATTAGCGATAGTGTATACCCCAAAAATGTGGATATAAAACCGGTCTACAATCTGTTTTTTAAAAATAAAATACCAGCCTATAAAAACAGCTGAAGCACTATAAAACAAAAAATCCCATCGAAAACCTGTTTGAGAGAACTGTTCTAAATTTTCTTCTGAATTGGTGAGATAACCAGATGTCCGATCCTCAAAGCCTAAACCTGCAAATAGAGTAGTCCAGGCACTGCCACCTACCAATGATAACGGTATGGAGGCAAACCAAATATAAAGATATATTTTAGGGTTCTTGTAAACTCCCGACACCACAAATGCAGCAATAGGTATAATTAAAGATGCATGCATGAAATAACCTAAAGTAAAAATCATATACATGAGCACTTTTCTGTTATAGAAATAAAGGCCTAAAATAAATAAGGAGGTTGCCAAACCATTTCTTAATCCATTGGTACCATAAGCCCAAAATGAAAAGGAGCCTATAAACATAAACATAGCAAAAAACCAATATTTTCCAAAATATTTCCGAGAAAATAAAAAACTGGGTATAATGTATAATATATCTAGCAACAAAAAAAAACTGTGCACATCCATGAAATTACTACACCATTTCATGAAATAATTGAACACATAATCTTTCTGAATTTTTGCTTCCTGCCCATTCCGCATTGCTTTGAATATTCCCGCATAAGTGGAAGTATCTCCAAAATAATGCACGCTGATTGGACGTAGTCCCATATATAATATCAAAACCAGCACTATAAAATAGCCTAATGGTCCAAAAATTTTAATGCTTTGCTGATCTGCAACGTCAAATATTAATGAATTAAATACTATAAACAATGCTACTAATAATAGCACATGATAATGGGTTGCGGTATAATATTCTATGGGAATCCAATCAAACATATAAGAATCATTTTTACAGTCCTTTAAACGTATTGTCCCAAATATCTGCAATCTTTGTTAATTGAAAGCGTTGGACATTTTCCTTTGCTTTTTGCCCCATAGATTTCCGAAGATCTTCATCAGCCATCAGTTTTTCTAATCGACCTGCTAGATCAGATATGTTGCCGTTAGCTACCAAATAACCATCTATATCCTCTTGTATAATATCTGATGGTCCGTAATCACAATCAAAGCTCACGCAAGGGAGGCCACATGCCATTGCTTCTATCAGTACCATACCGAAGCCTTCAAAACGAGAAGACATTACATAAATAGAACTTTCTAAATATTTTTGTTGAATATTTTTTTCGGGTGAAAAATAATACACATTATTTGGTAAATTTCTTGTGTCTAAAAAATTTTTATTTTCTTTTCCATACAAATGCAGTTCCCAATCTGGAAATCTGGCGTTAACCAACTCCCATGCTTGTAGCAACAGGTCTTGGCCTTTCTGGTAAGAAATTTTACCAACACAAATCACCTGCTTTTTGTCTAAATCAGAAGATTCTTCTGGTTGGAAAGACAAAGGATTTGGTATGACCATCAGGTTATCAAGCATCTCCCATTCTTTAAGGTTTCCATTAGTTAAAACTACAAATTTTTCATATCTAGCACCGAATTTTTCCATCAGCAACCATTTTGCTTTTGTCAATAATGATTTGAGAAATCCATCATTAGATTTGGCCTCAGCTAGTTTGGAAACATGCCGTTCGTATATTAATTTGGCTTTTGTTTTAATTATGCTTGGGATAAAAAAGCCTTTCAGTCCGTCATCACAAACTGAAATAATATCCGGTTGAACTTCATCTACAATCATTTGAATCCCTTTTTTGTAGGATTTAAAATATTGAATAGGATTACCAGTTACATCAATAGAAAGCATATCAATCTTCGGACTGAAAGTATAGAATGGATTGACATGGTTCTTATTAAGAGACAAAATCGTCACATTATAATTATAATGTTCTGCCAAGTATGAAGCCTTTAAAGCTAAGACTCTTTCTAGTCCGCCAGAACCATTGATTCCATTGGTGATATATAGTAATCTAATCATATTTAAGCTGTTCAAGTCTATGATTCTGAACTTTTTATATTTTTAATTACTTCCAAAAATTGTGTTCCATACCGTATATCAGGTTCCATATAATTACCTTCGCCCCATTCATTCCAAGATTTAATGAACGTTATCTTTTTTTCTACGGGCTTATTTCTCATTACATTAAATACATTTCGTACGTGGTTTGCAAAATATTTTGGTGTAAAGTCATGTAATAGAAATCCTCCTCTACCACTTCTCGGCGTGTGATCCCAACCTGGTATTATTGATGGATAGACATCCGGTGCAGAATCGAACTCGGGATCAGTAAGATATTTGACTGCATTACTGTATTTTTCATATAAAGCAGTTTTAAACAATGACCTTTTAATTCTTGCAAATGAACGACTCAATTTGCTTTTGTGCTGTAAAACATCATAAATCCTTACTGCATTAATTGCATCAAAACCTAATCCGATTATTTTGTCTTTATCTCTAAAAGCATGTTGTGTCTGGCCTATAAAATGAATCCCTTCTAGTCCATTTTTAATGGCCAATTCTTGCCATTTTGTAATAAATTGAGCTACTTCCGGAAACTTCAATGGTTCATAGATCATGAATGCCGGCTTATTTTCAATCTTGATGTATCTAGGATCCTTGAATGCATCAAGTAGAGAATAGAAATGTGCCTCATATTCATTCTCATCGCCATAGATCTGCTCCATGAGAAGGTTTTTACTCACGCCTCCTTTATTATCCCAAAATTTTTCGTGCCAACTCTCGTTTGCCCAACATAGCATGAAAGGAAAGTCAGGTTCACCCAATCTCAAAACTTCATTGAATGGGTGTTCCAATAATCTCCTTCCGTTACCAAACCAATAGTGATAATAACAGAAGCCGTCAATTCCATACTCTTTTGCCATATCTGCCTGGCTTTTACGAACCTCGGGCAATCTTAGGTCATAGTATCCTAAATCTGCAGGCACTCTTGGTTGATAATGTCCTGGGAATAATGATTGGGCTCTACCGACATTTTTCCATTCTGTAAAACCTTTACCCCACCATTTATCATTCTCAGGAATCGGATGATACTGAGGCAAATACATTGCAATTACTTTACACACATTATTTTTATGATTCATGAAATATGATTTTTGAGTAAATTCTTATATAATACTTGAATATTTTCACACAATTGTTCTTGCGTGAAAGCTATATCGGCTCTTTTCTTTGCTTCAATTATTTTACTTTTGATTGCATCTGTATTTCTAGATGAACCCATAAAAGTCATACAATCTGTAAGTTCTTCTTCGGTATTGTATAACAAACTATAGGTATCATTTTGCAAAATCTCTAAAGTTCCCTCTGATGCCTTTCCAATTACAGGACAACCTACCAGCATAGCTTCAGCTGTTATTCTTCCGAAAGCTTCGTGATGAGAGGCAACTATACATGCTTTGGCTTTTTTTAACAATTCCAAAACATCAGACCGGTATCCCAGCAGCTTTATTCTTTTCTCCAGCCCTGCATCCTTTATTATATTTTTGATCTTTGTAGTATTTTCATCGTTCCCTGTACCACAAATAACAAGTTCTATATCCTTGTTTGTTTTTGAAAAACTAATAAAAGCAGACAATACATCATAGACTCCTTTTTTGGGCAATAATGATGCTGCAAAAATAAAATAATTCTCTTTTTCTAAATTGATCTCATCTAAAGATCGAGGCATTACACCATTATAAATGACAGATGCATTTTTTAGCTCAAAATATTTTTGAATGGACTCGGAAACACAAATTATTTTTTCACTGCGTTTAAGAAGTTTGATAAAATATTTTCTACCATATAAAATATTAAGATTATAATCCTTTGTCTGAAATTCTCTAATATGCCACAAGTGTGGGATCTTTAAAAACTTTGCTGCAAAGAAGCCTATTCTAATAACCCCCGAATTTGAGTGAATCACATCAAATTTATGTATCTTATGAAGTTTGCTAATAAGTTTTATAGTTTTGAAAAAAGAAAAATAATGCCTCATTAATCTAATTGGAAGCATTATAAAATCCTTTAGAGAGTCCAGGCTATATACGTCCCAGAAATAACGGCTCGTATAATATTTTATATCTCGCTTCTCAAGTTCGCTTATTATATTTCCTTTGTATGGCAGCAAAACAACAAAATTGATATCTTGTTGCAAACCATCAATAATATTGACCATTGACTTTGGAGCTCCATAAGCTACTGCATCGTGTGAAATAAAGAGAACGTTCATTATTATTCTATAATTTAACCAATGCGCCCATCTCATCAAGACAAGCCTTAGTGTAGAAGTCCATATATCCTCCTGATGACGTGAAGGTCATTTCCCCAAAATAGGCTTTACCACCTACTTCATAAAAATCCAATCGGACTTGTGGGATGTCTTTGACCAAGACTCTACATGCCTCGATCATTCTATCCAGTGATTCTGGTTTAGGAATATTAGCTTCGCACTTTCTGTAATGATCTACAAATACTGATTTCTCGGTATAAACATTCCAGTCCATATCATGTAATGCGACATAAGTTTCGGCTGCAATCTTCCGATTACTACAAGTCCACACATAATGTGGTTCTCCATTAAAACACCAAATTTTATAATCTATGAGTGAAGTTGAAACATCACTCTTATCATTGATTAATAGTTCTTCAGCAATGATAAGTGGTTTGATGGAAAAATAATGAGGTTCTGCGGTCATAATACCAAATTTAAGCTTCAACCATTTTTGAAGTTTAATTTTCACTTCCTTCTCATTGATCAAACTTTTATCTTTTACTATAAGGACAGTTCCCGATCCATTAGTAGTTTTAAGAACAAATGATTTTGGAAGTTTGGAAAAATCGATATCATCTGCTGAGGACCATACGCCATACAACTTTACCAACAAATCACCAAAACCTGCATCTTCGATATATTGCCTCACTGCATATTTATCCGAAAGCAAACTCCATTTTGTTGTATCTGAATTAAACTTTAACCAGTTGATCTTCTCATTCAGATCTTTTGGATTATCCCAATCTATTATTCTCTTACAATAATCATAATGGAGGATTGATGCTAATTTTTTAGGATTATGAAGCCCCAGATATCGTAACCATTGGTTGTATATTTCTCTTTTTATGAGAACTATAGGGTAAAAAATGACTCTTAACACATTTTTAATCTCGGTATTCTTCATTTTTTATTGTCTTATATATTTATTGAATACTTTATAAACTTATTAGTTTAAATCTGTTTGTGTTTTTTCGGACAAAAGTCTATTTTTTAATTATTTTTAACATCTTTTTTTCTGACTCATTCATTCCCCACAAATACATTACCGCCCAGTATAAAAAGGTATAAGTAAATATTTTCAAAATCAGAAGGCTTATATTAGAAGATAAATATGAATTTAAAATCCAACTTAATATGAAGATTGAAACTACTAAAATTAGAATTTTATGAGATACTTGTTTAAAAAAAACGAACATATTTAGTCCTAATCCTTTATGATAAAAAATAAGCATTACTATTTGAGCCATGAGCCATCCTAAACTTACTCCCAACATCATTCCTATTTCTTTATACTCTTTGGATAAATAATAACCCAAGATTAATCCTAATGGAAAAAAAATAAAATAAACCGTTACTTTGAACCGAACTTTATTATAGGCTTCTACCAAAGAATTTACAAAGCTTAAAATCAAAGGTATGGTATAAGATAACATAAATATGACAGCGATGATATAAGAAGATTTATAATTTTCACCAACCCATAACATTATAAACTCTCTTCCAAATAATATAAAACCTGTGAGGATAAAAAGTAAGATAAGTAAGGATATCCTTCCTAAACGTATCATCGTATTTAGAATTTCACTTTTAGTATTATTTATACTCATTTGAGTGGCACGAGGCAAAAATACACTAGATATCGCACCCGAAAAAGCGCCATAATAGCTACCAAGCATAACTCCGACTGCATAATATGCCACCGTTTTTGTATCGGTCACTGTTCCCAGAATGACCTGTCCCGCATTCCATATAAACTGACTTGTTATTGCCAGTAAAAAGATCCAAATAGAATAACTAAAGATAGTTTTAACACTTTTTTTATTTATCTCTTCAAACCCAAATTTGATATGTAATTTTTTGAATACAAATACTATTGTAATGGTGATAAAAATAATATTTAGAATTGTATCAGTAATTACAATAGAAATTGCTTTCCCACCAAAAGATAATATAGCTACAATTATAATTGCTCTAGAAATATATTTAATGATCGAAACCATTCTGGGCCAGACAAAATTTTCATAGGCATTGCAGATAGCGGTAAACGCACCGCCCGGTAAAGTTATAGCCATATTAAAAATAAGGATCTGGAACATTATCTTCGCCTTATCTGTTTGCTCCACAGAGAGCGATTTCGAAAAAAACCTGTCAAGATTAAAATAAAATAAAACGCCTATAAACACTATTAATAAGCTAATAGCAATATAGACTAAAAAGATGGTCCCTAAAAAATTCTGTTCTCCAGCTCGGTCACCCTCTGCTCTATACTTTGAAATAAATCTAATAATAGTGTTATTCAGCCCCAGGTCCATTAAGGACAGATAAGCTATCAACGATCCTATTAGAACATATAATCCATATTCTGAGTCTCCGAGAGAACGAATAATAAATGGAGTTAATACTAATCCTATAAGATTAGTTAAACCAATATTTACATAAGAAAGAATCGCTCCTTTTTTTAATTGACTCATAGTATTTTTCAGAAAAATTATAATCTGAACAAACGTTGATAGAAACTTTTCTTGTTGGAATCATTATAATATCCGTAGCCATATTTATATCCATATCTAGAATACTCTGGCTTAACATTATTAAGTACAAATACCATATTGTTGATCGAGTTGTCTTTTTTCAAATTAGAAGCAAACATTAACATTTCTTTCTCAGTAAACTCTGATTTTACGGTATATACCACGATGTCTGCAACATCAACCAAATGTAAAGAATCACTTACCAACATAACAGGTGCTGAGTCCAAAACGATGTAATCATAGATTTTTTTAAGTTCATCTATCATATCATCAAATTTTTTCATATCCAGCAGATCATTAGGATTAGGCGCCTTCGAGCCACTAAAAATAACATCCAAACTCTCCGACAAGCCTGACCCAACAATATATTTTTGAATGGAAATATTGTCTGATACCAAATAATTTGTTAAACCTTCTCGAGTCTCTTTCATATAGCGATGCAACTGAGGATTTCTGATATCCGCACCTATCAATATGACCTTCCCACTTCCTGCCAGACTTAGTGCTGCATTAGTAGATATTGTGGTTTTGCCTTCTCCTTTCACAGAAGATGTGACCAATATAACCCCTCCTTTCTGGATAGATTTTGTCCTTAAAATGAATTTGAGATTGGAAGTAAGTATTCGAAAAGATTCTGCAAAGATTGTAAAATCATTTTTCTCAATCAAGGGTTTTGCAATCTCACTATGAGGTACTTCAGAAATCAAAGGTATATTGGCCACTAATGCTTCTATATCGTCTTTTGACCGAACCTTGTTGTCCAGAACATTGACGATGAAGATAATTAATAATGGCAGAATCAACCCCAAAGATACAGCACCGATTTTCACCTGCGTATAATTAGGTGTCACAATACCTACTGTATAAGCCGGGTTTACCAATTTTGTTTTAGGAGTGGTAACCGCAAGTGTAATTGCGTTCTCCTCTCTTTTTTGAAGAAGATAAAGATAAAGAGATTCTTTAAGATTACGTTGTCTTTCTATATTTCTAAATACACGTTCCTGGGTGGGGAATTTTAAAATAGAGCCTTTGTCTTCGCCAATCTCCATGTTAGTTTTCCCAATGTTTTTCTGAGCCTGTCCTCTTGCTTCTTGTATGCTATTTCTAATAAGATAACTCAGTTCTGCGAGATCTTTATCAAAAGCCTTAATAGATGGATTATCATTTGTAGCTTGATTGAGAGTTCTTTTTTTCAGTAAAAGCTTTTCATTATACTGGTGGAGCAGTGCTTCTGTAGTTTCTGGCATTCCTAATCCAGTCGGAAAGAGTTGATCTTTTCCAGAGGAAGCCATATCATAAATAGAATTAAGAATCTGTAATTTAGATGACTCGTTGTATATATTCTCAACGTTTCCAGTTAGTCTATTAACTGCTATTCCTGCCTGAACATCAAGATCTGTTAGTTTGTTGGCTTTTTTGAAGTTTTCTTTATCCAACTCTATTTTTCCAAGATCACCAGAAATAAGGTCCAATCTGGCATCAATGAACTCAGCTGTATTTTGCGCTTCTGCATTTTTATCATTTACACCATCTAGATTGTACTGTTCGGTGAGCTCATTTAAAATATCTTCAGATTTGTTGGGTGCCTCTCCTATAAGCGAAATATCCATCAACAAACCTTTTGGAAGTTGTACCGTAATGCTTTTTTCCAATTGCATTTCAGCTATTTTATTACTTCTAAAGACAACTAAATTTCTATAAGGCAAATAACCTTTAAAATTTCTCTTGATAACAACGCTTCCCCAAGGCAACTTCACTATCTCACCATATTTAAAGGTATTTTTACTGTTAAGCAAAGGCCCTTCCGAAAACTTGAACGAGTTGTCATTTACTGGCTCAATAAAATAAGTCGCTTCTTGAAAATCCTTATCTGCAAATATAATTTTACCAGAATAAGGTGACATTTTGTAAAGTTCTACCTCTCTTATCTTTCCTTTTGCATAGAAACTAACATTAAGGTCGAGATTTTTGACCACTTTTTGAATGATTGGCTTGGATATAATCACCGCCGCCTCTCCTTGTAGTTCCTCGTCTCCGCTGATACCCATCCCTAGGTTTTTCAGGTCTGATAGTGCTCCTTTATCAGCATCGGACTCTTGAAAAAGCAATGTTGTTTTAGAAAGATATTGTGGTTGTGTATATTTTAAATAAAGAAACGCAGCAGTATAAAACAACACCATACTTAATAATATCCAAGGCCAATATTTAAGAAATTTAAAAATCTCCTTCTTAAAATTGATTTTTTTCTGGTGGCTAATGTTGGGGTCTAATAATTCCATTCAAAAATGTTATCTTGTAAATCTGACTAATAAAGCCGCAATGCTGACAGCCACCGTTATCAGCTGCCAAAATAAAGTTCTGTTAGGATTGGTATTGTTGGCCGCAATTTGCTTGTTTCTATCTGGCTCTACATAGATAATATCATTCTGCTGAAGATAATAATATGGAGAATTAACAATGCTCGCATCTGAAAAGTCTAAAGTGACCACAGAATCTTTTTTCGATTCCTCGGAGTAACGGATTAATTTTACATTGGTCCTATCCGCAGCGTCTGTCATATCTCCAGCCAGTGCCAAAGCCTGAAAAAGATTAATTCTTTCATTAGTTGAGGTTTTAGTCCCTGGACTTTTAACTTCTCCTATTAAATTGATATTCAAATTAACCAGGCGGATATCAACAATGGGATCGGTTAAATAGACTTTTAATCTGTGTTCTATATCTTCTTTCAGCTGTAGTTTTGTCATTCCCAGACAATACAACTTGCCCAAAACAGGAAATACCACAAACCCATCTGAAGAGACAGTATATCGACTTGCAATATTAACTGTACCAGATGACTCCTCCTCTGTAATATTAGTAGATGTAACCGTTGAAAGGTTAAATGGCTTAACAGCAATCTCATCGAATGCAGAAACCACAATTTCAAGGATATCACCTTCTTTTATTTTTAAACCTGTATACCTCGCCTGTGCAGTTTCTTTTTCAAAATTATGATTACTCATATAGACCATATTTTCTTTTGGCTTGCAAGAAAAGGTAAAAATGAATATGAGTAGTATAAATGTATATTTCTTCATTTTATCAAGGATGCAAAATATTGCATTTCGCAAATCTGTAATCTAATTATTATATTTACTAGCAAACTTAGTTTGTCTCTCCAAGATAGTAACTAAGACCAATTGCTAAAAATCTATTATAAGAAGATTGGGCGACATAATCCGGATATACTTTTGATAAACCTCTATCAAATCTAATAAAAACATCTAATTTATCATCCACCTTTACGCCAACTTTTGCAGAAATTCCGTACCCAAAACTATCCGCTTTCTGTCCCAGTCCAAATTTCGCCGGGTCATATCCTGCAGTCATCGCTTTGTTTACAGCATCTCCCTCCTCATTTTTTTCAGAGACTAAAAATTCAAACTTTGGACCAATCATAAAATATAAATCTCCCTTATACCCACTATTTCTAATGAAATATTTGAGATAAATAGGCACCCCAATATAAGTATTATTATATTTTTGTTGATTATTATCTTTTTCATTCCAAGATGCTTTTTCTCCTATTGCATATAATTCCAATTGAGGTGTAAGATATAACCATGCAGAATCATAAATATCATTAGGTACAATAGAAAAATCGGCAAAAAGACCTATACTTCCACCAAAATTACCTTTTGAGGCATTATGGATTCCCGCAATAGAGCCTTTGTGAAAACTTCCTGTTACGCCATACTTTATAGATTGCGAACTTACGGAACTGAATACCAATAAGGAAAATATAACAATTAGCTTTTTCATGAATTATAATTGATCAAATTTGGGACGAAATTAAGAATTTTTTATTTATTTTTAACAATTAATTTCAAATCTAAGGTTTATTTTCATATTAATTTAAATTAACGTAGATTCTTACTCATTTTTTAAAATTTCTAAAATCACGTCATACTCGAAGCCTTTCGAAATTAAATGCTTAATCGCCTTGGTTCTTTTCTGATAATTTTTAAGCCCTTTTTGCTTGGAAAAATAATCTACATAGATTTTATTGACAGTTTTCTCGTAGTCATTATCATCAATCTCATCCATACATTTTGAAATCAATTTTTCTGTGATGCCTTTTTGCTTAAGATTCATCTTGATCTTGTTTCTTCCCCAGTGCTTGATATAAAATTTACCTCGGATATAACTTCTGGTAAAACGTTCTTCATTAAGATAATTTTCTTTGATAAGATAAAGAAAAATCTCATCTTTAGCTTCTGGAATCAAGAGAAATTCCTTCATCTTCTGCTCCACTTCATAATGGCATCTGTCCTGATAAACACAATAGTTTACCAGCTTCAGTTTAATTTCATCGAAAGTAAGCGACTTTTTGTCCATAAAAAAAGAATGAACAAAGATGCTCATTCTTTTTTAATATTCAGAATTGTTTTTTTATTAATAATTGAAAAGCTCGTGATCTTCCATTAATTCATTGACTTTCGTTCTAACAGAAGATAAAACATCTTCGTTTTTAATATTATCTACGACTTCAGAAATCAGACCTGCAATAGTTTCCATATCGTTTTCTTTAAGACCTCTTGTCGTAATCGCTGCAGTTCCAAGACGAATCCCGGAAGTTGTGAAAGGCGATTTGTCATCAAAAGGAACCATATTCTTGTTACAAGTAATATCAGCTTTTACCAAAGCTTTCTCGGTTTCTTTTCCGTTTACATTTTTGTTTCTAAGATCAATCAGCATTAAGTGATTATCTGTTCCACCACTCACAATTTCAAAACCTAAATCTATCATTGATTTTGCCAAAGCCTGAGCGTTCGATTTTACCTGCTTAGCATAGACTTCAAATTTAGAATCAATTGCTTCCGCAAATGCAACAGCTTTCGCTCCGATTACGTGTTCTAATGGACCACCTTGGATTCCTGGGAAAACCGCACCATCCAAAACAGCGCTCATCAATTTAATTTCTCCTTTAGGTGTTTTGTGTCCGTAAGTATTTTCGAAATCTTTTCCCATCATAATCATCCCACCTCTTGGTCCTCTCAATGTTTTGTGAGTTGTAGTCGTTACCACGTGGCAGTGTTCGAATGGATTATTCAAAAGACCTTTTGCAACCAAACCGGCCGGATGTGCAATATCTGCCCAAAGTGTCGCTCCAATTTCATCCGCTACTTCACGGAATTTGGCATAATCCAAATCCCTTGAATAGGCAGAGAATCCTGCGATCAGCATTTTTGGCTTTTCTCTCAAAGCTACTTCTCTCATTTGGTCATAGTCAATCAGACCAGTTTCTTTCTGAACACCATAAGAACAAACCTGATATTGGATTCCTGAGAAATTAACCGCAGAACCGTGCGTCAAATGGCCACCCATAGACAAATCCATTCCCATCACTTTATCGCCAGGTTTAAGAACTGAAAGGTAAATTGCAGCATTCGCCTGAGAACCAGAATGCGGCTGAACATTTACATAATCTACACCGAACAATTCTTTTGCCCTGTCAATCGCCAGTTGTTCTACCTCATCCACCACTTCGCATCCGCCATAATATCTGCGTCCGGGATAACCTTCTGCATATTTATTGGTCAACACACTTCCCATTGCTTTCATCACGTTTTCGGAAACAAAATTCTCCGAAGCAATCAGTTCAATGCCGTGTGTTTGTCTTTGTCTTTCTTTTTCAATTAATTCGAAAATCGGGTCTTGCATTTCTTAGATTTATTTTTCCCAAAAGTAAGAAATTCTCGATAATTTTTTATAACTTTCATTGATTAACATTATTCAAAATGAAATCAAAGAAAAAATACAAAAAGGAACTCCTAAAATCTCTGAAACATCTTGAAGCTGCAGAAAGTGCTTCCCTAAGGGTAATGACGAATCTAATGCTTCTTAAGGAAATGAAAGAAAATAATATTAAATTTAAAAAAGGTGATGTATTTTCTTTCGAGGACGATATTTTTGATTACAGCGATGACAAAAACGTCCGTATTCTTGCCAAGCTCCGCAAGAAAACGATGAAAGCGATGCACAAACTGGTCGAAAACAACAATTTTAAAGATAAAGAGCTGAAGTTTTTGGCTTAATAAAATCATACAGTTAAAAATTCTCTGAATTCCCACCATACTTCCAATTGAGTGGAATTCATAACATAAAAAAATAATTCCCTTCATGTTGAAGGGAATTTTATTTAAAACAATGTCGGCTGTTCAGAAGCCATTGTCGGAATATGGATATCTGTCCCGAATTCTTTATTCACATTTTCAATAAAATAAGCCGATAATAATGGTGATGCTTTTTCCACATTCTGATGCACGAAGAAGTAAAGATTTTGCAAGCCTTCTTTTTTCCAGACTTTGATTCTCTCCAGCCAATCATCCAGTCTTGCATAATCGCTTTCCGCGTTGGCTCCAACATAGCGCACAAAAGCATTCGGTGTTGTCAGACGCATATGAAGCATATCTCTTCTTCCCGCAGTATCAACAATGATATTTGTAATGTTATTCATTTCAAATAATTCACAAACGGTGTTGAATACTTCTTCATCTGTAAACCATTCCGTATTTCTCAATTCGATTGCCAATGGAACTTCTTTTGGCCAATCCTGAACAAATTTTTCCAAACGCTCATAGTCTTTCGGTTTGAAATTATCGTGAAGCTGCAGAAAAACCATTCCCAATTTTTTATCGAAATTAAGAACTGCCGAAGCGAATTGTGTGACGACATCGGTAACATTAAGCAGTCTGCGAAAATGTGAAACTGTATTTGTTATTTTCGGGAAGAATTTAAAATCTTTTGGCGTTTTCTCTTTCCAGGTCTGGACCTGTTCTGCAGTCGGCATTCCATAAAAAGTAGCATTCAATTCAATCGAATTAAATTGAGTGGCATAATAAGTCAACTCGTCTTTTGTGCCTTTCGGATAAAAACCTTTGAGGTCGGTCTTGTTCCATTTTGCACAACCGATAGAAATATTATTCAACCCTTTTTTATTCTGATTGAGAATGAATTTGGTCTGAGGATGGTCTTTTGGCAAAGTAAAATCGATTTTCGACGGGTCAGCAACTTGTCCGAATTTCATTAGAATTAAAATTTAAAGTTCGAGGCTTAAAGTTAAGTAAAGTTTGATGATTTTAAACGCAAAGTCCGCAAAGATTTTTTTTGATTAACAGAATGCTTTTAAGTGCGCAAAGCCGTAAACTTAGCAAAGAAATTCAAACAAAAAACCACCTCGCTTTTGCAACAAGATGGTTTTTAATTATAAATTGTTAATTTTTAATTATTGTCTACGCTTCACAAGCAGAGCAAGTCACAAAGTTCACCATCAATTCTTTGGAAACCGAAGAACTTCTTTGGTAGTACAATGTTTTAACACCTTTTTTCCAAGCTTCTATCATTACATAGTTTACGTCTTTAACCGGCATTGTAGATGGAATCTGTAAGTTAAGCGACTGAGCCTGGTCAATATATTGCTGTCTCTGAGCAGCCTGAGAAACAATCTCCATAGGAGAAATCTCTCTGAACGTTTTGAATACCGCTTTCTCATCATCTGTCAAACCTTCAAGGTGTTGAACAGAACCGTGATTCAACATAATTGTTCTCCAAGTTTCTTCGTTGTCAAGACCTTTTTCGTCCAATAATCTAGCCAGATATTTGTTCTTACGCATAAAGTTTCCTTTTGCCAAACCTGCTTTATAATAGTTAGAGGCGAAAGGCTCAATTCCAGGAGAAGTTTGACCTAAGATTGCAGAACTAGAAGTTGTTGGCGCAATTGCCATTGTTGTTGTATTTCTCAATCCATAACCTTTCAACATATCTGGTTCTCCGTAGATGTTTGCCAATTCTTTAGAAGCAATTTCAGATTGCTCTTTGATGTGACGGAATGCTCTTGCATTGAACTGAGTCGCTTGGAAACTCTCAAACGGAATCATATTTTTCTGCAAATAAGAATGGTATCCAAGAACGCCCAAACCTAAAGCTCTGTGACGCATTGCAAAGTTTCTAGCTGATGTCAAGTAATAATTACCTTCAGTTTTTTCAATGAATTCTGATAGAACGGCATCTAGAAAATAGATTGCCAATTTCACAGCGTTTGTATCTTTCCACTCATCATACAATTCAAGGTTCATTGATGATAGACAGCAGATGAAAGATTCATTCGCAGTAGAAGGTAACATAATCTCTGAACAAAGATTACTTGCATTCACCATCAATCCTGCATCTTTATAAACCTGAGGTTTGTTTCTGTTTACGTTATCTGTGAAGAAAATGTAAGGCAAACCTTTTTGCTGACGGCTTTCCAAAACTCTTGCCCAGATTTTTCTCTTCTCCACATCGCCATCAATCATATCCTGCATCCAGTAATCTGGAACACAAACTCCTGTGAACAAGTTTTGAATTGGGCTTCCGATATCTTTGATACTCAAGAATTCTTCGATGTCGCCGTGGTCGATGTCAAGATAAGCAGCAAAAGCGCCTCTTCTCACGCCACCCTGAGAAACCACATCCATCGCAGTATCGTACAATTTCATAAAAGAAACCGCCCCGGAAGATTTTCCGTTGTCTGTAACCGCCGTTCCTCTGTTTCTCAATTCCCCGAAATATCCAGAAGTTCCACCACCGATTTTCGTCTGCATAATGACTTCACCCAATTTGTGCGTGATGCCTTCGATATTATCGGGAATATGAACGTTAAAACAAGATATCGGCAAACCGCGCTGTGTTCCCATATTGGCCCAAACCGGAGAAGAAAAACTGATCCAGCCTTTCACGATCATCTCTTTGAAAGCCGGCTGCAGTTCCGGTTTGTAAAGACGTTTTGCGGCTGCAGTCGTAATCCTGTCGATTGCGCCTTCTACAGTTTCCCCTTTCAGAAGGTAACCTCTGTTAAGCATTTGCTCAGATTCCTCATTGAGCCACCAGATATCTATATTCTCGTCCATCATAACTTTATTATTTTGCTTGCTAATTTTCTTTTTTAAATTTACTGAATTAGTTCAAAAGTATCTTCTTACTCCGTTCCAATTCTCCAACTTTTACTTTGTTGATGTGTGTAAAGGTCACATCATTATTAATCTCTTCAAATTGCTTTGCTTTTTTGATGCAATAATCAATTTTGTAGGCTACCGACATACATACTCTATGCCCTTTTGTCAAACCCATTCCCATATAAATGTATTCTCCTAATTGGAAATTGTCTGACTGGCTGTGTTCAATTTCTGAAATAATGTCTGAGTTCATAATTTATTTAAATTTAGTTGATGACTAATATTTAAATAAAACCAAAGCGACTCAGACTAATATTTGGCTTTATCACATAAAAAAGAAAACTCCAAGAATCTGTAAAGTATTTCTTAAAATTTTCTTTTTATTTAATTAAGTGATCGCTCACTTTGACCTTCGTTCTGTTGTCATTTTAGAAAGCTAGATTTTCTAATGGATGACAAATATGTGTTTGATGTCTTTAAAATCCTTCGACTACGCTCAGGATAACATCTCTAATACTATTTCTTTTTTGACGCTCGCTTCGCTCGCGATATTATTGCGCCCCGACTTGAGCGGAAATCCTTTTTGTGTAGCAAAGCGGAACAAAAAGATTGGGAGCGGAAGGCGGATAAAGGCGCCCAAATTATTTTAGAACAAATCGTTCGCTGTAATCGACTTGTCGTGTTTTGTATAATCTACCGGACGTTTTGCAAAGAAATCATCCATAGAGTTGGCGAAAACTTCCTCTTCGAACCAAACCATCGGTTTGTAATCTTCCGGCGTTACATTGTATCTGGTCTTCATTCCGATTTTCTTCAACGAGTCATCTACTCTGTATTTCATAAAATCTAGAAGGTTCTTTTTTGAGAATTTGTCCAATTCACCTAGTTCAAAAATCCAATCCAAGATATGTCCTTCCATTTCAATCGACTCATCCACCAAGTCATAAATCGCTTCGATATCGCTTTCTGTCAAAAGGTCTGGCTGTTCTTCACGGATTTTATTGATCAGATAGATTCCTGCATTGGCGTGGATCTGCTCATCAACAGAAGTCCAGGCAATGATGTTGGAAACATTTTTCATATAACCTTTGAACCTCGTGAACGACAAAATGATCGCAAACTGGCTGAAAAGTGAAACATTCTCCACCAAAATACTGAACAGCAACAGAGCCGACATATAAGCTTTCGGGTCGTTGGAATTAGCGTGCTGAAGTGCTTTTCCCAGATATTCGATTCTGTTTTTTACTGCTGGTACTTTAACAACGTCCAAGAACTCATCATTATATCCCAAAACTTCCAACAATCTGGAATAAGCTTCGGAATGACGGAATTCGCATTCTGCGAAAGTTGCGCCCAAACCGTTCAATTCTGGTTTTGGAAGATGTTGATAAAGATTTCCCCAGAATGTTTTCACATTCACCTCAATCTGCGCAATGGCCAATAAGGCATTCTTAACTGCATTTTTCTCGTGGGGCTCCAACTGGGAATGAAAATCCTGGACATCTGCCGTGAAATCTACTTCAGAATGTACCCAGAAGGATTTGTTGATTGCTTCTACGAATTGTAGAACTTCAGGATATTCAAAAGGTTTATAACTTACTCTTTTATCAAAAATTCCCATTATCAGCAGTTTTTTATCAATTATTAAATTTATTTGTGAGATGAAAGAACACGTAATCTACTATTCTCTAGCGAGTAACGAAATTACATCGGTTCTCCGAAGCGGTAAAACAAAAGTAGAAATTGAAGTCTAAAAATGAAAGGGCAAAAGGCGGAAAAATGGCAAAAAACTGACAATCATCGGCAAAAGTTTTCCACATTATGTTAAAAGCTCTATGAATAGGGATTTTAGGAGAATTTGTCTTTGCGTAAAGCTATTAATTGGCAATATTCAATTTAAACACATCAATAAAAATCCTTTAATAATAACCAGCAACAACCAAACAATAAACAAAGACAAAACCGCAGCTATTGCTGTTGATGTAAAAATGATTGAAATTTTTAACCTTCTGACTGTTTCTTGGAGAAACTGTGCGTCTTGATATATTCGGTGAAAGCTTCTTTGAGTTTGAATTCTATTGCAACCTTGTTAAAGTTCTTTCTATAATTTTTTGCGAGGTCATAAGCCTTGTCAGCATAAGCGAGAAAAATATCAAAATCATATTCGTCTAAACCGTATTCTGTATAATATCTCATATCGACAACAGATTTTACACGCTTATAGAATTCCTGCGTCTCTGAATAATCCGCTGTGGTTTTCGGATAAGATGTCGCTTTTCCGACTAAACCACTGATTGCGCCTGCCAATTTCATCAGATTCAGTTGTCCAGCCGCAAAATCGGGCTGTTTGAAAGCGGAAGGCGTTGAAGCTTTTGGAGCGACTTCATTGAGAGGCGTTCTCATATAATTGTTCATTGCGCCGTTGAGTGCGACAACTTTTGCAGGCGGATTGAGTCTTGTAACGTCTTTTTTCAAGATTCCGGTCGGTTTGAAACTGAGTTTGACTTCTTCTATTTCTTGTGGAATGGTTGTGAGTTTTATTTCAAGACTTTTTGAGAAATTATCTGATGTCAAGGAAATTAATTTCCTTTCATACCCTTGCCTCACGATTCTCAGCTCATCAGACGCTTTTGCCTGGATAGCGAAGTTACCCATTTTATCAGATTCTACAACCTGGTCTGTTCTGAGATTATAAATAGTTGCGTTTGGCAGTTTATCTCCACTTTCGTTGGTTATAGTTCCGAGGATATATTCTGATTGAGAAAATACCTTTATCGAGAATAATGTGATGAGAAGAAATAATAATTTAATTTTCACGCAATTAAGTTTGCACAAAATTAGCTTTAATCACTTCTGATATTGTGACGAAAAGGTTTTCAAAGTGATAGTTTAACCGACTTTAACCTGTTTTGTGATTTTTTTAGAATTTGGAGGTTTTGGTTTTGTTAAAATTGTTGGCTTCGAAGTTTGTTTGAACGCAAATACCACAAGTTTTTTATCATTATTAAGATTATTTTAAGGCTCGCAATGGTGCTTTGCTCAGCAATTTGTAAGGTTCTCGTTGATTTTAGGGATTTTGCTGAATTTTTTTCTATCCGAAAAGTTTATAATGATTGACCAAGCTTGTTTTTTGCGCAGCTGCATGGGATGGTAGTGGAAATCCTTTTTGTCTTCGTTGAAATGTGCTTAGAGACCCTAAGCATGACAAGACAAAAAGATTGTAGCGGACAGCCCGGCCCGAGGTGTGGCCCTTCGAGAGCCTCAGGATGACAAGCTCTGGCCAGGGGCACGCCCAAATTTAGTTTTTGGTAATTAGTTGTTAGTTGACGGTTTTATTTGTAAATTTGTAGTCTTATTTCAAAACGGGGTTGACTGGTTTCGACAGCAAGACCAATGGGTAAGTAAGCATGCAGAGAACCGTAGCGCGATCTCTTAAATCCCTTGCTACAAAATTTTAACTGGCAACGAAGAGTTCGCTCTTGCAGCTTAATAATCGAAGTTTAGTAGATTCAAGCGTTTCCCGAAGATAGTAAGGAAGCAAGATGTCTCACCAATGTTCTGTTCTGCGACGTTGGATTCTGGGATATAGGAATGCGGAAATAAGGTCTTGGAAGCTTCGGTCAAGACTCAAAAATTTTAGAAGCTAAGGTTTAGGTTGGGTGTTCGCTCTCTGCCTGAGCTCGAAAATCAATAGCGAAATAAGCATGTAGAAAGCTTGCGTATTGCTTGTTTGGACGAGGGTTCGAATCCCTCCAACTCCACTTAAACCGTCTATTTTAGGCGGTTTTATTTGTTTTTAGACAACATTTAGACAACAATTTGATTTTTTCTTAGTTTTATAATTATTTAAAAACTGTTAGTTGCATGTAACTATTTGGATAAACAAACAATCATTTTCGCTATTTAGAAAACAAGGTATTTATTTTTATTAATCTTATTCTAAAAACAGCAAAAAGATATAACTCAAAAATAACACCTCATACATACCATAACCTCTCGCTTTTACTAAAGTTTTTTTCATAAATATTTTTCGCTTGATACACCCCGCATCAATAAAATCCGTTTTCCTTTTCAAGTAAGGGTGGGGTAATTTCTATATAGACCCTTTTCTCTCAAATTTTGTAAATTTTATCAACCTCTTTTGTAAAATATTTTACTTCTGTTAGATATTGTTAGATTAAAGAATGGATTAACCAATAAATAGTAAATTTATAGGAATTTTTTTTAACCCTATCAATCTTAATCTAATCTTAACTACTAGAACAAAAGAGCTTTTATATATTCTTAGAATAGATAGGTGTTCCAAATAGCATGACTTTCATTTATTAATGGATAGTTATTCGTAGACACTATTCTATTAGAATACATCTTTCGGCAAGAATGTCTGCTTCTAACCTTTTATATTTATCTTCTCTTATATTTCCATTTGCATATCTCACTTTTATTTTATCATTTCTACCAAACTTTTTAACACTGATAGGTCTTATTGTCTGGGATGATAGTTTAATTTGATTTAATTGATTTGAAATTGATTTCAATCCAGTTTCATCAATCATCGATAATT
This sequence comes from Epilithonimonas sp., assembly GCF_032054305.1. Classification (GTDB taxonomy): domain Bacteria; phylum Bacteroidota; class Bacteroidia; order Flavobacteriales; family Weeksellaceae; genus Epilithonimonas. Next base: position 874,664 of record NZ_DAMBSX010000001.1, read on the forward strand.
TTTCACCATTGGATTCTTGTATTAATTTTAAGGCTATATCTGCAAATCTTGAGGCTTTTATTTTATCTTTTTTGCTAAAAAATAAATTAGAATACCAGTAATAGATGATTATCGATTCATATTTTAAATTTTCATTTTTTTCAATCTCTGGAATTAAAATTTCACATAATTGTATGCCTTTGTTGACCTCTTTTCTATCTGAATATAATTTTATACAAAAGGCAAACACGTAAATATCGGCATTGGTTGGAGTTTTTATTTCTTTAAAAAGAAACAAATATTTTTCAAACAATTTTAGAAAAATAGAATTATTTTCTATAGAAATAAACAACATATCTCTAAAAATATTTAAAAGTAAACTATTTTCAATTTTGTCAGAAAAGTGAATTAAATAATCTAAAATCTCTTTTTGATTATTCCTTGAGATTATGCTTACCTCATATATTATTTCAGGAATATTTTTATTGACTATTAGTTTGTTATGAACATACTCTAATAGCCTATCAAATAATGTCTTATCTTCTGCTTTGAAAGCGAGCTCTAAATAGAAATAAATATGGACTTCTTTAAAGCTGATTGGGTATGAATCGTTTTTTTCAAACCTTAAATCATTGCCAATAATTCTATTAACAATCTCTATAATAAATTCATCTGTTTTACTATCCAATAAATAATGCTGATTAAGAAGTAAGAATAGCGAATCAGAAATATTGCTATATTCAAGCGCTTGTTTTAGTTTCTCAATCGCATTCTCTCTTTCATTCTCTCTTTCTAAAATTTCTGATTGATAATAAAGTGATAAAGTTCTTAGTTGGGCTAACTCTACTTCTTCTTCATTATTAGAATTAAATGTCGATTTGTAAAGTCTTTCAAACAAGTTTAATGCTCTATCATTATCTTCAATTTTTACCGCCAAATTTAGCAATGCGTTATGATAAGCGTGTGTGTTACTTTCCACTTCAATGGCTTTTTCAAGAGTTTCAATAGCTTTAATATCTCCTAAAGCCATTTGGCAAACACCCAAAAAAGCAAGAGCATCATTTTTGTGTTCAACATTTTTATATTCATACGAAAAATATTTTTCGGCATTTTTATAATCATGTATTTTAATATATGACAACCCTAAAAAATAATTACTTCCCTCTACTTCTTTTTCCTTTGTTGATTTTTGAATAACTTCTTGAAAAACCTCTATCGCTAATGTAAAATTCTTTTCAGAAAATGAAGTTAGTCCTAAAACATATGTATATTCTCTTTCTCTTTCAATAGATTTAATCCAATCTTCCGAAAGACTTAACTCAATTATTCTGTTTTTTATATGGGTTTCTTCATTAAATTTGGAATTAATTATTCCATATAAGTATAATTTTCTTTTAATATCATCGCTAATATCATAAGTACTTTGCTTATGTATGCTCAGTATCGCTTTTCTAATGTCTTTGTTTGATTTAGCCAATTCTCTTATATGGTCAATAGGAGCAATATCAAAACTTGTTAAATACTTCTTTATTATAATATTCTTTAATATTTCGGAGTTTATTTCTCCTTTATTTATAAGATAATTTTCCACCTCAGCACAAACGTCAAAAGTTAACCTAGGGTTTCCATTAGTCCAACCAAATATTTCATCTGCAAAAGCTTCGGATATTTGTAATCTGCTTTTTTCAATAAAGCTATTATGTTCTTCTTTAGTAAAATCGTCAAGATAAATTTTATCCCCTATATTAAAAGGAGACTTGTTTTTATCTTTTATCAATTCTGTTGGCTCAATAACTCCTGATAATACGTAAGTCAATCTTTCAAGAACAGGATAGTTCGTTCTTGAAAAATAATTACTTCTAATTTGAGCAAAAATATTATCGGAATAATTTATACTTTTCAAAGCGTCAATTTCGTCTAAAATGATTACCAAATCCCCTTGAAAATGATTTAATATTTTTATTAGACTTCTTGAATACTCATTATGTGGAGGTAAATCTTTTTCACGTATTTTTTCAATATCAACTTCTATTGATTCAAAAACAGCCAGATTAGGTTCTATAATGCTGTTTATTATGTTCCTATAACAATCTCTTTCGGTATTATATAAATTTGATAAATCAACATAGGCAAATAATCGATTATCATTTTCTAGTGTTCTTTTGGCGTTAAATAGAAGGTTTGTTTTTCCCATTTGCCTTGCTACTAAAACATAACCTGGTCTTTGCATTTCCTCAATAATTCTTTTTAATTGAGTATCTGCGTATCTATCAACGTATAATGGTTGGGGTATTGTAGTATATTTTTTGAGTACTTTTTCCATTATGAAACTAATTCAGAAGTTGTTTTTTTTATGGCATTATCAATTGAGATTGTATTAACATTGTCTAATGCGATTATTTTTCTAAAAATTGATTTTAATATTCTAGGAGAGTCTTTAGAAGAAGTTAGTATTGCTTCTTTACTGTCTTTTAAATCAAGGTTTAAAGATGTTGCTAAAACTTCATAAAAATTTTCTATATCCTTACTCCAATCGTTGCAATCAATGTATTGAAAATATTCGGTGGCTTTTGATTGATTATCAATTATTTCTTGGGGGCTAGAAATCGTAGAAACGACAAATTTTAATTGACTATCTTCTATTGAGTTATTGTAATGAATAACCAAGTTCATCAAGTCAGTTGCTATCTTTTTAAGTACATCATTGTCCTTTACAGAAAGCTCATCAATTACAATGATAATTTTCTTTTTGTTTTCATTCCCTAAAATATGGGTAATTTGTTTTATTCGATTAGTCTTAGAACAATCTCTTTCGGTGCAAAAACGTTCTTCCACTTTGCAAAGAATTTCTTCGATAACTTGGTCAGAACTACTGATATCGACGGGACTTAAATCGCAAAAACAGTATTCTATTTCGTTTTTAGTTAAGTTTCTATTTACTAATGCTGTTTTTCCAATTCCTGAACTTCCAAAAACCCATATGTTGCTTATTTTCAAAGAATTTATAAACTCCTTATCTACTTCTCTTTCAAAATAATATGATTCACATTTTTTTGAATAGTTATTGAATAGTACAATTTGAGGATTAATATCTACAGGAATTTCAGGTTTTTTAGGTACTACAGCGTGGAGTATTGCATCAATTTTTAGTGAATCTTCAATCTTGAAATATTGATTGTATAGATTATGTTCTTTCAATAAATCGATTAATTCATTTCCATTTTTAATCTTGATAAAATCAATTTCTTTGCTATGCTCTTTAATCTTTTTTGTTTTCCATTCAAACCACCAAGAGTTTTCATTAATATCGATAATTCGAGGAATACAGAGTATCCATTCTTTTAACTCATATTTCTCTGATTCGATAGCTGTTTTGAAAGAATCTCTAATTTGATTCTTTTGACTATCTCCAAATGAGTCTAAAAAGAACTTACATTGAATAACAGTTATTGGCTCAACTCCAAATTCTCCAATAAAAACATCAATACCGCCATCTCCTACAGTTACTTTCATTTGGCTTACGTGTTTGTCAGGATTCATTTTCCTAAACAATGATTCGCATGCATTTTCAAATTCTTCTCTAGCTCCTGCAATATTTCCGTATAATGCTTTAAAGTCAGACCAATTTCTATTCATCTAAGTTAATATTAACTACTAAATTTCTAATATAATCTTTTGGGTCATTATCTAGTTTGACTAATACCCCAATCTTTTTCAAAGGCGATATAAACTTATTGATTATATACAAGTGTTTTCTCTTTTGACTTGCTTTTTTTATTCCTAGATGTTAAAAAAAGATTTTATAATCATAATATGTATAAATTCTACATCCTTACAAATTTAACTAAAAAAAGTTCTCATAAGACAGAGAACTGAACTTGCAACTATTTTTGAGACAAAATTTATATACTCTTTATGCTACATTT
>NZ_DAMBSX010000002.1:0-670752 GCF_032054305.1 Epilithonimonas sp.
AAAAATGTAGCATAAAGAGTATATAAATTTTGTCTCAAAAATAGTTGCAAGTTCAAAAATGTTGTTGAAGAAAAACTAAAGTAGATTAATTTATGGCAAAAATATTATTAGAAGGTTGGCGGAAAGGATTTGAAAAAGTTTCCTTAACAAAACTTCAAATTGATAAACTTAGAATATCTTTAAAAGGGTAATGTTCCAAACTTAGTGATGGTAATGATTTTGAAAATTAACTCATTGATAATCAGTGATGATTATAATTATAAAGTAGTTGAACGATGGTAGGTCTAGCGGTAGTGCTTAAGAAGTGTTGAAGTCTACTATTAATAGGTGTTAACAAAGGAATTGATATAAAATTCAAAGCAAAAGAGAGTAGGCAAAAGCCTGCTCTTGTTATTTTTGATGGACATAATAATACTTCATGCAATTAAAGATTTATTCGTGTTCCAAATGTGTTGGCAAAGAAAGGGACTTTGTGAAATATGGTAAAACAAAATGTGGCAAACAGAGATACCAATGTAGAAGCTGCAAAACCACAAGTGTTTTAAAATATACGTATCAAGCCTATCAGAAAACGATAAATCCACAAATTGTCCAGCTTATAAAAGAAGGCTTGGGAATCAGGTCTATTGCGCGAGTTCTTAGAATATCTGTAACCACTTTGCTTAGCAGGATTAAGCTAATATCCAAAAGGGTTAAGCTGCCGACTATCACGCTTCATCGATCCTACGAAGTGGATGAGATGAGAACTTTTGTCGGCAACAAGAAAAATCTATATTGGATCGTCTATGCTTTGGATAAGAAAACAAAAGATGTGATCAGTTTTTCTGTTGGAAAAAGGAACTACAGGACATTGTCAAAAGTTATCCGAACGGTTCAGGATTCTAAGCCTGTTAAGGTCTTCACAGATTCTTTGGTACATTACAAGTTCCTTATAGATCAAAAAGTTCATCAAATCAGGAAATGGGGAACTAATCATATTGAAAGGAAAAATCTAAGCATCAGAACTCACATCAAACGACTAAACAGAAGAACAATTTGCTTTAGCAGAAGCCTAGGTATATTAGACAATGTTCTGAAAATATATTTTTGGGCATGATCTTGTTCTCTTAAATGTCTCCATTACATGAAAGTAAATTTGATAAGAAGTTGGAGTTTTGCAGATTGATTTTACAATGTAAATAGCAATCAATTCAAAAACTCAGAAGCGGGGATCCTCGTACAATATTCACTACCGAGATATAGTGGATCTCCATGCTTCTCTGACCAGAAACCATCTAGTATGTCCTTATTACAACGATAGACTGCTACACCTTTGTAGATTCTGTTGTCATCGCCTTCATAATTGAAATTAATTACCAGGATGTCATCCCTGAAAAAACCTGTTCCATTCTGGATATGATCACCGATGGTCCATTTTGCCACAATCCGGTTATTTTTATCAATATCTAATGTTAATATACCGTGATAGGCAATGCCGTTATCATCTTGATTACTGCCTTCGACAGAATAGTTGCCAGCCAAATCTTCTATTTTCATTCTTTATAATTTTAAAGTAACAAATTTAATCAAAGTCAATCTTTAAGATCAGCATTCTTAACAAAGTTTATTATTTATATAGACTGCTCGGCATTATATTTTCTTTAGTAAAGGTATATTAATCACCAAAAAATAAATATTATGTCAAAGCAAATTGCAATACTCGCAACGGATGGCTTCGAAGAAAGCGAATTGAAATCTCCAAAAGAATATTTGGAACAGCAGGGTTGGACAGCACATATTGTCAGCCCAAGATCAGGAACAATAAAAGCCTGGGCAGAAAAGGACTGGGGAAAAGAGTATGATGTGGACAAAACTTTGGATGATGTCTCAGCCTCGGATTATGATGCCTTGGTACTTCCTGGTGGAGTGATCAACCCAGATCAGTTAAGGACAAACGAGAAAGCAATGTCTTTTGTTCAGGATTTCTTCGAGCAACATAAACCGGTTGCTGCCATTTGCCACGGTCCGCAGATTCTTATCAGCGCTGGTGCTGTAGAAGGCAGAAAAATGACTTCGGTCAAATCCATCAGCATTGATCTGAAAAATGCCGGAGCGGTTTGGGAAGATAGTGAAGTAGTGGTGGATAATGGCTTGGTGACTAGCCGTACGCCGAAAGATCTACCTGCTTTCAATGCCAAAATGGTAGAAGAGATCAAAGAAGGAAAACATGAAGATCAGAATCTTTAATCTCAAATTAAAAACCCTTGAAGAAAGATTTTCAGGGGTTTGCTATATCTATTAACTAACTTTTATTAATGATTGGGATTATAATCTAACTTCATTGATACTAAGTTGCTCCATTAATTTCTGAAGATTCTCGATATCCTTTAAAACCTTTTGATAAGAAGCTTTCGCGTAATCAGCAAAATTGGATTTAGAAGAGGGGTGCTGGTCTTCGGTTTCGAATGCGTTATTGATCTGTGGATTCTCTACAATATCGTCTTTGTAATTCCCCAGACATTCTTTAATAGCACGTTTTTTCTTTTTACAGGTGATATTCTTCTTCAGTTTTTGTAAAGAACTGAGCATATACGGATTATCATTGTAAGGAGTGCTGAAACCATTATCTGTATTGTCTTCGTGATAAACAAGATAGCGAATGTCGTTGCTCGGCTTAAGGTAGTTTTTGTCAAATATCATATCGCTGAGAGGTATTAAAGTTAAAATCAAATTATAAATAATATTTAAAATCTGATAACAATTTTAAGACCATAGATCTGTTTTGATGATAATTTGGACTTGTTTTTTCCTCAATGGTATTATTTTACTAGATCAAGGTCTGGCTGCGCATATTTGTGCACACACATATATAATGTCGTTTTTGTCTGGAAAACGCCCTCTATCTTTGCTATTTTCTGATTCACCAGCTGATGGAGCTGCTCGTTGTTTTTACTCATGATATCAACTTCAATATCGAATTCTCCTGCTGTATTGGCAAGAAAGCTGACCTCTGGCATTTTCATTAAAGTCTCAATAACATTCGGGATCAGATTGGCCGGACGCACAGAAACGGCAATATTAGCATAGGCATTGAAGCCTACATTCTGCGGATTGATTCTTCCCACGATCTGGATGGTTTTGTCCTCGATCAATTTGGTGACGCGCGTTCTTACATTGCTGATAGAAACCTTGAGTTTATCGGCTATTTCCGTAAAAGATGCGCGTCCGTCTTTCTGAAGCTCTTTCAAAATAAGATAATCCAATTCATCCAGTTTATTATCCATAAAAAATAAATTTTACACAAAACTAAGATATTTTTGCAAATTATTTTAGAATCATTATAAATTAAAGTCAAAATTGCAATATTTAAAAATTGTTCATTAGCTTAGCTTTTGTTAAAAATATTACTAAATAAATAATAAAAATGTCAAATAAATACGGAAAAGCTAAAAATTACATCAATGGAGCCTTTGTAGATACAATCTCCAACCGTTGGCTGAATGTAGAATCCCCGTTGACAGGAGAAGTGATTGCCGAGGTGGCTGTTTCTTCAAAAGAGGATTTGGATAATGCAGTTTCTGCAGCCAAAGAAGCTTTCAAGACCTGGTCGAAAACGCCAATCAAAGATAGAGTTCAGGTATTTTTCAGATATAAGACACTTCTAGAACAGAATATGGCTGAGTTGTCAGCATTGATTCAGGAAGAAAATGGTAAAACTTTCGACGAAGCACGAGCAGAAATTGAAAAAAGCATTGAGCTGACAGAATTTGCAGTCTCACTTCCTCAATTGACTCAAGGTGAAATTCTCGAGGTCAGCAAAGGTGTAGAATGCAGAACGGAACATTCTGCTTTGGGTGTTGTGGCTTCTATCGTTCCTTTTAATTTTCCATCGATGGTACCAAACTGGACCATCCCGAATGCAATTACATTAGGGAATACAATGATTCTGAAAACTTCAGAATTAGTACCATTAAGTGCTTTGAAAATAGTAGAACTTCTAAAACAAGCTGGACTTCCGGATGGCGTTCTCAATATAGTTCACGGTGATAAAGAGATTGTGGAAGCTATTTGCGACCATCCCGATATTGAAGCAGTTTCGTTTGTAGGTTCTACCAAAGTGGCAAAAATTGTCTATCAGCGAGCAACCTCAAATCTTAAAAGATGTTTAGCTCTTGGAGGTGCGAAAAATCATTTGCTGGTTCTGCCGGATGCTAATCCAGAAATGACGGCTGCTAACGTAACAGCATCGATGTCTGGTTGTGCGGGTCAGCGTTGTATGGCGGCTTCTGCGATGATTGCAGTTGGACAAACCGACCATATTATAGAAAAAATGGTGCAGGAAGCCAAGAATGTTGTCCCAGGCAAAAATCTGGGTTCCGTGATTTCCAAAGCTGCAAAAGAAAGAATAGAAGGCTACATTACCCAAGCTGAAAAAGATGGCGCAAAAATACTATTGGATGGCAGAAATTATAAGGTAGAAGGAAAAGAAAATGGCTATTATGTTGGTCCAACAATCATTGATTTTGTAACACCCGAAATGTCTGTGGCTACAGAAGAAATCTTTGGACCAGTTATCTCAATTATAAGAAGTAGAAATATAGATGAAGCCTTGAAAATAGAAAATGCCAATCCTTATGGAAACGCGGCCTCCGTTTTCACGCAAAGTGGAGGTCTTGCCAGATATGTGATGGAGAATGCTTCTGCAGGAATGATTGGTGTTAATATCGGAGTTCCGGTTCCGCGTGAGCCTTTCTCTTTTGGAGGTTGGAATGAGTCAAGGTTCGGAGTAGGCGATATCACAGGGAAAAGTTCCATTGAGTTCTGGACCAAACTGAAAAAGATGACCACCAAATGGAATCCCGAAGCTTCCATCAATTGGATGAGTTAGTCTAATCTCGAATTATCAATTTCAAATTTCAAATCAACAATGTCAGATACATTAGAAAATAAAATCAACAGACAGGAAGTTATAGACAATGCGCTCGATTATACGATCATGTCCTGGTCCAAACAAAAAGGGATTGACCCTTTTGCGATAGAAAGGGCAGAAGGAGTCTATCTATACGATTATAGCGGACAAAAAGTTATTGACTTTTCTTCCGGTTTGATGAATTCCAATATCGGTTATGGCGACCAGCGTGTGACAGTTGCGGTTGTAAAGCAAATGCAGGAAGTTGCTTTTATTTCGCCAAGCTGTGTGTCAAAAGTTCGAGGAGATTTGGGTAAAAAACTTGCACAGATTTGTCCGGGCGATTTGAATCGTGCCTTTTTCACTGTCTGCGGTGCAACTTCTAATGAAAATGCGATTAAATTAGCTCGACTTTACACTGGCAGACATAAGATTTTCACAAGATATCAGTCTTACCACGGTGCAACTATTGGTGCTATCTCAGCTGGTGGCGACCCAAGAAAGATTCCTGTTGATTCTCAGCAAGCGCCCAACTTTGTTCATTTTGATTTACCTAATGCCTATCGTTATGAATATGGCGAAGAAAACCTACTAAAAGATTCTATTGCATCATTAGAAAGACAAATCGAATATGAAGGACCAAATACAATTGCTGCGATTCTTCTGGAAGGCGAATCGGGAACTTCAGGCTGTTTGCAATATCCCAAAGGTTATCTTAAAAAAGTAAGAGAGATCTGTGACAAATATGGGATTTTATTAATAATGGATGAAGTGATGTCAGGTTTTGGAAGAACCGGGAAATGGTTCGGATTCCAGAATCACGATATCATTCCCGATATGATCGTAATGGCCAAAGGTCTTACTTGCGGCTATCTGCCATTGGGCTGTGTCATGGTTTCGGAGAAAATAGCTTCAAAATATGATGATGCTGTTTTGCCTTTAGGGCTAACTTATTCGGCTCACGCTGTCTCCTGTGCAGCAGCTATGGAAGTTATCAAAATATATGAAGAAGACAATCTGATAGAAAGAGCTGCTGAAATGGGAAAATATCTGGAATCCCGAATCGAGGAAATGAAAAAGATTCATCCTTCGATTGGCGATTTTAGAAATACGGGACTGCTTGGTTGCCTGGAATTGGTGAAAAACCGAGAAACCAAAGAACCAATGGCACCTTTCAATGCTAAGCCGGACGAAATGGTCGTGATGAACAAAGTAGCAGCCAAGATCAAAGAATTGGGAATGTACACTTTCGTAAGATGGGGATATATATTCATCGCACCACCATTGATCATTACAAAAGAAGAAATGGAAGAAGGATTGGCAATTATTTCTGAAGCGCTAAAAATTGCGGACGAAGCGACTTATTAATAATATTCAAAACTAAATAATGTCAGATATTAATCAGAATCCAATTTTTGATCCGAAACTTTATAATGAAGATTTGGCTCCGGTTTCTACAAGTAAAAGAACTTGGGGAACATGGAACTATGCTTCATTATGGATCAGTATGTCAATGTGTATTCCGACTTATATGCTGGCAAGTTCCCTGATAGAAGGTGGGATGAACTGGTGGCAATCTGTGTTAACCATATTTTTGGGAAATCTGATTGTTCTGATTCCAATGATTCTCAATGGTCACGCCGGAACTAAATATGGAATTCCGTTTCCGGTTTTTGCAAGAGCAAGTTTTGGAACTACGGGTGCCAATATTCCAGCATTATTAAGAGCAATTGTTGCTTGCGGATGGTTTGGGATTCAGACTTGGATTGGTGGCGTTTCGCTTTATCAAATTTTGAGAGTTTGGATACCATCACTTTCAGAACCAATGATTACGGGATTTTTTCCTCCGATATTGGAAATGATCTGCTTTCTGATTTTTCTTTTAATCAATATGATCGTTGTTTATTTTGGTGTGGAGAGTATTCGTAAATTATTGGTTTTCAAAGCGGTGTTTCTTCCTGTTGCTGCTTTTGCATTATTATTTTGGGCAATTTATTCAACGGAAGGTTTAGGACAAATTCTCAATCAACCTTCGAAGTTCCAAACATCAGCAGAATTCTGGAAGTTTTTCTTTCCGGCATTGACGGGAATGGTTGGCTTTTGGGCAACCTTATCATTGAATATTCCGGATTTTACAAGATATGCAACTTCGCAGAAAGCTCAGATCAATGGACAAATGATTGGCTTACCTCCATCAATGGCGGTTTTCTCTTTTATTGGTGTAGTTGTGACTTCTGCGACGGCAATTATTTACGGAACTACAATTTGGGACCCGGTAATTCTTGCAGGAAAATTTGAGAACAAAATTCTGGTGACTGTAGCAATGTTAGCTATTGCTATTTCTACGTTAGCAACCAATATTGCTGCCAATATAGTAAGCCCGGCCAACGATTTCGCCAATCTAAATCCTACAAAAATCAGTTTCAGAATTGGCGGTTACATCACTGGAATTATTGGTGTACTGATTTGTCCTTGGAAACTTATTGCTGACCCTTCAGGTTATATTTTCACTTGGCTGGTTGGTTATTCCAGCTTGTTAGGTCCTATTGGTGGAATAATGATTTCAGATTATTTCTTAGTAAGAAAAAAAGAATTGATTTTGGAGGATTTATATCAACAAGGAAAAACATATTCCTATAAAGACGGCTTCAATTCCAAAGCTATTATCGCATTGGTTTTAGGAATTCTACCAAACATTCCAGGATTCTTGGTAACAATTAAATTGATTTCAACAGATTCCGTTCCCGAATGGCTAACGAATCTTTATCATTACGGTTGGTTTGTCGGGTTCTTCATCAGTGGATTGGTCTATTTCATTTTAATGAAAAACAAAAGATAAAATTATTCAACTATCAATTATCATTTATAATCAGATATGAGCATTTTAATCAAAAATGGAAATATTGTTACAGCTTCAGAGAATTTCATCGGTGATATTTTTATCGAAGGCGAAACCATTTCTGCCATCGGAAAGAATCTGAAATATGAAGCAAATGAAGTAATCGATGCTTCCGGGAAACTGATTTTCCCTGGCGGAATAGATCCGCATGTTCACCTCGATATGCCTTTTATGGGAACCTTTTCCAGCGATTCTTATGAAACCGGAACCCGTGCCGCATTATTTGGAGGAACTACGATGGTTATCGATTTTATTCTTCAAACCCAAGGAAAATCACTACGGAATGCTTTAGACGAATGGAAATGCAGAAGCGATGGAAATGCCGTTGGCGATTATAGTTTCCATATGGCAGTTACTGATTTTAATGAAAATACAAAACCTGAAATCAAAGAAATTATAGATGAAGGAATTACGTCTTTCAAAACATTTATGGCTTACAAAGGCGCATTAATGGTGGATGACAGACAGATGATTGGTTTAATGGAGGAAGTCAAACAACAAGGAGGACTCATCAATGTTCATGCAACCAACGGCGATATGATTGATTATCTTGTTCAGAAAAACAGAAACGAAGGCAACCGCGCTCCGATTTACCATTACCTATCTCAACCGGAAGTAACCGAAGCAGAAGCCAGTGAGCGTTTTGTGGATATGACCAATTTTACAGGTTGTCCCGGTTATATCGTCCATCTCACTTGCGAAGGTGCGTTGAATGCCGTGAGAAATGCAACCAGAAGAAATCAGCACGTTTTTGTGGAAACCTGCATCCAGTATTTGATTCTTGATGCGAGTTTGTATGAGCAGGATTTCGAAGGTGCCAAATGGGTAATGTCGCCACCATTGCGAGAAAAGAAAGACCAGGAAACACTTTGGGCAGGAATCAATCAAGGATTGGTGAATGTGGTTGCAACAGACCATTGTCCGTTTTTCTGGGAACAAAAGTTATTGGGAATTGATGATTTTTCCAAAATCCCAAATGGTCATCCAGCCGTAGAAAACCGAATGGAACTGTTATACTCCGAAGGCGTAGATAAGGATAGAATCACGTTAAGCAGATTCGTGGAAGTGGCTTGTACCAATCCTGCAAAAATATTCGGAATGTATCCGAAAAAAGGAACCATTTCTATTGGTTCAGATGCCGATTTAGTGATTTTTGACCCGAATGAAAAGCACACGCTTTCTGCAAAAACACATCATATGAATGTAGATTACAGCGGATACGAAGGTTGGGAAGTAACAGGAAAAGTGAAAACCGTTTTGCTTCGTGGAAAAATAGCGATTGATAACAATGAATGTCTTGTAGAGAAAGGCTATGGACAATTTATCAAACGAAATAAAGTTTCGGACAAAATATAAAAAACTAATAATTCATAACTAAAAGCTATGTCTCGAATCATAAAATCAGGATTAATCCAAATGTCTCTCGCTAAAACAGAAGGAGAAGGGACCATTGATGAAATAAAACAGGCGATGCTGGAAAAGCACTTGCCTTATATTGATGAAGCTGGCGAAAAAGGTGTTCAGATTTTATGTTTTCAGGAGATTTTTAATACACCTTACTTTTGTCCCGGTCAGGATTCCAAATGGTATGAATCTGCGGAAACTGTTCCAGGTCCAACGACGGATTTGATGTCAGAATATGCCAAGAAATACCAAATGGTCATCATCGTCCCAGTCTACGAAAAAGACGGTGCAGGAATTCTTTACAACACGGCCGCTGTCATAGATGCCGACGGAAAATATCTTGGTAAATACCGCAAAAATCACATTCCCCAAACAGGTGGATTCTGGGAAAAATATTTCTTCAAACCAGGCAATCTAGGTTATCCTGTTTTCCAAACCAAATATGCAAAAATTGGCGTATACATCTGTTATGACAGACATTTTCCGGAAGGCGCACGGGCTTTGGGAGTCAACGGAGCAGAAATCGTTTATAATCCCTCTGCTACAACAGTCGGACAATCTCAATATCTATGGAAACTGGAGCAGCCTTCTCACGCTGTTGCCAATGGTTACTTTATGGGCTGCATCAATCGTGTCGGGATAGAAAAACCTTGGAATCTCGGCAAATTCTATGGAACATCCTATTTCGTGAATCCTTTGGGTGATATTTTCGCCTGCGCATCCGAAGATAACGATGAGCTCCTGATTGTGGAATTCGATTTGGATTTGATAGACCAGGTCCGCTCCAAATGGCAGTTCTACAGGGATAGACGACCTGAAACTTACGATGATTTGACCCAATTATAGAATTTTTATGGCAGCTTTATCCGTCCTCCATTCCCGCTATGTCACTGAGGCTCTCGAAGAGTCCACTCAGGCCGGGCTGCAGATCGTAGATAGAATAACCATTTGCCAATATAGAAACATCAGTGGAACAAAACTGAGAATCAAACACTGACAATTAAGAAAATATGATAGCAAACAGACGTTTAACAACTGAACAATATCAGGAGAATTTCACGGACATCCATCCGCCATTTGAAAATCGGGAAGGAGCCATAATAGAAGCCAATCGTTGTATTATGTGTTATGATGCACCTTGCACCAAGATGTGTCCGACGCATATCAACATTCCAAAATTTATCAAGCAAATTGCGACTGACAATGTGAAAGGTTCAGCACACACGATTTTCACAGACAATATTATGGGCGCAAGCTGTTCCAAAGTTTGTCCTGTTGAGAAATTGTGTGAAGGTTCCTGCGTTTATAATCTCCTTCACGAAGAACCGATTCAGATTGCGCGTCTGCAAAGATATTCTACTGAGAAGGCGATGTACAATAACTGGCAATTGTTTCAGAGAAAACCGTCATTAGGCAAAAAAGTGGCGGTTGTTGGCGCTGGTCCTGCTGGATTGGCTTGTGCATTCTATCTGTCAAAAGAAGGCGTCGATGTTACTATTTTTGAAAAAGAATCAAAAGGTGGTGGACTAATGACTTACGGAATCGCTGCATACAAAGTCACTCCAGAATTCTGCGAAGATGAGGTGAATTACATCACATCTATTGGAGGAATCGATATCAAATATAATAAGGAACTAGGGAAAGATATCCATTTGAAGGATTTGCAGGAAGATTATGATGCTGTTTTCCTAGGAATCGGTGTTGGTGTTGCGAGGCAATTAGATATCAATGGCGAAGATTCATTAGGTGTTGAAGATGCGATCTCGTACATATATAATCTCAGAACCAATGATTTTTCCACCATTCCGGTTGGCGAAAAAGTAGCAGTTATTGGGCTCGGAATGACAGCGATTGATGCAGCGACACAAGCAAAAAGGCTCGGAGCAAAAGACGTAACCATCGTATACAGAAGAACTGAAAAAGAAAAACCTTGCACCGATGTAGAATTAGATATCGCCAAACTAGACGGTTGCAATCTGGAATATCTGGCTGCGCCAAAAGAAATCATCTCTGAAAGCGGAAACGTAAAATCTCTCGTTTGCAGCAGAATGAGATTGGGAGAACCGGATGTTTCCGGCAGAAGAAGCCCCGTTGATACAGGCGAAACTTTCGAAATCGATTGCGATATGATTATCAAAGCTGCTGGACAAACACCTTTCGAAGACCTGATAAATTCCAGCAAACTTGAAAACAAATACGGAAAAGTCTCCGTGAATTCACAATATAAAACCAATTGGAGTGGTGTTTTCGCTGGTGGCGATTGCATCAACGGCGGCAAAGAGGTCGTGAATGCGGCTCAGGACGGTAAACTCGCAGCACGTTCCATTTTGGAATATATGATGAATTAAGTGATTCAGAATTTAAAACTTATAATTTAAAATTAAAAAGATGGCCGATATTTCTTGTGACTTTTTAGGTATAAAATCTCCGAATCCTTTCTGGTTGGCTTCAGCGCCACCAACGGACAAAAAAATAAACGTCATGCGGGCTTTTGAAGCGGGCTGGGGCGGTGTTGTCTGGAAAACTTTGGGCTCTCAGGTAAAAAATGTTTCTTCCAGATATTCTGCGATCAACTTTAACGGACAACGTGTTGCAGGTTTCAACAATATTGAATTGATTTCTGACCGACCGCTAGATATCAACCTAAAGGAAATCGTAGAAGTGGTCAAAGAATTTCCTGATAGGGCAATGATTATTTCGCTGATGGCGGATAATAACAGAGAAGCTTGGCACGAGATGGTAAAACGTTGCGAGCAAACTGGAGCGCACGGCTTTGAGCTTAATTTCGGTTGTCCACATGGGATGACGGAACGCGGGATGGGCGCTGCAGTTGGTCAAGACCCGGAAATTGCCGGCAGAATTGTAGAGTGGGTGATGGAGGTTGCCACTTTGCCGGTCATAACAAAGCTGACTCCAAACGTTCATTCCGTGGTTCCAACTGGAAGAGCCGCTGTGAATGCTGGAACCAACGCTTTGTCGCTAATCAATACCATTCAGTCCGTTACAGGAATTGATTTGGATAGTTTTGTCCCAAATCCCAATGTTGGCGGTAAATCCGTTTTTGGTGGTTATTGTGGCCCAGCCGTAAAACCGATTGCACTTAAAATGCTGACAACTATTTCCCAGGATTCAGCGACGAATAAAGTTCCGATTTCCGGTATTGGAGGCGTTTCCACTTGGCAGGATGCGGTAGAGTTTATGCTGCTCGGTTCGACCTCGGTTCAGGTTTGCACCGCTGCAATGAAATACGGATTCCGAATTGTAGAAGATTTGAATGAAGGTCTAAGCAATTGGATGGACGAAAAAGGTTTTGAAAAAATCACAGATTTCATAGGCAAATCAGTTCCAACTATGACCGAATGGGAAAAGCTCGACCTCAATTTCCACATTGTTGCCAATATCAATCAGGACAAATGCATCCACTGCGGATTGTGTCATATTGCGTGTGAGGATACTTCTCATCAGGCGATTTTCAAAACCGACGGAATGCCATACAACGATTATACGATCAATGAGCCGGAGTGTGTTGGCTGCAATCTTTGCAAACTCGTTTGTCCCGTGAATGACTGCATCACGATGGAAGAGAAAAGAGTGGCGCCGGATTACCTCAATTGGGTTCAGTTCCAGGAACGCGGACTACCGTTGAATAGTCATTAGGAATATTTGGGTGCCAATTTCCGCCCTCAATTCCCGCTTTGTCACTCTTAGGCTCTCGAAGAGTCCACTCAGGTCGGGGCGCAGATTCGTCATCAATCAACATTTGTAGAAATTTAGAAATAAAGTCAACTTATTGAAATCTAAATTTTTATCATTAATTTTTAATTCAGCACAATGAACATCAACTCTTCACGCCTGGAAAACTTCTTCACCGAAATGAGCAAAATCGGAAAAATAGGTGAAACCGGAACCAACAGACCTGCGCATTCTCCGGACGAGAAAAAAGCATTTGAACTCACTTCATCGTGGATGAATCAAGCAGGAATGACAACAAGAATTGACAATTTCGGAAATCTCATCGGAAGATTAGAAGGAACAAATCCTGATTTGCCAATTTTAATGGTCGGTTCCCATCTCGATTCTCAGCCTTACGGCGGAAGATACGACGGTGTTGCAGGCGTTCTCTGCGCGATTGAATGCACAATGACGATGCACGAAAAAGGATTGAAGCCAGAAAGAACTTTAGAAATCATTTCTTTCGCAGACGAAGAAGGTTGGCGTTTTAACAAAGGTTTGTTTGGTTCACGAGGGATTTTAGGAAAATTAGAAAAAGACGAACTTCAAAGAGCAGACGCAAACGGAATCACAAGAGAACAGGCATTAAAAAGCTTTGGTTGTGATATTACGCAATTCAAAGAATCGGAATATAGAGACGGAAGCATCTATTGCTATCTCGAACTTCATATTGAACAAGGTCCTGTTTTGGATATTCAGAAAAAACCAATTGCTGTAGTTTCAGGAATTTCAGGACCAATTTGGCTAACCGTAAAATTGAAAGGAATGGCTGGTCACGCCGGCTCTGTTCCGATGCCAATGCGAAATGACGCTTTGGTTGGTGCTTCGGAAATTATCATTGCACTTAATGAAATTGCCAATCAAGTTCCGGGAAATCCAACTGTTGGAACTTGTGGAACAATCAAGGTTTTCCCTGCTTCACGAAATATTATTCCCGAAGAAGTAGAATTTACGCTGGATTTGCGTGACATCGATTTGGAAAGAAGAAACCGTTACGAAAGACAATTGCTGGATAAAATTGATGAGGTTTCCAAAAAACACGGTTTATCTTATGGAATTTCAGAAGACTGGAAATCAGAACCGCGTTATTGCGCCGATTGGATTAAAGACATTATCAGAAATAACTGCGAAAAGATTGGATTACAAGATACTCCAGAATTGATGAGTGGACCTTTCCACGACGCAATGGCAATTTCTTATGCCTGCGATTACGGGATGATTTTCGTTCGATGCAAAGACGGAATCAGTCACAATCCATTGGAGTATTCTTCGCCAGAAGATTTGGCAATCGGAGCAGAAGTTTTGTATGGAAGTATTTTGGATATACTTAAAATCAAAAATTAATATCCTATATCAATTCATTTCAACTTTAAAGTCTCTAAATTTGCCACTTTAAAATTTAAACTGAAATGAAAATACTAGCATTCGGAGCGAGCAACTCCAGAGAATCCATCAACAAAATATTAGCAGAATACACCGCAAAACAATTCGACGGAGCAGAAGTGGAAGTTCTGGATCTGAACGACTACGAAATGCCAATCTTCAGTGTAGACAGAGAAAAACACGATGGGATTCCAACTTTGGCATTGAGATTCGCTGAGAAAATTGATGCATCAGATTTGTTGATTATCGCTTTTGCTGAACATAACAGTACATACACAACAGCGTTCAAAAATATTTTCGACTGGGTTTCCAGAATCAGGGACAGAAAGCATTTTGGCGAAAAACCAGTATTTGTTTTAGCGACTGCAACTGGTCCTGGTGGTGGGAGACACGTGGTTGCAGCATTTGAAGCAAGAGCTAAATCTAGTGGTGCAAACGTGCTTCAAAGTTTCTATTTGCCTAAGTTCAAAGAGACTTTTGATATCGAAAAAGGTATTATTGATGAAGAAAAGAATGCTGAGTTTCAGGAGAAATTATCTGCTGTTAAAAATTTTTTTGGATAAGGTTTTGGATATTAGTGTTAAGAATGCTTAACTTTGTAGCAAAGAAAAATGAAATTTAATCCGATGAAAATCCCACAAGTTCATTTCCAACAGTATTTTGATTCTTGCAAAAAGAATTACACAAACACCTCCGAACTTGTGAACTAAAATAACGGCCGACATATCTTTAAGATTGTCGGCTTTTTTATTTGATAAAATTGAAAAGTAAAGTTTGAAATAAATCTAATGAATTCCAAGATTCTTTCGGGTGTCAAAGCCTGAAAGAATCGAAAGAATCGAAATTCTGAAAGTAAATGAGCAATACCTATAAATCAGCCGGTGTAGATAAGGAAGAAGGTTACAAAACCGTCGATAAAATCAAATCTGCCGTTGCTGAGACCCACAACAAGAATGTTCTTAATAATCTTGGAAGCTTCGGTGCGTTTTATGAAATCGCTGGTTACAAAAATCCGGTTCTGGTTTCCGGAACAGACGGTGTAGGAACCAAACTGAAAGTGGCTTTAGATTCAAAAAAATATGATTCTATCGGCGTTGACTGTTTCGCGATGTGTGCTAATGATATTCTTTGTCACGGCGCAAAACCATTATTTTTCCTGGATTATCTGGCTTGCGGAAAGTTGGATTCTGACATTGCTGCGGAAATCGTTCTTGGAATGGTCAATGCCTGCAAGGATAACAATTGCGCTTTGATTGGTGGTGAAACTGCCGAGATGCCGGGGATGTATCAGCCAGGCGATTACGATGTAGCTGGATTCTGTGTAGGAATTGTAGAGAAAGACCAGATTATTGACGGCTCCAAAATCAGAAAAGGAAACAAAATCCTTGCAATTCCAAGTTCTGGATTTCATTCCAATGGGTTTTCTTTGGTAAGAAAGATTTTTCCAAATTTTGAAGAAGAATTCGAAGGAAAACCTTTGTATGAGACTTTGCTTGTGCCGACAAGATTATATTACAAAGACATTCACAAAGTACTGGAAGAAGTTCCTGTATACGGAATTGCACATATCACAGGTGGCGGATTGTACGAGAACGTTCCGAGAATCATTCCGGAAGGACTTTGCGCCACTATCGATGAATCTAAAATCAAAGTTCCAACTGTAATGTTGGAATTGGAAAAACGAGGAAACATCGATAGAAAAGAAATGCACGGAACTTTCAATATGGGCGTGGGAATGGTTTTGGTAACCGATGAGAATCATGTTGACAAAATCCTTGACCTTTTGGAAGATGCTTACGAGATTGGAGAGATTACAGAAGGAAACGAGAAAATCAACTTAACTGTATAAATGTATTGACGTAGAAAGTATTTACGATTTTAAAAAATCATTAATACATTAATACTTTTTACATTTTACAATAATGAAGAATATTACCATTTTAATTTCCGGTTCAGGAACCAATCTTCAGAGAATCATTGACTGCATCGAGAACGGAGAAATCCGAAATGCAAAAGTGAATCTAGTCATTGCAGACAGAGAATGTTTCGGATTGGAAAGAGCAGAAAAACATAACATTCCGAATCTATTGATCAAACGTGGAAAAGACTTTTCCGAAAACTTAGAAAAATCAATTCCTGAAAATACAGATTTAATTGTTCTGGCTGGTTTTCTATCCATCTTGAAACCAGAATTTTGCGAAAAATGGAGTGGAAAGATTATTAATATTCATCCGGCTTTGTTACCAAAATTTGGAGGAAAAGGAATGTGGGGACATCACGTTCACAATGCTGTGATTGAAGCTGGCGAAAAAGAAAGTGGAGCAACCGTTCATTTTGTGACTTCAGGAATCGATGAAGGCGAGATTATTCTACAAGGGAAATTTGATATTAATGAAAATGATAATGCAGAAACTTTAGCGCAAAAAGTCCATCAAACCGAATATGATATTTTCCCAAAAGCCATCGATTTGGTTCTTAATAAATAAAATTAATTTAGTTAAAGTGAAAAATGATATTTTGGTTCGTAAAATATTTTTATATAGTAGTTTATGAGTTTTAATTCAAATTAACTTTAATTTTTTAAAACGAATCTAATAGCTCCGTTGGAGCAATCTAATAATAGAAATCCGGAGGTGAAAGAACCGGTAAATCACAGTTTGAATAAAACTGTAAAAAGTAAAATTTGAAAGAAAAAATGAGTAAAAAGAGAGCACTTATCAGCGTATCTGATAAAAGTGGTTTGGTAGATTTTGCCAAATTTTTGGAAGCTAACCATTACGAGTTGATTTCCACAGGCGGTACTTTCAAACATTTGAAAGAAGCTGGACTCAATCCAATCCAAATCGACGAAGTAACCGATTTTCCAGAGATGCTGGATGGAAGAGTGAAAACTTTACACCCAAAAGTTCACGGTGGATTGTTGGCAGTTCGTTCCAATGAGGAACATATGAAAACGGTTCAGGAGTACGAAATCGGATTGATTGATATGGTGATTGTGAATCTTTATCCGTTTTTTGAAAACGTGAACAAGGATATTTCTCTTGATGAAAAAGTAGAATTCATTGATATTGGTGGACCTTCTATGTTACGTTCTGCAGCTAAGAATTTTAATTCGGTTACAGTTTTGACGGATGTTGATGATTATCAAATCGTTAAAATCGAAATGGAACAGAATGGAGATACTTATCTTGAAACCAGAAAAAAATTAGCTGGAAAAGTATTCAATTTGACTTCTGCTTATGATGCAGCGATTTCCAGTATGCTTTTGGATGAAGAATACCCAACTTACTTAAACGCTTCTTATAAAAAGGTTTCTGACCTTAGATACGGCGAGAACCCACATCAATCTGCAGCTTATTATACTTCGACATTCGAAAATGGTGCAATGAAAGATTTCGAAATTTTGGGAGGTAAGGAATTGTCTTTCAATAATCTTCGCGATATGGATTTGTGCTGGAAAGTTGTCAATGAGTTCAAAGAAGAAATGGTTTGCTGTGCAGTAAAACATTCTACGCCTTGTGGTGTTGCAGTTGGAACTACAGCTTTGGAAACTTATGCTAAAACTTTCGAATGCGACCCAATTTCTATCTTCGGAGGAATCATCGGAATGAATTATAAAGTTGATGCATCAACGGCGGAGGAATTGAACAAAACTTTCCTTGAGATTGTTATGGCAACAGATTTTGACGAAGATGCTTTGGAAATTCTTAGAAAAAAGAAAAACCTTAGAATCATCAAAATCAAAAACTCAGTTACAGATAAACAAGTTTGGGTAAAAATCGATGGTGGAATGTTGGTTCAAAATGCTGACAACCAATTCTCAACAGATATCAAACAAGTCACGGAAAATGCTCCAACTGATGAACAAAGAAAAGCTTTACTGTTCTCACAAAGAGTTGTGAAATATGTGAAATCCAACGCTATTGTGGTTTCAAATGGTGTACAAGCGATCGGAATTGGTGGTGGACAAGTGAACAGGATATGGGCCACGCAACAGGCGATTGAACGAGCTAAAGAGAAATTCAATGGTGAGTTGGTTTTGGCTTCGGATGCGTTTTTTCCTTTCCGAGATGTAGTAGATTTCTGCGCGCAGAAAGGCATCAAAGCGATTATTCAGCCTGGCGGAAGTATGAAAGACAATGATTCTATCGAAGCGGCGAATGAGCACAAAATCCCAATGTTATTCACTGGAATGAGACATTTTCTGCATTGATATACTTTTGATTTTCAATTCATCTATAAAAAAACAACCCCAACTGAATGCCAGTTGGGGTTGTTTTTATGGTTATTAGTTATTATTTTTTGATAACCTTGAATGATTTTACATTGGAAGCTGTTTTGATATTCACAATATAAACTCCGGAAAGTAAATTTCTCATATCGATATTGGCTGTTTTTGCTTTAGGTTGCTCAGATTTAACTATGCTTCCTGCAAAATTGTATACCGAAATATTCTCGATCGTATCGCCGTTCATTTTTACCGTCAGGTTATCGACAACAGGATTTGGGTAATACTGAAGTCCGCTATCTTTCGTATTATCTGCAGTTCCAAGTTTCTCTTCAACCGTTATAACAAAGCTGCAGCTATCAATCACCTGTCCGTTGAAAATCAGGTTGTGTTTGACCGTTGTTTCTCCTACAGGGAAAATTGCGCCTGAAGGTAACCCTTGTGTCAATACTGAAAAGACTCCCGTGGAAGCACCTTCACAAGCAAAGGTCAAATTGTAATTGACTACAGCACCGATGTTACCTGGATTTGTATAAACTGTCATATTTCCAGGACAAGTATAATCACATTCTGGTGGATCTGGCAGACCAACCATGTAAACCTGAACATCATCTATCAATGCTCCTGTTCCTTTTGCTGCCAATGAGTTAAATCCTAAATAATAAACCCCGGAAGAATTTGGCGTGAAGGATATAATGGCTTCTTCGTACTTCGAACTGCTTACATTTTTGCTCCAGATAACATTGTCTTTTTGTACATATGCATAAGCTTTATTAGCAATGCTCAAACTCATTGGAACGTTGTTTCCAATAGACCTGTACTTGAATTTGATCAGAATTTCCTTTCCGGCCTGTAGATTCAGTCCTCTTGAGAAATACCAGGAATTGGCATCAAAATAATAATTGAATTTTTGAACAGCATGCGATTCTCCTGCAGCAGGATATGTCGAATCGATCATCCATTGATTGTTTCTTGATATGGATTGCGTAATCCATTCATCTTCTGTTTCAAATCCGTAATTATAAGGCAGGTTAACCTCAGATCCAGGATTTGGTAAAGTTGTGAAATAAACAGGTCCTGCCCATGAACTGAAGGTGTCCTCTCCACAATTAGCTCTTACATAAGCTTCGTAAACTGTTTCCGTAGACAAACCTTCTACATGAACCTCTGTATTACCAACAGCTGTTCCGGAAGATGGAGTGCCGGTACCGGCAGGCTGTACTACATATTGGTATCCATTTGCGGGTTGTGTAAGGAGGTCCCAAGTCAGGTCTACAGTTGTTTGTCCGTAATTGGCTTTTAAATTGGATGGCTTTGCACAGTTCGGGCAGGAAGCGATTATTGGCGTACTGATGTTTTGCTCGCTTGCACTTCCCACAATATTACCGCCGGAATCCAAGATCTCATAACTTGTTTCCCATCCGCTATGGCTTCCTCCGTTCCAAACAGTAGTAATAGCATCACCAGAATTTATTTTAAAAGGGAAATCCAACACATCACCAATCGGTAATGTTATGTCCGGAAATACAGGGTCACCATTGACAAACAGACTCATCGTATTGTAGTTCCAGCCGTCTCCCTCAGAATCTTTGATACGAAGGATATATTCGCAGGGAGAAGAATCTTTGTCAGAAACTTTTACATTGTCAAACATAACATAACCATAATTTGCGTCAGAATAGGCTTGGTATCCTAAATAATAAACGCCATTATCCGGAACAGTGAATGTTACATTAGCAGTGTTGTAAGTAGTACTTTGGATAAAATCATTATTCCAGATCTGCGTGGCGTTTGCAGAGGGGAACGGGTCTTTGCTCACAACTACTTTCATTTTTTGAGGATAATATTCATCCTGGCTGGATCTGTAGTCGAACTGCAAAGTGATTTCCTTACCTGCCGGAAGATTAATTCCTCTGGAGATCACCCAGGCGTCGGAAATATTCTCGCTGTCATCGTGCATCAAATAATTGTTTCCGTCAGATGGACCATACAATCCTCCGGGACCTGAGTTGAAATCACCTTTTACCCAAGGTTTTCCAACTGGCGGTTCAAGAAGTGTCCAATGGCTATCTCCTTCAAAACTCTCATTATAAGGCAGATTTACAGGGACTGCCGTTGTGGCCGGATAGGTTTTGAAAACGACAGGGCTGGACCAGTTTCCGTACAGTGAGCCTGGGGTACAGACAGATCTTACATACAACTCATATTGGGTGTTTGGCTGCAAACCTTCAGCAATTGTAGAAAGACCTTGTGCAGGAGTTCCAGCCTCGGTAGGAATACCTGTTCCCGGCGTCTTAATTACATATTCAAATCCTGCATCCGGAGTTGAAGCACTTTGCCAAGATATATTTGCCGTCGTCTGTCCCGGAACCGCTTTTACACTTGTTGGTTTTGGACATAATTCTTCGTATAGATTAATATTATCCAAACTTAAATATCCCAGATTTGGGTCCGGATAAAAATAGAAGCCCACATAGTAAGTGCCGGTTTGGGGAACTTCAAAAGTTGTGTGTGCGTTTTGATACTTATTGATCTGGATTTCTTCATTTACCCATAATTCTGTAGAATTTTCCAGAACAGGAATGGGCTGCTGCTTCAGAACCACTTTTAACTTGACTGGAAAAAGGGTGTTCAGACTGGATCGGTAATCAAAATCCAATGCAATTTTGTGTCCTGCTTCAATTTTAATAGCTTTTGTGATGAGCCAGGCTGACCCTCCATTTTCGTAATCACTCTGGACACGTGCATAGTATTGACCTTGAGAAGGCTCATAAACGGTACTGGTCTCGTCTGTTATAACCCAAGGATTGCCTGCTCCTGTGTTGATGTTGTACCAGTAATTTTGTTCAGTTTCTGTTTCGAAGCTATTGGAATACGGAAGTGATACCGGATCCGTCTGCCCGAAAGTAAATAGAAAACTCAACAAAGAAAAAAAAGTTAATGCTTTGTTCATATAATTCATTTTGCAACAAACATAGAACGGAAGCCTTATAATTCCTATTTTTATACTTTAAAAATGAAGAAATATTCATTGTTTTTGAAAGAACTTTGAGAATATATGATCAGGAAGAATGCTTGTTATCTTCGGAGATCTGTTTTTTCAGTTTTCTGATCTTGCTTTTGGTTTGTACTATTTGATAGACCACCAAAACTATCAAAATACAAAGAACGATGATGATCCAATATTTGGCAGTATTGTTATTTTCAGAAATTTCCTCAGCAGTTTGTTTTACGATAATTTCGTTTACGGATCTCTTTTTTGCATTAATGTCGGTATTGGTTTTCTGCTTATAAAGGTTCAGATAGAAGGTATGATTTTTAATGTCGTTTAATGCATAATAATTTTCGGAAATATATTTATAAACTTCTGGGTTGGCATTTTCTACTTTGTTGGATTTTAAAATCAGGATTGCCTTGTCAAATTCTTGTTTGGCCTTTCCATAATCTTTTTGCAGAAAATTGATTCTGCCTAAGCCCGCCAGACTTTCTGCGTTCAGAAGAGCATAGTTTCCATTGATGGCATATTGCAGTGATTTTTCAAAGGATTCTTTCGCAGCTTTTAGTTGATCCTGCTCCAAAAAACATCCTCCAATCTCGTTATAGATATCAGCTATGGAAAAACGTAGCATGTCCCGGTTTTTGAGTGCCGGTATGTAAACTTCCAGTGCTTTTTCATAATAGGTTTTGGCAAAGTCACAACCTAACTCGTCTCGGTAGATCAAAGCTTTTAAGAAAAGAATGTTGCCCTTGTAAAACTTCAACGAGTCGGGTAGAGGATGTTTCTCTATCAGTTCATAGGCTTCATCCGCATAGTATTTTGCTTTGCTGTAGATATTAAGATTATGGTATTTTTCACCGATAAATCCTGCAACCTGGATCTGCGTTGGATAATCATTTGTTTTCTGCGAGATTTCTCTTGTTTTAAAGGCATATTCTATGGCTTTTTCATAATCTTTTTTCACAGAATAGCTGCTGCCAATGATTGTAAGGATAGAAATTTCCATTTTTGGATTTCCCCTATATTTTTTATAGAGTTCTTTTCCTTGCCGGATTACCTTTTCCGGGTTTGAGTTCATCAGGAGAAACAAAGAATCCAGATGAGGTTCATTTTTATTTTGTGCAGAGAAAGTCTGTGAATTGATTATAAAAAGAACACACAAGGCGATTAATACATTTTTTATTTTTTGAATAAGTATTTTCATGATCAATTGGCTATGGAAAGTTCCTTTTTAATAAAGCTGATGAACTCTTTAGGTGGGATTCCTGTTACGGTTTTAAATACGGTTGAAAAAGAAGTATGCGAAGAAAATCCGCTTTCCTCGGCAAGATAGCTGATCTTGTAATTCAGAAAAGATGGTTCGTTACGGAGTTTGTTTATGATGTAATTGATTCTCAGTTCATTGATGTAGGAGTTGAAATTTTTTTGTTTGTGCTTATTGACAATTTCCGAAAGATACCTTGTATTGGTGTCAAGCTCTTTTGCAAGAGAGTGGAGTGTGAGACTTTTTTTTGTGAAATCTTTTCCATCTTCGAAAGCAAGAAGTTTTTCCAATAGTATCTGTTCGGTTTTTTCCGGGATAAGCTGTGGCGTTTTGGACATCTCTTCAACATCCTTATCTGTAATGATAATCTCCTCTTCTTTCTGCGTCTTTTTTAGCTTACTGATGTACTCTTTATAATAATTATAATTTTGTCTGGTCCTGAATCTGAACCAAAATACAAAACCCAGTACAAGAAAGGCGAATCCAATCACCCAGATCAAAATATAATTGGTTTTGTATCTCTGATGGTCTTTTGCTTTGAAATCACTTTCAGTGAGCGAAAGTATAAGGTCGCTCGCTTTTTGCTGGGCCGAATTGATGGATTCATTCAGTTCAAGGTATTTCAGATTATGAAGTTGATATTTGGTATTGTTACCTTCTGACAAGTAGAACTCCGCCAAAAACTGATGGATGTTCTTCTTTAAAACTATATCATTGACTTTTTCTGATAAGATCAGAAGTCTGGGAATCTCAATGAGATATTGCTGTTTGTTTTTTTTAATGAAATTCGCTTTTGCAACATCTAACTCGGCATAAGCCATAAAATTTTCTTCCAGACCTGACATTGTAGAGAGCTGTAAGGCTATTTCAGCATATTGCAGAGATCTGTCCCATTGCTGATTCATGCCATATGCTTTCGCTAATTGATCATATGACCAGGAGACTTGATAGGGAAATCGGGTTGAAAATTTTTTCAGAAGTGCATCATCAATGACTTCTGTGGCTTTTAGATATTTTTTTTGTTCACAGAGCAGGATGGATTTTGTCGTCAGAAAATCAATATACAGGCTGGTTTTTTCTGGGTTATCAGTAAAATTGTTATCGAATTTTTTTTCAATCAGGTTCAGCCTTTCCTCTGCTTTGGGAATTACGCCCAATTTTCTGTAAAGGTCACCCAAGATAAGATTGGTGCGCAGCAACTCAGTAGAATCATCATTAACAGAATTTAAATGAAGGGATTCTAAAAGTGCGTTCAGCGCGACAATGTAATTTCCCTGCAAGATTTGGGCTTCTGCTTTTAGATTCAAAGCGTTGGAACGTTCTTCATCGGAATCTGCATTGATGGAAAGATATTCGGAAATTGTAATGGTCTTTTCGGGATGTGAGTACAGATTTACTAGTGCATTTTTGTAGATATCTTCGTTTTCTGATTTTTTTTGAGAGAACACATAAATGCTACAAGTCAGCGTAAGCAGAACAATAAACTTGTTGGTATATAGAATTTTTTTTTCCAAAAACACATTCCTCAATCTCATTGCTGCAAAGAATATAATTTACAAATATAAGGTCAGAAAAGCCAATTCCCGATAGTATCCGCATGATATTTTTGTTAATTATTGTAAATTATCTTTTATAAGGCTGATTTTGTGCAATTTTCAAATCCCGTCTTTGAATTTCGAAAATATTTTCAGTCCGGTAAATTATAGATTTTTATAAAAATAAGATGATAAAATTTAGCTTTAAAATTCATTTTCAATTCGAAATAATATTTACTTTTGGGACAAATTCCGGATATGAGTATTTTCAATGATACAAAGCTCGCATTTGCCGATAAAACGGATGCTCAGCTCAAAAAAGCCTATTGGATGTTCAAGGCGATCGAACAGCCTGCGCTGACCAATATTGGCGTTTCTCTTCTCAATTTTACCGTTAAGAACAATTTTCCGTTTGTGGATGGGATTGTAAAGCAGACTTTGTTTGAGCAGTTTTGCGGTGGCGAAACGCGTGAAGAAAGTATGAAAGTCGTGAAACAGATGTTCAAACGTGGTGTTGGAAGTATCTTTGATTACTCGATTGAAGGAAAAGAAGAGGAAGAAGTTTTTGATGCGGTTTGCAAAGAGATCAAAGATATTGTTCGTTTTTCTGTTGGAAATCCAGCGATTCCGTTTATAGTTTTCAAACCAACGGCTTTTGGCAGAATTGATATTTATGAAGAAGTCGGCAAAGGAAAAGAATTGACAACCAGTCAGAAAGAAGAATGGAATAGAGTAGTCACTCGTTTTGATGAAGTGTGTAAACTGTGTTATGAAAGCGATAAAAAAGTAATGGTAGATGCCGAGGAAACCTGGATGCAAGATGCTGCTGACCAGCTTTGTGAAGAAATGATGGAGAAATACAACAAGGAAAAAGCCATCGTTTGGAACACCATCCAAATGTACAGAACCGGTCGTCTGGAATATATGAATGCGCATCTGGAAAGAGCCAAAGAAAAAGGTTATTTCATTGGTTATAAGATTGTTCGCGGTGCTTATATGGAGAAGGAAAGAAAAAGAGCAGAAGAGCAAAATTATCCAGACCCAATTCAGCCGAATAAACAAGCAACCGATGATAATTATAACGCCGGGATCGATTTTGTCATGGGACATTTGGACAAAGTCTCTGCATTTTTCGGGACACACAATGAAAAGTCATCCGAATTGGTAATGGACAAAATGAAAACTAAAGGATTAGAACACGATAATCCACATATCTATTTTGGACAGCTTTACGGAATGAGTGATAACATTACTTATTATTTAGCCGACCAACATTACAACGTCGCAAAATATCTGCCTTATGGACCTGTGAAAGACGTTGTCCCTTATTTGACGAGACGTGCGCAGGAAAATACTTCTGTTGCCGGACAAACTGGTCGGGAATTGGGATTGATTAGTAAAGAATTGAAGAGAAGAAAATAGAAATTAAGAAATCCGCTGTGAAGCGGATTTTTTTGTTTTTAAATTCTAAGTTATATTTTCATTTTCTTGCCATTCATTTTTATCATTATACATTTGAGATATTTTAAAATCATTGAAATTTGAGTATAACGTTGTTTTTGGATAACCGTGCTTTTCTTCTTTACCTATCCAAGTTAAATGAACTAATGCAAACTTATTATCAGAATTAGGTTTTCTTATTTCAAATAGGACATTATCATTTCTTATATCGTGGAACAAAGCTGAAAATTCGGTGTCATATAGTAGTTGTTTTTTCGATTTATTTGTGAAATTAAAAAATGATTTAATTTCAATGCCAATTTCTTTTTTGAGTTCATCTTCAAAAGTGGTTTTTTGCTCAATGGTCAAAAAATTCCAAGGCTCTTCTATAAGATTAGTATTTTTTAATGAGAGACTATGCAGAATTTCATTATCAATACCAATAATATCAATTCTTTTGGGTAAGTTTGGTAATTCTTCTATATCATCAATAGTATAGCCTCCTTGTGGGAAAAGAAATATTCCGTTTTCAAGTTGAACATTAAGCCTTAATGCATACCACTTTTTATAATTTGGTTTACTTGTTTTCCAAAAATCCCAAACATCTTTTTGTATTTTTTCAAAATAAAATTTATTTGGAATAAATTCACCAAATAATCCGCCCATAGCTTCATCACCAATGTCTAAATCGACATTTCCAATTAATTGTTTGTGCGAATATACTTTTCCCTTCAAAATTTTAATAATACTAATTATTTCTTCTTCTCCGCCTTCACTGCCTGTCTAGCCAACAATTTCCAGCCACTTTTAGTTTTCTGCCAAACGTACAAAATATCCAGACTCACTTCTCCTTGCTCTTTTCCCAAGTCGTGAGTTTGTGCATACAAATGATTACGAACAATAGCTGTTTTATCTACAATTTGAATCGATTGGTTGGTATTCTCAATGGATAAGAAATTTGACTTCTTGCTGACCAGTTTTTCTACAAATTCCTTGGCATCATCAATATGCCCGCCTGAATGGCCATAAGTCAGTTCTGGCAGAATCAAAGATTCTAGAACAGCTTTGTCTCCGCTAATCATTGCTGATCTGAGTTTTTCAGAAGCTTCGGCAACAGCTTGCTGGTCATTGTTTTTCTGTGCAAACAACATTGATACAGCCAAAAAGCTGAATGCTAATAATAATTTCTTTATCATAATTACTTTAATATTAGAATCAAAGATAATGAACTTGATGATAATAACTATTGAACTAATTTTTTATCTTTATTTTTTAAAATTTAAAATTTGAATCCAATCCTTGACATTGTTGTTCGCTCGCTGGTGGTTTACTTTTTTATGGTTATCGCCGTTCGTGTTTTTGGAAAAAATCAGTTGTCACAGCTTAATGCAGGTGATGTGATTCTTTTATTATTGATAAGTAATGCAGTTCAGAATGCGATGGTTGGTTCCAACAGCAGTTTGCAGGGTGGAATTGTAGCCGCTTTGGTGTTGTTTGTCGCAAATTTTGTTGTGAAGAAATTTATTTTCAAAAATCAAAAAATCCGTGAGTTAATAGAAGACCATCCATACATTTTAGTAAAAGATGGAGTAGTGTATCAGGAAATTCTAAGAAAAGTGCAAATCTCCGAAGACGAATTGGAAGAAGCTGTTCACGAACACGGAATTGAAAATGTGGCCGATGTGAAATTGGCAATTCTTGAAGTGGATGGAAATATTAGTGTGATTTCAACCGATAAAAATACGGAGCAAACTCATTATTCCAGACATAGAACCAAACTGAAAAGGAAATTCAGGAATCAATAAAAAAACTGGATAATCCCATTCTTAATTGTTTTTGAACATAAAGAATATTGTCCAAAAGATTGTAAAAACCATACTGATTATCAGGATTCGTTTACCGTGCCGTCGGTCACTTTCGTTGAAGTAATACACACGCTCACCATTGGGAAGCTGTTTCTGCAATTTCAAAATCGCCAGACTGATTCCGTAGCTGATGAACAATAAAAAGCCAATGACAAAAGAAGCAAGACATCCTATTATTGCGAAAATGTATCCAAAAGTAATCAGGTTTTTGACGTCCTCAGGCTTCTCATAATTATTTTTAAGTGTTTCCAGACGTTCTTGATTGATTTGATTGACTTCAGCTTCCGAGATTTCGATACCACGTTCTTTTAGTAACTTTTTGGTAACTTCATAATCGAATTCATTCCATTCGTCCTTCTTGAAAATTATGTCTTTCAATTCTTCATCACTGAATTCTTTAAGATAATAATCCTCTGGAATTTCAAGGTTTTTGGAGTAATAATCCGTAATGATTTGCTCAGCCTTTTCAAAATCGGCGCGGTCAATCAAAATCTGATATTCTATTTTACTTGGGTCATTGACAAAGGTTGCGTCAAAATACTTTTCGTTATCAACCTGTTTGAATGGAATGTAATGTTCTTCCAATATCTGAGCGATTTCATCAATAATGGATTTATTAATACTCTTTCTGAATACTGAATTTTCCATTATGCTAAAATTGTTATGCCTTTCTCCACCAAATCATAAATCGTATTCTTGGCACTGTCTGGTTTTACATTCACGGCTTTTGTTCCATTGAAATGTAAACAAGTGATAAATCCTGCATTGAAAGCGTCAATCGCAGTGAATTTTACACAATAATCCAAAGCTAATCCAACAATCTCAACCAACTGAATATCGTGATATTTCAAGAAATCTTCCAATCCGGTTTTCATAAAATGATTGTTGTCTTGGAAACCGCTGTAGCTGTCAATTTCCACATTTTTTCCTTTCTGAATAATATGTGTGACTTTATCACGATTCAAATCTTTATGAAACTCTGCCCCGAAAGTTCCCTGAACACAATGGTCTGGCCACATAAACTGTGGAACGCCATTTAGAGAAATGGTTTCGCCAACATTTTTGCCATTGTTTGAGGCAAAACTTTTATGATTTGCTGGATGCCAGTCTTGGGTTAGAACGATTTGGTCATACTCGTTTTCTTTCATCAGAAGATTGATATAAGGAATGAGGCTGTTAGCTTCTGGAACAGCTAATGCGCCACCTTCACAGAAATCATTTTGAACATCAACTATGATAAGAGCTTTTTTCATTGAATAAATTTTGTAAGAAGTTAGATGATGGATGATGGAAGTTTTTTCCGAATTGGAGATCATCCATCACCCATCTTCCATCTTCTATCCTAAATATGGATATTTATAATCTTTTGGAGATACAAAAGTTTCCTTGATACTTCTTGTAGAAACCCAACGTGTCAAGTTCATTTTAGAACCTGCTTTATCGTTTGTTCCAGACGCTCTGGAACCTCCGAAAGGCTGTTGCCCTACAACTGCTCCGGTTGGTTTATCATTGATATAGAAGTTTCCGGAAGCATTTTCCAAAGCTTTGTAAGCCTCGTCAATTGCATATCTGTCTTGCGCGAAGATAGAACCTGTCAAAGAATATTGAGTTGAAGTATCAACCAATTTCAAAGTATCTTCCCAGTTTTCGTCTTCATAAACGTAAACAGTTAAGATTGGACCGAAGATTTCCTCAACAATACTTTCGTAATAAGGATTGATGGTTTCGATAACAGTTGGATGTACGAACCAGCCTTTTTTGTCATCATATTTTCCACCGATGATTACGTTAGCATCGTTCGAAGCTTCAGCTCTGTCGATGTAACCTTTACATTTCTCAAAAGAATTTTTATCGATAACCGCATTCACGAAGTTGGAAGGATCTTCAGGAGAACCAATTTTAATCGTTTTGATTTGAGCTTCCATCACGGCTTTTATATCATTCCAAAGAGATTTTGGAACATAAGCTCTGGATGCTGCAGAACATTTCTGTCCTTGATATTCGAAAGCACCTCTTACCAAACCTGTTGCAACTGCTTCAATATTCGCAGAAGGATGTACCATTACGAAGTCTTTTCCACCAGTTTCTCCAACGATTCTCGGGTAAGATTTGTAGTTATGGATATTGTCGCCAATCATTTTCCACATCCCTTGGAAAACCTTTGTAGACCCTGTAAAATGAAGACCTGCAAAGTCTGGGTGAGCCAAAACTTTCTCCGCAGTTTCTTTTCCGTCTGTGAAAATCATATTGATAACGCCATCCGGCAAACCAGCTTCTTTCAGAACGTCCATAATTACTTTTGCTGAATAAACCTGCTTGTCAGAAGGTTTCCAAACCACAACATTTCCCATCATTGCCATACAAGCCGGCAAGTTTCCGGAGATTGCTGTAAAGTTGAAAGGCGTCACTGCAAAACAGAAACCTTCAAGCGGTCTGTATTCTACACGGTTCCAGATTCCTGCATCGGAAACCGGTTGCTCCGCATAAAGCTCTGTCATAAATTCTACATTGAAACGTAAGAAATCTATGAATTCACAAGCTGCATCAATCTCTGCCTGATGAACATTTTTAGATTGTCCAATCATTGTTGCAGCGTTGATAACATCTCTATAAGGTCCAGCCAAAAGGTCTGCTGCTTTCAAGAAAATCGCAGCTCTGTGTTCCCAGCCCAATGCATTCCACTTTGATTTTGCAGCAAGCGCAGATTCGATAGCTTGGTCAACGTGGGACATATCGCCTTCGTAATAGAAACCGAAATCGTGCTTGTGGTCTTGTGGCGAACTTAATTGTATTTTTTTATCTGTTTTAATATCTTTTCCACCGATTACCATTGGGATTTCGGGTTTTTCTTTCCACATTTTTTTATAAGTGGCAATCAGGCTTTTTACCTCGTCAGAACCTGGTGCATAAGAATTGACAGGTTCGTTTTGTGCAAAAGGCACTTGAGAAATGGCTTTAGACATAAATTTAATTTTTAATTTCCCCAAATTTACGATAAGGATTTCAGAAACACAATCTAAAGCCATTGTTTTATCTTATTAAAGGGATTGTCTATTTTAAGGTTTTGGAAACCATTGTTTTAATGATTTGTCAATTTTAAATTCAATGAAAAATGATGCAGTTTTATAATTAATTATTGATAAAAGTCGTGCCCGATTTTTACGAGATTCACATTCTAGCGATTACCTTTGCACGATAATTTAGAACGAATGATAAACTTTTTGTTGATAGCGATTTGCATTTTGGCAGGAATGATTTTCAAATCAACCAAAACCATTCATCCCGATGCACATAAAGGCATCAATACCTGGATCATCTATCTCGCATTACCCGCCGTTTCTTTCAAGTATTTGCCGAAAGTCCAATGGTCAACAGAAATGCTTTTCCCCATTCTGAGCACGGTTTTAACGACTCTTGGATGTTGGGTTTTTATATTGATTTATAATAAGATGAAGAACTATTCCGCGAGGTCTATAAGTTCTATGAAGCTGGCAAGCGGTTTCAGTAATACATCTTTCATTGGATTTCCATTGATTGCTGCTTTCTATGGCGAACAATATCTCAGCATTGCCATTATCTGCGACCAGACAATGTTCTTTATGCTTTCCACAATGGGAATTGTTGCTGCTTTGAAGGGTGGAAGCAAATCGGGGAACGTGAGTTCAAAGTTTGTTTTAAAGAGACTTTTGACATTTCCTCCATTTTTAGGGTGTATCAGTGCATTGATCTTATCCCCATTCATCAATCTTGATTTTGCAGAACCTTTGTTTGATAAACTGGCTGCCACAGTCGGCCCTTTAGCTTTGTTCTCGGTTGGATTACAATTGAAATTCAATGGATGGAGAAAGCTGATTCCACAGATATCAACATCTTTACTTTACAAATTGATATTATCGCCCATCTTAGTTTTAATTGCTGCCTTGATTTTCGGAATCAAAGGTGATGTGGCGAAAATCAGCATCTTCGAAGCGGCGATGCCTACGGTTCTCACGGCAAGTGTTTTCGCGGAACAATTCAGGCTGAATGCAAAACTGGTCAACCTGATTATCGGAATCAGTATTGTTGTTGGTTTTGTAACAACAGGAATTTGGTTTCAGATTACTGAGTTCTTATTCTAAGTACAGGACTCTCGCAGATTTTGCAGATTGAGCAAAACTGATCTGAAATATTTGCCAAATCAGCGAGAAACTTTTCACGGAATAATACAAAAAAAAACTGCGCAAAAGTGCATAATACTACCACCTAAAACGAACAGATGCCAAATGGGATGATAGAATGGTTTCTTGTCTTTAGCATAAAAATAGATTCCGAACGTATAGCACAATCCTCCAAGAATGATCAACGTCAGTGCACCTGTGGACAGGTTTTCTATCATTGGTTTGATAGCGATAATGGCAGCCCAACCCATCAATGCGTAGAGAGAAAGGGAGATTTTTTCATTATTCCTGAGTGGAGAAAATTTAAAAATAAAACCAATCAACGCCATTCCCCAAATTACACCAAACATACTCCAGCCCCATGCACCTTTCAGTCCGAGAAGTGCAATGGGCGTGTAGGTTCCAGCGATGAGAAGGTAGATGCTGAGATGGTCAATCTTCTGGCAGATCTTTTTCCATTTCAGTTTATATACTGCGTGATAAATGGTTGAAGCAGAATAGAGTAGTATCAAGCTAATTCCGAAGACCAAAGAAGACGCAATCGCAATTCCACTGCCGCTAATGACTGAATAGTAAATCATCAGAATCAATGCCACGACGGAAAGTACAACTCCGAGACCGTGTGTGATAACGTTATACAATTCTTCTTTTTTGCGGTTCTTCTTCGGCATCTTTTAAATTTTAAAGTAAAGTTAGGGATTAAGTTTTTTCCAAAGCTGAGAAAATGTTGTTTTTAACAAGAATTTAAATGTTGTGAGGATAACATTTCTTGTGATTTTTAATTTGTAAATCCATCAATAAACTTGACTAACGGAGGTGTTAGGAGATTACAACCAAGCTTGGTTGTAACCTCCGAAGATTATTTG
Organism: Epilithonimonas sp.; assembly: GCF_032054305.1. Classification (GTDB taxonomy): domain Bacteria; phylum Bacteroidota; class Bacteroidia; order Flavobacteriales; family Weeksellaceae; genus Epilithonimonas. The sequence continues at coordinate 32,660 of NZ_DAMBSX010000002.1, forward strand.
TTTTTATAATATCTAAAATTCCTTAGTTTTGATAAAAATTCAGAAATGAAGAATCTTTTCATCGTTCCAATATTATTTTCTCAAGTTGTTTTCTCACAATCGGTTTCTGATAATCTGAACCAATCTGTGAAAGAAATGTTGTCAACTTCCAACGCTTTGTCGGCCAATCTTTCGTTTTATGTCTCGGACGAAAATGGAAACTTGGTTTATGAATATAATGGGAACAAAGGACTTTCCACAGCCAGCACGCAGAAGATTTTCACATCTGCTGCGGCTTTGGAAACATTAGGGAAGAATTATCAGTTTAAAACAACTGCTTCATATTCCGGGAAGATATCTAATGGGAATCTGGACGGCGATTTTTACATTACGTCCAATGGCGACCCGACTTTGGGAACCTGGCGTTATGAGAACTATAAACCAGAGAATTTCAAACAACAATTATTAAATGCTATAAAGAAATCCGGAATCAAGAAAATATCAGGTAATCTGATCGTTGATGATTCTTATTTCGATTTCCAGAGTACGCCCGGTGGATGGCCTTGGAACGATCTGGGAAATTATTATGGCGCAGGAACTTTTGGGGTGAACTGGCGGGAGAATCAGTTTGATATTAATATCAATGGCAATCAGTTTAAGAGTTTTTCCTACGATTTGTACAATGTCAATTGGATAAATGAACTGAAAACTGGCGGAAGCTCTGACCAAAGTCTGATCTTCACAGCTCCACATTCTGAAACTGCTTTGATTAGTGGATTGTTACCTGCTGGAAAAATTACCACAGTTTCTGGTGCAACACCTAATCCACCAATGCAATTAGCGATTGAAATTAAGAAGCTGTTAGAAGAAAATGGAATTTCTATTTCCGGAAAAGTAACGACTTATTATAATGAAAAGATTATTGGGAAATCAGTTTCAAAAGCACCAACTCAGAATCAAATCTTCGAATATAGATCGCCAACTTTGGATAAAATCGTCTATTGGTTTTTGAGAAAGAGCATTAATATTTATGGTGAAACTCTTATCAAAACAATTGCGAAGGAGAAACGAAATAATCCAAGTTTCGAGACTGGTGTAGATTTTCTGAAGGACTTTTGGAAATCGAAAGGTATTAATCCAATGATGATAAACTTTGCTGATGGAAGCGGTCTTTCTCCACAGAATTACGTTTCGGCAAAAGCGCAGGTACAAGCTTTGTTGTATGCGAAAAAACAAAATTGGTTTGATGCTTTTTACGAAGGTTTCCCTACTCAAAATGGAATCAAAATGAAAAGCGGAACTATCAAAGACAGCAAATCTTTTGCAGGTTATCAGACTTCCAAAAATGGCAAGAATTATGTTTTCTCAATCATTCTCAATAATTATCAAGGCGGAAGTATCAGTAATGCATTGTTTAAAGTTTTGGATAATTTGAAATGAAATTTAAAAACGCAAAGGCACAAAAATTGAATCAAAATGATACTTTAAGTCACAAAGATTTAACTTCGTTAAATAGACACTTTACGACTTTTATTATTAATCAATTAAATGAATTTTGTGACTTTGCGATAATAAAATATGAGTAGAATCAATTCTTTTCCACCGATTTTAGATGAGCAATCAGAAATTCTGATTCTCGGCTCAGTTCCAGGTGTTAAATCTTTGCAGATACAGCAATATTATGCGCATCCGCAGAATCAATTTTGGAAACTGATGTTTCATCTTTTTGATAAGTCATTTTCATTGGATTATCAAGAAAGAATAGATCTATTGAAAGAGAATAAAATTGCGCTTTGGGATGTCATTGAAAGTTGTGAACGAAAAGGAAGTCTGGATACAGAGATCAAAAATGAAATTGATAACGACATTCCTCAGCTTATCAACAATCATCCAAATATCAAAATCATCTTCTGTAACGGACAAAAGTCTTATAAAAACCTCATTAAAATTTTAGGCAAAAATTTTAAAATTCCGATTAAAGTGTTGCCTTCTACAAGTCCGTTACATACAGTAAAGTTTGAAGAGAAATTGGAGAGCTGGAAAGTCATTAAAGATTATTTGTAAATCAACTATTCCAGATCTGCCAAGCCTTTTCTGCCTGCTGTTCCAGCATATAAAATCCGTTGAGTGTCGTTGCGCCTTTTTCTGCAGCTTTCCTTAGAAAAGCAGTCTCAGAAGGATTGTAGATCAAATCGATAACGTAATGTTTATCTGTTATTGCATCAAAAGGAAATTGAACAAAATCGTCCACATTTGGGAACGTTCCAACCGGAGTTGTCTGGATGATCACTAATGAATCTTTTACCAAATCTTCACTCAGGTTTTCAAAATTGATTTCAGATTTTCTGGAAACAGTTTGGTGTTCGATGTTATGTTTGTCAAGAATGTATCTCACAGCTTTTGCAGCGCCGCCATCACCAAGAATCAAAGCTCTTTTGTGATGGTCTTTCTTATTGATCAGAAGTGTTTTTTCGAATCCAAAAGCATCTGTATTATAACCGATTTTTTTACCGTTTCGGAAACTTACGCAATTCACCGCACCAATCTGAAAGGCTTCGTCGCTGAGTTCATCAAGAAAAGGAATAATGGCTTGTTTGTAAGGAATTGTGACATTCATTCCAACAAGATTCGGGTTTTCTAAAAAGGGCGAAACATTTTCAATTTCCGAGATATCAAAGAAATTATATGAATGATCTTTTAAAAATAATTTTTTGAATTTTTCCTCGAAATATTTTTTTGAAAATGAGTAAGAAATATTTTTCCCAAGCAATCCGAATTCCTGTTTTTCCATAGTTCAAATTTAGGAAATATCATTACAAGAATCATTATAATTTTTTGATTCTTCCATTAGCTGAATTATTTTCAGAACTAATTCTGATGGCGTAATTTTGGCTTTCGAAAAATCAAATTTTTAAAATGAAAAATGTAATTCTAAATAACGGAACTGAGATTCCGGAAATAGGTTTTGGAACCTGGCAAACGACGGAAAGTGTTCAGAAAACTTTAAAAACGGCTTTGGAAGCTGGTTATAAACATATTGACACAGCTGATATATATGGAAACGAAGCTGAAATAGGAGAGGCTATTGAAGAATCGGGAATTGCAAGAAAGGATTTGTACCTTACTACGAAAATATGGAATAGCAATAGGAGTGCAGATGGCGTAAAATATTCCGTAGAACAATCGCTTAAAAAACTGAAAACCAATTATCTTGACTTATTATTGATTCATTGGCCAGCGAATGCAAAACAATTTGAAAATTGGAAAGAAATCAATGCGGAAACTTGGAAAGCAATGGAGGGGTTTTATAAGTCGGGAGTTGTAAAAACCATCGGTGTAAGTAATTTTATGTTGCCACAAATCAAAGCATTGTTGGAAACTGCAGAAGTAATCCCGGCCGTGAATCAGATAGAATTTCATCCGGGTTATGTCCAGCAAGATGTCGTCGATTTTTGTAAAGAAAAAGGAATTGCGATAGAGGCGTGGAGTCCAATTGGTTCCGGAAGACTGCTGAAAGATGATGATTTGAAAGCTATTGCGGATAAATATGATGTCTCGCCTGCCATTCTTTGTATACAGTTTTGCCTGCAATCTGGTGTGATTGCCTTGCCTAAATCAGAAAATCCGACCAATATCTATAATAACTTGCATTTCGAGAGATTCAAGATATCGGAAAGTGATATGAAGGCACTAAAAACATTGAAAGAAACTGGTTTCTCCGGTTTGAATCCAGAAACAGTTGATTTCTAAATCCATATTAAAAATAATAAGATCCGTTTTAATTTTTAAAGCGGATCTTTAATTTATAAATGAATTCGAATTTTCAGATATTGTAAATTTTCTACGTTTCTTAATAACATAGAATTATATTACATGCCTTTACGATTGTCGAAGCAATAGGTCAATTCAATTTTACAAGAATAATGAAACTGCCAAAAAAATCATTCAGTAGATTTGTTCGAATAGTATCTTATTTTTTCTACAATTTCTCCAAGGTCAAAGGGTTTCGGAATAAAATCTATCGCACCGCTTTCTATTGCAGAATCGCCCAGACCTCGACTTGCAGACATTATGACAACAGGAATGTTCTTGAAGTCCTGATGCGCTTTTATCATTTTGCAGATATCGCGACCGTCCTCGCCGGACAACCACATATCCATCAGAATGACATCCGGTTTTGATGAAATTGAGAGAGAGTTGAACATCTCTGATCCTTTTTCGTAATTATCAACGTCGTACCCTTCCATATTGAGCATCAATTTAACTGAATCTAAAATTGCTGGACTGTCGTCTACGACATATATTTTTTTTGAATTTGGCATTTTTATTAAGTATTATTTGTGTTTAGGGATCTCAAAACAAAACTCAGATCCTTTTCCTTCAACAGAATTTACAAAAATCCTGCCACCGCTTCTTTTTATAATCTCGGATGAGATATATAATCCCAATCCAAGTCCTGGAAATGTATATTCTTTGCTTCCGCTGACTCTGTAATATTGTTCGAAAACCTTACTTTGTTTATCCTCCGGAATACCGATTCCATAGTCTTTTACACTAAAATGCACACACCCTTCGTCGGTTAATTTTGTTGTGATCCGTATCTTGTCCGAATCAGGAGAATATTTGATGGCATTGCTTATGAGATTGGTCATTACTTGCGAAATTCTATTCTTATCGCCGGTAATTGTTCCGATTGATTCCGCTTCGACATATATTCTGTGCCGTGTGCTCATCTGTTGTTCTTCAACAACTTCATTCACAAGCTCATCAAAATCGAATTCGCTTCTGTTGAGAAGGATTTTCCCATTCTGTATTTTTGTGACATCCAGCAGATCATTGACAAGACTCGTGAGCTTGTTGATCTGTTCATCCATTTTCATCGCAACATCTGCATTTTTATTGTCGTCTTGTCTTCGGAGATTTTTTTCCAGAAACTGGGAATAGAGCTTTAGACTGGTCAACGGTGTCTTCAGTTCGTGACTTGCAATGCCAAGAAAGTTGTCTTTCTGTTGCTGAAATTGTTTGAATTCGTTGATTTCTGTACAGGTTCCGATCCATTGTATTACTTCTCCATTTTCATCTTTTATAGGAACTGCTCGTCCTAAAAACCATTCATATGAATTTTCTTTTGTCCTGTCCCGGAACTGATATTCGATTTCATAGCCTTGCTTATTTTTCTGGCTGGTTTTCCAAAGGCTGATCGCTCTTTTATAATCATCGGGATGAAGGATTTTGCTTGCTGCATTTTCTCTGGAATCTATACCCTCAAATCCTGTGTAATCGTACCATTTTTTATTATAATAATCTATGTTTCCGTTTTTGTCAGCGGTCCAGATAATGATCGGCAAACTATCTGCAAGGTTTTTATACTTTCCTTCGTTTTCCTCAATTTTCTTTTTCGCAATTACAAGGTCGGTAACGTCGGTTGCAAAGTTCAATATTGCATAGACTTTTCCATGGTCATTGATGAGAGGTTTGTAAGAAAAATTATAATAGAAGGTTTCGAGTTTACCGTCTTTTTCCAGTAATACTTTGTCTTCTGTGGCAGAATAAGTTTTACCAGTCCTGAAAACATCTTTTAAAATGTCCAAAAACGGTTGACCTTCCAGCTCTGGGATTCCTTCGTGTATTTTTTGCCCAATTACAGATCTTGTCTTTCCCCAAGCGTCCAGCATTTTATCATTCGCAATTTCGATGATAAAATTTTCGCCTTTATAGAGAGCTATCGCGTAATCGGACTCTTTGATTAGATTTTCGAATTTATATTCAGTTTCTGCGAGCTTGGTTTCTGCTAAAACCTGATCTGTAACTTCCGTGGCAACCACACTGATTCCGATGACCTCTGTTTCATCATCATTATAAATGGGTGCGTAAATGAAATCAAAGTAACATTCTTCCGTTTTTCCGTTTCTGACAAGGTATGCGAGTTGTTTATAACCTTTATAGGGCTTCCCTGTTTTCCTAACATTTGAAAGAATCTCCATAAATGGCTGTCCCTCGAGTTCCGGCAAAGCATCTATTAATTTTGAACCGATGATCTCTGCCGGCTTTCCCCATAAGTGAAGCATTTGAGGATTGGCAACCTTGACGATAAAATCATCACCTATCAACATTGACAAAGCTACGGGAGCCTGTATAAGTAGTAGCGCAAGAGAATCTTGAGAAATATTGGTTTTGATGAAATTCTTCATTGTAAAATAGACAATAAATTTACTGCAATAATGCTTATTTTGAAAATTTTTGTTTTCCTATTAATAATTCGAAAAATAATCTGAAATCTGATGTCAACGACCAAATCGGATATTTGAATGTAGAAGGTGTATTCCGTTCAAATACTGCATGGCTGAACCAAGCAAATCCATATCCGAAAATAGGACAATACCATAGAAATCGTTCTTTTCCAGACTGTAAGACATAAAAAATAACCGCAAAAACTAATAAAATTCCAAGGAAATGAAACGCTCTAGTTAGCGGTTTACTGTGTTCTGTAAGATAAAACTGATAAAATTCCTTATAGGTTTTGATTTTATTAGGAGATTCCATTTTTGGTTTGATTTAGTTTGCTGTTCTTATATCCATAAAGGAAATAAATTATCAAACCTATAGCAAACCATAGTCCAAACCAGAACCAATTCTCATGGCTCATCCCGGTTAACAGATAAAGACAAGAACTAAGCCCGATCAAAGGAATCAATGAGAGATTTTTAACGATAGCTAATCCACATAAAGCCAAATTTATAATGATAAAAATAATGATAGCCAAACGGAATTCGCCTTCGTTGGGGTCATTGATATTAGTTAAATTATGGAAAAATTCTGGCTGGTAAAAATAAAAAAATACTAACCCACCGATGAAGATCAATGGAAAGAAAACCTTACCATTGATATAAGGCAAATGGAATCTGCCTTTGATCTTTTCTTTCGGAGGTAACATGAGGACGCCACCACAAACTAACACAAAAGCGAAAATAGTTCCGATACTCGTGAAATCTAGAATGAAGGTTTTATCTGTAAATAGAATTGGTATGCCGACTACGATGCCTGTAACAATCGTTGCGAAGGAAGGGACTTTGTTTTTGCTGTGAACTTCCTGAAATTTCTTAGGTAAAAGGCCATCTCTCGACATTGCCATCCAGATTCTCGGTTGTCCCATTTGGAAAACCAGAAGCACGGTCGTAATCGCAACAATCGCAATCAATGCTACAATGAATTCCATCCAGGGAAGATTAAGGTTTGATTTATCAAATACGAAAGATAATGGATCTCCGATTCCGTCAAATTTTCTATAATCTACCAAACCGGTTAATGTTAAAGTTAAAACGATATAAATAACTGTACAAAGCCCAAGGGAAATCAGCATTCCTTTTGGCAGGTCTTTTTGAGGATTCTTGGTTTCTTCTGACAAAACCGAAATCGCATCAAAACCGATATAGGCAAAGAAAACACCAGAAACCGCAGACATCACACCAGCAAAGCCGTTCGGCATAAAAGAACCGGAGGTTGGGGTAGAGGTGGTTGGAAACCAATTTCCCGTATTTACATAACCAACGCCGACTGCAATTACTAAAAGAATAACAAATAGTTTTAGAATGACAAAAAAGTTATTGAAGTTCTTACTTTCCTTTATTCCCTGATAACAAAGCCAGGTTATTAAACCATTGATTATGAGCGCAGGGATGTCAACGATAATTTTCAATCCACCAATAATTGGTGCCGATTTCCAAGCGTTGATAAGTTCTCCGTTACTGGAATTGTTAATAAAAGCTTTTTTGGCCTCGGTATAACTACAAGTGAGATAATCCGGAATGTGAATCCCGATTCTTTCCATAAAGCTGGTAAAGTAATCTGACCAGGAAAAGGCAACATAGATGTTTCCGAAAGAATATTCCATAATCAGAGCCCAGCCGATAACCCAAGCTATCAATTCCCCAAAACTGGCATAAGCATAGGTGTAAGCACTTCCTGCGGTCGGAATCCGGCTAGCAAATTCTGCGTAACAAAGTGCAGTGAAGGCACAGGCAAAACCACAGATCAGATATAAAACAATGACGCCCGGACCGCCTCGGAAAATAGCTTCTCCCAAACTACTGAAGCTTCCTGCACCAATAATGGCAGCGATACCAAAAAATACAATATCCCAAGTGCCTAAAACCCGATTCAGTTGTCCGTTATCTGTATTTTCTGCGTAGTGTTTTCTTCTGAAAAGTGAACTCATATAAGGTTAAAATTTTGTGAAAGGAACAAATGTAATAAAAATTTGATGGTTTTGTTAAAATTTGTTAAGTGAATATTGGATTTGTTTCCCCAAAGAAACGCCAATATTATTTTGAGTATAAAGTCAATGAATTTCTTATAATGTATTCAGATTACTCTTTGTTAAATAGAAGATATTATTAGTTAATTGGAAATATTACACTTCGCAGCTTAAAAAAGATTGTGTTAATTTTTATTATGAATACGGATTATAAAGCCAAATTCTGAAAATGCGATTTTTTTGAAAATGGGGAAATTCGGATTGTACTTTTTATATATTTGAGAAAAAATTAGTAACCTATGAATTTTATACCTTATTTGGAAGAAAAGGTTCTTGAGCAAATTGGAACTTTCGATTTAAAAATTCCAAAATATCAACGTCCATACAAATGGAGAAAAGAGCACGTTATACAGCTACTTGATGACCTCTATGAAAACATTTATCAAAAACCTAATAACAAATATAGAGCAGGAAGCATCATTATACATCAGGATGGCAACGATTGTAATGTTGTTGATGGTCAACAAAGATTGACAACATTGACGCTGATTTTTCTATTCCTTAAAAGACAAAAGAATATTAGTTCTGATCTTAAATTACTTTTTGGAACAAAATTTAAAAATATAATTTCAAAAAACAACATTAAATATAACTATAAGGTCATCGAGAATTGGTTTAATTCCAAATCGTTTGATAATAAAGATCTACAATATTTTGCAAAAAAAATTGAGACTCAATTACAATTTGTGCAGGTCACAGTAAGTAAACAAGATGAAGCTTTTCAACTTTTTGATTCGCAAAATTCCAGAGGCAAAGCACTTTTTCCTGAAGATTTACTCAAAGCTTTTCATCTCCGGGAAATGGAAAAGGATGGATATCCAGAAATAGATTTGGAAAAGTATTCGATAAAATGGGAGGATTACATTCTAGACGAAAAAAAACTGATAAATATTTTAGGCCATCATCTTTTTCGAATCAGAAAGTGGACAAAGGGAGATAAGGAATATTCTTTTTCAAAATTTCATATTAATGAGTTCAAGGGAATTAGTCTGAGCTCAAAAAATATGTATAATTATGATTTGCCTTTCAGAGTCTTAGAAGGTTATAGCCAAAATACTCAGAATGACCGTTTGTTGAGAAATTTCCACATACCAAACAAATATCCATTTCAGCTTACAATGCCAATCATTAATGGAAAAAACTTTTTTGAATATGTTTTTCATTATTTGGAGCTGAACGAGGAGTTGTTTTATAAAACAGAAAAAAATAGATTCAATAGTTTTTATAATCAATTGTGTTTTGGAAATAATACACAGAAATATTTATCGGAAGATTTCGAATATGAAAAAAGTTGGAGAACTGGTGATGTGAAAGTTAGAAATCTATTTGAAAATATTTGTTTGCTGTATGTAGATAGATTCGGAATTGGAAATTTTGATAAGGTTTATTTTGAAGAATTTTATAAAAATGCCTATCAATTGAGATTGGATAATAAAGCGATTAGCGATAATAGTATATTAAATTACAAAAAAGGACAAAAGTTTTTCAAATCAATACCTAATTCCTATTCGCCGGAAGAACTGCATAGTGATTTATTTTGTAATTATTTTTCTGAAAAAAAATGGGCAGAACAAGATTTTGTAAGCAGTACAGAAGATATTTATGGATATTTAAAAGGGGGAAAAAATGCAGGATAAAAGACAAGAAGCAATTTCTATAGAGAACATACTTTTTGAGGATCAATATCTTGTTCCAATATATCAGAGAAATTATGAATGGGAAAAAGAACAAATTTCTAAGCTGATTACTGATATCAAAAATTTTGATGGTAAATATTACTTAGGAACATTAGTAACATCAAAAACATCAAATGGTCAATTTGAATTAATTGATGGACAACAAAGACATACGACCTTAAATCTTATCAAATACTATTTAAAAGAACAAATAGAACAAAATTTCACCGAAAATAAACGCTATAAAAAATGTTTTGAAACTCATAATATTAATTTTCAAGCTAGAAAAGAATGTAAATTCTTTTTTGATAAACTTGTGAATGGTACAAACAGTCTTCCAGAAAATTTTAAATCTAAGAATCTTTTAAATGGAATTAATATTATAAAAAATATTTTTATTGAGGAGAAAATTGATATAGAGAAATTCGCAGATAAGTTTTTTGATAAAACATTTTTATTCAGAACAGAATTGCCGGAAAACACAAACCTTAATCATTATTTTGAGATAATGAACAACAGGGGCGAACAACTGGAAAAACATGAGATTCTCAAAGCGCAACTGATGGGAATATTAAAAAATGATAATAAGGAAGACTTTTTCTCTGAGATTTGGGATGCTTGCTCGGATATGGGAGATTATATCTGGAACAATTTTAAAAGAGAGTTTTCACTGAAAATATTTTCTAAAGATATTTTTGACTTCGATAGTCTCTTGCATGAATTTAATGAAATATCTAAACAACAAGAAGCCAATAATGATATCGATTTTTACGGATTAGATGATATTATTGAAAGTCACAATATCTCTGATAAATTTTCTCAGGAAGAACAGGAAAAGACTGCAAAATTCCGTTCTGTTTTGGACTTTTCAGAATTTTTAATTTATACTTACAACAATATCAATCTTACAGAAAATACCTATGATGATAAAAAGCTTCTAGAAATTTTCAAGGATTATGTCGATTCAGAAAATTTTATTATAGAACTGCTGAAAACAAGGATCTATTTTGATAAATATGTTGTAAAACAAGTCCTTAATGCAGATGATAAAAATCAAAATTGGGGAATCAGGGATTTTGAAACTAAAGACAATATTTATAATCTAAAAGAAACTGCTTTTGAAAATAGTAAATATGAAGATAAAATAGAGATGCTACAATCTATGTTTTATTACTCGGGAATCGCAAATATAAAGAAAGAGTGGCTTGTGAACCTTCTCAAAGAACAACCAAAGAGTGATGAGGAAATTTACAATAATTTGTTGCGATTGTTTCATCTCGAAATAAATAAAATAAACATATCTGAAAAATATCCCGAAATAAATACAAAGACTTTTTATTATATTGATTACATGCTTTGGGAAACGTACTTCAATTTCTTAAAAGGAGAAACCAATTTGGACAAACTGCCATTGGCCATCAAAAATTTGGGCGGAAAAATTAACAAAGATTTATTTTCTAATTTTAAATTTAGACAGCTAAATTCTAAAGAACATCTATTACCACAATCGCAAGCTAATAAAGAAGAAGAAATTGTTCTAAATGATCTAGGTAATCTTTGTCTGATCTCAGCTTCCCAAAATTCTTCTGCAAATGACCAACATCCGAAGTATAAGAGAAGAGACTTTCAAAGCGATAATTCTAGCTTAAAAAGATTGATTATGTTTGCAAATTTTATTGAAGATGAATATTCTATAAATAGTATCAAAGCACACCAAGATGAAATGGTAGAATTTTTAGATTACTACAAAAAAAATTAACTCAAAATCCTCACTTTCAGAAAGTGAGAATCTTAAACCAAAACTCTTTACCAGTCAGTTATATTTAATTCCCAATAAAATTCCGTCAAATAATATCTTTTCCCTATTTTCGTTGAAAAAGGAACAAACTTTGTTGAATATGCGTCTTTAACAGCAGTTTGTCAGTCTGAGGCTCTCGAAGACAATAAAAGGATTTAAGAAAATTCAATCATCAATGAATTCAAAAAAAATATTAATAGCTTCGATGTTATCGCTTTACGGGATTTCCGAGGCACAACAATCTCGATTTTTCACCCAAAAAGAAGACTATCAATTCGGATTGGCGGAGAATCTTTATCAAACCAAGGTTTACAACGCCTCACAATACGAATATTCTCAACAATATTTTTACAATCAAAGTCTAAGCAATTCCAGAAAAGAAGCATCACTGTTTTTTAGCAATGTGATCGGCGTGATTTTGCAGCAGCAATATGCAGAAGAAGGCTTGAATGCTTTTATGAAAGAATATCCGAAGTCTGCTTATTTTGCTCAAGCCAACGGACCTTTAGCAGATTATTATCTGGCAAAAAAAGATTTTGAAAAAGCTTTGGAAACTTTGCAGAAAGTCAATCAATACCAGCTGAACAAAGAGGAAAATACACAGCATATTATGAAGCTGGGTTATGCTAAGTTTATGACAGGAGATTCGGCCGGAGCAATTGAAGCGTTGGAAGAATCTTTCAAAAATGCTGATGAGAATAGCAAACCTGCCATTTCTTACATGTTGGGACATCTGTATTATGCAGACAAGCAAAATGAAAATGCCTTTATCTATTTCGACCAAATCAAAAATAATGAGGAATATGCACATTTGGTGAAGCCTTATTATGTACAGATGTATTACAATCAGAAGAAATATGATTTGGCAATCTCCGAAGGAAATGAAATCCTGAACAACGGAAAAACAACAGCTTACGATACAGAAATCCATAAGATAGTAGGGGAGAGCTACTTTATGAAAGGGGATTATCAATCGGCTTATCCACACTTGAAATTATTCCTTGATAAAGAACAAACGCCGTCTGAAACGGATCTTTATGAAATGGGATTTGTTTCTTCTCAAGTGGGAAAAAATGCCGAAGCAGTTGGTTATTACAACCAATTGATCAGCAACAATTCTCCTTTGGCACAAAACGCTTATTATCAGCTCGGGAATGCTTATTTGCAAAACAATCAAAAACAGGAAGCGCTTTCTGCTTATCGTAACGCGTCTCAGATGAACTATGATGCTAAAGTTCAGCAATTGGCTTTGGAGCAATATGCAAAATTAGGTTACGAATTAGGAAATCCATTTGAGAATTCATCAAAAGTGATTCAGAGATATTTGGATAAATATCCGAATTCTAAATCTCAGGAAATGAGGTCTCTTCTGGTTAAATCCTATTTATATTCCGGAGATTATAAAGCGACTTTGGATGCTCTTTCAAAACTGGACCAGAAAACCAATGAGACAAAAAAAATAGAGCAGGAGGTTTCCTATTTATTAGGTTCTGAAGAATTTAACAAAGGAAATTTTGATGTGGCTGAAACTTATTTAAAGCGCAGCCTTCAATTCAACTTAAATAAAGAATTTTATAAGAAAGCGCAATATTGGTTAGGTCAAACTTACTATCAAAAAGGCGATTATAAATCTGCTATTGCAACCTACACAAAGCTCGAAAACGAAACCGCGGAAGGCTTTCCAGAACGTGAGCAGTTGGACTATGATTTAGGTTATGCTTATTTTAAGTCTAAAGATTTTGCGCAGGCGCAGGAATATTTCAAAGAATATCTGAGATTCCCGAAACAGGAATTCAAAGCGGATGCAGAATTGCGTTTGGCTGATACTTATTATGCGAATAATCAATTGAATGAAGCTTTAGATATTTATAATAAAACCGAAAACGCCAGCGATTACACTTTGTATCAAAAAGCTTTGGCTTTAGGTTTCAAGGGCGATACAGTTGCGAAGATTTCTGAATTGAAAACATTGATTTCAAAATACCCGAATTCAGAATATGTGGATGATGCGAGTTATGAAATAGGTTCTGCTTATGCACAGAATGATGATTTCAGTAATTCCAATTCATACTTTGATAAAGTTATCAAATCTAGTCCGGATAAAGATTTGGTAGCAAATTCTCAGATTTACAGAGCTCAGAATTTAATTGATTTGAATCAGAATGAAAATGCTATTGTTGAATTTCGACAATTAGCAAATCAGTATAAAAATACAGCTTATGCAGACAAAATTGTTGCAGCTGCAAAACCTGCTTTTGTAAAAAATGGCGATGTTGCAGGCTATGAACAATTTGCAAAAGGTCTGAATATTAATGTTTCCGGAACAGAAATCAGTGAAATCAATCTGAATCTTGCACAGGAAAGTTTCTCTAAAAAAGATTATACAAAAGCGGTTTCTTATTACGAAAAATACCTTGACCAAAGCCCAAGTGGCGATAATCTTTTCAAAGCGCAGTATGAGTTGGGCGAAAGTTATTATCAGTTGAAAAAAATTGATAAAGCACTGTTACCATTGCAAAACGTAGCTGATTTCCAAAACGATTATCAGCAGGAAGCTCAAGTTAGGTTAGCCCAGATTTATCTAGCTCAGGATAAAGTAGCAGATGCTAAAAAATATCTGGAACAGAATGCGAATTCCACCAACGTAACGGTTAAAAACTTCGCTTCGGTTGAGTTGATGAAAATCTATGCGGACGAAAAGAACTTTGCTGAAGCTGAAAAATATGCAAATGCGGTACTTTCTAACACAAAAAACTCAGCAGCAACTTTGGAACAAGCGAAAGTCATCAAGGCGAGAAGTCTGATGAATCAAGGAAAAGACAAAGATGCGCAAACGGCTTACGCAGTCTTAGAAAAGTCATCAAATACGGAAGTCGCTGCGGAAGCTTTGTATGCGAAAGCTTTTTATCAGAATAAAGGAAAGGCCTTCAAATCGTCTAATGAAACTATTTTCAAATTAGCTAATAATTATGCTTCGGAAGAATATTGGGGCGCAAAAGCTTTGGTCCTGATGGCGAAAAATTATCTGGCTCTGAAAGATAACTACCAGGCAAGTTATACTGTGGACGAAATCATCAATAACTATGGTGATTTCCCAGAGATTGTTGCTGAAGCAAAAGAAGTAAAAGCGCAGATTAAGAAGTAAATGAAATATTGGCTTTGTTTTTTAATCGCAAAGTCGCAAAAATTAAATAATAGAAATGTTGAGAGACGCAAAGATTTTATCTTCGATAAAATTGGAATTTTAAGATTTGAATCTTTCTTTGCGACTTTTAAAAAAGTTTTTGAATCCAAACAAATTGCGCCTTTGCGATTAATTTGATTTTAAATAAAAATTTAAATGAACAAACTAAAATATATCGCCGTTTTGGCATTTTTGGGAACAGTCGGAATCTCGGAATTAGGTGCTCAAATCAAAGAAGAGCAATTGATTCTTAATAGAAAAAGAGAACCGGAAGTCAAGAAAATCGAGAAGAAGAAAACATCTGTTGTTCAGGAAAAAAACTATCCGCCGGATAGCAAGAAAAAGGAGGATTCACTCAATCTGAAATATGATATTGTGAATGTTCCGCCAGTTTCGGATTTCAAAACAACAGAGATCCAAGGCGAAGATATTTCTCCAAAATTCTCCAATGATTATCAGTCTAATTATTTCAGATTAGGTTATGGAAATTATGGGAAGTTTCTGGCTGACGCTAATATCTCAGGAAAAATTCAGGAGAATGTAGAGATTGGTGCCGATGCGCATTATCTTTCTACAAGCGGTTTGAAAAAGGTTTATGATTGGGATTCCAAGCAAAATGAAGCTAAAATAGGTGTGTTTTCCAACATTTATACAGAAACCGGAAAATTTAATATTGATGCTAATTATGCATTCAATAATTATAATTATTATGGGATTTATGCTTTGACACCATCAAGCAATGATTTGGACTTGGAACAGAAAGTCAACAAATTCAGTGTGAATGGTTATTACGACCATTATTCCAATGATATTCTGAATAACGTTCGTGTGAAATCTTATTTCTTGAGCGACCATTTTGGAGCGAGTGAAAACTATGCGAATGCAGAATTGAATTTGTCAAAGCACGATTTTTCTGTTTACGATGATATCACAGCTAATGGAGATTTGGGAATCAATCTGGAAACAGTTAACTCTAAATTTGATATCCTGAATAAGAATAATAATAATCAATTCAATTTTACATTGTCACCAAAGGTTACTTTTTACAAAGGCGATTCCTATTTGTTGATTGGCTCTGATTTCAGCTTCCTTAATTCTAAAAATTCAAGTAATATTACTGAAGAATCAAAGAATAATAAATTCTATTGGTTTCCAAAAGCAGAAGTTTTGGTAGCTGCAGCGGATGAATTCAAATTTTACGGCGGAATTGATGGCGGTTTAAAACTCAATACTTACGGGAATTTGTTAGATGAAAATCCATTCTTGATTTCTGATTTGATTTTAACACCCACTGAAACCAAATATCATTTCTATTTCGGTTTGAAAGGTGATGTTGACCAGACTTTCAAATATGATGTTAATGCAGGATTCAGCAAAGTGAATAATGCTCAGTTTTTCTACAATAATAATTTGTTTGATACTAATATCACTGCTGACAGAAAAGGTTATGATTATGCAAATACTTTCAGTTCAATCTATGATAATGGAACTTTGATGGAAGTAAAAGGAGATTTACAGGTTTTCCCGATGGAAAATCTGACTGTTGATGCCGGTTTGCATTTTATGAAGTATAAGCTAGATAACCTTGAAGAAGTTTATTATAAGCCATTATTCCAGTTTAATCTTGGTGCAAAATATACGATGCTGGAGAAAAAACTGAATCTTGGTTTTAAAGCTTATTTTGTAACAGACAGA
This sequence comes from Epilithonimonas sp., assembly GCF_032054305.1. Taxonomy (GTDB): domain Bacteria; phylum Bacteroidota; class Bacteroidia; order Flavobacteriales; family Weeksellaceae; genus Epilithonimonas. The sequence goes on from NZ_DAMBSX010000002.1 coordinate 49,306, forward strand.
ACATCAAATTCTTATGATATATCTACAAATCCTTTAGGCTTCGGATATATCTCAAATGAAAATATAAATGAGAAAGTTGGGGGATATGCAGATTTAAATCTTTCTGCAGAGTATAAAATTCACAAAAATTTCAGTATTTTCGCACTTGGAAATAATCTTCTAGGTGCCAAATATCAGAATTATCTGGGCTACAAAGTCTTGGGAGCGCAGTTTTTAGGAGGTGTGAAGATTAATTTTTAAAATAAGAAATGGCTTCGTAGTTCAACTGGATAGAATATCGGATTTCGGCTCCGAGGGTTGGGGGTTCGAACCCCTCCGAAGTCACCATTGGGAGAAAGCATATCTAAAGATGCTTTCTCCTTTTTTATTCTGTAATTGATTGTTAATAAGTATTATCTGAGTAAGTGTAGAGTTTAAAGTGGTATTCGAATGCCATTTCGTGAATTCCCAGTTTTCAGCTAAAATTGACACAGTATACAACTTTTAGTTTCATTATCACCATTTACCAAAGACCAGTTCGTCGCATAATCATCGATTCTAGAATTGAATCTAAGAAATTAATAAGCTTTAAAATCATTAAAAAAAATTTTATTTACGTTTATAAAAGTGATTCAAATCATAAAAATATTAAATAATATTTCATTATGCAGTTTGATAAGACAATAAGCTTTGGCAAAGGAATTGTTTGGTATAAATGACTAAACTATTCTTTTTCAGTAACTTCAAATTACATTATCATGGAATCATCTAATTTAACTTTAAATAAGATTGGACAACATCTTCTTAGAAGAGGAGAAACTATTTCAATCGCAGAAAGTGTTACTTCGGGATCACTTCAAATGGCTTTTTCACATATTCCACAGGCAGAACAATTTTATAAGGGCGGATTAACCGCATATAATTTGGAACAAAAAGTCAATCTGTTAAATATCGATCACAACGAAGCTAAATCTGTCAACTGCGTATCGAGAAATATTAGCGAACAGATGGCTCTCAATGTTGCCAAACTTTTTAATACAGAATGGGGAATTGCCACAACAGGATTTGCTACTCCTGTAGAAGAATCCAGAGGTGAGATCTATGCTTATTACGGTATCTCTTATAAAGGGACAATCATCAGAAGTGATAAAATAGAACTTCATCCAATGACAAAAGCAGTGGATGCACAGAATTATTTTATGGAGTATGTTATCGGCTGTCTCAGATGTGAAGTAAAAAGAGAACATTTCGAAGTAATAGCTTAGAATGTAGGATTAATTAATAAATGTTTAAAAATCAAAATTCAAAATATTAATATTAAAAAAGTAAAAATTATGGCAACTACTACAAAAACTACAGTTAAACAAGCTGCTGTTAGAAAAACGCCGGCAAAAAAAGATGCGGCAAAGGAATTGAAAGACCTTTTTGAAGATGGTCTCAAAGATATCTATTGGGCTGAAAAAGCACTTGTGAAAGCTCTGCCGAAGATGCAGAAAAATGCAACCGATGAAAAATTAAAAAATGCCATTGCCCAGCATCTGATTGAAACTGAGGAACACGTAAGCCGATTGGAAGAATGTTTCGAATCTATGGGTAAAAAAGCACAGGCTAAAAAATGTGATGCAATGCAGGGTTTATTAGATGAAGCTGATAGTATTTTAAAAGAGACAGAACCTGGAACTGTAAGAGATGCTGGGATTATTGCTGCTTCTCAAAAGGTAGAACATTATGAGATTGCAACCTATGGAACATTAGCTGCTTTCGCAAAAGTATTGGATGAAAAAACCTCTCTAAAAAATCTTCTGGCAACATTGGAAGAAGAAAAACAATGTGATCAGTCCTTGACTAAATTAGCTGATACCAATCTGAATTCTAAAGCAAAGTAAATATTTACTAAAATTTTAAGTAAGCACTTCAAGAAGAGAGCAATTTTATTGCTCTCTTGTTTTTTGGTCAGGATTAATGAAATCATAATAGAAAAAGAGAGACATCTAATTATCTGCAGACCTTCCGCATCTTCCAAATGAAAGCCGGATCTATAGAATATTTTTATTCTGATAGTGCGACGTCAACATTTCTAATTGAAAAAGAGATTGATTATTTAAAAGTTGGAATATATGGGAAGAAACAAAATCCCAATAAAAAGAATGCTGAATTTTAAATAGAATTAGAAACTTCCTAGTGACTATCGGTGCTTTCTTAAATTGACAAAAATACAATTGAAAGAACTTGCTGATGGGGATACTTGTTTTTTAATTGATTTCGGCATTTAAATCATCCAATTTTTTATAAGACGCTTTGAGATGATGCAGATGATCCAAGACAATACCAGCAATTTCAGGAGTCAAATTACCATTGTCCAAAGCTTTTTGATATGCTGAAATTGCAGCTTCTTCACCATCAATAATATCCTTAAGACCGCCATCGTCAGACATCATATTCAGATTATTTTTAAGTTCAATCCAGTTTTGATGAATAGAACCAAATATCGTGGGATGGTCATCAGGTTTGCCGCCCAGATTATAGATCATATTGATAAGCTCATCTTTCATTTTATAGGATTGTCTAAGCTTATGATCATACTGCTCTTTAAGATTGGAATGTATCTGCCATACATTCTCCTCAATTGCTGAATAACTTCTAATCCTGTCATTGGCAATATGAAGAAGATCATTTAAAATGTTAATATCTTTTGAATTGTCCATAATTTCTAATTTTAGGATTTTAAAAAACAATTACTATGCCTATAAAATGGTATGTTTGTTGAAAAGGCTAACTCAAATGAAGTTTAATGGTTTATCAACTTGTGAGGGAACAATTTTTAGAATGCAGTCTTGATGAAGCGTGGCAATTTTTCTCTTCACCTTACAATCTTCCCCGTATTGCTCCTCCTGAAATGGACTTTAAAATCGTATCAGATCTTCAGACAGATAAGATTTACGAAGGCTTGAAAATAGATTATACCGTTCGTCCATTGTTTCATATAAAACTTAAATGGAAAAGTGAGATTAGGGGATATGAGTCCCATTACAGTTTTATTGATTATCAATTAAAAGGACCATACAAGTTCTGGAGTCATTATCATGAGTTTATACCATCCAATAACGGTGTTTTGATGCGAGATATCCTAAAGTATGAAATACCGTTTGGAATCTTCGGTGATTTCATCAATTTCATTTTGATTAAACGCACACTTAATTACATATTCGATTATAGGAGAAGTATCATTGATGTATTATTTAATAAAAAATGATTTTGCTTTCCTATCCTCATAGTCTCGGGTTTTTGATAAATAAACAAAACTTAATTTTGAAGGATTGAATGAAAATTCAAAGTAGTTTTAATATAAATTCTAATTTAACCATTAACGATTTCTCCACCATTAGGATGTAAGACCTGTCCGCTGATATATCTCGAATCTTCGCTTGCCAAAAATAAGAAACAAGGCGCCACTTCATTAGGCATTCCGGCACGTTTCATAGGAGAATCACTCCCAAATTCCGAATTCTTTTTTGGTTTAAATGATGAAACTATCAACGGAGTCCAGATCGGCCCGGGAGCAACAGCATTCACCCGGATTCCTTTATCAACAAGATTGGCAGAAAGGCTTCTTGTAAAAGAGATTATTGCACCTTTTGTAGCAGAATAATCAATTAATTTTGGACTTCCCCTGTAAGCAGTAACAGAAGATGTATTGATGATACTTGAACCTTTTTTAAGATAAGGCATTGCATGTTTGGTGATCCAAAAATAGGAGAAAAAGTTATTTTGAAATGTTTTGGATAGCTGCTCTGTCGATATATCTTCTATAGAATCAGCTTCCCAGTGCAATCCTGCATTATTTACAATAATATCAATTTTTTTATGGTTCTTTATGACGGTTTCGATAATCTTCTTACAATGATTTTCCTTTCCCAGATCTCCTTTTATCAAAGTACATTTTCTTGAGTAAGCTTCGATTTCTTTCTGTGTCTGTTTAGCATCTTTTGTTTCGCTGAGGTAAGCAATAACAATATCTGCACCTTCTTTTGCAAAAAGTAGAGCTGTTGCTTTCCCGATTCCGCTATCGCCTCCTGTGATCAAAGCAACTTTATTTTTTAATTTTCCTTCTTTAGGATATTTGATTGGATCGGTTTCAGGAATAGGTGTCATATTCTTTTCCAAACCCGGTCGTTTCTGTTTTTGCTGAGGTCTTATCTTTCTCTTAGTTTGTTTTTCCATTTTTTACTTTTCGTAATAATTACAAATAATGTGCTAAGAGAAAATGATTTTATAAATCATTAGTAAAAAATATGTTGCCTTTTCTTTTAGAGCTTCAAGAAAAACGATTTACTTATATTTGGCTTACAAAGCAAATTCAAATGTTCAAAAAAGCAATCACTGTATTTATCCTTGTTATTTATACAGTTTTTTCTTAATCGAAAAGAATCTGGGACATGGACTGCGATTTTCAATAAAGAATCAAAACAGTGGGGCGCTTACAAATACCAGGAAGCACAAGATGCTTTGCGTGTTGATGTAAAAACTAAAACTTTATCGGCTACACAAGAAACATTAGTTTATAAAATAAGTAAGAAAGGATTCACGATGGATTGGGATAAAATATCAGTTCCTGTAGAGATCAAATAAATTGAAATATAAGAAACTGAAATCCCGTTAATTCGGGATTTTTTGTTTAGAATTTTTGAAATGTTCCATAATTATTTATCAATTTTCAATATGACCCAAGTCATAAAGTTCTATATAAGTTCTCTTTAATTTTGAGAATACTAAAGAGAAACTATGATAAACTTATATTCAATACCTATTCTATATTTATTCAGATCATTATTAGCATTTTGCTAATTTCAGTAGTTGTAGCAAAATATTTTGTGATTTCAGTGTTAAAAAAAATAAGAGAATAGTTCAGATTGATATGGTTATTGAGGAAAGTATCATCAAATCATTTGGGGGGAAATTAAAAGATTATAATTCGTCGGAGATCATTTTTTCTGAAAAAAGCAATGCTAATTATTATTATCAGATTGTAGAAGGAAAAGTTAAACTGAATAACTATAACGAGGACGGTAAAGAAACAATCCAAACAATTTTGAAACCAGGACAAAGTATAGGAGAATCTTTACTTTTTCTGGATAAAGCCTATCCTGTAAATGCAATTGCGATCACTGCTTGTAAGGTGTTCCGGGTTCCCAAATCCAAATTCTTTCAAATAATTGATAAATTTCCGGAAATTCAGATCAAGATCATCAATAGTTTATCAGATTCGATGTACTTCAAATATGTTATGGGACAAATTTTCAGTGCACAAAATCCGGCAACAAAACTTCGTGTACTGATGGATCATCTCAAAAGCTCGGAAAAAGATCTGAGTGCTTTTTCTTTTCAGGTACCACTTACAAGGCAGCAAATGGCAAGTCTCACAGGACTACGCGTAGAGACTACAATTAGAACGCTTAAAATAATGGAAAAAGATAATATTGTGAAAATTACAAATCGCAAGATTTTTTATTAGTGTCTGATTTTTCAGTAATATATTTTCCCTTTAATAATTTTCAATGCTCCTTCTTTTTCAAAATTTTTAATATGCCTGATAACGGTTTCTACCCTCAGGCCAGTCATTGCAGCCAATTGTTGTCTGGTCAAAGGTATCTGAAATGAATACTGATTCCTGTCCGGACTGAAGCTTTTATGATAATCTAAAACACCTTTGATCCTGACATTAGCATATAAAGAAGAATTATTTTCTAGCATTATATATTTTTGGTAAAGGCGTTCTGCAAGAAACTTGTTGATATCTCTCGAAATATTGGGATGGTCATCCAAAAGTTGTATGAATTTTGGTTTTGATAGCCTCAAAACTTTCACATCTTCAAAAACAACAGCATTTACGGGGAAAGTATGGTCAATAAACAGCAACATCTCGCAAACACTTAGACCATGATTAAGAATGGCGAAGATAAGTTCTTTGCCATCTTCATTGTAATGGTTTAGTTTGATGCTTCCTGAGATGATTTGGTAATAATTTTTTGGAGTTTCAAATTCATTGAAAATAACTTCTCCTTTTTTATAATTTTCAATAGTTGCCCCATAACTTACAAGGAGCTCTTCCGGAATTAACATAGTTTAAAATTCATTAGTTTATTTGATATTTCTATGAAGTAATTTCTATGCCGAAAATGATTTTCTCATGATTTTTAATGAATCCCAATTATGATTCAAATCATAAATCATCAAGGTATCTTATATATAAATTTGATAGCTTTGATAAGAAATATTTTAATACAACTGGCAATTCGATCTAAATGAGCAAAAAGAGAATTTTAATCTTTGATGATGATATTTCTATACTGGAAGTCATATCAATTATCTTTCAGGATAATGGTTACGAGGTTGAAATAGCAGAAACTGTAGATGACATTATTTCAAGAGTGGACGGTTTCTTACCAGACCTCATCATTATGGATATTTACATTCCCATTATTGGTGGGATAGAGGCCGTAAAACGATTAAAAAGCCACGGCGCTCATCATGGGATTCCCGTCATCTTCATTACAGCAAAAAATGATGCGGCTGTTATATCATCCCAATCATCAGCAGTAGATTACTTGTCCAAGCCTTTTGATTTGGATGAATTAGAGAAAAAGGTTGAAAAATGGATATCCTGATTTTAAATGTAAATAGAACTACATCCAGTGACAAAAGCATTAGTTGCTCAGAAATATTTTATGGAAATGTTATCCGACGTTTAAAATGCGAGGCGAAAACAGACCATTTACAAATGATTTTCTAAACAATCATTTCAAATATTCATTCGTAATTACTACAATCCACGAACTCAGACTTCAAGATTCGATTCAATACAGATTATCTACATGTTAATAAATCTAATTGTCGACTACAATTACTTTCGGAAATAATGTTCAAAGTATGATGTGTGATCATATTTAAATATTTTTATTGATTATCACTTCGATTGGTAAAGAAATTGTATACTGATTTTTCAAATTTCAAAACTATAATTATGGATATAGAAATCTCTTATTTTGATTTTAAGAATTTGTCGCCTCAAGACCAGTACCAATTGGTTAAAACACAGGGTCAAATCATCAGTGAAAGTTCAAAGAATGATTTACGTTTTGTTATTTATAAACTGGGGTCTTTTTTAGTTGAAATCACTTACATGCAGCAAAATAACAAGCTGGCAAGTTTCAACGTTTATCAAAATAATTATATCCAGTCGCAAAGTGCATAATTTCAAATTGTTATAGATATAACGATAAACAATTATAGACTAATATTCAACACAATATTTATAAATAATTAAAAATTGCGTTCTGCTAAAAAAAATCTCATTATTTTTGAAATTAATGAAAACGAGAAATGACTCACTTACAATACTTATCTTATGATTTTAATAGTTGATGATAATAAAAACAATATTTATTCTTTAAAAAAACTATTAGAGTCCCAAGGTTTTAAAATAGATACAGCGGAATCGGGCGAGGAAGCATTAGGAAAAGCGTTGAAAAACAATTACTTCCTAATTATTCTTGATGTCCAGATGCCGGGAATGGACGGTTTTGAAGTGGCGGAAAGTTTTGCGGGCTATAGTAAAACCAAAGATATTCCGATCATTTTTCTTTCTGCAGTCAATACGGAAAAACAGTTCATAGAAAAAGGTTATGCATCCGGAGGGATCGATTATGTTACAAAACCGATCGATCCGGAGATATTGATGCTGAAAGTCAAAACTTTTTATAATCTTCAGGAAAGCAGTCTCGCTCTCAAAAAGAATCATCAGAATCTGGAATTGGAAGTAAAAGGCAGGAGAGAGTCTCAGGTAGTGATGAAATCAGAGATCGATCATTTCCATCTGATGCTGGAAGCTTTGCCACAGATCGCTTTTACTTTGGACAAAGATGGTAAAGTAACATTCGTGAATGCCAAATGGTATGATTATTCAAATTCCAAATCACTGTTCCCGGAAACTCATCCGGATGACAAAGATATCCTGAAAGAGTTTGAAAGGGCTCGAAAAAAGCATAAACCGCTTGAACTGGAGATCAGAATCAAACATTTGAGATCCGCTAGTTTTAGATATCATTTGCTCAGAATGACTCCTGTTTTTGAGAACGAAACGATTAAAAACTGGGTAGGAAGTTTTACAGATATCGATGATCAGAAGAAAGTAGAGAAGGAAAAAGATGAGTTTTTAAGTATTGCAAGCCACGAACTGAAAACACCATTGACAAGTATAAAAGCCTATGTCCAGCTGATGGACCGCAAGCTTAAATTCGACCCGGAAACTCCGGAAAAAAGCTATGTAGACAAAGTTCTGACCCAGATTGAAAAACTTAACAGTTTAATTACTGATCTTCTTGATGTTTCCAAAATCGAAAATGGTAAACTGAAAATCAATAAGAAACCCACCAATCTCGAAACTGTCATTCAAAATTCAATCGATACGATTTTGCAAACACATGATAGCAATAAGATCAATATTGAACGCCACGGACCAAAGCCTGATATTTTGATTCCTCTCGATGAAATGAGAATAGAACAGGTGTTGCTCAATTTCTTAAGTAATGCCATCAAATATTCCCCCGACAATCATCAAATCTTTGTTTCTACATTTATTGATGAAGAAAATGTCCGAGTCAGTGTAACGGATTTCGGAATCGGAATCCCAGAGTATAAACAGCCTTCCGTATTTCAAAAATTTTATCGCGTGGAAGAATCCTCAGTACAATTCCAAGGTTTGGGAATTGGCCTATTTATATGTTCTGAGATCATTGAACAGCACGATGGAACTATCGGCGTTTCCAGTGAAGTCAACGAAGGTTCCACGTTCTATTTTACCTTACCATTAAATTAATTTTATGCCTAAAAAAATTATACGTAATCTGCAATTTGGTGTTGGTCTATCTCTTTTGATATTGCTTGCCAGTTCATTAGCTTCATATCTGAGTATCCAGAACCAGATGGAAAATCGGGAAAGATCCTCTCAGAGCCGGCGTTCTATAACTGCGGTTAAAGATGTTCTGATCGCGCTTTTAGATGCTGAGACTGGAAACAGAGGTTATCAGCTGACCGGGAGAGAAGCTTTCCTGGAACCCTACAACCGAAGTGTTTCTGAATATACACAAGCAATAAATAGGGCAAAAGAAATAGAAATAACAGATAAGCTGCAATTGAAAAGAGTCGAGGATCTGCAACAGAATGCCAATAATAGCATGGAAAATCTGAGGCAGTTTGTCATCAATAGACGCAATGGATTATTGATGACACAAGAGCAGATAACTTCCAGCAAGATCTATATGGACAAAAGCAGACAGATTGTTGCTGATTTTGTCAAATATGAAGAAAGTCAATTGGTGATCAAAAATAAGGCACTTAATAATTCTTCCAATACTACAGTTTTATTCATTATTTTTTCTGCGCTTGCTGCGGTGATCGTTACGATTTTCTTTTATACTAAACTAAGAAGTGATCTCATCAGAAGAGATAAACTTGAAAAAGAACTCACAGCTAAAGATCTGGAAATCTCCAAGAGAGTTAGCATCATCAAGCAAGTTGCGAGTAAAGTTGCAAGCGGAGATTATGATATACAGCTTTCCGATCGAGGAGAAGATGAACTGGGGGATATCGTAGAATCTCTCAATCATATGACCTTGTCTTTGAAGACTTCTTTCAAACAGATCAGTGAAAGTGAATGGAGGCAAAAAGGATTGATATTACTTAACGAATCCCTTGTTGGAAACAAAACCGTAAAAGAGGTTACGGATAATGCGCTGGACCATTTTATTTCTTACGCAGACTGTGTCAACGGAGCTATATATCTTTATGAAGATGAGAGACTGAAATTATACAATGCTTCCGGGCTTGAAGAACATATGAAGAAAAGCTTCTTGCCTGGCGAAGGTTTGGTTGGACAGGCATTTGTCAAGGAAAATACAACTGTATTCAATGACCTTGATGATAAAGATTTTGTCGCAAGCTTTGCAAGCAGTAAGATCAAAATTAATGGTATAATTCTAATTCCGATTATACTCGGAAGACAAACGTTCGGGGTTTTAGAATTGGGCTCAACACATAATTTCGATGAAGCTAAAATCGATTATTTTAATGAAGGTGCCAGAAATATCGCTATTATCCTAAGTGCGGCCAAAGGACGAGAAAAAGAACAACGTTTGCTGGAAGAAACACAAGCTCAATCAGAAGAATTGCAAGTTCAGCATGCCGAATTGGAAAATCTCAATACAGAATTGGAAGCGCAGACTCAAAAGCTTCAGGCTTCGGAAGAAGAGCTGAGGGTCCAGCAGGAAGAACTTTTGCAGACCAATACAGAATTGGAGGAACGTTCGAAATCATTAGAAGAAAAAAATCATCTGATCGCTGAACGAAATATTGAAATACAGAAGAAAGCAGAAGAATTGGCGCTCAGTACTCAATACAAATCAGAATTCCTCGCAAATATGTCCCATGAATTAAGGACGCCGCTTAATTCTATCCTGCTATTATCTCGTTTAATGGCAGAAAATCCGGAAGAAAATCTCACAGAAGATCAGATAGAATCTGCAAAAGTGATCCAAAGTTCCGGAACCAGTCTGTTGACATTGATAGATGAGATCCTGGATCTTGCAAAGATAGAATCCGGAAAGATGAATCTGGTCAATGAGCAGATTCTGCTGGAAGATGTTACCAGAGATCTAAAGAATCTTTTTATGCCGATCGTTAAGGAAAAAGGCGTACAATTCAATGTAGATATTGATGATTCTGTAGGTAAAAGCTTAAAGACCGATCGCTTAAGATTAGACCAGGTATTAAGAAATTTACTTTCAAATGCTTTCAAATTTACCAAAGAAGGTTCAGTGGATCTCAATATTTTCGAATGTCCTAAAAATTCCGATTTTATTGTTTTCTCAGTAAAAGATACTGGAATGGGGATTCCTGAGGATAAACAGAGACTGATATTCGAAGCTTTTCAGCAGGCTGATGGTTCTACACAAAGAAAATTTGGAGGAACGGGATTGGGACTTTCGATCAGTCGAGAGCTTGCGAAACTTCTGGGTGGAAAAATTACTCTTGAGAGTCAGTTAGGTAAAGGAAGTGACTTTAGCCTTATTATCCCGAAAGAACCGTTAGATTCTGCTGAGATCATTTCTGCCGAAAAAAGTCTGATCGAAGTTATTTCTCAGGATGTAGAAGATATTAAAGCAATAATTGAAACAGATGACGATAATATCGCCTCGATCAGTCATATAGAGATTCCCGAAGAAATCGAGGATGATCGTAACAATATCTCAAAGGGCGATAAAGTGATTCTGATAATCGAGGATGACACACATTTTGCAAAAGCACTTCTGAAGTATGCGCATGTTAATAATTATAAGGGCGTTGTGATCGTAAGAGGAGATCATGCACTTTCTGCAGCTTTGGAATATAAACCTGCGGCCATTCTGCTTGATATTCAGCTGCCGGTTAAAGATGGCTGGCAGGTGATGAACGAATTAAAGACAAATAGCCAGACAAAACCGATCCCTGTCCATATGATGTCCTCTTTACAGGCCAAAAGAGAAAGTCTGATGAGAGGTGCTATTGATTTTATTAATAAGCCGGTAGCAATGGAAGAGATGGACAATGTATTCAAAAAAATCGAAGATGCATTGAAACGATCGCCGCAAAAAGTATTGATTGTGGAAGAAAACGCCCAACATGCAAAGGCTTTATCATATTTTCTTAGCAATTACAACATATCATTATCCGTAGAAAACAATGTGGAGGATAGTGTAAAGGCTTTTCAAAAAGATAATGTGGATTGTGTGATCGTTGATGTTGGTTCAGCAAGAGGAAACAGCTATCAGATTGTGGAAAGGATAAAAAGTTACGAAGGTCTGGAAAATCTGCCGGTTATTATTTTCACCGAACGCAATTTGACACAATCCGAAGAACTTAAGATCAAACAATATGCCGATTCTATCGTCGTAAAAACGGCCCATTCCTATCAAAGGATCTTGGATGAGATAAGTTTGTTCCTTCATTTGGTGGAAGAAAACAATCAATCTGGTGAATCAGGAAGGGTCAAAAATTTAGGAACTTTGACAGAAACGTTAAGTGGAAAAAAAATCCTGATCACCGATGATGATGTGAGAAATATCTTTTCGCTGTCAAAAGCGCTCGAAAAATACAAAGTCGAAGTTGTTCTGGCAATGGACGGAAAACAGGCCTTGGATAAAATTGAGGAAAATCCTGATATCGATGTTATTTTGATGGATATGATGATGCCGGAAATGGACGGCTATGATACCATTAGGGAAATTAGAAAAATGCAGGATTTCAAAGATCTGCCGATTATTGCAGTTACGGCAAAATCTATGATTGGAGACCGTGACAAATGCATCCAGGCAGGAGCTTCGGATTACATTACGAAACCTGTTGATATCGATCAGTTGCTGTCGCTTCTTCGGGTTTGGTTATATGAAAACTAATAGTCATAAAGATGGATAGAAAGGTCTTGATCGTAGATGACGATCCCAGAAATATATTTGCTCTCAAATTGACCTTGAAAGCAAGAGGATTTGATATTGAAACCGCTTTGGGTGCGAAAGAAGCCATTGAAAAATTAGAGAATGATAAAAATATTGATTTCGTCCTGATGGATATGATGATGCCAGAAATTGATGGTTATCAGGCTATTGGGATGATAAGGAAAATCGATAGGCTTCATCATATTCCTATCATTGCTGTTACAGCCCAGGCAATGGAAGAAGATCGTCAAAAATGTATTGATGCTGGTGCCACAGATTATATCAAGAAACCTATCGATGTGGATCAATTGTTGAATGTTATAGAAAAAGTTTCCTGATGTTAGAGCCGAGTATTGTTAAAGATGAAGAATTAGAATATCTCATAAAAGATATCTACGATCTGTACGGCTATGATTTTTCGATGTACAGCAAAGCTTCCTTCAAAAGGAGGATTAACAGGATCTGTGTCATTGATAAATTTGCCAGTTTTGCAGAATTACGATATATAATCATCAGTGATCAGGATTACTTGAAACGCTTTGTGGAAGAAATTACGGTAAATGTGACGGAGATGTTTCGCGACCCCGATTTTTTTCTAAGTCTTAGAGAAAAGATATTGCCACAATTGGGTACATATCCGCTCATCAGAATCTGGCTTGCGGGTTGTTCTACGGGTGAAGAAGCTTATTCTGTGGCTATTCTGCTGAAGGAAGCAGGATTGTATGATAAAAGTCTGATCTATGCGACAGATATTAACCCATCTGTTTTGGAAACGGCACGTGCAGGCGTTTTTCCTATTCAACAGATGAAATTATACTCGGAGAATTATCAACTTTCCGGAGGTAAGGAAGATTTTTCCAAATATTATACGGCCAATTATGATGTCGCAAGGTTTGACAGGTCACTTCAGAAGAAAATGATCATCTCTACACATAATTTAGTTTCAGATAGCTCCTTCAATAGCTTTCAACTGATCATCTGCAGAAATGTCCTGATTTATTTTGACCGGATGCTGCAAGAGCGCGTATTCAAATTATTTGACAACAGTTTGGAAAATCTTGGATATCTTGCGCTTGGATCCAAAGAAACTTTGCGGTTCTCGGATTTGGGAAAGCAATATCATCAGATCGATGATCAGCGCATTTGGAAAAAAACAGAACAATTATAAATGGAAGAATCAGGTTTTAACATAGAATTGGTAATTATTGGCGGATCTGCGGGCAGTCTGCCGGTTATACTGAATATGTTGAAAAACCTGAATGAACCTATAAAATTTGCTATTGTCATTGTCATTCATCGCAAGGCTTCCGGATTGAATATTCTACCAGCATTATTACAACAGGTTTCTGATATCAGGGTTACGGAAATTGACGATAAGGCGGAAATTGAAAATAATAATATCTATCTGGCTCCAGCAGATTTTCACCTTTTCTTTGATGATAAAAAAACGATGTCTCTGGACAGATCGGAAAAACTTAACTTTTCTCGTCCATCCATTGATGTTTCCTTTAATTCGGCTGGAGAAATATTTGGCGAAAATCTTCTTGCTATTTTATTGTCCGGTGCCAATTCCGATGGTGTTCAAGGTCTTAAGTTTATTAAAAAAATGGGCGGGCGAATCTGGATCCAGGACCCTGAAACAGCAGAGGTCAATTATATGCCGAAAATGGCAATGGAGATCATTAAATATGATGAAATCATCACGCCGGAAGATCTTCCAATAAAATTAAATAGACTGTAAAAAATAAATACTACCAATATATTATGAGTAAGAAAAAAGTTCTGATCTTTGATGATGAAACTTCCATTTTAGAAGTGATTTTTATCGTTCTGAATGATCTTGGATATGAAGTTGAGATCTCTGAAACAGCAGACGATATTATCCAAAAAATATCAGACTTCCAACCTGATGTGATTATTATGGATAATTGGATTCCTGTAATTGGCGGGGTAGAAGCGACTAAACTTTTGAAGGCGCATTCCGATTATAAAAATATCCCTGTAATTTATATTACTGCCAATAATGACATTGCCTTTTTGGCAAATGAGGCAATGGCAGATGATTACGTTCCTAAGCCTTTTGATCTTGAAGATCTCGAAGGAAAAATTTTAAAATGGGTTAATTCCTAAAATGATATAACAAAACTCCTTTTCAATTTTTTGAAAAGGAGTTTTTTATATGAAAAATTTGATTTGATTCTATTCAATTATAACTTTAAAATTACTATTCAGATTTTCTCCTGAAATATTTAAAATATAAGTCCCAGAAGTTTTTCTATTAGCGATATTTAAAATAAAAATACCTTTTTCATTAGAATTTATTTTTTCACTAAGAACAATCTTTCCTATCATATCTAGCAATGTTGCGGTCAAATTAGATTTTTTATAATCTGGAAGCTGTATAGAGATCTGGTCTTTCACAGGATTTGGATAGATAATCCCTTTTTTAGAAAGGAATTTATCAGTTCCAGTGCCTAATGTTGCCTGGCTATACAAGGCTTGTACTTCCGAAAGAGATAATGCATAATTGAACATTTTCAACTCATCAAACGCACCTTTATAAGGAGCCGGTGCTGTAGTTGACATTAATTCCAATTCACCAATATTTCCAATGATCAAATCACTGACTTCCCCAATTCCCGTAACAGCTGTTTCGTCGCCTTCCGCACTCAAAACACCATTAGTATAAATTCTCATTTTGTGAGCAATAATGTCTCTCATTATTACAACATTCACCCAATCTCCGGTGAAGTAATTGGTGATTGGTGAAGTGATTTCTTTTTTAGTTACATCATCATCAATTGCAAAACGTAACTGACCTCCTTTTATCTCTACGTTATAACGTTTTCCTGTTGCTCCTGTCGTTGTATTTTTAGTAAATGAGCCTTTACAAAGTACATAGAGGCTTGTAGATGATGAAGTCGGAATCATACTAGTTGGCGCTTTCATCCAAAAAGAAACGGTGAAAGAATTTTTATCAAAGAAGATATGGTCTTGATTCGGAACGCTTGCAATGTACATATTGCTCGGAGAGGTCGCCAGATCAAGAGCGTAATTTTCTTTTCCTTGGATTCTGACATTAGAATTATCATAAGCTGCGTCCAATATTCCATCGTTTTCATAATCAGTTATATCCGCAATTTTTTCTCCTTCAAGAGGAGCTTCCTTGAATGGCCAATGACCGACAAGACTTGGAGTTAAAGTATGAAAGTTCCAAACATCACCAGTTGCGGTACCTTTTTCATTAGAAGCATCAATTCTCCAATAATAAGTAGTTGCAGGACTTAATCCTGTCAGTTGATAAGAGGGCGAAGCTGAATAAGTTACATCTGCTATTTTACTTAAGCTTGATGCATTAGTTCCAAGATAAACTGAATATTTTGTTGTATTGGTGCTTCCTGACCATTTCAAAAGTAGATTTCCGCTGCTTAATTCTACATTGTTATTTCCATTTGTTGGAGCAGGATTAGTGGTTCTTGTTGGAGCAGAAGGAATTGGTGGAGTTGTAATTGATGCAATCGAAGTATAAACTGAAGATTCTGTTGCATTAATTGCTTTAACTCTATAATAATATTGAGTATTTGGATTTAAACCAGCTTCATTATAACTGATAACGTTAGCACCTAATGTTGCGATTTCTGAAAAATTAGTTCCATCTGTTGAACGTTCTAATATATAATTGGTTTCGTTAGTTGAATTATCACTCCAATTAACTGTAAAAGAACTTGTTGGCGGAACTTCTGTTGTTGCAACATTCGTAAAATTAACATCTGTCGGCGGAATAATAAAATCCGGCGGAGTCTGATTGGGTAAACTGTTGATATAGACCTCGATGTTAAGATATGGAGCATTCGTTGTACTTACATTCAAAGCATCAGGATTATATTTATCCAATCCGTTCGCATCTTCCCAAGCATCTGGCATTCCGTCATTATCTGTATCCAAAGGAGCTGGTGCGCCATAAACGTGTCCCGCACCACCATTAGTAAAACCAAATTGAGATTTAAGGTCAGACTGAACATAAACATAGGTTGCCGTCGTTCCTTTTGACTGCAGATCAGAAATCATCAGATTTTCCACCTGATCACGTCTTGGATAAGAAGCACCGACATTCATAATCGCTTTGTCATAAGCTTGTTGAGCGGTTAATGTTGGATTTTTCATTGGATAATCATAAGGCTCCGATTTAATGGAATTGATATCACCCGTAGGAAAACCTGTCAGATCCGAAGGTACCAAAGTTCCGTTCAGGATTCCGTCTTTATTGTTATCAAAATAATTTCCTGAACCGTACAAAGAGAAATTGTCATTTCCTCTGTTGAAAGGCGTTGTGACAGTGTTACTCGTATTTGGTCCGCCAATGAAATAATTATTGATTATATTCACATCCGAAGTTCCGGCTGAATCTCCACCCATGATATAAGCATCTCCAGATTCTGTATGTCCGTAGGTATTGCCATAATTTCCCCAGTTATAGACAATGTTATTGACGAATTCATTGATGCCTTTTACTTTATTGTTTCGGGTTTTGTTGCAGATATACAAGTTTCCGATCAAGCTGATTTTCCCACCGGAAGGTTGCATCAATCCACCAGCCGAGTGATTGTGACGATGCAAACCTTGCCCAATAATAGAATTCTGGATCGTTATATTATCAGGGCTATCACCTTTATTATCCCAGTTGATAGAGAAAACTTCGTCCGTTCCCCAAGTGAAGGACATGTGGTCAAAGATCATATTTGCTCCATTAGCAAGCCCAGATGTATCCTGACCTTGAGTTGTACTTCCAAAACGGATTCTTATATAACGGGAAATCGTATTGCTCGCACCTGTGAAAGTAACTCTCGAACCAAGAAGGACAATACCTTCTCCAGGCGCAGTTTGTCCGGCAATAGTTGTATTTTTTGCAATAACGATTTGAGATTGAGTATTAATAATTCCCCCAACCTTGAATATAACAAATCGTCCTTCTTTACTCACCGCATCACGAAAAGAACCGGGTCCGCCGTCGTTCAGATTGGTTACTAGGTAAATCTCAGGATTGGCAGCACCTCTTGCTCCTGTGGTGTATCTTCCAAAGCCAGTTGCATCAGGAAATGCCAATGTTTGCGCATCAAGATAAGTAATTGTCGAAATGGCGCCACAAAACATAAATAACTTAAATATTCGCTTAATGGGTAGAATTTTTTCTTTCATAATAATTCTGATTAATTAGAAATTGGGCTTTTGTTGTGATGGAAAATTAGAAACAACCACTAAGATGACTGTCCTGTCGAATCCTGTTAATTATCAGATTGTTATGATTTTTGTAAATTTTATATTAATTAAATATGAACTGAAATTAAGATTTAATCAATGTTTGAAGATGATAGATTTTGCAACAGATAAAATGTTTTTAGAATTAAAATTTAACATTAAATCAAGGAAAAATAGGTTTTGTAAATTCATTAAGATTTTATTGACAGGAGAGGGCAGGATGCTCCAACTCCTCAAAAACTATATTTTTATTTTCGTTTATTAGCTATACAAAATCGATTATGAAATTTCAAAATATATCAAAGCTTTTCTTAGCTTTTTCACTTCTTTTTTCTTTTTCAGCTTTAAAAAGTCAGGACAAATTCCCAGACGGAACTACAATCCCAAAATGGTTCAAAGAAAATAAACCAACGGACATCAATAAATTAGGTAAGAAATATATTATCACAGATTTTGGAGTAAAGAATGATAGCACAATTCTTCAGACAAAACAAGTTCAAAACATTATTGATGAAGCTTCTAAAAACGGAGGTGTAATTGTCGTACCAAAAGGAACTTTTTTAATTAGTTCAGTTTTCTTTAAACAGGGAACACATTTATATTTAGAAAACGGTGCAAAACTAAAAGGAAGCGATGATATCAATGATTTTCCTGTTGTGACAACCAGAATGGAAGGACAAACTGTAAAATATTTTCCAGCTTTGATTAACGCAGACGGATTAGACGGTTTCACAATTTCAGGAAAAGGAACACTTGACGGAAACGGCTTAAGATTCTGGAAATCCTTCTGGAAAAGACGCGAATGGAATCCTAAATGTACCAACATGGACGAAATGAGACCTAGAATTATCTACATTTCCAATTCAAAAAACATTCAGATTGAAGGAATTACTGTGAAAAATTCACCATTTTGGAGTACGCATTATTATAAATCTCAATTCGTAAAATTATTAAACCTAACAATTTTAGCACCGAAAGAACCTGTAAAAGCACCAAGTACTGATGCAATTGACATCGATGCCTGTTCAAATTTCCTGGTTAAAAATTGTTATATGTCGGTAAATGACGATGCCATCGCTTTAAAAGGAGGAAAAGGTCCAAAAGCTGATGTTGACCCGAATAACGGAGAAAACAGAAATATCATTATCGAAGATAATACTTTCGGATTCTGCCATTCTGCGCTCACTTGCGGAAGCGAATCGATTCACAACTACAACATTATTTTCAGAAATTCTACAGTGAAAGATGCTTCAAGATTATTACACCTGAAAATGCGTCCCGACACGCCTCAGCATTATGAATACATTACTTTAGATAACATTAAAGGAAATGTAAAAACTTTCATTTACGCAAAAGGATGGAATCAGTTTTTTGATTTGAAAGGTGAAGCAAGGCCGAGAAAAGGATTGGCCAATAATATTACCATCAAAAATATAGATTTAAGTTGTGAAACAGCGTTCTCTATTGAAAAATCAGATTTATTTGATTTGAAGGATTTCACTTTTGAAAATTTAAAAATCAAGGCTTTAAAACCCGAAATGGAAAATTTAAGTAACATTCAAAATTTAAAGCAAACCAAAGTTAATGTGACGAAAGTAGCTTCTCTTAGGCAATCCTACGATAAAAAAGACGACTCCGACATTGCTGCAAAATAATGAGTTATTCTTCCAAAATATTCGCTTTTTTATGTGTCTGTTCACAGCTTTTGTTTTCTCAGTCTAAGGAAATTCAATTCCTGAGTGGGAAAGATGCTGAGCACACAAAAGAGTGGGATTTTTGGATAAATTCTGGCAGAAAATCCGAAAGCTGGAGCAAAATAAATGTCCCTTCACATTGGGAGCAACAAGGTTTCGGTTCTTACAATTACGGACGTGATTATGTAACGTACGGTCGGAATTTTAAATTTCACGATGAAACAGGTTTATACAAGCATAAATTCACAATTCTAAATTCCTGGAAAGGAAAAACCATCAACATCGTCTTTGAAGGTTCAATGACTGATACCGAAGTGAAAATCAATGGAAAATTGGCTGGAGAAATTCATCAGGGTGCTTTTTATGAATTTAAATATGATATTTCCGATAAAATTCAATTCGGAAAAGAAAATGTTTTGGAAGTTAAAGTTTCCAAAATGTCGACTGATAAATCGGTCAACAATGCAGAACGATTGGCTGATTACTGGATTTTAGGTGGAATTTTCCGCCCTGTTTATTTAGAAGCAAGTTCAAAAGAAAATATTTCGTGGACAACGATTGATGCTAAAGCAGATGGAACTTTCCGCTCAAATATTCATCTGAATGGAATCCAAAATGTCAATAATTTAAAAGTAGAACTATTTGATGTTAAAAATAATTTGGTCGGCGAATATCAGGTTCAAATTCAAAAAGGAGATACTTTAAAACAGATTCAGTTTTCCGTTAAAAATCCAAAACTATGGACAGCTGAAACTCCTAATTTATACAAAGCAAAATTCACTTTAAATAAAAACAGAAAAAATATCTTCCAAACCGAAGAAAAATTCGGTTTCAGAACGATTGAAATCCGAAAAGGTGATGGAATTTTCATCAACGGAACAAAGGTGAAAATGAAAGGCATCAACCGTCACGTTTGGTGGCCGGAAACCGGAAGAGCAGTTACGGAAAATATAGATTTAATGGATGTTCAGCTCATCAAAGAAATGAATATGAACGCCGTTCGATGTTCGCATTATCCGCCAAATAAATCATTTTTAAAAATTTGCGATTCTCTTGGTTTATATGTGTTGGATGAACTAGCGGGCTGGCAAAAAAAATACAGCACAGTAGTTGGAAGAAAGCTTGTGAAAGAAATGGTAACGAGAGATACCAATCATCCGTCCATTATTTTTTGGAGCAACGGAAATGAAGGCGGACATAATTTTGATTTGGATGCAGAATTTGCAAAATACGACTTGTCAAATCGTCCAGTCATTCACGCGCATCACAAGCCCGGAAATGCTTTCAACGGAATCGACTGCAATCATTACGAAGATTATTACAGCACAAAAAATATCCTCGAAGGTGAAAATATTTACATGCCAACCGAATTTTTGCACGCTCAGGATGATGGAGGCGGCGGAACTTCTTTAGCCGATTATTGGGAGCTTCATTGGAGTTCCAAAAAAGGAGCGGGTGGTTTTTTGTGGGCGTTTGTTGATGAAGGTTTGGTGCGAACAGATTTCAACAATCAAATCGATGTTAATGCCATCAATGCGCCCGACGGAGTTTTAGGACCGCATCGTGAGAAAGAAGGAAGTTTTTATGCGATTCGGGAAATTTATAGCCCTGTAAAAATTGATTTGAAAACGCTTTCAAATGATTTTAACGGAAATATTCCTGTAGAAAACCGTTATCATTTTACGAATTTAAAAGACTGTCAGTTTGAATGGAAATTAGTGAAATTCAAAACACCGTTTTCTTCTGAATCTGGTTTTGATTTGATTAAGACTGGAAAAATTGAATCGCCAAATATTCAACCGACTGAAAAAGGAACTATCAATTTAAATCTTCCTGCAAACTGGAAAGAAAATGAAAGTTTATTATTGACAGCAACCGATTCTTTCGGAAAAGAAATTTACACTTGGACTTGGAAATTGAAGTCGAATGATGAAATTTCAAAACAGTTTTCAAAGTCTTTAATTAAAGAATTTCCTGTTTCTGTTGCAGAAAATGATGTTGAATTTATCTTAAAATCAGACGAAAAAGAATTCGCCATTGGGAAAAAAGATGGATTATTAAAATCAGTCATTGTCGATAAAAAAGGTAAAAGAATGATGTTCAAAAACGGACCTGCTTTCGTAAACGGAACAATGGAATTATCGTCCATAAAATCTTTTGTAGAAGGAAAAAATCAACTGATTGAAGTTAATTACAAAAACGGAAATAAAATTATTTGGAAACTTAATCCCAACGGAATTTTAGAATTAAATTATGAATATTCTTTGTCAGGAGATTGTCAGTTTTCAGGGGTAAGTTTCGATTATCCTGAAAATTATGTCATCAATGCAAAATGGCTGGGAAAAGGACCTTATCACGTTTGGAAAAACCGTTTGCAGGGACAGACTTATAATGTTTGGCAGAATTTAAAAAACTCAATAAGAACCGGACAATCGCCGTGGATTTATCCTGAATTTAAAGGTTATTTCGATGATATCTCTTGGTTACAGTTAAATACTGCAGAAGGAAAAATAACGGTTGGAACCAAGGAAGAAAAAATGTTTGTCAGACTTTTTGATTTTTACGGAATTTACGGTGCAGAAGGTTATCCGAAACTACCAAGCGGAAATATTTCATTTTTGGATGCCATTCCGCCATTGGGAACTGTTTTGGCGTTTAATATTAATGATAAAACCGAATCTTTAGGATTGGAAAGCGAACCAAATCATCTGAACGGAAAATTTAAAAGAACCTTATATTTCTATTTCGGTTTGCCGGATTTGGGCGATGAAAATAAACAGTTTACAATGCCAAAAGAAAATATTTTAACAGATTAATAATGAGAAAGGAACTGTCATTTTTAATACTATTAATCTGTTCATTTTATTTTGGACAGCAAACCAGTTTCAAATTTGATTTTGGCGGAGACAGAGTGGAGAAAGGTTTTATTCCCATTACTTCAACTTCAAAATTCGACAGAAAGGTTGGCTACGGATTTATGGATATTTCAGGTTTAAAATCTGTTGACAATGGCGGAAATGCTTTGATGGGAGATTTCATCACAAGCGACAAACCTTTCTATTTTTCGGTGGCTATTCCCGAAGGAAATTATGATATTCAACTGAATTTAGGCGATACAAAAGGAACTTCGGAAACGACAGTTCGTGTAGAAAACCGTCGATTGATGTTAAGTGATGTCAAAACCAAACAAGGCGAAATTGTTGAAAAACAAATCACCGTTCACGTAAAAGACAGCATCATCCGAAATCAAAACGGCGAAAAAATCGGAATTGTAAAATTGAAACCACGAGAAACAAAATATCTGCATTGGGACAATTTACTGACGATTGAATTCAATGATAAAGCTCCGAAAGTTTGTTCGGTAATTATTCAACCCAACAAAACGGCGAAAACTATTTATTTAACGGGAGATTCAACCGTTGTTGATGCTCAATATGAACCGTGGGCTTCGTGGGGACAAATATTACCGTATTTTTTTGTTCCAAATGAAGTCGTGATTGCCAATTATGCCGAAAGCGGAGAAACTTTAAAAGCCTTCGAAGACCGCCACCGAATCGATAAAATCTGGAATAAATTGAAATCCGGAGATTATTTATTCATTCAATTTGGGCACAACGACCAAAAAGCAGGAAATAGTACGAAATCCGGTTACAGAAAGAGATTAAAAGAATGGATTCAAAAGGCAAAACAATTGGGTGCAATTCCGGTTTTGGTAACCTCAATGAACCGCCGAGTTTTTGATGAAAACAATAAAATTGTCAATACCTTAGATGATTTTCCTGATGCAATGCGAGAAATTGCAAAAGAAGAAAAAGTGGATTTAATCGATTTAAATGCATTAAGCAAAACCCTATTTGAAGCAATGGGACAAGAAGAAGCAAAAAAAGCATTTGTTCATTATCCCGCAAGTGCCTATCCAAATCAACCAAATGCTTTGGCGGACGATACGCATTTTAACCCTTATGGAGCTTATGAATTGGCGAAATGTGTCGTAAAATCTATCGTTGACCAAAATTTACCTTTAAAGAAATATATTTCAAATAATTATAAAAATTTTAACCCAAATAAACCCGATGATGTCGAAAAATTCCACTGGCCAGAATCTGTTTTTATGGAATCTTTAAAACCTGATGGAAATTAAAATGTTGTGATTAAAAATATGCAGTTTGCCATTCAGAACGAAACAGAGTGGAGTGAAGTATCTCAATTTTAGATAGATTTCTCGTTCCTCGAAATGACAAACGTTAAAAGCAAAGATTTCAAAAGCTTAAGTGTTCTTCTCAAAAGTCGAATAACAAACTTAAAAATAGCTAAAGTGTCAAAAACTTTTGTGCCTTTTGACTCCGTCGAATCTGCGATTTGTGATTAAATAAAAAGTTGAAAAATGAAAATTAAAAATATAGTCAAACTCAGCGTTCTCTGTTTTGCCTTCGGAAATCTTTCCGCACAAAATCCGTGGCCAAAAGCGACCAACACCGCTCAGCCGTGGACACGTTGGTGGTGGATGGGAAGCGCCGTTGACGAAAAAGGTCTGGACAAACAATTGACAACCCTCTCAAAAGCAGGTTTTGGAGGCGTTGAAATTGTCCCGATTTACGGAGCAAAAGGCTTTGAAAACAAATATATCAATTACCTTTCTCCGGAATGGATGAAAATGTTGAAATTCACGACAAATAAAGCCAAAAGCCTGAATATGGACGTGGATATGGCAGTCGGAACAGGCTGGCCAATTGGCGGATCGCAGGTTAATGAAAATGATGCGGCAACAAAGATGATTGTTCAGAATTACACGATTCAACCAAATGAAAAATTTTCTGAAAAGATTGTTTTAAAAGATGAAAAGCAGAAGAATTTAAAAACTGTAAACCTTGATATTGTAACCGCTTACAACGAAAAAAATGAAGCTGTTGTTTTAACGGATAAAATCAACGCTGATGGCTCTTTAAGCTGGAAACCAAGTTCAGGGAAATGGACAATCTATGCCGTTTTTGTGGGTAAAACTTTACAGAAAGTAAAACGTGCCGCTCCAGGTGGCGATGGCTATACATTAGACCATTTTTCGCCTGATGCGACGAAAGATTATCTGAAAACTTTCGATAAAGCTTTTGGAAATTCAAACTATGGAATCCGTTCGTTTTTTAATGACAGTTATGAAGTTTACAATGCCGACTGGACTGCGGATTTTAAAGATGAATTTAAGAAAAGAAGAGGGTATGACTTAGCTCCTTACATCAAATATTTGGTAGAGGATAATGAAAGTGAGATTGCAGGAAGAATAAAATCGGATTACCGTGAAACAATGAGCGAACTGATTCTTCATAATTTTACAGAAAATTTCACCAATTGGGCGCATTCTAAAAACTCAAAAAATACCAATCAGGCTCACGGTTCGCCGGGAAATTTGCTGGATTTATACGCTGCAGTCGATATCCCAGAATCTGAAACTTTTGGAAGTACAAAATTCGATATTCAGGGTTTGAGAAGAAATTTAGAAGACATCAATACAAAGGAAGTTCCCGATATCAATATGTTGAAATTCGCTTCTTCAGTAGCCAATATTACCGGAAAACCTTTGATTTCCAATGAATCTTTTACTTGGCTGACAGAGCATTTCAAAACGTCTTGGTCACAGGTAAAACCTGAAGCCGAGCAGATTTTTCTATCAGGAATCAATCATATTTTTTATCACGGAACAACTTATACGCCCGCTGATTTTCAGTTTCCGGGTTGGTTGTTTTATGCTTCGACCAATTTCGTTCCTGAAAATTCTTTGTGGCCGAATATAAAAGGACTAAATTCTTATATTGAAAGAACACAATCTGTTCTGCAAAGTGGAAAATCAGACAACGAAATCCTGATGTATTGGCCGGTTTACGACCAATGGGCGAATCCGAAAGGAAAAGATGTGGCGTTCAAAATTCATAATATTGAAAAGTGGCTGCACCCGACTGTATTCTACGAAAACCTTGAGAAATTAGGAAAATCCGGTTATTCTCTAGATATGATTTCGGATAAAATGATTGGCGAAGCACAACTTGAAAATCAGAATATTCAGGTGGCGAAAAATGGAGGTTCTTACAAAATTTTAATTATTCCTCAACTGAATTATTTACCGGAATCTACTCTGAAAAATATTTTAAACTTATCTCAGAATGGCGCTTCTGTGATTTTTCAAAGCGAGCCAAAAAATGTTCCGGGAAATTTTGAATTGGAAAAAAGAAGAAACGAATTACAGTCTTTATGGACCAAAATTCCTTTTCAGCAAGACGGAAATTTAAAATCTGCAACCTTTGGGAAAGGAAAAATTGTGTTGAGTTCTGATGTTGAAAAAGGGTTGGAATATTTAAAAATAGAAAGAGAAAAACTGAAGGATACAGGATTGAAATTTGTCAGAAGAAAATTCGATGGTGGGAAATATTATTACATCGTCAATCATACTTCAAAAGAAATCAATCAGAATATTCCATTGAATTTTATCGGAAAACAGGTTGCCTTAATGAATCCTGAAAACGGAGAATTCGGAATTGCTGAAATTCAGAATAATTCTGTAAGAGTTCAGCTAAATTCAGGAGAATCATTAATTATAAAAGCTTCAGAAACTCCGGACAATTCAATTCCAAAATGGAAATATATTGAACAGACAGATGCCCCGATTGTTTTAAATCAACCTTGGCAACTGACTTTCAAAGAAGGCGGTCCCGAACTTCCGAAATCAAAAACTTTAGACAAACTTCAGCCTTGGACAAATTTCACAGAAGATGCTTCGACGCAGAGTTTTTCAGGAACTGGAGTTTATACAACTTCATTTAAATTAAGTAAAAAAGCAGACGATTTTGTATTAAAATTCGACAAATTATACGAAAGTGCAAAAGTCATCATCAACGGACAGGACGCAGGAATCGTCTGGAGTCTTCCGTTTGAAATCAACGTCGGAAAATACTTGAAAAAAGGAAAAAATACCATTCAGATTGAGGTTTCAAATTTGATGGCAAATAGAATCCGTTATATGGACCAGAATAAAATCCAGTGGCGAAATTACCACGAAATCAATTTTGTAAACATCGATTACAAACCGTTCGATGCCTCTAATTGGAAAGTACAACCATCAGGTTTGGATGGCGAAATTCAATTAATTCCTGTATATTTCTCAAAATAATTTAAAAAAAGGAATTAATAAATGGAGACACTTCGACAAGCTCAGGGTGACATCTCTAATAATAAACGTTATATTTAGCGTTGTCAGGCTGAGCTTGTCGAAGCCTTTTAAAAATAAAATAAAGATTTATGAATAAAAATATCGTAAAAACATTAGCATTAGGAACGCTCCTCACATTCGGATTTTCCAATGCGCAGAACAAACCGAAAGTCGTTTTAGACAACTTTTTCAACAACGAAAAAAGAGAAAACAAAGAAACCAAAGTTCTGGAATCTTGGCACTATACGTGGAATGATACAACAAACGGCGGCTTTTCTATGTTAGGCGAACTTTTTCAAAAAGAAGGTGCAGAAATTTCAACTTTAACAACAGCTCCGTCTAAAAATGATTTAAGAAATGCCAATATTTATATCATCGTTGACCCGGATATCGACAAAGAAGCGTACGGTGGAAAAGCCAACCTGATGGATGCAAAAACGATAAAAAACCTCGAAAAGTGGGTGAAAAACGGCGGTGTTCTTGTTCTTTTAAGCAACGATAACGGCAATTCTGAGTTTGAACATTTCAACAAATTGGCGGAAAAGTTCGGGATTTATTTTAACGATGACAGCATCAACAGGCTGAAAGGCAGAGAATTTGAGAAAGGTGCAGTCTACGTAAAACCGGGAAATGAAGTTTTTTCAGAACTCAAATTATATATGAAAGAAGTCAGCACTATTTCGGTAAAAGTACCTGCGAAGCCATTTTTGTATGCGGAAAATCAAGTTATTGGTGCCATTGCAAAAGTGGGAAAAGGAACTGTCTTCGCTTTAGGTGACCCTTGGTGTTATAATGAATACATTGACGGAAAAAAGCTCACCGAGGATTTTTCCAATTACGAAGGAACCGAAGAATGGGTAAAATGGTTGCTGAAGCAGGTTTCGAAAAAATAAAATAATCTGTGCAATCGATTAACCTTTGCAGTTATTGCGAGGAGGAACGACAAAGAAAACTGTTCGAATAAGTTCAGCAATTTCAACGGATTGCTTCGTTCCTCGCAATGACGATTTGCGTTCAGGTCGTGCGGCGAAAGATTCAACGTAGAAATCTTTGTCAAATTTAAAAAACCCTTGACAAGGATTAATATCAATAGAAACAGGCTTTAACCCGTTAAAAAAATGAGGTTTCCAATTCGGCTTTAGCCCAACTTATAAAGTAAAAAGGTTTTACATATGAAAATCAAATACATCTTCATAACATCCGCCCTATTTCTGTCGCAGTTATTTTCTGCTCAAAGACAAATGGAATATCTGAAAAGAGGAATTGTTGCAATTCCTGCAGAATCAGGTGTGTTTGTAAGTTGGCGACTGCTCGGAACAGAAGCTCAGAATACGCATTTCGATGTGTATCGCACAGAAAATAATCAGACCAAAAAGCTGAATGAAAAACCTTTGCTCAACGAAACCAATTTTCTAGATAGAACCGCTGACAAAGGAAAGAATTACACTTATTTCGTAAAATCAAATACGCAACATCAGGAAGTTGACCACGATTTTGCAAAATACACCGCGAATCAAAAACCTTATTTTTCAATTCCATTAAAAACTCCACAAGGTTACACGCCGAATGACATTTCCGTGGCCGATTTGGACGGAGACGGAGAATACGAAATCATCCTTCATCAAACCGGAAGGTCGCACGATAACAGTCAAAAAGGAGAGACAGACCCGCCGATTATTCAGGCTTATAAACTGAATGGAACGTTTTTATGGGAAATTAATTTAGGCAAAAATATCAGGGAAGGAGCACATTACACGCAGTTTTTGGTTTATGATTTGGACCAAGACGGAAAAGCGGAAATCGTAATGAAAACTGCCGACGGAAGCAAAGACGGAAAAGGAAAATATATTGGTGACCCAACCAAAAATTATGTCAATGAAAACGGAATGATTCTTTCCGGACCGGAATTTCTGACGGTTTTTGACGGACAAACCGGGGCGGAAATTAATACAGTAAATTATGAAGTTCCAAGATTCGCAGGAAGCTTAAATCCTACCAACGAAGAAATGACCGAAACCTGGGGCGATGCCAAAGGAAACCGTATCGACCGTTTTTTAGGAGCAGTAGCTTATCTTGACGGAAAAACTCCAAGTATAATTATGTCAAGAGGTTATTATACAAGAACAGCGATTGCAGCTTGGGATTATAAGGATAAAAAACTCAGTCTTCGCTGGCTTTTTGATACGGAAAGTTCTGAAGAAAACAAACAATATCGCGGACAGGGAAATCATAATCTGAGCATTGCCGATGTTGATAATGACGGAAAAGATGAAATCATTTTCGGAGCAATGACGGTGGATGACGACGGAAAAGTATTGAACAGTACAGGTTACGGTCACGGCGATGCGTTGCACGTCGGAGATTTAGACCCAAGCAATCCCGGGTTGGAAATTTTTGATATTCAGGAAAGGTTTGATGATGCAGGAGCGCATTTCAGAGACGGGAAAACAGGAAAAGTTTTGTGGAAATTACCGTCAACCGTTTACAGTCAGACAAGTAAATTTCAGGGTCCGGGAAGAGGTTTGTCTTTGAATATCGACCCTCGCTACGAAGGTTCGGAATGTTGGGCAGCCGGAGCTGGACTGAAGGGACTTTATGATGCGAAAGGAAAAAAGATTAGTGATAAAAATCCAGCTGTTAATATGGGAATTTATTGGGACGGTGATTTTTTAAGCGAAATTTTAGACGGAACCGTTGTTTCAAAATGGGACTGGAAAAAAGAGAAATCAAATGTCATATTGGACGCCAAAGATTTCCAGTGCGAATCGAATAACGGCACCAAGAAAAATCCGGCTCTGGTTGCCGATTTATTCGGAGACTGGCGTGAAGAAGTAATGTACAGAACTGCCGATAATCAGGAATTGAGAATTTTCAGTACAACCATTCCGACGCAACATCGATTGTATACTTTGATGCACAATCCACAATATA
The DNA here is from genome assembly GCF_032054305.1 of Epilithonimonas sp. GTDB lineage: Bacteria > Bacteroidota > Bacteroidia > Flavobacteriales > Weeksellaceae > Epilithonimonas. The sequence continues at coordinate 78,888 of NZ_DAMBSX010000002.1, forward strand.
GATTGAGCATAGTTTGGCAAAACGTGGGATATAATCAACCACCACATACAGATTATTATTTAGATGAATCGGTAAAGGAACTACCGAAACCGAATATTGTTACTGTAAAAACAAAATAATTACTGTCAATTCAAAATCAATTTAAAAAATAAATCAATATAATGAAAAGACTATTCACAACAGGTTTTTTTGCACTCATTATCGTAGGAATGACTTCCTGTTCGGTACAGAAAAATACGGCGTCAAAAGTTGAATTACCAAACAAAAAAGAAGTTCTGGAAGTTTCAAGACGAGCCAACCAATATTTTATGAACAAGTGGCCGGATACAAAAAAAGAAATTGTCGGGAAAAAAGTCTGGCCAAGTAATCTTTGGACGAGAGCGGTTTATTACGAAGGTTTGATGGCGTTATATTCTGTTGACCCAAAAAAGGAATATTACGATTACGCAATGTCCTGGGCAAACAACCATAATTGGGAACTGCAGCGTGGAACGTATACCCGAAACGCCGACCACCAAGCTTGCGGACAGACCTATATCGATTTGTATGAAATCGATGGAAGAAAAAATCCCGAAAGAATCAAAAATGTCAAAGCGGCGATGGACAGTATGATTGCGACCAATAAAGTGGATGACTGGTGGTGGATTGATGCGCTTCAGATGTCGATGCCGATTTTCACAAAGTTGGGTAGAATCACGGGCGAGCAAAAATACTTCGATAAAAACTACGAAATGTATGCCCACACGAAGTACAAAGAAGGTGGAAACGGCCTTTACAATCAGGCAGACAAAATCTGGTGGCGCGACAAAGGTTTTCTTCCACCGTACAAAGAACCCAATGGTGAAGATTGCTATTGGAGTCGTGGAAACGGTTGGGTAGTGGCAGCATTGGCAAAAACACTTCACGATACACCAAAGTCTGACCCTCATTATCAGGAATATCTTCAGGATTATAAAGATTTGTTGGCGGCTTTGTTGCCGATTCAGCGGGAAGACGGTTTCTGGAATGTGAGTCTTCACGACCCAACGAATTTTGGCGGAAAAGAAACAACGGGAACGGCACTTTTTGTTTACGGAATGGCGTATGGCGTCAACAATAATTTAATCGACAGAGAAACTTACCTTCCGGTTTTGGTTAAAGCATGGAACGCTATGGTAAAAGATTCTGTTCAGCCAAATGGATTTTTAGGTTGGGTGCAGGGAACCGGAAAAGAACCGAAAGACGGTCAGCCTTTAGCAATCGACAAAGTTCCTGATTTTGAAGATTATGGTTTAGGCTGTTTTTTATTGGCAGGAAGTGAAGTTTATAAGTTGAAATAAATTAATATTCAATTTTATTTCAAAATATCAATAGATATGGGCAGTGTCATCCTGAGCGGAGTCGAAGGGAGCTTATTTTAAAGTTTGAAAAATCAGTTTAGCTTTAGATAAAACCAATAATAAGTTTTGATTAAAGCCATTTTTGAATTATACATCCTATTAAATCCATTCATTTTAAAAGCAACAGTCTATGAATATTAAAATTAGTTATAAGCATCTATGGAAGATTCCAAACAAGCTTCTCAAATCTTTTAGAATTGAATGTAAATTCAGCCTATTGCTTTTTCTTCAGGCTTTTTTAAGGGAACAATTTTCATTTTTCAGAGTAAGCGCCTTTGCTGTTTTTTTTCTTTCAATATCATATATTAATGGACAGATTAACAATGACTTCACGATTATTGTTCCGGCATCCGACTTTGTAGATGAAATTCCGAAAGGCAATTATCTCACCAACGCCAAAGAACAAAAACAGGAATGGCTCTTCAACAATACTGGGATTTTACTGAATTCCGAGACCAATCTGATGACCAGACTTAGTGTTCCGGAAGCAGGTGATTATCATCTTTTTGTCCGAAGCAGCGGTAATGAAAAAAGCGCTTTTAAAGTCATAGTTAATGACCAGATTACCCATAGGAATTTTTGGTCGTGATGAGATTGGTTGGCAGAATGGAGGTGTTTTTAAGCTGAGAAAAGGCATTAATGATATTAAAATCACCAGAATCCGTGGTGGAGCAATGTTCGATGTTTTAGCATTCAGTAAAAATCCGAATCTTAAAATTGAAGATATTCAGCAAAAACAGCTGAATGAAGATGTTGTTCTCATTAAAGAATATAAAATCCCGGAAAGCAATGCTGTGAAATTTGGTGACGTGAATGGCGACGGAAAAACAGATTTTCTGGTTTTGGAAAGAGATTTTTCAGCAACGGTTTATGATAATTCCGGGAAAGAACTTTGGCATTGGAAAGCGCCTGAAGAATATTCGAAAGAACGTTCTGAGTTTGAAGCGCCCGGAGTTCTTTGGGATTTTGATGATGATGGAAATGCCGAAATTGCACATTGGCGGATGATTGACGGTAAAGAATTTCTAGTCATTGCCGACGGAATCACTGGAAAAATAAAATACAAAACCGAATGGCCGACTCAGCCGCTTCCTCACGTTTATAATAATTTTCGTCTTGCTGTTGGAAAATTCACTAAAAACCGTCCGAATGAACTGGCCGTTTTTACCGATATGGGAAATACAATTAACATTACGGCTTATGATAGTCGGTTAAAAAAACTCTGGCAACACACCGAAAAACGCAAAAAAGACAATCTCGGACATTACATTTATCCCGTTGATTTGGACAAAGACGGTATTGATGAAGTTCTTGTCGGCTCACTTTTACTGGATGCAAAAGGAAAAGAAATCTGGAATAAGTTTGATTTGCTGCCGGATAATCACGACCACGCCGACAGTTATAAGTTTGCTGACATCAACGGAGACGGCAAAACAGACCTTCATCGCCAACAGCGAAACCGGGATTTTTATCTGCGACGGAATGACGGGAAATATCATCTGGCAGAATGTTGCAGAACATACGCAGCAGATTCAGGTTGGGAATTTTCTTAAAAATATACCCGGACTACAGGTCGTTGCCGGCGCACGAACTTATGGTAACCGGAAACTTGGCGAACCTTATCTTTCCAGTCAGCTATATTGGTTTAATCAAACGGGAGATTTTCTTTTTAAATGGCCGGGGAATCCTATCAACAGCAATCCCGATTTTGTAAAAGGTCTTTGGAACGGCAAAACTGAACAGCTTTTCTGGTATAAATTTCTGATTAATGACAACGGGAAAGGACAACTTTATTTTCCCGACCCGGTTTTCCATATGTTCGATTTTACGGGTAACGGTGCGGAAGAAGTCATTACGCTGGGTTCAGGATATTTACGAATTTGGGAAAGTAAAACGGCTGAAAAATCGGGAAAAGATAGAAAGAATGATGAATTGTATCTTAAAAATACCGTGGTAAATCATACGCATTACTAAAATCATCAACATTTTCGGATTATTTTTATACATTTCGCAACTGAATTTTTCGTTTGCAGGACAGAACAAGATGCGCAATCGATTTCGTCTTGTTAATTTTCAGATTCAACAATTAGAATAATTATGAATGCACTATTAGGCGTTATTTTCCATTTTTTAGGTGGCTTTTCATCGGGAAGTTTTTATTTGCCGTATAAAAAAGTAAAAGGTTGGCAATGGGAAACCTTTTGGTTGATCGGTGGAACTTTTTCGTGGATTATCGTTCCGCCGTTGGCTGCATTTCTTACGATGCCTAATTTTTGGGAAATCATTCAGAGTGAATCTTCATCCATTTTGGGACTTACATTTCTCTTCGGTGCGCTTTGGGGAATTGGCGGTTTTATGTATGGTTTAGGCGTTCGTTATCTGGGCGTTGCGCTGGGAAGCAGCATTATGTTGGGATTGACAATGGTTATCGGTTCGCTCGTGCCATCAATTTACTATGAATTTTCTCCTCAAGCAGGAAAAGATAATATTGGCTTGATGTTTTCCAGCACTTGGGGACAGTTTGTTCTACTCGGACTTTTGGTCTGCGTGGTCGGAATCATCATCAGTGGAAAAGCCGGAGTGATGAAAGACAGAGAACTTCAGACCGAATCTGTCGATCCACACGGTGTTCAGACAAAAACAGAATATAAATTCGGTTTGGGATTAACGGTTGCGATTATTTCAGGAGTTTTGAGCGCCTGTTTCAATTTCGGACTGGAAGCCGGAAAACCAATGGCAAATGTTGCCAACGAAGCCTGGAAACTGGCAAATCCCAATCAAGGCGAATTTTTGTTTCAGAATAATGTGACCTATGTTGTTGTCCTTTGGGGCGGGATGGCTTCCAATCTTATCGGCTGTCTTTATCTTGCATTTAAAAATAAATCTTATACTGATTATACCAGGAAAAATGTACCTGTTGTAAAAAATATCATTTTCTGTGCATTGGCCGGAACGATGTGGTTTTTACAGTTTTTCTTCTACGGAATGGGCGAAAGTAAAATGGGTAACGGCCCAAGTTCGTGGATTCTACATATGGCATTTATTATCCTCATCGCCAATCTTTGGGGTGTAATCATCAAAGAGTGGAAAGGTGTTTCACGCAAAACCATTTCAACAATTATTATTGGGATGATTGTAATGTTTATCTCAATTTTGATTGTGGGATATGGGAACTCTTTGAGATAATGCTCATACAATTTTTATTTGATTCTTAATTTTTTTCTTATACAAATTCATTTCAATTTAAATGAAAACTGAGCGCTGATTTTTATCAGTGTTCTTTTTTATAATTAATGTTGATTTCAGAAAATAATCCGAAAATTATTTCTAAAATTGAAAATAGAAACAATTTCACATTAACAAATTTATTTTGAATATTTATTTATAATTATTAGTATTTTGTTTATGTGTTTGAAATAATCATAAAAATTTATGATAAATTATTAAATTAATAATGCAGGACAATGCAGGATGCCAAACTTTTCCTAACAATGTACTTTGGCAGTATTAATTTAATATTACTAAAAATTAACATATGTCTTTAATCATTAAACACAAAGCGATAAAGGGAATCGTATTTCCGGCATTTTTGCTTTCGTCTGCTTTTCTTGCTGGTCAGGAGACGGTCAGCGATACAGCACAGGTCAGTACCAAAGTTATTGATGAAGTGGTTGTCATCGGTTACGGAACGGTTAAGAAGTCTGACCTTACAGGTTCGGTTTCCTCGGTTTCTGCAAAAGAGTTGGCTGCGACGCCGGCGATGAATGCATTGCAAGCTTTACAGGGTAGAGCAGCAGGTCTTAACATTGTGACGGCAAGTGGTGCACCTGGTGCTAATGCCAATGTGACCGTGCGTGGAGGAGCATCTATTACTCAGGGAACAGAACCTCTATACATTGTGGATGGTTTCCAATTGGATAATGCACTTAATGTCATCAACCCGAATGATATTGAAAGTATTGACGTACTAAAAGGTGCTTCTGCAATCGCTATCTATGGTGCGCGTGGTTCCAACGGTATCATCGTTATCAAAACAAAAGGTGGAAAGAAGGGCAAAACAATTATCAACTATAATAATTTTACTTCATTCGATACATTATCCAAAAAACTGGATATGCTTACCAATGCAGAAGATTATGTAAAGTATCAGTATGAGATGGCGAACCTGGCTGGTAGAACGGCTCAGTGGAGTAGTTATTTCGATAATAATCTACCGCCAGAAACTGCGGGTTTTTACACAGGTGTGTTTAACAGAATCAGCGATAGATATACTAATGCAAAGACGTTGGACTGGCAAGAGAAAATGTTGGGAGGTTCTGGTGTAACCACCAATCATAACTTTAATTTTTCTGTCGGAAACGATAAAACGCAAGCCTACGTGAGTTATAACTATAACAAGCAGGATGGTTTACTTGATAACTTCAGCGAGACCAGAAACTCATTAAGGGTGAATATCAATTCTGAACTTTACAAAGGCGTAAGAGTCGATTTTAACACCAATTTTAATTCTAATTCTCTTAATGGTGGCGGAGCTTACTCAGGAATGAAGAAGATCTTGCTTCAGCCTATTGTAGGAGGAACCCGTTTCAGTCAGGACGAACTTTTCAATACGCAGACTTATGGGGACTTTACAGCATTAGACCCAAGTTACGATACAGAAAATCCATTCGTAGAACTACAAGCCTCTACATCCAATGCCCGAGCAAGAAATTTTGTAGCGAATGCTGGTTTGGAAATCGATTTTTTGAAGAATTTCACATTCAGAACAGCCGGTCAATATAACTGGAGAAATACCAAATCAACATCGTTCTCCAATGAGAATTCTAGGGCTAATCTTACGGATCCTGTAACTACCGGTATTAATGGAAAAATTGGAAACAGTGAATCTTACGGTTATCAGATTACCAATACCGTGACTTATACCAATACCTTCGGCGATAAGCATAAGTTGAACGCTTTGATTGGTCAGGAACTTGTGTATTCGCAATCAGAAAGCAATAATTTAACTTTGATTAAATTTCCTTTCCCTAACTTCGGATTAGATGATATTTCCACAGCAACTGTATCTGATAAATCAACTGACAGAAGCAGTACTGGTCTAATGTCTTACTTCGGAAGAGTAAATTATAACTATGATGATAGATATTTATTAACTGCCACTATCAGGAGAGACGGATCGTCCAAGTTTGGGCCCAATAATAAATGGGGAACATTTCCATCAGTAGCTGGAGCCTGGAGAACCTCACAGGAAAGCTTCTGGCAGGATTCTAAAATTAATAATGTTATTAATGATCTTAAATTCAGAGTAGAGTATGGTGTGACAGGGAATAATGACATCGGAAATAACTTGTTCCTAACGACTTATTCGATTACGGATTATCCTATGAACAATACAACAGGAACGCCTGTTTATGTAACAAGTTCCAATCTTGGTAATCCAAACTTGAAATGGGAAGAGATGAAATCAACCAACATTGGCGTTGATTTGGGATTATTCAATAACAGAATCAAACTGACATCGGAATGGTATAACAACATTGTTGATGGAATGCTTATGTCAGCGGTTCTTCCTACTTCAACGGGGTATTCCAGACAATATCAGAATATTGGAAGTATGAGAAACAGAGGTATCGAATTTACTTTAAATACCACCAATCTAAAATCAGAAAACATCCGTTGGACTACAGATTTTAATATTGGGCACAATCGTTCCAAAGTACTTTCATTAGAAAAAGGAAGAGATTCCAGAACCTTCAGTGTTGGAAGTAACAGAGCAGGAGTGGTTACGTATTATGCTACTGTGGGAGAACAATTGGGTGAGATGTATGGTTATGTTTATCAAGGTGTTTACACAACAGATGATTTTATCCAGAATGCTAACGGAACGTATGGTGGTCTGAAACCTGGGGTTGTAAAGCCAGCTACAGGAACGCCAAAACCTGGTGATATTAAATTCGCTGCTGATAACGAAGCTGGTGATCAATTTACCAGAAAAATGGTAAAGATTGGAGATGCAACTCCTGATTTTATAGGAGGTATCAGTAATAACTTTTCTTACAAAGGTTTTGACTTAGCTGTCTTTATGAAATTCAGTGTAGGCGGAGATGTCTATAATGCAACTAAACACAGTTTAAGTCCATATGCTTTGTTTCAAAACGTTCCATCGGAATTTGGGACTAATTTCTATCACTTAATTGATCCTAATACAGGGCAGCAAACAACTAACATCGTAAGACTTCAGGAACTTAATCCTAATGAAGGTTCCCGCCTTTGGAGCTTGAGTAATACCAATACGCAAACGATTACCTATCCGTCATCTTATTATGTAGAAGATGGTTCTTATCTAAGAATTGCACAGTTAACATTAGGTTATTCCTTACCTAAAAATTTCCTTAGAGACGTCATGGTAACTAATGCAAGAATATATGTAACGGTTAACAATTTGGCTACAATCACAGGATATTCTGGTTTTGATCCGGAAGTGTCCGCGGCCAGTGGTGTGACTGTAACGCCTGGTTATGACAGTTCTGCATTTCCAAGATCAAGAAGTTATGTACTTGGTATCAACTTAACATTTTAATTTTTTTAAATTGATTCAAAATGAAAAATATATTTAATCAACATAGATTTATAAAAAAGGCAGTGGTGATGTCTTCAGTTGTTATGGCTGTTATGGTCACCAATTCCTGTAGCGATGATTTTTTGGATCAGCCTGCTTACAATAATACAGATTCAGACAAGGTTTTTGAAAATCTTCAAACGGCGGAAATGTTTGTTCTGGGTTGTTACAGAGGTCTTGTTCCTACAGAGATGTTCTATCAGTTGGGTGCAGGTGATACAGTGAACCATTCTTTGGAAGCACTCAATAATTCAAAATATAATATCGGAAATTATAATTATGATGCATATACTCCTTTTACGGTAACAGGTATCTATTCTGCAATGTATGCTGTTATAGAACGTACCAATATTGCAATTAACCAATTGGGAAAGATGCCTGCAAGTGAAAAACGAGACGCATTGATTGGAGAGGTTAAGTCTATCCGTGCTTTTTGTTATTATAATTTGATAAGAATCTACGGCGATGTTCCTGCTGTATGGGAACCATTGGAAACTCTTGATCCGAATGATGAAAATACTTTTTATCCAAGAAGAGCTTCACGTGACGAAATTTATGACAGAATTGTCGGTGATTTGCAGGAGGCTGCGGTGGCTGTTCCAACTTTAGCGCAGAGTGGTTTCGGAACTACTGAACGTTTGTCAAAAGAAGGTGTCAATGCACTTTTGGCGAAAATTGCGCTTTATGCTGCAGGATATTCATTACGTTGGGAGTTAAATACCTCTAATCCAGGAGTTGTATCTCGTCGTGCGGATAACGCAAGAATTAGAGAACTCTACCAAATTGCAGATAATGCTTGCGCAGCGATTATTAATGGAGGTACCAAAAGTCTGGTGCAAAGTCAAAGTGGAAAAAGTGGCTTTGAAGCGTTATGGTTCAACTTTGATCGCAGAAATTTTGGAGCAGTCAATTCCGAAATGCTTTGGCATATTGCATCGTTGGGTCAAAATACCAATTCTGCATTTCAGGTTTATGCGCATCCAGGCTATCGTGGAGGCGTGTTTGGGTCGCGTTCTTCTCAACAATTTATATTACCATCTTACTATCTTTCATTTAATCAAAATGATACGCGTAGAGATGTGACTTGTACGTCCTATAGTGTTTATTTTCTTGATGCTGGAGCAGCTGGCGATACATTTGTAGATGTTGGTACAACTTATTCTGCTATTATGCCAGGTAAATTCAGATTGTCTTGGTCTGTAGAACCACAGGCTGCTGCAGATAGAAACCTCAATATTCCAATTCTAAGGTATGCCGATGTTCTTCTAATGTATGCAGAGACTCAGAATTATCTTAACAACGGACCTACAGCAGCTGCGAATGCTGCATTGATGGCGGTGCGTACAAGAGCAGGTGTTGGGACATTGCCAATGCCAGCTGGACAGAATGACTTTTTAAAAGCAATCGTTCAAGAAAGGAAATGGGAATTTGCCGGTGAGTTTATGCTTCGTACAGATCTTATAAGAACCAACAGCTTGACAACGGAAATCGAAGCTACAAGACAAGATATGAAAGATCTAACAAGAAGAATTGGTAAATATGCTAATGTTGCAACCTATAGGCTTTATAAGTTCCATAAGAATTCTCAGGTTTATGGCGATCCATTTTTAGCTTTGCCTTACATCGATATTACCAATCCGACTGAAATTAACACAATTAAAAATGTTCCAACAAATTCTGCCAACTTTGCTGCTTATCAAGCGTCATTGGCAGCAATTGTTACAGCTCACGGTGTCTCTTATCAAGCTGGGGATCAATGGTATCCAACACAGATGTTCGAAGCTTATACCAGTACTTTCAATGGGAATGCAAGAAAAGCTGTAGGTTTCAAAGCAGGATTTAATACTTTGGGAATGGGTAACAATATGTATTCCAAGCCTTTCGGTTATGCTGAGAACGGAAATGCATATCCTGGTTGGGTAGAATCTGCTAATGATGGATTGTTCTTTGGTTTCCAGACCAACAAAACAGAATTATTGCCTTTTGCTGCACAGTCTGCAGGACACCCAATGATAGATAACCCAAATCTTACCCAATTACCAGGCTATTAATCTTTTATAAATTAGAAAAGGTTGGATTTAACATCAATTATCTTAGGTTTGATGTTGAATGTTATTTTAAATTAACTTTAAATCTAGGCTTCATCAGTATAGTACGGGATGCCGTTGAAAATCCAACCTTCTAATTTTGAAGAAAAATTTAGAAATATAATAATGGAAAAAGTAAAAACTTTTAAATACGTAGACTACTTGTGGGATGATGAAAAAGCGGCTTCTTTCGGAGATGATCAGGTTGCTTTATTTTTGTATCGTTCAAATATTTTGGGTGCAGACCTAAGAATCACCAACTATGGAGGAGGAAATACAAGCTGCAAAACCATCGAAAAAGACCCTTTAACGAATGAAGAAGTTGAAGTAATGTGGGTAAAAGGTTCAGGTGGTGACATCGGAACGTTGACGAGAAAAGGAATTGCCGGTTTGTACACAGAAAGATTGAGAAATCTTAAAAATGTATACGAAGGTTTGGCAGACGAAGACAGAATGGTTGGGCTTTTCAATCACTGTATTTACGATTTGGACAGCAAAGCGCCTTCAATTGATACGCCACTTCACGGACTTCTTCCATTCAAACATATCGATCACCTTCATCCTGATGCTCTAATTGCAGTAGCGGCAGCAAAAGACAGTCAGGCGGTAACTAAAGAAATCTGGGGAGATACTCTGGGATGGGTTCCTTGGCAAAAACCGGGTTTTGATTTAGGTTTGCAATTAGAGAAGTGTCTGAATGATAATCCTGGAATCAGAGGAATCGTTTTAGGAAGCCACGGTTTATTTACTTGGGGAGATACTTCTTACGAATGTTACATAAATAGTTTAGAAGTTATTGAAACAGCTTCTGAATATATCGCTAAAAAAATCGAAGAAAAAGGTCAGGTTTTTGGCGGACAAAAAGTAGAATCTCTTCCAGCTGATGAGCGTAAAGAAAAAGCAGCTCAGTTAATGCCTTTATTGAGAGGTTTAGCTTCTTCTGAAAACAGAATGGTGGGTCATTTCACGGACAGTGATGTTGTGTTGGAATACATCAACAGTAATGATTTGGAAAGACTGGCTCCACTTGGAACGTCTTGCCCGGATCACTTCTTAAGAACCAAGATTCAGCCTTTGATTTTGACTTTAGATAAAAATGAAGATTTAACTGATTCTAAAGCGATTTTACAAAAATTAAATCCACTTTTTGAGCAGTACAGAAAGGAATACAAAGACTATTACGAAACCTGCAAACATCCAAACAGCCCTGCAATGCGTGACCCGAATCCGGTCATCATCATTTATCCGGGAGTGGGGATGTTCAGTTTTTCAAAAGATAAACAGACGACTCGTGTTGCAAGTGAGTTTTATATAAACGCCATCAACGTTATGCGTGGTGCAGAAGCTATTTCTGAATATACTTCACTACCAAGACAGGAAGCTTTCGACATCGAATATTGGTTATTGGAAGAAGCAAAACTTCAGAGAATGCCAAAAGAAAAACCGTTGTCAAGAAAGATTGCCATCGTAACCGGAGCCGGAGGCGGAATCGGACAGGCAATTGCAGACAAAATGGTTGCTGAAGGTGCTGTTGTAGTGTATACAGACTTAAATACAGAAGCTGTAGAATCTGCAACTTCAAAATATAACAAAGATCAGGCAGTTGCTGTTCAGTGTGATGTGACAAGTGAAGAAGCGATTGCCAATGCGTTCAAGGAAACTGTTTTGGCTTTCGGTGGAGTAGATATCATCGTTCATTCAGCTGGTTTGGCGATTTCCAAATCTTTGGAAGACACGACAGCGAAAGACTGGGATTTACTGGAAAGTGTTTTGGTAAAAGGCCAGTTCCTGATGTCAAAAAGCGGTGTCGAAATTATGAAAAAGCAAAATTTAGGCGGCGACATCGTAAATATTGCAAGTAAAAATGGCTTAGTTGCAGGTCCGAATAACGTAGCTTACGGAACTGCAAAAGCAGCTCAACAGCATATGACGAGATTATTGGCAGCAGAATTAGCAGCAGATAAAATCCGTGTGAACGTTGTAAATCCTGATGGAGTTATCGTTGGAAGCAAAATCTGGGAAGGTTCTTGGGCAGAAGGTCGCGCAAAAGCAAACGGAATTACCGTTGAAGAATTGCCTGCTTTCTACGCCAAAAGAAATCTTTTAAACGAGATTATTCTTCCGGAAGACATCGCCAACGGAGTGTTTGCGTGTGTTGCAATTTTAGATAAAAGTACAGGAAATATCATCAATGTAGACGGTGGAATGGCCAATGCGTTCCCAAGATAAATTAAATTTTTTAAAAGGTTTTTATTTTAATAAATTGAAGGCTTGCTTCTGGTAAGCTTTCAATTTTAAAATTTTTAAAATATAATGATTATAGAAAAAGATATCATTGAACAAAATAACAAAAGCGAGGTCGAAAACTTCAATTCTGACTTCGCCTATTTATCCGATAAACTGACAAAATCAGGAGCAAATGTTTCTGAGATTGTTAACAAAATTGCTGAGTTCCAGATAGCCATTCCAAGTTGGGCTTTGGGAGCTGGAGGAACTCGTTTCGGAAGATTTTCTTACGGAGGAGAACCTTCATCTTTGGAGCAAAAACTGGATGATGTTGGCTTGATTCATGCGCTTACACATTCTGCAGGAGCGGTTTCACTTCATATTCCTTGGGATATCCCGAGTGATGTGAAGGCAATCAAAGAAAAAGCAGTTTCTCATGGACTTGTTTTTGACGCAATGAATTCTAACACTTTTCAAGACCAGCCAAACACAAAACATTCTTACAAATTCGGTTCTTTGAACGCTGCGAACGAAGATGCAAGGGCTTATGCTGTTGAACATAACAAAGAAGTCATTAGAATAGGAAAAGAATTAGATTCAAAAAGTTTAACAGTTTGGTTAGCGGATGGCGCAAGTTTTCCGGGGCAACTTAATTTCCAAACAGCTTTGTCAAAAACTGAGCAGAGTTTGAAAGAAATATATGCAGGAATGCCGGAAGACTGGAAGTTGTTCATCGAGTACAAGCCTTACGAACCGAATTTCTATTCAACAACAATCCAGGATTGGGGAACGTCTTTTATGCTGGCAAATGCTTGCGGAGAAAGAGCGTATACTTTGGTAGATCTTGGTCATCATTTACCAAATTCAAACATCGAACAAATCGTTGCAACCTTGATGTACAAAGGAAAATTGGGAGGTTTCCATTTCAACGACAGCAAATACGGAGATGATGATTTAACAGTTGGTTCCATCAAACCCTATGCTTTATTCTTGATTTTCAACGAATTGGTGTACGGAATTGAGAACAATCCTCAGAATCCTTATCCGGCTTGGATGATAGATGCGAGTCATAATATCAAAGACCCTTTGGAAGATCTGATCCAGTCTCTGGAAGCGATTCTGATTGCTTACGCACAAGCTCTTTTGGTAGATCAGAAAGCATTGAAAAATGCTCAATTGAATAACGATGTCGTTCATGCACAGGAGATTTTGCAAAACGCTTACAGAACGGATGTTCGTCCGTTATTAAAAGCGGCAAGATTGAAAACCGGAGCAGCACTTGACCCGATTTCGGCTTACAGAAACCTTAAAGTAAGAGAAACATTGATCTCCGAAAGAGGTTTTGAAACCAAAGCAACAGGATTGTAAGATCCTATTTAAAATTGATAATTTCAACTTTTAAGAATTAAAGGTTTTTATTATAAGTAATTTATTCTTTAACCATTAAGGCAGAGTTTAGTTTTCCTAGACCTAAACGCTCCTTAATGGTTTTTAAAAATTTTAATCCAGTTATTAAGATAGTTATGAAATAATTTCGAGACTACTTTAATATTCAAAATAATTCATTGCAAGGATGTCCAAAAAGAAGAAAGTAACCATCGTATTTGATATTGGAAAAACCAATAAAAAATTCTTTTTATTTGATAAGAATTATCAAGAAGTTGTTCGGGAATATACAGAATTACCGCTTACGACCGATGAAGATGGTTATCCCACAGAAGACCTTCCTGCGTTGCAAAATTGGATAAAAGATAACTTCAATGCGATTCTTGATGGTGAGAATTTTGAAGTCAAAGCCATCAATTTTTCCACATACGGAGCAAGTTTCGTACATCTGGATCAGAAAGGAAATGTTCTGACGCCGTTGTACAACTACACAAAACCGATTGAACAGGATATTCTTGATTTGTTCTATGAAAAACACGGTGATAAACTGAAAATTTCTCGTGAAACTGCGTCTCCACAAGCAGGAATGCTGAATTCTGGTCTGCAATTGTTTTGGTTAAAATACAAGCATCCGGAAGTATTCAGAAAGATTCGTTACAGTCTACATTTACCTCAATATTTATCCTATTTATTTACCGGAATTTGCGTTTCGGAATTCACATCTATCGGTTGTCACACCAATCTTTGGGATTATGACAAAGCTGATTATCACGATTGGGTTTATGAGGAAGAAATCGACGTTTTGTTACCACCAATTGTTCCAACTTCAGCAAGTATCAACACGTCTTACAGAAATCAGAAAATCAAAATTGGTGTTGGGATTCACGACAGTTCTTCAGCGCTTTTACCTTACATTTTAAGCAAAAAAGAACCGTTTTTATTATTATCAACAGGAACCTGGAGTATTTCGCTCAATCCTTTTAATGATGAAAGTTTGACTGATGAAGACATAGAAAACAATTGCCTGAATTATATGCGAATCGACGGAAAGCGTGTGAAAGCTTCCCGATTTTTTATGGGAAATGAATATAGGATTCAGGTTGAAAAATTGTGTGCTTATTATGGAAAAGAATACGGTGCGCACAGAGAAGTTCAGTTTGACCAGGATTTATATTTACATTTGATGAAGCACAAAGCGGTTTATTTCCGTTTTGAAGGTATCGTTCTGAAAAGAAAAATGATTACCGAAACGGATTTGAATTCGTTTTCAACATTTGAAGAAGCCTATCATCAATTGATGATAGAGTTGATGGATTTACAGATTCACACTATAACGAATGCTATTGGAAATTCTGACATCAAAAATATCTATATCGATGGGGGCTTTACGGATAATGACGTTTTTATGAAACTGATGTCGCATCACTTCCAGCATTACAATGTGATGTCCACGCATTCGCCGTTGGGTTCAGCTTTGGGCGCTTCAATGGTCATTTCGAACAAAAAAATCGACGAAACATTTCTACAGCAACATTATCAGATGAAAGTGCTTCAACCGTTAATTTTTAATTTATAAAATATTTAGTTGTTAGTTAATAGTTGTCAGTTGATGGCAAATCTCAAAACCTAACAACTATCAACCAACAACCAACAACTAATTATGGCATTTCCATTTGATATAAGATATGCTTCGCTCGAATTATTAATTGAAAGAGCTCAAAAAAGAATGCCCCGTTTTGCATTTGAATATCTGGACGGAGGCTGTAATGAAAACATCAATCGTGACCGAAATACAAGCGAATTACGTGACGTTTTGCTTCGTCCACAATATTTGAATAATAACTATGCGGAAGCCAATATGGAAACAGAATTGTTTGGTGTCAAATATTCTGCGCCATTCGGAATTTCGCCAGTTGGTTTGCAAGGTTTGATGTGGCCTAATGCTCCGGAGATTTTGGCTAAAGCCGCTTTCAGACATAATATTCCATTTATTCTGAGCACAGTCACGACGAGCAGTATCGAAAGAATCGCTGAATTAACCGAGGGAAAAGCTTGGTTTCAGTTATATCATCCGAGAGAAGAATGGCTGAGAGATGATATTCTTGACCGTTGTGAAGCTTCTGGTTATGATGTGCTTTGTGTACTGTCCGATGTTCCGACGTTTGGTTACAGAGCCAAAGAAATCCGAAATGGCCTGGCAATGCCACCACAACTGAATTTTAGAAACGTGTCTCAGGCATTGGCAAAACCACAATGGTGTCTTGAAATGCTGAAACACGGAGTTCCCAGTTTTAAAACCATGGAAAAGTACATGGATAAAAACATGAACGTGAAACAGTTGGGACAGTTTATGAACTCGACTTTTTCCGGCAGGTTGAATTCTGATAGATTAAAACAAATCCGTGATAAATGGAAAGGAAAATTGGTCATCAAGGGTGTTGCTTCTGATGAAGATGCGGCTGAAGCGGTACGTTTAGGCTTCGACGGAATGATTATCTCCAACCACGGCGGAAGACAGTTGGATGCTGGCGAATCTACAATTGCTGTGGTGAAAGAAATCAGCGAAAAATATAAAAAACAAATCAAAGTAATGATGGACAGCGGTGTGAGAACCGGTCCGGATGTTGCCCGTGCTTTGAGTTGCGGTGCTGAATTTATCTTTATGGGCAGAACTTTTATGTACGCAGTTGGTGCTCTTGGCGAAAAAGGCGGAGATCATATTATCGAGATGCTGAAAATGCAATTCCGACAAATCATGGAGCAGGTTTGCTGTGAGAAACCGGAAGATTTACAAAATTTCAGAGTAAAATAATTAGTTGTTTGTTTAAGTTATTCTACTCAGACGGGCTTTTATCAAGTCCGTTTTTTATTTGAGTTCAGAAAATTCTATTAGATTTTAAAGTTGAGCTCCGTAGGAGCGAAATGTTTGTAGATAATAGCCAAAAATAAAATGATGATCTCGGTAGGAGCGGAACAAAAATCATAAAGACTCCCTTTCAATAAATTTGAAAACATTATTGACCTGTTCTTTTTTATTCTTCAAAACCATATAAGCCGCAGACTCTGCCATAGCTTTGAAATCCGTTGTGACGACGGTGATTCCCAGTAGTTCTTTCAGTGGTGTTTCGTTATATGAGATGATTCCGATGTCTTCGCCCAATTTCAGATTTTTCTGTCGGATTTGCTTCACCAGATTCACCAGATCACGCTCCTGAATGGTAATGAAAAGGTCTTTGTCCTGAAGTTCCATATCAGGGTAGATTTCGTCCAGGATTTCGTAATCCAGTTTGTAATCTTTGCAGAATTTCTCAAAACCATGAACAATACGAAAAGGGTAGGGATGAACCGACTTTGCAGGATAAACCAGAATCAGTTTCTCATATTTTTTGATTTTTTCCAGACCTTCCTTCAAGGCATTGTAGATATCGTGTTCAAAATCCTGGAAGATCGTTCCGTATTCACCGGAGATATTCGGTTTGGTATTGTCCAGAAGCAAAAGCTTGTTCTTCGGGATTTTCTCGATGATGTCAATAATTTCCTTTGTAGAACTTGTATGTTTGGAGTTTTCGTCGCGGAAATGCGGCATTATCACGTAATAATCATAGACACCGAGATTCTTTTTCAAAGCATTGATGAACAGCGTTTCGTCGCAATGATAAATGTACATTTCCACATTGCCTTTGCTCCCAATTGCATCCACAAAATAATTGTAGATCATCATTTTATAAGTGCTGGACTTATTGATCAGGAAAAAAATGTTGATGTTGTCGCTTTTATTGATTCTCGATATATAATAATCTTTTCCTTTTACAGACTCGATGATTTGCCTTTTTCTGAGTTCTTTGTAAGCCTTTTCCACCGTATCTCGTGATAAGAAACAAGATTCGCTGAGCTCATTGATAGACGGGATTTTTTCCCCGATTTTGATGTCTCCAGCATCTATTCCATTGAGTATAGAGTCCACAATCTGTTTGTATTTCGGCACTCTGGAACTTTCATTAATATGAACTTCAAATATTTCAGACATCGGATTAAGCAATGATAATGTATTATGTTTACGAATTAAAGTTGAGTTATTAGTGTTTAAAAATCTAAGACAAGTTACAAATTTTATATCAATTGGTTAAATTTCTATTTTAATTAAATTATCAACGAACTAAATCATTGATATAGACCTCAATATTGAGATAGGCATTTTGTTCTTTATTGAATTTCAACGCATCCGATGAATCATTGGGATCAAGTCCCATTTCGAGTTCTGCTAAATCCGGAATGCCATCAAAATCTGAATCTTTCGGAGCTTCGGTTTGTGGAAAATCACCTAAGCCATTATTTGAAAGTGGAAGGTCATTTTCCGTGAAAACATAAAGTCCTTTTTTACCTAAAGATTTGACCTCTGAAATAATTAAATCATCCACTTCATCACGATTGGGGAAACTGGATCCAGCATTTTTGATGACATAGTCATAGGCTTGAGAAGCTGATAAATCAGTTTTTGAATCAGGATAATGAAACGGTGAATCCATAAAAACTACTGGTGTTTCACCTGGAAAACCTTCGGAATTATGCGGAATCAATTGTCCATCCAAAATACCATTTTTATTATTGTCAAAATAATTTCCGGATTCGAAAAGATGGAAAGTTTTCGTCCCTCTGCTAAATGGCGTTGTCCTGTTTTCTGTGTTTAAAGGTCCTTCTATAAAATAATTATTGATGATATTAACTTCAGATTTCTGAACAGAGCCGCCCATAATGTAGCCATCACCTGAAACCGTATGACCTTTTGTGTTTCCCAGATTTCCAAAATTGTAAATGATATTGTTAATAAACTCATTCTTACCTTTAACTTTCGGATTCCTTGTTTTGTTGCTTGCATAAAGCGATTTGATGATGCTGATGCTTCCATTTGTCTGAATCAACCCGCCTGCAGAATGATTGTAGAGATGTAATCCCTGCGCAATAATCGAATTTTGAAGCGTAATGCTGTCGGGCTCTATTCCGCGTTCGTCCCAATTGATGGAAAAAACTTCGTCCATCGACCAGGAAATTGAAAGATGGTCCAGAATTATATTTTTACCGTTGGAGATTCCGGAGGCATCCGTGTTATTAGAAGGTTTGTTTTTATTTCCGAGTCTGATTTTAATATATCTTGCAATAGTTTCATTTGAACCACTGAAAGAGACTTTCTGACCATACAAAACAATCCCTTTTCCGGGCGCAGTTTGTCCTGCAATCGTTGTATTTTCGGCAACTGTAATGGGAGTTTCCAGATTGATAATTCCGGTCACGGAAAAAACGACAAACCTTCCTGGTTTACTCACAGCTTCTCGAAAAGAACCTTTGCCATAATCATTTAGATTACTGACAATATAAATTTCTGGTTTTGCAACGCCTCTTGCACCTTTTGCAAATTTCCCAAATCCTTCTGCTCCGGGAAAAGCAATTGCTTTCTCAGAGGATTCTGAAGTTTGACCAATTAGTTGAGTTTGGGAATACATAAGAAAAATGGCGCTTAGAGCAACGATGATATTTTTTTTCATAAGTAATAATGAGCCAACAATTTATCATCTTAACATCGTAAAATTATCCTGCACTGTGCTGTGAAATTTTGGCAAAAAAAAGCCTGCCATTTCTGACAGCCTTCAAATTAAAAATATGAACGTAAAATTAAAGTAATGTTTAAGGCATTTTCTTAAACCCTTCCGCTTTTATTTTCCAGGTTCCATCTTTCGGAAAGCCTGGAAATTGTCCTGTAGAGTTGTCCCAACCTTCGAGCATCATCGCAACCGTAGTTAAAATACCACCATTTCCGGGAAGATAAATTCTCAGGCGTCCATCCTGATAATTGTGACCGTTTTTCAGATATGTATTGGTTTGAATGTTCATGAAAAGTGCATCCAATGCTTTATTGGGAAGTCCTAATCTTGCGGCTGTCATTGCCGTCATAGGAAAATCCCAACCCCATGTATGTTCCCAGTTCCATCTTTCCCACACAATATCCAGTGTATTTTTCATGATTTTTTTATCCAGTTTCGGAGATTCCGGAACCATTCCTAAAGCGCCTAAAACAGAAGGGTGATCTGTCATCCATTTTGGAAAAGTGAAAGAATCTTTCGCTGATTCAGTCGATAAATAAACACCATCCTGAACGGGAAGTGGCGCTAATTTGTTAATGACATCATCCCATTTTTTATCTCTCGGTTCGCCCAATCTTTCTTTCCATTGTTGCGCCACTTTGAGTGCCCAATCCCAATATGCTACTTCATAAGTTGGGTTATACGTATCTTTTGCAGGAAAAACTTCCTGCGCAGGAATGACGCCTTTTCCTAAATTATAGCGGTTTTTTTCTTTGTCATAAGTTGCAAAATCAGCCATAAATTCAGCTGTTGCATATACTAAATCTTTATATTTTTCTAAAACTTTTTTGTCCTTATTGTGACGGTATAAAAGTTCAGTCATATAAATCAAATGCGGTTGCTCCCAAATCAAAAATGCGGCTACAGAAGACGGGCTTTCATTTCCTTCGTTATCCGACATTTTAATCCATCGAACACCTTTATAACCTTGTCTTTCCGCTAATTTCTTTGCTTTTTCGAATGACCTGAAATAATAATCCAATTGCTTTTCCATAATTTCTGGTCTTCCCCACAAAGCGAAGTGAACGCCGTGCCACCAATGCATTTCTGTGTGTGGTTTTCCATACCAACTGTTGAATGTCAAGCCTGTTTCCTGCGGCGGATTACTTCCTCCACACTGAACTTTCGTTAAATATTCAGATAAAATGATTCTGCGTTCCAATTCGTTGGCTCTTTTGTCAGTACTTCCTTCAAAATCTACTGCTGCACCGCTTTCCCAGAAGTTTTTCCAGCCGGAAATACTTTCTTTTTCAGCATCAACAAATAAGCTTTTTGATGTTTTCTGATTTTTCTCTGAAAACTCAACAGTCAGTTCAAGGGTTTTGTTTTTTGACGAAGGTTCGTAAACAAAATGATGTTTTCCAGCTTCACTTAATTTTCCATCCGTAAAATATAGTTGTGTGAAATAATCCGCAGACTGCAATTTATGTTCAATCAATCCTTGAGTTGAGTTTGACGAAATCAATTTTGTTGAATGCCTATCTGCGTTTCCATAAAAAGCCGCTTCATCCAAAAATTGTCCGCTCGGATAAGGATATTTTGCGAAAACTTTTAGTCTTTTTTCCTTTACCAAATCCGATTCAATTTTAACTCCGATTTTATCTGAATTTTGAAACGAAGCCGTCCAAACTTTTACAGGAATTCCTTCTAAAGAGAATTCGCTTGTAATAATTCCGGTCCACAAATCAATTTTCTGATTGATATTCTGTAAATCTGAAATCTGCGCCTTTTTACCGTCTTTTTTTGTCAGTTCAATTCCAACATTTCCCAACTGCAAACGATGTTGATTGACTCTGAAATATTCAACCGCTTTTTTATTGCGTTCCGGTTCTTTGATTTGAACACTGTACAAAGCTTTTCGACCATCATTATTGAAATCGTAAGGCTTTAAAGTTTCCTCAAACTTGTAATTTTCAGTATTCGGAAAACTGTTCCAGCCCCATTCCGACTGGGTTCCGAGAGAAACTCCATTCTTATAATATTCAGGGAACGACTGCATTCCGGTAATGTCAACGGTGTACGCAAATTTCCCGTTTCCAACCGTTAAAGTTGATAAAGTATCTGCTTTTGTATTAACCACATTATGTCGCTGAACGACTTTTTTACGGTCGATTTTCTGAGCATTCAGGGATGAAAATCCAATGCAGAAAAGACTCAGATATATTGCAATTTTTTTATTCATTATATAGATTTAAATCAATTTTATTTTGTTAGCCACGAATGCACGAATGTTTTTGTGAAGCATTTTGCTATTCGTGCATTCGTGGCATTAATTATTTCAAAACCGTCGCACTCATCATTCCAATTACCACATCATTGCTCACTGCCTTCAGTTTCACAGATTTTAATTCTTTATTCGGGTCAATCGGTAAGTCCAGAATCGTTGCAGAACCACCATCAACCTGACGGTCTGTAAATCCTTTGATGCTCGAATATTTACTTAAACTTCCACCTTTATATAATTCGCCCGTTTTCAGTTTTACTCGATACGGAATTTTATCATCCGGAATTTCAAAAGCAAAATTATCATCAAACAAATCCTGCTCAATCGGCCACCAATTCGTTGGATTTTTCAGTTCCAATTCTGAAGTTGAGCCATCAACATAGTGAACGGTAATTGTTCCATTCACAATCTGTGACTGCATCGGATTCGTAGAACCTGCCATCAGAAAATACATTTTCTTACCTTTTCCATTTAACGGAATTTCAATCGAATGCGGATAATTGTCCCACTGACTTGCAAATGCAATATTTTTATCAGATTTATCAATTAAAAAAGGGATTCCAAGGAAATCAACTTTGTTGTTTTTTCTTTTGCTCATCAATCCCGAATCATCGATGTGAGCCGTAATTAATGGATAACACCAGTTTCCGATTCCCTGCCACGGAAGCTGTAGAGTAGGGACTTTTAATCTTGGAGAAAGGTATTTCTGATTGAAAATCTCAGTCACTTTTTCATTATATTTTGAAGCCAACGAAATGTTAATAAACTGACCTTGATTTTCAATTTCCCAATCAGTAATTTCGATATTTTGTTTGATTTCATTATATTCAAGCTCGATAGAATTGGTTCCTTTGCTTAAATAATTTGCAGGAATTTCAATCGATGTATCTTGATTTTTCTGAATGCTGAATGTTTTATTTAAACTATTAACAGTTAGTTTTCCGTTAATTGGATTGGATGATTTTGACTGAATTTGCAGTTTTTTATTAACCCATTTAGTCTCCAAAGGAAAACGGATGTCGACATTCACAGGTTGCCACCAAGTTATTCCGTTTTGCTCAACCTGAACGAAAAATGTTCCTTTTCTTTCTTCCTGAATTAAATTGAACTGATTTCCGTTTCGATTTTTAACTAATTCCTGTGGGTCAAGAATATCTTTAATTTTCTTTTTTGAATCGAAATTCAACTGAAGATTTTCCGAAATATAATTAGTAAAATCTGTCTGTTCGTTTTTCAGTTCTTCAACGGAATAATTAATTTCAATCTTAAAATCTTTTCCTTTCGGCGTTTCAAACTGGATGATTGGCTGTAAAATGGAATTAGGTTTAATTTTCCAATCAACATTTTTACCATTCACTTTTACCGATTTGATGTTAGAATAATTTACAGGAATCTGCATTTCCAACGAAACAGGAATCTGATATTTTGAATTAAATAAATATTCAGTCTTTTTCGAAGTCCTTTTAAACTGATAATCCCAATCCGGAAGCTTCAATTCGGCAGAATTCCAGTCTTTCGGGAAACCAGGTTTAATGCTGATTTTATTTTCAAGCAAATTTGGATAAACCCCGAAAAGTCCTTCCGTCAAAGTTCTTGATGCAACACCAATCGGGTCGGCAAAATCCCGGTACAATTCTCCACGAAACGCATCGTAATGTGAAAGCTGTTCAAAATTCCCCGGACTGATGCCGTAATACATTGACTCAACCAAATTTCCTTTCCAAAGTTGGTACGCATCCTCATTTCTTCCGGCTTGCCAATACGCCAAAGCGGTCTGTAAATTTTCCGCCAAAGCGACGTTATTAATCGACCAGTCGTAAGGTTGCCAGTTGGTCGTCGCCAACGTAAAATAGTCCTTATTATCCGCACCTTTCACCGTAATAGGAATTTTCGGGGTGTAATTATTAATGTATTGTAAGTTCTGATAATCCTCAAATTCATTCAAAATAAACGCATCGGAAACGTGATAAATCGACCATATTCCAGGTTTGTCGTGAACGATTTGATTTCCTAAAGCATCTTTAAATTCAGAAAAATAGCCTTTGTTTTTAATCCAAAGCTCGTTTTTCATTGCCTTTAAAATCGCATCAGCTTCCTGTTTATAAGGTTGAGGATTTTCGCCAATTATTTTCGCCAGTTTTGCCATTTCACGGTTGGCTCTGTAATTATAAGCCGAAGTATGCGTAACTTTTCCGCCCGAATATTGAAGCGCATCACTCGCCCAAATCGCCGCATACGCATCATACAAATTGCCACGTTTGAAATTCCGTTTTTCCCAATCCATATGGCTAACCATTGTTGGCCACATTTTTTTCAGAAATTCCTTGTCTCCCGTGTAATTGAAATGCGAAAACATCTGGTCAAAAAATACCAAATTCATATCGTAATGATGTGATTTTGTGTTGTCATTTGGATTTCTCGAAATATAGCCGCTCGAAAAAACGGAAGTTCCCATACTTTCTTTATGTCTCGCCAAATGTAGCAACGTATCCATTTCCACAGGTGCAAAATCGGGTTTTAAAACCTGAGAATTGGCGTAGCTTTCAAAATGTTCTTTCGCTCGGTCGTGCCAACTTAAGGCATCTGCTGTGTAAGCTCCACGCCAGGCATTTAACCGCATTCTCCAGGCAACAGCGCCGTGAAGGAAAGTCGGGCTTTCCCAGATTCCGTCTGCTGCGACCGCTAAATTGGCCCCGAAATTATTTAAATCTGCATCCGGAGTTTTTAACTGAATTCGATTAGTTAATATTAAACGAGCTTTTTCAGCTTTGTTAAAGATATTTTTCAATTCTTCATCAGAAAAATTCTTAGCTGATTTTCCTTTTGCAATTTGGATATAAGCCGGATTCTTTTGAGAAGAATAGGAAGCATAAACAATCGGAGATTTGTCTGTTTTATTTTGAGTAAACTCAGTCAGTTTTTCTAAAGTCTGAGCATCGGTTTGCTGTAAAGAATTAACGTTTGAAAAACTTCCGCTGACAACCTGAGTTGCTTTTTTCTTATCTAAATAATTTAACTGAAATTGATTTTTATTAATCTGAAACTGATTATTCAGACAATATTCAGGCAACAGATAAAATCCGGATTCCGGGTCTGCGCCGATGTCGCCGTTTCTGCTGAAAGTCGTTCCGCTTGCGCCGCCGTAAACTGCATAGATTTTTGTTGAAGAATCTATATTGACAGTTTCCATTTTTACCACCAAACCTTCTTCTTTAGCTTGAGCTAAAACTGTTAATTTCAAACTTCCGTTTCCAAGAATTGGATCTTTGATTTCGTATAACATTGAACCCGGTCGATAACGGGTTTCAATCTTATCAGCATTAATTAATTTCTTAATTGAATTTCCTTTGTGAATGATGAATTGAAGATTTCCGCCCATTCCCGGAAGATACAATGCAAATTCCGGTAAATCTCCCGCTTCAACTCTCGATGCACGATTATCTCCGTACAACGCACGATTGAATCTGTATTTTCCGTTGACCAATAAAAAATCGCCTTTGTCTTCTTTGTAATGCAGTTCACGCTCGTTGTTCTGCCAATGTTTAGATTGGGCAAAAGAATGAGAGAGCGCCGACAAAACAATCAGTCCGGCAAATAAGGTTGTTTTTCGCATTTTATTTTATGTAGTTTTGAACACTAAGCTCACAGAGTTTTTATTATAATTATTTGAATAATTTCAGTCTCACAAAGCCGCTTCGCTTAAAAAAGCATCATAAGTTTTACTAGGAATCTTATATAAGCGAAGCGGCTTTGTGGACTTTTTAGCAATATAATTTTAAAAACATTGTGTACTTTGTGTTCATTTGTACAGAATCTGAATTATTACGGTTTTAGTTCGGTTAAAGGCTGCCCGTTAACGGTTACATTTTTCAACGTCACATTTTTCATATAATCAACCTTGTAAGGAATCTGAACGCCAACCATTTTAGCATTAATCATTGTGAAATCCGTTACGGGAGAAGATTCGTAAGCATCAGAAAAAACCGCATATTTTCCTCCTTTATCAACCGTTAGATTTTCAACCCAGATATTTCTCATTGTCGGAATATGATTTCCAGGCTTTTCGTAATGCATATTGAAACGAACCGCTGCTTCTTTATAAGCACCCACTTTTGTGTTGTAGAAAAATACATTTTCAATTGTTCCGCCACGACTTGAGCTGGTTTTAATTCTTAATGCTCTGTCCAGATTTTTACTATCCATTACATTTCCAATCGCATAGATGTTTTTTGCCCCACCTGCAATTTCACTTCCAATAACGACACCGCCGTGACCGTCTTTCATTTCACAGTTTTCGATGATGTGGTTTTCGGCAGGTCTTCCGATATCTCTTCCGTCCTCGTCTCTTCCGGATTTGATGGCGATACAGTCGTCTCCTGTGTCAAAATAAGAATCTTTAATCCAGACATTCTTACAGGCTTCTGGGTCGAAACCATCGTTGTTTGGTCCGTGGCTGATTACTTTTACTCTTTCAATTAAAACATTTTCGCACAAAACAGGATTCAAATTCCACATTGGAGAATTTTTAACCAAAACATCCGCCATATAGAAATTTTTAGACTTGTAAGGTTGAACGAAATTTGGTCTTAAATACCATCCGTCACCGAAAATTCTTTCTCTTGCAGGTTTTCTCTGCGCCATATATTCGTGAAGTTTTGCACGGGCAGGATTTTGTCTTCCCGGACGGGTTTCATTGTAACCATATTTTGTTGCACCACACCAAAACCACCAATTGTCCAAATCTGCATTTCCATCTAAAGTTCCTTTTCCTGTTACGGCGATGTTTTCTTCTTCATAGGCATAAATCAATGATGAATAATTCATACATTCCATTCCTTCCCAACGCGTGAAAACGATAGGGTAGTCGTTGCTGTCCTGACTAAACAAAATCGTAGAACCGTCGCTTAAATGAAGATTAACATTAGATTTAAGATAAATCGCACCCGTTAAGAAAACCCCGTTAGGAACAACAACTCTTCCGCCGCCTTCCGCATTACATTTTTCAATTGCTTTTTTGAAAGCTTCCGTATTTTTTGTTTTTCCGTCTCCAACCGCACCGAAATCGGTAATTAAATAATCAACTTTTCTGAATTCAGGCTTTTTGATTTGCTTTTTTAATGCTTTGATTTCTTTTAAAGGTTGCTTTGCGGAAGTCCACGGTTTATATTGAGCACAAAGTGAAATTGAGACTGATGTTAGAAGTATATAGATTAATTTTTTCATAAAGATTTAGATTCAAATTTTAAAAACAATTTCTTTTATTGCAAACTAATACTAATGCTGGGAAGAATTATCCTGCACTGTCGGTTACAAAATTTACTTTGGTTGAAATAAGGTCTTAAGCCAATCAGAGCATAGTTTTTTCCATTGGTCTGTGAGTTCAGATTTATTGGTGATTCCGATTTTGTGCTCGCCTTCCGGGAAAATAAACAGTGCCCCCTTTACTTTATTTTTGGTCATTGCCTGATAATATAAAAGGCTGTTCATCACTGAAACCGTTTTGTCATTTTGAGCGTGAATCAGTAATGTTGGGGGCGTTTTATCAGTAACCCGATTCTGCATAGAATATTCGCTGATTTTTTCCTGAGATGCATTTTCCCCAAGCAAACTATTGCGGCTTCCTACGTGTGCGAATTCCCCTAAATCGATGACCGGAGAAACTAAAATCGCAAAATTTGGAATTGTAGGAATGGATGTCCAATCGACTTTTAGTTCTGTATAGTCCGTAGGAATATTACTTACTGACGCAGCCAAATGTCCACCAGCGGAAGTTCCAATTACTCCAATTTGTTCTGGTGAAATGCCGTATTGAGTTGCATTTTTTCTAATATATTTAATAGCAGCCTGAATATCCTGCAACGGCGCAATTTCTCGCTGTTTGACATCCAGAGAAATAGGTAAACGATAATTCAGTACAAAAGCTGAAATTCCTAGAGTATTGAACCATTTTGCAATTTGGAACCCGTTCAAATCATAAGTTAGTTTGTAGTAACCACCACCCGGAATAATGATTACAGCCATAGGTTTCCTGTCTTCTTTTGGTGGTGAGAAGGCAAAAAGTTCAGGTTCTTTTATCTGTACAATTCGTCCGTCTTTTTCTTCGGTTTTTAATTGTAATCCTTTTGAGTTTGGCATTTGACCTTTTGGCCAGAGCGTAATTTTTTCCTGAGCAAAAATTGAGTTTACAATTAAAATCAAGAATAATTCGAACCTTTTCATTGTCAATCGGTTAATGATAATGAGTTATTTGATGTATTTTTCTAATCCAGTATTTAAAGTTTTCAGAGCGTTGACAGCAAGCTTTGCAACTGTGTTTGCGCCTAACTTAGACAAGTGCGTGTCATCTGCTTTGTCTTTGTCATAATAAGGATTTTCGCCTGCTTTGAAATGAAGATGGAGTAATTTTGATTTTTCAGGACCTGCAGAAATTTCCATTTGCTCAGTCAATAATTGCATATCAACGAAAGGAACTTTCATAGCATCCGCAACTAATCTTACCACCAAAGGATATTCTTTGTGTGTATCAATTAAAACTCCATTCTCATTGAAATTTCTTCTTGTGATTGAGGTCATCAGAATCGGAGTTGCACCTTTGGTTCTGGTTTCAGTCACATATCTTTCCAGATTGGCTCTGTATTGTGTGTAAGGATTGGTAAATTTTGTAGAATCTTTCAGTTTTTGGTCGTTATGCCCAAATTGAATGATAACAAAATCTCCCTTTTTGAGCTGCTTCTCCACCTTGTCCCAACGACCTTCCGTTCTGAAACTTTTCGAGCTTCTACCATTCATTGCGTGATTTTGGATTTCGATTCCGGTTGTGAAAAACTGAGGTAAAACTTGTCCCCAGCCGTGTTCGGGATTTTTTTCAGGATTGTCTTTGTTGGACATTGTTGAATCACCAATTAAAAATAATGTCGGTTTCTGAGCCCAAATCATTAATGACAGAAACAGAAATAGGATTGAAAGTTTTTTATTCATTTTGAAATTGTTTAACATTGAATCGCACGCAGCCCGGCTTGAACGGAGCTCTTTTTGTGAAGCAAAGCGGAACAAAAAAGCGGGAGTGGAAGACGGAAAAGCTGCCCTAATTTAAATAATTATAGTTTATTTCTCGAATTCTAAACTTGCCAAAATAAAAGGCCCTGTTCCTTTCCCGTCATTGGAACGGATTTTTTCATTGACGTAATATTCGTAAGAACCGTCTCTATAAGGTTTTCCGCCTAAACCTGCAACAGCACAACATTTATTGAGATTGACAACACCATTTTCGTCAACAGTAATTAAATTTTTGATAATTCCATCGTAACCTTTTTTAGCAGGAGCTTTATAAGGTTGTGGCAAATAGCCTTCGTTCACAGATTTGATAATGGTATAAACAAACATTGCTGAAGCGCTTGCTTCCTCATAATTACCATTTTCCAAAGGCTTATCCAAAACCTGATACCAAAGTCCAGATTTTTTATCCTGAACTTTTATGATTGCATCAGCGTAAGATTTGATATAGGAAATGATTCTTGCTCTTCCAGGATGGTCTTTTGGCAAGGAATCCAAAACATCAACCATTGCCATTCCGTACCAACCCATTGCTCTACCCCAAAAATTAGGAGAAAGTCCTGTTTGTTTATCTGCCCAAGCTTGCTCTTTGCTCTCGTCCCAAGCGTGATAAAGCAATCCTGTTTTTTTGTCCAAAAGGTTTTTCTGAACCGAATCAAATTGAAAAACGATATCGTCATACGCTTTCTCAGCATCTTTTCCTTTGGTAAAATCTCTTGTATAGTGCGTGTAAAAAGGCATTCCCATATAGAGTCCGTCCAGCCAAACCTGGTATGGATATATTTTTTTATGCCAGAACGAACCTTCTTTGGTTCTGGGTTGTCCGTCGATTTGTAAACGTAGAGCCTGAAGCGCTTTCAGGTACTTTTCTTTTTTCTCTTTTTCGTAAAGATAAAGCAATACGTTTCCGCTATTCAACATATCGATATTATACTTTTCCAGCTCATATGTCTGAATGGTTCCATCTTCATTAATTAACTTTTCTCCGAAACCACTGATGTAATTATAGTATTCTTTCTTGCCGGTTTTTTCGTATAGTTTCTCTGCGCCGTCTAAAACAATGGCAGAAGGATAGGTCCATTTTGGACTCTTGCTGAAGTCCAGCATCCAAGCTTCTGGAAAACGATGCATCTCTGAGAGGAGCATTCTTTCTGACCAATTCAGATTTGTAGGAACAACTTTTCCTGATTGGGATTTTGAAGTTTCTGTTTTGGTTGTCACTTTTGATTGTGCAGAAACCAATAATATTCCGGAACTCAATGTTGTGAAAGCGAGAATTTTTATCGTATGATTTATTAAATTCATTATTTTAAATTTTGACATTGATCTATCGCAATTTAAATTAATTGGATTTACTGATCATCCTGCACTGTCGGGATAGTAAAAATTCATTTATTAAAATTAAAGATATTTTTGAGTTTTAATTCTGAGTCAGAATTGTCTGATTGTTGATGAAGGAGAACACCAAACATTGGCACTTGTATAATAGGGTAGTCGATTCCTGATAATTTGGTAATATCATTGTTCCAATTCATTTTTGTAAACAGAAAATTAAGATTTTACTATTTCGAGATTTGTTTCAACCTTATATTCTTAAAATCTATAGCAGAACCTTCATAGTTCAAAGAAATTCTGCCCTCGGTAGAAGTAGCTTCCGTTGCTTCGTTGACAAGTTTTCCATTAAGGAATTGTGTGATTTTTCCATCAACAGATTTGATAATAATAGAGTTCCATTCGCCGTAAGGTTTTTCATTCTCCGAGAATTTAGGAGAAGTGACACTTGCTCCGGCCTCAACTTGTTTTCCATTGACTTTTGCAGTTACCTGATCCAGAAAAATAAAATCTCCGGTCGTATTTTCCTTAATCTGAAACTGAATGCCTTTTGGCCAAACTTTGTCGGGAGAATTTGTGGGAATGTTGTACATAACACCACTGTTCATTTTGCCTTTTGATTTGTATTTCTCATCTAAGTTCCATCGGTAGTCCAAGGTCAGTTCGAAATTAGAATAACTTTTTTTCGACATCAGATAGCCAATGTTTTCGCCATGCATTCTTATGATCCCATCAGAAAATTCATAAACTTTGGTTGGTTCCTGTTTTTCGGAACTTGTCTTGGTGTAGGCGTACCAATCATTCTCAGACCACGTTTTTTGCTGGACAGCACAGGAATTTAAAATAAAAAGAAAAAAGAGAACAAAAATTATTTTTTTGAACATATGTTTAGGTATAACAGAGTATATGAAAAATAACTTGTTAATTATTTCTCTATAGCCTCATTCAAAAACTCATTAAAAGGATAGATTTCTTTAAAGATTTTAATAGTATTCTTCACAAAATTTTCATCAAGAACATCTTCATCCGATAAAGCATGAAAAACCGTAAACTGTTTGAATTTCAGATAATCACCCATCGGGTCTTCCTTACCAAAACTCTGAGGAACTTTCACCAGTCTGTCTCCTCGTAATTCGAGGTCATCTTTAAATGATTTTTTATTGATGATTTTTAAGAAGTCTTCACTTTCGGAACTGATTTTTTCTCGGATAGCTTTCAGGTTTTTTGTTTCGGTCATATAAACACCGCCAGCAAGGAATGATTTGCCAGGTTCTATATGAACATAATAACCCGCACTGTTGAGTGTTTTCGGACCTTTTTCTACAAGAGAGGCTCCGATATTGGTTTTGTAAGGTGTTTTATCTTTGGAAAATCTGGTGTCTTTGTAGATCCTGAAAATACAGTTTTTAGCTTCTAATCTTTCCACACTTTTATCAAACTCGGAAATGCCGGAAATAATTTCGTTGACAACATTTTCGACATTTTCTTTGGCCTTCAAATAAAGGTTTTTATTTTCATTGAACCAATCTCGATTGTTATTGATTTCGAGTGTGGAAAGGAAGTTCAAAGTTTCCGGATTTATGATGCTTTTCATCAGAATAATATTTTGATTAAAATTAAATAAAAAATCCTGCTTTATCGGCAGGATCTTCAATTTTATTGTTTGATGAATTTCGAATTGTAAGTTTTGTTTTTATCTGTTTTGATATCAATTAGATAAACACCTTTTGACAAACTTTCTACATTGATCTCACTTTGATTGGATAAGGTTTTTACCTTTTGTCCTGCAACATTATAAATGCTGACCTCGCTGATGTTTTCGTTGTTTGGAATATTGATTTTCAGAAGATCTTTTACAGGATTTGGATAAAGTTTGATATTGTCTTTTTTAACATCAGTAACAGCCATTACTTCATCATTGATTTTGATATTGTCAATATAAGCACCACCTGAAAAATTGTCATGAAGAAGATTAATTCCTATAATATTGGTTTTGGAGAAGTTTGGTATAGTATGAACTAAGGCACCATCAACATAGAATTTGATTTCATTTTCAGAAGTGACAGATTTCAGTTTATACCATCTGTTGGCTTCCCAGTTGAAATTGGTACTTTCGTACTGATAATCTTCATTTTTCACGACTTCTAAAACACCTAAAGAATTAAAAGCGAAAATAGAAACAGGCATACACTCATCGGTATCAACAACACCAAAGATCCCAAAATCAAAATTGGATGCTTCTTTTTCTGTAATAAGTACATCCATTTCTATTGTGGTATTCTTATAATCGTACGCATTATCAAACAATTTTGCCGCACCAAAGATGGGGAAGAAAAGAAAGTTTTCGTCTAAATCAACATCTATTTTTATGGACTGAGTTCCTTCTGACGCTTTTTCAGTAGTTATTACCTGATTGTTGATTGGCTCATCATCACTGTTAAGTGTAACTTCCCATCCATTTTGTCCGTTGATATTTCCAGTCACATAACCTTCCGAAGCTTCAAAGGAAATAGTTTGTTGGGCAAATATTAATGATGAAAATAGTGATAAAAATAAAAAGTATTTTTTCTTCATAAAATTAAATTTTGCCAATGATAGGGAAAATAATATTCAAATCAAATCTTTGAGCAATACAAAACCTTTTTGAGACGTATGTTTTGGTTTCAATACAATTTTTGGTCAGTTTCACAAAAAAAACTTGCACGTTTAGATTTTCCGGTAATTTTCTTTGTTAAAGGTTTTCCGCAGAATGGACAATTCTTTTGTTCATATACTTGAAATTTCTTTCTTAGTACACCTGAGCGTTTCCATTTATAAAAATCAAAACTGAAATTTCTAGCTTCTGCAATCAAGTCATCGAGTTTTTCAGAAGGAAGATTTCCAAGAAGACTTTCTGGTTGGACGGCAATTCTGAAAAGAGCTTCATTCTTGATAATATTACCGACTCCCGAGAAAATATCCTGATTCATCAATGCGTCACAAACCATCATTTTGGGATTGGATATCAGTTTATTCTTAGCTTTTTCAGAATTCCAGATGTCACTCATCACATCCGCTTCCCAATCAATGGTTTTCATAAAATCGTATGGCAAAAGTTTTACCGAACAAGTGTAAAAGAATGCTTTACCATTTTTAAAACTTAATCCTAAACGAAGATTGCTATCAGGCTTTGTCTGTTCATCAATTTCATAGGAGCCGAACATCAACAAATGGATCCTAACATTGATCTCATCAAAGACAAGATAGGTTTGTTTGCCATAAAGTCTGATTTCTTTCAGTGATTTTCCAAGAAGTATTTTTTCTTCTATTTCTGATCCGCCAACAGCAATAACTTTTTCTCCAACAAATTTCTGGATATCTTCTTTCATCAGAACTATTACAGGACCTTCTGGCATTGCAAAATTTTTTCAGGAAAAATCAAATATTGTTCCTTTAAAAACAAAATATGCCTTATTTTTGAATCCATTATGGATTTGAATTCAATTTTTACCAATCAACGTACAGGAAATAATCCGCATACTAAAGCTTCCAGAACCGATTTCCAGAGGGATTTTGATAGGATTATTTTCTCTTCGGCATTCAGAAGGCTGCAGAACAAGACTCAGGTTTTTCCACTTCCGGGAAGTGTCTTTGTACACAATCGTTTGACCCATTCTTTGGAAGTTTCTTCCGTCGGAAGGAGTTTGGGAAGTGTGATTGGAGAATTCATCCATGATAATTATGAAAGTGATCTGACTGAGGATTCTAAAAGTTTTTATCTTCATAATCTCAGTAATGTTATTGCAGCAGCTTGTCTTTGTCATGATGTTGGAAATCCTGCTTTCGGACATTCCGGAGAAGATGCGATTGCCAGTTATTTTGACAGAAATGAGAGAGATTTGAAATCAAAATTCAATGAAAAAGAATGGGCCGATCTGGTGAATTTTGAAGGTAATGCCAATGCTATAAGAGTTTTAGCCCAACAGCAACAAGGAAAAGATGCAGGCGGAATCCAATTGACCTTTGCAACTTTGGCAAGTATTGCAAAATATCCTTGTGAAGCGATTGCTAAAAAGAAAGGAATCATCCATCGTAAGAAATTCGGTTTTTTTCAGAATGAGAAAGATATTTTTCTTGATATTGCCAAAGGAACCTCCATGATTCAGGAAAACGAGAATCCTTATATTTTCAAAAGACATCCGTTTGTTTGGCTGGTAGAAGCCGCGGACGATATTTGTTATAACATTATCGATATGGAAGATGCGCACAGATTGGGCATCGTCTCAACTGCTGATTGTAAAAATCTCTTTTTTGAATTGATCAAATCCGAGACAGATGATATTGATAGAGTAGAACGTAAACTGAATTCTATTGGTAATGAGAATGAACAGATCTCTTATCTGCGAGCTAAGGTCATCAATGCTTTGATCAATAAATCTGTAGAGTTTTATAAAAGTAATTTTAATACAATTTTGGATGGAAATCTGGATAAAGGACTTCTCGATATTTATAGATTTGAAAATAAAACATTACAGGACATAGAAAGCTTTTCGATTGAAAGGATATATAACCATAAAGCTGTTGTGGAAATAGAAAATGCCGGTTATAATGTGATGTACGAGTTGCTTGATCATTTCATTCCATCTATTTTAAAGTCGCCTGGCGAGAGAAAATCTTATGATAATAAAGCTTTGAAACTTCTTCCGAAACAATTCTTTTACGAAGATGGGACGGATTATCAAAAAGTTCTAGGTGTTATTGATTTTGTTTCCGGAATGACCGATAATTTTGCAACCGACCTTTACAGAAAGATCAAAGGAATCGATATTGGAATGACGATGTAATTGAGATTTTAAATTATGAATTATAGATTTTAGATTAATGCAATTTAAAATTTATCATCTAAAATCTATAATTTTTTAAGCTAATTCGCAGCCAAAAACATCTGCAAAGTGTTTTTTGATCTTTTGTTTGACTTCTTCAAAATCTACTTCCCTTTCAAGTTCACGTTTCATAGAAGTGACTTGTTTATCAGTGATTCCGCAAGGGATTATATATTCAAAGTAGCGCATATCTGTATTGACATTCAGAGCAAATCCGTGGATTGTGACCCAACGAGAAGCTTTTACGCCCATCGCGCAAATCTTTCTTGCGTAAGGCTTTCCGACATCAAACCAAACACCCGTTTCTCCAGGAGAACGTTCGCCTTTTAAGCCATATTCTGCAATTGTTCGGATGATGACTTCTTCCAGATCCCGCATATAACGATGGATATCTGTGTAGAAATTTTCCAGATCTAAAATAGGGTAGCCAACAATCTGTCCAAATCCGTGATAGGTAATATCGCCACCACGATTTACTTTGACGTAAGTTGCTTCGATTTCCTTAAGCTTATTTTCATTGGCCAAAAGATTTTCCTCGTGACCACTTTTTCCAAGTGTATAAACGTGCGGATGTTCTACAAAAAGTAAATGGTTTTCGGTCGTTTTCAAATCCTCAGGATCTTCCCGGTTATGAATTTTGATATCGAGATTTTGTTTGAGTAATTCTTCCTGATAGTCCCAAGCTGGCTGATAGTCTTTGATACCAAGGTCTTGGAACTTTACTTTTTTATTGATGAGGGAATTCACTTTGATTGGAATTATTTATACAAATTTACTCATTATTTTACCAAACTACAAGAAACGGAAAAACCACCCGTAGGTGGCTCTTATAAAGAATAAAATCTGAAAATATGGCTTACTTTACAATAAGCTTTTTGGTTTCCGTCTGTCCTCCATAAGTGATCTTTACCAAATAAGTTCCTGTGGAAAGCTTATTGAGGTCAACCTCTTGTGTAGAGAAGCCAGACTTGTTTATGATAGACGTTTCATATACTTTTTTTCCTGAGAAGTCGAATACTTCGATGTTTCCATTTTTAGAAGCTGCTTCTTTCACATCAAATAAGATGTTGACTTTTTTGTCTTCTTTAGTCGGATTTGGATAGATTCCGAAAGTTCCTTTTTTACCAAAATCCGCTACAGCCAATTCGTTTGTTACATTTTTGTATTTGAAATACATGTTGCCAGTCGTAGCACCACCGTTAGAAGTGAAATACAATCTATAATAGTTGCTTCCTTCTTTGATATAATAAACTACATCTGTATATACGCCAGTTGTCGGCTTCCAGGAATGTCCAATTGTAGTGATGTTTTTTGAAAAAGAAGCTTCAGCAGGCGCATTGTTGACAGAAGTTGCCTGGGTTTCCGGTCTCACGTAGGCAACACTAATATTTGGAGATTGGATAACTCCGGATAATCTGTACATCAAAATATTGTTATAGAAGGTAAAATATCTTGTGAACATCAGGTCCCAGTTGGCTTTTGCCGGCTCCAGGTTATCTACTTTAGCTCCTGTTGTAAAAGAAAAATAGTTGAAGAAAGCATCATCTGTTCCGTTGGCTATCGTTCTTGTTTCTGTCGCATCCCAAGAAGTTCCGTTCCATTTGGAATATTTGAAAGTGTATCCTCCGAAATAATCTGTGATCATAAATTTCACATAAGAAGGATTGGTTCCAAGATATTTCAATACAAATATCACTTTTCCATCAATGTGATGGGTCCCGCCATTATATTCTCCCCAGCCGTATGTTGCAGAACCTTGCTCAAAAGCACCTTCTTCTATTGAATTTGTTTGGTCAGGGTTATATAAAGGTTCTCCCCATGAACCGATGTTTGCAATGTCGATATTATCCCAATCGGCCGGATTGCTGGAAGCTTGGTAGGTTTCTATATTCTGTGCATCATTTATCCTTGACCCAAACCCAAAAGTACTGTTTCTATAAAAAGCTACATCCCAGGTGTTGGCTGGTTGAGAAACGATATTATTGGCTGAAAGATCAAAGAATACTCTGTTTGAGTAATTAGGCCCTGTTGTAAGCTCTACCTGAGTATAACCTAATTCATCTGTTTGGGATAATACAGTTTGGCTAACCGAAAGAGAAAGTGCCGCTGCAAAAAATAGTTTTGTTTTCATATTATAAAATAGTTTAATTTTATTATTTAGAATGATTCTACAAAACTAACAATTAATTTTTATTTAGAATTATTAAAAATTAAAATATTTAATGAGTTGATAAAAATCATATTTTTCTTCTTTTTGTCTTGAAGCATAAAAAAGCCTTTTAAAGTTTTATTAAAAGGCTAGGATATAATTTGGGAAGATGTCCGGCTATTATTTCTTGATGAATTTAGATTTTAGAGTTTGTCCATCTTTGTTCTCGATAACTACGAAGTAAACGCCTGTTCTCAATCCACGGATGTCAAAACTATTGTCATTGATTTTGCCTTCTGTGGTCAATTGCCCGGCTGCAGAATAGATTTTTGTCTTTGAAAGAGCGAAAGGAGATATAAATCTCAATGTTGAGTTGTCCACAGATACGGCAAGTTTCACATTGCTTGAGCTGAAAGCACTTTCGTTAACTGCTAAATTCGTATCATATTTTACATTATCAATTTGTAAAGCAGTATGTGCAGCAGTCGGCGTATGTCTTATAACCAGGTAAGTTCCTGTAGACAAAGGGACATTCACCTTTACATTTTGAATAGTTGTGCTTGTAATTTGTATTGGGTCTCCTACGGCAACGAAGGTTGTCATATCAGTAGGGCTGGATGCCACACCAACCTGAACTGTTGTAGTACCAGGTGAAGAAGCTACCAATCCTGTGTCAAAAGAGATGGCCTTGTCTCCGGCTGGAGCAACTATCTGAGGAGTTACCAGATATAATGGTTGATTCGAACTGCTTCCGGGATAAGCTTGAATAACTTTGTTGGTGGCATCTGCAGCAACAACAATCATCATAGGTTGCGGAGGAAACGGTCCCGTTGGTAAAATGGCGGACCATCCGTTTTGAGGAAAAGTTGTATTACCAGCTGTAAAATTGTTGAAATCTTCGTTGATTGCTGATAATTGTGCTTGTGCAACTACTGCAAATAAGGATGCGGCTAAAAGTAGTTTTGCTTTCATAGGTTTTATTCAGATTTTATTGTTATTTAGAATTATTCTACAAAAATACGAATTTATTTTTAATGATTCTAAATAAAATCTTATCTTCGCAAAAATTTTTTTTCAATGAAGAAACGAACGATGAGCCTTCTGTCTATAACAATTTTGAATTTGGCATATGCACAGAAAGATACTCTTAATCAAAAAAATATTGAAGAAGTCATAATCACGGGGCAGTATACGCCTCAATCTATTAATAAATCTATCTATAAGGTAGAGGTTATCTCAGCTGAACAGATCAAAAATATGGCAGTGACCAATGTTGCCGAAGTTCTCAATCAAAATCTAAATATTTTAGTTTTAAATTCCCGCAGCTCGGGTAATTCTGAAGCTAATATTATGGGTTTAAGCGGTGCCTATACCAAAATTCTTATAGATAATATTCCTGTCGTTAGCGATGAGGGGATGGGAAATCTGGTAGATTTGACAAAAATTAATGTTAATAATATTGAACGTATTGAAATCGTAAAGGGTTCAATGGGAGTAGAGTATGGAAACAATGCTGTGGCGGGTGTTATCAATATTATTACTAAAAAGAATTATGGTAGAAAGGTTACTGCTAATATTTCTCTACAAGAAGAAACTGTTGGAAAAGATTATGACCTCTATAAAAAAGGAAATGGAAGACATGTTCAGAATTTAAATCTTGGATATAGAATTAATGATAACTGGCAAATTACTGCCGATATTAATCATAATGATTTTCAAGGTTTTAAAGGTAGTCTGAAAGGGTATAAATATTTCTCAGAAGGTAATGATAAATTACGAGGTTACGAATGGCAACCAAAAGACATGATTGTTGCTAATGCAGCCATAAGATACTCAAAGAATAAAACATCATTGTTTTATAAAGTTAATTTCTTGAATGAAACGATTAATTATCGTGACTCACAGGTTTTGCCTGAATATCTTGGCAATGGCAACCAAACTTTTTTGGCAAAAGATATTGATTATTTTACGAGAAGATGGATTCATCAGTTTAATATCCTGACTCAAATAGGTTCAAGGATTAATTACTCCGGAGATTTTTCTTATCAGATACAAGAGCGACAATCCCAAGATTATCAATATGATGTTCCTAATAGAATTGTTTTTTCTAAGGATGCAAAGGAAACTTTTTACAAATCAGAATTATTGTACTCCAGAGGGATGTTCAGTAATTTTCTTAATAGTGACAAATTCAATTTTCAGATTGGATATGAGCTGGATAGAACTAAAGGTTTTGCTGATCAATCAACTTTTCCCGACCAAAATAATAATCCAGAAGGGGGAAATGTAAACCGGGTAATCTTTAATTATGCTAATTTCCTTTCAGCAGAATGGAAAACAACAGACAAATTATCTTTCAGACCAGGAGTCCGTTTGGCCTTGAGTGATAAGTTTGACAGTCAATTCAACTATTCATTAACTGGTAAGTATAGCTTTAATGAGAATTCTAACTTAAGGGGGATTTTTGGTTCTGCAAATAGATTCCCGACCTATGAAGAACTTTACTCTTATTTTGTAGATAATAACCATGATTTGAGAGGGAATGAAAATCTTACTCCCGAAACAGGATATTCTGTAGGATTATTTTGGGATTATCAAATCAAATCTTCCGGTAACTGGAATTATAATATAGGATTAAGTGGCTTATATTTAGATGTGGCTGACAGAATAGAAAATATAAATCTTGGTGGTAATAAAGTTACTTATCTTAATGTTGACAATTATAGATCTTTACTATTCGGAGGTGGTTTAGATATTAAAAAAAATAATTTTTCATTCAACACGGGGGTATCTTTGATGGGTGTTTCCCAAGAATTGAATACCGGTTCAATAGAATCTTCCAATGATTTTAATTATTATACAGAAGTAAATGCAGCTGTCAATTACAGACTTTCTTCTCTCAAAACATTATTTGCCTTGTATTACAAATATACAGGCAAAAGAAAAGCTTTTGTGTATCAACCAGGACCTACGGTGGCTGATTCGGGACAATATGTTCTGGGAGATGTACAGGATTATAATATGATGAATTTTACAGTAAGCCAGCCATTTTTCAATAATCATTTTGAAGTTGCATTAGGAATCAAGAATATATTTGATGTGACAACTATTACAAATACTACATTATCTGCGGGTGCTCATAATTCTGCAGCTTCTAATCAAAACTTGTTTTACGGTAGAAGCTATTTTACTCGTTTAAACTATAATTTTTAAGAACATAGAATATGAAAAAGTTATTATTATATATGTCAATAATTTCTGGTCTTTTATTTCAATCATGTATAAATGATAACGAAGACCCTATTCCTATAAGTGGTGTTGGAGATGTTATAAGTCCAAATGTAGGAGGTGCAACACAACCAAACCAAGTTTGGTTTGATCTTAGTTCAGGTACAGAAACTATTAATAATAGAACGGATTGGGATTTAGGCTTTTACAATGGGAGTCAGTTTAAGGTTGTACTCAATAGCTCTATAATGATGGCTGCAGCAAAAATTCCAAATGCAACAAATATTGATGCTGTTAATGAATCTGATGTTACAGTATTGAAAACTCAAGTCCAAGTTGCGAACTTTGATCCAAATAATGTTAATTACATCGATACAGTTACAGGAGAATATGCTACAGGATACACAGCAATATCTGAAATTGCAGTCAATGACGCTGATAATGCTATTTATCTTATAAATATGGGAAAAAATATTTATGCTGGCGATGTTCCGATAGGATCGGTCGCAACAGGAGGAGAAGATAGAGGTTGGATGAAAATTCAAGTTGTTAGAAATGGAAATGGATATAAAGTAAAGTATGCAACTTTAAATGAGACGAATCATCAAGAATATATTATAACCAAAAATTCTGATTATAATTTCAATTTTTTTAGCTTGAAGAATAATAATGAATTACTCATTCAACCGGGAAAACACAGCTGGGACCTTTGCTTCACGGTATTTACAAATGTGATTACAGGTGCAGGAACATACATTTATGCAGATTTCGTACTAAGTAATATATTAGGTGGAGTTGCAGCTTACGAAGTAAAAGTAACAGCACCAACAACAGGAGCGGAAGCGTATAATAATTTCACTAAAAATGATATTGATATATCAAAGTTTATAACAAATGACCAACGCGCTATTGGTGCCAATTGGAGAAATCCTGTAGGTACGAATGGTTTGGAAACTTATGGAGACCGTTTCTATGTTGTTCGCGATGCAGAGGGCTACTATTTCAAAATCAGGTTCACAAGAATGACAAGTACAGAAGGTGTTCGTGGCTACCCTCAATTCGAATACAAACCACTTTAATCAAACCAAAATAAACCTATGAAAAATATCAGAATAGCTGTTCTTTCAGCACTGCTTTTAGCGGGTTTTTCTTGCAAAAAAGAAGATTCTAAAGTTGCTAAACCCGAAGAAACAAAAACAGAAGCTCCAGTTTCTAATCAAAAAATAGTAAGCATCAGTGGTGGTGTAACAGAGATTGTAGCAGCTCTCGGCCACGGAAAAGAAATTGTTGGAATTGATGTTACAAGCACTTATCCTGAAAGTTTGAAATCTACCGCAGAAGAACTGGGTCACGTTCGTTCTATGACCATCGAACCAATTATGAAGCTTAACCCAACTTTGATTTTAGCTTCTGATAAAGACATTAATCCTGATTTATTAGAAAAAATAAAAGCCTCT
The DNA here is from genome assembly GCF_032054305.1 of Epilithonimonas sp. Taxonomy (GTDB): domain Bacteria; phylum Bacteroidota; class Bacteroidia; order Flavobacteriales; family Weeksellaceae; genus Epilithonimonas. The sequence goes on from NZ_DAMBSX010000002.1 coordinate 120,526, forward strand.
AAAATCCAAACTGAGTTATTTAAACAAGAGTTTTCAATTGATGGAACTAAGAAATTGATTGACCAAGTGGCGAAAGCTTTAGGCAATACAAATCAGCAGGCATTATTAAATAAAATCGATGCGGATGTAAAACAAATCCAGCCAATAGCTAAGAAACCGAAAGTCCTTTTCATCTACGCAAGAGGAAATATGATGATGGTTGGTGGGAAAAACACGCCAATGGCAAGCATTATTGAGATTGCTGGCGGAGAAAATGCTGCTAACGATTTCGAGGATTTCAAACCTTTGACACCGGAAGCAGTTGTCCAATCCAATCCTGATGTATTACTGTTCTTCACAAGCGGATTACAAGGCTCTGGCGGAATAGAAGGTGCTCTTAAAATGCCTGGAGTTCCTCAAACCAATGCGGGTAAAAACAAGAAAGTGATTGCACTTGATGGTGGATTATTATCATCTTTCGGACCAAGAGTTGGCGAAGCAGCATTAAGCTTAAACAAATTATTAATCGAATCTTTGAAGTAACTTTTCTTCCATTTCTGGAACCTAAGAAAAGTTTAATAAATAACAGAATTAAGTCTTGATTCTTTCATCTTGATTCTCTAAGTCTTATTAATTTGAAATCAAAAAGTCTTACATTTTACGCCATCATCGGTATTATTTTATTAATACTGATGATGGTTTTAGCTTTAAATATTGGAGTTTACGATTTTGGTAATTCCTCTTCTTACGAAGTGTTATGGAAGTTTTTAACTAGTGATACTTCATTATCATTAAGTGAAAAATACGTGATTTGGGAAGTCAGAACTTCTCGAATAATAATGGCAGTTTTAATAGGAAGTATGTTAGCAGTTTCAGGAACTACGTTGCAAGGGATGTTCAAAAATCCTTTAGCAACCGGCGAATCCATTGGTTTAACATCTGGAGCTACATTGTTAGCTGCAATTGCAATCGTTCTCGGACATACTTTTGAACAATATCTTCCGGAAATCATAAGAAATTCCTTAGTCGGCGTTTCTGCATTTGTAGGTGCTTTTTTAGCAATGGTCAGCGTTTACAGAATTTCAACAAGCGCAGGAAAAACAAATGTAGTGATGATGCTGCTTTCCGGAGTTGCTATTACATCTATTGGTTTTTCGATCACAGGATTCTTGATTTACATTTCTAAGGACGAACAACTTAGAGACTTAACATTCTGGAATCTAGGGAGTTTAGCTGGTGCAACTTGGACAAGAAACATTATTTTATCAATTGTCTTATTGTTTTCTTACACTATCATATTACCAAAAGGAAAGGCCTTGAACGCAATGTTATTGGGAGAAAAAGACGCACAGCATTTGGGAATCAATGTCGAGACTTTGAAAAAACAAATCGTATTGATAACTTCATTAATGATAGGAACGTGTGTCGCATTTTCGGGTACAATCGGTTTTGTGGGACTTATTGTACCTTACATTTTGAGATTGTTATTCCGTTCGGATTATCATTTCATTTTGCCACTATCAGCAATTTGTGGAAGCATATTGTTATTGCTTGCGGATACAATCAGCCGAACAATCGTTGCGCCTTCGGAATTACCAATCGGGATTTTAACATCATTGATTGGAGGTCCGATTTTCATTACGATTTTAATCAAATATAAAAACACACTAAGATGATAAGAGGACATAAGATAAATTATCAGAGTCAGAATGTCAGCATCTTAAAAAGTGTTGATGTCAATGTCGGTTACGGCGAATTCTTGGCAATTGTTGGCCCAAACGGAGCAGGAAAATCAAGCTTATTAAATGTCTTGGCTAAAGAAATAAAAACCGATAAAAAGCAGGAGATATTCTTCAAAGACAAAATAATTTACGATTGGAAACTCGAAGAATTATCAAAGCACAAAGCCAAGTTTTCTCAGCATAACGCTCAAGATATCCCGCTTTTGGTCAAGGATGTTGTGATGATGGGGCGTTATCCATACTTCGGTTCTCAGCCGACTTTGGAAGATATAAAATCGACGGAAATTGCTATGGTGGAAACTGAGATTATTCATTTTCGAGAAAGAGATTACAACTCGCTTTCCGGAGGTGAAAAGCAGAGGGTTCATTTGGCGAGAGTTCTGTCTCAGTTGGATAACGAGATTGCGCACAGGCTTTTATTTTTGGACGAGCCACTCAATAATCTGGACATCAAACACCAACACAATACATTAGAATTAATTAAAAAATTTACTCAAAATAATAACACTGCAGTCGTTGTTTTACACGATTTGAATTTAGCTGCCGGTTTCGCAGACAAAATTCTGTTGATGGAAAAAGGTGAGGTTTTAGCTTACGGTGCTCCGGAAGAGGTTTTTACGGAAGAGAAAATCAGTCGTGCTTACAACTTTCCATGTACCATTTGCAAACATCCGGTCAACGACAGTACAATGATTTTATTTGGTTAAAAAGCTTACAAAGAGATTAATTATGGCAGCTTAATCCGCCCTCCGTTCCCGCTATCCGCCTTCAGCGGATGAGCTCCACTCAGGTCGGGCTGCGTAAGATTCTCTGTTATAATAAAAACTAAAAAATGACAGAACAAGAACTCAAAATATTAGCAAAAAACCTAGCAAATCCCGAAGGAGATATTGGAAAAGAGGTCGCAAAAATGATGAATGAAACCAATATTTCTATGACCAAGGAAACCATCAAAGCTTTGCATTTAGTTGATAATGATAAGGTTTTGGAACTCGGTCACGGTAATGCAGGGCATCTTTCTTATCTTTTGGATTTTGCAGAAAACATTCAATATACAGGTTTAGAAATTTCTGAAACAATGAAATCCGAAGCCGAAAGTATTAACTCAAAATATCTTTCTCAAGCAGAATTTCATTTATACGACGGAAACAAAATTCCTTTTGAAAATGAAACGTTTGATAAAGTAATGAGTGTCAACACGATTTATTTCTGGGAAAATCCTGTAGAATTCTTCAACGAGGTTTATAGAGTTCTTGAAAAGAATGGAAGTTTCGTTCTAACGTTTGCGAAAAAGGACTTTATGAAAACATTACCTTTTACATCAGACTTCAAATTATATATTTACGAAGATGTGGAAGAATTGGTAGCGCAAACCAAATTCAAAAGAGTGATTCGCTCCGACAAAGAAGAGTTTATCTTGAGCAAAACAGGCGAACCTGTAAAAAGAGAATACAAAGTTTTAACAATCAAAAAATAATTTCAACTTATATAAGCGAAAGCGTGAGCCTTACAACAGCTAGTTTTAAAAAAAAACTTTGTGCGCTTTGTGTTAAAAATATTATCAATAATTAATCAAAAAACAAATCAATATGAGTACAATAACAAACGATTTAAAAGAAAAATGGGAAGCTCTGAAAGCAGAAAATCCACACCTTAGAATAAGAAATGCAGCAGAACAATTAGGCGTAAGCGAAGCCGAACTTTTGTTGACTAATGTTGGAAATGGAACTACAGTTTTAAATTCAGACTTTTCAGCACTTCTTCAAGAAATTGAAAAGTTGGGGAAAGTAATGGCTTTGACAAGAAATGACGAATGTGTACACGAGAGAAAAGGTATTTATTTGAATCCGGATTTCAGCAATCCTCACGGGCAGGTTTTCGTTGGAGAAGACATCGATTTGAGAATCTTTATCAATTCTTGGAAATTCGGGTTTTCTGTGGTTGAAGGCGATAGGAAAAGCTTCCAATTCTTCGGAAAAGATGGGTTAGCTCTTCATAAAATCTATTTAACAAACAAAAGCAATGAAGCAGAATTTGATGCTTTAACAGAAAAATATAAAGCTAACGAGCAGTCTGCAGAAATCGTAACAGAACCAATCGCTCCAAAACCTACAGAAAAAGCAGATTCTGAGATTGATGTGGCTTGTTTCCAACAAGCTTGGAAAGACTTGAAAGACACACATGATTTCTTTATGATGACCAAAAAATTCGGAGTTAGCAGAACGCAGGCTTTAAGATTAGCACCAGAAGGTTTCGCTCAAAAAATCGATAATTCTAAGGTTGTGAATGTATTGGAAGATGCTTCTGAAAAACAGATTCCAATAATGGTTTTCGTTGGAAACAGAGGTATTATTCAGATTCATACAGGCGAAGTAAAAAAGACGCTTTGGCATCAGCAATGGTTCAATGTAATGGATCCAGATTTCAATTTACATCTTGATACAACTAAGATTGGAGAAACTTGGATTACGAAAAAACCAACGGAAGACGGCGAGGTAACTTCAGTGGAAGTCTTTAACAAAGACGGTGAATTTATCGTTCAATTCTTTGGGAAAAGAAAGCCGGGCAATCCTGAACTTCAAGAGTGGAAAGACTTGGTTGCAGGTCTTTAAAATTAGAATATAATTATTATTAATCTAGTCGTTTTGAAGTTATAATTGACTTTAGAACGACTTTTTTATTTATTTGGATATGAGAAAGTTAATTCTATTAATTGCGATAATAAGTTTAAGTAATATAAATGCTCAAAGTTTTAATGCTTTTAAATTTTATAATAAGAAATCTAAAGAGATTTCTTCAAAAGATTTAATCAAAGAATTGGCAGATTTTGATGTTGTTTTCATTGGTGAACATCACGATAATTCTATCAATCATTGGTTGGAAAAAAGAATTACTAAAGCTCTTTTTGAAAAGAAAAAAGGACAGATTATTTTAGGGGCAGAGATGTTTGAAAGAGATAATCAGCAAGCTTTAAATTCTTATTTAGCAGGAAAAATCGATGCTAAAAATCTGAAAGATTCTGTAAGGCTTTGGAAAAATTACGAAACCGATTACAGGCCTTTGGTTGATTTTGCTAAAGACAAAAAACTGAATTTCATCGCAACGAATGTTCCAAGAAAATATGCTTCTCAAACTTCCAAAAACGGCATCAATAGTTTAAATGAATTGCCAGAAGCTGAAAAAAAATATATAGCGAAATTACCGATAGAAGTAACTTTGGAGACGCCAGGTTACAAAGAAATGAAATTTCTAATGGGCGACCACGTTGACGAAATAAAATTAATGAATTTCATCTCAGCCCAAGCCATAAAAGACGCTACAATGGCAGAATCAATTTTTCAAAATCTGCAGTCCGGAAAGACTTTTATCCATTACAATGGCGATTATCATAGCAAACAATATGGCGGAATCTATTGGTATCTGAAAAAGAAAAAATCCAAACCTGAAAATCACAGTGATTTCCGTTTTCGAATCGGAAAAATCTGAATTGTCTTTACCTGAAAAAGATTTTGTTCCAACAGAATTCAATCTTGTGATTCCGAATGATATGACGAAAACTTACTGATGATTATAAATAAAAAACGCTAAGAAAATCTCAGCGTTTTTATTTTATTCTTTAATGAATTTCTCTATAGAGTCCCCTGAATCTGTCTTGATTTTTAAAAGATAATTTCCTTTTACAAGTTGGGAAATATTGATCTTATTAGAAAATTCTGTTTTGATCAGTCTGCCCAGATAATCATAAACTTCAACAGAGCTGATTTTTTTATCGGAAGTAATATTGATAATGTCTTTTGCAGGGTTTGGGTAGATTTTGGTTTGAATTTTATTTACATCATTCACTCCAAGATAGGATTGATAAGTTTTATAAAAATTCAGAATTCCGTAGCCCATTTGCGAAGTTGGGTTTGGATAGAGGGATGCATTTTGCCTCAATTTTGTTTTTATTTCTTCTAATGGTGTACCTACAGGTAAAGCTTGTAAAAGACAGGCAACACCACCAGCTGCCACAGGATTGGAAAGAGAAGTTCCGCTAGCTTGGGTAACTTGACTCCCATAAACCGTATAAGTGTCGGTTCCTCTTGCGCTTCCGTCTGGTTTTATCACACCTGCGGAATTTGGCCCAAAAGAAGAAAAACTGGAAACGTTTCCTTGACTTGTAACGGCTCCAATTGTGAAAACTTTTTCATTATCGGCAGGAGTTCCTAAGTAATGCCAAGCACTTGCGCCACTATTGCCGGCAGAAACAGTTAAAAAGATTCCCTTTTCAGCAGCGATTTGTGCACCTCTTGCGATGAAAGATGTTTTTCCATTCATATCAGCATAAGTGTAATCATATCTACTGTCGTCAAAATCTGTATATCCTAATGAAGTAGAAATTATATCTACGCCTTTTCTGTCAGCTTCTTCAGCAGCTTCTATCCAGTAAAGTTCCTCCTCAGGAACTTCATTAGCGCCATCTTCCGAAGCATAAAGATAGAAATCTGCATCTGGAGCAGTTCCCACGAATTGTCCGTCTAAATATCCACCGATTGCTCCCATACAAACAGAGCCATGCGTGTTAAGAGCAGTGTTGTAGATATCTGAATTTTTACTGATGAAATTGTAACCACCTTTGATTTGTCCATTGTCACGAAGTCTTTTATAAGCATTTCCAGTATCTACAGAGGGAAAACCAGTATCGATAACTGCGATGGTCATCCCAGCTCCTGTGAAACCGGCAACATGGAGTGCACGAACATTGATCTGGTTGATCTGGTTCAGACCGCCGCCGTAATTGAAAGTTGTCAATGCATCTCGGTTACTGAACTCCTTGAACTTTTCAATTTTTTCTTTTCTGATTCCACCACTCGGATTTTTAACAAAGCTTTCCACATGGTCAACGTATGTTTGTTGAGATAGCGTTTGAATCTGTGCGGTAGTAGCATTCACAGCAACACCATTCAGCCATTTTGAATAATCGGTGACTGTAAAGCCAAGATCTTTAATATTCTGAATGTATGTCTGTTCTATCGGAGCATCCTGATCTGTCAATGAAATTCCAAGTTTGGTTCTCCTGTCGAGAGATTTTTGTGTAAGTTCAGATAAGGGATTAGAATAGAATGATGTTTTGTTCGGTTTATCTTTGAAGAAAACAAAAACCAGCTCTGTCTGAGCATTGACTATTAAAGACAAGCCTGCTGATAAAATTGTAAAGATTTTTCTCACGTTTCGGGGATTTTGATTTTTTAAACTGATAAATAAATGTAAATTTACAAAATAATGGTTCTGCTTAGAAAGTTGTATTTAATTATTTTAATTCAATGTATAAGAATCCTTTAAAAATTTAAATATTTGATTATGAAGAAAATCCAAATGGTTGATTTACAAAGCCAATATTATAAAATTAAAAGTGAAGTTGACAATGCAGTTCTGAATGTGATGGATTCTGCGGCTTTTATAAATGGTCCGGAAGTGAAATCCTTTCAAGCTGATTTGGAAAATTATTTGGATGTTAAACATGTGATTCCTTGTGCCAATGGTACAGATGCGCTTCAGATTGCGCTAATGGCTCTTGATTTGAAAGAAGGAGACGAAATTATCACTGCTGATTTTACATTTGCTGCAACAGTGGAAGTGATTCATTTATTACAATTGAAATCGGTTTTGGTAGATGTTGATTATGATACCTTTACCATTGATACAGAGGCAATAAAAAAAGCAATTACACCAAGAACAAAAGCCATTATTCCGGTTCATCTTTTTGGACAATGCGGAAATATGGAAGAAATCCTGAAAATTGCGAAAGAACATAACCTGTATGTAGTTGAAGATAATGCACAAGCAATTGGTGCTGATTTCATATTCTCTGACGGAACAGAGAAAAAATCCGGAACAATGGGAACAATCGGAACAACATCATTTTTTCCTTCTAAAAACTTAGGCTGCTATGGAGATGGGGGTGCAATTTTTACTAATGATGATGAATTGGCGCATAGACTAAGAGGAATTGTAAACCACGGAATGTACGAGCGTTATTATCACGACGAAGTTGGCGTTAATTCCAGGTTGGACAGCATCCAAGCTGCGATTTTGCGAAAGAAATTACCAAACTTAGATTCTTACAACGAGGCGAGAAGAAAAGCTGCCGATTATTACGACGAAGCCTTTGCCGACAATGAAAATATCTTGACTCCGAAAAGAGCAGAAAATTCCACGCACGTTTTTCATCAATATACTTTGAGAATCTTAAACGGGAAACGAAATGAGTTACAACAATTCTTGACAGAAAAAGAAATTCCTGCGATGATCTATTATCCGGTTGCGCTTAGAAAACAAAAAGCTTATTATCAGGAAAGTGATCCAGCCGATTTTGTGAATACAGATAAATTACTAGATCAGGTTATTTCTCTTCCTATGCATACAGAATTGGATGAAGAGCAATTGAAATATATTACAGATTCTGTTTTGGAATTCTTTGAAAAAACTAATAACTCATAATTAATTAAATGTCCATACTTGTAACAGGCGGTCTAGGTTACATCGGTTCTCACACGGTTGTAGAACTTATTAATCACAATTTTGATGTCATTATTGTAGATGACCTATCAAATTCGGAAAAGTTTATCCTTGATAATATCGAAGAAATTACGGGAAAACGTCCGATATTTTATCCTTTTGATTTAAGAAGAAAAGAATTATTGCAGCAAGTTTTCGAAGCACACGATATCGAAGGTTGTATCAATTTTGCGGCTTCAAAAGCCGTAGGAGAGAGTATGACTGAGCCTTTGAAATATTATGAGAACAATTTGTTTTCATTAATTAATGTTCTTCAGGAATTCAAAGAAAGAAATATTTCAAACTTTATTTTCAGTTCGTCTTGTACGGTTTACGGTCAAGCCGACCAAATGCCGATTGATGAAAATACACCTCTGAAAGAAGCCGAATCTTCTTACGGAAAAACCAAACAAATGGGCGAAGATATCCTGAAAGATTTTTCTCGAGCTTATAACAAAAGGGTTACTCTATTAAGATATTTCAATCCGATTGGTGCACATCCAACAGCTTTGTTAGGAGAACTTCCGGCAGGAATTCCAAATAATTTGGTTCCTTATGTGACTCAAACAGCTGCGGGAATCAGAGAAAAATTGAGCATTTGGGGAGACGATTATCCAACGGAAGATGGAACTGCAGTTCGGGATTATATCTATGTTGTAGATCTGGCAAAAGCGCACGTTGCAGCTTTACAGAAACTGATACATTCCGAGGAAGAAACTGTTTTGGATATTTACAATCTCGGAACAGGAAAAGGTTCTTCGGTTTTAGAAGTGGTAAAAGCATTCGAATTGGCAAATGATGTTCCCGTTCCATATCAGATCTGCCCAAGAAGAGAAGGCGATATTACAGTAGCTTATGCCAATGCAGACAAAGCCGAAAAGGAACTCAATTGGAAGTCTGAAACGTCTTTGGAAGAAGCGCTTAAAACCACTTGGGAATGGCAAAAATATCTGAAAGATAGAAATAATTAGAAATATAAATCCAATCATATTTGATTGGATTTTTTTATTGTGTTTTCTTTTCTGCAAAACTAAAAATACTGTGGAGCTTAATCTCGGAGAAACTGTTTGATTTGATTTTAGAAGCTACAATCATTGCTTTGGCTAATATTTCGGTAGGCAAAGGCTGTTGACTTTTGAAAAGCCCCAATTTATTAAGAAATTTAATGGCTTTCAAACCTGTGATCTCTGCACTTCTATCACTATTTTTTCTTTCCAGCATTCCGGGTTTGAAGATAGTTGTCTTATTGAATTTTAAGTTCTTCACAGCTTCTTCCAATTCACCTTTTATTCTGGAGTAGAAGATTTTAGAATCAGGATTGGCGCCGTAAGCAGAGACCAAAATATAATCTTCAACCTGATTTTCTTTTGCCGCTTTGGCAAAATTGAATTGATAATCGTAATCAATGACTTTTTGGTTTTCTTTACTGCCTGCTGATTTCAGAGTTGTTCCAAGACAAGAAAAAGCCACATCGCCTTTTACAAGATGTTTCCATTCTTCCGGATTATCAAAGTCTATGATGTGTGCTTTGACTTTTTCATTATGAAAATCCGAACGTCGTCTCACAAAAATATCAATCTCATCAAAATCAGAATCTTGACAAAGTTGATTCACAAGGTCGTTTCCCGTAGCGCCGGTTGCACCAATTACCAAAGCTTTCATAAATAGAGATTTGATAATAAAGTTAAACAATTATTTTGAATCTCGATTAACCTGCGAATTACAATCTAAACCTATATCAATTCAACTGATTACGATATTCGGCCCAAATGATTTTGAACCATTCTGTAAAGTTGTTTGGATTTTCGGCAATTTCCTGTTGTAGATCAGAGATGGAAACATATCGAATCTCAGAAACTTCATCAGGATTCAAATCAAATTCGCCATCGAAGTTTCCTGTGAAAACATGATCCAGTTCGTGTTCCCAAAGTCCTTCTCCAACATCTGCTTTATATATAAAATGAAACTTTTCCGTCAATTCACAATCTATTCCCAGTTCTTCTTTTATACGTCTTTTCGCTGCATCCAGATAAGATTCGTTCAATCTCGGGTGTGAGCAACAAGCATTGGTCCATTGGTTGGGCGAATGGTATTTTTGGACGGCACGTTTCTGCAAAAGCATTTCTCCCTTTTCATTGAACAGAAAAACCGAAAATGCACGATGCAAAAGTCCATTTTCATGCGCCTGCATTTTTTCCATTTGTCCCAAAACTTCATCCTGAGGATTGACCAATACCACTTTTTCCATAACACAAAAATAAGGATTTTAAAACAAATTTTTAGGAGCTTATCCCGCTTTCCGCTATATCTTTTTTTGTTTTTAGACATTTTTGTCTTTGAATTGAACTAAACGCACAAAAACAAAAAAGGATGCCGCTGCAATCGGGGCTATGGGATTTATCTTTTAATAAAGTGTTAGCCGGTAATAGAACATTATCAAACCATTTTTTCATTCCTGAGGAATCTAAACTTCGCTGTCGAGATTTCTCTGGAATGATAATATTGGGTTTTATAATTTAGTTTTCCGATAAACTCTCAAACTCTCAAACTCTCAAACTCTCAAACTCTCAAACTAGACTTCCACTCATTCGCAAAACCAATAAAATCTGCAACAGACAATTCCTCCGCACGGATGTCAAGGAAAGGATGCGATTTCATATTTTCAGGAATACCGAGAACTTTCAGTGCATTGCTCATCTTTTTCCGTCTCTGCCCAAATCCAGCTTTCACAATTTGTTTGAAAAGAACTTCGTTTCCAGCCAATCCTTCTTTCAGATTTCGGGTCATTCGGATAACGCCGGATTTTACTTTTGGTGGTGGATTGAAAACATTTTCGTGAACCGTGAAAAGATATTCCACATCATAATAGGCCTGAACCAAAACAGACAAAATTCCGTAGTCTTTTGTTCTTGGTTTTGCCGCGGTTCTTTCGGCAACTTCCTTTTGGAACATCCCGCTCATTTCCGGTACAAACTGGAAATTGTCAATAATTTTAAACAAAATCTGAGATGAGATATTATAAGGGAAATTCCCAATCACAGCCAATTCTTCATTGAAAACCTCCGGAATATTGATTTTCAAAAAGTCGCCAACAAAATGTTGTTCTTCCAGTTTTGGATAATGTTTTTTAAGATAATCGATGGACTCATTATCGATTTCCGCCACATAGATTTCTGATTCTTTTTCAAGAAGAAACTTTGTAAGAACGCCCATTCCGGGACCGACTTCCAATAATTTTTTGTAACCTTCAAAAGAAAGCGAATCTACAATGTTGCGTGCGATATTCTGGTCTGTAAGAAAATGCTGGCCAAGATGTTTTTTTGCTCTAACGTCCATTTTGCAAAGATAGAATTATATTTAACGCAAAGTCGCAAGAATAGCTTGGAATCTAATTATAAAAAAGTCGCAAATGAAAACTTTGCGACTTTTTAGCATTATTATTTATAAAAAAATTGCGACTTTGCGTTAAATTCAATATCAATACATCTTAGTTTTCACACAAGTCACATTTTTGATTTTGACTGGTTTTCCAATTTTCTTCAACATTCCGGTTTCTAAGTTTCTTTTGAAAACGGTTACATCTTGCGAAATAACATTGGTCACAATAATGAATTTTCCAGTTTCATCTATTGCAAAAGTTCTCGGATGTTTTCCGCCTGTTTTTTGATATCCGATAGATTCTAATTTTCCATCATTTAAAACTTTGAAAATCGCAATATTGTTTTCTTTTCCTCTGTTGGTCGCATAAAGGAACTCTCCATCTGGCGAAATATGAACATCAGAACTTTCAAAACCTTCTTTGATTTTATCAGGATGCGTTGCAATTCTCTGGATTTCTTTCAGCTTGTTATCAGAAAAATCATAAACTGAAATCATCCCAGCCAATTCCTCAATAGAATAAACCAATTTTCCATCTTTGCTAAAAGTGATGTGCCTCGGTCCGCTACCTGGTTTTGTATTGATGAACGTACTTTGGCTATCAATCAAAGGTTGCTTCTGATTCGCATCAAAAGGATATTGCAAAATTTTATCTGCGCCTAAATCGGCAAAAAGCACCGTTTTGGAATCGGGTGTAAAAACAACAGAATGTGTGTGTGCTTTTTCTTGCCTTTTCGCATCAACGCCACTTCCTTCTGTGAATGTAAAATGTTGTGCGATTGAATCTATCTTTCCATTTTCCAAAAGCGGAAAAATGGAGATAGTTGCTTGATTATAGGTTGCATTGATTAGCCATTTTCCATTTTTATCAACATTCACATAGACAGGATTTTCCCCACCGGTTTTTTGTTGATTTAGGAAAGTCAAAGTTTTTTTATCTGCATCAAAAGCGAACGAACTTACAGTTCCATAATTCGGAGTTTTAGCATCAGATGAAGCGTAAATATATTTTCCGTTAGGCGAAATCGTAATATAACCTGGATTAATCACATCAGATGACGAAGTTACTTTTGTTAATTTTCCGCTTTCCATATCAAGTTCATAAACGTAAACAGCTTCAGAAACTTTTTCCCAATTGTAAGAACCAAAAAATACAAATTGCTTTTGAGAATAAAGACTTGTAAAAATTAAAAAACTTAATAGTAAAGCGATTTTTTTGATTTTCATTGATAAAATTTTGATTGGAAAATTAGGCATACTGCAGACTTAAAACTGCATAGTCACAAATTTCCTAAAAATTCATCTGGAAACCAAACTGAACCCCGAATTTTCTTACATCTGTATTGGTCGTTTTATTATTCAGGTAATTTCCTCTCCAGTTAAAATCAACTCTCAATATTCTGAAATTCCCCCAACCGATATTTTCTATACCAAAGCCATATTCATAATAAGGTTTGTCAGGAGCAGTCAATTTCAAACTTCCTGCATTCATGTCGATGGTTTGCTGTTTCAGGCTTCCAACTCCGGAACGGAAAAATGCAACCTCTCTTAGTTTCAATTTTTTAATCAATGGAATCTGAGACAAAATCTTTCCGTTGAAATGATGTTCCAAAAACAAAACCGCATAAGAATCAGCAACGAATTCATAATAATTCATTAAAGAAAAAACACCTCTTACCAAGCCATAAGATTGGTTGGCAGGCAAAACATTTTGTAAAGCGAGTGGGAGAGCGTCAAAGTTTTTCCCAACTTCCACATTTGCAAACAGTCTTCCCCAGTTTCCTAAGATCACAGGCTGATAATAATAAAACTGAAGTTTGTTATAATTAAAATCTGAATCAAAAACGCCTCCAACACCTTTGGTATATTTAAGGATCAAAGTTGGATTGGTTGCCAAAGCGGTCATCTCGTATCGGTCAACACCGTAAGTGGAGAATTTGATTCCAGGTCTTGCGATAATGGTTGCAGTCAGTCTTGTATCGTTCAGATCATTTCTAAGAACGCCTTGTCTATAGTAATCGATGTTGAATAAATTGGAATCAGCAGATTTAATATTTTGAGTTGTTGCATCCAACTTGATCTGGAAGTTTTTCCAAGGCTCTATACTTGTGAAAAAATTGTATTGTTTCACCGAACTCATAGACGTTGTTTCACCGCTGTTTAGAACAGAAGAAGACGCAAACGAACGTGTCATAATTCCTTCGTCAGTCGTCAATTGAACTCCAAGCTGCAAAACGTCTTGTCTGTAACCGCCACCAATTTGGAAACGATTGGTTTTATTAAACATATATTTTGCTTCACCTCCGAATTTCCATTTTTCATCACGGAAACCATAAGCGGTGTAAGCTTGGATTCTCCACATGTCATTCTTACCAAAGTAAGTTCGGGCTCCAGCTCTTAATCTTAAACCTTCGATATCATTATATCCCCAAGTCTGAAAGATATTTCCAAAATCCAGCCATTTTCCAAAATGAATATAGCCTGTATTACCAATCTGGACCAGTTTTACAATCCTCTTATATTTCGGAACATTTTCCAGTTCGTCATACATTTTGTAGATATTCTGTTCGCTTTCGGTCAGTTTTTCGGTTCTGTTTTCCTGCCAATAATTTTCGTCTTTATCAACCAGATAATCTTCAGGAATATAGACCTTATTAAGAAAGGAATCATCTATCCCTTTATCAAATTCATAATTGGAATAATTCGCAACACGCTTTGCGATCACACTTTTTGCGCCATCTCTATCGTTGAGGACAAGATTAAGCGTAGTCTCGTTTCTGGTCGGAATAAAAGTGGAATCATCCGGATTATCGAACTCCAGATCAGTAGCAATATTTTTAACAAAATTGATGTTGATCCTTTTATTAGTTTCCATCTCCACTTTCATCACATTATATTTGTCCATCGAAATATAAAGTCGACCTTTCAAAGCCAATGCTTCAGGATTTTTTGGAGTGAAACGAATCTCGTAGCTTCTTACCGTATTGACCTCGATCGTATCGGTAATATTATAATCAAAAACGCCGAAACCGTCTGTGGAAACAGGACTTGTAAAACCAAGATTTAGATAATTGATGGTGTTATCATAAATATTGATGTCCTTATACATATTCTGAATGGTCTTCGCAACGATCTGATTGTTTTTAAGTCCGGAATTTCTAATGGCCAGAAGATCTTTCCTTTCTTTTTTAGGATTGTTTTTCCCGTAGATCTGGGAGATACTTTCTGTTATGAAAAGTGGTAAAACTGCTTTTCCTGCAATCTCAGAAGAATCGTTGTATTTGAAAATGATAGAATCTAAACCTCTGAATACTTTCTTTTTTGTAAAAGAACTATCTATATTATCTAATCTAAAATCGATCTTCTCGTAAGTTTTATATTTGTAGTCCTTGTGCAGAAGAAGCCCGTTGGACTTCTTTTTTTTCCAAACTTGCTGCATAATTGCATAGGCTGGATTCTCTTTTTTATTTTTATATTTCTTTACCGATTTAATGGTAACACTTTCAATTTCGTTCTCTTTTTCGGTTTGCGAAAAAAGCAATCCGGAACAACAAATCAGAAAAAATGAAAGAATAATTTTTTTATCAAACATCGAGTCTTCGAACATTAAGCTATTAGAACTAAAATTTTATTAAAATATTATGTGTGTAATGAATTATTTTCCTTTTTCATAGAAAATCACATTGACTGGTGCGCAAACAGGTATGGATTTCTTTGTAGGAGCAAGTTCCCCCGACTTCAGATCTCTGCTGAAAATGTTGATTCTATTCGTATCCTGATTCGCTATCAAAACCAGTTTGTTATTGGGGCTGATGGCAAAATTTCGCGGATTTCTGCCAGTCGTTTTGATCTGCTGAATTTTTTTCACTTTTCCATCTTTCAGAATTCTGAAAGTGGTAATGTCATCTGCATCATCACGATTCGTGACATATAAAAACTTTTCATTATCAGATAAATGAATATCAGCTGCCCTGAAATTGAACCTAACTTTTCTTGACAACAAAGTTTCTTCCTGGATCAATTGTATTTTTCCGTCATCAAAGCTTAAAACCGATAGATCTCCGCTAAGTTCCTGAACAAGATAAATCAGTTTTCCGGATTTGTTGAAAGCTATATGGCGCGGCCCGGAACCTTTTTTCGCATCAAACTCGCCAACTTTTTCCAAGACTTTTTCTCCGGTTTTGTTGTATTTGAAAACATAGATCTTATCTAAGCCTAGATCATTTGCCAACACATATTGGCTATCCGGAGAAAACTGAACCTGGTGGATGTGTGATTTTTCCTGTCTTTTTGGATCCACGCCTACACCTTCGAACTTGATATTCTGAACGACATCGGATAATTTTCCATCAGCATATCTTTTGAAGACATTGATGCTTCCGCCGGAATAATTGGCAACAATTACATTTTCCTCATCAGAAATCAAAAAGCAAGGGTCTTCACCTTGCGTTTTTTTCTCATCTTTTTTTATTAATCTGCTTTCGTTTTCATCAATTTCAAATGAGGTCACTGTACTTTTATCTCCATTTTCATTGACCGAGAACAAGAATTTTTTATCCGGACTTAAACTCACGAAACTTGGATTAATGATATTCTCTGTACGATATTTGAGATTATATTTATAAGTATTTTCATCAAAATCAAAAATATGGATTCCGCCGCTGCTGCACTTATCACTATTGGTGTAAGTTCCGACGATAATTGTATTTTGCGCAGATAAATTAGCCATAAATATTGTTGAGAAAATAATACTATTCCAGATTTTCATTCTAATTTGAGCTATTTTTACAGATAAATGTTAAATTTTGCCCGAATTTATTACATTAAAAATTAAGCCAAAGACCTTTTAAGAGAAATTAACTTTAATTCACAGGAAAAGTCAATAGATTTGCTTTAATCGATTTGTAAAATCTAATTTTGTAAAAATATCTGAAAATGACCTGGAAAGAAGTTTTGAAACCGATCAAAGAAAGTGACTATTTTGAAGATCTTTGGAATAAGGTAAAAGTTGAATATAACTCTACCAAATGTTTTCCTCCAAAAAATGAGATTTTCCGCGCTTTGGAATTGACGGAATTCGATGACGTGGAAGTCGTGATCATTGGTCAGGATCCTTATCATAACGATGGGCAAGCCAATGGACTTTGTTTCTCGGTTTCTGAAAGTGTTACAGCACCACCTTCGCTTAAAAACATCTTCATCGAGTTAAAGGACGATATTGGAATAGAAAGGAAAAACAAAGATCTTCAAGATTGGGCGAAACAAGGCGTTCTCCTTCTGAATGCGACTTTGACAGTGCAGGCACATCAGCCAAATTCGCACAAAGACCTTGGCTGGGAAACTTTTACCGATTATATCATCAAGCAGATCTCTGATAAAAAACAAAATGTAGTTTTTGTTCTTTGGGGTGCATTTGCACAGAAAAAATCTGTATTGATCGACCAAAGCAAGCACTTCATTATCCAATCCGCGCACCCATCTCCGTTTTCCGTTCACCGAGGTTTTTTTGGAAGCAAACCGTTTTCAAAAATCAATAATTATCTTTTGGAGAAAGGAAAAAAGCCTATTGTTTGGGGATAATTTGGGTTTGAGAGTGGGAGAGTTTTTAGAATTTTTTCATAAAAGAAAATAATAAAATTCTAAATTAAAGATAAAAAAAGAATTAACTTTTAAAATCTTGTGACTTTTGTGGTTAAGGATTATTCTTCTTTCTCATATTTAAATGTCACGGATTCGCTTTCTTCTTTTCCGCCGGGATACGGTTTTAGATCGGTTAATGTAAATCTATACCCTGAAAAACTGAAAGACTTGCTTACATTCTGTTGTAGGAAATCTCTTGTCCCAACTTGAAAATTGGTTTTCTGGTTTCCAACAGTTCCTTCTACGTCGACCTTTGCAATGCCTTCCCAAATGCAAGTTACATCAACTGGACAACGGCTGTCCTCTGCAATGTTCCGGAATTCCAGACTTATCTTGGAATTTGGGATTTTTGCCGATTTATTGATTCCGATTGTGATCGTATTATTTCCATTCTCAGAAGTCTGCGTTTGTGACTGTGTTTTGCAGTTACTCACCAATAATAAGATCGGAGCGAATAAGAGTGATTTGAAATTCATCATTTACAATTTTAAAAGAAAATATAATAACCAACAACCAAAAACATTGCCAGTCCAACCATCAAACTAAATCCAGTTCCATAAATAAAACCAATAAAAGCACCTTTCATAGAATTGAAAGCTTTTTTTCGGTCGTTCATATCGTGCAATAATTCTCCAAGAAAAACACCTAGTAACATTCCTATCAGAAATCCTAATGGAATCGGTATAAAAAATAATCCCAGAAGAGTTCCTATAAAAGAACCAATGCTTCCGTAGCGTGTTCCTCCATATTTTTTGTTGGTTTTTGCGGGGATAACATAATTCAGAACTGTGGAAACAAGCGTCAGGAAAACAAAGATCCAGACATACATCATTGGCATATTATTTTCTGTTCCAAACTTGAATATCAGTAATCCGCAGATACTCAACAGTAATCCGGGCAGAACTGGGAGAAATGTTCCCAGCATTCCTACAAAAAGTAGAACCAAAGCGATAATGTCGATAAAAACAGAATCCATAGTTTTTAAATTTATTTAAAAATACAACATTCAAAGTAATGCCAAAAGATTTTTTTTATCCTTAAATTTGTGAAATAATTCCTATAAATGAAAAATGAACTCATAGATTATAAAGATTTTCTTCAGCAAATCAGTGACGAAATTCATTTCTTCTGCAAAGATTTCTTTCCTGATGAGTTTGTGTTGGCGAGTCAGATCACCTTCAAATTTGCGCTTCTTATTTTTCTGATTTTCATTGTAGCCTTTGCCCTAAAAAACGGAATCAATCTCGTCTTCAAATATTTTTTTGACAAGGAGAAATATCCTGTGATGAAGTCTATTTATAAGGCTAAAGTCACTAATTCTGTGGCTAATATTTTGGCTTTAGGATTTGGGAATTATGCTTTGTTTTCTATCTTTTACAGACATCCGAAAAGCTTTGTTTTTCTCGAGAGATTGATTGGGATTCTGATTGTTTTGGTGATTGCCAATATGGCTTTCCGTTTTATTAAAGTCTTGCAGAATTATTATTTGATTCAGCAAGATTACTATAAAATTATTGCCATTAATTCTATATCTCAAACGGTTAGGATTTTCGGTGTTTTTATCTTTACAGTAATTGCCGTTTGCGTTTTATTCGGCATAAGCGGAACGACTGTTTTGGGAAGTCTTGGAGCAATTACTGCTGTGATTGTTTTAGTTTTCAGAGATACGATTTTAGGTTTTGTTACAGGAATTCACGTTGCGACTTCCAAGAATCTGAAAGTTGGAGACTGGGTTGCGATTCCTAAATATTCTATCGAAGGTAATATCGAAGATATCGATTTGCTGACCACTAAAATTAGAAATTTCGACAAAACATTATCTACGATTCCGACTTACGATTTGCTAACCACAGAGATCAAAAATATGCAGGTGATGTCCGAAACCAATACGAGAAGAATCAAAAAATCGATTGTTTTCAATATTAAATCCTTTAAGTTTCTTGATGATCAATTGTTCGGAGAATTACTGAAAATCAATTTGATTCACGATTACCTGCTGGAAAAAAAGAAAGAGATAGACCAACAAAAAGTAAATCTTGTTAATTCCGATGAAATCATCAATGGTCAACAACTCACCAACATCGGAACTTTCCGAAAGTACGCAATGAGTTATCTGAAAAACAATCCGAATATTGACCAAACCGGAGCCTTGATGGTGAGACAAATGGAAATCACACCGCAAGGAATGCCGCTGGAAATCTATTGTTTTTCAAACGATTCGAAATGGGAACATTTTGAGCAAATTCAGGCCGATATTTTTGACCATCTTTTGGTGGCATCCAAGGAATTTGACTTGGAAATAATGCAGGTTCACAAAATTTAAAAATAATCAGTTGACGGTTGATTGTTGTTAGTTAATGGAAAAAACTGACAACTAACAACTAACAACCAAAAACCAATAAAAATGACAAAATTAAGTGTCAATATCAATAAAATTGCAACGTTAAGAAATGCCAGAGGCGGCGATGTCCCAAGTGTAACTCAGGTTGCTTTGGACCTGGAAAGATTCGGAGCGCAGGGAATTACAATCCATCCAAGACCGGACGAAAGACATATTACCAGAAAAGATGTTTATGATCTGAAACCTTTGGTGAAAACCGAGTTCAATATCGAAGGAAATCCTCACAAACCTTTTATTGATATGGTTTTGGAAGTGAAGCCAGAACAAGTGACTTTGGTTCCTGATGCTGATAATGCGATTACTTCCAATGCAGGCTGGGATTGTGAAAAGAATCTTGATTTTTTGAAATCTGTTATTTCTGAATTCAAAAATGCTGGAATAAGAACGTCAATTTTCCTTGACCCGAATCCGGAAATGGTGAAATTTGCGGCTGAAACAGGAACAGACAGAATTGAACTTTACACAGAAGCCTATGCAACCAATTATCCTAAAAATAAAGAATTGGCTATAGAATCGTACTTCAAAACAGCTGTTGTTGCGAGTGAATTTGGTTTAGGAATTAATGCTGGACACGATTTATCTTTGGAGAATTTAAAATATTTCTCAGACAATATTCCAAATCTTCTGGAAGTTTCCATAGGTCACGCTTTGATTTCGGAAGCGCTTTATCTTGGTTTGGAAAATACGGTTCAGGCATACTTGAAGCGATTGGCAAAGTGGTAATTATATTTTATTATTAATGGAGATTTTACATTCAAAAATATACGGAGAAGAGAGAACGGAAACACCACTTTTGGTATTCCACGGGTTGTTTGGAATGCTTGATAATTGGGGAAGTTTCGGCAAAGAATTCGGAGAATTGATGCCGACGCATTTGTTGGATCTGAGAAATCACGGCCGCAGTTTCCATTCGGATTCTATGACGCACGATGATCTGTCCAATGATATCCTGAATTATCTTGATGCTCATAATATTCAAAAAGCCAATTTGTTAGGACATTCTTTAGGAGGAAAAGCCGTAATGCAATTTGCTATTAATTTTCCTGAAAGAGTTGAAAAACTGATTGTTGCTGATATTTCACCAAAAGCTTATCCTCCACATCATCAGGGAATTATAAAAGCTCTTCAAACGGTTGATTTCTCTACGGTTGGATCTCGTCAAGATGTTGAGAAAGTTCTTGGCGAATATATTCACGAGAAGTTTGTGATTCAGTTTTTGATGAAGAATTTGTATTGGACAGACGAGAAGAAACTGGCCTGGAGATTTAATCTTGAGACGTTGGCTGAAAAATATACAGAGTTTGTTTCCAATGCGATTAGGTTCGGTGTTTTCAATGGTCCGACTTTATTCATTGCGGGAGCTAATTCCAATTATATTCTTCCACAGGATGAGTTTTTAATCAGACAGCAATTCCCGAATTACAAACTCATCAAGATCAAAAATGCAGAACATTGGGTGCAGGCTAATAATCCTGTTGATTTCAATGCTGCAGTAAGAGATTTTCTTCTGTAATTAATTTCAAAATATAACTTATATGGATTTGATGGTATAAGCCTTGTATTATCAAATCCATATTTAATTTATGTTTGTATGAAATGGTCGATTTCTGTTATTCTCATTTTTATTTTGTCGTTTACCAATGCTCAGAAAAAACTTTCTGAAACTTTAAATTACAAAGATGTTACATACAAAATAAAAGATACAACTCAGCAGAAACTCGATATTTATCTTCCTCAAAGATCTGATAAAAAATCCCCGGTTCTCGTTTTTGTTCACGGTGGTGGTTGGGCACAGGGAAACAAAGCCTTGAAAGATGATTATTACCTCAGTGATTTTGTGTTGAGATTGGTCAAAGCAGGTTATGCGGTTGTTAGTATTAATTATACTTTGCTTAACGAAAATACGCATTTCCCAGCACCAATTGAAGATACTAAAGAGGCCATTCGCTGGATTCGGGTCAACGCTGGAAAGTATAATTTTGACTCAGAAAATATAGGGGTCTGGGGCGCTTCGGCCGGTGCGCAAATTGGATTGATTGCAGCCAATACAGATGATTCTCAATTTTCAGAACATTCAGATTTTCCCAACTATTCGGCAAAAGTCAATTATTTTATCGATTATTTCGGACCGTCTGATATGAATAAGTTGTTTCGTACAAAAGCGCCGGGATTTGTGATTTTTATTTTTAAACTGATTTTCCCAAAGATTTATGACATCAGGAACAAACTCGTTTTCGGATTTACAGGTTATGATATTAAAGGGCAAAAAGATGAAGCTATGAATGGTCTTAAAATCTATTCACCAATTACTTATATTAATAATTCTTCCGTTCCTACATTGATGATTCACGGAACCAAGGACAAAATCGTTCCTTATTCACAATCCGAAATTTTAAAAGAAGTTCTTGATAAAAATAATGTGAAAAATGAATTGATTTCTATCAAAAAAGGAAATCACGGATTGAATGAAGATTCTGACCACGAATTGATGTTTGAAAAAACTTTTAAGTTCATCAAGGAAAATACACACTGATTTCTGATTGATTTCACTTTATGGTATTAAGGTTTTTACAAGAATTAAGTTATCTTTGTAGAATCAATTTCAAATGAAAAAATACCAAGAAACCATTTATAAAATCATTCTGATTTTTTCTGCCATCATCAATCTTTTTTTGATTGTACTGATGTTTCTCGTTCTCAGGGATTCGTTTTCCGGAAATGGAGAATGGTTTTTGGAAGGCAGAACTTTTTGGTTTTTCATTGGAGTCATTTTGGCTTATTCGGTTTTGAATTCCGTTCTTATTGTTAGACTTTTAAAGCTTAAAAATTCTTAAGAATGATTTTAGTAACAGGCGCAACGGGGATTTTAGGCAGAGTTATCACTTTAGAATTGCTAAAGCAAGGCAAAGATGTTCGTGCGACAAAAAGAAAGTCAAGCAATCTAAAGGAAGTCAGAGATTCTTACCGATTTTATACAGACCAGCCTGATTTTTATTTCGATAAGATCCAATGGATAGAGACAGATTTTGATTCCATTGAGTCTTTGGAAAATGCTCTTGAAGGAATCGAGGAAGTTTATCATTGCGCTGCAATTGTCAGCTTCAATCCGAAAGATGATAAAAACCTTTATAAAACCAATATAGGAGGGACAAAAAATCTTCTTTATGCCGTTGAAAATTCATCAGTCAAAAAGTTTCTTTTCGTGAGTTCTATTGCTGTTTTGGATGGTTTTAATGAAAACGGAATGATGGATGAAAATTCTGATTTCAATCCGAAATTGGAACATTCTGGCTATTCGATTTCAAAACATTTTTCAGAAATGGAAGTTTGGAGAGCTTCGGCAGAAGGACTTAATACGGTTATCATCAATCCGGGTGTAATTATCGGAACAGGAAATTGGGGAAATAGCAGTGGCGATTTATTCAAAAAATCGTCTCATTCCAGAACTTTTCCTGGCGGAACAGCGTATGTGGATGTAAGAGATGTTGCGAAAATTGCTATCGAATTGATGGAAAAAAATGCTTTTGCAGAACGTTTTATCATCATTTCTGAAAACGAAAAATTCCGTTTGGTTTCTGATAAAGTAAGAACTGCGCTTGGAAAACCAAAAGCTAAATTGGTTCCTGGGTTTATTTACAAAGTTTTACCGATTATTTCTTTTCTTTTCGGATGGTTATTTCCGATTTTGAAATTATTAAGTAAAAATAACATCGAAACGGTAAGAACAGATTCCAAAGTTTCTAATCAAAAAATCACAGAATCCCTGAATTACCACTTTATTCCGGTTTCTGAAAGCATAGATTTCCATCTCAAAAATTATATGGGATCTCTTAAATCATAATTATCATTAATGAGCAACGTTACTAGTTTTCTTCAAAAAAACGTTAACCTATATCCAACTAAACCAGCTTTAGGTTTCAAAAAAGACCACGAATGGAAAGAGCTTGGCTGGTATCAACTCAAAAGATTGGTATTTAAAACTGCCAATGCACTTATAGCCAATGGCGTAAAAGAGAACGACAAAGTCTCTATCTATGCGGATAATTCTGCCGAGTGGATCATTTTTGATCTGGCAATTATGGCGATTGGTGCGGTTACAGTTCCTGTTTATTCTACCAACGGCGAAGACCAGGTTGAATATATTATCAAGGATTCCGGAGCGGAAATTATTTTTGCAGGAAATCAGGAACAATATAATGTGTGTCAAAATCTTTTGAGCAAGGGTATATCGCTCAGACAGATCATTGTTTCTAAAAAATATATCAAGCTAAAGGAAAATTCTTCTTACTTGGAAACTTTCATCGAATCAGCATCTGAGGATTTGGAAATTGTTGAAAGAGGAGAAGATGATTTGGCAACGCTGATTTACACATCTGGAACAACCGGCGTTCCGAAAGGTGTGATGATCACGCATTCCAATTTCCTAAAAGCGTTTGATGCACATATGGAGTTTTTCAAGTTCAAGCGTTTTGAGGAAGAACATTCTTTGGCATTTTTACCTTTGACACACGTTTTCGAGAGAAGCTGGACATTGCTTTGTTTACATTTTGGAGCAAAAGTCAGTTTCTTGGAAAATCCAAAACTGATTGCTTTTGCATTGACCGAAGTGAAACCAACAATGATGTGTTCTGTTCCAAGATTTTATCAAAAAATCTACGCTGGACTGAATGAAATGGTTAATTCCGGTTCAGATTTGAAAAAGAAAATATTCATTTGGGCTATTGAGAACGGAACATTATTTTCTGAGAAAAAACGATTGGGCCAAAGTATTCCTCTCGGATTGAGTATTAAAAATAAAATTGCCAATGCTTTGGTTTTTGGTAAAGTGAAGAAAAAGTTGGGCGGAAAACTTTGGTTTATGCCTTGTGGAGGCGCTTCTATTTCAGCAGAAGTGACACAGTTTTTTGATGCAATGGGAATTCATATCACCGTTGGTTACGGTATGACGGAAACTACAGCAACAATTACCGCTTTTCCTTTTAAAAAATATAAATACGGAACAGCAGGGAAATTATTAGGAGATTCTCAAATTAAAATTGGTGAGAATGATGAAATCCTAGTTAAAGGAAGTGGTTTGATGAAAGGTTATTACAACAAACCGGAAGAAACAGCGAAAGTTTTTGATGAAAACGGCTGGATGAAAACAGGCGATGCCGGCTTTATGGATGATGAAGGCAATCTTGTGATTACAGACAGGATCAAAGACCTGATGAAAACTTCCAACGGGAAATATATCGCACCACAACCGATTGAGAATATGTTTTCGAATAATAGTTACATCAATCAAATCATGTTGGTGGCGGAAGACAAACCTTACGTAACTGCTGTCATTGTCCCGAATTTCGAATCGATGACGGAGAAAATAAAGAGTTTGGGCGTGACATTTACTAATTGGGTAGAAGTTGTGAAAAACGAAAAAGTGCTTTCTTTTTATCATCAATTAATCGATGAGATTCAGAAGGATTTGCCTGGTTTTGAGAAAATCAAAAAATTCGTTTTGATGCCTGCTGATTTCGAAATTCAAAGTGGTGAGATCACACCAACCCTTAAAATCAAAAGAAACATTGTTATCCAAAAATATAAAAATCTGATTGACTCAATGTATCATCACGAATAAGTTCTAATATAAAATCTCTGTGCAAATAGGGATTTTTTATTTTTACAAAATTCACTAAATTTACAAACCAATTTTATTAAAATCTAATTTTCTAAAGTATATAATGAACACACAGCAATTTGTAAACCGCCACATCAGCCTTAATGAAAGTGATAAAGCGGAAATGCTAGACAAAATCGGGGTTAACAGTATCGATGAACTGATTTCTCAAACCATTCCGGATAGTATCAGACTAGAAAAAGACCTGGAGCTTTCTGAGCCACTTTCTGAGTACGAAATGTTGCTTCACTCCAAAGATCTGGCATCTAAGAATGTCGATTTTGATACGTATATCGGATTCGGTTATAACAATACGATCCTACCTTCTCCGATCCAAAGGAATATTCTTGAAAACCCAAGCTGGTACACAGCTTACACGCCTTACCAGGCAGAGATCGCACAAGGCAGACTGGAAGCGCTCCTTAACTTCCAGACCGTAGTTTGTGACCTAACAGGTTTTGCAATGGCAAACGCTTCACTTTTGGATGAATCGACTGCGGCTGCAGAAGCAATGCATATGTTCTTCAATAACAGAACAAAAGACCAAAAGAAAAACAATGCGATTAAATTCTTTGTTTCTGATCTGGTTTTACCACAAACGATTTCTGTTCTTAAAACAAAGGCAGAAGGTCTTGGAATTGATATTATTGTAGGAAATCACGCCACACATCAGTTCAATGATTCTTATTATGGAGTATTATTGCAATATCCGGGGAAAAACGGAATCGTTCTGGATTATACGGAATTTATTACTTCAGTAAAAGGATTCGATTTGCAAGTGGTTGTAGCTTGTGACCCGATGTCTTTGGTCAAATTGAAATCTCCAGCTTCTATGGGTGCTGATTGCGCTGTTGGAACTACTCAGAGATTTGGTATTCCAATTGGTTATGGAGGTCCTCACGCTGCGTTTTTTGCTTGTAAAGATGATTATAAAAGAGATATTCCTGGAAGGATTATCGGTGTTTCTCAGGATATGTACGGGAAACGTGCATTGAGAATGGCACTTCAAACCAGAGAACAGCATATCAAAAGAGAAAGAGCAACGTCTAATATCTGTACAGCACAGGTTCTTTTAGCTGTAATGGCTGGGATGTACGCTGTTTATCACGGTCCAAAAGGTCTTAATTTTATCGCTGACCAGATTCATTATAAAACTAATGCTTTAGCAGATGCTTTGAGAATTTTAGGTTATGATATTGTAGATGAGCCGGTTTTTGATACTGTTAAATTCAGACTTCATGAGGAAGAGAAAACATCTTTAAGAATGAAGATGAGAGACCAGAAAATCAATCTTAATTATTTCTCTCAAGGGATTGTAAGTATCTCTATTAATGAAACCACAACGGTTGAAAAACTAAATAGATTGGTTGAAGCTTTTGCTCAATTCAAAGCTAAACAAGGTTATAAACTGACACTTAAAGAAGAATATTCTATTCCGGCAGAATTGTTGCGAACTGATCAAATTCTCAAAGAAGAAGTGTTCAATAAGTATCATACAGAAACTGAATTGATGCGTTATATCAAGCGTCTTGAAAGAAAAGATCTGTCTTTGACGCATTCTATGATTTCTTTGGGTTCTTGTACAATGAAACTGAACGCTGCAACGCAGATGATTCCGTTGTCTTGGGCAGAATGGGGAAGTATCCATCCATTTATCCCGACAGAACAGGCTGGTGGTTATCAGGAAATGATAAAACAATTGGAAAAAGATTTAGCTGAAATCACAGGATTTGCAGGAACATCATTGCAGCCAAATTCAGGTGCCCAAGGTGAATATGCAGGACTAATGGTTATCCGCGAATATCATAAGAATAGAGGAGAAGGTCACAGAAATATCGTGTTGATTCCCCAATCTGCACACGGAACCAATCCGGCTTCTGCTGCAATGGCAGGAATGAAGATTGTAGTTGTAAAAAATCTTGAAAATGGAGAAATCGATTTTGAGGATTTGAAAGCGAAAACTGAACAGCATTCTGAGAATCTTTCTGCGGTAATGATTACTTATCCGTCAACTTACGGATTCTTCGATGCGAATATCAAAGAAATCACCAAACTGATCCACGAACACGGCGGACAAGTTTATATGGACGGTGCCAATATGAATGCTCAGGTTGGATTCACAAGTCCAGGGAACATCGGAGCAGACGTTTGTCACTTGAATCTTCATAAGACTTTTGCAATTCCTCACGGTGGTGGTGGTCCTGGTGTTGGTCCAATCTGTGTTGCTGAACATCTCGTTCCATTCCTTCCAACCAATGCGAATATCCCTGTAGGAACAAAAGATGCAATCGAAGGTATCTCTGCTGCACCTTATGGTTCGGGATTGATTCTGAATATCTCTTACGCTTATATCAAATTATTAGGAACTTCAGGTTTGAAAAAAGCTACTGAGTATGCGATTCTTAATGCTAATTATCTTAAAGAATTATTGGCAGAACATTTCCCAATTCTTTACGCAAACGCAAATGGTAGAGTAGCACACGAGTGTATCGTGGACTTCCGTCAGTTCAAATCTTT
Organism: Epilithonimonas sp.; assembly: GCF_032054305.1. GTDB lineage: Bacteria > Bacteroidota > Bacteroidia > Flavobacteriales > Weeksellaceae > Epilithonimonas. The sequence continues at coordinate 148,376 of NZ_DAMBSX010000002.1, forward strand.
GGGAATTGAAGTGGCTGATGTGGCAAAAAGATTAATGGATTATGGTTTCCACGCTCCAACAGTGAGTTTTCCTGTAGCCGGAACATTGATGATCGAACCAACTGAATCTGAAAGCAAAGAAGAAATCGAGCGTTTTGCAGAAGCATTGATCAGCATCAAAAACGAGATCGATGAGATTGCCAATGGCGAAGCAGATGCTACAAACAACGTTCTTAAAAATGCACCACACACCGAGCAATTGGTTATCTCTGATAATTGGGACAAACCTTACGGAAGAGAGAAAGCGGCTTATCCATTGGATTGGGTTAGAACACACAAGTTCTTTGCTACTGTTGCAAGAGTGGATGAAGCTTATGGCGACAGAAACTTAGTTTGTACCTGCGAGCCAATTGAAGCGTATATGTAAGCTTTGATTACGAATTTTGATTTATTGATTATAACAGAGAAACTCTCCAAAATTGGAGAGTTTTTTTATGTTAATAAATCAATGTAATGCAATGAATCTAAGAAAGTTGATTTCATCTGAAACTTAAATGTTATGTTTTGAATAATTCAAAAAAATAATTAAATATTATTATTGGTATGGTAATTGAATGTTTGAACGCAACTTGCCTAATAATGATATATTAGAAAGATAGTATGATTTTTATAGATTATACTTTTACACTTAAAAACAATTAAAATTTATTTTTTTATGAAATCAAAATTTACAATTTTGTCACTGGCTTTGCTATGCCCGGCCGTGATGTTCTCACAGGAAATGACACAAACTACAGCTACTACAGAATCGACAATGATGGACGATTCGCCGAGATTCAATAGCTGGTCAATCTCTTTTGGTGGTGGTGTCCCACTGATGCAGCACGCTGACCTTAGGTCAATCCAGAGCGGTAATACGCTTGTAGGTTATTCCGCCTATTTCAGTATTGATAAAGCAATTTCTCATGCTTTTGGCCTTAAACTTCAATACGATAGAGGGGAAATTAGACAGGGCTATTTCAATACTAAAGATCAAGCTCCTGCTGACGCCTCAACAAGTCTGCAAGTAGCTGGGAGGACTCAGTATGATGCAATTTCATTATTAGGTGACATCAATCTTAGTAACCTTTTAAGAAGAGTAGATAGTAAATCTGAGTTCAGATGGGCTATACACGGATATGCGGGTGCAGGACTCCTTGCTTATCGTGCTTATCAGAAAGATGAATTTGGGCAGAGAATGATGACTGAAAAGAAACCTTTCAAATTCAATTCAATGTTTGGTCAAGCTGGTGCAGGACTTAAATATAAAATCAGTAACAGAATCGATATCGAGGGTAGATTGATGTACGTTATGACCGGCGACGATGAGTTTGATGGCGGAGGAGACCAATATAGCGCAGTTAATAGCATAACTGCCAAACATTCAGATAACTTCTTCAATGCTACGTTAGGTTTAACACTTAATCTTGGTAGCAGAAGCAATCATCTAATGTGGCATGATCCGCTACAGGAAGCATACTCTAAAATAAATGAGCTTGAGAATAAAGTTGACAACTTCGAAGTTTGCAAAGCTGGTGATAAGGATAATGATGGCGTTTGTGACGATTGGGACAGACAGCTTGATACGCCTGCCGGTGCAAGGGTAGATGGCTCGGGTGTTGCTTTGGACGTGGATATGGACGGCGTAATTGATTTATATGATAAATGTGTGACGGTGCCTGGTCCTGTAGAAAATGAAGGCTGTCCTGTAAATAACAATAATGGTGTAGTATCTGGTGATGAAACAGCACTTTCCGGAGTAGAATTTGATCTTAATTCGGACAGGATATTACCAAACAATACACCGATTTTGAATAGCGCTATTGGCTATATCAACTCAACAAATAGCTCATATACAGTCGTTGGGGCAACAGATACAAGAGGGACGGAAAGTTATAATCAAACCTTATCAGAGAGAAGGGCAAATAATGTAAGACAATATCTGATCACAAACGGTGCGGATGCGTCCAAACTAGAAGCGAGAGGAAATGGTAAATTTGACCTGAAATATCCGGAATGTGATCCAGCATCAAAATGTCCGGAATGGAAAAACAGAGCCAATAGAAGAGTATATTTTAAAGCAAAATAAATTTTAATTTTCTATTGAAGGGCCGCCGGTAATGGTGGCCTTTTTTATTAATCTCCTATTTAGAATGCTTTTGGAAAAATTCCACGATATTTTTCAGAGAAGTCTTTGGGAATTCATGTCCTGAATTGCTCTCCTGCAATACCAATTCCGTGTTGCCTATTCCTGAGAACAGTGTTTTGTCACCATCTGTTTTTCCTTTTTCTGTGATTCCAAGATTGGATTTGACAATTGGGATAGACTGCTCCTGGCTTTTTGGAGAAACAATCCTATCATTGTTTCCGATGTACATCCAAACAGAGAGTGGAACGGCGCCGGAAATCATCTCACCACCCTGAGCCGATGCGGAACAGATCGCTGTGATTTTGTCGCCTCTCATTTTCCAAAGAACATTCACGAACCTGGCGCCGTTGGAATGACCGATAAGATATATTTTTCTATCGTCAACTTTGTAATTTTTATGAATGTCAGAAAAGACCTCATCAAAAAATTTGATATCTCTGCCTTCCAGATCATTGGTGAAGATCTGCCAGCCATTCATTTTTCCTTTCGGGTCCAAGCCAGGAACTGTTCTACCTGGCAGGCCTTCCATAAAAATCACTAAAGCTTCCTTATAATAATTCTGAACATCTATTCTTCTGCTTACAAAATTGGCATTGCCACCGTGTCCATGAAAAACAAAAACCACCGGAATCTTATCAGATCTTACAGCAGGTTCATAGATGATTGCTTTTCGGGAAGTGCCGTCGATATTATAATTCTTTGTGTTTTGAGAAAAGACAAGAATGCTGAAACCAAACAAGAAGAGAGAAAACCATAGTTTCATAATTGTAATTTCTTGTTTGGATTACTTTTTAAAGGTCAAAGTTAAAGCTTGATAAATATATTCATATTTTTTCGGCATTGGAATTCTTTAAAATTAATTCATGACAATTCTTTTTCTTTATCAAGGGATGCAAGGATCTGCATACGTTGTTCTGAGTTGAATCCCATCAGTGACATTCTAAAAACATGTAATTTCCCTGATTCAGAAGTGGTAACATTTAAATAAATGGTATTTTTTTTTAGATAAGAATTCTTTAATAGATCTATTGGGAATTCTAATGCCGGGAATACAAAACTGTTTGCCCTAAGTGGGTGCTTTTTCTTGATCGTGATAACATAGCCTGAATTTTCATATTCGGTATATCTCAACTTTGCAAGAATCACAACTATAATAATCAATAATAGCAATGAAAAAAAGAAAAGAAAATCTTTTTTTCTCAGCATCAGATGCCAAATCAAGATGATAACATTCATGGGAATCAATATCAAAAGGGCAGTTCCTATTGTCTCGATATTTTTTTTATTGCTTACTTTCATTGACTTAATAATAAATAAAGCCAGATAGTCAAAAAACACAAATTAAAGGATAAATGATATCTCTTATAAAAACGACTATCTGGCAGATTTATAAAATAATAGAATTATGATCAAGGTTTCCAAAATGTCCAACCTTCGCCATTAAAAAGTGCGAGTCTTTTAGCCCCACTTTTATTGATGTATACGAGCATTCCAGGTGCTGGATCAGGAACATCGTCAGTATTATTCACCATAGGTAAGACCATTGCTTTGGTGTCGGATTCTAGCACTAAAACTCCTTCTGCGCTAGTTGTATCTGCTCCAATAATAACTTTGGCAGAAGGTTCCTCGGCGACCACAGCCGAAGTTGGCTGAATATTGATGGCTGCAGAGATGTCAGCCGTATTACCATTACTTAGGTCTATCCATCCATCAGGCGATTCCGTAGAGGTCACTCCGTTGTAGTACTTTATTTTTGCTTTGGTAGCATCTGTTGCATCTAATATCAATGTACCTTCTACCAGACCAGATCCGGAAGGCACTGTTCTGACATACGGAAGAATGATACCTTTGTTCTGTCCCGCAGCAAATTCTAACAGTACAGATGTTTTTTGTCCTGCCGGAACTGTTCCAGTGGTATTTCCGATAATTACTTGTGAAAAACTAAAGTTGTAAAAGGTTAAAGAAATTGTCAAAAATAAATTTTTCATTTTGTTTTCATTTGTTTATTTCTACTTAGTGATCTTCTAACTAGACTTAATTAAATATTGATTTTTATCTATTGTTTCTCATATATCAAAGAATTGAAATTATGGACAAGCGGGCTTATTGAAACAACTCCAAACACCATCATGATAGATCTTTATACATTTTACTGTAGTGTCATAGACCATCATACCTTCTTGGGGTTCAGTTATTTTAGGAGTAATGACCGTAGGACTAGTTTGTCCCTCGATATCAATTGTTGAAAGTCTGGTAATCACAAATCCTTTTGTATTGGACTCCAAAGCAATATGTCCTGATTTTCTTGCCATTGGCCAATTGTCAGTATTATCGCTTCCTGCTCTTTTTAATAGAGTGATCCCTGTTTTCGTATCCGGACCATTACCAGTGATCACTGGTGGTCTGTAGCAAGCACACGGAGCGATATTCAATCCGTAACCATAACCATCCATGATAGTAACACCCACGACATTTTGTGTAACCGTGATATTATTTGTCGCTGAATGATTCCAAGTAATTGTGTTCAGTGTATTACCATTTGTCAAGACAAGAGGAAATAAGGGTCCGTATGAAGCCTTGCTACCAAAAAGTGAGATTGCTCCTGATGGACTAATAACTATACGAATCAAAGGATTTCCTGCGTTTCCTCTCATTTGCCAAATAGCTGCTGCTGATCCATTATTGGTTGTATTAGTTTCATATTGATCTCCATCAGCAAATTGGACATTGATACCGGATGTCCCGGAAGATTGAAACTGAAGTTCCTGCGTGGCAATGAGAGTTCCGTTTATATTTAAATTAAAAGAATTGTCCAGTTCATATATATCAAGCACAAAACCATAATTAGAAGGAGGTTGTATCACATTCTGAGTTATAAAAGGTTCTGACGAATCAGAATAATTCCATTGAAAAGTATTACCATTGACCGGCTCGGTACATACTTCTCCAGGAGTGAACGAAACCGTGTTATTTGTCAAAATATTATTACAATTTCCTCCCATTCCATTATTGGCACATTCATATTCAGCATCTGTTGGCGGAACCCCAGGTGTTGTGTTTGTGGCATCGGGATCGGTAACATCATTAGGTCGAAGGATCGATGCTTGTGTCTGTATGTTTCCTGGAGCTGCTCCATCCGTAACAGTTACTGTAATAGAATAGGTAATTTCACACCCATTGGGAAGGTCTAGCTCTGATGAATAAGTATGGGTAGAAGGGTTGTATGTTAATACTACAGCTTGGCCACCACAAGAGTTCCCTGCAAAAATAAATGATTTGGGGTCTAACCCAGAAGGCAGAGTAAAAGTAAAAGGAGCATTTTGGACATCGCTTGGACCATTGTTTTTTACCTTTACAGTATATGTCAGGTCGTCTCCTGTAGTTATGTTGGTCTTATCTACTGTTAGTGCTGTAACTTGCAGGTCAGCAGTCTTGACGGCTACCGAAGTGTCTGATTGAGCTATTGGTCCTTTTATGTATGACCATGTGTCTATCGATTTTTCATTTCCAAAACCATTACTAAGACTGGCGGTTGGTAGCGGGTTTGTATTCCCTGTTTGTTGACCCCACATATGACCACCGGTTCCAGTAGGTCCACTTAATGAGCCATTAACACTAGTATTGAGAGGATTCGAAGCTTTACCTTGATTGTTGACAGAAGAGATTGTGATATCAGTATCATTCCAATATACACGAAAACGTTCATTAGACGAGTCTAAACCATTTAAAAGTTCCAATATGATACCCGACGGATTGATTTCCATGTCTATATAGGGAAAATGGACCTCAGCGCCACGTAGCTGTACTTTTATGTCGATAGGCTGATCTCCTTGCGGCAAAGCATTTTCATTCCCGTCTTTGCCATCCCAAAAAACAGTATTAGCGCCAGCATCTGCAATTCCTGTCAATGTCCTTGTTGCAAAACTTGCCGGAGTGGATGAACTTTCGATACTGATCGTATATGATCCTAATACAGCAGCGTTGAAATTAATATAACCTCCTTTGATACTGCTTACTTGTCCTGGTGTACTTTCTGCTCCCACGAGTGCCACATTGTTCACGGTAGGGATTATAATATTATTTTTAAGCCATGTACTATTTCCAGGGACACTACCACTTGCACTTGTCGGCATATCGGTTGCAGGTTGGGCATAGAATATTTTATGGGTTATATTCTGTGCTGTGTCAGCGGCTGTCGGTGGCTGGACATAAGATGCTATACCACTTGAAAAATCCATACTCTTATAGAGGTTGTTATTTCCGGATATGAATCCACGGTTGTTGACGAAAAAAGTAAAACCAACACCATTACTGCCGTTATTATTCACTCTATAGATGTAACCATCCTTTGTTAATGCGAATAATTCGCCATAAAATCCTGAAGTTTGACTACTGCTTATATGGAGATTTACAACATTGGTATAAACACGTCCAGAAATCCATGCGCCTGAAGATTCTACTGAAATATCCCAGGCAGCGATTAACTCGGTACTGGTCCCTTGAGTCCAATTAGAATTTGCTGCAATACTAGTAACAGAAGGTGAACTAGATGAGCTAACATCACCTGTCGGCAAAAAATCTATTTTCCAAATCCCTACCTGGTCAGATGCTGCCGTTCTGTTAAATGTAGAATATCGATTGCCTCCCGTTCCTTGTGAAGACAATCTAGGTCCGGCCAATTCGGCGGTCCTGCTACCTATCTGTCCTGTTGTATTGTTAGCCGATGTATATACGGTACCGTTGGGGGCTGTCAAAGTAATTCTTCCATTCCCAATTCCCTGAGCGCTGGAGGCAACATGTAGTATTTCACCTGCTTTCACATATGCATAATGCGTTCCTGTTGTTTTAAAAGGCCAGGATGCCAAGGTTGTTCCGGAAGTTCCATTATAAGAATTACTGTATAAAAATGCTCTTCCTCCCAAAACGCCACTTGGATAAAGATTTTTTGATCCATCTGCGAAGAGATAATTGCTGATTACCAGAAATAAGATAGTCAGCATAATTTTCCAAATATCAAAAATTTGTAAAGCTTTTAGTTTCATTTTTGTGTTCATTGTGTATTAGAATATAAATATATTTTCAGTCTAATTATTTGTATTATAAACGATTGGGAAGTGTGTAATATAGATGCATACAATAATGTTCTGTATTCTTTATGACAGAATCCAATACGGATGCTCTGGTGACCAAAGTATGATAGAGTTTATTTTTGAATAAGCTGTTGATAGCTATTTGGTAAACCAAAAGAGCCGAATCGTATTTGTTTAAAATCAATCCATGAAAACAAGATGTTATATTTAAAAAATACTTTTCCCAATCTTAATTATTGGGAAAAGTAAATAGTCTCTCCATCATTTGCATTGTATGGTATTTTAAAAACTTTTTTGCGAAAATACAGGCAGGCAGGGACGTTAAACAAACAATGTTAAGTGCGTATTCGGGAAAATGAATGACTAAAAATGGTTGAAAATAAAAAAAAGGAACAGCCTTATGCTTTATAAATCAGCACTATACATTTTCATGATAAAGAAAATTTGTTTTTATAGCTTCATTACTTATTTTGCAAAGAAATCAGGGTTCTTTTTTAGATGTTCGATGAATTGCGAAGGCGATAGTTCCGTTATTTTTCTGAATGCTGCAGCGAATTTGCTTTGGGAAGAAAATCCAACTTCTTCGGCTAATGTAGAAATTTTGTATTTATGATATTGAGGATCATTCTTCAATTTATCGATGATGTACTTTATGCGTAGCTCATTGATATAATTTTTAAAATCTTTCTTTTTATATGTATTCACAACATAAGAAAGATATTTTGTATTTGTATTACAATAAGAAGCCAAATAAGGAAGGGAAACAGTGCTACGGGTAAATAATTTTGATTGTTCAAACTTCTCAAGTTTAAGCAATATTTTTTTCTCTGTGGCTGGGGTCATCATCATGTTTTGTTCAGGGTCTTCTGACTGATTGTCAGGAGAAGATTCATTAAGGTCTTCGTCATGGAAATTCTTTGGAGGTATTTCAATATTCAGATCTTGGGCTTTTTTCTGTTTTTCCATAGCCTGTATGACCTTATCGAATTTATTTTTTTGTTTTTTTCTATATAAAAAAAAGTAAGTGATTCCAGAGATAATAAATAATAATGCAATCCAGATCAAAATGCTTTTTTTCTCCGTTTCTTTTTTTATATCATCATTCTTTTTGATAAGTTTTGAAACAGAATCACTTATGAATGAAGAAGAATTGGTTGAGATCTTTTCAACAATCGAATCTTGTTTGATTTTGCTTTCCTGAAGTTTATCGATATCCCTGGTCAAAGAATAATATTCTTGAGAAGTTTCGTAAACCTCATTTTTTAAACTCAAATATGGTGATTCTTCTGCAAGACGTTTGGCTTCATCCAATCTTTTTTTTGCTTGCTTCACATCTTTTTTGGCGATAAATATCTTCGCAATACCATTTAGGACAAGAGCTTTCATAAAGTTATCCTGCATCTGTTCCAGATTTTTGAGTGCTACATCATAAAAATCAAGTGCTTTATCGTATTCTTTGACACGATAATAAATCAAGCCTAAAAGCTGATTGTTATTGGCTATTACGAAAGGATTGGTCTGGCCATTCAGGTCAAAATATTTTTGAGCTTCCAAAACATAAGAAATCGATTTTTTATAATCCTTCATCTCAAGTTCATAATAGGCTTTTTCCTGCATAATAAAGCCCATCGTTTGATCGACAATTTTTTGGTCGCTGATCTTTTTTGTGGCTTCCGTCGTTTCATCGATATACTTTTTGGATTGCTCAAAAAGTTTCAATTGACGATACTGTGAAGCGAGAAAACCTGATATCTTGGCTTTCCATATGAAATCATCATTATCATTGCTTATCTGCTGCGCCCTCACAGCATATCCAATAGCTTTTTTGATATCACCAGATTGTTGTAATAACGATGCAGACAGCATTAGGCTTTTTACCTTGAACCTAGGAGTCTCTGAAATACTGAATAGCGAATCAGCAATTTTCAAAGCTTTGGGAAAATCTTTCTGGGAAATATCAATATAAGTTTTTGTATAAATCTTATTGTATTCTTCAGGATTCTGTGCGCTAATTTTTGCAAAAATAATGGTAATTAAAAAAATGAAAATTTTTCTCCAATTTTTTTGATATAAGCTCATCTATATTGTGTTATGAAAATAAAATTCAAATTTAATAAAGATGTTGTGTGCAAAAAATATAAAGGTCGATTTTCTGTAAAATATGTTGATCCTTTTTCGGTAAAAGGACTTGTTGAAATTTCAAACAAATGCTTAATAAACAATACTTTATTAGTAATATAATCAAGTCATAATTATTTTCTCCATATCACACTATTTCGTCTCTTATTCTTCGGAATCTATTTGCTAACAGGCAATAATTGTATTCAGAATAAGGAATTCAGATCTTGAGAATCTTATTAATTTTCACATAATTGAAAAAATCACCAGTTTTTAACCTTTTGCCAGAATATTTTCAAGTATTTTAAGGTGTAAAATTGTGACACGTTTTTATGATTTTTTTTACAGATTACTTGTTTTTTCTTTCAACAGCTTTTTCTATATTTAAGCGTTTTTTAAAGCATAGTATAATATTTACTTTTTTGGATTTTTAGAAAATGTAATATTGACTTTTCAAAAGTAAGTTCAAATGAGATTATATTATAATAGTTTTGGGAAAGTCAGGATTTTGAGACAGCGGTCTTAAAAAAATAAATTATAAATATGGATAAGAGTGTTATCGATCTGCATCCAAGTCTTGTGATAGGCTTTGCAATCGTTGTAGTGGTAATGTTATTACTGGACCTTGGGGTTTTTAACAAAAAGGCACATGAGGTGTCTTCTAAAGAAGCTACGGTCTGGACAGTTGTCTGGATTTCTCTATCAATGGTCTTTTCAGGCGTCGTGTATTGGGTCTTCAATCAGGATACTGGTGGACATGCTTTAGCAATAGAAAAATTTACCCAGTTTCAGGCTGCCTATTGGATTGAGAAAGCTTTGTCTGTTGATAATCTATTTGTATTCATTTTAGTATTTGGTTTTTTCAAAGTACCAAGACATCTTCATCATAAAGTACTATTTTGGGGTATCATTGGCGCACTGATTTCTAGGGCAATCTTTATTTTTGCCGGTGTCGAGCTTATCGAACTTACTTATTTACCAGATATGACTATTTTTGGTCATATCGTTAAGATCAATGTTGTGATGACCCTTTTCGGAATCTTTCTGATCTATGCTGGAATTAAATCTTGGGGTGGAGGAGATAACGATGAAGAACAGGATTACAGTGAAAGTGCGGGAGCTAGATTGGTCAAAAGCTTCTGGAAAATTTCTGACAACTATGATGGTGATAAGTTTTTCACAATACAAAACGGAATAAAAATGGCAACGCCACTTTTAGTTGTTGTTGCGGTAATCGAATTTACAGATGTATTATTTGCAGTAGATTCTATCCCTGCTATATTTGCAATCTCTAAAGATCCATTCATCCTTTATACATCTAACATTTTTGCAATATTGGGATTGAGGTCTTTGTATTTCCTGTTGTCTAATTTTATTTATATGTTCAGCAAATTACCTTATGGACTTGCAATTATTTTGAGTTTCATTGGTGTTAAGATGTTGATTTCTCCTTGGTACCATATTTCATCTCCTGTATCATTAGGTATTGTAGGTGGAATACTGATTTTATCTGTTGTTATTTCGATTATGTTTCCCGATAAAGATGTTGATAAAAAAGAAAGAGTTTAATAATACTGAAATAATAAAAAGAGCCGAATATATTCTATTCGGCTCTTTTTGAAAATTGAAATTTGTTTATTAAATAAGTAAATTATCGAAAAACACATGAAAAATCAAAATTTCCACCACTCAGAAAAACTTTGAGAATCATTATCCAGATCCAGTTTTTCACCAATTAAAGGTGTGAATATTTTGAAGTTTTTATCTTTAGAATTTTCTGACACTTTTTGCAAAGGCTCGTTCCATGAATGTTGGGCCAAAGCGAATTTTCCGGAGTGGACAGGCAAGACATTTTTTACATTCAGCTCTTCTGCTACTTTCACAAATTCGTCTGGCAAAGTATGGATATATCGCCATTTTTCGTTGTATTGTCCGTTCTCAAGAATTGCCCAATCAAAAGGACCGAATTTTTCTCCAATCTCTTTAAAATGAAAATCATATCCGCTATCACCACCAAGAAAAATTTTCTTTCTCGGAGTTTCCAGAACAAATGAAGACCAAAGTGTATTATTCCTTTTGAATCTTCGTCCGGAAAAGTGTCGTGCTGGAGTAGACGTGATTTTAAAACCATTCGTTATTTCTGCATCTTCATACCAATCCAATTCGATAATTTGGTCTTCATCAAAATTCCATTTTTCAAAATGGGAACCAACTCCCAATCCGCAAATTACTTTATCAATTTTTGGCTGTAAACTTTTAACTGTTTTATAATCAAGATGATCATAGTGATCGTGAGAGATAATCAGAAAATCGATATCAGGAAAATCTTCCGCAGAATAGATATCCGTACCAATAAAAGCTTTTGTAGTTCTCGGAATTGGCGATGCATTTCCACTGAAAACAGGATCTACCAAAAACCGTTTTCCATCCAACTGAAAATAATAAGAAGAATGTCCCATCCAGACCAGGAAATTATCTGAGATTGGCTGCTCCTTCAGATTCAGTTTTTTTGTTGGTAAGAGAAAATTTGGTTTTTTATTTTCAGTTTTATCTGTTAGAAACTCCCATAGAACTTTTCTCATTGTGAAACCTTCTGCTAAAGAAGGTGTGAAACTTAGATTTTGAAAAATACCATCTTTATAATTAGGCGATTGTTTCATTCTTATAAGACGTTTTCCTTCGGCTTTTCCTCCAAATACAGGAAGGTTGTAAACATAAATTGCTAAAGCCAAAAGCAGGATGAGAAAAGTAATGATCATAATTTATTCAGTCGTTTTTTTACTAATAATAACCATTCGTTATCAAGGGTCTTGTAGCCTTGTTCATAAACGAAAAAGTATTGTGAGCCGTTTTTGTACGTTACGATCTGTGTGATATATTCAAAATCGAAACCGGCACTTAGTAACTTAAGACGATTGATTTTTGTTTTTCCTTCAAAATTATGTTCAGAAAGTATGCGATAATTTTTGCGGAGCTTGTTGTTGACGTTCCGCATATGGTTTGTAGAAGTTTTGTTTTGCTTGTTGTTAAAAGCGTTTCGACAGGCATCGGAACAGAATTTCTTATCCGAACGTCCGATGATTTTGTCGCCACATTCCGGGCAGGTTGGGTTTTCCATTTTTTGTGTTTGTTTTTTATAAAGATAAATAAATTAAATTCATTTACAAACGATTACAAACGGATATAAATACTTTTTAACCGAATCAGGTTTCCTTTTGTTGAAAATTTGCATCAAGGAAATCGGGAAACACGACAACACGACCCGATTTCAGATGTCTAATTTTTAAATATTATTACTATGTCGTTAAGAAACAAAGTGACACTGATTGGTCACACAGGGAAAGAAGTAGAAGTTTTCAACTTCGAAAACGGAAACAAGAAAGCAAATGTTACACTTGCAACCAATGATTTCTACATAAATGCTGCAGGCGAAAGAGTAGAGGAAACGCAATGGCACAATTTGGTAGCTTTTGGTAAAACAGTCGATATTCTGGAAAAATATGTTCCGAAAGGAAAAGAGATTGCTATCGAAGGAAAATTGACTTATCGTTCATATGACGATAAAGAGGGAACAAAACGATTTTTGACTGAGATCAAAATTGATGAATTAATTCTTCTGGGTTCGAAGTAATCACTAAATCTTGGCGAGCTTCTAAAGTTTGTCAAGATTTTTCCTATTAAAAATATTATTATGAAAATCAAAGTTTTGAAAATAAGAATTTCCGAGGAATCCCAAACTTCAGATGAATCATTAGTTAATGATTTTATTTCCAGACATAATATTGTGAACATGAATTCAAAATTAGTTCAGGATGAAATCAATTATTGGTCTGTTTTGATTTACTATCAGGAAAAATCTGAACAATCCAACTCAAATAAGATGAGTATTGATTCAGAAGAAGAACTTTCTGAAGAAGAGAAAATCATTTATAATAAACTAAAAGATTGGAGATTCGAAAAGTCTAAAGAGCTTCAACAGCCTCCGTACATTATTTTTCACAACAAACATCTGATGTCGATTGCGAAATTCAAACCATATAATTTGCAAGATATGGAACAAATAAATGGTTTGGGAGAATCCAAAATCAAAAGATATGGCGCAGAAATTATTGAGATTTTAGAAAATGCTTAGAGTTGAAAATTTAAGATAAAATAACATTTAAGGATATTGAGATTCTAAGTTTATCTCTTATTTTTGTTTTATGCTAAACAATCAGAAAATTGAAAAATTCAGGCAAATTGTAGAAAATAAATTTCAGATATACAATTCACTCTTTATGAGTTTGCCATATGATAAAATGACAAATATAGGGATGTTGCTCCCCTTTCTTGCTGAAGAGAGCAAAGAAGGTTATCAACAAGGGAAATCTCCTGAAGAGATCGTAGAAGAGTTTTTTCAGAAACATACAGAGCTGAAGACTGAAGATCAAAAGTTAGAATTGCTTTTCAAGATCATTCAATACATAGAGAGACAGGTAGTATTGTTTGATAGTATAGAAGATGCTGCTTTTCAGAAACTACATTCGGAAAGTGACCCGGGAACGGTTCTCAATCTTTATGACCGTGCCAATCAAGAACATCATATGACTGCGATCAGAAAGAAAATGGATGATTTTGCGATCAAGATTGTTTTTACGGCTCACCCGACTCAATTCTATCCAAATGCTGTCCAGAGAATCATCCACGATTTGAGAGATGCTATTATCAATGATTCGGTAACACAGATTGATACATTGCTGCAGCAATTAGGAAAAACACCTTTTGTGAATAAGGAAAAACCTACACCTTTGGATGAAGCGATGAGCATTATCTATTATTTGAGATATGTTTATTATCAAAGTATTGGAGAGCTTTACAAGAAAATAAAACAGACTTTTGGAACGTCTAATTTTACCCCAAATCCAGATATAATCCAGTTAGGATTTTGGCCGGGAGGTGATAGAGACGGTAATCCTTTTGTAACATCTGACATTACTTTGAAAGTTGCTGAAGAACTGAGAATTTCGATTCTGAAAGATTATTATGGACACTTGAAAATTGTACGGAGAAGATTGAGCTTCCGTGGTGTCTCAGATATTTTGAAAGCCATCAGTCAGAGAATCTATGATGCTATTTTCCAGGAAGGTGTAAAAGTCTCTGCAGAAGAAATCATCACCGAACTTAATAAAGCTGAAAAAATTCTTGTAGAAGAACACAACGGACTTTTCCTAGATGTTTTGGATGATTTCAGAGATAGGGTAAGGATATTCGGAACTCACTTTGCAACTTTGGATATTCGGCAGGATAGCAGGATTCATCAGAATGTGATCAATGATATCTTTAAAAAAGTTATTAATGAGGATATAAATTCAAAAACAAACGATGAGAAAATTCAATTGTTATTAGATTCAGGTGTTGTTTTAGATCCTGAGGATTTTGAAGATGATATGACAAAAGAAACCCTTAGGAGTATTTATAATATCAAATTGATTCAGAAAAATAATGGCGAACGAGGTTTGCACCGTTACATTATTTCAAATTCCGACGAGGTGAAAGATGTTATGAACGTTTATGTAATGATGAGATTATGTGGTTATTCTGAAGAAGATATCAATATCGACATCGTACCACTTTTTGAAACAATGGAAGGTCTTGATAAGTCTGAGCAAGTGATGCAGACTTTGTACAATGATAAAATTTATCAGAAACATCTGAATAAACGGAACAGAAAACAAGTGATCATGCTTGGATTCTCCGACGGGACTAAAGATGGCGGTTATCTGAAAGCCAACTGGCAGATCTATACTTCCAAAGAAAAGCTGACAAAAGTATCGGAAGATAACGATATCAAAGTTATTTTCTTTGATGGTAGAGGTGGACCACCAGCGAGAGGTGGTGGAAAAACACATGATTTTTATGCTTCTCAGGGTAAAACCATTGCCAATAACAAAATCGAACTGACAATACAAGGGCAGACCATCACCAGTGTATTTGGAAATAAAGATCAGGCTAAATTCAATTTTGAACAGCTGTTGACAGCAGGTATTGAAAATGATGCATTCAAAAGCTCCAAAAAAGAACTTAATGAAAAAGAAAGAGCTTTGATCTCTGAATTGGCAGACATCAGTTACAGAAAATATTCTGACTTAAAAGCACATCCAATGTTTGTTCCCTACCTTCAGGAAATGAGTACTTTAGAATATTATGGAAGAGCCAATATTGGAAGCCGACCAAGTAAAAGAGGAGCAGGTTCTGAACTGAAATTTGAAGACCTGAGAGCTATTCCATTTGTTGGGTCATGGGCACAATTGAGACAGAATGTCCCTGGTTTCTTCGGCTTCGGATCAGCTTTGAAGGATTTGAAAGATGCAGGAAGATTTGATGAGATCAAAGAGCTTTATAAAGGTTCGGATTTTTTCAAGACCTTAGTTCTCAACTCTATGATGAGTATGAATAAGACCTACTTTCCACTGACTTATTATATGAGAAACAATGAGAAATTTGGAGAGTTCTGGAACATTCTCTTCTCCGAATTTGAATTGTCTAAAGCAATGATGCTGGAGCTGACCGGCTATAATATCCTGATGCAAGAAGAACCTATTAATAGAAAGTCCATCAGAATCCGTGAAAAGATCGTACTTCCACTATTGAGTATCCAGCAATATGCGCTGATAAAAATACAGAAAGAAGAAGGTAACAGAGAGAGTTATGAAAAACTCGTAATGCGATCTTTATTCGGAAATATCAATGCTAGTAGAAACTCTGCTTAAAAAATACATAAACCCTTCAAAAATTTTGAAGGGTTTTATTTTTTATAATTTATTTGACGATTTTTATTCAAATATCTATTCACAAATTTAACTCACTTTAATGTTATTTTTAATTTGGAAACTTTTTACATCAGATTTTTCAATGATTTTTAATCTGACTTTGTCAGTGGTTATTTCTGTTTTTATCGATGATATTTAACTATTTGATTTCTTTTATCAGCCCGATTATTTCTAAAAAGTTATCTTCTTTTTTAAAATTTTTAATTTTTTCAATTATTTCAGGATAGTCTTTGAATAAGATCAATAGTTGTTCTTTCGCATTCTCATATTTTTTTTCTTTCATTCGAATCAGGTATGGATATGCATACAACTTTCCATATTTATTCTGAGAATCCTGAAACAAAAAATTACTATAGTTTTCCATTGCTCCACCAATTGGATTATAACCAGTGATAATAACTAAAAATATATTGAATTTTCCCTCAGAAATTACCTGCCCAAATGTTTCTTTAATTTCTATTGGCCTTCCAACTAAAGCATAAGTATCAGCAAACGCTTTGAAATTAGACAATGTTACAAATTTCATATTTTCAGAAGAGAAACCTAAAACATCACTTGGCTTATTTTACAGGTTTTTCTTTTTCATTTTTACGAAATTTCAAATCACTTGTCTGGCTTGGGAACCATTTCAATTCTCCATCAACAATTGATGAATCTTTTAGAGTGAGGCTTCCTTTTGTAAATTCTTTTGCGAAAGAATAGTCTTGTCCAAATGAAAAAATATAATTCAAGGCTAAAAATAGTGTAAGTAAATGTTTCATATTAGATAAATGAAAAATCAGTGATTTTATTATTAACAAATTACTGAAGTTATAATTTTAAAATCAAAAGTTCTTCCATTTTCTCTCTTCTCAAATTACTTTTCCCCATATTTGTAAAAATAAATGAATCACATAATGCAGGCATTACTTTTAGAGGATGATTCGGTTCTGTCATCGGAAATTGCACTTTTTTTGGAATCCAAATCCATCAAAACTGACAAAGCAGAGGATGGTGAAAAATTCCTCGATATATTTTCTAAGAAACCTTATGACGTTTTTCTTTTGGATATTAATGTTCCTAAAATCAACGGTTTGGATATTTGTAAAACCATTCGTGAGAGCAATTCAGAAACACCAATAATCATTATCTCGGCGTATGACGGAATCGAGGAGAAAAAAGAAGCATTTCTGAGAGCAGCTGATGATTATCTGGTAAAACCATTTTTATTGGAAGAATTATTACTTAGAATTAATTCTCAAATGAGAAGACTGACCCCGAAAACGGAAGAAAAAGAAAAAATCGTGGTCGAAGATTTGATCATTTATCCCGAAGACAGCAAAGTTTTCCGTTCTGGAGAAGAGATCAGTTTGACCGTGAAAGAATTTCAATTGTTGGTTTTATTAGCCAGAGCAAACGGACGGACACTTTCTAAACAATATATCTCGGACGAAGTTTGGAAAAACCAATTCCAGTCCACAAACAACGCCATAGAAGTTTACATCAACTTCTTAAGGAAGAAAATAGACAAGAATTTCAAAACAAAACTTATCCACACAAGACCAGGTTTCGGATATTACCTAAGCTCATTATAAAAAAATTAATAATTCATCATCTATAATTAATAAAATGTCTTTGAAACGTAAAATTGCATTTAGTTTAAGTATCGCATTTTCCCTGATCTTTGGGATAATGATGTTTATTGTTTACGTTTCATTCAACGACTTCCGCAGGGACGAGTTCAAGGAAAGATTCCAGAAACGTCTTGTTTTCACGGTTAACTTCATTGAAAAGTCAGGTGATTTTGAAAAAGAAGCGCCCATTTTCTTTGATGAAAATTCAGACAATGTTCTTTTGAACGAGAATATTATGATTTTCGGAGCAGAAAAGAATTTGGTTTACAGCACTTTAAAAGACAAAAAAATTACTTGGGACCAAAGCTTATTGGAACGTTTGGACACCGAGAAAACGATTTATAATGAACGTTCCATTCCTGAGATCTATGCTGTTTTAAGAAATATCAAAGGTGAAAATTATTACATTTTGACTAGTGCTCAGGATGTTACAGGGCAGTCAAAACTTGACTTTTTGAAGTACACTTTGATTTTTTCTTATTTCGTAAGTATTATATTGATTTGGTTTTTCAGTTATTATTTGGTTTCTAAATTCCTTGAACCATTGGAAATTCTAAAACAAGAAATATCAGATATCAGCGTTCACAAGCTTACTTCGCCCATTGTTGTTAAGAATTCTAATGATGAGATTGGCGTTTTGGCAAAATCATTTAATCTGATGACCAGTCGATTGGACGATGTTTTCCAATCACAGAAAGATTTCAATTCCAGTGCAGCGCATGAGATGCGAACACCACTGACGAGAATGGCTTTCCAGTTGGAAAATTTGATTCAGTTGGAGAGTCATTCTCCAAAAACAAAAACTACTTTGCAGCAAATGTTGCAGGATGTCTATCAATTATCGGACCTTACAAAATCCTTGCTTTTATTATCAAAATTTGATAAAGAAGGTATCGCAAGTGTTTATGAAGAAGTGAGAATTGACGAAGTTGTTTTTGACGCTTTCGAGACTGTTCATCGCAATTTCCCGGATTTCAAAATGGATTTCTTGATTGATGAAGAAAGCATTGATGATTCGATTTTGACAGTAAAAGGCGTCAAATCTTTATTGGAAATTACGTTCATTAATTTATTCAAAAATGCAGCTTTATATTCAGACAATCAGGAAGTTGATATTTCTATTAAAGAAACTGATTTTCGAATTATTGTGAAGGTATTTTCCGTTGGGACTACCATTCCTGTTGATGAAAGAGAAAAACTTTTCGAAGCTTTTATGCGAGGAAGCAATTCCCATAGCAAAACAGGTTCTGGATTAGGTTTACGAATTGTAAAACGTATTTTGGAGTACCACAAAGCGGATATTTCTTACACGTCATTTTCCGACCACGAGAATCTTTTTACTGTTAATTTTAGAAAATAAATATTTTATTTCGGATAATGAACGGCTTTGTCCAGTTCCAATGGATTATAATATTTTTTGATGATTCCCTGCATATTTTTAGTCTCTGCATTGAGTTCTTCCAAACTATGAACTTCCCTTCCGCCGATGTTAATTTGTAGATTCTTGTTGTCTTTGCTAAAGTTGATTCTCTCAAAAGCAAATGGATCATTATAAAATTCTATCATCAGTTTTCTGATCTGCTTTTCTGAAACGGCGATGGCTTTATTGCCAAAATTACTTTCCATAAAGTCGTCCGTAGCGGGATTCCCCTTTATTTTTTGACTTTTTACAAGATTATAAATGAAATTATTTTTGTGATCTCTGATTTCAAAAACCAATCCCGGAAGTCCTTGAAATTTAAAAGGACCTTCATTGAGAGGGATTTCTTTGTTAAACCAGGCGATCCAGTTCCTTCCTCCAAATTTTGCTGTTGCTTTCTGTAAAGTGTAATTCTTAACTTTTTTGGTTTCGTTGGAAATTACCCAGTTGATTTTATCATTGGTTTTAAATGTATAATAGCCAAATTTTATATTGATGAAATTTTCATTTTCGGCAGAATTAAGTTTTCGTTTCACAATTTGTCCTGTCATATCGATATATCTATTATCCATATTCCCAAATTTTTTATTGAGAGAATCTGCAATCAGAAGATCACGCCCGTAAAATTTCACATCTTTTGTGCTGATATCCAGTATCATATTGACTTTCAGGTAATCTAAACTTGTCGAATCATATTTGTATTGCAGCTCATAAATAAACCTGTGGGTTTGAGCATTGGTAATAGTAAAGAATAATATAGTAAGAAGAATTATTAATTGTTTCATTCTGAGATTTAGTGTTTTAAATTTATTAAATATAACAAATAATCTATTGGAAATATTAAATTCGGAATAATTAAGCTTTTTTTAAGCCGCATTTAAGTCCGTTTTAATCTCGGAAAGCCATTTTTGCAAAACCAAAACGAGATAAGAATGAACAAAATTACAACGCTGGTGTTATCCGTTTCGGCATTTGTATGTCTATCCGGGCAGCAGCAGATGTCTCTTCAGGATTGCGAATTAGCATTTCAAAAGAATAACCTCCAACTTCTTGCCGCACAATACAATATCAGTATGGCAGACGCCGATATTATTCAGGCAAAGATCTGGGAACTTCCACAAATCGAAGGTTACGTGAATGCTGTCAATCCTCAGGACAAAAGGTTTTTTGATATCGGTAGAGCCAAAGGTGTGGAAATCACACAATTGATTTATCTGGGCGGAAAGAAGAAAAACGAAATCCAATTTGCAAAGTCCAACAAAGAACTGTCACAGTTACAATTCAATCAATTATTAGTTGACCTTCGTTCGCAGCTTCGGGAGACCTATTACAATTTGATTTACGAACAAAAGAAGCAAGTTAGCATTGATGCTCAATTGAAGTATATGAATGAGCTTTTGGCAGCTTATAAAGTTCAGACAGACAAAGGGAATATTTCACTCAAAGACTATGTCAGATTGCAGAGCATTGTCATTCAATTGAATAATGACAGAATCGAAATCAATAATAATATATTGGCTTTGCAGCAGAATTTGAAAGTTCTGACCGGTAATCAGGAAAAAGTAATTCCCAACTTACCAAAACCGGAGGAAAATGAGATCCTGGTTTCACAACCGTTCGGAGATTTGACTGTCCTTCAGGAAAAAGCTTTGCAAAACAATGCAGACTATCTCTATAATCTCAAATTGATTGACAACAGCAAGCTTTATGCGCAATGGCAAAAGTCGCTCAACACACCGGATTTGAATCTTGGCGCCGAATATGACCAAGCTTCCGGAACTTTCAATAATGAAGTTAATCTGAAAATCGGCATTCCGATTCCGCTTTGGAAAGTGAATAAAGGAAATGTTGAAAAAGCAAAATATGCCATTCAGCAAAACGAAAAAAACTCAGAATATCAAAAACTGAATCTCGAAACACAAGTAGAATCGGCCTATCAGACCTGGAAAAATCAATACGACCAATACTTTGAATTGAAACCTGTTGATTTGGAAAACCTAGAGACTGTGTACAATGGCATTTTGAAAAACTTCCGCAATGGCAATGTCAGCCTGATAGACTTCACCGATTTTATGGAAAGTTACAGGCAAACGGTTCTGCAGGTTTACGAGATGAAAAAGCAGATTATGATTTCCGCAGAAAACCTGAATCAACTAGTACAAACCAAAATCTTTTATTAATGCTAATGAAATTTGAAATGAAAAAAATAATTGCACCAATTATCCTTTCAGCAGTTCTGCTGTCTTGTTCCAAACAAGAAGAAGTAAAGCCAGAAGAAACAAAAGGTTTTGAGCTCAGCCAAACGATGCTGAAATCTACAACATTCGCAAAAGTTGAGAAAAAATTCATCGAGGACGAATACAGTTTCTACGGAAAAATCTCAGCAGATAAAAATAAATACATCGACATTTTTCCATTGGTTGGCGGTAACGTTCTGAGCGTGAATGTAGAATTGGGAGATTACGTGACCAAAGGTCAAGTCTTGGCAACAATCAGGAGTACCGAGTTGGCGGAAGTGCAGAAAGATGTGAGCGATGCCAAAACGGATTTGACCGTTGCAGAAAACAACCTTCGTGTTGCCAAAGAAATGTATGCTGGAAAATTGAACACCGAAAAAGACGTTCTGGAAGCCGAAAGCGAAGTCAAAAAAGCCAAAGACGCACTCCGCCGTTCGAACGATGTCAGCACCGTTTACAACGTCAAGCGTGGTAATATTTACAGTGTGATTTCACCAATCAATGGTTACATCGTCCACAAGGATATCAATAAGGATATGGAGCTGAGAAGCGACAGAAGCGAGAATATTTTCGATGTCGCCAATACTCGAAATGTTTGGGCAATAATGAACGTGAACGAAGCGGATATCGATAAAATCAATCTCGGAATGAAAGCCCAGGTTTCCACATTGTCATATCCGGACAAAGTGTTTTACGGACAGATTGACAAGATTTTCAAAATCATAGACCCGGATACCAATGCTATGCAGGCGAGAGTAGTTTTGGACAACTCACAAGGTTTGTTGATTCCGGACAGCAAGGCGACAATTCGGGTTTCATCAGCAGAAAATGCAACGGCTCTCGCCATTCCTTCCAAAGCTGTGATTTTTGACGACAACCGATACTTCGTCGTGGTTTACAAATCACAGACCGACATCAAGGTCAAAGAAATCAAGATTTTGAAACAAAATTCAGAAACGACTTACATTTCCGAAGGCGTTGCCGAGGGTGACAGTATCGTCACTACCAATCAATTATTGATTTACCGCTCTTTGAATAACTAAATTTTGGGCGTGCCCCTTTGTCCCGACTAGGTCGGACAAGCGGAATCGGTCTGCGCACAGCCGCTTTTTTGTTTGTCATCCTGAAGTTCTCGAAGGATATTTTTACAGAAAACAAAAAGAGCTCCGACAATTTGCTCCGCCCTCACGCAATTGCAATTCAATTTAAAATAATTGGATACGTTATAAAGAACTTTTATAAGCGTAAGCGCCTTTGTGAACCTCAGAAGCAGTTAGTTTAATAAAAAATCTTTGTGTGCTTTGTGTTCAAATTCACAATAACACCCAATTAAATCAAAACGTATGAACAAATTCATCAAAAATATCATAGCATTCTCACTCAAAAACAAAGCCTTCACATTCATTTGGGTAGCGATTTTGGCGGTTGCAGGATTCATCAGTTTCAAGAATATGCCGATTGAAGCATTTCCTGATGTCACCAATACCCAAATCGTCATCATTACCCAATGGAACGGGCGCAGCGCAGAGGAAGTAGAACGTTTCGTCACCACACCGATTGAACTGGCAATGAGTCCGGTTCAGAAAAAGACCAGCGTCCGGAGTACCACGATGTTTGGACTTTCCATTGTCAAGATTTTATTCGAAGATGGCGTGGATGACATCTTTGCCCGAAATATGGTCAACAACCAGTTGCGAACGGTAAGTTTGCCAGAAGGTATCGACCCGGAAGTTCAGCCACCTTATGGTCCAACAGGAGAGATTTTCCGATACACGCTGGAAAGTAAAGACCGAGATTCCAGAGACCTTTTAACTTTGCAAACTTGGGTGGTTGACCGAGCGCTTCGAAGTGTTCCCGGCGTTGCGGACATCAATGTTTTCGGAGGTCAGGATAAAGTATTTGAATTGAGCATCGACCCAAGAAAATTAGACAAATATAATCTTACACCAAGTGAAGTTTTAGAAGCCGTAACCAACAGCAACCTGAATGTCGGTGGTGATGTCATCGAGAAGAGTGGACAAGCTTATGTTGTTCGTGGGATTGGTCTGGTCAAATCAATTTCAGATATAGAAAATATTACCGTTCACAGTGACGGCGGCAACCCGATTTTGGTTAAATATGTAGCCGATGTTCACGAAGGTTCTTTGCCAAGAGTTGGTCAGGCTTCATTGGATAATGAAAAAGATACGGTTGAAGGAATCGTGGTAATGCGAAAAGGCGAGAATGCCCAGGAAGTTCTTTTGGCGGTGAAAGCTAAAATCGATGAGCTGAACAACAAGATTCTTCCCAAAGATGTAAAGATGAAAACCTTCTACGACCGTCAAAACCTTATGGATTTCACGACAAAAACTGTGATGCATAACCTTTTAGAAGGTATCATTTTGGTAACCGTGATTGTCCTTATTTTTATGGCAGACTGGCGAACGACTTTGATTGTTTCCATCATCATTCCATTGTCATTATTGTTCGCATTTTTCTGTCTGAGGATGGCGGGAATGAGCGCCAACTTATTGTCATTAGGAGCAATAGATTTCGGGATTATCATAGACGGTGCCGTCGTAATGGTTGAGGGATTATTTGTAATGCTTGACCACAAAGCGCATAAATATGGGATGGAACGCTTCAACAAAATGGCAAAAGCAGGTTGGATAAAACAAACCGGAACAGGACTCGGAAAAGCGATTTTCTTCTCAAAATTGATTATCATTACCTCATTATTACCGATATTTTCTTTTCAGAAAGTAGAAGGTAAAATGTTCTCGCCATTGGCATTTACATTAGGATTTGCATTATTGGGTGCATTGATATTCACATTGACTTTGGTTCCCGTAATGTCGCATTTACTATTGAAAAAGAATGTGCGTGAAAAAAACAATCCTTTTGTAAATTTCTGGGACAAATATGTAATGAAAGGTTTCAAATTCACTTTCAGAAATAAGAAAATCAGTTTGCTGGTTTCAACAGTTGTTTTAGTCATAACATTATTCTCGGCCAAATTCCTCGGAACCGAATTCCTCCCTCAGTTGAATGAAGGCTCACTCTGGATTACTGCAGAAATGCCGATGAGTTCATCACTTAAAGAATCTTTGAAAACGGCGGATGTTCTCAAAAAAGATATTATGAGCTTCTCAGAAGTGACGGGCGTTCTGGCACAAACGGGTAGGAGTAATGACGGAACCGACCCGAATGGATTTGGATTTGTGCAGTTTGCAGTAAGCCTGAAACCACGGGAAGAGTGGAAACGTAAGATCACTTATGATGAACTGGTGGAAGAGATTGATAAAAAACTGAAGAATTATCAGGGAATCACATTCAATTACTCTCAGCCGATTTCCGATAACGTTGCGGAAGCTGTTGCCGGCTTCAAAGCAGAAAACGGAATCAAAATCTATGGTGATAATCTTCATACACTTGATAGGCTGGCAGAAGAAGTTCTGGCATCCATCAAAGATGTGGAAGGCGTGAAAGAACCGGGAATTATCAAAAATATTGGTCAGCCTGAGATAAGTGTGGTTTTGGACAGAAACAAAATGGCAGCTTACGGTGTTTTACCTGCTGATGCTCAGGCGGTTTTGGAAATGGCCTTTGGTGGAAAAACAGCATCAGAAATGTTCGATGGTGAGAGAAAATTTCCAATCAGGCTGCGTTATGCAGAAGATTACAGAAAGAACGAAGAAGATATTGCTTCTCTGATGGTTCCGACTCAGGATGGTGCGAAGATTCCGTTGAAGGAAATCAGTACGATTGAGAAAGAGAATGGAGCAGCATTTATTTATCGGGATGATATCAAACGATACATTGGGGTTAAGTTTTCGATTAGGGACAGAGATTTAGGCGGAACGATTGCCGATGCTCAGAAGAAAGTTAAAAAGATCAAATTGCCGGACGGTTACTCGATTGGGTGGACAGGACAGTTTGAGAATCAGCAAAGAGCAACCAACCGATTGGCGCAGGTAGTTCCTATCAGTATTCTCGGGATCTTCTTCCTATTGTTTATCCTTTTTGGAAATATGAAAGATTCTCTTTTGGTTTTGGCCAATGTGCCTTTTGCCTTGATTGGCGCTATCATCGCACTGCATTTGACGCATATGAACTTCGGGATTTCTGCCGGAGTAGGGATGATTGCCTTGATCGGGATCTGTATCCAGAATGGTGTGATTCTGATTTCAGAATTCCATCAGAATGTCAAGAACGGTTTATCTCTCGATACATCCATAATGGAAGGTGTAAAAGTAAGAACCAGACCAGTTGTAATGACCGCTTTGATGGCATCTATCGGTTTGCTTCCTGCAGCGTTGTCTACAGGGATCGGTTCCGAATCTCAGAAACCTCTGGCGATTGTGATTATTGGAGGATTGATTACTGCAACAGTTCTTACGCTTCTTATTTTCCCGATTATCTTCTGGATTTTCAATAGAAGAAAAAATGAAGTGATAGATTAAGAGTTAAGAATCTCAGAATTAATTTGAGTTATAGTTGTTACATTTTTCTCTCTATTATTTGCGTTCCTCAAGGATTATTCCTGAGGAACGTTTTTGTTTACTTTGATTAAATCTCAAAAACGTCCGTATGTTTTACTAAAAACATCAAGACCTTTTCACTAAAACAACTTGACCTTTTTAGTAAAACATCAAGTTGTTTTTGATGCCATCTGCAAATGTACTATCCATCGGACTTGGCGAAGGGCATTTTTGAGCTTTGAAACAGCTTCGATTTTACTTAAATCTTTGTAGTAATTTCTCACTTTCTATCGGGCGAAGCGCACTCCGAGTTGAGTGGAAATCCTTTTTGTTTGTGCTCAATTTCTATTGATTCGGAACGTTCTGCAAAAAAGATTGGGAACGGAGCGTGGATAAAGGTGCCCAAACTATTATCTTTGATTTTAAAATTGAATTATGCGAAATTTCACTTTCCTTTTATTACTTCTGATAGGTTTCCTCGGATCTTCCCAAAAGTTTTCTAAGGACGAAAAAGAACTCATCTTGGCGGGCGATGTGAAGTCAGCCTTGCCAATCTACCAGACGGATACCGAGGAGCAACACAAGGTTTTGCTAAATCAATCAGAAGATATCTCGCCAAAGGATAAAACTTTGCCGTTTTTGATAGACAGAATGAGATTGGCTTTGGCTGGAACAGGCGGAGGTGTAGGGATTGCTGCGCCACAGGTCGGAATCAATAGGAGAGTGGTTTTGGTTCAACGCTTTGATAAAACAGGACTTCCCGTAGAATATTTTATCAATCCGAAAATTGTTTGGCGTTCGGAACTTATGAACAAAGGACCGGAAGGCGACCTTTCCATAGAGAACTTCCGAGATGCTTTCTACAGAAGTTACAGCATCCGTCTGGAGTATTATGACCTTGATAATAAGAAGCACGACGAAATGGTGGAAGGTTTTACCGCCGTGATTTTCCAGCATGAGATAGATCATCTTTCGGGTATACTGATTCCTGACAAACTGGAGAAAGAGAAGGATCTGCAGTATAATGAGGTAAAAGTCTATAAGCGATACAAATAATAGGTCTGATTTTTGAATGAGATTGTCTAACCAATTAAATTATAAACTATGAACTTTATTATCCGTTTGCTGATAACAGCCATTTCAGCATTTTTGCTTAGTAAGATCCTTTCAGGAGTACACTTTGACAGCTTTGGTTCTACCATTATTTTTGCTATCGTTCTAGGACTTCTGAATCTGATTGTCAAACCGATTTTATCGATTTTATCATTACCGATCACGATTCTGACGCTTGGCCTGTTTTCATTCGTCATCAATGCATTGATCATACTTCTAGCCGCATACGTAATGGGAAGTATGCAAGTGGATGGCTTCTGGTGGGCGCTGCTTTTTAGTATTTTGCTGTCGCTGGTCACTTCGGCATTTTCGACGATATTCGAAAGAGATTAAAAAAAAACAAAAAAGAGTTTCAAAATTTTGAAGCTCTTTTTTATTTGGTTTTTATCTCTCGCAGATTTAGCTAATTGAGCAGATGATAGAATTTGTTCAATTAGCTAAATCTGTGAGAATTTTTATGTATATCCTTAATGTTTACAAAACAGTTTTTAAAATATTTCTTCGGACACGCGACAAGGTTTCCCTGGAAAGTCCCAAATAGGAAGCAACCATATGCAGAGGAACACGATTGAAGATATCAGGATAAGTGTTGATGAAATCCAGGTATTTTTCTTCCGGACTGCTACTGATATTCATCAAAAGCCTTTTATGGATTTCCATCGATTTTCTTGTCAGGATGTTTTCTACAAAAATATTAAGTTCAGAGATTTGTTCTCTTAGTTCCGCAAAATCTTCTAGATTGAAAGCGAAGATTTCCGAAGCTTCCATTGCTTCGATATTGAGTTTTGAAGGCGAATTATTGTAGAAACTTTCGGGGTCGGTGGTCCAGGACATTTCGTTCACAAACTGAAGAATATGTTCATTGCCATCTTCAGAGATTGAATAATTCCGCAAAAGTCCTTTGGCAACAAAGATTTTCAAATTACAAACTTCGCCTTGTTTACAAACAATCTCTTTACGCTGGAGTTTTATCAGTTGACTTTTATATAAGATGAAATTGAACTTTTCTTCTGTAAAATCGGGTAAAACTCTCTGAAAGTAATTTTTAAGAATCTCTGACATTTTCTAAACTGAAATTATATTTAAAATTAATTCTTTTTATTGGATTAATATAAAAATTGTGTCAAATGACCTCGTTTTTGAGATGCTTTCACTACTAAATTTGTATTAGAAATTAACAAACAAAATTTAAGAATATGAAAGTATTTGTAACAGGAGCTTCAGGATTTGTAGGCTCAGCAGTTGTAAAAGAATTATTAGCAAATGGTCATCAGGTAGTAGGTTTAGCTCGCTCGGAAGAATCTGCAAAATCCATCCGAGAAGCCGGAGCAGAAGTTTTGATGGGAGATTTGGAAAGTCTAGATATTCTGCAAAAAGGAGCAAGAGAGGCGGATGGCGTTATTCATACGGCTTTTATCCACGATTTTTCTGATTATCAGAGTAATGCACTCAAAGACCAAAAAGCAATCGAAGCAATGGGAGAAGTTTTGAAAGGAACCGATAAACCAATTGTGGTAACAGGCGGAACCTTGGGACTTCCACTTATCGACGGGAAAATCACAGAAGAAAGTAAAGCGCCGGCAGAATCAATCAGATTTTCTGAAAAAGCTTTTGTGGATTTATCAGAATATGGCGTTAAAGCATCTATTGTCCGTCTTTCCCCGAGTGTTTATGGTAATTCTGAATTGGGTTTTAAAGGAGGTTTTGGAGTGATGATTACTGAGTTAGCGAAGTCTAAAGGATTAGCAGCTTATATTGGTGAGGGTAATAATGTTTGGCCGGCTGTTCATCGTGCGGATGCTGCAAAGATATTTCGTTTAGCACTTGAAAGAGGAGAAACTGGAGCGAGGTATAATGCCGTTAATAATGATAAACCATTGTCAATGAAAGAATTTGCAGAACTGATTGGTGAAAAACTTGATATTCCTGTAAAATCATTATCTCTAGAAGAAGCACCAGAATATTTCACTTGGATGACTTACTTTGTGCAGGAAGATTGTCCGGCAACAAATTTACAGACCAGGGGAAAATTAGGATGGAGTCCTTCTGAGAATAGTTTTGTTGAAGAACTGAACCAATATTTCTTTTAATAACAAAAACAGTCTTACTTCCGAAGTAAGACTGTTTTTTATTAATTTTTCAAACTTCTGATAAAGCTTTCTGCTTTCTCTTCCCAATCCTGATTTTCCAGCAGAATCTTCACAAAGGCAGTTCCGATAATGCCGCCTTGTGCTTTTTCTGTTACATTCTCAAAATCTTCTTTACTCTTGATTCCAAACCCGATGAAAACAGGGTTTTTCAATTCTAAAGAAGCTAATCTGTCCAGATAATTTTCGTTCTTGAGAAAAGCATTGTCGTTTCCTGTTGTGGAAGAGGAACTCACGGCGTATAAAAACCCGGAACTCAAAGAATCCAGATATTGGATGCGTTCTTCCGAAGTTTCGGGCGTTACCAGAAATGTGAAATTCAGGTTGTGTTTTTTCAGGATTTTACCGTATTGTTCAAATGCAACCGGTGGCAAATCCGGAATAATCAAACCGGAAATACCGACTTCTGCACATTTCTTACAAAAGTTCTCGAATCCGAACTGAAGAACAGGATTCAGATAACCCATCAATATCTTCGGAATCATAACAGATTCTTTGATTTCTGCCAATTGTTCGAATAGCTTTTTGATGGACATTCCGTTTTTCAATGCCAGAGAATGAGCCTCCTGAATCACAGGTCCATCTGCGACAGGGTCAGAATAAGGAATCCCGATTTCCATCATATCAGCCCCAGATTCCTGAATCAGTTTAGCGATTTTTCCCGTGTCTTGCAAAGTTGGAATTCCGGCTGTGAAATATATGTTTAGTTTTTTCATTTTGTTTTATGTATTAAAGTATTCACGTAAAATGTATTGACGATTGAGAATCATAAATGCATTAATACGTTTTACATTTTACAGATTTAAAGATGTTTCAAATAAGTTTCCATATCTTTGTCACCGCGTCCACTGAGACAAATCACGACAATATCATTTTTCTCAAACTTCTTTTTGTCGAACACAGCCAAAGCGTGCGCACTTTCCAAAGCCGGAATAATGCCTTCGATTTTTGTCAGTTCAAAAGCTGATTTCAAAGCTTCATCATCATTAATACTGAAAAATTCTGCTCTTTGTTGATTAAAAAGATTGGCGTGCATTGGACCAATCCCAGGATAATCCAAACCTGCAGAAATCGAATGTGGTTCAATGACTTGTCCATCTTCGGTTTGCATTACAAGACTTTGACTTCCGTGCAGAATTCCTAAAGTTCCAAGAAAAGTAGTAGCAGCAGATTTCCCTGAATCAACACCTAAACCGCCCGCTTCCGCTGCAATGATTTTCACATTGTCTTCATTTACATAGTGATAAAAAGTTCCTGCCGCATTACTTCCGCCACCAACACAGGCAATCACATAATCAGGATTTTCTCTTCCTATTTTTTCATTCAATTGCTCTTTGATTTCTTTTGAAATAATTGATTGAAATCTAGCTACCAAATCTGGAAATGGGTGTGGGCCAACTACACTTCCGATAATATAGTGCGTTGTGGAAGGATTATTTATCCAGTCTCGCAAAGCTTCATTCACAGCGTCTTTTAAGGTTTTTGAACCTGAAGTTGCTGGAATTACAGTCGCTCCCAACATTTTCATTCGGGCAACGTTTGGCGCTTGTCTTTGAATATCGATTTCGCCCATATAAACGATGCATTCCAAACCAAGCAAGGCGCAGGCAGTTGCCGTTGCAACACCGTGTTGTCCGGCTCCTGTTTCTGCAATAATTCTGTGTTTTCCTAATTTTTTAGCGAGCAAAGCCTGTCCCAAAGCGTTATTGATTTTATGCGCTCCGGTATGATTCAAATCTTCTCTTTTCAGAAAAATTTGAGTCTGATATTTTTCGCTCAGATTTTTAGCAAAATAGAGTGGAGTAGCACGCCCAACATAGTTCTTCAACAAATCCTGAAATTCATTTTGGAATTCTTCTGACTCGATGATTTGTAAATATTTTTCCTGTAATTCGGCAACGTTCGGATAAAGCATTTCGGGGATGAAAGCACCGCCGAAATCGCCGTAGTAACCGTTTTTATCTGGGTTTTGAAAGTTCATTTATTCTTAAATTTTTCTAAGTCGTTATACTAAAATTGCTTTATTCTGTTCATTCAGACTTCGCAATATATTGATGTTTTCTTCGGAAGTCTTGATGATTAAAATATCATCGTCATCGGAATCTATCCATTTATTATTATCAAATTCTGTTATGAAAATTCCATTTCCATAAAGGATTTGGATATCATTCCTTTCATAAAATGGTCTTAATTCCAATTTACAAAATCCTATGGTTTCAATTTCTCTCTCTTTTAAATTGGTCATCATTTTATTAAGCAAAAAACTGCCGTATCCTTTTGTTTTTTCTACAGAAACCAATCCGACAAGTTCAGCAAAACTTTGTAGATTCTCTTGTATTTCTAGTTTAAAATCAAAATTGATTCTTGCCAGCGAAACAATTCTGTCATCGTTTTCTAAAAAATGAAATTCAGAATTTTCAAATTTCATTTTGAAACTCGAAGAATCTAAATCAAGCCAATCTTCTATTTCCCAGGATTTTAAAATTAACTCGATTTCGTTATCTGATAAGTCTTTTGAGCGTTTAATAGAATATTGCATTTCCCAATTTATTTTGCTGTTATATCTGGATGATGCTTCACTTCAAAGTTCAAAGAATTGGCAATGAAACAATATTCATTCGCTTTCTGAT
Organism: Epilithonimonas sp.; assembly: GCF_032054305.1. Lineage (GTDB taxonomy): Bacteria > Bacteroidota > Bacteroidia > Flavobacteriales > Weeksellaceae > Epilithonimonas. The sequence continues at coordinate 180,180 of NZ_DAMBSX010000002.1, forward strand.
GAAGTTCAACCGCTTTTTCAATCATTTCTTTTTCAGCAACAACAATCCTTGGTTTCAATATAATTTCACTGAATTTCCCACTTCCGTTTTCATTTTCAATCATTGTTCCTTCTGCAAAATCTTCATATTCCAAAACCAGAATTTTGTTCAAAGAACAAAGATGAAGATACCACAACAAATGACACGAAGAAACCGAAGCTAACAGCAAATCTTCAGGATTATGAAGTCCTGGATTTCCTAAAAACGCAGGGTCGGATGAGCCCAAAATATCAGCTTTTCCATCGACAGAAATTGTATAATTCCTTTGATAAGAACGATAGTTTTTCGTGGATTCGCCGGTGTTTCCTGTCCAGACTATTTTATTTTTATATTGATGATGCTTCATTTTTTATTAATGATAAAAATACTTTTACTTTTTCTAAATCTTTATTTCCAGCTTCGATTTCAAATTTTGAGTTAATATCGAGTGCAGTTGGTTGATGGTTGATAGTTGTCAGTTGATTGAAGTTTTCTAATGAGATTCCGCCACTTAAAAAATAAGGAATTGGAATTTCGATATCATTTAAAATATTCCAATCAAAGGTTTTGCCTGTTCCGCCAAATGCTTTGGAATCTGTGTCAAACAAAAGATAGTTGATTGTTGTCGGTTGTTGGTTGATGGTTTTTTTTAATTCTTCTGATGTTTGATTTCCTATTCTAATGACTTTGATAATTTTAACGTTTTCACCTATCATTTGCCTTAATAGCTTTATATATTTTTCATCTTCATCACCGTGTAACTGAATTATATCAAGTTGAGCTTCCGAAGCTATTTCAGAAATTCCCTTAATGCTTTCATTCACGAAAATACCAACTTTTCTCTGATGATTGATTTCTGAAATCTGCTCCAAACTCAACTGATTCAGAACATATCTCGGAGATTTTTCATAAAAGATAAATCCCAGAAAGTCAACTTTCAACTCAACCAATTCTTTAATCTGATTGAGTTTTGTTAATCCACAAACCTTTAATTGATATTTCATCTCTAAAACTTAATTTCCAACTTCTTGAATGAATTTCCCAAATTTTTGTCCCGGATTTTCATTCTTCATAAAGTATTCGCCCATCAAAAACCCGTCGAAACCTTTTTCTTTCAGGAATTTAAAATCTTCTTCGTTGTAAATTCCGCTTTCTGCGACTGACAAAATATCGTTTGGAAGCTGGTTTTTCAAATCTACGGAATGTTGCAGATCCACTTTGAAATCTTTCAAATTTCTGTTATTGATTCCTACGAAATCGACATTTTTGTTGATATGCTTTAGTTCTTCTTCGGAATGAATTTCCAACAAAACTTCGAGATTGAGAGAATGGGCCAATTCTGTAAATTCTGAAACCTGAGTCGGAGAAAGGCAAGCAGCAATCAATAAAATTACGTCTGCTCCAATTGATTTGGCTTCGTAAAACTGATATTCATCAACCATAAAATCTTTTTTTAAAATCGGAATATTAATGTGATTTCTGACACTCAAAATATCCTCAAAACTTCCACCGAAAAAATCTTTATCTGTCAAAATGGAAATCGCACTTGCTCCGAATTTTTCGTAAGCAGAAACAACATCTAAAGGTGAAACTTTATCGTTGATAATGCCCTTGCTTGGTGATTGTCTTTTAAATTCCGTAATGATTCCGGATTTTGTTTTGATGGTTTCTTTTAATGAAAAAGTTGGTCTGCCAAAAAACTCTGAATCTTTCAGTTGTTCAACAGGAATTTTGGATTTTGCTTCTGCAACTTCCTGTTTTTTTCGTTCGATGATTCTATCTAAGATGTTCATATCCTTATTATTGAACCTTCAAGGTTTTAGAAACCTTGAAGGTTTGGTTTAATTTTGGTTTAATTAATAATATTTTTTAAACTCTGTAATGCTTTTCCACTTTCCAAACTTTCCTTTGCCAAAGCTAAACAATCGTCATAATTTCTAAACTTTCCAGTATTTTCCAAAGCGATGGAAGCATTTGCAAGAACGACGGAATTTTGCTCTTCGGTTCCTTTTCCCTGGAGAATTTGGAGGAAAATTTTTGAAGCTTCTTCTTTCGTATTGCCTCCGAAAATACTTTCTGGAGCGATATTTTTGAATTTCAAATCTTCTGCGGAATATATTTTTTCGCCAGATTTATTGAAAGTTTTAGTGTCGCCTGTCAAAGAAATTTCGTCATAACCATCTAAAGCGTGAACGAGCATAAACTCGCTTTTTTGTTTTTGCAAAAGATATTGATAAACTCTCGCAATTTCGAGATTTGCCACGCCAATCATCGTAAAATCGGGACGTGCAGGATTGACTAGCGGTCCCAAAAGATTGAAAAAAGTTTTCAAACCTAGCTGCTTTCTGAAAGGCGCAACGGATTTCAAAGCGGGATGAAACAGCGGTGCGTGAAGAAAACAGATGTTTCCTTTTTCCAAATCGGCTTTCAAATCTTCGGAATTATCTTTGAATTTGTAGCCTAATTCTTCCAAAACATTGGACGAACCAGAAATTGAAGATGCACCGTAATTACCTTGCTTAGCCACCTTCTGTCCAGTTCCGGCAACGATGAAACTAGCCAAGGTTGAAATATTAAAAGTGTTTTTTCCATCGCCACCAGTTCCGACAATATCAACCAAGTCGTTCGTTCCCAAATCGATAGGTTTTGCTAATTGAAGTAATGCTTCTCGGAAACCTGTGAGTTCTTCCAGCGTAATCGTGCGCATCAGGAAAACGGTGATGAAGGAAATGACCTCGCTTTCGTTGAATTTATTTTGTGAAATTTCAATCAGAATCGCTTTGGCTTCAGCTTTCGTCAAAGTTTGGTGATTGAAAAGATATTGTAGGATTTCTTTCATTTTTCTAATTTTTTAGCAAGTCTTTCATTAAACTGAAAACCAAATCGACATCGGATTTTTCTGTTCTCCAATTGACTAAAGCACTTCTGACGGCTTGTTTTCCGTCATAAAACGTTGGCGTGAGAAATACTTTTTGAGTTTTATTTAATTGATCCAAAAATTGTAAAACTTGTTCCGAATCTTGATTTTTCAAAGTAAAACAAACGGTGTTCAATCTGACAGGCGCAAGCAATTCAAAATCGTCGTCGTTTTTCAAAAGTTGTCCGAAATATTGAGATAAATTGATGTTGCTCTCAACAATTTCTTTGAAACCATCTTTCCCGTAAGCCATCAGCGAAAACCAAACCGGAAGCGCTTTCAGTCTTCTGGAATTTTCAGGCAGAAAATTGAGATAACTAAACTTTTCCATCAGGTCGCCAAGATATGGCGCACTGGAATTTTGGAAGGTTTCAACTTGCTCTAATTTATGTTTTTCCTTAATGAAAAAAGTAGCGTTTTCGTAAGGAACATTCATCCATTTATGATTGTCTATCGTAATGCTGTCCGCATTATCCCAACCTTTCAGATAATGTTTTTGATGGTCTGAACATATTGCAAATGCACCAAAAGCACCGTCGATATGCCACCAAAAATTATATTTTTCTCTCAGTTTTGAAATGGCTTCGAAATCATCATAATCAACTGTGTTTACTGTTCCTGCACTGGAAATTAAAATGAAAGGATTGCCATTCAATTGCTGAATTTTTTCTTCCAAATCATTGATGTCGACACATTCTCTATTTCCGTTTTGGATTTTAATTTTTGTGATATTATTGCTTCCAATTCCTAGCATAGAAAGGGATTTCACGGAAGACGAATGTGGAACGGCTGACAAAATATTGATTTTTTCGGTGATTCCATCTTTCGCAAAATCCTTGCCCAATTGTTTACCAATCCATTGTCTGGCAACAGCAAGGCAAGTGAAATTGGACATTGTTGCACCGCTCACAAATCCGCCCAGATAATCTTTTGGCAATTCGAAAAAATCTAAAAGCATCTCGATTGTTTCCATTTCGATTTGTCCGGAAATGTCTCCAGCGCCGTTCAAAGCTTGCGTATTTTGGTCATAAATACTGGTCAGCCAATCGCCCATAATCGACGCTGGAGTGGTGCCACCAGTGACAAACCCCCAATATCGGGGTCCCGAAGAAGCGACCATCAGAGGCTCCAAACGCTCCTTAAAAATCTTGAAAGCTTCCTCTGAGCCTTGTCCATTTTCTATGAATGGAATTTCTTTTGGCAACTGATGATTCAACTGCGTTGGTCTTTCAGAAATATTTTCCAAATATGATAAACCTTGTTCTTTGACCTTTTGCAAAAGATTCTCGAGGTTTTTCAAATCTTTTTCTAATAAATGATTCATTAAAACAGAAATTATTGAGTTAAAAAATTGTCCAAAATCTTTTTACCATCGGGTGTCAAGATACTTTCCGGATGATATTGAACGGCGTGAACATCGTAGGTTTTATGTTTCAAACTCATAATCATTCCGTTTCTGTCAACGCTTGTGATTTCTAATTCGGCAGGGAAATCATCAGGATTTACAGCCCAAGAATGGTATCTACCAACTTCTAAAGTTTCGGGAAGATTATTGAAAATTTTGTGCGGATTGGTTTGAATCGATTCTGTGGCAACGCCGTGATAGATTTCGGAGAGGTTAATCAAACTTCCACCGAAAGCTTCCGCAATCGCTTGCTGGCCAAGACAAACTCCAAATATGGATTTTGTTGATGCATATTTTTTAATCACATCTAACAAAATTCCTGCTTCTTCCGGAATTCCGGGACCTGGAGAAAGAATGATTTTGTCGTATTTTTCGATTTCCTCCAAAGGAATTTGGTCATTTCTGTAAACATCTACTTTTTCGCCAACAATTTGTTCTATGATTTGAACGAGATTATAGGTGAAACTGTCGTAGTTATCGAAGACTAATATTTTCATAATTTTTCTGCTTTAATGATTGCTTTTTTCAAAGCACCTAATTTGTTATTGACTTCCTGAAGTTCACTTTCTGCAAACGATTTCGCTGTGATTCCAGCGCCGGCCTGGTAAAATAAAGTATTGTTTTTACTCAGGAAAGTTCGAATCATAATGGCTTGATTGCAACTGCCGTCGAAGCCGACAAACCCAATGCAACCTGCGTAATAACTTCTGGAAGTTTTCTCGTGCTCGTCAATTAACTGCATTGCGCGGTATTTTGGAGCACCACTCAAAGTGCCTTGTGGGAAAGTTGTTGCAATCATTTCGTATGGATTTTGGTCTTCTTTAACATCGGTTACGACTTCAGAAACCATATGAATCACGTGTGAGAAAAAATGAATTTCCTTCAGTTTGGAAACCGTTGTATTTTTCCCGTGAATGCTCAAATCGTTTCTTGCCAAATCTACCAACATCGTGTGTTCTGCATTTTCTTTCGGGTCTTTTTTGAGCTCTTCTGCGGATTCCAAATCTTTTTCAACGTTTCCTGTTCTTTTGAAAGTTCCTGCAATCGGATGAATAATAGCTTTTCCGTTTTTGATAATCAGTTGACTTTCCGGACTTGAACCCATCAATTTATAATCACCATAATCGAAGAAAAATAAGTAAGGAGAAGGATTGATATTTCGTAAAGCACGATACACATTGAACTCATCACCTTGGAATTTCTGTTCAAATCTTCTGCTCAAAACCAATTGAAAAACATCACCACGGAAACAATGTTTTTTAGCAAATTCTACAGATTCCAGATATTCTGCATCGGTTAGATTTGAAGTTTCTTCTGAAGTAATCTCGAAAGGGAAAACTGGTGCATTTTTTTGATTGATAATACTTTCCAATGTTGAAAGTTCTGATTTCAATCCATTGATTTTATTTTCAATCAAGAACATTTCGTCGTTGTGATGATTGATGGCAATCACATATTGATAAAGGCGATAACGCATCAACGGGATTTTATTTTCTTCCGATTGTTCCTTGAATTTAATATTTTCAAAAAACGGAATCGCATCATAACTCGTATATCCGAAAAATCCTTGTGCTTGCTTTCCAATCTCGTGGTTTGGTTTTTCAGATTTGAAGCAATTGGAGAATTCCTGCATCAAATCAGACAATTTCTCTTTTTCTAGATTGATTTTCTGAGGATTTTCAAGTGGAAATTTCAGTTCAGCTTCGTTGTAATTTCGGATTTCAATTCCGGCAATGGCGTTGACACAGATGAAAGAAAATGAATTTTCAGAGTTCTGATTTCCTGCACTTTCCAGAAGAATTGTATCACGAAACTGGTCGCGAAGGCGAAGGTAAATCCCGATTGGCGTGAACAAATCTGCTAATTGAGATTTGACAACGGTTTTTATATTGATGATGTTTTCCAAGTTCATTTTAAATAATTTTCATTTTTATTAAAGCTTGTCAAAGTCATTAATAAAAAAAGACTTCAACAAAAAATGTCGAAGTCTTATTATGATTGAGTTATAGTTAGTTCAGAATTTTAGAACACCGATAATCCTTTCAGACCCGACAAAGAGTTTGAAAGCCACCACCAGTTATTGTTCATTGTTTTCATTACAGCAAATTTAGAAATGATTTTTAATTCTGCAACTATTTTTCTCAACTTATTTTATAACTTTTTGAGAAGTCGTTGATTTGTTGGTTTCAATCTTCACCAAATAAGAACCTTTTGGATAATTTTTAAAATCAACTGTGGTCGTATTTCCGTTAAGTGTTTTAAGCAATTTTCCGTCTAAAGAATAGACTTGAACCGATTTGACTGTCTCGTCTGTTTTGATATTCAACTGGTCAACAACAGGATTAGGAAAAACTTTGATGTTGGTTTTGTTAACATCATTCACAGCCAAATTGCTTTTTGAGAAACTGATATTATCCAATCTCAAAGCTGTAGTTGTCGTAACTTTTGGCGTCGTATTTCCGAATCCAATATAGTAAACTTGGTCAGCTGTTGCAGTGTAACTAACTGTATGCTCTGTATAAATTTGTTGAGAAACAGTTTGGGTGCTTAGATTTACAGTGATATTACTTTTGTCCGGCGCACTTGCTACAGCCACTTTCAAAGTAGCTGGTTCAGCAGATTCGTTTCCTATTGATGTATAATATTTTGCTGTAACCGTTTCTCCATTTTTCAAATAGATTGGATAAGAGAAAATCCAGTCATTTTTTCCAGCAGCAGAAGTGCTCGTATTGTTATAAGCGTAACCACTTCCGTTTTGTGCAACAGATTGATTATCTCCCATCAACCAAGTTGTGGAAGCCCAACCATCAGAATCATATTCGCCGTAATTCTCAACCGTTTTTTCGAAATCATAAGAATAAGGTAATTCTGTAGGTGTCCAAACTGATTTTGGTCCAGCCCAACCAGAACCACAATCCGCATTTTTCAAAAAGAACTGGTATCTTTTTCCTGCTTCTAAATTATCAAAACTCTTAGTTGTAGAAGAAGTAATTCCTTTTGAAGAAACTGATGTGTCAAAAGTCGTCAATCCTGTATCATAACTATTAATTCCGCTTGTTGCCGACCAATCAATTGTTACTGAATTTGGTTTAAGATTTGAAACTGAAAATCCGTCTAATGAAGGCATAACGCAATCAGCAGATTGACTGACATATAAATCATCCAAAGCCAAATAAGTTCCGCTATTCGTGTTGTTAACAAAAGCAAGATAGATGGTTTTTCCTTTGTAAGCAGACAAATCTAAAGTATGAGATGCATAGTCAAAAGGTTGTTCAGCATCAATCTGTGTAAGAGGTGTGAAAGATTCTTGATTGTTATTAGTTTCTGAAACCTTTACAGCATAAGAATCTGTGTAATCGAAATCGTAAGATTTTCCTTTCCAGTAAAGTGTTGGCGTTCCAGTGTTAGGAATTGTAATTGCTGGTGTAATCAACCAATCGTTTGCCTGACCTTCAGGGTCATAATAAGAGGTACTGAAAGCGATTTTGTTATCATAACCATCGTAAAACTGAATCCAAGCTTCTGTGTTGAATTCCTGTACTTGTCCCCATTCTGGAACCGTTAATCCATCTGCATTGATTGTTTTGAATTGAGACAACGGCGTCCCATTATTATTCTCGAAACCTGCATTGAAAACTTGTGCATTGATATTAACCATTAATGATAAGGCTAATAAACTGATAATTTTTTTGTTCAATTTTATAAATTTATAAATCCGGGGCAAAATTATGTATTGTCAAGTTTATAAAATAAATCAATTGAGTAATTTTATTCAATTTATAACTAATATGAATTGCTGATTCTTAAATATAAATTGTTTAAATTATTAATTCTTCAAAGGAAAGGTTTCATTTCGTCTTCAATATCTTTTCTGAGATTCATTAGTTTTTTAGCATATTGTTCTAGTTGTAATTCCTTTTCCGTAGTAGGAATCCATTTCGGAACTTCCATTGCTTTTCCATTTTCATCAACTGCTACAAAAACGATAATACAATGTGTTTTCTTCTCGAATTGTTTCTCTTTTACATTTCTGGAAAATACATCAATAGCAATATGCATACTTGTGCTTCCTGTGAAAATGACATGTGATTCTAATTTGACAATTTCTCCGATTTTAATCGGTTGATAAAAACGGATTCCGCCGACATAAACTGTTACACAATACGTTCCAGACCAATTGCTGGCGCAGGCATAACCTACTTGGTCTATCCATTTCATCACGCTTCCGCCGTGCACATTGCCTCCAAAATTAACGTCTGTTGGTTCAGATATAAACTGAAACGTCACTGGTTTGTTTTCCATTTTATTCTTATTATGTATCAAAAATAGGGAAGAAATTTTAGATTATAACTTCAATATTTATGTTTTATTCCTTTGACATTTGCATTAAATTTGTAATTCTCAAATTCTATTTTTAAATCTCTTGACTTTAACAACAATGAAAAAAGTATTCTATCTCAAAACCTGCGGAACCAACAAGAAAATAATGACGCCTCTTGACCTTTCCGATTGGGAACTGAGAGAAATAAAATCTCAACCTGTAACAGAAGCCGAATTGGAAGAGATGTATGAGAAATCAAAATCTTATGAAGCGCTTTTTAGCAAAAAATCGACACAAATTAAAGAAAGAGGAATTGATGTGAATACTCTGAAAGAAAAGGATTTTAGGAAATTGATTCTTGACCATTACAGTTTTTTGAAACGTCCGGTTTTCATCACAGATAATGAAGTTTTTGCAGGAAGCGATAAAAAGAATCTTGAAAATCTAAATGCATTTTTCGAGAAATAAATTATCGCAAAGACGCAAAAGAAATTTAAATGACTGTATTATAAAAGTCGCAAAGTTTTGCGTCTTGAAAAGTTCAATTACCAGATAAAATTTGCGTCTTTGCGATTAAAATATAAAAAATGAAACGTTCCGGAACTGCAGATTTGCCACTTCATTACGGTCAGGTTCCGCCTTGGCTATACGAACGTATGGCCAGACTTGGGCTTGCGATTGTGGAAGTGATTCTTGCAGATTACGGAAAAGATGAAGTCTTGCGAAGATTAGCCGACCCATTTTGGTTTCAGAGTTTTGGAGCGGTGATGGGAATGGACTGGCATTCTTCAGGCATTACGACTTCTGTGATGGGTGCGTTGAAACGTTCCATTAATCCGAATTCTAAATCTCTTGGAATTTATATTGCCGGTGGAAAAGGAAAATTCTCCAAAGATGCACCGAATGAATTGCTGAAAATTGCAGATTCGACGGGGTTGAATGGCGATGAATTGGTACGTTGCAGTAAGTTGTCTGCGAAGGTTGATAACACGGCTATCCAAGATGGTTACCAGCTTTATCTGCATAATTTTATTTTGTCTGACCAAGGGAATTGGGCGGTTGTCCAGCAAGGGATGCACGATTCTGACGGAACGGCGAGACGTTACCATTGGCTGTCGGAAAATGTAACTTCTTTTGTCAATGAACCTCACACTGGAATCTCTGGCGTTAATCGTGGAAATATTCTCAACCTCACATCTTCTGAAGCAGAACAAAACAGAAACGGAATAGTTGACATCACAAAAACCGATTCCGAGAAGTGGATGCAGGATTTCCAGCGGTTGATTTTGCCGGCTCATCACGAGGTTTTGGCAAGTGATGTTGATATGAAAAAGCTCGGTAATATTCTTTGGCTGGCAAGAGAAAATGAACCTGAGAATTTTGAAGATTTGCTGATGCTGAAAGGCGTTGGCCCACGAACGATGCAGTCTTTGGCTTTGGTGAGTGAAGTGATTCACGGGGCGCCTTCCAGATTTACGGACCCTGCGCGTTTTTCTTTTGCGCACGGCGGAAAAGACGGTCATCCGTTTCCTGTTCCGACCCAAACTTATGACGAAACGATTTCTATCCTAAAAACCGGAATCGAGAAAGCTAAGTTGGGTAATACGGATAAGAATCTTGCGATTAAGAAACTACACGAAATAGCTGTGAGAACCGAAGAGCAATTCACGCCGGATTTTAATCTTGAAAAAGTGATAGAAGAGGAGCAGCAAAACTCCTGGCGATTTGGTGGGAAAACTGTTTTTGGTGATGCGAAGCCGCCGAAAGGGAATGATGGGATACAATTGAGTTTGTTTTGATTTTTTTCTTAAGTTAGTATATTTTTATGAACACTTTGGAGTTTTACAAAATATTTGATTTTTAAGATGAAAAAAACAGTAATAAGTGAATTTGAAATCAAATTGGAATTTGATAAAAACACTGAAAATCCGAGTAGATTATTTAGGTCATTTGCTGAAATTATAGAAGATATCAGGTCTTTGGATACAGTACTTGCTAAGTGTATAAATACTAGCGTGTCAACTAAGATGTTCCTTAACGATATTGAAAAAGGTTCACTAATTGCAAAATTATGGGATGAATTGATAATTAATGAAGAAGATAAATTAGATGATTTAGAAGACCCTAAAAAAGTTTCAGTTTTTATAGATAAATCTAGAAGTAAAGCTTTAGAATTTCTACAAAACGGTAAAAGTAGTGTTGAAGATTTAGATAAGCTTTCATCTGATATTGAAGTTATAGCAAAAGAAGAAGAACTTGATACAACCTTTAATTATGGTAGTCCAGATATTTTAGAACTTGCAAAAAGCCTTAATAATATTTCAGAAACTACAAACAAATTATCTGAGAATGAAAAATTAATTTTTAGTAATAATCAAAATTCTTCAGAAGAATTAACCAATAATATAGCAAAAATCAATATTGAAGATGTTGAGAAAGCATTAACAGCTGAAGAAATAAATAATGATTCTATTGCATTTTATAAAATCAAAAAACCAGATTTTTTAGGCGATTCTCAATGGGAATTTAAGCACGGAAATAAATCAATTAAAATAAAAATTTTAGATGAGGATTGGCTTGAAAAATTTAAAAATGGTCAAGAAATTGTTGTTCCAGGAGATTCTTTAAAAGTAAAAATTAAACAAAATTTTAAATACAATAGGAATGGCTACCTAATATCAGAAAAGACAGAAATTATAAAAATTTTAGGAATAATCAAAAACTAATGAAATTAGAAAGAAATATTTTTTATGTTTTAACATCTGAAATTATATTCACAATTTTACCTCTTATTGTTATTGCAATTGTTAGATTGTATCAAAATCAGTCTGAACTCATTTTTTATAACACAGAGTGGGTTATGATGGCAATAATTCTATTTGGTCAATCTATAGTAAAATTCTCTTCTGGTATTTCCAATTCTAAAAGAAAATTTAGATGGCAATTAGTTGCATTGATAATTACAAGTATTATATCGTTTGGTTTAATTCCCTCTATTGTTATCTTAATTATAAATTTACTAAGTAATGATTTCAATCTAACATTATATATTTTTCAAATCATATTCTTAGTTATTTCTATTTTTACATTTTACATCATTGGTTATTTAGGTCAAAAATTAATGGACGAAAAATAATAAAATAAAACTGCCTCAGAAATCTCTGAGGCAGTTTTGGTTATAATTAAATTGATTATTTAGTAAGAACCTTTCTCGATAAAATGAGCGGCAACTTTTTCTGTCAAAGCAATTGGATTTGGTGTGTTCACGTATTTAGTAAAACGTCTTAAACCAGCTAACATCATTCTTTGCTCGTCGCCTTCTGAGAAAGAAACGATACCTTCTTTGGCGTTGGTTGTGATGATTTCAACAGCTTTGTAAAGATTCAATCTTGCCATTGCTGCTTCTACAGAATCTGTTGAGAAATGTTTCTCCGCTCTCAGAATTGCTGATTCTGCCATATAGATTTGGTTCAGGATTTCGGAAGCGTTTAGTAGCAAATGCTGCTGCTTCTCGATGTCCATCATATATTTTTGAAGCGCAGAACCGGAAACCATCAAGAATACTTTCTTCAAATTCTTAATCACTTCTTTTTCCTCAGACATATATTCTGAATAATCAGGAATGTCAAAAGACGGAATGCTCATCAATTCTTTAGCGACGTTTTTCGCAGGTGTTAGCAAATCGATTTTGCCTTGCATCGCACGTTTGATTAACATCCCAACTGCTAAAAGTCTGTTGATTTCATTGGTCCCTTCGTAGATTCTGGAAATCCTTGAATCTCTCCAAGCAGATTCCATAGGTGTATCTTCTGAGAATCCCATTCCACCGTAGATTTGGATGCCTTCATCTGCTGTATGCTGTGCTAAATCCGACACGAAAACCTTCAGGATAGAACATTCAACCGCGAATTCTTCCACACCTTTCAGTTCCGCCTGCTCGTGGTTCATTCCGCCAGCAACCAATTCTTCGATTTTGTCTTCCACATTTTTTGCCGCTCTGTAAGAACCAGCTTCACTCACGAAAGCGCCCGTTGCCATCTCTGCCAATTTCTTACGAATTGCTCCAAATGTATTGATAGAAACCCCAAATTGCTTTCTCTCCGTAGAATAATTCAAAGAATAATTAAGGATTCTTCTTTGTGCATCCAGACAAGCAGCAGCCAATTTGATACGACCAACGTTAAGTGCATTAAGAGCGATTTTGAAACCATTGTTTCTTTCGCCCAAAAGGTTCTCAACAGGAATTTTCATATCATTGAAGAAAACCTGACGCGTAGAAGACGCACGGATTCCCAATTTGTGTTCTTCTTCTCCGAAAGTCAGACTTTCCGGATTTTCCAATTCAGAACGGTTGATGACGAATCCGGTGATGTTTTTATCATCATCAATCTTAGCGAACAAAGTGAACGTATCGGCAAATCCCGCATTGGAAATCCACATTTTTTGTCCGTTGATGATGTAATGTTTTCCGTCTTCGGAAAGTTTTGCTCTTGTTTTTCCGCTGTTGGCATCAGAACCTGCATCAGGCTCAGTCAAACAATACGCTCCGAATTTAGTTCCCGCAGCCAAATCTGGAAGATATTTCTGCTTTTGTTCTTCAGTTCCGTATAGCAAGATAGGAAGTGTTCCGATTCCTGTGTGCGCGCCATAAGCCGTTGCCAATGAACCGGTCGTTCCGGAGATGTAATCGCAAGCCAGCATTGTAGTCACGAATCCCATTCCCAAACCGCCGTAAGCTTCCGGAACAGCGATTCCCAAGAATCCCATTTCCCCGATTTTACGCATTACTTCTTCCGTGTAAGCATAATCTTTTTTCTCGAATCTTTCCTTATTCGGAACGACTTCTTTATCTATGAATTCCTTGGCAGAATCGCGAAGCATCTTTTGTTCTTCGGAAAGTTCCTCGATGGAAAATATTTCGTTTGCAGTGATTTCCTTTACAAGAAATTCGCCGCCGTCTAATGTTTTAGTTTCAATTGACATATTTTTTTTGGATTTTTAGTTTACAATAATTCGAAAACACTCGCTGCGCCTTGACCAGTTCCAACGCACATTGTCACAACGCCGTATTTGCTTTGTCTGCGTTTCATTTCGTCAAGAAGTTGAACCGTCAGTTTAGTTCCAGTACAGCCAAGTGGATGTCCAAGTGCGATTGCGCCACCGTTTACGTTTACAATTTCAGGATTGATGTTCAATTCTCTTAAAATGGCAACGGATTGAGAAGCAAAGGCTTCATTCAATTCAAATAAATCGATATTCGATTGTTTAAGACCTGCCTGTTCCAAAGCTTTCGGAATGGCATACATTGGTCCAATTCCCATAATTCTTGGTGGAACTCCAACCGTAGAATAGGAGAGAAGTCTCGCCACTGGTGTTAGGTTTAATTCTTTGACCATTCTTTCGGACATTACCATTGTGAATGCCGCACCGTCAGAAGTTTGAGAAGAATTACCAGCTGTTACAGAACCATTCGCTGCAAAAACAGGGCGCAATTTTGCCAAAGCTTCGATTGAAGTATCAGCTCTTGGACCTTCGTCTTGCTTGAATGCATATTCTTTGGTCTGAATTTTTTCTTTTTCATCAAGGAAATTATATTTCACATCAATCGGAACAATCTGATTTTCAAATTTTCCTTCTTGGATGGCTTTCATTGCTTTTTGATGAGAGTTGTAAGCAAACTGGTCTTGTTCTTCACGACCCACTTTGAATTCATTAGCAACCGCTTCTGCTGTCAATCCCATTCCCCAATAATAATCGGGATTTGATTTTGCTAAATCTGTATCTGGGATTGGTTTGTAACCTCCCATTGGGATATAAGACATACTTTCTGCACCACCAGCGATGATACATTCTGCCATTCCAGCTTTGATTTTCGCTGCAGCAATCGCAATCGATTCTGAGCCTGATGCGCAATATCTGTTGACTGTTACACCAGGAACTTTGTCTGTATCTAATCCCATTAATGAAATGAGTCTTGCGACATTAAGTCCTTGTTCTGCTTCCGGCATTGCACAACCGACAATCAAATCGTCGATGCGAGCTGGGTCAAGATTTGGAACATCCTTCATCAGACGTTCTATTACAGTCGCCGCCATATCATCCGGGCGTGTAAAACGCAAAGAACCTTTCGGCGCTTTACCAACTGCTGTTCTGTATCCTGTTACTATATATGCTTCCATTGTTTTTGTTGTATTTACGTATTAATGTAAAATGTATTAATGATTTTTTGTACTGGTAAAATGTATTAATGATTGAATTTTTGCTTCAATTTTGCCAACATATTTTGAATATGTTTGATTTCAGAATAAATGATATTAAAATCATCGTTTTGAAAGAATCCCAAATCATTAGCAATTAATATTTGTGTTTCAAATTCGAATGATGAACCTAAAGCAATATTCAGAAAATGAGAAAATTGAGCATTTGTATCTCGACCAGCACCTTCAGCGATGTTAGACGGAATTGAATATAAACTTCTCCTTGATTGTGAAGTCAATCCAAACATTTCGTCCTTTGGGAAATTGTTAGAAGCCAAGTAAAATATTTTACAAAGTTTCATTGATTTTGTCCAAACTTCTAAATCTCTAAAATTGTGCATCGTTAATACATTAATACTTTTTACATTTTACAAAAATCTAATTCCTTACCGGCTTTCCTGTTTTCAACATTCCACCGATTCTCTCAAGCGTTTTTCTTTCTCCGCAAAGTGAAAGGAATGCTTCTCTTTCCAAATCCAAAAGGTATTGTTCAGAAACTTCTGTCTGTTCAGAAAGATTACCGCCGGTCATTACATAACCGATTTTGTTAGCGATTTTTCTGTCGTGTTCTGATGCGTAACCCCCTGCAACCATTTGGTCTGTCCCAACGTAGAACATTCCCATTGCTTCGTTTCCAAGAACTTTAACTTTCTCAGGAACCGGCGGTGTATATCCTAATTCGTCTAAAACAATCGCCTGACGTTTAGCTTCAGCAATCTGTCTGTCTTTGTTGACGACGATGATATCTTTATCTGTCAAAATTCCCATTTGCTTAGCTTCGTGAGCAGAAGTTGCCACTTTTGCTGTTGCGATATTCATAAAGTAATTTCGAAGATGATTGGTTTTAACATCATCAGGAAGCGTTCCTTTAAGCGCTCTCAAAGCAAATTCCTTGGTTCCTCCACCTCCGGGAATCAAACCAACACCGACTTCAACCAGACCGATGTAAGTTTCCGCTGCAGCTACGATTTTGTCCGCGTGCATAGAGAATTCACAGCCACCGCCAAGTGTCATTCCGAAAGGTGCTGCGATAACTGGAATTGATGAATATCTCAACTTCATAGAAGTCTGCTGGAACATTGCGATTGCCATATTTAGTTCGTACCAATCTTGTTCGACTGCCATCATCATTACCATCGCGAGATTAGCGCCGACTGAGAAATTATCAGCTTGATTTCCTACGACCAAACCTCTGTAATCTTTCTCAGCAATATCAATAGATTTGTTTAATCCTTCTAAAACGCCTCCTCCAAGAGAATTCATTTTTGAGCGGAATTCGAAGTTCAAAATGCCGTCGCCAAGGTCGATTAATGCAGATTCAGAATTAGACCAAACTGTTTTTTCTTTTCTGATATTATTAAGAATAATGAAAGCATCCTGACCTGGAATTGGTTCGTAAGTTTTCGTATTCTGATTATAGAATAATTGCTTTCCGTTTTCTAATTTATAGAAAGATTCGTTTCCGGAAGCCAGCATGTCCTTAACCCAATCAGCTACTTTGTAACCTTCGCTTTCAACCAAATCGATTCCCTTTTGGATTCCTAAGAAATCCCAGTTTTCGAATGGTCCATATTTCCAAGCGTAACCGGTTTTCATCGCATCATCGATAGAGTAGAACACATCCGTTATTTCCGGAACTCTTTGAGAAACGTAAGCGAAAAGCGAAGCGAAATGTTTTCTAATCAATTCTCCGGCTTTGGATTGGTCTTTCAACAAAATCGGTAAACGGTTTTTCAAACTTCCAGCTTCTTTAGCTGTTGTAACGATAGAAAGTTTTGGCTGTTTTGTCGGTTCGTAGCCCAGAGTTTCATAATTAAGAACGAAACGATTCACATTTCCGCCAGCATCTTTTTCTTTATAATAAAATCCTTTTTTAGCTTTATCGCCAAGGAATTTATTTTCAATCAGGAAATTCAAAGTTTTAGAATCTTTAAGCGCCTGAACCATTTCATCGTCTTTAAGATTCGCTTGAAGTCCTTTGGTTACATTGAAAGCTGTATCTAAACCAACCAAGTCTCCCAATTTGAAAGTTCCGGTTTTTGGACGATTTAACAAATCTCCTGTCAGGGAATCAGCTTCTTCAATCGTTAAACCGATTTCTTCTGTCAATTCCATAATCTTCGCCATTGAATAAACACCAATTCTATTTCCGATAAAACCCGGTGTGTCTTTACAAAGAACCGTCGTTTTTCCAAGGAATTTCTCGCCGTAAGACATAAAGAAATCAATCACAGATTGGTCTGTTTTCGGACCTGGAATCACTTCAAATAATTTCAAATATCTCGGTGGATTGAAAAAGTGTGTTCCACAGAAATGTTTCTGGAAATCTTCTGACCTTCCTTCCGACATCAAATGAATCGGAATTCCCGATGTGTTAGAAGTTACCAAAGTTCCTTCTTTACGAAGTTTATCCACTTTTTCAAACATCGATTGTTTGATGTCCAGTCTCTCGACAATCACTTCGATGACCCAATCCGAATTTTTGATTTTCTCCAAATCATCTTCGAAGTTTCCAACTGTAATTCTGGAAGCAAAAGATTTGTCATAGATTGGCGAAGGATTACTTTTCAAAGCGTTGTTAAGATGACCTTGCGCAACGCTGTTTCTTGTTTTTTTGTCAGCATTTTCCGAATCTTTCGGTGGCATATCCAACATCAAAACCTGAATGCCGTTACCCGCTAAATGACAGGCAATTCCGGAACCCATCACGCCGGAACCAAGAACCGTAACGTGTTTTATTTTTCTGTTCATTATTAGATAATATTTTTATGATTTCATTTAAGCTAAATTTTATCGCAAAGGCGCAGATTTTTTTTATTTTGATTCTTTTCAAGGCACTATAAAATCGAAGATTTTATTTCTTTGCGACTTTTAAACATTTTGAAAATCATTTTTTGCGACTTTGCGGTAAACTATTTATTTTTTATGATTTAGTTCGTTTGCGATTTTCAGGATATCTGTCATCACTTCTTTGAAAATTTCAAATTTTTCAGGAGCAATTCTTTCCAATATTTTTTTATTGAAATTAACAACAACTTCTTTTGAAAGATTTCTGGAATTGACTCCTTTTTCCGTTAGTTTGATAATCACTTCACGTTTATCAGTCGTGGTTTTTTCTTTGTAGATATAACCATTGTCTTCGAGAAGCTTGATGATTCTCGTCAAAGAAGTAGGTTCAATCGCCATTTTGGGACCAAGATTAGTACTCCTTGTTCCTTCTTTCGGGTCAATTTTAAGTAATGTAAGTGCTTGAACTGCAGTTGAATTGTACAGAGAAGCTTGGTCCGAATACATTTTCGAGACCGCTAACCAAGCCGACTTTAACATTAAGTCAACACTTTCGACTTTTTCTGAATTTTTCTTTTCCATAACTAGCATATTGAAGTGCTTTTTACAAATATAAAAAAAATACTATGCATGCATAGTATTTTGATGTTAAGTTGTTTAAAATATTGATTTGCAATCGATTAATTGTTATGCAAATCTTATTAAATAAAATTGAAGAAAATCTATTTAGTCAGAATTACTTGTTTTAATCAATGTTTGCAGAGACTGTTTAATTTCGTATAAATTATGACAATTATCATAAAAATCCTCCGAATTTAGTTCCCAAAATTCATTTTTAAACGTCAATTTGATTTTTCGCAAATCTTGAGAGAAGTTTTTTTGAAGATAAGAAAACATTATTTCTTTCTCTAATTTCGGTGCATCGATTTCTGGAGCGTGAAAGGTTTGATTAAATTCCAAAATCTTTGGTGTAATCAATTCGGGATTGTTGAGGATAACTTCTTCCGAAATTCCGCCGATGAGTTTTTTATCTTTTATCCACCAGATTTTATCAGAAAATTCCTTTGCCAATCGCCAATCGTGTGAAGAAAACAGAATCAGTTTGTTTTCTGATTTTGCTAGATTTCTTAGAAGTGAGAAAATCATCAATTTGTTTTCTTCATCCAAATGTGTGGTCGGTTCGTCTAGAATAATAAATGGAGAATTCTGAGCTAAGGCTCTTCCAATAAAGGCTTTTTGAAGATTACCGTCAGATAATTCGGTTAGTTTTTTATTCTGATGTTCTGATAGATTGAGTTTGTTTATGATATCAAAGATTTCCTGTTTATCAGCTTCATTCAATTTAAAATAATAAGGATAATGAATATACTTTCCTAAAGAAATTAAATCTGTGACCGTATAGTTATCCGGAATTTCAGATTTTGAAAAAACAATCGCAATCTGAGAAGCTATTTCATTTGAATTCAGTTTTTGAATTGATTTTCCATTAATAGAAATTTCGCCTTTCAACAGTTTATTTTGTCCAAGAATAGATTTGATTAAAGTGGTTTTTCCAATACCGTTATTTCCCATTAAAAGACAAACTTCGCCTAATTCCAAAAAAGAACCAATCTCTGAAATCAAAGAATTTGTATAACCGATTGTTGCTTGTTTTATTTCTAAGAAATGCTTCATTTTTTTTTATCGCAAAGGCACAAAGTTTTTTTACTATTATTCTCCTTAAAAGTCGCCAAGGTATATCTTCGATAATTCTAAAGATTGTTTACAACTCTTTTTACTCCATTTTTATAGAAATCTGTTCTGAAGTTCATTAATAAACCTAATCTATAATTTGTCATTTTTAGATAAGTTAGAATTTGTGCTTTGTGAATATCATTCAATAATCAACAGTTTTTATTTCTAAGATTAATTTATCTTCTACCAATAAATCAATTTTAAAAGCATTCTCAATTATCAAATCATCATAAATTATAGGTAATGATTTCTGCTTTTCGACTTTTAATCCAAATTTTTTAATATCGTGAAAAAGACATTCCTCATAAACGTTTTCAAATAAACCTGCACCAAGTTTTTTGTAAATTTTAAATCCTAAATCAACGACAATTTTTGCCAATTCATTTTCATCCATTATGTTTTTTTATCGAAGATAAAAACTTTGCGCCTTTCATCAGTTTTACAAATCAATTTTTTGCGCCTTTGCGATAAAACTATTTATTACTTTTTCATCAACATCAACAATATCACAGGAATACCAAAGAATGTTGTGATGATATTAATCGGGAATTGGCTTAGTTCCGAAATAATCGAGAAAACCTGCATTATGAAAACACCCAAAATCATATTCAGTATCCATTGATGCCAAAGTTGTGTAGGCTTCCAAATCATTCTGCAAAAATGTGGAACAACAACTCCAATAAATAAAATAGGTCCTAAAAAAGCTGTAACCGAAGCAGAAAGTAGTGAAGATGCTACAATAATGCTGATTTTTAGTTTGGATTGACTAATTCCGAAACTCTGTGAGTAAGCAGTTCCAAGAGCATTTCCGATTAATGGTTTTATAGATTTGAAAGTAAAAATTAATCCAATAATAATTAAAATTGTAAGAATCAAAATTTGAATTAAACTTGCTTGATTATTTGCTCCAAAAGTCCAAAGCATATAATTCTTTAAACTTTGACTTTCCACATAAAACTGAAGAAAAGAAACAACAGCTCCAGCCAAAGCCGAAATCAAAAATCCGAAAATAATGATGAAACTTTTATCTCTGAATCGATTCGAAAATAACAGCAAAATCATCATCAGAACAATACTGCCAATGATTGATGATAAACTGATAAAACTATTCTGCAAAAAATCCGGAATCAGAATATTCTGTGAAAAGAAAATATAAAATGCGACAAATAAACTGGCAACCGAAGTGATTCCCAAAACATCAGGACCAGCTAAAGGATTTTTAAAATATTCCTGCAAAAGAAATCCGCTTGTAGGAATCGCAATTCCAGCCAAAAGCATTGCTAAAGCCCGATTAATCCTAAACCCTGCAATTTGAAAATTCTCAGATTCTGAATTGAAAAAATCAGAAAAACTAAGTTTTGCAAAACCAATATTGAGATTGATGAAAAACGCAATAATCGCCAAAACGATTATCAATATTACCAGAATAGGAAAGCGTTTCATCAAGAATTAATTTGTTATTTCAAAGATTTTTTCGGTCCGGAAATTCCTGCTTTTTCTTTATTCTCAACAATTTTTGCAGTGGAATTGTGAGCCAATAATTTTTCGATTTTCTGATTCAACATTTCTTCACTCATAGAACCAACGGTTTCGTCAGATTTATCACCTTTTCTAATTAAAGTAAAAGGAATTGCTTCTCCATTCCAAGACTGGAAATTTTGCTTGAAAAACTCTTGATTCAAAAGTGTTCCGTTCAAAAGAACAATATTTTCTCTGATGTTGTATTCATCTGCAAAATCGCTGACCGCTGACGCCCAATCGGATTTGTTATCAAGACTTACAAAAGTGAATTTGACAGGTTGATTAGCTAATTCTTCCATTTTTTTTCTGAAAAACGGTATCTCGTGCATACACGGTCCACACCAGGTTGCAAAGAAATTAGTCACATAAAGTGTATCGGAATGATGTGACTTTAAAACTGTTGAAATTTTTTCTGGAGATAATTCTTTCAGTTGCGCAACATCTGCTTCAGTTTTTGTAGGCTCAATTTTTATTGAATCTTCTTTTGCTTCTGTATCAGCAACTTTTTCATCATTTTTTTTACAAGCTAAAAAGCTGAGTGACAAAATGGAATATATCAGGAATTTTCTCATAGTTTTTATTTTATCTGGAATTGAAAACCAAGCGATGCTATTTAGATTTTTTCTTTTGTCAATTTTCATTAAATTTGATTCTTGACAATGGAGAATCAATTAACAATCGCAAATCAACCTCAGTTTCACAGGCTAAAAATAGCTAAAAAACGGCAATTGACAAAAAATACATTTGCTTTGGAATTGGAGATTGCTGAAGAGCTGAAGACGAAATATCAATATCAAGCCGGACAATATGTAACATTGAAATATCACTTCAATGAAAGAGAAATTCAGAATAATTATTCCTTTACATCAGCACCTTTTGAGGATAAAATTGAATTGGCAATTAAAATCAATGGCGACGAAAGTTCCACTAATTTTCTATTTCAGAATTATCATATTGGCGACGAAATCTCAGTAAGTGAACCTTTGGGACGATTTTTTATTCCTTCAAAGCCCAATGAGAAAAGGACAATTTTAGCGTTTGCTTCCGGAATTGGAATAACACCAATTTTGAGTCACATTAAGAATATCCTCCACGAAGAACAATTTACCAGAATTTTTCTTTTTTATGGGAACAAAAGTTATGAAAATATTGTTCTGAAGGAAGAATTGGAAGATTTACAAAAAGAAAATGCGGGAAGATTCGAAGTTTACTATTTTTTGTCACAGGAGCCAATTAAAGATAAATTGTTTCAAGGTCGCTTGGATGAAAAGAAAATTTCATTAATCATTAATCAGATTCTTCATCTCGACGAAGATGACGAAGAATCTACGATTTGGGACAGTACGGATAAGGTTTTGATTTGTGGTCCGGGTGCGATGATAAAATCTGTTGCCAATGCTTGTTACAGCCACGGAATTCCGAAAAAGAATATTCATTTTGAATTGTTTGAAGCTTTTAATGATGATATTTATCCAACTGAAAAAGAGTTTCCTTTGATTGAAAATGTGAATATCAAAATCAAATTCAATCATATTGAAAAGGACGGAATTGTTCTAAAAAATAATGAACGGAAAATCCTTCAACAGTTATTGGATTTAGGTTACAAATTGCCTTATTCCTGCAAATCCGGAATCTGTGGAAGCTGTCTTTGTTATCTGAAAAATGGAGAAGTTGATATGACAGAAGATGAATATTTGACTGAAAATGAAAAACGTCAGGGAAAAATTTTGCCTTGTGTTTCCATTGCAATGAGCAAAGATGTATATTTAGATTTTGATTTGTATAACTAATGTTGAAGAAGGTTGCTAATTTTGTGAAGATTATTTTCCGGCTTGTAGAGCTTGGGGTTTTGCTATTGATTTTAGCGAACTTCTGGGTTGTTGCTCTCACAAGTGGAAGAACTTATACAAAAATCAGCAAAGTTCCATCGAGAGATTGTGCTTTGGTTTTAGGAACTTCTCCTAAAATGCGTTCCGGTGTTGCTAACCCTTATTTTACGGCAAGAATGGATGCTGTTGGAACACTTTATCATCACGGAAAAATCAAAAAAATTATTGTCAGCGGTGAGAAAAGTGAAAATTATGATGAACCTGCTGCGATGAAACGTTTTTTAGTTTATACCGAAGGCGTTCCGGAAAATATTATTATTGAGGATCCGAAAGGTTTTAATACCCATAAAAGTATTTTACGTTGTAAAAATATTTATGGTCAAAAAAATGTGATTATCGTTTCACAAGGTTTTCATAACCTGAGAGCGCTATTTTTTGCTCGAAATAATGGAATGAATGCACTAGGTTTTGATGCGCAAGACGTAAGCAAAAACGAAAGTTTCTATAGAAATCACACCCGTGAATTTTTCGCAAGAGTTTTGGCTGTTTTCTATTATGTTTTGGGGATTTCTCCTGAAGAATAATATTCAATTTTATATAATTACTTGATAAATATTTCTCGATTTCCATCTTGGCAGATTCTTTGTAATTTATTTGTTAATACAGACAATGTATAACTTATAAAATCGAAGAAAATGAAAAATTCAATCAAAATAATTTTAGCTGCTTTTGCAATTAGTGTGGTATCTTGTGTTGCGTCAACGGATTCATATAGTTATAATAATGACCCTTATTCTATGGGTTATTCTGATGGTTATAGAGACGGTTATTATCAATCACCTGATGGTTATTGGTATGCTCCAAACGTGGTTTATCTGGATTATAATAACAATTATTACAGAAATGGAGTTGTGTATAATTCCAATTCCAGACTGCGAAATAACATTGTGATCTCACCAAAAAGAAACTCAATGCATAATGATAATATTAGAATTCAACCTGTTAGAAGCCAGAGAAATAGCGGAATGATCAATACCAATCAAAATAATGTGAGAACTCAACCTGCCACTGGAAATCAGAATAATATAAGAGTTCAGCCAACAAGAAGGAATCAGAATAATATCAGAACAACTCCGCAAAAACAGGTTCAACCTCAAATTGAAACCCGTTCCACCGAAAATAGCGGAAGACGAAAATAGAAAGAGCTGCAATTTGCAGCTCTTTTTGTGAAAGGATTTTAAGTTTTATTTGATTCTAAAAAAAAAATTATAGTATTTTTGTAAAAAATGTAGAGATGCTCGTGATAGGAATTGCCGGAGGAACAGGTTCCGGAAAAACAACCGTTGTTAACAAGATTCTTCAACAACTTAATTTAGAGGGCGTCAACGTGCTTTCTCAAGATAATTATTATCACGATAATCCTAATTTGACTTTGTCAGAAAGAGAAGTTCTCAATTATGACCACCCAAAATCAATTGATTTCGACTTGATGTTGCAGCATGTGAAAGCGCTTAAAAATCATCAAAGCATAGAACAACCAATTTATTCTTTCGTGACCCATTCCAGAACGGGTGACCACGTTACCGTTGAACCGAGAAATGTTTTGATTGTAGAAGGTATTTTGGTTTTGACGAGTAAAGAATTATTGAAAGAATTTGACCTAAAAGTTTTCGTTCACGCAGATTCAGATGAAAGATTGATCCGTAGAATTCGCAGAGACACACAGGAAAGAGGAAGAGATTTGCAGGAAGTTTTACACAGATATCAGACGACTTTGAAGCCGATGCATCAGGAATTTATCGAACCTTCTAAAAATGAGGCAGACCTGATTGTTCCCAATATGAAACAGAATTCTGTGGCAATTGACTTTTTAACGACTGTGATTAATAATTCGCTTAAAAAAGTTCATTAATCTTAATTCATTATGAAAGAACTCATCAAAGATATCAAGAAAAAATCGCCGACGCTTAAGTTTTTCCAGACTTATGTCTTCAACAAATACGTGCTGACATTGGTTGGATTTTTGGTGTGGATGATATTTTTTGACAGCACTTCTTTCTTGGTAATCAATGAGCTGAATGGCGAGATCAAACGTTATGAAAATCAACGAGAATTCTATAAAACGGAATATGAAAAGAATGACAAATTCTATCGTAAGCTGATGAACAACAAGCAGGAAAAAGAAAAATACGCCCGCGAAAATTACTTTATGAAAAAACCAAACGAGGAGATTTTCATATTGGTAGTAGACAGTTCTAAAATCGCAAAAAAATAATACAAATGAGTTTCATAGAAAATAAACTGGAAGATTGGGAAATGCTTGTTAAAAAGCAGCTCAAAACAGACTATATTTATGAAATTCTTTCCAAAGATAATCTGGAAAACATCATTGTAAAACCCTACTATCAAAATAATTCTGATACTAAAATTCTTCCAAAAGTAGAGGAAAGTACACATCTTGTTGCTGAATATCAGGATGGTTTGGACGAACAAGCTTTTGCTTTTCTTTTGAATGAAAATGTGGAAGGCTTGGATGAAAAAGCAATTTTTATCAATAATCCCGATTTATCTGAACATATTTTAACAGAAGAGAGCAATCGCTATTGTTCTTTGATCGATGTTTTTTCTGATGATAAAAATGCTGAAATCAAGGAACATTTAGCAGGCGAATTATTATCCAAAGCTTTTGAAAGGCAGATTTGTATCGACGTGAGTTTGCATCAAAATGCTGGTGCCTCTATCATTCAACAATTGTCTTTTGCTTTGGCGAAATCTAAAGAATTAGTAGAAAAATTTGATTCAGAGATTCTTGAAAAATTGGTTTTTCGATTTGCAATTGGTTCCAATTATTTTTTCGAAATCGCTAAAATCAGAGCTTTCAAATATCTATTTAATCAGCTTTCCAAAGAATTTGAGAAAGATTTGATTCCCTATATTTTTGCTGAAACTTCATTCAGAAACAAGGCTAAAAATGATGCAGAAAACAACCTGATTCGTTCCACTTTGGAACTCGCTTCTGCAATGATTGGAGGCGCCGATGCGGTTTTTTCCAATGATTATAAAATTGAAAATCAGACAGAACTTTCCAAAGAAATTTCTTTCAAACAACAGATTGTTCTAGCTTATGAAAGTATCATCAATGTTTTTGAAGATGCAACTTCCGGAAGTTATTTTGTAGAAGATATTACGCAGCAATTTGCAGAAAAATCTTGGAAATTGTTCCTTGAAATTGAAGAAAAAGGAGGTTATCTCCAATTCTTGAAATCAGGAGAAATCCAGAAAATGATTTTTGAGCAAGCTGTGAAAGAACAAAATTGGGTAGAGGAAGGGAAAATCAAATTAATCGGTGTTAATCTTTATCCTAAATTAGAAAAGAAAAAATCTGTAGAAGAACTTTACGATTTTAATGAAATCAAGGCTGTTCGTTTGGCTGAAATGTTTGAATGATGAAAGAACATTTTAAAGACCTTTTAGAATATAATTTACATTTTAATCAGTTATTGATTCAGAATTTTATGGAAAATAATTTGGTTTGGTCAGAGAAAAGTAAAAGCCTTCTCAATCATATTCTGAATGCGCATCAAATCTGGAATGCAAGAATCCTTAATCAAAGAACATTCGAAGTTTGGCAAATTAATTTTGATGAATCTTTGCTGAAAATCAATTCAGATAATTTTAATAATACTTTGGAAATCCTTAATCAAAAGGAATTGACAGAGATTATTTCTTACAAAAATTCAATAGGAAAAGAATTTAATAACACAATTCAAGAAGTGCTATTTCACTTTCTCAATCATTCGACTTATCATCGTGGGCAAATCGCACTATTGATGAAACAAGGTGGTTTGGAACCAATCAATACAGATTATATTTTCTACAAAAGAGATTTGTAAAATCCTCAATTTAAAATTACATTATTTTCAATTTTCGGAAATATTAATTCATAATTCGTAACTCTTAACTAAATCACTATCTTTGCAAAAATTTTAGAAAATGAGCGGAGACGGAAATCAATCAGGTAGAAACAGAAAACCAAGAACTTCTGGAGGTGGCAGACCTTCCGGAAACTCCCGTAGCTCAAGCGATAGTAGAGGAAATTCTGGAGGAAACAGACCAACAGGTAATTCTCGCGGACCTAAAACCAAAAGAGGTGCAGACCGATTTGACAGCCGTGACAAATATGAAAATGGCGATAGAAAATTTGGTCCTAAAAAAACTTTTAGCAGAGCCGAAAAAGACGAAGATAAAACTAGATCTTTTATTCAGAAAAGAAGATTCGAGAAAATAAGTAAGGAAGTTTTCAAAGATACCATCAGACTTAATAAATATATTGCGAATTCCGGAATCTGCAGTAGGAGAGAAGCGGATGAACTGATTACACAAGGTCTTGTGGAAGTGAACGGAAAAGTGGTAACAGAAATGGGTTACCAAGTTCAGAAAACCGATAGAGTTGTGTTTGACGGACAAAACATCACGCCGGAAAAACCTGTTTATGTTCTATTGAACAAACCAAAAGGTTATATCTCGACAACCAAAGATGATAAAGCCAGAAAAACGGTTATGGATCTGACTGCGAATGCTTCTCCATACAGAATTTTTCCGGTTGGAAGGTTGGACAGACAAACGACTGGGGTTATTCTTCTGACGAATGACGGTCATATGACGAAAAAGTTGACGCACCCGTCTTTCAATATGAGAAAAATCTATCACGTTACGCTGGACAGAAAATTGACTAACGATGATATGAAATCGATTGGTGAAGGAATCCGTTTGGAGGAAGGTGTTGCAGAAATCGACAGCATTTCTTTCATCGAAGGGAAACCTAAGAATGAAATCGGAATCGAAATTCATATTGGTTGGAACAGAGTTATCAGAAGAATTTTTCAAAAACTAGGTTACGAAGTGGAAGCGCTTGACAGAGTAATGTTTGCCGGACTGACCAAGAAAAATATCAAACGAGGACACTGGAGAATCCTTACGGAACAGGAGGTGAACAACTTGAAAATGTTATAAATCATAAGGCTGAAATTTTTCAGTCTTTTTTTATATTTATGTATGAGTAAAATTTATGTTTTCAGTGGTTTAGGTGTTGATAAAAGAGTTTTTGATAATATTAACTTTGAAACTTTGGATGTTGAATTTATAGATTGGATTAAACCTTTGGAAAATGAAAGTCTGGAAAATTATGCTCTTAGAATTTCGAAGAAAATTAATTATGTAAATCCAATTTTGATAGGATTATCTTTTGGTGGAATGTTAGCTGTTGAAATTTCCAAAATCATTAAAGTAAAGAAAGTCATTCTGATTGCTTCCGCAAAAAATAAATTTGAGCTTCCTTTTGTTTATAGATTATTTGGGAAATTGAATCTCATCAAGTTAATTCCAAAAAAGATTTTCAAACAACAAAACTCATTAACTAATTGGATTTTTGGAATTGAAACTGATTCTGAAAAACAACTTTTGAAAGAGATTTTGCAAGATACAGACCTTGATTTTTTCTCTTGGGCTATCAATGAAATCGCGAATTGGAAAAATGAAGCTTATCCTGAAAACTATTTTCATATTCATGGAAATAAGGATAGAATTATTCCAATCAAAAATGTGAAAGTTGGTTTTGTAATTGAAAATGGCGGACATTTTATGACAGTGAACAAAGCTGAAGAGATTGAAAATATTATAAAAAAAGCTTCTCAGATTTGAGAAGTTTTTGGTTTTATTTTATTTCATCATAAAAGAGAAGTCTATCATCCTTATCAAAACTAATGATTATAATTTCACGATTTTTAGCCTCATCATTATTGAAAAATATTGCTCTTGCAGGAAGTCCGGATTCTGGAGCTAGATTTGGATTCCAATAGAGTAGCTCTCGTGTGTCTTTTGTTACTTTTTTGTATGCATCGCTTGTAATATCTGGTTGCTCAAATTCAGCGGCTTTATCATAACCTCTCAAAATTGTTTTATTATTTTGTTCTTTTTTATTGTTTTTGTCATCAGCAAGCATATTTCCTCTTTTGGTATATATTGCTACAGCATTCCCAACCAATCCATCGTTTTTTAAGATTTTTACCATTGCAATATTGCTGACAGGAAGAGAATTGATCATACCAGCATCTACCGGCATTTCATCTAAAAATAATTGAGCTTGAGAGCCACGGATACTAGGAACATAGTTTCCTGAGTTATCCATTGTGAAAGTCAATCCTGCAGCTCTTCCTTGCAACCATTGCATAATATTGAGAGAAGCTTGGGCATCTTGATTTTCATTTACCAGATCAAAAATTGTAGCATTCATACTGCTGAATCTTCCACTTGATAATTCTTTGTCTAATTTTTCTTTTAAATCAACTTTTTTTGCTGTTACTTTTACTTCTTCAATAAGAGTTTCGTCATTAGCCGCTTTTAGAATCTGTTGATTTTTTTTATTCTGAAGTGCTTTTGCAACGTCAGAACTTACTTGAGAATTCTGTGCAGAATCTACCAAACGATAATTGGTAGCTGGCAAATTACCTTTGTAAATAATATTGTTAGTCAAAGGTTGGAAATAGATATTCACATTATCAGATTCCGAGACTTTGCTTTTATCCTGATTCAAGTAATAAGAAATAGTCAAAGGTTCATCAAAATAAATATTATTGAGATAGATAAAACCACCATCATCCGTTACAGCCTGGGAAATTCCTTTATCAGTTCCGCCTGTATTAAATAATAGATTGACACTTTTATTTGGAATGATCCGACCATTATTAGTTACTTTTCCTTTGAATGACAGATTGGATTCCGGCTTGTACTTGATTTCAGGCATTTTTCCAGCCAAAAGAGAATCCCAATCAAATCTTTTCCAACTCTCTGAAATCAACAAAGCATCCAAAGCATCTGTATTGGCATTCTTAGAAAAATACTGTGCAGGCGCAAAAATAGAAGATGGGAAATCGCCTGTCAGCCAAAGTGCACTTAAGATATTATTGTTATTTGTATTTTCGGTCTTAGTATTTTCTTTGACCAAAACCGTATAGCTCGGATAATCTGCATCAGGCTCTAACTCGAAACTGTTAAAAGCACGCGGGTCATTATTAAGAGAAGTAGAGGCAAAAGTTGGTTGCTCGATCACCAGATTTTTTGGCTTAACGAAACACAATCTTTTAGCAACAATTTCTTCTTTATCATTAAAAATCACCAACTGCAACACCGCATTTTTATCATCACTGATTTTTGTAGGAATTTTACTGGAGATCTCTGCTGAAGAATTTTTGATATTAGCTCTGTAAACCATTTGATTATTGATGATCCCGACAATGCTATGACCTTTCAGACCTTCCGGAAGATTATTACTTTTCAATGTATAATTGATTCCGCCGTTATCGCTTGCTATCTGAAGATTTATCCCGGCATTAGATACGGCTGGCAAAGCAATCGTTTGTTTAGTTCCTTTGTTGTCTTCAACAATGACTTTGTAGTTTTTACCGGCTTTTGGTGTTAGAGTAAAAGCACTGACGTTTTGGTCAAATCCTTTAAAGCTTACTAATTTCTCAGCAGGTTTTTCAGTATCGATAACATAACCACTCCAACTTGCTGGTGGAACGCCTTGAGATAATAGTCTTACAGCAAATTTAGTATTAATATTCTCAATAAAAGTTCCACTTTCCGGAAAAGCATTAGCCGTCCATTTGGTATTTTTATCAAGAACTAATCTTTGTTCAGATTTTGGATTATAAATCGGAACTTGCTTCATAAAATTGAATTCCTCTGGAAAATTAGCCATCCAAGCTGTATAAGCTCGGAAGTAATAGACATCTTCCTTCAAAGCTTCAGTCAAAGCAAAAGAACCATCGCCTTCACCATTTTTCAGAGCAATTGTTCTTTTATCTACCAGATTTTTGCTGCGGTCATATAACTCTACAAACAGCGTATTAGAAATAGTTGAACGTCTATAACCATCGAACACAAAAGATTTGAAATAGATATTATCTCCAACAACGTAACTGTCTTTATCCAGAAGAACATAGGCTTTCTCCTGCGTATAATTTTGTTCCAGATTCTGAATAGCTTTATCTATTCTTCCCTGAGCTTTAAACGGCAAAATTCCAACAACATAAATAAAAAAAATAAAGATTTTTTTCATATCAAAAAGCTTCATAAATATTAATTTTAATTTCTTTCTGCAAATTAATTAAACAAAAGAAAACCCTCGACATTTGTCAAGGGTTTTATATAATTTTTAACAAGGATTCTATTAAATTTCTTTCAAAATCTTATTCAAAGTTTCAGAAGGTCTCATCGCTTTGTCAGTTTTCTCGAAATCTGGTCTGTAATAACCATCGATTTCCTGAGCTTTACCTTGAGAACCAATCAATTCTTCATTGATTTTGCTTTCGTTCTCTGTCAAAGCTTTTGCAACAGGCGCAAATTTCGCAGCGATGTCAGCATCTTTAGTTTGGTTTGCTAAAGCTTCCGCCCAATAAGTTGCCAAATAGAAATGTGAACCTCTGTTATCAATTGTACCTAATTTTCTTCCTGGAGATTTGTCTTCTGCCAGGAATTTTGCGTTTGCCTCATCCAAGGCATCAGCTAAGATTTGAGCTTTTGTATTGTCTTGTGTTTGTGCCAAATGCTCTAAAGAAGCTTGCAACGCCAGGAATTCACCAAGAGAATCCCATCTCAAATAACCTTCTTCGATAAACTGTTCGATGTGTTTCGGCGCAGAACCCCCAGCTCCTGTTTCGAACAATCCGCCACCGTTCATCAATGGGACGATTGACAACATTTTCGCAGAAGTTCCTAGTTCTAAAATAGGGAAAAGGTCGGTCAAATAATCTCTCAACACGTTTCCAGAAACAGAAATGGTGTCTTTGCCTTCTCTTGCTCTTTGCAAAGTTTCGGTCATCGCATCTTTCACATCAAGGATTTTGATATCTAATCCGGTTGTGTCGTGGTCAGCCAAATATTTATTAACCTTTTTAATCATTTCTCTGTCGTGCGCTCTTGCTTGGTCTAGCCAAAAAATCGCAGGAGTTTCAGACAATCTAGCTCTGTTTACAGCCAATTTTACCCAATCCTGAATTGGTGCATCCTTGGTTTGACACATTCTGAAGATGTCAGATTTCTCCACTTTTTGCTCAAGTAAAGTATTTCCATTTTCGTCAAGAACTTTGATAGTTCCGTCCGTCTCAGCTTGGAAAGTTTTATCGTGAGAACCATATTCTTCGGCTTTTTGAGCCATCAAACCAACATTCGGAACAGAACCCATTGTTGTTGGGTCAAGTGCTCCGTTTTTCTTCATATCATCGATTGCAGCTTGATAAAAACCTGC
Organism: Epilithonimonas sp.; assembly: GCF_032054305.1. Taxonomy (GTDB): domain Bacteria; phylum Bacteroidota; class Bacteroidia; order Flavobacteriales; family Weeksellaceae; genus Epilithonimonas. The sequence continues at coordinate 212,276 of NZ_DAMBSX010000002.1, forward strand.
GTATGAACGGTCTGGAATAATTGCAACTGTATCATCTTCTGCACCAGCTTTGTCCCACATTTTTCCGCCATTTCTGATCAATGCTGCCATAGACGCATCAACGATGATGTCAGAAGGGACGTGGAAATTCGTGATGCCTTTGTCGGAATTTACCATTGCTACTTTTGGACCTTCAGAAAGAACTTTGTCGATATCAGCTTTGATTTCTGCTTCCTGAGGGATTCCAGCGATTTTATCGTAAAGATTTTGCAATCCGTTGTTTGGATTGATGTCTAGAGATTTGAAAATCTCAGCATATTTAGAGAAAACATCTTTGAAAAAAGTCTCAACAATTGCTCCGAAGATAATTGGATCGGAGATTTTCATCATCGTTGCTTTCAAATGCGCCGAAAGGATTACGCCTCTTTGTTTTGCTTCATCGATTGCAGTTTGTACAAACGCTTTCAATGAATTGAGATTCATTACAGAAGAATCAATTACTTCTCCAGCTTTAAGGTTTGCGAAATCTTTCAGAACTTTTTGAGAACCATCATTCCCGAAGAATACAATTCTGAATTTAGAATCGTTTTCAACAGTCGTAGAAGTTTCAGTCCCGTAGAAATCGCCGCTGTTCATATGGGCCACGTCGGTTTTGCTGTCAGATGCCCAAGCGCCCATTTTGTGAGGGTTTGCTTTAGCATAATTTTTAACTGCTTTCGGTGCACGTCTGTCAGAGTTTCCTTCTCTTAGAACAGGATTCACTGCAGAACCAAGAACTTTTGCATATTTAGCTTTGATTGCTTTTTCCTCATCATTTTTTGGTTCAGCAGGATAGTTTGGAACTGCGAAACCTTTAGCTTGTAATTCTGCAATTGCTTCTTCTAATTGAGGAGCAGATGCAGAGATATTGGGTAATTTAATAATGTTTGCATCGGGAGTTGTCGCCATTTCGCCCAATTCTGCTAAAGCATCTCCAATCTTTTGGTCATCATTCAAAAACTCTGGAAAGTTGGCCAGGATTCTGCCTGAAAGTGAAATGTCTTTTGGAACGATGTTAACATCTGCAACAGAAGTGAAAGCCTGAACGATAGGCAAAAAAGAATGTGTTGCCAACATCGGCGCTTCATCCGTAAGCGTGTAGATAATTTTTGATTTTTCTGACATTATAGTATTTGATTTTATTTACTGTTTTTTCAAAACATACAAATTTAGGGATTTTTGTTAAATTTGAATAGTGATTTATAACATATCAAGTTAAAAGTTTATTAAAATCTTAATTAATTTTTGATTAAAAAAAATCTAAAGATTAACTTTGAAGAAAATATAAAACAATGTCACAAATTACATTCAAAGGAAATCCTATCAATACAGTTGGGACTTTGCCGGAAGTTGGAACTATCGCTCAGGAATTCACATTAGTCGGAGCTGATCTATCAGAAAAGCATTTGGCTGATTATACCGGAAAAAAAGTATTACTGAATATCTTCCCAAGCATCGACACAGGCGTTTGCGCTGCATCTGCAAGAGAATTCAACAAAGAAGCAAGTTCTTTGGAAAATACCGTTGTCATCAACGTTTCCAGAGATCTACCTTTTGCATTGAATAGATTTTGCGCAGCAGAAGGTCTTGACAATGTAGAAGTATTGTCAGATTTCAGGGGGAATTTTGGAGAAGATTATGGTGTGACTTTGGACGATTCTCCATTGAGAGGTTTGCTAAGTAGAGCAGTTGTAGTTTTGGATGAGTCAGGCACTGTAATTTACACAGAACAAGTTCCGGAAATTGGACAAGAACCAAATTATACAGAAGCTGTAAACGCTTTGAAATAATTTCTGAATAAAATTATTCTTTTATAACGGGAAATCTATTATTTTAGATTTTCCGTTTTTATTTTATGGACATATTAAAAAGTATCTATCAGCATCCCGCATTTTCTGAAGAAGACCTTAATCTTATCTTCGAAAAGCATGAAAAATTACATTTCAAGAAAGGCGAATTTTTCCTAAAAGAAAATGAAGTTTCGAATGAATATTTCGTTTTAGAAACGGGCGTTGCGCGATCATTCGTTTTTGACATTGATAATAATGATATCACGATCAATTTCTTTACAGAATTTGATATTATTATAGAAGCCTCATCTATTTTTCAGAGAATTCCGTCGATAGAAAACATTCAGGCGGAGACAGATTGTACTGTTTGGAAAATAAATTATGATGATTTTCAGGAATTATTTTTGACAATTCCCGCACTTACGGAATGGGGAAGAGCGTGGATGTCTTATCAATTATTCTATCTCAAAAATCGTTCTGTTGAGATGATAACCAAATCAGCAACAGAGCGTTATCTGGACTTAATTCAGGAAAAACCTGATGCCCTGAAATTTGTGCCACTTAAAAACATAGCTTCTTATCTGGGAATTACGGATACATCTCTCAGCAGGATCAGAAAAGAGATTGTGAAAGGATAACAAAAAAATCAGCAATATAACTGCTGATTTTTTATTTTATATCTGAGTTAATTTCCGTTTTTCAGATTTTGCCTTTGAATTTTTTTATAAATAAAGTTTGACATCAGAACACTTATTTCATAAAGTATGACCAGTGGGAGGGCTGCTGCCATCATACTTAGAACGTCAGCAGGTGTAATGATCGCTGCAACCACCATTATCAGAACAATAGCGTGTCGTCTGTAAGTTCTGAGGAATTTTGGTGTCAGTATTCCAATTGATGTCAAAATATAAACAGCAATTGGAAATAGAAACACAACACCCATCCCAAGAGTGACCTGTAAGAATAGAGTAGTATAATCTGACAGATCGAAAAGCTGAACGATATTATCCGAAACTTTGAACAACAATCCGAAATTGATCGCGAATGGCAATATCAGAAAATAGCCCGTCAAAACACCGCACATAAAGAGGATCCAAATAGAATTAATATAGAAAATAGAATTCTTTTTTTCTTTAGGCATCAATGCCGGACTTATGAATTTCCAAATTTCCCAAACGATGTAAGGAAAAGCTAAAACCAATCCTGAGAAAATAGAAACCGCCATCATGACATTGAACTGTTGAAACAACTGCTTCTGCTGAACACTGAACTGTGCCGGTAAAACAAAACTGTCATTGCCCGTCAGCTCTCTGGAAAAATGATTCACAATCCGGAACGTCAAGAAATCATTTCTTGTAGGCCCGAAAAAAATATGGTCCATTACCCAATTGATATTGAAGCCGACAATGACCGCCAAAATAACAATTGCGAGAATAGACCTTACCAAATGTGCTCTTAGTTCTCCGATATGTCCAAGAAAGGACATTTCCTTTTCTTCACTCATTATTTTATAAAGATAAATGATTATTGATGAATGATTTTAATTGATTCCTTCGTCCAATAAAGTATGGATATCAATGATTCCGTAATATTTCCCGCCGTTTGTAACGATTAATTGACCAATATTATATTGTTTCAAAATTTGCATGGCTTCTTTTGCGAGATTATCCTTATCGATGCTTTTAGGATTTTTGCTGATGATGTCAGAAGCTTTTACTCTGGAAATATCATCCTGGTCAAGGAGCATTCTTCTGATATCTCCGTCCGTGATCACGCCGACAATGGTTTCGTTTTCAATAACAACAGTTATCCCGTGTTTTGAGCCACTTACTGATATGATAACATCTCTGATGCTTGATTCCGGAGAAACTTCCGGCTTATTCTGAGAAACAAATTGCTCCACTTTTGCCGTCAGATTTTTACCAAGACTTCCACCAGGATGAAACTTCGCAAAATCAATATCCTTAAAACCTTTCAGTTCCATCAAACAAACCGCCAAAGCATCGCCAAGAGCCATTTGAACTGTTGTAGAACTGGTTGGTGCCAGTTTATTTGGGCAAGCTTCTTTGTCAACGTGGGTATTCAGAATAATATCAGACACTTTTCCAAGTTTACTTTCCGGATTTCCTGTCATTCCGATCAAAACAGAAGAATACTCTTTCAGAAACGGTAAAAGATTAACGATCTCCGGAGAATTTCCGGAATATGAAATGCACAAAACAATATCCTGTTTCTGAATCACTCCCAAATCTCCGTGAATAGCCTCTGCTGCATGTAAAAACTGAGAAGGTGTTCCTGTAGAGTTAAGCGTTGCAACAATTTTGTTTCCAACGTGCGCAGATTTTCCAATGCCAACGACAATCAGTTTTCCTTTTGACTCATTAATCGCCAAAACGCTTTTGACAAAGCTGTCATTTAATCTGTCACGCAGTTTTTGCAATTCGTTAATTTCTATATCTAATGCCTGATGGGCATTGGAAATGATTTCTTTTGGATTCAAAACTTTTAAAAATGTTTGATTATTTTTTTAAATAATATTTATTTTGTATCTTCACGCTAATATTTTTAACAAGGAATGAAGTTTTCGGGCTTCATTTTTTTATCCACTGAAATCAAGGATTTTCTTGTTATATCTTTAGTCGTATAACTTTCAACAAAATGCAAATTTAGCAAACAATATCTTAAGGATGGACACAAAAGACATCAACTTATCTGCAGAACTGAAAAAATATTTTGGTTTTTCCAAGTTCAAGGGACAGCAGGAACAGATTATCAAAACTCTTTTGGCGAATAATGATGTGTTTGTATTGATGCCGACAGGAGGCGGGAAATCTCTTTGTTATCAGCTGCCAGCACTTATTTCGGAAGGGACAGCTATCGTTGTTTCTCCTCTGATTGCATTAATGAAAAACCAGGTTGACGCTGTTAATGGGCTGTCATCGGATGAAGGTGTGGCCCACGTTCTTAATTCTTCTCTCAATAAGTCACAGACAAAGCAAGTTATGGATGATATAACAGCTGGCAAAACCAAGTTGTTGTATGTTGCTCCGGAATCTCTCATCAAAGAAGAATATCTCGAGTTTCTTAAAGAGGTCAAAATTTCTTTTGTTGCCATTGACGAAGCGCATTGTATCTCGGAATGGGGACACGATTTCCGCCCGGAATATAGAAATCTGAAAGGCATTATCGATAAAATTGCCGATGTGCCTGTCATCGCTTTAACTGCGACCGCAACACCTAAAGTACAAGACGATATTCAAAAAACTTTGGGAATGAACAATGCTTCTGTCTTCAAAGAAAGCTTCAACAGAGCCAATTTGTTCTATGAGATTCGTCCAAAAGTGAACGTGGATAAAGAGATAGTAAAATTCATCAATCAACATAAAGGGAAATCTGGGATCGTCTATTGCCTTAGCCGAAGAAAAGTAGAAGAATTTGCTCAGCTTTTGCAGGTCAATGGCATTAACGCCTTACCTTACCACGCAGGTCTGGATCAAAAAACAAGAGTTCTCCATCAGGATAAATTCTTAATGGAAGAGGCGGACGTAATTGTTGCAACCATAGCTTTCGGAATGGGAATCGATAAACCTGACGTTAGATTTGTGATCCATTATGATATTCCGAAATCTCTGGAAAGTTATTATCAGGAAACCGGACGTGCAGGCAGAGACGGAGGCGAAGGTTATTGCCTGGCATTTTATGATCCTAAGGATATTGAAAAATTAGAAAAGTTTTTAGCTCAAAAACCTGTTTCCGAAAGAGAGATCGGACTTCAATTGCTGAATGAAGTGGTTGGCTACGCCGAAACATCGATGAGCAGGAGACAGTATCTTCTTTATTACTTTGGGGAAAAATTCGACCCGATAAAAGGCGAAGGCGCAAAGATGTGCGACAATTCACAAAATCCACCAAAACTGAAAGATGCGACACAAGACCTGAAAAAAGTTTTGACAATGATCAAGTCTTTGGGTGAAAAATTCCGTACTAAAGATCTGATCTCCATTATTGCAGGAAAAGAATCTGCTGTTACCAAATCCTACAAATTGGAACAAACTGATTTTTTTGGTTTTGGAAAAACAGAAAGCGACAATTATTGGAAATCGATTATCAGACAGGCCACCGTACAGGACTATCTGAAAAAAGATATTGAAACCTATGGTGTTTTGAAGCTTTCTGAAAAAGGAAAAGAGGTCATTGACGGTAAATCTAAAAGTACCTTCCAGATTGCCGAAGACAGGGAATATGACTTGTCTCAAATCAAATCCAAAGCAGATAGTGAACAAGTACAGACCCAATCAGGAGGAGGACTTGATCAGTTATTATTTGGGCAATTGAAAGAACTTCGTAGAACTGTAGCCAAAAAACACGGGATTCCACCGTATACGGTTTTTATGGATCCAAGTTTGGAAGATATGACTGTCCAATATCCGATAACCGTTGAAGAAGTGGCAAAGATCTATGGTGTAGGTGAAGGTAAAGCGAGAAAATACGGGAAAGAATTTGCTGATTTTATCAAAAAATATGTTGAGGACAATGATATAGAAAGAACTCAGGATATGGTAATGAAACAAGTGGCAAACAAATCCAGCCACAAAGTTTTTATCATTCAGAATACAGATAAGAAAATAGATCTGGAAGATATCGCAAAAGCAAAACATCTTTCTATGACGGACCTTCTTTCTGAAATGGAAAGTATCATCTATCAGGGCACAAAACTTAATATCGATTATTATATTGATGAAAATTTTGATGAAGATATTGTCGAAGAATTTATGGACTTCATGAAAAATTCTGAAAGTGACAGTATGAAAACTTTGCTTGCAGAATATGGTGATGATCTGACGGATGAAGAAGTGAGAATCCTCAGAATCAAATTCATAAGTGATGTAGCCAACTAGAATATAATAAAATGTCGGATTTTTTTTCGACATTTTTATTTATAGGATTTACCATTTCGGTTTTGTAATTTTGAGATATGAAAAAATCTATCATTTTCATATTACCCGATCTGGAAACCGGAGGAGCTGAGCGAATAATTACAACGATCGCAAATCACCTTCCGAGAGACAAATTCTCTCCTTCAATTCTTTTATTAAGGAAAGAAGGAGCTTATCTTGATTTTTTGAATCCTGATGTGGAAATCATTGATATTCAAACTCCCAGAATCAGACATTCTCTAAAACCAATTCTCCTTGAGATCAAACGCAGAAAACCCGATATTGTTTTTTCCGGTTTTGGCGAAGTTAATGCTTACCTGTCATTATTTATAAGATTATTTCCTAAAACCAAATTCATAGCAAGAGAGACCAATGTCGTTTCTCAGCACGTTACCAGAAAAGAGATCAGATTTTTCTACAAATTCTATAATGGCTATGATAAAATCATTGCACAGAGCAATGATATGCAATATGACCTTGTCAAAAATTTTGGTATAAAGAAGAAGAAATTGATCAAAATAAATAACCCGGTTGACATTGATTTCATTGAAGAAAAGTTAAATATATCGGAACGTCCGATAGAGTTTTCTCATCAGCATAAGAATGTGGTTGCTATAGGAAATCTCTCGGCCAGAAAAGGATTTGATAATCTTTTGAAAGTTTTCTCCAGATTAAAGAGTCAAAATATCTTGCTTCATATCCTAGGTGACGGAAAAGATAAAGAAATGCTTTTGCAGATGAAAGAGATGTTAGGATTAGACCACGTTATTTTTCACGGTAAGAAGAGTAATCCATACCAGTATCTCAAGTATGCCGATCTGTTTGTTCTATCCTCACGTTATGAAGGTTTTCCCAATGTTCTTTTGGAAGCAGGAGCTTGTGGTATCTATTCTTTAGCCAATAATTGTCAAGGGGGAATTAATGAGATTATTCTAGATCAGATCAACGGTGAAATAGCAAATATAGAGGATCATGATAGTTTTGCTGAAAAAATAAAACACGCTGTATATAAAAGCAATAACAAAGAAAACATAAAAGAGTCTATCAAAAACAGATTTTCAAAAGATATTATTATGGATAAATACGAAAATCTTCTTTGGAATATTTAAAAATTCAAATTAATTAAGTTATGATGAAAAACGTTTATATTTTATTTTCAATATTAATTTTAGCAGGTTGTAATTCATCGGTAAGACCGGGCGACTCAACACTTAATGAAGAAGTCCCTTTTAAAGAAGCAAGGAATTACTTTGTGAAAAATAATATCGATGCTGCGCTTGACAGTCCGAAGTTTGAGAACCAACAGGAATTTAAAAAAGTATTTGGTATGGCCACAACCATGGGAGAGAACGGCAAACCGACACCAATTGATTTTTCTAAAGAATTTGTAGTGGCTCAAATCGAAGATCCATCAACTCAAGCTATAGAACTGAAGCCAGTTTCGATCAGAAAAAACAGCAATATTCTAGAGATCAAATATCGTAAGGTTGTTGGAGAAAATCGGTCTTATACTTCCCAAACTTCAATGGTTCTGATTATTGATAAGAAATATGATTCAGAAGACATTAATATTGAAGAGATACTTTGATGTATTTTTAATCTCTTTTAATCTTATCAAAGGCGACTATCTCTAAGTTTTAGGTTAAAGATATTTTTCAATGATTGGAATTGCAATCTCAGCCATTACGCCATAACCTTTTTCGTTAGGATGAACACCATCCGCCGAAAGCAGAATTTCTTTATCAACAACAACTGAAGAATAAAAATCTATGTAATGTAAAGCGTTTTCAAAAGCAATATCTGTCAGAATCTGATTATAAACCAAAACATCTTCATTATCTCTAATTTTCCCAGTTGGCTGAATTATCTTATCAACTTTATCAGAAAAAGGAAGAATACTCACCAAATAAATCTCGTTGGAATATTGCTTTGCTTGTTGAACAGCAGTTTCAATATTAGTTTTGAATTGTTCCGGATCAACCAACTGATTTCCACCTTTAACCGCTAAATCATTAGCTCCATAACCAATAAAAATGATATTTCCATCAGCGGAATTTCTTGCTGCCATTTCGTGAGGCATTCTTTTTAAAAGACCTTCGGTTGTTTCACCACCGATTCCAAGATTGAAGAGAATTAATTCATTGCTTCCTTCATTGTATTTTTGCAAAGCATATCGTTTCAAGATATCGACCCAACCTCCAAAAACACCATCGTATTCTCCGTAAGTGATGCTGTCACCGAAGAATAATCCGTACATCATTTTCTTCATTTTTATCTAAATTTTCTACAATTAAAACTAATCCAAAATTAGTCTAATATTTTTGTGTGATTCTATAATTTCAGTTAAAATTTCGAATAAAGTTTGTCCATTTCCATCAATAAAATCATCTAGTTTTTGTTGAATTAATGTTACATTGAAAGGTTTTCCTTGTTTGATTTTATTTTCGTAAAAATCCTTAGTCAAATCAAAACCCAAATCTTCTTTCGATTTCTCAGAATCTTTCCAAGTAATATCAAAATCAACACCGTAAAGAATGTCGTCAAAACTATCCAAAGTCCCGACTTTCCAATCTTCATCTTTCATAAAAAGTTCAGAAACCTCTTCATAAAATCCTTCCAAATCTGAAAAATGACCGCCATTGATGACAGTCATTTTTTTATTATTGATTTCGTTTTTCATTGATTGTTGCAGATGTTATTTCCTCAGATAGATATTCCCATATTTGGATTCAAGACTGTATTGTGGTCCGTTTCCTAATGTTGTCGTAACTAAGGTATGAAAATCATCCGAATCTTTTCCGGCAAATTTGGTTTCTAAATTAGAATAGATTTGCCCATAATAAGTTTCAGCAGAAAGTTTTCCCATATTTTTTTCTGCAATCGTAGCATCGATACCACCGTAAGTTGCATTAACACTGATTTCTCCACCAAAATTTTTAACTTCTACCAATCCGTATTTTGCTTCTACTTGGGTTTTAAGAGATTTCGGAACCCTGATTTCCAATACAATATTCATATCAACGCCATTGGACATTGTGTTGAAAGTGACACCGTTGGTTTTACAATATTGTTGGTAATCTTCTTCGGTTTTGAAAGTTAATTTCTCATTGCCTTTATGAACTGTTATCCTATGCGGAATTTTATCCATTTCAGAAATATTTCCTTCTATAACAAGAGCGTTTCCTTCTTTTGATTCTTTGATTTGAAAAGCTTCATTGTTTTCATTATCATTGATATTGACAGTTCCCGAAATCTGAACTTCATCTTTGTCCCAAGTGCTGATTTTAATCAACTGAGGATAATCGAATTTCAAAGATATGTTCTGATTTTTAGTCGTAGAAAAACTTTTGTTAATCGTTGTTTGCGCTGTAATGCTTCCGAAAACGTAAACCATTACAAAAATAATTAGCCTTTTCATTTTGCTCTCAAATAAATTTTACTGTAATCTGAACGAACTTCTATATCCGTTCCACCGCCATTCACTTTTCCGACAAGGTCATTACCAAAACGAACTAAATCATCTTCCGTTTTCTTCTCTTGCTCAATTTTAAAATCTGGAGATATATACATTTCGCCATAAGAAGTTGTCGCTTTAAGATTTGCTTTTACGGATTTTGGAAGAGTGACATCCGTATGACCATAAACCGAAATAATGGATAAAGGACCTTTCACATTTTGACTAAAAACGGCTTCCACATTTCCATAGATAGATTTTACAGTTGCAGGTCCAGTAATGTTTTCTAACTGAACGTTATTGTAAGTCGCAGCAATTTCGATTTCATTTTGCATATTTTTGAAAACAACTTTCCCGCCGTATTGAGATTGATGTTTGAAGGAAACAATCACATTCTCAGGAACCAATATTTTAATAGATGGAGCTGAGATTTTTTTCAATGGATTAACTTCCAAAATACCGTCTTTTTCAGAAACATTGATTCCAAGTCCTGTGTTATCTACAAGTCCTAAAGCATTGATTGCCTGAAGTCCTTCTGCACGTTTATCTTCTGCAGGAACTTTATCTTCCAAAGAGAAAATGACTTCATTTCCTTTGTAACCTTCAACCGTTACTTTTCCGAGATTAACAAGCAATTTTCCTTTGCTTTTATTGACTTTGTATGTCTTCGTATTTTCTTTTGTCGAATTTTCCTGCGCTTGGAAGGAAACTGTCATCAAAGCAAATATGATTAAATATATCTTTTGCATAATGTTTAATTTGTTAATAATTTACTGAGTTTATTTATTTAAAAGCTTTTAAAATTTCATTATTACAGCATAGGCTTCATCTTTTACAAATTTTGCTGTTGTTGGGTCTTTAGCGAGTGCTAAAAGTTTTGTGTTAACTTCAGAACTGAGTTCAGATGATTGCTTTTCAGCCAAAAAAGAAATCAATTCTTTCTGAACCATTGGGTCATTTTGTTGAACAAAAATCTGTTGAATTTTATCTGTTATAACCGGATTTTGTTTTTGTGTTTCTAAGGCTGAAACCGCAGCTAATCTTACATTCGTGTTTTCATCTGAGATGGCTTTTTCAAAAAGCAAATCGATTAATTTTGTGTCATAATCTGATAAATTCTTTAGCAAAGCTATCCCTTGCAATCTGGAACTGGCAGAAAATTCATTATCCATTAGTTCTATTGCGTTTGTTTTATCAAAATGATTTTTATCCTCAATATTATAATTCGAGACAAAATCCTGATTTTCTTCTGATTTTTTTAAATGATTAATACTTTTATTTGCAAGAACTTTTGCAGCGTTTTGTTTTAGTACAGTTTGATTTTCTGATATGTTTGAATGGTTTTGAGGAATTGAAATATTATCTAAAGTTTCATCTTCTTTTTTCGGAGTTTGCTTTGTTGCAAAAGAAGTTTTATTAATTTCTTTTTCTTGATTTAAATTAAAGATTACAACGCTTAAAATAATTGTGACTGAAGCTGCAATAGACCAATTTTTCAAAGAAAATATTGAACGTGTCTTTGCTACAGATGGAGTAGGACTCTCCAGTTTAGACATTATTTTGTCAAACATTTCATCCGGAGCTTCGAGATTGTCAAATTCATCTCGATGGTCATTAATATATTTTTTAAGCGAATCTTTCATTATAGTGTTTTGGATTTAATTTCTCAAAAATTTTCTTTTTAGCACGATGGTAATAGCTTCTTACCGTTCCGTGTGGTATATTTAGAACTTTTGCTATTTCTTCCTGTGGCATATCCTCGAACAGATAAAGGTTAACAATTGTTCTGGTTTGCAAAGGAAATTCAGCGATAATATTTTGAAGTTCTTTTACACGAGATTCCATAGCCAACTTTGCCTCCAACTCGTCATCTTCTATGTCCAATATTTTATCATCTTCAATTTCAGTAAAATAGATTTTATTTTTCCGAAGAAAATTGAGCGATTGATTGATAGCGATTCGCTTTATCCAACCTCCGAAACTTTCCACATTATTCAGGGATTTGATTTCAGAAAATGCTTTCACAAAAACCTCCTGAAGAATATCCTCTGCATCTTCTCTATCATTGACGATACGATAGATGGAATTGAAAACAGCTTTAGAATAACGATGATAGAGTAGAGAATATCCCGAATTGTCTCCGGAACCGCATCGTTCCAACAATTCTTTGTCACTGATATTTTCTGTTTTTGTCTTCAAAAAGTTATTCGTTTTTTTATGGTTCTATATAATAGACGCAAACCAATTCCAAATGTTACAGTTTTTTATATTTTTTTCTGATTTAATGGAAGGTTTTATTTTTGTGGGTATGTCAATGCCTTATCAATTTCAATAGGGTTGTTATGTTCCCGAAGATATTTTTGTCTTGATTCGGTCAATTCTTTAAATTGACTGATGTCTTTTATATCTACACCATTAATGCTAAAAGTTGCATTAGGATTTTTCTTGAATTCATCACGAGTTTTGTGATATGGGTCTTTATATTCGTTCATCAATAGCTTTTCTATATTTTTTTGGGTTGTTTTTATTGGTTTTTGACCATAAAAACTTTCAATAAATGGCGTTTTATATGTAGAATTCAATTTAAAACTTTTCACTAAGGTAAAATCAAAATTATTTTGTTCATCATATATTTGAAAAATCACTCCTGGCAAACCACGAAATTTATATGGTCCTTCAGAAATATTTATTTCTTTACAAAACCAAGCTGTCCATTGTCGCCCACCAAAAGTTGCTGTTGCTTTTTGCAAAGTATAATTCTCAAATTTTTTGGTTTCTTTTTCGAGATTCCAATTTATTCTGTCATCCGTGTTGTAAACAAATACATCATTGATTAATGTGTAATTGCTATTGGTGTTAGAATTTTTTACTCGAACAACAACGGGAGTAGAAGTATCCCAAAGTTGACTATTTTGTCCTTTTGTAATATTGGTTGAGTCAATTGTAACGTAATGATAGTTATAAAATTTGACATTATCAGGATTTATATCCAGAGTCATATTTTCTTTTTTAAACTCAGTTTGATTAGGGTTTTGCTTAAATTTAAATTCATAAATAAAGCGATGAGTTTGTGAATAAATGATTCCAAAACTAAAGGTAAAAATAAATATAAGATTTCTCATAATAGAATTAGTGGCATTTTGTAAACTATTACAACTAACTACTTAATAGACACAAACCAATTCCAAATGTTGCAGATTTTTATATTTTTTCTGATTTTTTTAATAATTGCAACTTGTTTATATGAAAAAGGAAAATGACTGCCATTTCTGACAGTCATTTTTTTTTATTGTTATTTGAATAACTAAACTTAAGACTTATTTAAAATATTCGACTCCGTTTTTGAAGATGTTGTGGTAATTTGCTGTTGGAATATTTTTAAACAATCCTTCTGCAAAACGTTCTGGATGTCCCATTCTTCCGAAAATCTTTCCGTCTGGGCTAGTAACACCTTCTATTCCGAACAATGAATTATTTGGATTGAACGGCATTCCGTGAGCGATGTTTCCTTCTAAATCTAAATATTGCGTTGCAATCTGTCCGTTTTCATACAACTTCTGAATTTCCGCTTCCGAAGCCATAAAACGACCTTCACCGTGAGAAATCGGAATTGTGAAAACTTGTCCTTTCATTCCTTTTAACCAAGGCGATTCGTCATTCACAACTTTCACATTCACCATTTGAGAAATGTGTCTTCTGATTGCATTGTGAGCCAAAGTAGGAGAGTTTTCGTCCAAATCTTTGATTCTTCCGTAAGGCAGTAATCCTGATTTAACCAACGCTTGGAAACCATTACAAATACCGATAATCATTCCGTCTCTGTCAAGCAATTCGTGAACGGCATTTCTCATCTTTTCATTCTTCAAAACGTTAACAATGAATTTTGCAGAACCGTCCGGCTCGTCACCTGCTGAGAAACCTCCTGAGAAAGCCAAAATTTGAGAAGTTTTAATTTCTTCCACCCACGCATCAATACTTTCATCCAACAACAGGTGATTGATGTTGATTAATGGCAAACTGCTAACAATTGCACCTTCTTTCGCGAAAGCATTCAACGTATCGTACTCACAGTTTGTTCCCGGGAAAACCGGCGCGAATACTTTTGGCTGAGCGATTCCGTGTTTTTTAATAATGATATTTCTTGGGTTAATTGAATTTAATTTCTCATCAATCGCAACCGTAATTTTTTCTTTTTCAACCGTTGGGAAAAGATTTTCAAAGGTGTTTGTATTAGCTGATAGAAGTTTCTCGATTGAGAATTCAACATCATTAATTTTAATAACATTTGAATTATTAACTTCTCCGATTAACTGAAGGTTTACAGAACTTAATTCTTCTTTAGATTCAATAATTAAGCTTCCGATATTTTTAGCTAATAAAGCAGTTTCATCAACTGTAATTTCTGCACCTAATCTGTTTCCGAAGCTCATTTTAGCCAATGCTACTGAAACTCCACCTTCTTTAACCGTTTTAACTGAAACGATTTTTCCTGCTTTGATATTTTCGAAAATTAATTCATAAACCATTTTTAAAGCATCGTAATTCGGAAGTCCGTTTTCCTGAGCGATATGATTGAAGAAATAAACTTTATTTCCTGCATTCTTAAATTCAGGAGAGATAATGTTTGATTTTTCTCCGTTAGCACAAGCAAAAGAAATCAAAGTTGGCGGAACATTCAAATCCTGATAAGTTCCACTCATTGAATCTTTTCCTCCGATTGCTGCTAAACCGAAATTAATTTGAGCATCATAAGCTCCCAACAATGACGCCAAAGGTTTACCCCATTTTTCAGGATTCTGACCTAATTTCTCAAAATATTCCTGGAAACTGAATCTGATATTTTTGTAATCGCCACCCATTGCAACGATCTTCGCAACACTTTCTACGACTGCGTAAGAAGATCCCAACAAAGAATTCTGCTTAGAAATTTCCGCATCGAATCCCCAACTCGCCAAAGAAACTGTTTCGATATTTTTTGCTCCGATAATTGGCAATGTCTGAACGCTTCCTTCCATTAAAGTCTGCTGATATTTTCCACCTAAAGGCATCGCAACCGTAGTCGCACCAATCGATGAATCGAACATTTCCAACAAACCTTTTTGAGAAGCTACATTTTTATCGGATAAGATTTTTAAGAAATTCTCTTCATTAAATGTCGGAGTTTCTTCTTTTACTTCATTAAGATGAGTAATTTTAACTTCCTGACTTTTTGAACAACCATTCGTATCGAGGAATTCTCTTGAAAGGTCAACAATTTTATCGCCTTTCCAAAACATCTGCATTCTTCCGGAATCTGTCACTTTCGCAACTTCAACAGCCACAATATTTTCAGCTTCACAGAATTTGATGAATTTTTCTTTATCTTTTGGCTCAACCACAACTGCCATTCTTTCCTGAGATTCGGAAATAGCAAGCTCGGTTCCGTTCAAACCTTCATATTTTAAAGGTAAAACATCCAGATTAACTTCCAAAGAGTCAGCGATTTCACCGATGGCTACAGAAACTCCCCCCGCTCCGAAGTCATTTGATTTTTTAATTAATCTCGTTACTTCAGGATTTCTAAATAATCTTTGGATTTTACGCTCTTCAACGGCATTTCCTTTCTGAACTTCAGAACTCATCGTATGGATAGAAGTTTCGTCCTGTTCTTTTGAACTTCCGCTTGCTCCACCAACACCATCACGACCGGTTGCACCACCTAAAATAATGATAGAATCACCAGCTTCAGGCTTTTCACGTCTTACCCAATCCACAGGAACGGCTCCGGCAACGAAACCGACTTCCATTCTTTTTGCTTTGTAGCCTTTATCATAGATTTCGGAAACCATTGTAGTCGCCAAACCAATTTGGTTACCATAAGAAGAATATCCGTTTGCAGCCTGTTTTGTGATTGTTTTTTGAGGTAATTTCCCCGACAAAGTTTGGTCAACTGATTCCAAAACATCAGCAGCGCCCGTCAATCTCATCGCCTGAAAAACAAAAGAACGCCCAGACAAAGGATCTCTGATTGCTCCACCTAAACAAGTTGAAGCTCCACCAAAAGGCTCGATTTCTGTCGGGTGATTGTGTGTTTCATTTTTAAATAATAAATACCAAGGTTCTTTTTTACCGTCGTATTCAGCTTCGATCTGAATCGTACAAGCGTTGATTTCATCTGAAACCACCAAGTTCTCCAGATTGCCTGTTTTGTGGAAATATCTTCCGCAAACTGTCGCCAGATCCATTAAAGAGATTGGTTTTAGTTCGCGTCCTAAGAATTTTCTTTTTTCGATATAATCATTGAAAATCGTTTCCAAAGTATGTTTAAACTGTCCTTCAAATTCAATATTTGACAATTCTGTTTCAAATGTTGTGTGACGACAGTGGTCGCTCCAATACGTGTCTAAAACTTTAAGTTCAGTTTCCGTAGGATTTCTCTTTTCCGATTTAAAATATTCCTGAATGAATTTCAAATCATCCAACCCTAAAGCAAAACCGTGATTATTATAGAAGTTAATCAGTTCTTCAGTATTCCAATTAATAAAATTCTCGTGAGTTAAAACTTTTGACGGGGTTTCTTCCGCCGGAATATTTAAAGTTGATAAATCTTTTTCCTGAGATTCTACTTTATTGATTAGAAGGTCTTTGATTTTAACTAAATCAGATTCGGAAACGCCTTCAAATTCGATTAGCTTTCCGCTTCTTACTTTAGACCTCTCATTTCCAGTCAGTAAAGCTATACATTGTTGAGCAGAATCTGCACGCTGATCGTATTGACCAGGCAAGAATTCTAATGCGAAATGAGTTCCTTTTGCAGGATTTTCTTCGATTAAAATATCAGTAACCGGATCTACAAAAGTACTGTTGACCACTTTTTCGAATTCGCCATCGTTTAATCCAAAAATATCGTAAACGTTATACACTTTTACGCTTTGGATCGACGGAACAACCGCTTTTACTTCATCAAAAATTTTTGGACTTTCTACATCGAAAATTCCTCTTTTTTCTACGAAAATTCTTTTGTTTTGAGACATTAGATGTCAGATATTTATTAGATTTATTTTTAATTTAAAATTTGTCATATAAGAACCTGTTTTATTTTTAGCATAGATTCCTACGGAATGACAAACAGAGCTTTTTACTTCAAATAAAATATGCAGCCCAAAAAGACTGCATAGTTATTATACTTTAAGGTCCGCTTTCAAGCCAATCAAATCCTGATTAGCATCAATAATCGGCTGAACTTCATTCGCAATGAACTCTTCTGTCTGGATTGGCGCAAAACCGATGAAATTTTTCGGGTCGAGAACTTCTTTTAATTTTGATTTATCCAATTTTAAAGAATCATCATTCAAAATTCTTTCGATCAAATCATTTTCTTTTCCTTCTTCTTTCACTTTTTTGGAAGCTTCCATAGAATGAACTCTGATCACCTCATGAATTTCCTGACGGTCACCACCAGCTTTTACTTCCTCCATAATAATGTATTCAGTTGCCATAAAAGGCAATTCTTCCATAATATGTTTATTGATTCTGTTCGGATAAACAACGATTCCGTTCATGATATTATTCCAAATTAATAGAATTGCATCAACAGCTAAAAATGCCTGAGGAATCGTCAATCTTTTGTTTGCAGAATCATCCAAAGTTCTTTCAAACCATTGTGTTGAAGCTACCATTGCAGAACTTGTCGTTAAAGACATTACGTATTTTGCCAATGCTCCGATTCTTTCGCTTCTCATTGGATTACGCTTGTAAGCCATTGCAGATGAACCAATCTGGTTTTTCTCGAATGGTTCTTCAATTTCTTTTAAGTTTTGAAGTAAACGTAAATCGTTTGTAAATTTATGTGCAGACTGAGCAATATTTCCTAATAAAGCTACAACCTTAGCATCGATTTTTCTGTCATAAGTTTGTCCGGAAACTCCGAAAACTTTTTCAAAACCGAATCTTTTTGATAATTCTTTATCCAAATGCTTGACCTTAGAATAATCTCCATTAAAAAGTTCAAGGAAACTCGCAGCGGTTCCTGTTGTTCCCTTCACTCCTCTGAATCTTAATGTTTCTAAGAAGAAATCCAATTCCTCGATGTCAAGAACTAAACTTTGTAACCAAAGTGTAGCTCTTTTTCCAACAGTCGTTAACTGAGCCGGTTGGAAGTGTGTGAATCCTAAAGTCGGCAAATCTTTGTACTGAATGGCAAAACCAGAAAGATTTTTCATCACGTTCACCAACTTTTTCTTTAAAATTAAAAGTCCGTCACGAATTTGAATTAAATCTGTATTATCTCCTACAAACGCCGAAGTTGCTCCCAAGTGAATAATTCCTTTTGCAGAAGGCGCCACATCACCATAAGCGTGAACGTGAGCCATCACATCATGACGGAATTTCTTCTCATATTCTGCTGCAATCTGGTAATCGATATTTTCTACGTTGGCTTTCAGCTCCGCGATCTGCTCGTCTGTGATATCAAGGCCAAGATCTTTTTCAATCTCAGCAAGGGCTAACCAAAGTTTTCTCCAATTCTGGAACTTGTTGTTATGCGAGAAATTAAACAACATTTCTTCACTGGAATAGCGCTCTTCCAATGGGTTTTTGTAGGAATTCATTTCTTTTTTTACTTTCTTTTTATTAGATTCACAAATTTAAGGAAATTAACCGATTGAATAAAATCTAAATAAAAATTGGATTAAAGATTTAACCAAATCTTTATTTTTGAATCAAAAATTCGGCGGGATATTTGTATTTCTCAATCTAAATCTAATAGAAATGGTCTCAAAAATTACATCAGAAATCAAAGTCAGTGTAACGACAGAATATGATAACCATAACAGTTATCCTTCTGAGAATCGATATGTTTTCCGGTATAATATTGAGATTCAAAATCTTAGCAATTTTCCTGTGAAATTACTTTCCAGAAAATGGATGATCTATGATCTTGGGTTTGGTTTTACAGAAGTTGAAGGGGCTGGTGTTATTGGATTGACTCCTGTCATTGAAAGTGGTGAAAAATTTAATTATTTTTCTAATGTAATTGTGAAATCAGGTGTTGGAAACATGGAAGGCTTCTATATTTTTGAGAATGCTAATCACGAAACATTTGATGTTACAATTCCGAAATTCAATTTGGTTTCAGAAGTTTTGAGTAATTAAAGAATCTTGATTCTTTTACTAAAAACTTCTTTAACCTCTTCATTATTTGTGATCATTAATCTCTCGAAGCTTAAAAGTGAAATTTTAGCGCAAACTTCTGCATCAGCATCTGCGCGATGATGATTAAATTTGATCTGATGTTGTTCAGCAATATTTTTCAGACCATAGCTTTTAAGATTTTTCCACGCTTTTTTCGCTACACCAATACTGCATAGATAGTTGATATTAGGTTTAAAAAAGCCATAGTGTTCAAGACAACCTCTTAGAACATTGGCATCAAAAGCAGCATTGTGAGCTATCATTATATTTCCATACAATAGATTTTCTACTTCGTACCAAACATCAGCAAAAGTAGGAGAGTGTTGTACATCTTCCGGAGTAATGCCATGAACAGCTACATTATGATGATTGAAATAGGGGAAAGACGGTGGTTTTATCAGCCAAGATCTGGTTTCTTTGATTTGACCGTTTTCAACAATACAAATTCCCAACTCGCAAGCCGAGTTTTTTTCATGAGTGGCTGTTTCAAAATCTAAAGCAATAAAATCCATATTACTGATTTTTCTTTGAACCTAAAAAATATTTAAACATCAACCATTTTGTTTGATAATATGGGTCGATTTGAGATTTTTGTCTAAGCTGAATCGATTTTGGAAGTTGACAATAGAATCCAATGTGTGATTTGAAAATTGCACAAAGATGTTGCCATCCATTTTTATACGCTAAATAGACAGCAGCATAACCATCTAGATTTAATCTGAAAAATAAAATGAAAAATGCTTTATATGCCGGAAGGTTTTTCAGCAACATTGTTAGGTTATTCCTGAAATTGAGAAAGGTTTTTTGTGGATTTTGTTTGTTGAGTGTCCCGCCGCCAACGTGATAAACTTTGGATTTTCCAGTGTAATAAATTTTTTTTCCATTGTTTTTTAATCTCCAACAAAGGTCAATTTCTTCCTGGTGCGCAAAGAATCTTTCGTCAAAACCGGTCATATTCCAAAAGTCATCTGAACGGATAAATAATGAACAACCGGAAGCCCAAAAGATTTCGGTTTCGTCGTCGTATTGCCCATTATCAAATTCGATATCATCAAAAATACGTCCTCTACAGTACGGATAGCCGAGATTATCTATCAAACCGCCGCCAGCGCCAGCAAATTCGAACTTGTTCTTTTGATTATAATCCAGAATTTTTGGCTGAATTGCTGCGATGTTTTTGTCTTCGGAAAATAATTTCATGATTGGAAAAATCCAATTCTCAGTAACTTCTACATCAGAATTCAATAAACAATAGATATCTGCATTGATTGATTTCAATCCTTTATTATAACCAGCTGCAAAACCTGAATTATCTTGATTTTGAATGATTTTAACTGAGGAAAAATTAGATTTTAAAAATTGAACCGAATTATCTGTGGAAGCATTATCAATGACGAATATTTCGGCTTCAGAAGAATGTTCTATTACCGATGGTAAGAATTTCTCCAACCATTTTTTTCCGTTCCAATTAAGGATTGCAATTGCGACTGTCATTACTCTTCGTAAGTTTTTATAGCATCCTTATATTTCCATCTTCTATGTGACCAAAGCCAGTTATCCGGATTTTTCCTAATCGTGTTCTCCAAAAGCTTATGAAATTTCTTCACAACCTCGTGCTCTACAAATTTTTCTCCATCCGGATAAATTCTATGATAGTTAACTTGATAAAAACCCCGTTTAACTTTTTTCATCTCGCAATAGATGAAGACCATATCCATTCTCGTAGATAACTTGTCATATCCGATGAAAGCGGGCGTTTTCTGATTCAGAAACTTTAGTCCATAATTGACAGAATGTACATTCGGAGTTTGATCAGCAACGAACATATAAGCTGAATTCCCATCATTCTGATTTCGAAAAATATGTTTGATAACTTCGGTAGCTTCGAGAGATTTGTTATTAAACCTATTTCTTATCAATTTGATTTTTTCCTCCCAAAACGAACTGCTCATTTTACGATATACAGGATGGCAATCTTTTTGTGGAATGAGCGTTGCAAGGGCATTGAACCATTCCCAGTTAAAAACATGTCCGGATAACATTATAATATTCTTACCTTCATCTTTAGCTTGTTGAAAGAGCTCCTGATTCAAGTGTTGCATTCTCACTCTGGATTCGGTTTCGGAAATTGTAAAACCTTTTAGCATCTCGGCAAGATAGTCACAGAAGTTGGAGAAGAATTTTTTGGAAATATCATTGATCTCTTTCTCCGATTTTTCAGGGAATGAGTTTCTGAGATTTTCCAAAACTTCTTTCTTTCTGTAGCCTACTATATAATAATTGACGAAGAACATTATATCTGAAAATAAATATAATATTCTAAGCGGTAATCTGGAAATTAGTAATAATATGCCGAATAAAAATTGATTCAATGTATAATGAATATTGGCAAATATACTGAAAAATGGCTGAATTTTTAATTAACTTTGGCCTTTAATTAAAATCAATCATCGATAATAATGAGAAAATCTGTTAAGAAATTGTTATTTGTTGGAGGCATACTTTTATTATCTCTCGCAAATGCTCAAACATCTGAGCTTACCAAAGAACAAATCGAAGCTAAGAAAAAAGCAGCCGCCGAAGAAAAGGCTAAACTACCAAAACCTTATCATCCTGAAGCCAATGCGGCCTTAGATATTCAAAACGCTGTAAAACTTGCTAAAAAAGAGCATAAAAATGTTGTTATACAAGCCGGTGGAAACTGGTGTATCTGGTGTTTGAGGTTTAATAATTTTGTACAACAAACACCTGAACTGAAACAAATTGTCAATGACAATTACATCTATTATCATTTGAATTGGTCTCCGGAAAATAAAAATGAAAAGATTTTTGCTGATTATGGTAATCCTGGAGAAAAATTTGGTTATCCCGTATTTATAATTCTAGATGAAAATGGCAAACAGATTCATACGCAAGACAGCGCAGTACTGGAAGAGGGAAGTGGTTATAGTCTTGAAAAGGTAAAAGAATTTTTTAATTCCTGGAAACCAAAGAAATCTTAAACTATAACATTATAATAAAAAAAAAACCACTTCAAAATGAAGTGGTTTTTTTTTTATTTTGAATCTTATTTCAATTAAGCTTCTTCAGCAGGAGTTTCTACTGGTTTTGTAGGAGCTGGTTTTGGAGCTTCTACTGGAGCGTCAGAAACGATATCAAACTCGTAGTTGTACTCAACATTTCTGTGAAGTCTTACAACTGCAGAGAATTTACCAGTTCTCTTGATCGTGTTACCAGGAATTCTGATATACTTTTTGTCAACGCTAACACCAGCTTTTGCCAAAGCAGCAGCAAGATCAGCATTGTTGATAGAACCGAATAACTTGTCACCGGCACCCACTTTTGCAGGAATAGTAATTGTAGTTTTTTTCAATTGTTCTACAACTGCATTAGCAGCAGCAACCAATTTAGCTTCTTCTTCTTTTCTAGATTCCAAAGTAGCTTCTAGAGCAGCTTTGTTTTTTGGAGTTGCTAATAATGCAAAACCTTGGGGAATCAAGAAGTTTCTTGCATAACCTGGCTTTACGTTTACTGTATCAAACTCAAGTCCTAAGTTTTCTACATCTTTTTTTAGGATAATTTCCATTGTTGTTGTCCTTTTTTAGATTTTAGGTATTTCTAAAATCAAGTTAGAATTAATTAATTTATTCAGCAACAAAAGAAGCAGGCGAACCTACTTCTTTTATTATTTTTTTTATTTCAATAAGTCAGCTACGTAAGGCATCAAAGCAAGATGTCTTGCTCTTTTGATAGCTGCAGATACTTTTCTTTGGTATTTAAGAGAAGTTCCAGTGTATCTTCTTGGTAAGATTTTACCTTGTTCGTTTACGAATTGTAAAAGGAAGTCAGCATCTTTGTAATCTACGTGCTTAATCCCAAACTTTTTGAATCTACAATATTTCTTTTCAGATTTTGTATTGATATCAAGTGGAGTAAGAAATTTTACTTCTGATTCGCCCCCGGCAGAGGCTTGTTTTGCCATATCGTCTATTGCCATTATTTTAAATTTTTTAAGGGTTAATGAATTAAGCTTTCGCAGATTTTAATTTGCTTCTTCTTGTTACTGCATAATCTACAGCGTGCTTGTCAAGTTTAGTCGTTAGGTAACGGATAACTCTCTCATCACGTTTGAAGGCAGTTTCTAGGTCTGCAACCACAGTTCCTTCTCCTTTGAATTCGATAAGGGTATAAAAACCATTCTTTTTCAATTGGATAGGATAAGCCAATTTCTTAAGTCCCCAATTTTCTTTGGCAACGATTTCGCAATTGTTTGAAGTCAATAGGTCTTCAAATTTTTTCACTGCTTCCTCCACCTGAGCATCAGATAGAACGGGAGTTAAAATGAAAACAGTTTCGTAATTGTTCATAATGTTAATTAATTTTAATTAAAAATTCGAGTTGCAAAAGTACAACTTTTTTTTGAACTACAAATATACCTAATAAAAAAATCCCGTCAAATATTGACGGGATTTAAATTTATTAAGGTTAGTGGTTATTTCTTAATTACTTTAGTTGATGAAGTAGTTCCATCTGCCATTGTAGTTGTTACAACATATACACCAGCATTGAATTTGCTAAAATCAATTTGGGATTTAGTCTCGTTCAATTCTTTGGTTAATAGTTGTTTTCCGGCAATGTCAAATACTTTCACTGATTGTATACTTCCTTGAGCCTCAATAGTGAAGATGTCTTTAACAGGATTTGGATAAGCTTTGATTGTTGATTTACCGACCTCAGAAACAGCAAGCGTTCCAATATTTAGTGTATAATCTTCAACCTGTCCATAAGTGCTGGTTCCACAAGGTGAAGTATTAGAGGTTGCAGAACTTGAGTCATCTAACCTAACTCTCATACGGGTTGTGCCTATGCTCGCAGTAGCAGGAATGGTTATAGATCCTGTCCAAGGAGATGCTTTGGTTGGGGTAACTAAAACTTGTTCACCCGCATCGTCAAAATCCTTGTCATTGTTCAAGTCTATCCAGACCAAAACCTGGTCTTCTGGATAAGAAGTTCCTGTAAATGTAGCTGTAAATGTATAAGTCGATCCTGCCGTTACATTACCAACGATTGATGTGAAATTTTCATAACCTGCAGTAGAGGTTGAATTGTTGTTGATGTTAGCAAATGTTACATTACTGATTTTTTCAAAACTTGTAGAAGTTGCCCCAGCGGTACAATAAGTAGCTGCTGCTGTAGTGAAAGAGTAAACTGTACATCCTGTAGCTGCGCCAATAGTATTTTTAGGTATAACTTTCCAATAATAAGTTGTACTTAAAGCTAAGCTAGTTGCAGATGTGTAGCTTGTGCCCGTGACGTTGCCGACCAAAGTTGTTGGATTTGGATTGGTGTCCAGATAAACATCGTATGAATCTGCGCCGGAAGAAAGAGCCCAAGATAAAGTAGTGGCTGTAAATGGTACATCGACAGCTGCATTGGCAGGCGAAGTTAAAGCAGAACAGGCTGGTGCAGTTGTAGGAGCGATGGAGGTGGTAACCTTGAAATCATCGACTGCAAAGCCAAACTGATCCGTAGAGGAACATTGGATGGCTATATATACTTGTTGTCCGGCATAAGCGCTCAAACTAGTTGTGAATTCATGCCAGGTAATATCCGATGGTGTAGTCTGTACAGCTGATAAAGGAGTGAAATCCGAAACAGCCGTTCCTGTCGTAGAGATGTAAACTCTGTATTTTTCTGCACCATAAGTTGTATCACAGCTTTTTGCCCAAAAGCTTAATGCTCCTCCATCTGCAGCTAGCTGGATTTTTGGGGAAATAAGCCAATCATTGTTGGAAGCACCACTGGTAAGATAAAAAGATGCCATGGTTTTCTGACCTGTTCTTGCAGTCCAGTTGGAAGTAGAAGTAGGAGTTAAAACAGGGGTGGTAGTGGTAGAGTTAAATACCTGAAAGGCTTTGTTGGTACCATTTCCATTGGGAAATGTTATGCCGTTAAATCCACCAGAAGGACTGTTATCTACATCAAGTAAAGTCCAACTGCCAACATTTGAAATTGCAAAGTCGGTATAGCTTTCAAAACTGTCTTGAAATACGACATACTGTGCATTTACAGTATTTGTCGTTGACAAACCGGCCAAGGCCAGTAAAGAAAATAGAATTTTTTTCATAAAATTAATTTTTTTAATTCTCTCAAATTTAGTTAAATTATTTTGAAATAGCCAAATTATTTACAATAAAATTATTAAATATATACTTATTTTATATTTTTATTGAATTGTATTTTGTTTAAATAATTACTTATTAATGCTGAGTTTTTATAAAATTTTCTTTATTGATTGTGTATTTTAGAATTTTTGCGAAAATTTTACTTAAAAATTAAATTATATTTTTAGGGCTAAATCATTTTAAAACAATGAAATCTAGATAATAATTAAATAACTAAAGTTTCCGGATTATGAAGTCGAATGACATTCGCTCCTTTTTTTAATAACTTATGATGTAAATCCAATGTTTCTTTTTCAACTTCGTTCGGTTGTTTTCCGAGCGGTTTGTAGATAAATGATTTTTTTGAAATTCCAGCAAGAATCGGTAATTTTCCAAATCCAATATATTCGAAATCTTCAATCATTTTGTATTGGTCTTCAACGGTTTTTCCGAATCCAAATCCAGGGTCGAGAATAACATCTTTGATTCCTTTTTGTCTTAAAAGATTCACTTTTTCCGAGAAAAATCTATTGATAGAAAGGATAATATCATCAAATTTAATTTTATTGTGCATCGAATCATAAGTTGGATTAATATGCATCAATATATAAGGTAATCCTATTCTTGAAACTGTATCCAAAAGCTCAGAATCAAATTGTCCTGCAGAAATATCATTCACGATGTCAATTCCTTCATCATAACCAAATTGGACGACATCAGAATAAAATGTGTCCAACGAAATCAAACTTTGCGGAAATTCTTTTTTGATTGATGAAATTACATTTCCAATTCTTCTGATCTCTTCATCAGCTTTCAGAAATTCTGCATTTGGACGAGTTGATTGTGCACCAATGTCAATAATTGTCGCACCGTTTTTCAATAAATTTTCAGCTTGTTGTAAAGCCGATTTTTCGCTGTTAAATTTCCCGCCATCAGAAAAAGAATCTGGTGTCAGATTCAAGATTCCCATTAATTTTGGCTTTGATAAATCCATCAACCTACCGTTACAATTGATTGAGAAAAACTTCGAATTAGTTGTAAAAATCTGCATTGAACAAAAATATAATTTAGTTATGATTTATTTAGTCTCGACTATGGTTATTTTTGAGCCAAACAAAAACTGACAACCATCAACTTTTAACTTTCAACTAAATTTGTATCTTTGACCAATTAGACAGATTTATGCACAATACATCCGCTCAGTTTGACGACGTTATCAAGGCTTGCAGAGACCTTTTTCAGAAGAAAATGAAAGATTATGGAACAGCTTGGCGTGTTCTTCGTCCAAGTTCTATCACGGACCAGATCTACATCAAAGTAAGCAGAATCAGAACGTTACAAATGACGGATGTAAAAATGGTGGATGAGAGCGAAGAAGACGAATTCATTGCGATTATCAATTATTCCATCATCGGATTGATTCAGTTGGAGAAAGGTTTTTCTGATGAACTGAATGCTGATCCAGAGGAAATCATCAATCTTTACGATTCTTACGCTCAAAAAGCAAAAGAATTGATGGAACGCAAAAATCACGATTATGGCGAAGCTTGGAGGGATATGAGAATTTCTTCGATTACAGATCTGATTTATCAAAAAGTTTTGAGAACCAAGCAAATAGAAGATAATCAAGGGAAAACTTTGGTTTCGGAAGGTTTGGATGCCAATTATTTTGATATGCTGAATTATGCTGTATTTTGTTTGATTAAAATTAAAAGTTAATACCGGAAAAATTATGAAAGCAGTTTTACGCTACATTGTTTCACTAATATTCATCGCTTCAGGCTTCGTAAAAGCCGTTGATTTAAAAGGATTCTCTTTCAAATTGGAAGAATATTTCTCACCGATTGTTTTCAATCTTCCATTTTTAGAAAAATATGCTTTGGCGTTTTCAATTATTGTAGTGGTTTTAGAATTGGTTTTAGGTTTTATGTTATTGATGAAAATCAAGCTTAAACAAACACTTTACGCATTGATTACACTTTGCGTTTTCTTTGGCTTTCTGACATTTTATTCAGCTTATTATAATGTTGTTACAGATTGTGGATGTTTCGGAGACGCACTGAAATTCACACCTTGGCAATCATTCTGGAAAGATATTACGCTTTTGGTTTTATTAATCATATTAGCATTTCTTTACAGAAAAAGAGAAGAAGACGAAAAAGTAAGATTTGGAAAATTGCCATTATTAGGCGTTTTTGTTTTAGTAATGATTTTCGTGATGTATAGAGGAATTGCTCACGAGCCGATGATAGATTTCAGAGCTTATTCTATTGGAACTGACCTAGCAGCCGAGAAAGAGAAAATCAATAAAAATCCTTCGGAATATAAAACGTTCTATTCACTTAAAAATTCCAAAACTGGCGAAGTGAAAAAAGTGGATCAAGACGAATACATCAATAAGGAATATTGGAAAGATACAAGCTGGCAAATCGAAGAGGGGAAAACTACCTCTGAAATCTCAAAAAAAGGCTATGAATCAGAAATTTCGAAATTCAAGGTTGAAGATGTTAACGGAAACCCTATCACAGATGAAATCTTGAAAGAGCCAAGAGTTGTTTTAGTTTTTACCTATAAACCAAAAGAGGCAGATTTAGAATTAGTTAAAAAAACTGAAACCAAAGCTTTGACAGAGAAAGCGAAAGTTTACGGAATCAGTACACAACCCAATTTCTATAAACAGATCCCTAATTATCTAATGGATGAAATTGCTATCAAAACCATAGCAAGAAGTAATCCTTTTATATTGGTTTTGGAAAAAGGTAAAGTGGTTGAAAAATTGGGAGCAAAAGATTATTTAAATAAAGATTAAATTATATAATGAGAAAATCAAATAAACCAATCGCCGGATATCATCTATTAATGATTCTTTCTGCGGTTGACGGAATCTTCAAAGCGGAAGAAGGCATCAAAGTTCAGGAATATATGGCGGAAGAATTTCCGTTCCGTCTCAATCTGGACGAAGAATTAGAAATTATTGCGCAGTTGACTTCTGACCAATGGCAAGAGCACTTCGAATTCCACGCCAAATGTTTCGAAGAAGATTCTACCGAGAAGGAAAGAAAAGACTTTATCCAATTTGCAAAATCCCTTATCAAAGCTGATAATGAAGTGAGCGATGAAGAACACACATTCTACATTCTACTTAAAAAACTTTGGAACTTAAATTAGTGTGATCATGAACAAGCTCCTTTTTGGATGTTTAATCTTTTCCTATAGCATTCATGCTCAAGATTGGCCTTCAATTAATCCACCTATTGCTGAAAAACATGATCATATCCGTGATATACATGGAGATAAGGTGAATGACCCCTATTATTGGATGATTGACTATTTCAAAAAAGGAAAAGATTCTACAAAAGTTGTGGATTATCTTAAATCTGAAAATTCCTACTGGGAAGGGATGATGAAAGATACCGAACCTTTCAGAGAGAAACTTTTTCAGGAAATGAAATCCAGGATTAAAGAAAAAGATGAGTCCGTGCCTGTTTTCAAAAAAGGCTATTATTATTATACCCGAACTGAAACAGGAAAACAGTATTTTAAATATTGCAGAAAAAAAGGTAGTTTAAATGCTCCTGAAGAAGTTCTTCTGGATGTAGATCAGCTTGCAGATGGTCATGCCTATTATTCGGCATCAGGATTCAGCATCAGTCCGGATAATTCTAAAATGATTTACGGAGTCGATGATGTTTCAAGAAGGCAGTATAAATTGTTTTTAAAAGACCTTAGAACGGGGAAAACAATCGATTTAGGAATTAAGAATACAACAGGTTCCGCTATTTGGGCAAACGACAACAACACTATTTTCTACACAGGGAAAAATCCTGAAACGCTTTTAACTGAGAAAATCTTTAGACACTCTTTAGGAACCGAGCCATCAAAAGATGTTTTGGTCTATGAGGAGAAAGATAAAAGCAATTACATCGGTGTCGGAAAATCTAAGAACGAAAAGTTTATCATGATCTATTCCGGAGCAACAACATCTTCTGAGATACGATTTTTAAATGCTGATGAACCGAAAGGAACATTCAAAGTTTTCCAACCTAGGATGAAAGACGTTTTGTATGATGTAACTCCTCTAGAAGACAAATTTTTAATTACAACCAACAAAGACGCGCTGAATTTCAAAGTTATGGAAACCCCTTTGGACAAAACTGGTGTTGAAAACTGGAAAGATTTTATTCCGCACAGAAAAGACGTTCTGATAGAAGGAATCAGTGAGTTTAAAAATTTTCTGGTTTTCAGCGAAAGACAAAACGGACTTTCACAATTGGTGATTTTGGATAGAAAGACAAATAAGAGAGAATCCCTAAAATTTGACGAGCCAACTTACACCGTTTATTCATCGGAAAATCCTGAATATAATACCGATAATTTCAGGTTCGGATATACTTCTATGATTACCCCGAGTTCGCAATATGAGCAGAATTTACAAACAGGTAAAAGAACTTTACTAAAGCAACAAGAGGTTTTAGGTGGTTACAATAAAACCAACTATGAAACTGAAAGACTCTTCGCCACAGCAAAAGACGGCACGAAAATCCCGATTTCCATTGTTTATAAAAAAGGATATAAAAAAGACGGGAACAGTCCGCTTCTACTTTATGCTTACGGATCTTATGGAGGTTCGATGGATGCATATTTCAGTAGTGTAAGACTTAGTCTTTTAGACCGCGGTTTTGCCTTTGCTATTGCGCATATTCGAGGTGGTCAGGAGATGGGAAGGCAATGGTATGAAGACGGAAAAATGATGAAAAAGAAAAATACATTTAACGATTTCATCGACACTGGGGAGTTTTTAGTTAAAGAAAAATATACTTCTCCAAAACATTTGTATGCTCAGGGAGGAAGTGCAGGTGGAATGTTAATGGGTGCCGTTGTGAATATGAAACCGGAACTCTGGAATGGTGCAATTGCCCAGGTTCCATTCGTAGATGTTATAAACACGATGCTTGACGAAAGTATTCCTTTGACAACAAATGAATATGATGAATGGGGAAATCCAAACAACAAAGAAGCATACGATTATATGAAATCTTACTCTCCTTATGAAAACATTGAGAAAAAAAACTACCCGAATCTATTGGTAACGACAGGATTACATGATTCTCAGGTACAGTATTTTGAACCTGCAAAATGGGTGGCAAAATTGAGAGATTTGAAGACGGACAAAAATGTTCTATTCTTAAAAACAGATATGGATTACGGTCATGGTGGTGCTTCCGGCAGATTCGACTATCTGAAAGATATTGCACTTGAGTATGCTTTCATGTTTAAATTGGAGGGGATCAGTAAATGATGATTCACACAGGATTTAAGCTTAAATTTTAAATAAAAAAAAATTAAAAATATAATTATAGAACTATGAGAAAGAACATTGTTGCAGGAAACTGGAAAATGAACAAAACTTATGCTGAAGCTCAGGAATTGATGGCCCAGCTTTTAGAATACAAAAAAAATAACTCCACCAACTGTGAAGTTTACATTGCCCCACCAGCCTTATATCTTACAGCAGCTAAAGAAGTTTTTAAAAATGGAGAAGTAGGCGTTTTTTCTCAAGACGTTTCAGAATACGTCAGTGGCGCATACACAGGCGAAATCTCTGTAGATATGTTAGCTTCTGTTGATGCAGACGGAAGTTTGGTTTCACATTCCGAGAGAAGAACTTTTCACGGAGAAACAGACAGCCATGCCAACAGAAAAGTAAAAGCACTTTTGGACAAAGGTTTGACGCCAATCTATTGCAACGGAGAAAAATTAGAAGAAAGAAAATCAGGCAGACATTTCGAAGTGGTAAAAAACCAAACCGAAACTGCTCTTTTCACTTTATCTGCTGAGGAAATCAAAAAAGTGGTAATTGCTTACGAACCAGTTTGGGCCATCGGAACCGGTGAAACCGCAACTGCAGAACAGGCTCAGGAAGTTCACGCTTACATCAGAAGTCTTATTGCTGACAAATATGGAAAAGAAGTAGCAGATGAAGTTTCTATCCTTTACGGAGGAAGTGTAAAGCCAGAAAACGCTAAAGAAATATTCTCTCAACCTGATGTTGACGGCGGTTTGATTGGAGGCGCCGCACTTAAAATCGAAGATTTCTCAAAGATTATCGAAGGTTTTAATTCTTGATCAATCCAAAAAATAATTTGTCAGAATTTGTTATCTAATATAGTAGATTCTGACATTTTTTTCAGGAGCTGATCCCGCTTTCCACTATATCTTTTTTGTTTTTCAGGCGTTCTGTCATTCCGAACGGAGTGAGTAATCTAAAAAACAAAGGATGCCGTTGCAATCGGGGCTATGGATTTTATCATCCATACAAATTTTGTCAAAACTTGAATTTTTTCCTTTTCTAAAATTTTAATTCTAAGATTATAAAAATGAAAATCGAACATCTCGGCATTGCAGTAAAATCTTTATCAGATTCAGATGATCTATTTGCCCGACTTTTGGGAAAACGAAATTACAAACAGGAATCTGTAGAAAGAGAAGGTGTAAAAACCTCATTTTATGAAGTAGGAGAGAGCAAAATAGAACTTTTAGAAGCCTCAAAACCCGAAAGTCCGATTGCTAAATTTTTGGATAAAAAAGGAGAGGGCATCCATCATATTGCATTTGGCGTAGAAAATATCCAAACCGAAATCGAACGATTAAAAAAAGAAGGATTTATTTTCATCTCCGAAGAACCTAAAGAAGGCGCTGATAATAAATTAGTTGTCTTCCTTCATCCCAAATCTACTAATGGAGTATTGGTAGAATTGTGTCAAGAAAAACCATAAAAGGTTTGGTAGATAAAGAAATTTTGTTATTTTTGCACACACAAAATTTAACCAAATTTTGAGGTCCTATAGCTCAGTTGGTTAGAGCACCTGACTCATAATCAGGTGGTCCCTGGTTCGAGCCCAGGTGGGACCACTAAATCGAAGAATGGAAATTTTTCGTAAATTCAAAAACTCCCTGTTTATGGGAGTTTTTTTCGTTTTCTTACTAAATTTTGAAGACTTTTATCGTCATCGTTCTACCAAAAAGTTTCCCCGATTGCTTCCCCCGTGTCATTGGGATAGTTTTGCTGTAAACCTACTATATCCATAATTGAGGCATAAATTACGAGGTTGTAAAAATTAGGTTCAAAAATAAAATATCACATAAATTGCTGATATTCAATGATTTAATTTTTATAATTGAAAATTAATTTCTAACTTCGTCTCTTTTTTCTACCTAAAAAATAGGTTTGACATTATATTGTCAAAAACCCTGATTAGTAACATTAAAATTTTTATTATGAAAAACGCCTATTCGATTAAGGTAGCATTGCGAACTGACAAGATTCTCCAAAGTGGAGAGTGTCCGCTAATCTTGAGAGTTATTATTAATTCCAAGCAAAAGAAAATAGATTTAAAAGAAAGAATTAATCCTAAGTTTTGGGATTCAAAAAACTCTAAAGCCATTGGTAAAGGATTTGGACTATTGAATAATAAATTAGACAAGGCTAAATCTGATTTGGTTACATATTGTTCTCTGAAAGAAAGCGGAGGGATTCCAGTAACCTTTGACTTAATTGATAGCTACTTGAAAGGAAAGGATGATAATGATTTCTTTGAGGTTTATGACGATATTATTGCTTCTAAACGATTAAAAGAAGATACAAAATATAAATATTCATTGCTAAGAGACCGTTTGAAAGAATTTAAAAAGCAAATCTTTGTTTCAGATTTAAACTATAATTTCATTACAAAGTTTGATGCTTTTCTAAGAACAAAAAATATGATGGGTGACGGAGGTCTTTTCAATCATCATAAATGTTTGAAAGCCGTAATCAATGAAGCTATAAAACTTGATAAAATAGAAAAGTCGCCTTATGTATTATTCAAATTTAAAGCTGTGAAGCAATGCGAAGTTTTTCTTGAGGAGTTTGAAGTTCTCAAGATTAAAGATTTAAAGTTCACTGCTGACGAAAAGAAAAAATATTCTGCCAGTAGAGATATGTTTTTATTTTTCTGTTACACAGGTCTCAGATATAGTGATTGTAATAATATTAAGGTTGGCGATGTCGACTTCAAAAATGGATTCTTGAAAATTGAAATGATTAAAACTGGTAGTGAAATAACCTTACCTATTAATTCTCAAACAAAAGGATTGCTTTGCCGTTACATAGTTAATAAAAAAAGCGACGAAAAAATATTTCCTGAGATTACAAACCAAGTGTTAAATCGAAACTTAAAGAAAATCGCTGAAATTGCTGAAATTCCGAAGAGAATAACTTGTCACGTTGGAAGGCATACCTTTGGTTCTAATCTTGCATTTAGTAAGGTTTCAATACCTGTAATAAGTAAATTGTTGGGGCATAAGAGTATTGCTAATACGATGATTTATACAAATTCTAATTTGAATATTCTTCAAAGTGCTATGAAGGAATTTAATTACGGAAATAAATCTTAATTTTGTACAACTAACTAATGATAAAATTATACAAATAGAACATCGATAGACTAAAATAAAAATATTGCATTTAGCAAACTGACTCCTGTAATCGAAAAGTCGAAATTTCAAGTGGTACGGGAAAGGTTTAGCAAATGCTCAAGTTTAGGCTTGGGCGTTGCTTTACTTTGTACCACAGGGCTTCGACTCCCTCGATTACGAGTAAAGACCAACGTTCCAAGCTTTTTTTGTGTCTACGGTTTTCCGTAAGAAGTATTAAAATTGGAATAGTAATATTGATAATTTAAAAACTAAACCAACGAAATAATAATTATGGAAAACTTTTCTCTGTTAGTTCGGAAAAAATATGACGTCTTGAATTCCGATGAAAAAGTAATGTTTAATGAAGAATACGAAAGACGGAAGAAACCTTTTGGAGACGACAATAATAATGACCTTGCTTTAGAAATTCTACGTGACATAGCAATGGTGTTTGGAAATTCTACCGCAGTTCAAGAAATTAAAGAGAATGCAGAGGTAGAAAAGGCAACTACATCCAAAGGCTATGTAAACAATCCTTACTTGACTTCTATATCAAAATCTAAGGAAACTTATCTTTTTAATTACTTCTACGTTGTAATCATTGCTATCATTGGTCTTACGGCATATATGAAACCAACTAAAGCTAAGATAGAGAACGATATAATAAATAAATTCTTAGAAACTCAACCTCAGTTTCTAACTATCTTCAAAAATATATTTGTTGGAGAAGAAATTCCCGAAGAAAAAGCCGAAGCTTTCATATTCAATGCTTTTAGAAGGATTGGTTATGATAGTGTTTCTTTTGAGGATTCCAATTTTGGAATTGTTAGGCGTTTACAAATTAAAGATGATTTTTCTCAGAAACAACTTCTTGTAGCGTATGGATTATTCGGGAAAAGTATTATAAGTTTTACCGCTGGTAATTTGAACATGAATTCCTTTATGGAGAAAAGTGACTTGAAGAAAAATGGTAGGAAAAACGCTCCGAAAGAAAATGAAAATTATGGTGACATTGAAAGTTTAGATTATGATCCAGATTATTGGAAAAAGCATAATGAATCAACTTTTGATGAAAATCGTAGCATAAACGTTAAAAGAAAATCTGAGATTCTTACTTTGCCACAAAGCAGTGTAAATTCTTATGAGAGTAAATTGAAAAGTAAGTATGACGAAGATTCCATAAAGATATGATGATTAAAAATATATTCTTACTGTTTGCTCTTTTATTATTTCCAAATTTTTCTGCGCAAAATTCCTACGAAAAAGAATTGGAGGATGCGAAATTCTTTGTAAAGGAAATTTATAAAAATAATCCCTCGGAAATTTTGAATTATGTAAAATTAAGTGATAGTAAACTGAAACTTTGTACGACCGATGATCAACTCAAGAACTATATTGTCGATGGGGAGTGGAATATGTTTTATAGAATCATTAGAAAGGGGAATAAAATTGTTTATATAAGCAAGTCTAATAATATGTGGGGAGGAATAGGAGACTGGCTTAGTTCCCAAGATTTTTATTTTAATAAAGATGGAATTCTTATAGGTGCCATAAAAAAAGAGAATTTTTTCTTAGAAGAACCTAAATGTGCTAGGCAAATACAATATCGCGCATATTACAAAAATGTCAATGCTCCAAAATTAGATAGGGTTGAAAAATCTTAAATGAAGACGAAAAAGAAATTGATTTATCTAGTCCAGCTTGTAAAGGAAGTAAAAAAATGATTCTTGAAAGTATCGACCGCATTGATAAAATAACTTTTAGAACTGTCGAAGGTTTTATGAAATCTGAAAAAATTAAATATTATAAGTAAATTAGCTTCAAAGAAATTAATCCATGAAAAGTGATAAAACACTATTAATACAATTTACTGATTATTGTCTTGAAGAAAACAATGAGATAAAAAAATTAGAATATCTTCCTTTTGTAAACAAAATAAATATTTTGATTGGCTCTAATAATAGTGGGAAGAGCAAATTTATGAGGAAGGTTATGGATTTGGAAAACCTACATTTTATTAATGAAATTGACTACAAGCTTGTAAGTGAAGTAATAGACGATGTTAATGAAAATATTTATAAGCAAGATTATCTCCAAAAATTACCTAGAAGTTCTTACATTGAGACTGTTTTTATTAATAATACATCCTCCGATCATAATATTAGAAGAAGATTAAATACACAAGATGTAAAATTGACCTACTCAATTGATCATCCTAAAATGTATTTTATTCCTACTCTAAGAACAGCACATTCGTTGTACTTAAAAACCCAAGCAGATAATTATAATAGGGCAAATGAAAAATTTAAGAAGATTGAAGATGATATCTTTTTATTTACGCTAAATCAGAATTATAATCTTTCTAAAAAAGTCGAGATTTTTACTGGTAATAATCTTTATAATGAAATCTTGGATGCACGAAATTCTAAAAGAGATGTGAGAAAAAGATTTGAGGCGTTAGAAAAATTTGTTGGTAGAAATTTTTTTGGTAAGGCAATTGATATTGTAGCGGATTTTGCAGAGGGAAGAATTAGAATTCACATAGAAGGGGAAGAAGATAGATTTTTACACGAATTGGGAGATGGCATTCAAGCTTTGATAATATTAGTCTATAAAATATTCTTAGCGGAAGAAAATTCATTTATTTTCATTGATGAACCTGAAATAAATCTTCACCCAGGTATGCAACGCCTTTTTTTGGAACAAATAAATTCTAATCCTGATTTACTAAAGAAAAATCTTACATATTTCATATCAACCCACTCTAATCATTTCCTTGATTTAACTCTTGAGAAGGATAATGTTTCAATTTATTCTTTCTACTCTAAAGCTGAATCTGATGGAGACAAAAAACTAATTATCAAGAATGTAAACTCTGGGGACAATGAGATTTTAAAGAATATCGGAGTAAATAACTCATCTGTATTTATGGCAAATTGTAGCATATGGGTCGAAGGTGTTTCCGATAGAATATATATAAGAACTTTTCTTAAATCTTACTGTGAGAGTCTTGGACTAAGATTTCCGAAGGAAGATATTGATTTTGCATTTTTTGAGTATGCTGGGACTAATTTAGACCATTATTTTTTTGGTGATAATATTGTAGATGAAGTTCAAAATGAAATAATTTCTGACATTAGGGCAATGGCATTATCAAATAGAATTTTTCTACTTGCAGATAGTGATAATGCTTCTCTGAAGTCAAAAAAAGGCATTAGGTTAAAAAAACTTAAAGATGCTAAATCTCCAAATTTCATCCCATATATAATTGGAGACTATCGAGAGGTAGAAAACCTGTTACCGTTTGATATCTGGAATGCTGTATTAAAGGAATTTTGCAATAAAAATATTAGTGCAGAATACCAACAAGAAATCTCCCATAGGATTGAAATAGCACTTGGAAAACTTCAATCGAAAGATTATAAGAAAAAATATATTGGCGAATTTTTGAATGACGTCAGGTTAGAAGTGGGAGAGATTTCAGGCAAAATGATTCTAAATGAGTCGGAATATAAAAAATTATCTAATGGAACTTTTGGGACTCTAACGAATAAAAGATGGCTAAGCGAAATTGTTGCTGAAAAGGATTTACCTTGGGATATTTTTAGACAGAATAAGTCTGTTGAGAAGCTCACAAAAGATGTCTATGATTTTATCATGAAAAAATAATGTTCTTCATCTGAGGAAGATATTACAAGGTGGTTTTTTAATCACCTTTTTTATTGCAATAATTTTAGTGTTGATTGTTAATAACTTGCGATTTTGTCTAATTTTCTAATTCTGTAAAAACTTGAATTTTGACCCTCCAAGCATTATATTGTTGAAAATAATTTAAATTTATTACCAATGAAAAAAAGTAACAAGGCACTAGTGAGTTATGTGATTAAAAGTAATCAGCAATTAAAAAAAAGGATTAAGGCTCTGGAAAAAATCGTTTCCGAAATAAGTAATGTTAAAGACAACCTAACCGTGAAAGAAGTTTGCGAAATCTATCCAATTAGTGAGAGGACTTTTTATAGATATAGAGATGCGGGAATGAAAGTTTCCCAACCCAAACGAAATGGAAAAATTATAGTGAGCAGAAAAGAATTTGAAAAATACCTTAACCAATGATAGATAAAATTAAGTGTTACGCCGAAGATGTAAGATTATCAGATGAAATTCTAAAGACGAAATTTAAAAAAAGTTATAATTCCAGAAACGGAAACGAAGTTTATTTGTTCGACCACTTTAATTCG
Organism: Epilithonimonas sp.; assembly: GCF_032054305.1. Lineage (GTDB taxonomy): Bacteria > Bacteroidota > Bacteroidia > Flavobacteriales > Weeksellaceae > Epilithonimonas. The sequence continues at coordinate 250,505 of NZ_DAMBSX010000002.1, forward strand.
ATTTTTGTAAAGAAAAACAAAATAGAAAGAAGTCAATCTATAGATGAAGAAGAAGGCTATATCAATAATGTAAAGCGTCAAAATCTATATGTACTATTCATAAGGCCAATAGGCTCTAATAAAGGCAAGATTATCTTTAATCAAAATATTAGAAAGAATTGGATTAATTATAATCATCTCCAATTTGGGAGAGGTTCTGAAGGGAAACATTTGTCGCCAATGTATGATTTGAAATTTAAAGATTTTGTAAAAATAATAGATTTGTATGCTGATGAATTGAGCATCCCTAAAAATGTATTTTGGAACGCTACTATAACACAATTAGAGTTGGGGGCTAATTTAAAATTTGATACCAGAATACGAAAAGGAAAGAAACTTGTCGGCACGATGAATTTAAACAAAATGTTGTCCTGCTTCGGAAGATTAAAAAATGTTGAAGAAAAGCACACTTATGGAAGTTATGGTATTTGTTTTAAGGCAAAGAATTTTGAGCTGAGCATTTACGATAAATTAAATCGGATTGTAAACACCAGAGAAATATTTAAAAAGTCTGGAGAAAGGATAAAGTCAAAAAATCGATTAAAATTAAGCAGAGTTGCATTTTTTCTGAGGTATGAGTTGAGAATATTAAGTATGAGCCATTTTAATCAAAGTGCTTTTGAAAATAGAATCGGTACTTTGAAGGAATTAAAAGATAATTGGAATGAAGTCCTGATAGCACTTTTTGAAACTACGGAAGATATAGAATTTTATGATTTTTTATCTCCAGAAATTGAAACGGAATTAATGATGACAGGCTTAAAGAGTAAAGGTCTTGAAAAATTCAAAAACCTTATGATTTACAACGGACTAAAAATGATAGGATACCAAAATTTTAAAGATTTCGTTGTACCGTTGGTAAACTCAAAGGTAAGGACTAAGTTTGAGACCGAGATATTACAAGTAAATTCTGAGTTCCGAGACCTGTCTAAATATGGCAACTCTTATCAGAAAAAGTTCCTAAATGCCTTAGAAAACAAGCTGAAATCCCTTCGAGTCTCTTAATATAGTAGTAATATATACCTCTTGAGGATAGTAAGCTATGTAGAAGGAGAAACAAGTAACTAAATATATGTAAGAAGAGGTATATCGATTTACAGCGTAAACTAAAGAAGTAGTTGAACAAGTCGGATTCGCTAAAGCAAGAGAAAAAATATTAGACCGCAGATAATTGATTAAGAATTTATTTTAAGCTGTGAAAGATGCTTGTATTTTGCTTTTTACTAAATTTATAGCTTCTTTGTCGCCCGAATAAAGGCGATTGATTTTTTGCTAATTAATAACCGTGTATGGAATTCAAATTTAAATTACCTGATGAAATAAAAGAGAGGATATATTATGAGATAATTTCGCTTGATAATCCGTTTGGATTAAGTGATTATTTTACTTTAGTAGATTTCTTATCGAAGTTCATAAAATTAGAAGAGTTACCATCCGAAGATGAAAGATACCAAAATGCTTTAGAAGATTCTATTCAACACTTAGTTAATAATGACGATTGGGATCTTGATTATACATTCATTCATAGATTTAAAATTTTAGAAAATGATGAATTGTTTAAAAAATTTCTTGAAACTCTGTTAAATAATATTAAAGGTAATAATGAAATCACTTTATCATCAATCATTGATAGTTATATTGAAAGATTTAACTATAAAATACTTAAGGCTCACAATCAAGATGGTAATCCTATTCTTTACATTGGTAGTATAGACTTACGATTTAACAACTCCGATATTCCTGAAAATGATATAGTTTTTTATGTTGTTAATAGAAATCAATTTGCTGATTTAAAAAAGTATCCTTGTTTTCTTTTACAATATGATTCTTGGGATGATTATAATTTTAAAACCAGATTTGAAGTCACTTACTATGACATTGATAAAAAACCTAGGTATATTGGAAAAATCAGAATATTGAAACGTGGAGAATATACTACTTTTGATGTTATTGATAAAGAGTTTTATAAGTTAACAAATGATTACTGTAGCTTATTTTCAAATGAAGAGGATTATTTTGATTTGAAAAAAATAATTGGAAATAGATTTGATTCTGTTCTTGCTGCTCTAAATGATGCTGCGTATTTTCCTTTGATTTATGAAAATTTTGAAAATGAGAAAGGTTTTAATGACTCATTGTGTAGAAATGAAAAAGAATCTGAGAAAATTTTAAGAACTATTCGTTATAAACTTAATTATGAAGACATATCAAATTTGTTTGTTTTTGACTATCTATTTACTCCGTTATATTCAGAATCAAATGTAAATTTTAGTTTCGATTTTAATGTGAATGCCTCAATACCTAAAAGAGTATATAGTATTATCGGAAAAAATGGAGTTGGAAAAACTCTATTAATAAAAGATTTGATTGAAAATTTATCTAAAAAAAAATCCGAAATAATAAAACCTCGTATCCCATTATATGGCAAGGTAATAGTCGTGTCTTTCAGCTACTTTGACTCTTATGAAAAAATTAATAATAAATTAGATTTTAATTTTACGTTCTGTGGTCTTGTGGATGTGAAAGAAAAAAGACCTCTAAATCATAATGAAATAAAATCTAAGTTAATTTCTTCATTGTTAAGGCTTACAGAAAAGAATGTACTGAATAAATACTTTTTTATTATTAGAGAATTTATTGATGAAGAATTATTGAAGATTATCGTTAAGATTCCTGATGGAGTAAATAATTTAGAGTTTTTTAGGACTAATCTTGACATTAGTATTAAAATAGATACTAAAAAAATTTCCGAAGTGGTTGATAAAATGAGTTCAGGGCAATTGGCCTTATTTTACACTATCACAGAAATTGTAGCAAATATTAGATATAATTCTTTATTGATTTTTGATGAACCTGAAACCCACCTTCACCCAAATGCTATAACCGAATTTATGTCTGCAATAATGCAGTTGTTAGAAGAATTTGACTCTTATTGTATTATTGCAACACATTCTCCTTTGGTTGTAAGAGAAATTTTTTCTGATAATATTTATGTTTTTGAAAAAGAAGAAAATATTCCGAGCATAAGAAAATTAGAATTTGAAACCTTCGGAGAAAATTTATCTACCATTACCGGAGAAATATTTAGGAATAGAGATGTACCTAAATATTATTTTAAAAGCATTGAAAGACTTGTCGAAGAAGGAAAAAGCTATCAGGAAATCGAAAACCTCATTCAAGGACAAGTTCCATTAAATTTGAATGTGAAAATATTGATAAAAAGTTTGGTGAAAAATAGAGATGAAGAACTTAATTAACTTTAATGAAGATTGCTTTGAGGTCTATAAAGAAGCTGTTAGGAAAAAACGAGATTTAGACAAAAAAGCTCTTTTGATTGGATTAGAAAATAGAATCGAATCTCAATTTACTTTATATGCTCAAAAATTTAATGCGAGGAAAATTTATGAAGTAACTTCTTTAGGATTTAATAGCGTCGAGAAAGATGCCTTAATTGACTTGTATAAGTATAAATCGGCAGTAGTTAGAAATCTAAAGAATAAGATTTTAGATAAGCAAATTGTGACTATTAACGCTACTTGTCAATATTGTACCCTAAATTCTGTAGCGAGTTTAGACCATTTTATTCCTAAGGAAGATTTTCCAGAATATTCTGTAAACGCTTTGAATTTATTTCCTTGTTGTACTGAATGTAATAGCAAAAAAAATAAATTATGTTTTGACGGAGAGGAAAGTCTGTTCTTAAATTTATATCTTGATGAACTTCCTAATAAAAAATATCTAAAAGCAGACTTTGATTTCAATAATGATATTCCTATGGTAACTTTTACCTTATGTAATCCTGAAATTATAGAAATTTCTATTTTTAAAACTATTTCTAACCATTATGAAAGATTGAATCTTTTAGAAAGAATGAGGGAGAAATCCAATGAAATTATAACCGAAATTATCAATTCTCTGAAAACTTATCATAAAATAAATTCTAATATTGAATCATTGAAAAATTTTATCGAAGATGAAGAGAATGAAAACAAAGAAGCTTATGGATATAATTATTGGAAATCAGTTTTGAGATTATCTCTCATCCAGTATGAAGAATTTTGGAATAAATTTATTGTTAAATAGCTAATTTACTTGCGATATGTTTTTATTGAATTCATATATAATATTTCTTTTTTGCTAGTAATATCAAACTCTTACCAAAAATAACCAAAATAACTTACTTTTAATGCCATTGTGTCACTGTGTCATAATTAATTGTCCTAATTATTGATTTTTGTCATACTTTTTATAGAAAAAATTTATTATAGCAGTTTGGCAAAGATTTGAAGGTAAAAAAAGAGAAGTCCTCGTTTTGCAGAACGGGACTTCTTTATAAATGAAGACTCATAGTAAGAGAGGTCTTCGGTTTTTGAAGGTGCAAAAGTAATTCTTTTTTTCCAAACTCCTAACGATTCTCTTCTCGGATAAATCCTCTGTTCGTAATCCAGAGGTATGACCTAAATTTTTGAATATGGCTAAAAAAACTACCAGTTCTAAAATTGGGACGAAAGCATCTGCGCTTTTGAGAAATCCTAAGTCATCCAGTAAAGTGAAAGCTGTTGCTGCGAGTGCATTGTCCCAAGTCGAACCGAAAAGAAGAAAAAAGTAGGTTTGTTAAAGGTTAGCGTTCCTTACAAAAACGCATTTTTTTATGTTTAATTTAAAAACGAATAACTATGATTTTAGAAAATCAAAAAGCAACTTTTGGAAGTGATTACGATTCCGAAAGTTTTGTAAACGTGAGGCAAATTACGGAATTATGGATGAAAGACCAATTAAAAGAAGATTTGTTTGAGCTTTATTCACTTCAAAATAAAGTTTCCGAACCTATTAAGATTGGGAATTCAAAAAGTTTAATTGCGGCGTTAAATTATTTGGATAGTCAATGTGAAAAAATTGATATTGATACCGAGGTTAGAAATGTTTATTTGGATAAAATGCTTGATAATGAAAAAGCAATTTTTGATATTTTAGGGATTAACGATAAATTTATTTTAGATAAGAATAAATCCTCCGACTTATTAAAAACTGAGACTGCTTATTCTGCAAAAAATGACTTGTTAGATATATTCTCTCTGAGCAAATTTGCTAATTATTGCAATGGTAATGAATATGAAGACCTGATTGAAAAAATAAATACTTATCTAAAAGATAAAAATATTACAAATACTAATCCGCTTAAATTGAGATTAGTTTATCGAAATGAGGATGGTAAGTTTTTTATTAGAGCATATACTTCTGCGAATGGGTACAAAGATTTCGGAATTAACTTTTCCATTTTTGTGGCTCTGATGGCTATAAATAAATATACTACAAGAACTAAAGAAGAATTTTTTGTTGATAATTATATAATTAATGATTCAAAATTATATATTTCTTTCAGGAAAAAAAATGAAGTTGAACTTAATAAAAATCTTTCTTTAAGATTTGGACTAACTCTTGAAAATGATGAAATTAAAAGAAATGCGGTTTCCTTTAATGGAGTATTTACTTTAGTTTATAAAAAAGGTGATAGGCAAAGTGAGGTTGCTGTTAGACCTAAAGGAATGAAATCTGATGAAGAATCTTTTCCAACGGACTTATTGACCTACAGGCATCAAGGGAAAGTGGAAACCGTTTTAGAAAAGGTTGAAAAATTGCCGGTACTAATTGAAAAATATATCAGCCAGATTAGTAAAGAAGCAAAAGATATTACTGAGAAAAAAAATCCTGATTCCATCCGAGAATTGATAGCAAAAAAAATAAAGGATGGTAGGAAATCTGAATTTAAGCCTCATAAGCAAGAAGTATTAAATGAGCTTAACAAAATAAAAGTTGATAATATGTTTAAGCTTTTTGAATTACTAGGAAGTATCGAAAAACTTTTTGACCAAGAGGATGTTGTTAGCGTTGATTATTGGCGTTCAAAATTGTATGAAGCTTTAATAGAAAAGAAATAAATATGAAATATCCAGTAAAATATACATTTCTTGGATTCCTCTTAAACTCAATAATTGATAACGGAGGATTTGTAGAATTAGAAATAGTCCAATCTAAGATTAATGATAAAAAAGTTTTAAGTTTTTTGAAGGAAAGATTTGGAGATGATCTCGATTTAAGTCTTTATACTAAGAATGAAATTATAGACTTAGAAGAATACTTTTATGACATGTATAGTTTAGTAGATTCTAAAAGAAAATTTGGAATTGAAAAAAATGGAATCTGTCTATTAGTGGCTTATTGTCTGAATGCTTTGCAAAATAATAATGAGAATATTAAATAATGAGAGAGTATAAGAAAGATGATTTTGTTCGTTATGTAGGAAATTTACCAAATGGAGTAAATATTGATATTGCTCAAATTTTTGAAATAAATTATAAAACCTCCGAACTTAAATTAATTATTAGTTCAAAAAAAATTGAGACTACTATTGATTTAATAAGACCAATATATACTACAAAAGAAAATCTTATAAATTTAGGATTTGCGGAGGAAAGAAAAAAGAATTTTACTCTGTATAAGTTTGGAAACTTAGAAATATCAAGTGTAACTATTCATTTACCTCAAGCCCATATAAATATTGGATTTTCTTTAGGTAATGTTTCAGCATTAACTGATGAAGAGATTGTACGGAAATATTTTAATAAAGATATGGAATTTGATTTTGAAAAATTTCATAGTGATTTTCCTGACTTGAATAACATAAATGATTTTATTGATTTATATGCTAAACTAAATCCTAATTTCAATCGTAATATTCTCTTTGGAGATTTATTTTAATTATCAGAAATTTCCCCTATAATTTCCCCCGACGTAATCTATCATTGCAAAAAGCCTTTGAATAAAGGGGAAATTTAAAAAAGTTCGAGCCCAGGTGGGACCACAATAAACACTCCGCAAGCCCCTATTTCAGGGGCTTTTTTATTTGTAAAATGAGTACAGCTCAAATATATGCTCAAACTTTCTTTGCATTACTTTTGCCTAAAGAGATTGATAATATTTCCAAAAACGTCAATCTCTAATGATTCTTCAAATCCCACCAAATATTTTTATCTTAGTCCTTCAATAGCCCTATTATGAGCAGAAACTCTTGAGTTAACAGAATTACCACTGGAAGCTGTAACAAAAGTTTTCAGTTTTTTAGAAGGCAACTATATACTTTATTGTACTAAAACCCTGGGATATGAAAAATGACGGTATTTAACTAAAGTGTTCATCCTAGAATTTTTATGTTAATAAATATAATTTGGTACATTTAAGTATATTATTCCCAAAAATATAATAATCCTATTGAAGCTGATAAAGCCATAAAATACAAATAATTACTATGTCAATCAGCCTTTAGAATTTGTAATGATGATGAATGCTGATCTAATAATAAATAAACTGATACATAAATTATTCGAAATTTTTAATTAAGTAAACTCTTACCAATGCCTACACCACAAGATATTCAGAAGGTTTTTTCTCCATTTTACAACGCTGAAACCAATATCTGGGAACGTTTTTCAGAAAAAATAACTGTTAGGGAGTTTCAGAAAAATGAGATTATAAAAGATTATCAAAGTATAGAAAAATATTTGAATATTGTAGCAAAAGGTTCTGTCGGTCTATTTGTTTGGAACGGGAAAAAAGATATCTGCATCAATTTACTGTATGAAAACAGTTTTATGAGCGATTATTTTTCTTTCCTCAAGCAACAGCCTTCAGGTATTAAAACACAGGCATTGGAAGACTGCACCTTATGGTCAATCAGCTATCCCGATCTTAATGAACTTTATTCCCGTAGTGAAACAGGATTAAGGATTGGCAAAGCGATTCCCGAAATATTGTTCCTGCGAAAACAACTGGATCAGATCAACCTTCTGACACTTAGCCCGGAGGAACGTTATCTTAACCTCATCAGTCAGCGTCCTGAAATTTTTCAACGCACACCTCTCAAAATAATCGCTTCTTACCTGGGATTGACTGCGGAAAGTCTTAGCCGCCTCAGAAAAAGGGTGACCGGGAAGTAAACTTACCCATCGTCAAGTGGATTTGGCTTTCTTATAATTAATTTTGGATGATCTAATCCAAAAAAATATGAAAGAAAGAAAACTACTTGGGAGTATTATCGTTTTTTATGCTATTGCCATTCTGTTTCGCTTTTTGGCGGTGAAAACCAATCTGTTTGATTTTACCAACAACGAATTTATAAAAATTTTACTCCGAGGAATTGGGCCCGCTATCGGTGCTTTGGTTTCGGTTAAATTATTTAATATTCCCTTAAAGCTTTCCCTGAAAGGAAATTACCAAAACATATTTTTGTCCTTGCTTGTTTTCTGGATTATTCCGGTTGTGCTCATTGGGACAGTCAGCTATATTCAGCAGGGACATTTCCCTTTTGTGCTTCTTTTCACGGTTTTGATATATGGGTTATTGGAAGAAATCGGCTGGCGCGGATTTTTGCAGGAACAATTAAAAGATCTGCCGAAACTTCAAAGCATCATCATTATCGCCGTTTTATGGTTTATCTGGCATCTGAATTTTGAATTCACCACTTCCAATATGATCTTTTTTGGTATCTTGCTTTTAGGTACTTGGGGAATTGGCAAAGTCTATAATAAGACCTATTCATTACTGGCTGTAGCCGGATTTCATTCGCTGAATAATTTTTTCAGAAATGGTCTTCATCATACAGAATTGATACTAATTGCTGTTTTGCTTATCATCTGGATAGGCTTTATTATTATTTATGAAAGAAATATTAAAAAAAACAAATCCTAACTAAATAGATTTATGAAAAAATTGTTCATGTTATCACTATTGGTTATTTTCACCCAAAGCTTCTTCGGACAGGCAAAAGAACTTAAACTTGATCAGAAGTATCCGGCAGATAGTTTGCGTCAATGGACATCAGGATTAATGGATGAGGTCAGCAAAAAACATCCCGGATTCTACAGATATACTGATAAGGAAAAATTTGGATTATTGATCGATTCCACTCGACAGAGCATTAAGGATTCATTAACCCAACTTGAATATTACAGGAAGCTGAAACCTTTGTTTGCCAAGATAGGATGTCTCCATACCGGAATTGAGCTGCCGGAAGAATCTAAAATTTATCTTAATACTCCCAATAACTTACTTCCGCTGGAGCTTTTTGTGGACGCTAAAACTCATGAAGTACTGGTTTCAAAAAATTACTCAGACAACAAAAATATTCAGATAGGTAGTGAAGTGGTTTCAATTAATGGAACTCCAATTTCAGCGATATTAAATAAATTGCTCGATGCTATTCCATCAGACGGATATAACCAAACGGAAAAGATACTTTTGCTGAATTACAGATTTCCATTTTGGTATCAGGAAATAATAGATGCACCCAAAGTTTTTAAAGTTGTTGTAAGATCAGAAGGTATTGATCAGACCTTTGCATTAAACGGTACTTCCAAAAATGTGTTTCCTCGTTTAGAACAACTTGAAAAGAATTATAATTCACCACTTGAATTTGAGATAAAAAATGGAATCGCTATTTTAAAAATTCATTCTTTTGCCAATACTGCAATAAAGCAAGGCGGGCAGAATTTTAAGAAATTTATCAAGGACGTATTCCAGACTCTGAAACAACAGAATATCAAAGATCTAATCATTGACGTACGGAACAATACAGGAGGAACGGATGATAATGCAGCTTTGCTGGCCTCTTTCTTCTTCGACAAGACATTCAGATACTGGGATAAGATCGAAGTTACAGAAGCTGTAGCGAGAGAGATCAAGGGCGTCAACAAGATGTTCTACAAAAAACCTGAGGAAAATAACGGATTGTATCTCTGGAAAAAATCCTGGATCACAAAAGAGTTCGATTACTACGAACCGCAGGAACCTGCCAAGATGAATTTTAACGGAAACAGCTATCTGCTAACCAACGGTCTGTGTCTTTCATCGTGTGCTGATTTTACGGCAGTAATGTCGTATAACAAAAAAGCTGTCGTAATCGGGCAGGAGACGGGTGGTGGTTATCAGGGTAATACAAGTGGAATGCTGAGCAAGGCTAAAATTCCGACCGGGTTGGTTATTACTATACCTTTGCAGAAATACACCAATGCGGTTGATTGGGATAAAAATTTTGGGCACGGCACAATACCGAATCACGAAATAGCAATTACATTCGAAAATTGGATCAATAAGCAAGATGTGGAATTAGATTATGCAATTGAATTAATAAATAAAAAGTAACTGAATTTAGCTCAGCAAAAACATATACGAGCGAACCGAAATGTAATAGTTCTAAAATGATAATTGTCTTAACTATAGACTAAAACCACATAATCAATTCTTATTTTTAGGACAGGAAGTGTTGAAAGATTTATCCAATTGAAATTAATTAATCAAAAAATTAATATGAAACAATTAACAAACATTCTACTTGTTGGTTTCTGCTTATTAACAGCAATTTTAACTCACGCTCAGAAAAAATCCAATCGGCTAATGAATGATTTTATAAAGGTTGAAGGAAACTGGACAGGACAATTAACCTATCTAGATTATAGTTCTGGAAAACCTTATACGATGTCTGCGGATCTTGAAATAAAAAGAATTCCGGGCACCAATGAGTTTATTTTCGTTCATAATTATCCCAAAGAAAAAAGTGCGAATAAAACCGATACCATTAGCATTTCAAAAGATGGACAATACATTGGTAAAGAAAAGCTTGTTTCCAGAACGAAACTTCCCAATGGCAATATGAAGGTCATCACCGAGAAAGAAGGTAAGGATGGAAATGATGGCAAAAAAGCAAGCATAAGACAGACTTATATATTAGGCAATACATCATTCTCCACACAGAAAGATATCCTTTTTTCCGGAGAGACTACATGGATTAAAAGACATGAATATGTTTACAAAAAACAGCATAATTAACCTAAGCTCAGAAAGTTATCAATGATTTTAAAAACGAACAGTAAATGATACAGAAAAACATTTTGATGGGTTTATTCATTTTCATTGGACAACTTTTTTTTGCTCAAAATAATGAGCCGTCAAAGATTGACAGTTTAACGAAAATAGAAGTTGTAAACAGCATTTGTAATTCGCTGATCAATAATTATGTTTTTCCTGATAAGGCAAAAGTGATGACAGACTTTTTGAAGCAACAAACTCAAAACAATATATTTAGGTCTGTCACAAACCCAAACCAATTCGCCAATGAGATTCAAAAAACACTTCGTTCAGTAAATGAAGACAATCATTTGCGAATTGAATATAATCCCCGATTAGAAAAAAACATCATAAAATTTCTTGCCAATAAAAATGGGGCAATGGCAATTTTGGCAGACGATATTAAAAAAGATCAAAAGCAAAATTTCTATTTCAGAAAGGTCGAAATTCTGCCTTCAAACATGGGCTATATTGAATTTACAAATTTTGCTGCTCCCAATCCTTCCGCAAGAAAAACAGTACATTCAGCAATGCAGTTTATTTCCCATACTGACGGACTGATCATTGATCTAAGAAATAATTTCGGAGGTAACGGTGAAATGTTAGGCGAAATCCTAAGTTACTTTTTTCCTGCAAGAACATACATAGGGAAAACTTATAACAGGATCGAAAATAAATGGACAGATTCTTATATTGAAAATAAAAAGGAAATAACAAACGGTTTAAAATTAGGAATGCCTTTATATATTCTAACAAGCAAGAGAACCTTTTCGGCTGCTGAAAGTTTTGCTTATACTTTACAAAGTATGAAAAAGGCTCTTATCATTGGAAATAAATCAAGAGGCGGTGCTCATGCAACAAGAAGTTTCAGCATGGGAAATGGCTTTGTAGCATTTATTCCCTATTTACGAGAAGAAAATGTTACCACTAAAACCGATTGGGAAGGTGTTGGCGTAATTCCGGACATTGAAGCAGAAGAGCAAAATTGTATTTTGACCGCTCAAAATCACTTCCTGAATCAAAAGCTACTGACCGAAAAAGATGAAAACGAGAAAAGGAAAATCAACTGGCAGATCAATTTTAATAAATCAAAATCGCCGGCCGTAGACATCAATGTAACAGAGGCAACCAAGTTTACAGGACGGTTTTCGGAGTTTGAAGTTACGCTTTCAGGCAATCAGCTAATGTTTAGGGATACCAATCAAAAAAGTAGCGAACCAAGAAAAGTAATAGCCATAACAACTAATTTATTCCAGATAGGTACTGATTATCAAGTAGAGTTTATAACGGATAGCAACAATGTATGTAACGCTATTAAAATGTATTGGGATGATGGTTATGAAGAAACAATCAATAGGACAAAATAAAATGAAGCCAGATATCATTACATCCAGTACAAATCTTTAAGCCAGGAAATTCTTACAACTATCAATCAATAATACAGTCTAAGATTTATATGAAACATTTTTATTTCATCCTCTTTTTAATATTAATGGGGTGTCAAACTACCAGTCAGACTCCAGATGAAGTGATTAACAACTATTACCGAAAGGGAAAATTCAATGGAAGCATATTAATTGCTCAAAATAATCAAATCGTTATGGATACTGTTTTCGGCTACCGGGATTTACATCAGAAAGCGGTACTGAAAAAAGAAACTCCATTTTATATTGCTTCATTAAGTAAATCCTTCACTGCCATTGCCATTTTTCAACTGGCGGAAAAAGGACTTCTTTCACTCGATGATGATGCCGTAAAGTTTGTCGACGATCTTCCTTCCTACGCCCATCACTTTACCATAAAGCAATTGCTGAATCACACCTCGGGAATAAGAGATTATGAAAATAGACTTACAAAAAAAGGTTTGACTAATAATGATGTAATCCATTGGCTTCAGAATCAGGATGGATTAGATTTTAAATCCGGAACAAAATTTCAATACAGCAATTCTGGTTACATTATCCTGTCTCTAATTATCGAAAAAATTTCCGGAATTTCATATGCCCAATTTTTGAAAGAAAATATTTTCGACCCTCTGCAAATGCATCATACCACAGTTTATGAATCAAATACAGCCATTCCGGATAAAGCTATAGGATATAACAAAGATAAAAAAGTGGATGACTATTCCATTCTTACGACTGGAGACGGGGGCATTTATGCTACGGCGGAAGACCTTCACAAATTGGACAAGGCGTTAAGAAACAATCAATTATTATCAAAAGAAAGCACCAAATTACTATATCAGACACCGATTCTGGAAGACGGTACCTATTCTGAATATGGATCAGGCTGGTTTATTAAAAAATCTGCCGGGACGATGATTGCCCAGCATACGGGTGGATTGGCCGGTTTCAGAAGCCTGTTCTAGAGAGATCTGAAAAACGGCAATACAATTATTGCATTGACCAATCAAGGGGATGCCTTCCCTGTATTTGATTTTCTGAACGACATAAAAAAGACTTTGGAATAACAGAGCCGGAATTATCAATATCATTTTATCATATTTCAACAATAGGAGGGAAGTCTTATAGTTTTAAGAGCCTGAACAATCATATTTCATGATAGTGTTTCGTTTCCTATTTGTAATTTAGCCGGACATTTAAAAAGCTCAACCATTGAATCCAATTAACGAAATATTATTTTTTTTCAGTCTGTTAGGAGCTTTCAACGGGTTATTGCTTGCGGTATATTTTAGTCTGATCGCTAAAAAAGAAGGACATCGACATTATTTTCTGGCTCTTTTGATCCTGATGTTGAGCATTCGGGTCATTAAATCCGTTTTCTTTTATTTTAATCCTCATTTGTCGGATGTTTTCATTCAGATAGGTCTTTCAGCCTGCGTTCTTGTGGGGCCATCTTTGTATTTATATATTTCCTATGACAGAAAAATAAATTGGATAATTCATACAGCTCCATTTCTGATAGTTGTTGGTCTTCTGTGCATTTTATATCCTTATTCTGAATATCGGGAACTTTGGAGCCAATTGATTGTCAGAGGAATCTATCTCCAATGGTTAATTTATATCGTTGCATCTTTACAATATATAAAACCAATTATCAGGAAGATAAAAAGCAGGCAGAAATTAGATAATATCGATATTTGGCAGCTAAGTATTGCGACCTGTATTTTTCTGATCTGGCTGGCTTACGGCACGGCTGCATATACCTCGTATATTGTGGGAGCTTTGTCGTTTTCATTTTTATTTTATCTCGTTTTTCTGTTGATCATATTCAGAAATTCAAAACAACCTGTTTTTTATCAGGAAAAAGAGCGGTACAAAAACAAAGTGATCAGTGAGGAGAATATCCTCAAAATTGAGCAGTTATTACCTTCTGTTATCGAAAGAGAAATGTTCCTTGACCCTGATTTTACACTTGATCAGGCTGCAAAAGAACTGAAAATATCCAAACATGTATTATCTCAATATCTTAATGAGAGATTGAACAAATCCTTTTCTACCTTTATCAACGAGTACAGAATTGAAAAAGCAAAAGTACTTCTGCAAAACAAAAGCAATTATTCTGTAGAAAGCATAGGCTATGAAAGTGGCTTTAGTTCCAAATCATCCTTTTTTACGGCGTTTAAGAAAATAACGGGCAAAACCCCTTCAGAATTTCAGAGAGCCCAGGTTAGTTAAGTACAGTTTTATAAATCACAACTCCGAATTGATAGCCTAAAACCGTTGCTAATGCCAAGTTTATCAGTTTTGTAAGGAATTAATTTATGAAACTATGATCAATCGCAGTCCAATCAATACGCTGAAAAAAAGGTCTCTAATGATGATTTTTTTCCTGACTTTATCACATCTCCAGGCCCAGAACAAAATTCTCTTCGTGACTTCTGATCAGGATTATTACGGGAACACAAAGATCAGTACTTCCAACCATTTTGAAGAGATCATTGTTCCTTATGATGTTTTTACAAAAGCAGGCTATCTGGTCGATCTTGTAAGTCCGAAAGGTGGCGCAATCCCTATCGGATATATCAATACTTCCGACAGTTTACAGAAACAGTATTTATATGATGGCTGGTTTATGGATAAGCTGGAACATACTATGAATCCTGCAGAAATAATGACCGAAAACTATGATGCTATTTTTTATAGTGGAGGCGGCGCAGCGATGTATGGTGTTCCGAAAGATGAAAATATTCAGAAAATTGCGGCCAGGATATATAACAGAAATGGGATTATCTCATCGATTTGCCACGGAACTGCAGGTATTGCCTTCTTAAAAAATGAAAACGGAGAATCGTTATATGCAGGGAAAAAAATTACAGGTTATCCAGATCATCTGGAAAAGAAAGAAATGGAGTATTACAAAGCATTTCCGTTTTCGATAGATCAGGCCATTAAAAATAATGAAGGAAAGTTTGTCTATTCCGAAAAAGGAAATGATGGGTTTTATATTGTAGATGGCCGTTTTGTGACAGGTCAAGATCCAAGTTCAGCAGCCAATGTGGCTCGTGAAGTTATCGCTCTGTTAAAGAAAAATTTCACCTCGCCTAAAGCTGAAAAAAGTGATTCTGAACAGATCAAGGAGATACTTTTGGATTATATAGAAGGCACTGCAAACGGACAGCCGGAACGATTGAGAAAAGCATTCCATCCTGATTTCAATCTATACGCCGTGGCAAAAGACACTTTGTGGATTCGGTCCGGTCAACAATATATTTCGAATTTCAAAGAGGGAGAAAAGAATAATCGGAAAGGCCAAATTATTTCTATTGATATTGAAAATGATGCCGCTATTGCAAAAGCAAAAATTTCTATACCCGGCAGAATTTTTACAGATTATTTCCTGATAATGAAATACCAGGGCGCGTGGAAAATCGTACAAAAAAGTTATAGCTGGAGGGAAGTGCCCAAGGAATGAGCAATAGATAATGTACTATGTTCACAATTTAAAAGGTAACTATATACTTAAAAAATTAATTTATTTTAAGTATAATATAGTGCAACAGGTTGCAGTAATTACTCAAATCTGATGAAGCAAAATGTAGAACTTGAAAAACGTAAAACAAAGATAATCAGTATGTTTAAAGCTAGATAAAATCAGATGAAAATCTCATTTTTGAATCTCATAATCAAGTGGGACCACTAAATCGAAGAATGGAAATTCTTTAGATGACATTACTGAAGCTGCAAAAAATAATGACCTTGCTTTTTTGTTAAATTCCAACAGTTTTATCCTGAATTTACTCCAAAAATTTAGGTATAAATACAAACCTGATTTCTACAGAGTTAAAATTGCGGGTATAAATTAAGTAAAAAAAGTATCCCGTTAACATTAAAGCAATTAAAAATATAAGTGCTTTAATTTTGATAACTTTTTATAAATATTAATTTAATTAAGTTGGTAATTATCAATGATCAATCTTAAAAGCAGGTCAACATATTCTTGCTTGGCATTCTTCCTATTGATCAGGTTGTTTCTATATTCGTAAGAGTCCAAAACTTTCGTTAATTTCAAATATGCCATAAAATCTTCACCTTTTATTTTGATTCTCCCACTATCATTTTTACTTCTGATAATATTATCATCCATGGTTCTAATCTTAAAAACCACATGCTTCAATTTTAGTTGTTTCAAATTATTATATCTTTCAATAATATTAACTTTGAAAGCATCAAATAGAATAGTCCTAAATTTAAGGTTCGAATCGCGTTCCTGCGCATTTATTTCCAACGTGAAGTTCATTATTTATTTATTTTTCACAAAAGTAATATCAAGAATAATATATTCAAAATAAAAATTCATTCAAAATCTTATAGGACAATATTATTCAGATTTAATTCTTTTCCTATCAACCAGGAAGCAATATAAAACGGCAAATAAAAATGTCCTTTTTTAATAACGCAAAAATAATAGATTCTTCTATTAGACAACATCGATACTCAATATGCAAACAACCAGCGAAATACAAATCAAGGCTGTAAAGAAAAGTATATCAGCAATATTCTCTAATCTATTGGAAACACGTTCTTTTTTAGATTTAATAGCCAGGAATGATAATGCACAGCTTATCATAAGACAAAATATTGCTCCTATAGTGAATTCATCGAGATAAAAATGATAGCTGAGTTTTGCAATTTTCAGAGAAGTAATGATGATCAAACAAAATCCAAGGAGATTTGTAGATGCATTTAATATATGAGGGGCAGTTTTTTTCATTTATCAAAAATAATCATTAATACATAATTAATAGTCTGAGATATAGATATTTAAACAATTTTATTAATACTTAAAAAATTCTTTAAAACTCAAAATGTGATTTTCGTAAAAATTAGCGAAAAAAATTTTATATTTGTCAAAATACTCAAGCTATGCAATCAACTTATATAGAAATTCAGCAAGTGTCATTTCTGGACTTCAAAAATAGCGTTATCAATGATTATCGATTGGGGAGAATTTCTCGTGAAATGTCATATTTAGGAAGACGGGAAGTGCTTACAGGTAAAGCAAAATTCGGCATTTTTGGAGATGGGAAGGAGTTGCCACAATTGGCAATGGCAAAAGTTTTCAGAAACGGGGATTTCCGCTCGGGTTATTATCGTGACCAAACGTTTGCTTTGGCAATTGACGCTGTTTCTGTAGAAAGTTTTTTTGCACAACTGTATGCGGATACAAGCGTAGAAAGAGAACCAGCTTCCGCAGGCCGACAAATGAACGGCCATTATGCAACAAGAAGTTTGAATGTGGATGGGAGTTGGAAAGATCTAACAGCGCAGAAGAATATTTCATCCGATATTTCCCCAACAGCTGGTCAAATGCCAAGATTATTGGGATTGGCTCAAGCTTCTAAAATTTATAGATCTGTAAAATTTAATGGTTCAGAAAAATTCTCAAAAGATGGAAATGAAGTTGCTTTTGGAACAATCGGAGATGCTTCTACAGCCGAAGGTCATTTTTGGGAAACCCTTAACGCGGCTTGTGCTCTGCAAGTTCCAATGATTGTTTCGATCTGGGACGATGGCTATGGAATCTCTGTGCCTACACAAAACCAAAGAGCTAAAGCTGATATTTCCGAGATGCTTTCCGGATTTCAAAGAAGCGAAGATGAAAAGCAAGGCTGCGAGATCATCCAGGTAAAAGCTTGGGATTATCCTGCATTGATGGAAGCTTATGCGAAAGCAGAACATTTTGCAAGATACGAAAGCGTTCCGGTTGTGATTCACGTGACCGAAGTGACCCAACCTCAGGGGCATTCTACTTCCGGCTCGCATGAGCGTTACAAGTCTGAGGATAGATTGAATTGGGAATCTGAGTTTGATGGACTATTAAAATTCAGAGAGTGGATATTGGACTATAGCATCGAAATCGAAGGTCAGGAAGAAGTTCTGGCTACCCTTGAAGAGTTAGATGCTATTGATTCTGAAGCTAAAAAATTAGTAAAAGAAGGACAAAAGAGAGCCTGGGAAGCTTATCAAAAAACAATTTCTGATATAAAAAATAAAGTATTCCCATTAGTAGAATCTCTTCAAAACCAAAACTCGGAAATAGGAGACTTGATTGAGAATTTCAAAAAAATCATTTCAGTTTCTAAAAAAGATATTTTTTCGTTGTTAAGAAAGGCTTTATTAGTTACCAGGACTAATCATTCTTCAGAAAGGCAAGAACTCCAAAACATCTATAACGAAATTTTGAGGATCGAAAAAGATAATTATTCTTCCCATTTATATTCGGAATCTGAATGGAAAGCAACGAATGTGAAAGAAATTAAACCAATATTTTCTGAAAGTTCGGATGATGTTGACGGTAGAGTCGTTGTTAGAAATAATTTTGATAAGATCTTTGAAAAATACCCTGAAACCCTTGTTTTTGGTGAAGATGCCGGGAATATTGGAGACGTGAACCAAGGATTGGAAGGTCTTCAGGAAAAATATGGTGCAACAAGAATTGCCGATACAGGAATCCGTGAAGCAACGATTCTTGGTCAAGGAATTGGTTTGGCAATGAGAGGTTTGAGACCAATTGCAGAAATCCAGTACCTGGACTATATTCTATATTGTCTTCAAGGAATGAGTGACGATTTGGCAACTGTCCAGTATAGAACGAAAGGAGGTCAAAAAGCACCAGTAATCATAAGGACAAGAGGGCATAGGTTAGAGGGCATTTGGCATTCTGGTTCACCAATGGCAGGAATTCTGAATCTTTCAAAAGGTATCAATATATTGGTTCCAAGAAGTCTAACAAAGGCAGCTGGCTTTTATAATACGATGTTGCAAAGTGATGAACCCGCTTTGATTGTAGAATGTCTGAATGGTTATAGACTAAAAGAAAAACAACCTGATAACTTGGGAGAATTCACTGTTCCTGTTGGGAAAGTCGAAGTGACCAAGGAGGGCAAAGATGTGACCTTAGTGACTTATGGCTCGACATGGAGAGTGGTAACAGAAGCAGCTAAGGAATTAGAGAAATTAGGAATATCTGCTGAAGTGATTGACGTCCAATCTTTGATACCTTTTGATTTAACAGACGAAATTGCCGAAAGTGTAAAGAAAACTAATAGATTGGTTGTTATTGACGAAGATGTAGAAGGTGGAACCTCTGCATTTATACTTCAGCAGATATTGGAAAAACAAAAAGCATTCAGGTATCTGGATTCTGACCCGGTAACGATCTCTGCTGAAAACCATCGTCCTGCATTTGCCTCAGATGGTGATTATTTCAGTAAACCTTCTGCGGATGATATTGTAGAAAAAGTCTATGCAATATTCACAGAGACTGATCCGGAAAATTTTCCAATAATCTATTAGAGAGAATAATGTTAAAATAAACCTAAAAAGCCTTTTGAAGATTCTATTTTCAAAAGGTTATTTTTTTGAAGGTCTTCTATAAAATTTTGTTCATTATCATGACGGATCAGAATATTTTCAAAAGTTGCTTTTCTATAAGAATAACCTTCCATAAAATCCTGATTATCATTCCAAATTTGATGATCCATTTTTTTCATCCAACTTACAAATTCAGTTTCCGATTTTGTACGAAAACTTTTTTTTCTTTTTATTAAAGTATATTTCATAGTTTATTTTCAACAAATTTAGCAATAATAAGTAATTATTATTTATTAATTTATAATTAAATATTTTTTAATATTAACTTAAAAGTAAAATAAAAATTATTTTATTTTCAATAATTTTTGAAAGTTTAGAAATTTTAATTATATTTGCATAAGAATTTAATCTTTAACAAAATGAAACTGGAAGAAGCCAAAGAAAAATACATCCAGACTTGGGGAACATTAGCCACAAATTGGGGAATAAACAGAACAATGGCGCAAGTCCATGCTTTGCTTTTGGCAGAAGGAAAACCCTTGTCAACAGATGAAGTTATGGAAACTTTGCAAATCTCCAGAGGAAACGCCAATATGAATCTTCGAAATCTTTTAGAGTGGGGAATTGTACGAAAAGAACTCCTGAAAGGCGATAGAAAAGAGTATTTTTTAGCAGAACGAGATATGTGGTTTCTTTTCAAACAACTTGTAAAAGAGCGTAAAAAAAGAGAAATAGAACCTGTTTTAAATTCAATTGCAGAACTCAAAATTGTAGATGAGGATACAGAAGAGGCGAAACAATTCACAGACTTGATGAAAGAAATGGAAAGTGTTACAGGCAAGGTCTTCAATATAATGGATTTGGCAATAAAAAGTGACGACCATTGGTTGGTTGGAAAAATTACCAACTTATTAAAATAATGGGTCGTCCTGAGCTCGTTGAAGAATCTAAAAGGAAATCATTTTCCTTTTTTATTTCGAATTAATTTTCAATAATTACTGAAAATATAAAATATTTTAAAATTATGAAAAACATACTCTTTAAAATCATTATGACAATTCTTTTCAAAACGAACCGAAGAACAAAAGGCGATTTCCTCAACCTTTAAAATTAAATACAATGAAAACTTTTATCAAATACGACTTTTATTTTCAAAGTATAATTTTCATCACATATATTGTTGGATGGCTTATTATTAAACATTATGACTTGATTTTTGAAAATTATTTCCTTCTATTTTACCATGTAATCGGAGGATTCCAATTATTAAGTTATTTAATTCGTTTTGGATTAAAATATCCTAAAAATTTAATGTATACTATATATGGAATCTTAATTATCCCTGTTTGGTTAATCTATTTTTATGATTCTCAAATTGAAAAAGTTGGTGAAATATTTTTCTATATACTTTTCTGTGGTTTCATTTATAGTCCATTTTTGGCGATTTCTTATATCATTTATACATATATAATTTACAAATCTCAAAATCAAACACAATGAAAACTTTACAAAACCACATTCTCATTTACGACAACGATTGTCCAATGTGCAACATCTATTCAAAAGGTTTTATCAAATCCGGAATGCTCGATGAAAACGGGAGAGAAGCCTTCTCAGAGATTTCTCCTGAAACAAAAAGCAAGATTGACATTCATCGTTCAAAAAACGAAATTGCATTAATCGACACGAAAAATAATAGAGTAATTTACGGATTAGAAAGCTTACTCACAATCATTGGTAATTCTTTTCCGACGTTAGAAAAAATCGCAAGAATAAAACCTTTTCATTGGTTTTTCCAGAGACTCTACAAATTCGTTTCTTACAACAGAAAACAAATCATTCCTTCAGCAAAAGATTTGACCGAGGACAACTGCGTTCCTGATTTCAACTTGAAATACAGAATTTTTTATCTTGGATTTGTTTTAATGTTTTCCGCTTATGTTTTAGGATTTTACAATCAGCGTATGTTTCCTGATTTCGAAAATAATTTTGGATTAGAATTTTTCATTTGTTGTATGCAGATACTTTGGCAAAGCACATTTATGGGAATTTATCTCAAACACAGAATTTGGGATTATCTGGGAAATATGATGACGGTTTCTTTGCTAGGAACATTGCTTTTGATTCCAGCTTTATTTTTCAAGTTTAATCAAATATTTTATTTTATTTATTTCGGAATTATAGTATTCATAATGTTTTTAGAGCATTTGAGACGATGCAGAATTCTGAAATTCGGAATCGTTCCAACTATTTCCTGGATGATTTTCCGACTCACTTTTGGAACTGTTCTTTTATACATTGTTTATAATTAAATCAATTACAATGAAAATAATTATCGCAGCCGGAACTGGTTTTCTTGGTAAAAATTTAGAACAATTTTTCCTTAGTAAAAATCAAGAAGTCAAAATTCTGACAAGAAATCCAAAACGCAATAACGAAATATTCTGGGATTCAAAAACAATCGGAGCTTGGAAAAACGAATTGGAAAATGCAGATGTTCTCATCAATCTTGCAGGAAAATCTGTGGATTGCAGATATAATGACGAGAATAAAAAAGAAATCTATGATTCCAGAATCAATTCAACAAGAGTTCTGCAAAGCGCCATCGATGAATGTAAAAATCCACCAAAAATCTGGCTTAATGCAAGTTCTGCAACGATTTATATTCATTCAGAAACGCATCTTAATACGGAGAAAACCGGAATCATTGGCGACGATTTCTCAATGAATATCTGTAAATCTTGGGAAAAAGAATGCTTCAAATTAGAAAATAAAAATATCAGAAAAGTTACACTTAGAACTTCTATTGTTCTAGGGAAAAATGGTGGCGCATTTCCAAAATTTAAACAAATCGCCAAATTTGGTTTAGGCGGAAAACAAGGTAAAGGAAATCAAATGATGAGCTGGATTCATATCGATGATTTTTGTGAAGCCGTAAACTTCATCATTGAAAATGAAAACCTGAAAGGTGAAATAAATATTACCGCTCCAAAACCATTGACCAATGAAGAAATGATGAAACAACTTCGGGAAAAACTCAAGATTCCTTTTGGAGTTCCAAGTCCGGTTTGGTTGTTGGAATTGGCTTCAATTTTTATCAAAACAGAAACAGAATTGATGTTGAAAAGCCGAAATGTTTATCCAGAGATTTTGCTGGAAAATGGTTTTCAATTTAAATATGATGATTTTGGAAAAGCTTTAGAGAAGTTATAATATAATAAAACACTTCGACTCCGCTCAGTGTTACAATCTAATTTAAATTTTAGAGATATCAGTCTGAGCGGAGTCGAAGACTTTTCACAATAAAAACTAAATTCACTAAATTTTGGAAATCAACTTTCAAAATTTTTCATTAATTTTCAAAATAATTCCAACCTTTTTTAAACTATTGCATCTTTCCTTATAAAAGCCAATGTATGGAAC
The DNA here is from genome assembly GCF_032054305.1 of Epilithonimonas sp. GTDB lineage: Bacteria > Bacteroidota > Bacteroidia > Flavobacteriales > Weeksellaceae > Epilithonimonas. Next base: position 273,646 of record NZ_DAMBSX010000002.1, read on the forward strand.
ACGACATATACATAAGATGCAGAAATAAAGACCGCAATGCGCAGCGGAAACTTTATGAAGAATATGCAGGACGATTCTTCGCGACCTGCAAACGTTATCTGAAAAACGACGAAGATGCGGAGGAAGTTTTAGCTGACTCCTTCTACCTGATTTTCACAAAACTGGAACAACTCAAAGATTTTCAAGTTTTCGATGCCTGGGCAAAGAAAATTGTGGTCAATCAATGTCTTCAGAAGCTTCGTAAGAAACAACCATTTTCGATTTCTATTGAAGAAAGTTTTGTGGATTTACCAGATTTGGAATCAGAAAATGTTTCCGAAGAGAAAGGTATTTTATCTCTTCTTAATTTCCTTCCGGAAGGTTGTAGGACAATTTTTAACTTGTTTGCTATGGAAGGTTATCCTCATAAAGAAATTGCGCAAATGCTTTCTATCTCTGAAGGAACATCCAAATCTCAAGTGAATTTTGCCCGCAAGAAATTGCAGGAACTCGTGAAACTTCAAACAATTAATTCTTAAAGTTTAAAAAAATGGAAAATCAAGATATCGATAAAATGTTCAACGATGCTGGAAAATCAGCGGAAGAAAATTCAACATTTCCTTCATTTGAGAGAGTTTGGGGGAAAGTTGAAGAAAAACTGGAAAAGAAAGAACAAAAGAAGAGAATCATTCCGATTTGGTTGCCTTACGGAATTGCTGTGGGATTGGCTTTGACGTTTGGCGTTTTGTATTTTATAAAAGACGATAAAGTACAAATTGAACCTCAGATTGCTAAAAAAGATTTTGGAAAACCACTTAATCCAAATTCAACAGAAACTTCAAAAAAAGTTGAAGAAATCAATAAAACTTTTGAAGAGAATTTGGTGAAAAATCCAATAAAACCTGCTGAAGGAAAAGATATTATTGCTTATCATGAGGTTGATCCTAAGAAAGATAAAATAGACTTGGAAGTTCAAAGAAAGAAAAATGATGAGATTTTTATGCAGAAACAATCGGTCGCTATTTTTGACGAAAAATATATTAAAAAGAAAGATTCAGAAACTCCGCCGCCGCCAATTTCTAAAAGACTCGAAACATCGTCAGAAATTGTTGAAAATTATGCTTATTATGAAAGAAAAGTCGAAACTGTAAAGGCTAAATCGGCTTATTTTTCAGAAGTTAGTTCGGCATTGGAAGGAAAAGTTGCTGGTCTTGCAATTTCGCCTGGTATCGAAACTCCAGGAAGTCCTTCAAAAAGCTATAATAAGGATATTGAAGAAGTAGTTGTAGTTGGATACAAAAAAACTTTTTGGCAAAAACTATTCAAAAAATCACAAAAGAAAGCTCCAATCACCGAAGTCGAAACGGAATTACCGGATGCAGGAAAACTTACAGCTGGTGAAGTGAATGATTTTTCCAAATGGGACTATTGGCAGGATATTGCAGTTCCAATTCTTGACCAATATAAAAATACCTGGAAATTTTTCCCAGACAGACGAGTTTCTGTACAATTGACCAATTTTGATAACAATCCGATTATCAGTAAAAAATTGAAGTTGATTGATGATAAAAAAGAAGTGGTTTGGGAAAGCGTGACAGATAATCGTGGTAATGCTGAATTCTGGATTTCCTCATTAATAAATCAAAGAGTAAATTCACAGCAATATTCTATTATTGATGAAGACGGAAATATTCTGTCAAATAATCCAAAAGAATTCCGAACCGGACAGAATTTGATTAAAATCAATGAAAGTTGTACAGGAAAAAGGTCTTTAGATTTGGTTTTTGTAGTTGATGCCACAGGTTCTATGGGCGACGAAATCAATTATCTGAAATCAGAATTATTGGATGTTCTGAAAAAAGTTGAATCTAATTTAAAGAATACCAATGTAAGATATGGTTCTGTTTTTTATCGTGATAATGGCGATGAATATGTTACCAGGAAATTTGATTTTTCTAATGATGCAGAAAACTTAATTAATTTCATTAAAAAACAAAATGCAGATGGAGGAGGAGACACACCGGAAGCAGTTGCGGAAGCTTTGGAATCATCAATTGATGGATTGGCCTGGAGCAACCAAAATTCCACAAAAATAATGTTTCTTCTTCTGGATGCTCCGCCACACTTGTCGGATGAAAATATTGAAAAACTCCATCAAAAAATTAAGTCCGCTTCCAAAAAAGGAATTACAATCATCCCAATTGCGGCAAGTGATACGGATAAACAAACGGAATATCTGATGCGGACATTTGCCTTGCTGACAAACGGAACCTACACATTTTTGACCAACGACAGCGGAATCGGTAATAATCACATCAAACCAACAGCAAGTGAATATGAAGTGGAAAAATTGAATGATTTGTTATTGAGATTGATTCTTCAGCGTTCCACTGTTCCAGATTGTAAAAATGGTGTTACGAAAGAGTATATCAATAAAAAATTGGAGGTAGAAAGCTTGGATAAAAAGGATTTTGCTACTAAGATTTATCCAAACCCGACGAAAGGTATTTTCAAAATTGATACAAAACGGGATATAGAAGAATTTGTTCTATACGATTATACAGGTAAAATATTATTAAGGAAAAATAATTTGGGCAAAGGTATTAATTCATTCGATATTTCAGCTTATCCACAAAGTGTTTATCTTATTCGTCTGAAATACGGTTTCGATTCCGAAACATTTAAAATAATTAAAAATTAAATTACAAAAGCAACTCCAAGAGTTGCTTTTTGTCATATTATGCTTCCAGTAATTTTGGGTAAATCTACATCAAAATTTAAATCGAGATATGATGAGTATATTTTTTTGTCTATGATGTCAATGTCATAAATATGAAATTAATTGTTTGAAGAGCGTGGTTTAAAAATGATGCTTTTTAAAAATTTGGTTCCTGGTACTTCTACGAATTTATATAATAATGTGCCTAGCCAAAACATCAATAGAATTACTAATATTCCAATTATGAAATTAAATTTCCCGAAGTATGGGCTTATTCTATTAATTATGAGAACGCCCAAATTGTTTTGTAGCAAATAAACAGAGTATGTTGCAATCCCAATTTTAGACATTAGTGGATTTCCAAGAAATGAAATTAAGTTTTGACGATAGAGGAAAAGATACAGCAGGCAAAAAACAATAAGACTTACTGCAGTTATAAGCAGTGATCTATGAATTAAAATAATGAGAATGAAACATAAGATTATACCAATAAAATATTTTCTTTCATTTTGTAAGTATGATTTTCTAAGTAAAACTCCTATAAAGAACCATATTGAATATTGAAAAAAGTTAAAGATTAAAAAAAATCTCTTTGCAGCGGTCAGGTCAACCATGAATTTGTTTTCTACAGTATTTATAGCATAAAAGCATAACATTCCGCCAATTGAGATGATTCCAAAATTTCGTATTATATTTTTTTTATTAAGAAAAAATAATGCAGAAATTATGATATAAAATGTTATTTCCGCCCAAATCGACCAGTAGGCACCATCGATATATTTGAGATTTAATTGTGGAAAATATATAGTCGCTAGCCCCTGAGGTAAAAATGTATTTGAAAAAATAAAATTTTTATATTCACTTGATTTTGGAAACATTTGAGTTTTTGAGATAGAAAATATTACAAAGGTAATAAGCGACGCGGCAAACATTCCTGGAGCAAGACGGATATACCTCTTTTTTAAAAATTCTAAAAAATTTTTGCTACTTTGGAGGCTCATAAGAATCACATATCCTGAAATAATAAAGAAAAATTGAACGCCCCAGAAACCAAATTTAAAAATTTTGGACGTGTCAACTATATAAGAATAATAGGTGCCGAAAAATGTGGTATAGTAATGAAATAGCATTACCACAAAAATTGCAATTACTCTGAATCCGTCTAAAATTGAAACTCTCATTATTTTTTTTCAAATGTATTGCTTTATAAATTAATAAGGCAAACATTTTTATCTAATAGTCCCTAAATTGCAAACCTACAGTTCCCTCTATAAATCATAAACTACTATTTTATTTTGATAATCAATTAAGTATACATTTTACAAATTCACGGAATTTATTGATGATTTAAGGTTGTGTATTCAATCGTAGAAAAATAAATCATTTTTGAACGCAGAAAATATTATTTTAAAACAAAAAATAAATAACAAAAAGCAACTTACAAAGTTGCTTTTTGTCATATTATGCTTCCAATAATTTTCCGTAAATTCGCTAAAATTTTTTAATCACAATGAACTACGATATTATTGTTATTGGAAGTGGGCCTGGCGGTTATGTGACTGCAATCAGAGCTGCTCAGTTGGGTTTCAAAACCGCTATAATCGAAAAAGAAAATCTTGGAGGTATCTGCCTTAACTGGGGCTGTATCCCAACCAAAGCCCTTCTGAAATCGGCTCACGTTTTCAATTATTTGAAACATGCTGAGGATTATGGCCTCAATAAAGTAGAAAATCCAGGCTTCGATTTCACAAAAGTGATTCAGAGAAGTAGAGGTGTAGCGTCTAAAATGAGTAGCGGAATTGCTTTCCTGATGAGAAAGAATAAAGTGGACGTCATTATGGGAACTGCGACAGTGAAAGCTGGCAAAAAAGTGACCGTCGTTGATGCTGAAGGAAAATCAACAGAATATTCTGGAACTAATATTATTATCGCAACTGGAGCACGTTCCAGAGAATTGCCAAACTTGCCTCAAGATGGTAAAAAAGTAATCGGATATAGACAAGCATTGTCGCTTCCTGAGCAGCCGAAGTCTATGATCGTTGTAGGTTCAGGCGCTATCGGAATTGAGTTTGCTGATTTCTATAACTCCATGGGAACTAAAGTAACTGTTGTTGAGTTTTTACCTAACATTGTTCCTTTGGAAGATGAAGAAGTTTCAAAACACGTTGAGAAATCTCTGAAAAAAGCGGGTATCGAAATAATGACCAATTCTTCTGTGGAATCTGTTGATACTTCCGGAGAAGGTGTTAAAGCGAAAGTAAAAACTGCAAAAGGAGAAGTTATCCTGGAAGCTGATATTCTACTTTCCGCTGTTGGAATTGCTGCGAACTTAGAAGGAATCGGCCTGGAAGAAGTGGGCATCAAAACTGATAAAGGAAGAGTTTTGGTGAACGAATGGTATGAGACTTCTGTTCCAGGATATTATGCAATTGGTGATATTATCCCAACTCAGGCTTTGGCCCACGTAGCTTCTGCTGAAGGAATTACTTGTGTTGAGAAAATCAAAGGTCTTCACGTTGAAGCGATTGATTATGGAAACATTCCTGGCTGTACATATTGTCATCCGGAAATCGCTTCTGTTGGTTTGACTGAAAAGCAAGCTAAAGAAAAAGGTTACGAAATCAAGGTTGGTAAATTCCCTTTCTCAGCTTCTGGAAAAGCAACTGCAAATGGCGACGTTGATGGTTTCATCAAAGTTATTTTTGATGCTAAATATGGTGAATGGTTAGGTTGCCATATGGTTGGAGACGGCGTTACTGATATGATTGCTGAAGCTGTTGTTGCAAGAAGATTAGAGACAACTGGTCACGATATCATCAAATCTATTCACCCGCATCCAACATTGTCAGAATCGATAATGGAAGCTGCTGCTGCTGCTTACGGAGAAGTGATTCATATTTAATAGGATTAACATAATATTCATACTATAAAACCACAGATTGTTCTGTGGTTTTTTTAATTTTACTTAATGGAAAATTCAAAATTAGGATTGGTTTTGTCTGGTGGAGGAACTCGTGGATTGGCTCACGCAGGTGTGTTGAAGTTTCTTAAAGAGAAAAATATCGAACCAAATATTCTTTCCTGTTGCAGCGCTGGCTCTATTGTTGGTTCATTGTATGCTGTTGGGAAAACTCCTGAGGAAATTTTGGATTTTTTTCAGTCTATTTATTTTTTTCATTGGAAGCATTTTACGTTTAATCAGCCTGGGTTTGTTTCGTCTGCTATTTTTACGACGTATCTCAATCCGATTTTTCAGGATATGACTTTGGGAGATTTGGAAAAAGATGTGAGAATTGTAGCCACAGAATTGATTACCGGGCAACAAAAAGTATTTGAAAAAAATTATAAAATTGTTGATGCTATTATTGCTTCGTCTTGTATTCCGGGGATTTCTACGCCTTATTTTATTAATGACGAAATGTACAGCGATGGTGGCGTTCTAAATAATTTTCCCGCCGATGTCATCCATAATGAATGCGATAAGCTGATTGGGGTTTATGTCACGCCACCACAAGATGTAAAAGCAAATGACCTTAAAACAATCCGTTCTGTTACCACAAGAGCTTATGAACTTTTGTCTCATCGAACAGAGATTTACAAATTCGCTTTTTGTGACTGGTTCATTACTTCAAAAAAATTATCCAAATACGGAATTTTTGAAAGAAATCCTCAACGCTTACAAGAGATTTTCGATATTGGATATGAAGAGGCCAAACGTTCTTTTAATGAAAATGAGGAAGAATTTACTTCAATCTTTGTAAAAAGGGAATAATGGCTTGCCAATTTTCCTCGGCATCATCATAGAAGGAAGAAAGCGTAATAGTTCCGTGATGGCCTGCAGTTTTGGAAGGGAGGTAGAAGTCTTTTTTAGTTTCCAAAGAATTGTATATTGGCTTCCATGCAGATTCCTCATTTCTTGCAGAAGCTATATAAACTGGGATTTTAACATCCTTTGCAAAGCTAGAAATACTCTTATTTTCTACTTTAAAATATTCTCCCGGTGAATAAGCGATAAGAGCTTTGTAGTCTTGAGGATGTTTTGAAGCCATATAGAATCCGAGCGAACCTGAAAAGGAACTTCCCCAATAGATTATTTTTTTTGCTTTCAACTGATTTTTAGCGTAATGATAAGACGCTTCCAAATCCGGGATTACATCTAGAAATGCTGTTGATTTTCCTTTTTTTATAGCTTCTTTTTGAGTGAGGTTTGTTACATGATTTACCATATCTCCCGATCTAAGGTCAACAGCTAAAACACTGAACCCCAACTTAACCAATCTAGGAGCAATATTTCTAAAAGCGCCCCTGCTAAAACCTGCCTGATGGTAAAGAATGATTAATGGACTACGCTTTCCGTTTCCAGAATAATAGTCAGCATAAATTGTTAATTCGTCAGACGCCAAAAAATTAACAGTTTTATAATTGTGATACTTTGCATCAGGTATTTCAGGGAAAGTATTGTCAGAAATAGATACCGTAGTTGAGCAATTGTACAGACAATTCACAAGAATAATCCAAAGTATGAAATAAAAATTTTTCATAATGCTCTATTTAAATATTTTTCTGATTATAATTGTATATTAGTTTCGATTAATCAAATATAACGCATTATTTTTAATTATTTACATTACGATATTATTCTAACCTTAAATTATTTAAAAATTAATTCTTATTTAAATTAATGATTTTGTCGCCACAAATTTTACAAAACCGAGCATTCTCGTCATTATCTTCGTTCCCGCACCTATTGCATTGAAAATTATTTTTCTTTTGTTTTCTGAATTCTGAAGTCACAATGCCCGTGGGAACTGCAATAATACTGTAACCACAAAGCATCACAATCATTGATAAAATTTTACCAACAGGTGTTCCAGGAGAAATATCACCATAACCAACTGTAGTAATGGTCACAACTGCCCAATAAACACTTTGTGGAATACTGCTGAATCCATTTTTTCCTCCTTCCACAACATACATCAATGACCCAATAATGACAATGAAAATTATCATAAACAATAGAAAGATGTAGATTTTTCTGGAACTGTGTTTTAGAGCGGAAACAATGAATCTTCCATCGTGCATATAATCAGCAAGATTGAAAATTCTGAAAACCCTTAGGATTCGAAGTATTCTTATAACCGCCACAAAATGCCAAATCGGAAAAAATAAACTAATATAAAAAGGAATAATAGAGAGGAAGTCAATAATCCCTAAGGGACTGAAAATATATTCTTCTTTATCTTTTATGCAGATGATCCTTAAAACATACTCTATTGAAAAAATAAGTGTAATGAAAAATTCCGCGTAGTAAAACTCTTTATAATATTGCAGCCTTATAATTGGAATCGTTTCTACCATTAATAAAACGGTAGAGATGAGTATTAAAAGCAATAAGCTAATGTCAAATATTTTACCTGCCTTTGTGTGTGATAAATAAACAGTTTCGTAAATTTTTTTTCTCCAGCCTTCCTCGGGAATAAGGTCAAATTCTGGTTTTATTCTCATAACTCAAAAATTGAAATTGATATGATAAAAGTAATCAAAATTAATGCTTTTTAAAATATTAGACAAAAGTCTTTTTTTTCAAGACAAAAGTCGTATATTTGTAAAAGAAAAATAAGAACGATGAAAAAATATAAAGTCACAGAAACAATAGATACTGTTCAAGAATCTGCCGCAATCTATGGATATCAGAATTTTGATGATGCGGGCGTTTTCAAGATTATAGATATTGCCCAAAGAGGCATTTCTTTTAATTTTTTTGATAATCTTGTAAAAAAATTCCCTTTTAGTTTTCAAGAGTGGGCTGGTTTTCTTCATATTTCCGGGAAAACTTTATCCAGATATCAGAAAGAAGAAAAAACGTTTGATACTTTACAGTCAGAGAAAATTCTTCAGATAGAAATGCTTTACACAAGAGGTAAAGAGGTTTTTGGTTCTTCTGAAAATTTTCTGATATGGCTACAGTCAGAGAATCTTGCTTTGGGCAAAACAAAACCACAGGATTTATTGGGCAGTAATTTTGGTGTTTCTCTTCTTATGGATGAGTTGACTCGCATAGAGCACGGTGTTTTAGCATAATATTGGATGATAGTTTATAGATTGGCGAAAGAAATTTATGCTAATGACCTTTCTGGAAAAGGCGCTGAAATAGCTGGCGGAAGATGGAATAGCAAAGGTAATTCTGCTTTGTACACAGGGCAATCTATTGCTTTGTGTGTTACAGAGATTGCTGTTCATATTCCTTTGGGTATTTTGCCCAAGGATTATCGTTTGGTTCAAATAGAGTTCCCTGAGCTTAATTTTTTCGAACCAAAAAGATTACCGAAAGACTGGAATACTTTTCCGCATCCGGATAGTACTCAGAAAATTGGAGATAAATTCCTTAAAGAGAACAAATTTTTATTTATGAAAGTTCCTTCAGCCGCGGTTCAAGGTGAATTCAATTATATCATCAATCCGAGACATAATAATTTTCCTGAGGTGAAAATCAAAAAAATAGAAAAATTTACTTTTGATGACAGACTGTTCATCAGATAAAAATATCAAATTAATGAGAATCAAAGAGTTTATAAAAGATTTTGAGCAAATCATTCCTATAAAACAGGCGGAAGATTTTGATAACGTCGGATTGCTTTGCGGAAATCCTGAGAGAGAAATCTCTGGTATTTTGATTGCGCACGATGCGCTGGAATCTGTTGTTGATGAAGCAATTGAAAAGAATTTTAATCTGATTCTTTGCTTTCATCCAATTATTTTTTCTGGATTAAAATCTATTACTGGAAAAAATTATGTGGAAAGGGCGGTTTTAAAAGCTTTGGAAAATAAAATTGCGATTTATGCAATTCACACAGCTTTTGATAATGATTATTTTGGAGTAAATTATAAAATCTGCGAAGTTCTTGGTTTGAAGAATCAAAACATTCTGATGCCGAAGCAAAATCAATTGAAAAAACTAGAAGTCTATATTCCTGTTGATTCTGCTGAGAAATTGAAAAATTCATTGTTTGAAGCTGGAGCAGGAAATATCGGTTTCTATGACGAATGCAGTTTTTCAATTAATGGAAATGGAACTTTTAAACCTTTGGATGGTTCAAATCCTGTAACTGGAACTCATAACGAAAGAGAAAATGCAAATGAAGTTTTGCTATCCGTGATTTTTGAAGATTACAAGAAAAATCAGATTCTCTTTGCGATGAAGCAAAATCATCCTTACGAAGAAGTCGCTTATCAATTAATTTCTCTCGAAAACGAAAATCAATATACTGGGTTAGGAAGATTCGGAGATTTGGAAACGGAAATGGATGAAGTTGATTTTCTGAGATTCGTGAAAGAAAAATTCAATCTTAATGTTATCAGACACAATAATTTAACTCAGAAAAAAATCAAAAGAGTAGGTGTTTTAGGCGGAAGCGGTGCAAGCGGAATCAAAGCTGCTTTATCTGCAAAATGTGATGCTTATCTCACAGGTGATGTGAAATACCACGACTTTTTTTCAGCGGTAGATAAAATGCTGATCTGCGATATTGGACATTTCGAATCAGAACAATTTGTAACTCAACAATTATTTGAAATTTTGTCCGAAAAATTCACTACATTTGCAGTCGCTAAAACGACAAAAAAAACAAATCCTGTTAATTATTTTATATAGATATGGCTAAAGTAAACGAAATTTCTGTTGAAGAAAAATTAAGAGCTCTTTACGATTTGCAAATCATCGATTCCCGTTTGGATGAGATCCGCAATACAAGAGGCGAGTTGCCGATTGAAGTAGAAGACCTTGAGATAGAAATTGAAGGTCTTGAAAAAAGAGCCCAAAAATTCGAATCTGAAATTGCTGAGCAAAATGCTGAAATCAACAGCAAAAAAGACTTGATGAAGCAAGCTCAAACTCTTATTGATAAATATAAAACACAGCAAGATAACGTTAGAAATAACAAAGAGTTCGAAGCTTTGGCAAAAGAGGTAGAATATCAGGAATTGGAAATTCAGTTAGCTGAAAAAAGAATCAAAGAATTTGGTGGGAAAATAGACCACAAAAAAGAAACTTTGTCTGATTTGAACGCTAAAATCGATGAACTAAAAAACCACTTGAACCATAAGAAAAACGAATTGGATAATCTGATCTCTGAAACTCAGAAAGAAGAAGATTATCTATTGGAAAAATCTAAAGAATTTGCCGAGAAAATCGATGACAGATTGCTGGCTTCTTATCAAAGAATCCGTCAAGGTTCATCTACAGGTCTTGCCGTTGTAGGTTTGGAGAGAGGAGCACCAAAAGGTTCTTTCTTTACAATTCCGCCACAAAAGCAAATGGAAATTGCTCAAAGAAAAAAAATTATTATCGATGAGCATTCTGGTAAAATCTTGGTAGATGACGAGTTAGTAAACGAGGAAACTGCTAAAATGGAAGATATCATCAAGTTCTAAAATCAGAATTTGATTTTAATAAATATAAAAGAGACCTGAAATTCAGGTCTCTTTCATTTTAGAGAAAATAATATAAAATTACCGGATATTAACAGATCCGGAGCTGCTTTCGTTTTTGGTCACTTTATTCAGGTCGCCTCTTTTCACAACATTGATATCGCCACTGGAAGAAGCACTTGCTGTCAAACTATTGCGAACACCAATCGTAATGTCAGCCGAGGAAGAAGTCGTAAGAACTGCGCTGTCTGCTGTTAAATTTTCAGCTTTGATATCGCCGCTTGAAGACGCTTGTGCACTTACGCTGTCTGCCTTTCCTGTGATGTTGATTCCGCCTGAAGAAGAAGATTGCATATTCAGATTTCTGGCATTGATTTCACCATAAAAATCGCCACTGCTGGAAGCTTGGATATTAATATTGTTTCCGTTGATATTTCCTTTAATGTTTCCAGAACTTGAAACTTTCACATCAAGGTCAGAAAATTTGAAATCATCTTTCAAAGTAATACTTCCACTGGAGTTGGCTACCAATCCGTTAAAATCCTTCGCATAAACTTTAATTTTGATTCTGTCAGTTGAGATGTTTAGTTTACCTTCAGATTGAATTTTTACCTGAACTTTTCTTCCGTCTTGTTTCACAACCACATATTGCATTAGGTCAGAGGGAGCGTACACAACAATTTTTTCTTCGCTGGATTTAAAAACTTCTGCACTAAGAGAAGTTGAGATTTGTAACTCATCAAAATCAACAGAATAAGATTTCTCAATCACTTCGCCTTTTCCGGAGTCTGATAATAGATGAGAAAACATCACATCATTGGAACCGTTTTTCTGTATGCAGGAAAAATTGGTAACAGAGGCCAAAAGAATTAGGGATAAAAGTTTTATTTTCATAAGTATAATTTTTTATAGTTTTGATTTGTTATTAATATGACAATTGAAAAGTATTTTTCGTTACATCAAAAAATAAAAATTTTCATTTTAATTAATTTTCTAAATTTACAGCATTAAAAATAAATCATTGATTATGAAAAATATATTGTTTGCATTCGTACTGATAGGGCTGTCTGTTTCAGCATTCGCACAATCTGGTCCACCAGCAGGTGACGCCAAAGTAGGAGAGTTCTATGGGCAAGATGTCTCTGCAAAAGCCGTTAAAAAAGCCATTTCCACAGATGAACTGAACAAAGAATTAAAAGCAACGCCGAAAATCGCTAAAACTTCCGTCAAAGGAAAAGTTACCGGTGTTTGCCCGAAAAAGGGATGTTGGGTAAGTCTGGCAACAGATTCTGGCGAAACTTTCTTCGTTAAGATGAAAGATTACGCATTTTTCGTTCCAACTGCTTTGGAAGGTAAAACTGTAGTCTTGGAGGGCAGCGCAGAAAGCAAAACCACTTCTGTGAAAGAATTGCAACATTACGCAGAAGACGCTAAAAAATCTCAGGCAGAAATTGATGCTATCAAAGAACCAAAAACTGAGACTAGATTTTTGGCAAGTGCGATCAAGGTTGTAGAATAACTTGATTTCAATATAGTTTACAAGCTTCAGATTTTTCTGAGGCTTTTTTATTTGGGCGTAACCCTTTGTTTTTCCAGAACGTTTGTCTATAAAAATCAAAGTTAGCCATAGAAAAACAAGCGGGTCGGACTATCCGCTCATATCTTTTTTTTGCCCAAGCTTTTCCCAAAGCAAAAAAAGGATAACCGCTACTATCCCTTACGCGCTCGCGCAAAAAACGACATCTGACATCCGTCATCACGCTTCCAGAATCCGATTAATCTGTGTATATTTACACTCTAAATTTTCAAAAAATGGCAGACTGGAAAACCGTTAAGGAATACCAAGATATTACCTATAAAAAATCAAATGGCGTCGCAAGAATCGCTATCAACAGACCAGAAGTCAGAAACGCTTTCCGACCAAAAACAACCTCAGAACTTTACGACGCATTTTATGACGCTTATGAAGATTCGTCCATCGGAGTTGTATTATTAACTGGAGAAGGTCCAAGCCCGAAAGATGGTGGTCACGCTTTCTGCAGCGGCGGTGACCAAAAAGCGCGAGGACATCAAGGTTATGTTGGCGAAGACGGAAGACATCGTTTGAATATTTTGGAAGTTCAGCGTTTGATTCGTTTTATGCCAAAAGCTGTTATTGCTGTGGTAAACGGTTGGGCTGTTGGCGGTGGACATTCGCTTCACGTGGTTTGTGATTTGACTTTGGCGAGTGAAGAGCACGCGATTTTCAAACAAACCGATGCTGATGTAACGAGCTTCGACGGAGGTTACGGTTCTGCATATTTAGCGAAAATGGTGGGTCAGAAGAAAGCCAGAGAAATTTTCTTTTTAGGTAGAAATTATTCTGCCCAGGAAGCGTCTGATATGGGAATGGTCAACGCTGTAATTCCTCACGCAGAATTGGAAGACACAGCTTACGAATGGGCTCAAGAAATCCTTGCTAAATCTCCAACTTCCATCAGAATGCTAAAATTTGCAATGAATTTGACAGACGACGGAATGGTTGGTCAGCAGATTTTTGCTGGAGAAGCAACGCGTTTAGCTTATATGACAGAAGAAGCAAAAGAAGGTAGAAATGCTTTCTTGGAAAAGCGTAAACCGAATTTCGGAGACGACCAGTGGATTTCTTAACTATCGAATAAATAGAGCAATTGCCTATGTTCCATTCATCTTTTATTTGCAGAAAAGCATTATTGCCACAGATGGCTTTTGCTTGTGCATTGTTTTCTGCTCAAAGTCCTTTGCAAAGAAGCATTCCTGAAAAAGAAGAGATTTCTTCAGAAGCGATAATGAAGTTCTTGACGGCTGCAAATAAAATAAAATCAACGGAATTCCACAGTTTTATGCTTTTGAGACACGGTAAAGTGGTTTCGGAAGTGTATTGGAATCCTTATCAAAAAGATTTAAAGAACAGATTATATTCCTGCAGTAAGAGTTTTACTGCGACCGCCATTGGTTTTGCTGTTCAGGAAAATAAATTGAAAGTTACCGATAAAGTCATTTCTTTTTTTCCGGATAAACAACCTTCCGAAATCAGTGATAATCTTAAAGAATTATCAATCCAAAATCTACTGACAATGTCAACGGGAATGGAAAAAGAACCTGATTTCATCCGTGGAAGTGAAAATGATTGGGTAAAAGCTTATTTGGCAGTTCCAATTGATAATAAACCTGGAAGCAAATTCAATTATAGTTCGTTGGCGACATTTATGCTTTCTGCGATTATCCAGAAAGTGACAGGTCAAACGGTTGCAGATTATTTGAAACCTAGATTGTTTGACCCGCTGGGAATCAAAGATTACGATTGGGAAAATAATCCGCAAGGCATTAATACCGGCGGTTGGGGGTTACGTGTAAAGACGGAAGATATGGCTAAATTTGCCCAGCTCTTTCTACAAAAAGGAAAGTGGAACGGAAAGCAAATTATCTCCGAAGATTGGATTAATGAAGCAAGTTCTGTACACATTTTACAAAATCCAAATGCCGATGAAAAGCTGAAAAGCGAAAACGATTGGGTTCAAGGTTATGGCTATCAGATGTGGAGAAGTCGTTTCAATTCCTTTCGTGGCGATGGCGCTTACGGACAATATATGTTGGTTTTGCCAGAACAGGATGCGGTTGTCGTTATAACAGCAGAAAGTAATAATTTGCAAGAAGAATTAAATGTCATTTGGGAAAATCTTTTACCAGCTTTTCAACCGAAAGCACTTCCTGAAAACAAATTGGCTTATCAGAATCTGAAAGATTTAGAAAGTAAGATTTCTATTGAAGCTTTAAAAAGTGACATCTTCCCGAAAATCAATAAATCGTATTCATTCACTGAGAATAACGATAAATATCAATCTGTTTCATTAATTTCAAAAGGAGAAAAATTAGAAATGAAATTGACCATTAATGGAAAAGCTTATCCTTTCGAATTCACTTCAGGTAAGTGGAATCAGCAAGAAACAATGAGGATTCAGCCAACATCGGATAGAAAATCTTTAACGGATAGTTACAAACTTTATCCTGCAAAAATCACAAATAGTTTCCGTTGGAAAGATGAAAATACTTTGGAGCTGAAAACAATTTATCTGGAAACGCCGCATTCACATTGGATGACGATTTCATTCAAAGATAATTCTATTGATTTCGAAATAAAAAACAGTGCAGATTTTGGTGCAAAAACAACGACTTTAAAAGCCACAGAAATAAAATAAATGAAACATTGGATACAAGCTGCAAGGCTTAGAACTTTACCACTTTCTTTGAGTGGAATTATTATGGGAGCTTTCATTGCAAAATGGAGACTTTCTGAAAATGGAGGAACTTGGGATTGGAGAATTTTCGCTTTGGCGCTTTTAGTGACATTATTATATCAAATCCTTTCCAATTTTGCCAACGATTATGGCGATGGTGTAAAAGGAACAGACAAAAATAGAATAGGAGAAGCTGAGCAACGAGCTGTGGCTTCTGGTAAAATTACAGCCAATCAAATGAAAAATGCTGTGATTTTGTTATCGATTTTATCTTGTATTGCAACGGTTGCATTATTATATGTTGCTTTTTATCCAGCGAATATCAAAGAATTCTGGATTTTTATTGGCTTAGGAGTGGCTTGTATTTTGGCTGCGATTGGTTATACGGTTGGTAAAAAACCTTATGGATATTTAGGATTGGGAGACGTTTTTGTATTCATTTTTTTCGGATTGGTTTCTGTTTGTGGAAGTTATTTTCTCTTCACAAAAACCTTCGATTATGATATTCTGATTCCAGCTTCCGCTATAGGAATGTTGAGTATGGCAGTTCTAAATCTCAATAATATGAGAGATATCGTGAATGACGAATTATCAGGTAAGAAAACTTTCGCATTGAGATTAGGCTACAAAAAAGCAATGATTTACGAAATCATCTTGTTACAATTACCAATTCTATTAATGCTAGCTTTTCTGATGTACAATGGATTTCAGGAAAGAGGTCTTTATTATCCTTTTATCGTGATGATATTGATATTTCCTTTCATGAAATTGAGAAGAAGTGTAATGGCAATCAAAGAACCCAAATTATTAGACCCATTTCTAAAACAAGTCGGAATCTTAACTTTTATGATGGCTGTTTTGACGGCTGTCGGACTTAATTTTGTTATTTAATGATATGAATAAATTCCAAAAAATAATTTCTTTTTTATCAATAGTAACTTTTGCAACCTTTTGTTTATTGTTGCTTAAAGAATTATTATTTAGTGGATTATCAATATCGGAAATAGATGTTCTTCCAATTTTTTTAGGAATTGTTTTGTTAATTGATTTTATAATTTCATTACAAATTTTAAAAGAAAGAATATCACACAATATAATTATTTTAATAATTCAAATTTTAATAATCATTTTTTGTTTATATCTGATTTATTATTTTAATTATGAAGCAGTAATAATTGATTAAATTTAGTATAAAATGAAAATAAAATTCTTAGGACAAAACTGTTTTTTGTTCACATACAATGGAAAAACGATTCTTGCTGACCCTTTTTACAACTATCAGAAAGAGCAATCTGGTTTTGATATCAAAGCTCAGAAAATCGATTATGTTTTGATTACTCACGCACACGGTGACCACATTGCTGATGTGAAAGAAGTCCTTGAAAATCACCCTGATGCGACCGTTATTGGGCAGCCGGAGATTTGCGGATATTTTGGACATTCTAATAATATTGATATTAATTTTGGAGGTTCTGCAAAAATCGATGATTTGAAGATTTCTATGGTTCCTGCATTACACACAAGTTCTTTCCCAGACGGAAGTTATGGAGGTTTAGCAGCTGGATATATTTTCAGATTTCCGGATAGAAGAAATCTTTATTTAGCTGGAGATACTGGTGTAAGTTCAGAAATGAGCTTGTTCCCGCAGGTTTTTGGGACTTTAGACCTTTCAATCCTTCCTGTTGGGAAACATTATACAATGTGTCCTAGAAAAGCGGCTTTTGCAGCATCAGAATTATTGAAGACACCAAAAGTTATCGGTTGTCATTTCGATACTTTTCCACCGATTGAAATCAATCACGAAGAAGCGAAAAAGCATTTCTCAGATAAAAATATCGAGTTTTCTTTACCAAAATTAGGAGAGGAGTTCGAATTCTAACAAAAAATTAAGAGATTAAGTAATTTCAAAATCTTGAATATTGCTTAATCTCTTAAAATATAGAAATAAAAAATGGCAAGCTACCTAAATCACACCGCTACAACCGATTACCTTTGCTGCGTTCCCACCCTGGAGGATTCTCAGGAGCTGGTTGTTTAGGACTTGCCAGGGCAAAGATAAAATTTAATATTGAATTAAAAAATGAGAAACACAGAATATTAAGATTATTAATCCAATTATGATTTTAAAAAACTGATTCTCAGAATTAAAAATTTTCAATTTTTTAGAAAAATAAAATTATGACAAAAAATCCGGTAGCCATTGGCTTTGGTTTATTTTTAGCGACAATGTTGACTTTCTTCGTTGTTTATTACTTTTTCGCAGATGCCAATTATTTTGATACTAGTATGAAAGTCAATGCTTTTGGGATGACTTTTCTTTACGTATTAGCTGGATTTCTTTCAGTTCTTTGGTTGCGTGGAAACAATAAAATCACTTATCCGCAAGCTTTCAAGCAATGTTTCTTGACTTTGTTCGTTGGAGGTGGACTTTCTATCTTGGCGATTTTTGCTTTTCTGAATTATGCAGATACAGAAGCAAGAGAAATGCTGAATCATCAATACATCCAAACAGAAATGAAAAATCTGGATGAGTCTTATGCAAAACTGAAAATTGAAGCGGCCAATCAAAAAGATAGAAATAAAGTAAAAGAATTAGAAGATAATTATAAAGAGCAAAAATTAGCAAGAGACATTGCAAAAAAGGAAAACAGAAACTATTTTTCTTTCCAATTTTTGTCAGCTATTTTTGGTGGATTTTTACTATTTTATTTACTTTTGTCTATTATCATCGCTGGATTTTTGAAAAACAAAAAACGATATGAGTAAGATGTTGGATAATAAATAATTATAGGGTTTTATTTAAATTAATGATTTACTCTAAAATTAAAAATCTAATATCTGATATCTAACATCTAACATCTTTTTATAAAAAATGAATCTTTCTATAATCGTCCCATTACTTAACGAGCAAGACTCTCTGGAGGAGTTGTTCACCAGAATCGACAACGTTTGCCGAGACAACAAATTATCTTACGAAGTCTGGTTCATAGATGACGGAAGTACGGATTTATCTTGGTCTATCATAGAAAATATGAAAATCCAAAATCCACAAATTCACGGGATTAAATTTTCCAAAAACTATGGGAAATCACAAGCGCTTCACGCCGCTTTTGAAAAAGTGAATGGTGACGTGATTATCACGATGGACGCTGATTTACAGGATTTTCCAGAAGAAATTCCTGAACTTTACGAAATGGTAAAGACAGGTAATTACGATATTGTAAGCGGTTGGAAAAAGAAACGTTTTGATAATGTGATGACCAAAAATATTCCATCAAAACTCTTCAATGCAGCAGCTAAAAAAGTGTCTGGAGTTTCGCTTCACGATTTCAATTGTGGCTTGAAAGCTTACAGAAAACAAGTTGTAAAATCCATCGATGTTTATGGCGATATGCATCGTTTTATTCCGGTTTTAGCAGCAAATGCAGGTTTCAGAAATATTACAGAAAAACCGGTTCAGCATCAGGCAAGACCTTATGGAACTTCGAAGTTTGGGACAGAACGTTTTATTCGTGGTTTTTTGGATTTGATAACGCTTTGGTTTGTCAGCAGATTTGGCGGAAGACCGATGCATTTTTTTGGTGCAGCAGGAACTTTGATGTTCATCATCGGATTTTTATCAGCCATTTGGTTAGGAATTTCGAAACTGATTGACGTTTACATTTTCAAAATCTATGGAAATCTGATTGCCGATAATCCTTGGTTTTTTATCGCATTGACGATGATGATTTTGGGAAGTTTACTTTTTGTAGCGGGATTCTTAGGCGAATTAATTATCAGGAGCAACCGCGACCACAAGAATTATCATATTGAGGAAATGATATAATTATTTCATTTTAAACGCTGTTTTTGTCATTCCGTAGGAATCTCAACAGTATTTATTAAACGATTAATTATAAAAATTTAGATTCCTACGGAATGACAAATATTATGTTTTATATTTCGTCAATTAACAAATTCAAAGAATGAAAAAAATATTATACTTATTTCTAATCCTAACAATCGTTTCTTGCGGAAAAGTCTCTCCAAAAGGAGAAATCCAATCTAAAGATGTAGAATTGTCTGAGTTTTCTAAATTAGATTTAAAAGGAAAATTCAGAGTGTTTTATGTTCAAAGTCCACACAACTTTGTGAATGTAGAAACTTATCCTAATTTCTTTGATAATCTTAATATTGAAGTTAAGGATAAAAATTTGTCAATCACAGAGAAAAGCGAAACAGACAAAGTGGATTTTTATAATATCACGATTTACGGAAAAAATCCTTTTGATGTGATTAAAATAGCTGATTCTGTAGAACTTAACATTTCAAGTCAAATGAAAGTTGAAAATTTCGCTCTTCATTTAAAAGATAATGCTAAATTTATCGGTTCAGTGATTTCAGAAAAATCTGAGATAGAAATGACGAACAAAAGCCGAGCTAATCTGTTGGGAAAAACAACTTTAGCCAAGCTTAATATCAAAGATACTGCGAGTATTATTTCGCCGTATTGGTATATCAAAGATTTGGAAATTGAGTCTCAGAACGGAAATTATGCAGAACTGAACGTAGATGAGGAGATCAAAGGAAAAATCGGTAATACATCAAAATTGATTTATTATGGAAATCCTTCGAAAAATCTGAAAGTGACTGATAAAGCGACTTTGGAGAATAAGAAAATTAATTAAGAAACAAAAACTATAAATAATGTCAGAATTATCAACATTAGATAAAGCAAAACTTTGGCTTGCAGAAGCATTTGATGTAGAGACCAGAAATGCAGTACAAACATTAATCGATTCTAATTCTCCGGATTTGGAAGATTCTTTTTACAGAGAATTAGAATTCGGAACAGGAGGAATGCGTGGCGTGATGGGCGTTGGAACCAATCGTTTGAACAAATATACTTTAGGTCAGGCAACTCAAGGTCTGGCAAATTATCTTCATCAATCTTTTCCGAATGAAGAAATCAAAGTAGCAATTGCTTATGACGTTCGTAATAACTCGAAAGAATTCGGAAAAATCGTTGCTGATGTTTTGACAGCCAACGGAATCAAAGTTCTGTTGTTCAAGGAACATCGCCCAACTCCGGAATTGTCTTTCACTGTTAGAGATAAAAAATGCAATGCGGGAATCGTTTTGACGGCTTCTCACAATCCACCGGAATATAATGGATACAAAGTGTATTGGAATGACGGCGCACAAATCGTACCACCAGACGACGAAAATATCATTAGAGAAGTGTATTCGACGAAATTTGAAGATATCAAATTTAACGGAAATGATGACCTTATAGAGTGGGTTGGCGAAGACCAGGATGATATTTACATCGATGCGTGTATGGAAAATTCTCTTTATCAAAATGTGGGAAGAGATAATCTGAATATCGTTTTCACATCCATTCACGGAACAACTTATACAACTGTTCCAAAAGCATTGAAAAAAGCTGGATTTACTAAATTGGATTTAGTTAAGGAACAAATGATTCCTAGCGGAAATTTCCCAACAGTAGCTTCCCCGAATCCGGAAGAACCCGCTGCTCTTTCTATGGCAATGGATTTGGCAAGAATTACTAATGCAGATATCGTAATCGGAACAGACCCAGACGGTGACAGATTAGGAATTGCAGTTAGAAACCTTGAAGGCGAAATGCAGCTTCTGAACGGAAATCAAACCAACACCATCTTAACTTATTATATTCTTGACCAATGGAAAAAAGCCGGAAAAATCACAGGAAAAGAGTTTATTGGTTCTACGATTGTGACTTCTGATGTTTTCTTTGATGTTGCTGGGAAATTCGGAGTGGACTGCAAAGTTGGATTGACTGGTTTCAAATGGATCGGAAAAATGATTCGTGATTTTGAAGGTCGGGAAAAATTCATTTGTGGTGGTGAAGAAAGTTTCGGTTTTATGACCGGAGATTTCGTTCGTGACAAAGATTCTTGTGGTTCAATTTTGACGGCTTGTGAAATCGCAGCTTGGTGTAAAGCCAATGGAACAACGGTTTATGAATATATGATTGACATCTACAAAGAAGTTGGTTTCTATTACGAAGGTTTGATTAATGTCGTGAGAAAGGGTAGAACCGGAGCTGAAGAAATTACGAAAATGATGAGTGATTTCAGAAGTAATCCCCCAAAAGAAATTGCAGGTTCTTTTGTAGAAGAAGTGAAGGATTTCAAAGAGCAGACTTGTTTTGTTGTTTCTAAGAATGAGAAAAAAGTAATGGACGATATTCCAAAGTCTAACGTATTGATTTTCTATACTCAAGATGGAACTAAAGTTTGTGTTCGTCCTTCAGGAACTGAACCAAAAATCAAATTCTATGTTTCTGTAAAAGACAGCATCTCTTCAAAAGAAGATTTTGTGGCAAAACTTCCTAAGCTTGAAGAGAAAATTGCTAAGGTAAAACAGGATTTGAATCTGTAATTGAAAATTTTTATCAGATAAAAATATAATCTAAAATATTTTTAAAATAAAGTTCTCAATTACTGATTTAATTTAGTTTTGAGAACTTTTTTGTTATGTAATTTGATTTACTCAGTTGCATTTAAGACTTTTGTAAATCATAAAAAGTAAAAATCCGAATTAAGTTTCGGAAAAACATCAAAAAATAATTAAGTGAAAGTATCTAAACTCGCATCTAACCTGATTGGTTCGGAAATTATCAAAATCGGAAATGAAGTTAACGATTTGAAAGCCAAAGGTGCACAAATCTCAAATCTTACAATTGGCGACCTTAATTCCAACATCTATCCAATTCCATCGGAATTGAAACAGGGAATTGAGAAAGCTTATAAAAATAATCTGACCAATTATCCACCGGCAAACGGTTTACAATCTCTAAGAACTTCCGTAAGCAATGACTTGAAAAAGCGTTGGAATCTGGATTATTCAGCTAATGATATTTTGATTACAGCTGGTTCAAGACCTTTGATTTATGCAATTTTCAAAACAATTGTTGACGAAGGCGATAAAGTGATTTACCCGATTCCTTCTTGGAACAACAATCATTATGCTTATTTGACGACAGCGAATGCTGTTGAAGTTCAGACTCAGGAATCTAATAATTTCCTACCGACAGCGGATGACCTTCGTCCTTATGTTGGCGGCGCAGTTTTGCTTTGCCTTTGTTCTCCACTGAATCCAACTGGAACGATGTTCACAAAAGAGCAATTATCTGAAATTTGCGAATTAGTTTTAGAAGAAAACAAAAAAAGAGGTGCAGACGAAAAACCGCTTTATTTGATGTACGACCAAATCTACGCAATGCTGACTTTTGGCGAAGACCATTACAATCCGGTTAGTCTTTTCCCAGAAATGAAAGATTACACAATCTATGTTGACGGAACATCTAAATGTTTTGCTGCAACCGGAGTTAGAGTAGGTTGGGGATTCGGACCGAGTTTGGTAATTGATAAAATGAAAGCTCTTTTAACGCACGTTGGAGCTTGGGCGCCAAAACCGGAACAAGAAGCAGTTGCTGAGTTTTTAGCTGATGATTCTGCAGTTGATACTTTCTTAGACGATTACAAACAAAAACTGAATACAAGTTTGAAAGAACTTCACGCAGGAATCCAGGATTTGAAATCAAAAGGTTTTGCTGTGGAAAGCATCTCGCCAATGGGAGCACTTTATTTGACCATCAAATTAGATTATTTAGGAAAAACTGCTCTACACGGTAAGGTTTTGGATGATTCTACAGATTTGGTTTTCTATCTGATTAATAATGCAGGAATGGCTTTGGTTCCGTTCTCAGCATTTGGAAATGATAAGTCAGTTCCTTGGTTCAGAGCTTCCGTTGGAGGTTGTTCTTTGGATGATATTAAGGATTGTCTTCCGAAGTTGGAGAAAGCTTTAAACAATTTAAAATAAATGGAAAAAATTCGTTTTATTTTTGGAAAAAATTCTATATTTGTATAAAGAAAAACAGAAATGGGAAATTATAAACAAAACGAAAATCCAAAAAAATCAAAAGTAGAAGAACCAATGGCCAATTACGGAGTGGGTACTTCCATTTTTAATCGGTTTTCTATACAAGACGATTACAAACTTTTGAAAAAAGCAAGAGAAGGCCTGAAAACAGATGTTTTTTACTCTCTCGCAGATGCTATCAAGATGCCGGAAAAAACTTTGGCGTCGGTTATCAATCTTTCTCCGAGAACTATTAGTAATTACAGAGACCAAGAGAAAGGCTTAGACCCGATTTATAGTGAACATTTATTAAAATTAATCAATCTCTATAGCTTTGGAAAAGAGATTTTCGGAAACTTGGATGAATTTACACTTTGGATGAACCGTCCATTTTGGAATTCCGAAGAAAAACCAATCGATTTTATCTCTACTTCGGGAGGCGTAGATTTGATTTATGAGGAAATAGAAAAATTGGCACAAGGTTATCCTGTATAATAATGCTTGTTTACAGAATTGTTCATAAAAAATACGCAGATTCACTTTTTGCAAGCGGATTAGAAGGTAGATGGAACTCGGAAGGTAAAAAAGTACTCTACACAGCAGAAAGTATTTCCCTAGCTTATTTGGAAACATTGGCTCATCGCAAAGGTTTGGGTTTTAATAAAGATTTCAGGATTATGGTCATCAAAATTCCTAATAATTCAGAATGTCAAACTGTTGAAACTTCAGAATTATCTGAAAACTGGCGAGATTTTAGGAATTATTCCGATTGTCAGAAGATTGGAAATGCTTGGTTTGAAGCTGATGAAAAACTTTGTCTGAAAGTTCCGTCGGCTGTGGTTCCTGAAAATTGGAATGTCGTAATCAATACATTTCATAAAGATTTCAAAAAAGTTAAGCTAATTGATGTACTCGATTTTGAACCAGATGATAGATTGGAACAAATTATAAAACAATATAAATAATGAAGACTATAGCAGTTATTCCTGCTCGTTATAATTCAACAAGATTTCCTGGGAAATTAATGAAAATTTTGAGAAATAAAACCGTCATTACGACCACTTATCAAAATGTGATGGAAACTGGTTTATTTGATGAAGTTTTTGTTGCTACAGATTCAGAATTGATTTTTGATGAAATTTCAAAAAACGGTGGAAAGGCCGTAATAACAGGCGAACACGAAACGGGAAGTGATAGAATTGCAGAAGCTGTAAAAAATATCGATTGTGATATTGTCATCAATGTTCAGGGTGATGAACCTTTTCTTAAAAAAGAACCTTTGAAGCAATTGATTGACGTCTTTCTTAATGATAATAAAAAAGAAATTTCCTTAGCTTCATTGAAGATTCAATTAAAAGAATCTGAGGAAATTCAGAATCCTAACAATGTCAAAGTGATTACGGACAATAATGGCTTTGCTTTATATTTTAGCCGTTCCGTAATTCCTTTTCTGCGTGAGCTTGATTTTAATGTTAAATATTACAAGCATATCGGTGTTTATGCATTCCGAAAAGAAGCTTTGCTGGAGTTTTCGAAACTTCCGATGTTGCCATTGGAAACCTCTGAAAAACTGGAGCAACTGCGTTATCTGGAATATGGAAAACGTATCAAAATGATAGAAACGGATTTTGTAGGTGTCGGTATAGATACACCGGAAGATCTGGAGAAAGCTAAAAGACTAATTAGCTAATTGCAAAAGCCAATTGCTAATAGCTAATTAAAATCCTATCTTTGAAATCCTAAAATTTTTGAATGAAAAGAATTATCGTCCTTTTTGCTATCATATTTTCACAAATTATTTTTGCTCAAACTGCAAAGGAAATCATCGATAGAAATATTGAAAGCTCCGGAGGTCTTACCAATTGGAAACTCCTGAATACTGTTCAGATACAAGGGCGAGTAACGCTTGGCGTGAATGATTCGTATATGATGAAAATCTACCAACAGAGACCAAATCTTACAAAAACGGCCATCATTTTAGCCGGAAAAGAGACACCTGTTGAAGGTTTTGACGGAAAGAACGGTTATGCGATGAACTATGCTCAGAACAAACTTCAGCAATATAATGACTACGTTCCTGAAAACTTCGATAACGACTTTATTGATTATGAAAGTAAAGGTTTTGAAGCAGATTTGTTAGGGAAAGAGAAAATTGGAGAACAATATTATTTCAAAGTAGAATTGACGAAAAACGTTAATAAAACCATCTATTACTTTGATGTGAAAAACTATTCGCTTTTCCGTGAAATCAAGAAAGATGAAACTCTGACCTATTCCGATTATAGGAAAGTTGGCCAATTATTAATGCCCTATAGAATTGAGTCGTCTTCGCCAAAAAAAGATAGCGATTATGTGATGATGATTAATAAAATCGAAATCAACAAAGAACTTCCGAAGAATACTTTTAAGTTCTAATTTCATAAAATGGAAATAGAAGAAATCCGAGATTACTGCCTGCATAAAAAAGGAATTACCGAAAGTTTTCCTTTTGACAATGAGACTTTGGTGTTCAAAGTTGGTGGTAAGATGTTTCTTTTGATTTCCTTAGAAAAACATCCTGAAACTTTTGCCGCAAAGGCTGACCCGGAGTGGAGCGAGGAACTTCGTGAAAATCATCCTCAGATTTCCGGAGCTTATCATATGAACAAAACGCATTGGAATTCTGTTACTTGCGAAGGTCTTAAAAAAGAGTTGATTCTCAAACTCATTGACCATTCCTACAATCTGGTATTTGATTCTTTGACAAAAAAATCAAGAGAAGAAATTAGCAACAGTTAATTTCTTTTTTTCGTTAATAAAGCGTTTATCTAACAAATTTCTAATTTTAATTTTAACTTTCCAGTTGCCTTAATTCTTACAAATTTTTATTTTCTCATTTTGAGATAATAAATTAATTTGTATATTAGGCATTCAAAAATTTTGATTAGAAAAGTGTAAAATTTATGATAAAAAAATTAATATTACTTTCTGTATTGGGCTGTATGATGCAATTTGGCTTCGCTCAGAAAAAAACACCAATTTATCTGGACGATTCCAAACCTGTGGAGCAACGTATTGAAGATGCCTTGTCAAGGATGACTTTGGAGGAGAAGATCAACGTTATCCACGCGCAATCCAAATTCAGTTCACACGGCGTTCCAAGATTAGGAATTCCTGAACTATGGACTGCTGACGGCCCTCACGGTGTGCGTTCGGAAGTGCTTTGGGACGAGTGGGATCAAGCTGGCTGGACCAATGATTCTATTATTGCTTATCCGGCTTTGACGGCTTTGTCTGCAACCTGGAACCGAAATATGTCCTCTATCTATGGAAAATCTCTTGGTGAGGAAGCAAGATATAGAAACAAAAACGTAATTCTCGGTCCTGGTGTCAATATTTACAGAACACCGCTCAACGGTCGTAATTTCGAGTATATGGGAGAAGACCCGTTTTTGACTTCCCAAATGGTCGTTCCTTATATCAAAGGTGTTCAGGCTAACGGCGTAGCGACAAGTGTGAAACATTTCGCCTTGAATAATCAGGAGACTTTCAGGCATTCCAGCAATGTGATTGTGGATGACAGAGCATTGTACGAGATTTATTTACCACCATTTAAAGCGGCTGTTCAGGAAGGTGATTCCTGGACGATAATGGGTGCTTACGATTTATACAAAGGACAACACGCCAGTCACAATCAATATCTGTTGAATGATATTCTGAAAGGTGAGTGGGGCTATAAAGGTGTTGTGGTTTCCGACTGGGGTGCAGTTTTGGACACCAATCAGGCTATTCACAATGGTCTTGATTTAGAATTTGGAACCTGGACCAATGGTCTTTCTCAAGGGACAAGCAACGCTTACGAAAATTATTACCTGGCAAAACCTTATCTTGATTTGATCAAATCAGGAAAAGTCGGAACCAAAGAGTTAGATGATAAAGTAAGAAGAGTTCTTGGTTTGGCATATAAAACCTCGATGAACAAAAATAAGCCTTTTGGTTCTATCGCTTCGGAGGAGCATATCGCAGCGGCAAAACAAATTGCTTCTGAGGGAATCGTTCTGCTTCAGAATCAAAAAGCGACATTGCCAATTAACTTAGCCAAGACTAAAAAAATCGCAGTAATCGGAGAAAACGCTATCAAAATGATGACCGTTGGTGGAGGAAGTTCTTCTTTAAAAGTGAAATATGAAACTTTACCGCTCGACGGAATCAAGGAACGTTTCGGAAAACAAGCCGTAGTTAAGTATGCGAGAGGTTATGTTGGTGATGTTGGCGGCGATTACAACGGTGTAAAATCTGGTCAAAATCTGAAAGAAACACGTTCTTCCGCCGAGTTAATCGCAGAAGCTGTGAAACTGGCAAAAGAATCGGATTTCGTAGTTTTTGTTGGCGGACTTAATAAAAGTGATCATCAGGATGCAGAAGGAATGGACAGAGAAAGCTATGGTTTGCCTTATGACCAAGATAAATTGATTTCTGAATTGTCTAAAGCCAACAAGAATTTGGCAGTAGTTTTAGTTTCTGGAAATGCGGTTGCAATGCCTTGGATCAAGAATGTTCCGTCGGTTCTGCAATCCTGGTATTTGGGTTCGGAAGCGGGTCATGCAATTGCAGCCGTTTTGGCTGGCGATACCAATCCTTCCGGGAAATTGCCTTTCAGTTTTCCAGTGAAGTTGGAAGATAATTCGGCGCACGCATTGGGAGAATATCCCGGGAATAAAGAAGAATTGGCTGCCGGAAAAGGAAAAGATTTGAAAGACCCGATTAACATTACTTATAATGAAGGAATTTTTGTAGGTTACCGTTGGCACGATACGAAAAACATCAAACCATTATTCAGTTTCGGACACGGTTTGAGTTATACAACTTTCGAATATGGAAAAGTAAAAGCGGATAAATCGGAACTGACTTCGAATGATAAAATAACTTTTACGGTTAATGTTAAAAATACTGGTAAAGTAGATGGTGCAGAAGTGCTTCAATTGTACATCAGCGACTTAAAATCATCTTTGCCAAGACCTTTGAAAGAACTGAAAGGTTTCGATAAAGTCTATCTGAAAGCCGGAGAATCCAAAGACGTTTCTATCACAGTTGATAAATCTGCATTGAGTTTCTTTGACCCTGTAAAACACGATTGGGTTGCAGAACCGGGAGATTTCGAAGCGTTGGTAGGGAGTTCATCTTCTGACATCAGAACTAAAATCAAGTTTACTTTGAAATAAGATTCATTGAAATATAAAATTAAAGGATAGCAGCTGCTATCCTTTTTTGTTTCTTAGAATTGAAATTCTTCAGTTAATCTCTTATCTTCATCCAGTTTTTCAACCAGTTTTTCCAAACCTTCAAATTTGATTTCATCGTGGAGAAAATCTCGAAATTTGATTGTTATTTCCTTATCATAAATATCCTGGTCAAAATTGAGAATGTAAACTTCGGTATGTAAAGATTCGTTTTGGTCATCAATAGTTGGATTCGTTCCGATGCTCAGCATCCCTTTATAAAATTGATTATCAATATAAACTTCGACAATATAAGCGCCTTTTTTTGGAAGTAATTTATTGATTGGAACTTCGATATTTGCGGTTGGATAACCAATTGTTCTTCCCAATTTTTTTCCATGGATTACTTTTCCTGTTAAAGGATAATGGTAACCCAGCATTTCATTAGCATCAGTGATTCTGGCTTCCGACAGCGCCATTCTGATTTTGGTAGAACTGATATTAAGGTCATTCGTCTGAACGGCTTCCAGTTGATTTACTTTAAAGCCCAATTCATCAGACAAAGATTTCAGCAATTCGAAATTCCCGCTTTTATTTTTCCCGAATGTATGGTCGTGTCCTATTATAATATGCTTCACATTGAGTTTATCTACCAAAACTTGTTCACAAAACTCAGTTCCTGTCAGATTTCTGAATTCTTCATCAAATGTCTTTAGAAAAATATTCCTGATGCCGCTTTTCTCAAGTAATTCTAATTTCTCTTCAAGTGTATTGAGCATTTTCACGTTATCATCAGGATTCAGGAATTTTCTTGGATGTGGCCAAAAACTTAGAATTGCAGATTCAAGATGTTCTTTTTCTGCAATTTCATTTAATTTATCAATAATAGACAAATGTCCCAAATGAACACCGTCAAACATTCCTAATGATAATGCTAATGGTATTTTTAAGTGGTAATCTGTAAGATCTCTGATGATTTTCAAATTCTGGATTTTTGCTTGCACAAAAGTATCTCTTTTTTGACTAATATCGAAAATTGATTATATTTAATTTATTTGATTTATTGTTGATTATTTTTCAAAAATCATTTACATTTTAATTTTTATTTTTCATTATATTTATTAAATAAACCATTAAACAATAATCGTATGAAAACAAGGGTCTTTTTTTTATTATTATGTATAATATTTTGCTTTTCAAATGCGCAAAACAATTATTATTACTATTACAAGGGACAAAAAAAATATTTGACTCTTGACAAAAAATCTTTTTATATTTTTACTAATAATCAATTTCAGACTTCTTCAACCAGTCGTCTTGATGTTAAAGATTATGTCCTAGTAGATGACTCAGGTTCTGAAAACTCAAAATTTGCACACATAGAATTAAATGCAGAACCTAAGGATGCTTTAGCCTACAATCAAAAGCTTGAAGACTTGAAGAAATTACCGAATGTAAATCATGTGGGTATGTTTTTTGAAAATGGTGATGCAAAATCTGTTGGTATTTCAAAATATTTTTATGTTAAACTGAAGGACAATAAGGATTATAAGATTCTACAACGGATAGCATCAAGAAAAAATGCAGATATTGTAAAACAGGTACCATATATGTCCAAATGGTATATCATGGCAGTATCTAATGGAAACACCGCTTCATCACTGGAATTGGGAAACCAATTTTATGAGACAGGATTATTTGATGCTGTAGATCCGGCTTTTATGTTAAATTTCACTAGTGATCTAGATGAAAGGGAAATAACGGATAGTAATTCTAACAAAGCAGTTCCTATTGGTGGGGGAAATAATGACGCAACGTGTTCTTATGATCCCGATTTTTATAGATTATGGGGATTAAAAAACAGCGCAAATTCTGCTATTGATATTAATGTTTGCCAGGCTTGGCAAGTTTCACAAGGAATGAATGTCAAAGTTGCGGTTGTAGACCAGGGTATTTATTTTCCTCACTCTGATTTGAGTGCAAATATAGGAAGTGCAGGCTATGATGCACAGTCTGGAAATAGTGGCAGTGTTTATATTGCTGGAAATACACACGGAACAAGAGTAGCAGGAATAATAGCTGCAGAGCGTAATAATCTACAAGTCGTAGGTGTCGCACCAAAATCCAAAATTATTCCGATTAGCCACGATTTAAAAAAAGATACGAATGATGCAATTGTTCTCAATACTTTTTCAGCTCAGCTTGCATCCGGAATCAGTTGGGCCTGGGAGATGGAGAATGCGGATATAATCAATAATTCATGGTATTCTAGTGCAGGATGGCTGGATAGCCAATTATTAGAAGATGCAATAATAAATGCTATGGAATATGGCCGTGACGGAAAAGGATGTATAGTTGTTTTTTCTGCGGGCAATAATGGGTCGAATGTACTTTATCCGGGTAGTTTCGACGATAGAATTATAACTGTTGGCGCAATTGCAAGTAATGGTGCCAAGGCTTCTTTTTCAGCGTATGGTACCAAATTAGATGTTGTTGCCCCTGGTGTCGGAATCTGGACAACTACTCCTACACAAAGTATCATATCAGATGATGGAACATCTTACGCTGCTCCTCACGTTTCCGGTGTAGCAGCTTTAATTTTATCTGTTAATCCTTGTTTAACGGGTCAGCAGGTCAGGGATATTATAGAACAAACCTCACAAAAAATCAGAACAGATTTATATACATACAACAATAACCCAGCAAGATCCAATGGAACTTGGAATGAACAAATGGGCTATGGTTTGGTAGATGCTCAGGCTGCTGTTTTGATGGCTAAAAATATGCTTTTATCTGATCCATGCACGTCAGATATACCAAAAATAAGAAAAAGAGGTGCTTTAGAAATCATTGCTCCAAACCCTTCAAGTAACAATATTAATGTAAAGTATAATTTGAAAGGGGCAAATTCTGCATCTCTAATGATTGTAATGCAAGCTGGCAATAATTTATCATATAATTATACTTTAGATGTTTCTAAAACAGAAAGCAATATAAATATAAGTAATTATTTTACTGGATATTATATAGTTACACTAATTGTGGATGGAGAAGTAGTAGATTCTAAAACTTTAATTAAAAAATAATTAAAAACATTTTTTCCAAAGATAAAAAAGGAGATAAAGAATATGATAAAAATCTTTTTTTCTGACAATGCTCATTTATAAACTTTTATTATCTTTGCGCACAAGTAAAAATTTAGTAATGGCAAACCAAATTAAAGGAAAAATTTCACAAATTATTGGACCAGTTATTGACGTGGTCTTTAATGAAGTCGAACAATTACCAAAAATATATGACGCTTTAGAAATCATTAAAACTAATGGTGAAAAAGTTGTATTGGAGGTAGAGCAGCACATTGGAGAAGATATGGTAAGATGTATCGCAATGGATGCTACCGATGGACTTCAGAGAGGACAAGAGGTTACTGGTACTGGTCTTCAAATTACTATGCCAATAGGAGAAGGTGTTAATGGACGTCTTTTCAACGTGGTTGGAGATGCTATTGATGGAATTCAGTCTTTATCTAAAGAAGGAGGTTTGCCAATCCACAGAGAAGCACCGAAATTTGACCAGTTATCAACTTCTGCTGAAGTTCTTTTCACAGGTATCAAAGTTATCGACCTTGTTGAGCCTTATGCAAAAGGAGGTAAAATTGGATTGTTCGGTGGAGCTGGTGTAGGAAAAACAGTATTGATCCAGGAATTGATCAACAATATCGCAAAAGGGCACGGTGGTCTTTCTGTATTCGCAGGAGTAGGAGAAAGAACAAGAGAAGGAAATGACCTTTTAAGAGAGATGTTGGAATCCGGGATCATCAAATATGGTGATGACTTCATGCACTCTATGGAAAATGGAGGTTGGGATCTTTCTAAAGTTGATCTTGAAGCTATGAAAGATTCTAAAGCTGCTTTCGTTTTCGGACAAATGAATGAGCCGCCTGGAGCAAGAGCTAGAGTAGCATTGTCTGGTTTAACTTTGGCAGAATATTATAGAGATGGTGGAGAAAGCGGACAAGGTAGAGATGTATTGTTCTTCGTAGATAACATCTTCCGTTTTACACAAGCTGGTTCTGAGGTGTCTGCACTTTTGGGGCGTATGCCATCAGCGGTAGGTTACCAACCAACTTTGGCTTCAGAGATGGGAGCTATGCAGGAAAGAATTACTTCAACTAAAAACGGATCTATTACATCTGTACAAGCAGTTTACGTACCTGCGGATGACTTGACTGACCCAGCTCCGGCAACTACATTTGCCCACTTGGATGCAACTACAGTATTAGATAGAAAAATTGCTTCATTAGGTATTTACCCAGCGGTAGATCCATTGGCTTCTACGTCAAGAATCTTGGCTCCTGAGATTATCGGTGAGGAACATTATAACTGTGCTCAAAGAGTAAAAGAAATCCTACAGAGATACAAAGCATTGCAAGATATCATTGCTATCCTTGGTATGGAAGAGCTTTCTGAGGAAGATAAATTGGTAGTTTACAGAGCCAGAAAAGTACAGAGATTCTTATCTCAACCTTTCCACGTTGCTGAGCAGTTTACAGGTATCCCGGGATCTTTGGTTGATATCAAAGATACTATCAAAGGTTTCAATATGATCATCGATGGGGAATTAGATCAATATCCGGAATCTGCATTCAACTTGAAAGGAACTATCGAGGAAGCTATTGCTGCAGGACAGAAAATGCTTGCTGAGAACGCTTAAGAAATTTTAAATGTCAAATTTTAGATTTTAGATTGAATTTCAATAATTTATAATTTAAAATCTACAATCTATAATTTCATAAAAATGAATATAAAAATTTTAACTCCGGAATTTGTTATCTTTGAAGGTGAGGTAGATTCAATTCTTCTTCCAGGAAAAAGTGGACAATTCCAGATTTTCAAAAATCACGCTGCTATTGTATCAGCTTTGGTTGGTGGGAAAGTAAAAATCTATACGGAAAAAGTAGGTTCTGCTTACCAAAAATATCTTACTAAAGAAAATGAAGCTAAATCTTCTTATTCTTATGAGATTAAGAGTGGAGTGTTAGAATTCAATAATGATAAAGGAATTATTCTTTGCGAATAGATTTCCAATTCATATAAATCAAAAATCCCGAAAATTATTTTCGGGATTTTTTGTTTTTTACTTAGATTACAAATGATCTAATTTTTAAAGTATTAGAATCACCCCATTTTCCTTCAACTGTTGAATAGGTTTTGAGAACCAGAACAATTCAAAATCTTCAAATCTTTCTTCGAAGTTAGTTTTGAGCTGACCAAGAATTATTTTTTTTGGATTGATGATAGAATTTTCATGCATCACTCTCATTAACCAATTTGCTTTTTCTTGATCCAATTCGATTTTTATAATATTGGTTTTCAAATGGAACGTCAATCTGCTTAATTCCCAAGAATTACCTTTTTTAGTTTTAATAAAATCTTCTTTGATAGCATTTTTATCAAGGAAAGTTACTTTGGAATTAGTATTAAATTTAAGGTCATTTTCTTCCAAAAGACAGTCATGAATATAATCCGGATGAACTGTTGTTCTCGGAATTTTAAAATCAAACCAATCCTGCAAAGGCAATTCGAAATTGATTCCGTGCATATAATTAAACAAAGATTTCTTCAGTCCAAAACTGAATTTACTGTGATCAATTCCTGTTTTATCAATAAAATCAATATCATTATTTGCAAATAAAATTTCTTGTTTTACAGGAATCACACCATATTCTTCAGGGTTAATACCAACAGGTGAGTGCGCAGTCATTGCAAACTGATGCCAAAAACCACTTTGCAGAATTCCCATTTCGAACAATTGTCGAACCATTTCCAAGGAGTCAATTGTTTCCTGAATGGTTTGAGTCGGGTAGCCGTACATCAGATAAGCATGAACCATAATTCCAGATTCAGTAAAGTTTCTTGTAACTTTTGCCACTTGATCGACAGAAACACCTTTGTCGATCAATTTTAGAAGTCGGTCACTTGCCACTTCCAATCCACCGGAAACAGCTACACAACCCGAAAGTTTTAATAGAAAACAAAGATCTTGAGTAAAACTTTTCTCAAATCTGATATTAGTCCACCAAGTTACAACCAAATTACGTCTTAAGATTTCCAAAGCAATTTCACGCATCAAAGCTGGAGGTGCTGCTTCATCTACAAAATGAAATCCGGTTTCGCCAGTTTTTGCAATAATTTCCTCCATTCTGTCAACTAGAATTTTAGCAGAAACAGGCTCGTAAATCCTAATATAATCGAGAGAAATATCACAAAAAGTACATTTTCCCCAGTAGCATCCGTGCGCCATCGTAAGCTTATTCCATCGCCCGTCACTCCATAAGCTGTGCATTGGATTAGCAACTTCTATTACAGAGATATATTGATTTAATTTCAAATCAGAATAGTCCGGTGTTCCGACTTGAACTTGTCTATAATCGTGTCTGGTAGAATTGTTTTTATAAGTAATTTCTTCATTTTCAATTAAAAAAGTACGCTTATAGGTTCTTTCAGAGTTTAATTCTTCCTTATTAATTATTAATTCCAAAGGTAATTCCCCATCATCCAAAGTAATAAAATCAAAAAATTCAAACACTCTTTTGTCTTTTATTTCTCGAAGCTCAGTATTCGGGAAACCACCACCCATTGCCGTTGTGATGTCAGGATAATTTTCTTTGATGAATTTTGCACACCTGAAAGAAGAATATAGATTTCCTGGAAAAGGAACCGAAAAACAAACCAATTTTGGCTGAATCAAGGCTAATTTCTCATCGAGGATCTTTAGTGTTATCTCATCAATAAAAGTTTCTTTAGAATTGATCTTTCCATATAATTCATCGAAAGAATTGGCACTTTTCCCAAGTCGCTCCGCATACCTGCTGAACCCGAAATCAGAATCAATGTTTTCTACAATATAATCCGAAATATCTTCTAAATATAAGGTCGCCAGATGTTTTGCCTTATCTTGTAAACCCATATTTCCAAAAGCAAATTCCATATCATCGAGTTGATTAAAACGAGAAGCTTCTGGAAGGAAATTCATAGAAAAGATCTGTCTTGCCAACGTCGGGTTTTGATTCTGCAAAAAAAGAATGACCTGATCTATGGTTTTGATGTATTCATTTCTTAAGGCAAATATCCGTTGAGAATTTTCAGAGATATCTTTAGTATCAATTTCTTTATCAAATATTTTATGGAGACCATTTCTAGAAAACAACTTCAAAATCACTTCTATACCAAGATCCATTTGATAGCTGGAAATATTCTTGGTATTCAGGAAACCTTTTATGTAGGCTGTTGCCGGATATGGCGTATTAAGTTGAGTAAAAGGTGGTGTGATAAGAAGCAGATCTTTCAAAAGATGAATTTTCTTGCAAAGGTAAGGTTTAAAAAAAAGAAATCTATATGCTTCTATGATATTAAAAATGAAAATAAAATGTAGCCTCACCAAGAATCGAACTTGGATCTAAAGTTTAGGAAACTTCTATTCTATCCGTTGAACTATGAGGCCAAAATTATATGAATAAAGTTAACTAATTTTCATAAGTCTCAAAAGTTCCGTCATCATAAAAAAATACAATCCGTCTGATTTTTTTTGAAGAGTTTTCTTGTGTTTTATCAAAATTCTCTAATGGCCGAGAATCCGCTAAAATATTTTTCACTGACATTGGCTTAGAAATATCAGATTCTCGCGGTTTTGATTTTTCGGATTTATCTTCACTTTCTGTGAGTCCAAAATTCTCATCACTAATCAAAGAGAAAAGATCTGGCAGTGATGATTTCTTTTTTTCAACAATTTCCGGCTTTTCTTCGATAATAGGATTAACTAATTTTTCGGAAACAAGCATTTCACCTTGTCCATTGATTAGCCAATCCCATTCGATATCGGGAAAGGCAACTTTGATCTTGGTAATGAAATCTAAGGACGGTTTGTTCCTCCCAGAAATAATATGAGAAATACTTGAACGCTGAACATTGATCTCTTCTGCAAATTCTGCCGGAGACAGCTTAGAATACTCGATTACTTTTGTAATTCTATCATTAAAATCCATATTACAAATGTAATAAAATTAATTTTAATTGTTTTTACATTTGTAATGCGCACTATTTACTTTTGTAATTATGCTTATAATGTATATAATTTACTGATATTTAGTAAATTATGATTATAAATGTTAATAAAATATTATTGTTTGCTTATTTAGAAGGTTTTGTGAAAAACTATCTGTGGAAAACAAATATGTATATAAGAATCTATTCTATCTCTAAAGAGATATTCCTATTTATATAGCTTTAAATTAATCCATCTATAATACTTAAAATCAATAAATTAAATTTTAGTAAGTTTGAATTATCTTGTAAATATTAACAATTAACCATTAATAAATAAAGTTTTAGCTTTTTATAATGATATTCGCCATTTCCATTATATATTTTTCGGTTGATTGATTGGATACTTCATTTAATTATATCTCTATCCAATATAAATCAAGTATTAAAACTTTATATATACTTTTTTTAAGCTTATTGATTATGAGTGGAGCAGGGAAGTGTTGGGTAGAAATTTAGTTAATTGTGAGTAATTCTGCATAATATATTCTTTTCTAAATATTGAATAAAAAGATAAGGATTTTAACTGTAATTTAATTATTTATACATTTGTAAAAATCTATAATTTTTCCTAAATTTATGTTTAATGATTTGACAAACAGATGAAGTAAATAAACATTAAACTACATTAAAGTAAATTTATAAATTTACTTTATATAAATTTTATAAATGACTGATATTCAATAAATTGATTTTTATAAATACTAATAATGTAATCCACAAAAAAATCAACAGACAAACTGTCAATAAGCAGTGTTTAGGTTTTTTCACAAATGTAATTTGGTTTTATGGATGATTAAATCTTATTTTTGAAAAAATCAAAGAGTCAAAAAATGAATTTTAGTTTTCCATATTTTAAAAATGTAAATTTCCCTGAACGCTATATTTTCCCTGAAAAATTATTTTCTTACCTACAGAGCAGCTACAACGATTATATAAAAGAGGTCGGAAGATCCAGTTTGGGGAAACCTATCTATATGATGACTTTAGGAAATGGCAAAACCAGAATTGCCGCATGGTCTCAAATGCATGGTAACGAATCTACGGCAACATTGGCAATGCTAGACTTGTTATCAATCTGGGAGAAACATCCGGAACTGAAAGAAAAGCTTTTTGATTCGATTCAATTGGATTTCATCTTTATGCTGAATCCTGATGGTTCTGAGGTCTGGACAAGAAGGAATGCTTTTGATATCGATATCAACCGGGATTTTCTGAGAATGTCAAGCGTTGAAATGAAGATTCTGAAAACTATTGTTCTGGAAGGAAATTATGATTATGCACTGAATCTCCATGATCAGCGTACAATTTTTACAACAGATGGTAAACATCCGGCAACCTTATCATTTCTTGCACCGTCGGAAAATATGGAAAGAACCGTTACGGAAAACAGAAAAAAAAGTATGGCTGTAATTGCTGCGATCTATCTGCAGATGAAACAAATTCTACCAAACAGAATCGCTAAATATACAGACGAATTTTATCCGACATCCAGCGGTGACAATTTTATGAAAGCTGGCGTTGCACCGATTTTGTTTGAAGGTGGTTTTTTTGAAAATGACCTGAACAGAGAAAAAACCAGAGAGTTTTATACGCATGCATTGTATTTTGCTTTGAAGGCAATCTCAGTACTTAAAGGCGATACCTATAGCTACGAAACTTATTTTGATATTCCGCAAAACAAGGAAACCCATTTTGATCTGATCTACAGAAATGTCAAGCTCAATACTGAGTTTGAATGTATTTTAGATATTGCTGTACAATACAGAGAAATTTTAGACAATAATAAAATTTTGACATATCAGCCATTTGTCGTTGAAGTTGGTGATTTGAACCATAAAAAAGGCTGGTCAGAAATCGACTGTACTGATAAAAAGTTTGTATCTGTTAAAAGATTTCCAAAGCTGGACGCTTTAGTAGATTTTAAAATCGAATAAATTTTTTAATATGTAATATATTATAATCACATGATAATATATGAGTTATACACTCTATTTAACATAATATAAATTATAGGACGTTTTATGACTGTCGAAAAAGTAGAGATATACCTCTATCTCTGTCGAATATTTTGGTATAATATTTTCTAAATTCATTCTATCCTAAAATAAACTATTATGAAAAATTTATTTTTAGTTCTTTCCGGAATCATACTTTTAAATTCCTGTGAAAAAAACGACGGCAAACAAAAACACGTTGAAAATAGAAAACCTGATACGTTAGCCACACCAAACCAAGAAAAAAATGTTATTTCAAAAGCCGAAAATATTGACTATTGCTATCTTAATGTTCTGGCTAAGGATTCCATGTTTATGACTTACAAAGTTACTAATGGCATTGTTAAAGGAAAACTGAAATACAAGAATTTTGAGAAAGATTCATCATCTGGTGAAATTACAGGAACCATTTCAGCAGATACATTAAAAGTAAATTATAAGTTTGTTTCTGAAGGTATTACAAGCGAACGAGAAATCTATTTTTTGCAGGATAGCGGCGTTCTATTGGAAGGAATTGGAAGCTATGCTGATAATAATTCTGCAAAACTCGTTTATCAATCACCAAAAGCAATCAATTATTCCACAGGACGCAGACTGAATCCAGTTGATTGTAAATCGATTAAATAAAAACAGCAGCTAATCAGCTGCTGTTCGTACCCTTAAAATATATAATTTATAAAACTATAGTCTGTATAGAATGTGCCGGTGCAGACAGCTTAGAAGCCTTACCTTCAATCCAAAGATTGAAATCTGTATTTGCATCGCCTTCGTTCATTACGATTACCACCAATTCTCCATTTTCATTCATAAAACTTGTTGACAGAAGGAAATCCTTATTGGTCGAAGTTCCTATTCTCTGAGCATTGGGTTTTACGTATTTTGAAATGTGCCCGATATAGTAATACTCGTAAGTATAATGTAGCTCCCCTGTTCTCGTATCTGCAATAATTGGCGCAAAACAAAGATTGTTAGCATGATTCGGACCGCCTTTTTCATCCAAAAGAATGTTCCAGTCTGTCCAAGCTGCTGTTCCTTTGTTAAAGTCATTGATCATATTCCTTCCGTAAAGTTCACCCAGACTTACATCATAGATTTTGTTAAAATCAAATTGTTCTTTGCAGCCTTCTGTAAAGATCAGGAATTTGTCAGGAAAAGCTCTTTGTGTTTCAGCAAGATTGTCGAATAACTGAGATTTGTTGTTCCAGGTCTCATACCAATGATAACCTATTCCGGAAGCATATTTCGAAGTTTCGGCGTCTTGTAAGGTTGTAGTTGCTCTTTGATAGATCAGATCTCTGTTATGGTCCCAGATAATCACTTTTTTATCTTTATAACCATTTTTCCACAGTGTCGGGCCAAGATTTTCTCTAAGGAATTTTCCTTCCTCATCAGCTGTATAGATACAAGATTCCCACGTCTGTGTTGCCATTGGCTCATTCTGAACCGTCAATCCCCAGATTGGAATATTTCTCTTTTCATATTCCTGAATGAATTTAACATAATAATGTGCCCAAACCTGATAATAATTATCCAATAATCTTCCGCCTTTCAGCATGCTGTTATTCGATTTCATCCAAGCTGGCGGGCTCCACGGGCTAAAATAGAACCTGAAATCTTTTGGGTCAATTTCTTTCTGAGCTAATTTGATCAGAGGAATTTTGTATTTTTCATCGTGCTTTATGTCAAAGGAATTCAAAGATGTAT
Organism: Epilithonimonas sp.; assembly: GCF_032054305.1. Lineage (GTDB taxonomy): Bacteria > Bacteroidota > Bacteroidia > Flavobacteriales > Weeksellaceae > Epilithonimonas. The sequence continues at coordinate 313,921 of NZ_DAMBSX010000002.1, forward strand.
CACTATCTTTTACGTAAGTGTAATTGTCGCTGGAAAAATCACAGGAGTTCATATTGGTTCTAACAAGATTGTAGCCAATTCCGGATTTACCATAATAAGCTTCTATGAATTCTTTCTGTTTGTTCTTTGGTAATTTGGCGAAAACCTCTGCTGATGCATCTGTAATGGCACCTCCGATTCCGATCAATTTCTGATATTTGAAATCAGGGTCAACAAAAACACAAACATCGGTTTCCTTTGGCTGAGGAAAATCTACGAATTTTGCGTTCCCTTTTTTCGCAAATTTTTCATTGTTTTTTTGAGAAGTGATGATAACTCTCCCCTCTTTTACGCCATTTTTCCAGTAATTCTGCGCATTACTATTAATGATAATTCCTGTCATAAAACAAGATATGATCAATCTTTTCATTCGTTGATATTCTAATTAATAGAATTTTTATTAATTAATTATTTAATTTATAGATTCTTACATAATCGATCAAGAACTTCTGAGGATAAATTCCGGAATCGACGCCCTCTTTTCCTCCCCAATTTCCACCAACAGCTTGATTCAGTATCAGATAAAATGGCTGGTCAAATGGCCAAGCACCGTAAGTCTTTTCTGTATTGATGTAAGTAAAATATTTTTTGTTATCCACATACATTTCGATTTTCTCAGGTGTCCAATCTGCTCTGTAAACATGGAAATTTTCCGCAACATCTTTGATGAAAATCGTATCCGTCTTTTGAGTATTAATGATATGATTATACTTTTTGGTATGAACCGAAGCGTGGATAAAACCTTCATTATAGCCAACATGTTCCATAATATCAATTTCTCCATCGTCCGGCCATTCTTTGATATTCTCGCTCAACATCCATATTGCCGGCCATGTCCCCTTCCCTTTTGGTAACTTTGCTCGTACTTCTACACTTCCATATTTGAAAGGAAAAGTTTCCTTGGTTACTAATTTTGCAGAAGTATAATCATTGTTTTCCCATTTTTCTTTTCTGGCTTCGATAACGAGTTTTCCATCTTCGATTCTTGCATTTTCCTTTCGGTCTTTGGTATAGAATTGAAGTTCATTATTCCCGAAACCGTTACCCCCAACTTCAAAAGTCCACTTTGATAGATCAAGAGAGTTTTCATTGAACTCATCCTGAAAGATCAAAACTCGCTTTTCCTTTGCTACAGAGCAAGAAAGCGTAATTGAAAATAGAATGATACCAGAAATTAAAATGATGTTCTTCACTATAAATGATTTTTCAGATTAAAAAATGAAAGTTGCTACAGACCTTGGAGACAAAGAAGTTGCTGCACTTTTATTGTTATATCTGATATTGAAGTTTTCGGTATTGTTACCTTCATTCAGAACAATAAGTGTGATTTTTCCGCCAGGTGTTACAAATGCTACAGAACTTAGACTTCCAGGTTGTGTAGAAGCAATTCTTTGGGAATTCTGAGGGACAAATTTTGAAGCCTGTGCAATAATATAATAGGCAACATTTTTTGTAAACATTTCACTGGAGTTGATCGTTATCGCTCCCTTACATTCTGTACAACCACCAGGCGTATGAGGATTATAGGAAGCATCGTTGGCAACATTCCATTCGAGAGCAACTTTGCTCCAGTTTCTCATAGAGCCGATAATGACATTTTTCGTGTGCCAGATCAGATCATCAGAAAATTTGGAATTCGCACCCGTCCATTGCTCTGTGAAATAGAGATTCTTTGTTGGATATGCCAAATGGACATTGCTAAGAACACCAATATTCCCCGCATATAAATGGAACGCAGAACCATCAACATACTTCGCTGCTTCTGCATCAGCTAAGATATCCATCGGATAATCCGGCTTGTCACAGTTGTGGTCATAAAGAACAATTTTGGTATTGATTCCTGCATTCTGAAAAGCAGGACCCAAATGATTTTTTATAAATTCACCTTGCTGTGAAGATGTCATATACATACTTGGATTATTGCCCGGATGCAAAGGTTCATTCTGAGGTGTAATGGCATCAATAGTAATGCCTTGCGCTTTCATTGCTTGAATATATTTAACAAAATATTGAGCATAAACTCCGTAATATTGAGTTAAGAGACTTCCACCAACACTGCTCTGATTGTCTTTCATCCAAACCGGTGGCGACCAAGGTGTTGCAATGATCTTGATATTTGGATTGATGGTCAGAATTTTTTTCAGCATATCAATAACCGCTTGGTCTTTGGCTAAAGAAAATTGGGCTAGAGATGTATCGGTTTGACCTGTTGGTAAATCATTATAAGAGAAAACTTCTCCATTAAGGTCGGATGCGCCAATACTTAATCTCAAATAACTGACAGCTATAGAATTATCATTACTATTTGAAAAAAGCTGTTGCAACAATTCCTCTTTCTTGGCAGAAGATAGTTGATTGATTACCTGAACACTTCCGCCAGTCAGAGTATAACCAAAACCATCGATGATCTGGTATTTTTGTCCTGCATCAATCTCAATGATCTGATAATTATTAGAAATATTTTTAAAATAAATATCGCTTTGCTTCTGAAGTTTTACGGTTTCATCTGCTTTTGTGAGCCAAACGCTTGCAGCAACATAACTTCCATTATCCTCACCATTGTTTGAAGAAGTATTGGATTGGTCATCTACACTGCTACTTTGGCAAAACAATAATGAGAAAAATGTGACTCCTAAAAAGAATAATTTATTGGGAGATATTTTGTTATTATACATTTATTAGATATATAGATATCAAAGCTTTTATAAAAGAATTGTATTGAAATAATGATTTTTTTCAATACAGCACTTTTTTAAGAGAAGCTTATTGATATTGGTTTGAAAAGAAAAAATGAAAGAGGTTTTTTGAGGACCTCTTTCACCCTAAGAATATGATAAGAAAAAATTAGTTTACTCCTCGGAATTCAACTTTTGTAATAGAAATCCCATCTTTCATATCGTTACCACCAGACCTGATTGCAAAATAGGCTACTCCGCTTTTGGTTGCCGTAAAAGTCCCATCAGGATTGTTTGCATTTTTGGATCCTACATTTGAGATTTTCCCTTCAAAGGCAGAAGTTCCGCTACCAGCCCAAGTATTGATAGCTCTCAACCAAGTTGAATCATTGCCATCCCCAGTATAATCATTATTAGCGGTAGGTTTTGCATAACCGACATAAATTTCAAACCAAGAATCAGCAACACCTTTAGAGCTAACAACAGCATCTGCTGTATATTTACGTCCTTCTACAACATTCACTTCCTGATACATTACATTTCTATCCCAATTTTTTGCGGTAAAAGTAGCTTTACCATTTGTAAAATCCCAAATCCATAAAGCAGTATTAGAAGGATTAGGAAAGGTCAAAGACCATTTTGCCACATCTGTTGCGTCTGCAAATTTCCCTCCTTGGATCATATTTCCGGCAGCGGGATCTGATTTGTCAACAGTAATTGTTTGACTTGCTGTACCGCCAACAATTCCTCCTTGTCCGATAATTTGGTGCTGGACAGTGTAAGTCCCTTCATCAGGAATAAAGACATCATAGACATTTGGACCAACTCCTAATCCGCCTCCGTCACCTAAATCCCATCTGGATTGGATATAGTTGTTATTGGAAGCACTTAATCTATAGTGATTTTCAGAAGTTTTTGTAACTGTAAAAGAAGCATCTGAATTGGTAGGTGTAAGGCCATTACCGTCTCCTTCTACTCTATCTGGAGTACAGGAAACTGAAAGTATTGCAATAGCTGTTCCTAACAATATTTTTGTAAAATCTATTTCCATTGTTTTATTATTTTTAGTTATAGCCTGGATTTTGCTTTATTGCTGTGTTTTGCAATTCAGTATAAGGAATTGGAAGTATTTCATTTTTACCAGCAACAAATCCCTTAGCTGCTAAGACAGAAGGAGCATCACCCCATCTTACCAAATCAAACCAGCGAATACCTTCTCCGGCAAATTCTCTTCTTCTTTCACTTTTAATTGCCTGCAATGAAACAGGAACGGAAGAAAGCCCCACTCTTGCTCTTACTGCATCTAATAAAGCTTGAGCTCGTGCTCCTGTTGCACCTAGAGCTTCGGCTTCCATAAGATAGGTATCTGCCAGGCGGATAGCTACATAATTTTGATAAAAATTTAATTCCATAGCTCCTGGCTCAGGTGATTTTGCAGCAGTATATGGCGCATATTTTTTAAGAAAGTAACCTGTATCTAAATAAGCGGCAGAATAGCTGATTTTTCCATCTTGCACTAATTTTTTGGCATCTATAATAGTAGCATCAAAGCGAGGATCTCCTGCCATGAAATTATACAAATTTCCTGTGACAGTATTAAAAGACCAACCAGCCACCAAATCTGGTGCATCGTTGTTGGAAACATTTTTTAATGTATAAGATCTTGGACCGGTCATAATACAAATAGAGTTACCTTCATCCCTACCTTGACCCCAGAAATCCCAATCAGAATGTCCTTTGTAGCTATAAACTGCCTCCAAAACAGATTCTGTGGTAAATCTGTTATCATATTTAAAAAGGCTGCTGTAATTATCCACTAATTTATATCCATATTGGCTTGTTTGTCCTGGAGTTCCATTTACTTCTGCAAATTGAGCTGCTGCAAGATCATTCTTCTTATCATATAGATAAATTTTTCCCAGGATTGCTCTCGCACTCCCTTGTGTTATACGGCCCCTCTCAGAAGGTGTAGTGGAAGGAATTGTCATTGGTAAATCTGCAATTACTGCAGCAATATCCCCCTCAATCTGGCTGTACACATCTTTAGGATTCGCTTGTGGTATATTCCAGTAATCGTCATTAGAAGTGATAGGTTTAAGAATCAACGGGATATTACCGAACATTCTTACAAGTTCAAAGTAATATAATGACCGTAATACCGTCACTTCTGCAAAAATCCTTTTTTTGAAGTTTTCTGAAACCGGCGCATCAGGTATTCTGCTAATTACCCAATTTGCTCTTGCAATTCCCTGATAATAGTCTTTCCAATAACTTGCAGGCATTGTAATTGGATTAATAGTATAATTATTAAATCCTTGAATTCCTGCTCCATCTCCAGAATTACCACCACCAGAATAGAAATCGTCCGATCCGGCATTGAAAAAGGTTACCATATTCTCAAAACCTCCAGCATACTTTTTCATAATGTCGTATACAGATGCTGTAGCACTAAGGCACTGCTCCTCGGACAAGAAGTAATTTGTATCATCAAAAGTTCCTGTATTTTCTATATCCCCGATATAATCTCCAGTACAGTTTACACTCCCAAAACTTAGTCCGGTTAACATAATTATTGCCAATCCTTTATATATAAATCTTTTATTTTTCATTTTTTTCTACTATTAAAATTGAATGTTTGCTCCTAATAAGAATGTTCTTGCCTGTGGATAATAGGCACGGTCTATACCATATTCATTGCCTCCCGCAATTTCTGGGTCATAGCCTGTATATTTTGTAAAAGTAAATACGTTCTCTCCAGTAATATAAAGCCTTACCTTATTGGATCCAAATTTTTCAGAAACATCTTTTGGAAGTGTATAACCTAACTGAATGAGCTTCAGTCTCATATAATCTCCTTTTTGAAGATAATAATTAGACATTCTGTTATAATTGTGATTGGGATCCTCTCTTGTTATTCTAGGGTTATCATTGGTAGATCCTTCACCTGTCCATCTATCGAGAATAGAGGTTTGCCAGTTGGCATCCAACATATCAAATCTTCTAAGCCCCTGAACAATTTTATTTCCACCTTGTCCCTGCGCAAAAACCATTAAATCAAAGTTTTTATAATTCAAATTCACTGTAAAACCATATGTGAATTTTGGAAGGGAACTTCCAAGGTCCACCATATCACCAGCAGAATCTAAATCAATTTTTCCATCCCCATCGTTGTCTTGCCAAATAAAATCTCCGGGCTTAGCATTTGGTAAAAGCTTTACTCCATTAGAATTGACATAAGCGTTGATTTGTTCCTGATTTTGGAATACACCACTGTATGTATAACCATAAAAAGTCCCCATTGGTTTTCCTACCTGTAGTCTGGAAACTGTTCCCAAAGTGTGTATAGATGAAAAATCTCTCCATTCAACATCATCTTCGAGACGAAGAATCTTATTTTTATTATAAGAGAAATTACCATTAACCGAAATACTGAAATCCTCCCAATTCTTTTTATAACCTAGCTCAAACTCCATTCCTCTATTTTCCATATCACCAATATTGGCAAAAGGATTTACAGGAACACCAACGTATCCTGGAATCGCAACTCTACGAAGAATATCAGTAGATTTTTTATAATAATAATCCACACCAAGTGTAAAATTATTTAAAAAACGAATGTCTGCTCCTATATCAGTTTGTGCAGTTTCTTCCCATTTTAAATCTGGATTTCCAAGCGTATTAGGCGCATACCCAATTATAATCTCTGTATTATCAGGGTTATTACCATTAGGATAATTACCGCCTGAAACCAATGAACTTCTAAACATAAAATTATCAATTGCATCATTTCCTAAGACTCCATACCCTCCTCTTATTTTAATTGTATTTATAATATTATTATCTCTCCAAAAATCTTCTTTATGTACATTCCATCCTAAAGAAAAAGAAGGGAAATTTCCCCAATATTTTAGGAATTTCGAAGAACCATCACGTCTGAAGGTTCCAGTAAATAAGTATCGATCTTTGTAATCATAAATTAAACGTCCAAAATAAGAAGCTCTTCTAGTCTGTACGTAGTCCCATGCATCACCTAATTTGTACTTGGCATCAACTGCATAAAAAGCGGCATCTTCCCAGTTGTTCACAGGAAGATGGGTATAGGTTATACTTTCTCCTGAGCCTATGTCATATCGATAAACTCCCTGTCCAACTAATAGACTGAAATTATGATCCTCTAACTTTTTTTGCCATGTTAAAGTGTTTTCAAAACTCCATTCAAATTTTGTATTAGTTGTTCTGTTCAGGCTATTAAATCCAAGGTTACTTAAAGTAGAACTCAGATAGAACAAAGGAGTAAATCCTTGACTTCCCCAAAAAGATTTTTTACCATTTAGTGTTGTTTTAAAATTCAGACCTTGTGCAAGCTTAAGATCTGCAAATACATTACCCACAAAGTCATCAGACCAATTATTTTTACCTTGTTGAGTATATCTATAGGCCAAAGGATTTGACATTTCCTGGTTTACCCAAGGAGAAATTCCATAAGGATTCCCATTTGCATCGTAGATTAAAGGTCTATTGTTAGGATAAGTATCCGAATCTACTAATGACCAGTCTGTCACTACAGCCGGAGTTGTAGGGTCTAGATTTATCGCTGAACTTAAAGGTCCCCCGAATGTTTCATTGACGCCAATTCCTTGGTTTTTCTGATGTGTATATAAAAATGTCTGACCAATAGTTAAGTAATCCATTACCTTATGAGTAGAATTTAACCTGGCATTTATTCTTTTATAGTTGGAGATATCGCCCATTACAATACCTGTCTGATCAAAATAACCAAAAGAAGCGTAATAAGTGGATTTGTCACTCCCTCCATTAATTCCTATTTCGTGGGACTGTCTCTCCCCCGTATTAAAGATTGTGCTTTGCCAATCTGTACCTACTCCAAATGATGTAGGATTTGAAAATCTCGGAGCTTTACCATCGTTTACAAAACCTTCATTGATTATTGTCGCATATTGTGTAGCATTTAGTAAGTCAAGTTTCCTAGCAGCATGAGATACACCATAACTACCATTATAAGAAAGACTTAATAATCCCTTCTTACCTTTTTTAGTTGTTACCAATATTACACCTCTTGCAGCTGAAACTCCATATATTGCAGAGGAGGCACCATCTTTTAGAACTTCAATACTTTCGATATCGGATTGATTTAACCATCCAATACCATCTACAATGATACCATCCACAACCCACATTGGATCATTACCTCCAGCTCCAAAACTAGTAATACCACGTACTCTTACAGTTGCTGCAGAGCCTGGTTGTCCGGAATTAGTTACAACAGAAACACCCGCTGCCCTACCTTGTAGAACCTGTTCCGGTTTACCTGCGGGGATGTCTTCAATATCCGATGCTTTGATACTGGAAATAGCTCCTGTCACATTGCTTTTCTTTTGAGTCCCATAACCGATAACCACTACTTCTTCTATTACTTTTTCTTTAGAAGCCGTGTCGCTTACCCGTTGCTGAGCTGAGTAGTTTGCTGTGAAGTAAAGTACAGCTGCTAACCCAAGACATTTTGAATACTTTAAGTTCATATTTTAATTAATTTTTTGTTAATCTCAAACTGAGACAATAAAAGTATCTTTTTTTTTGATATGACAAAATAATTTTTCATTTTTTTTAATAACCCTTTTATTTATAGGGCATTTAACGGTATAAATAATATGAAAAATCATTATTTTTATTATATTTGGAATCCCCAAAAATGCTACTTAGTGTTAATTTAAAGTTAATAAACGTATAATGAGTGTTAATACAAATCGAATTAAGCTTCCCTTGATGCTTAGCTTTTTGATATTCTCCATGCTGCTGAATAGTATGGGAGTTATCATATTACAATTATCAAATCAGATCTCTTATAAAGGGCTTGGTATTTTGGAGTCTTTTAAAGATATTCCAATGGCGATAGTTTCTTTATTATGTGTCAACTGGATCGCTAAAACGGGAAATAAGAGAGCACTCATTTTTGCTTTGGTCTTTATAATGGTCAGTTCCACCATTCTTCCGTTGGTGGATGCATTTTGGTTTTTCAAGATCTGGTTGAGTATCGTAGGCGTTGGATTTGCTTTGGCAAAGATCTCGGTTTTTAGTATTATCAAGAATAATTTCAAGGATAAACAATTGGCAAGCGCTGTTTCCAGTGTAGATGCATCTTTTATGATCGGTATCTTCTTTGTGAATATTGGTTTTGGAAGTCTGCTGACGAGCAGTTATGCACAATATTGGAAATACGGATTTTGGGTCATAGCCATTTTAAGTATAATCAATGTTTTGATGCTTAGAAATTCTAAAATTGAAGAAGAACAATTCCCTGATACCAAAAAAGAATCTGGTGGATGGAAGTTCTTTTTGAAACCAAAGCTCATTTATTTCTTCATCATCGTTTTTTTTATGGTCTTTGTGGAGCAAAGCTTTAATTCCTGGCTGCCTAGTTTTTTCAAAAATAATCTCCATGTCAATTCTTATTTTGCCCTTCAGTCATCGGCTTTTTTGGCTTTGTTCTCCTTTCTTGGGAGATTCGCCACAAGCAGATTGGTCTTGAGATTTCATTGGCTGAAGATGGTTTTCGTTTGCCTTTTTATGGTCTTTTTCATATTAGGAACATCTCAAGTATTAATATCGCGTTTTTATAATGAATCCAGATTTTTATTGATATTTATAATTCCTGTAATCGGATTGTTCCTGTCTCCTCTTTTCCCACTTTACAATTCGGAAGTTTTGAACCAGGTTTCCAAAGACAAAACGCATTTATTTGTTTCATTGATAGTAGTATGTTCATCTCTCGGGAGTTCTATTGGATCGCTTTATATGGCTGTTATTTTTCACAAAAATGCAAGTTCTTATTATCCATTGTTCATTTCTTTACCATTATTAATTATATTTGGTCTCACTTTTTTTCTAAATAAAACAAAAATAAACTATGACCGAGATCAACAAGAATAAACAAAATCTAAAAGAGTTAATAGACACCAATGATTTTGTGGAGCACGTATCGGTAGATTGCGTGATATTCGGCTTTCATAAGGATACGCTCAAAGTTCTTTTGTTGAAATATCATGACCTGGACCTGTGGTCTGTCCCTGGAGGATTTATTTTCAATGATGAGAATCTCAATGATGCTGCTGCCAGAACTTTATATGAGAGGACGCATCTCTCTGATGTGTTTTTGGAACAGTTCTACACATTCGGGGATATTAAAAGAACAGAGAATAACACTCACCAAAAACTTCTGGAAAATAAAAATATAGAAGTCGATAAAAACCACTGGATCTACCAGCGTTTTATATCCGTAGGCTATTGTGCCTTAATAGATTATACGTTGACTTACACATTTCCGGATTCTTTCAACGAAGTTTGCCAATGGTTCAATATAAACGAATTGCCAAATATGGCTTTCGATCACAAAGAAATGATAGAAAAAGGACTACTCTATCTCAGGAAAAATATTGATTATCAAGTAATGGGAAGCAATCTTCTTCCAGACAAATTCACAATGAAAGAACTTCAGCATCTTTATGAAGCCATTCTTGGTGAACCATTAAGACGCAACAACTTTCAGAGGAAAATACTGAGTATGAACATTTTAGAAAGGTTAGAAAAACATTTTACAGGTTCGGCTAACAAAGCGCCTTATCTATATCGATTTTTGGAAGGTTCTGAAATCAAACAATCGGATTTTGATAAATAGAATTATGAGCTTACAAATGAAAAAGGCGACAAATATTTGTCGCCTTTTTTGTTAGATAATTCGATAAATTCACAATTATCTGTTATTTTTTCCATCAACTACAATTCTGTCTGGTCTGTTAGCCAGCTCCCAAGCAGTTGTGAAAACCAGTTGCGTTCTTTTCTGAAGCAATGGATAATCGATCTTATCAGGTGTATCGGTTGGTTTATGATAATCCTCGTGGATGCCGTCAAAGAAAAATGCTACGGGAATATTATGCTTTGCAAAGTTGTAATGGTCTGATCTGTAATACAATCTTTGAGGATCTTTTGGATCATCGTATTTATAATTAAGTTCAAGTTTTACAGTCTTATCATTGGCTGCAACATTGATCTTCTTAAGTTCAGAACTCAACATTTCCGAACCGATCACATAAACATATTGTTTTCCTCTGTTTTCAGGGTCATCACGTCCGATCATATCAATATTAAGATCTGCAACAGTATTATTCAAAGGAAAAACCGGATGATCCGAATAATACTCCGAACCGAAAAGTCCGTGCTCTTCACCTGTTACGTGCAGGAAAAGGATAGAACGTTTTGGTCCGTAACCTTTTTTCTTTGCTTCCTGAAATGCTTGCGCAATTTCCATTACAGCAACAGTCCCGCTTCCATCATCATCTGCACCGTTATAGATCTCTCCTTTCTTCATTCCGACATGATCGTAATGTGCCGAAACTACAATAACCTCGTCTGGTTTTTCAGAACCTTCTATGAAAGCCATAATATTCTCAGAATCCGGAAGTGTTTCGCCATATTTCTTCATTGCATCAGATGGAACTTTTTGATAATAAGAACCTAAGCTTGGAGGGAAGCCAATGCCATTTTTTTTGTATTGCTCAATCATGTAAACACCTGCTTTTTTCTGACCTGCACTTCCGGTATCTCTACCTTCCATATCGTCCCCTGCAATTACATAAAGGTTGGTTTTTAGTTCTTCCAAAGTAATGCTGTTATAAGCATCTTTGAAACCTTTTCCGTCATAAGAAAAGTTCTTTGTTGAAGCACAGCTATTAAAAAGAGCAATGCCTATCAAAAAACCATACAGTTTTATATTTTTCATAGATTAAATTTAATATTAAGTCGGAAATAAAAAAATATTGTTACAATAAATTTATATTTTTTCTCCAAAGCTTAACAATGTTCCATTGGGGTCAAGTAGAGAAAACTCCTTCATTCCCCAAGGTTTTGTTTCAAGGTTTCCGTTTGGATGGATCTCGATATTCTTTGCTTTTATCTGTTCAAAGAATTTATCAATATTATTCGAAATTTTCAGATAAAGCATAAAATCTGATTTTGAGGGAATCAATTCCTTAAACTCAAAAAAATGCAATTCCGAATTGTTATAGGTCGCAATCAGATAATTATCGTAATCCGCAACAAATTCGAATCCCAGATTCTTATAATAATCAATCGTTTTTCCTTTGTCAATAAAAGGAATTTTTGGAATTATCTGTGAGATCATAAATAAAAATTTTTAAGCTAATTCATCATTCCATTCTCTGATGGTGACTTTAGCTATCAAACCTTCCTGTACAAAAGGATCGCCATTCACAAATGCTTCTGCAGATTCTTTATCTACAAAAATAGCCATTGCGCCTTCTCCAGGATTACCAAAAGCACCGGTTCCCAAAACTCTTCCAGACTTTATAAACTCTGCCTCGAATTCCTCGTGGCGTGGGAAAACTGCCATAAATTCGTCCATTGTTTTGTCAGTTGCGTGTTCGTAAAAAATTACTGCTTTCATATTTTTATGTGTTTTATAATTAATCATTTATAATTTTAGAATTCGATTAGTGCGCTTCCAGCCAATTATCGCCTACTCCAACTTCTACAAGCAAAGGAACTTTCGTTTCAAAAGCAGATTCCATTTCTTTTTTGATGAGTTCTGTTGCGGTTTCCACTTCGTCAATTGGCGCTTCAAAAAGTAATTCATCGTGAACCTGCAAAAGCATTTTGGTTTGGAGTTTTTGATCTTCCAATTCGTTTTCGATTTTTATCATTGCGAGTTTGATGATATCGGCTGCACTTCCTTGGATCGGTGCATTCACAGCGTTTCTTTCTGCGTGCGCTTTAACAACAAAATTGCTGGAATTAATATCTTTCAAATGGCGCCTTCTCCCAAGAATGGTTTCTACATAACCTAAATCTTGCGCTTTTTTCACTTGCTCTGCCATATATTCTTTCAAACGTGGATAAGTCTCGTAATAAGAATCAATCATCTTTTTGGCTTCGGTTCTGGAAAGTCCGGTTTGTTCTGCTAAAGCAAAAGCACCTTGCCCATAAATGATTCCGAAATTCACTGTTTTTGCCTGGCTTCTCTGTGTTTTTGAAACTTCGCTCAAATCAATACCAAACAATTTTGCCGCAGTTGAGGCATGAATATCTTCTCCGTTTTGGAACGCTGCAATCATATTTTGCTCGCCGGAGATTTCTGCAATCAACCTTAATTCGATTTGAGAATAATCGGCAGAAATGATTTTTTTGCCTTCATCCGCAACAAAAGCGCCTCGGATTTGTTGTCCTCTGAGTGTTCTAATTGGAATATTCTGAAGATTCGGATTCACACTCGCCAAACGTCCTGTCGCTGCAACAGTTTGTGCAAAAGTGGTATGAACACGGTTATCTTTTTTATCAATCTGACCTGGCAAAGCATCAACATAAGTTGATTTTAGTTTTTGTAAAGTTCTGTATTCCAGGATTGAAGTAATGATTTCGTGCTTCGAAGATAATTTTTGAAGGACATCTTCCGAAGTTGCGTATTGTCCTGTCTTGGTCTTTTTCGCTTTCGGGTCAAGCTGCATTTTCTCGAAAAGAATTTCTCCCAATTGCTTTGGCGAATTCATATTGAACTCTTCTCCGGACAATTCAAAAATTTTTGATTCTAATAATCGTAAATCATTTTCCAAATCAATACTTTCCTTCGCCAGCCAATTGCTATCGAGTTTCACACCGGTCAACTCTATTTTGGCAAGAACTTTCATCAATGGCATTTCTACGTTGTAGAACAATTCCTCCAAACTTTCTTTAGCTAATTGGGGCGCAAATAATTCATATAATTGAAACGTCACATCCGCATCTTCTGCAGCATAATTGGTTTGTGTTGGAATATCAACTTCACGAAGCGTCAACTGATTTTTTCCTTTTTTTCCAATTAAAGTCTCGATAGAAACTGGTTTGTAATCAAGATACATTTCTGAAAGATAATCCATTCCGTGTCTTCCGTCAGGATTCAGGAGATAATGTGCAATCATTGTATCAAACAATTTTCCTGTCACATCAATATTGTAATTCTGAAGAACTTTAGCATCATATTTCATATTATGAGCGATTTTCAGAACATTCAGGTCTTCAAAAAACGGACGGAAAATCTCAACTGTTTCCTGTGCTTCTTCCTGATTTTCAGAAATAGGGACGTAATAGGCCAAGCCTTTTTTATAGGAAAAACTCATTCCAATCAATTCAGCTTCCAGTTCATTAAGCGAAGTTGTTTCTGTATCAAAACAAACCGCTTTTTGTTTCAGAAGGTTTGCTAAAAGGATTTTCTGGGCTTTTGGAGAATCGATATATTGATAAACATGGTCATTTTCAGTAATGGTAGACTTGGTCGTTGTTGCCTGTTCCAGTTGTTCAAAACTAGCAAAGAGATCCATTGTTCCGTTTTTATGAGAAGTGACTTTCGTTTCTATTTTTCCACCAACAGGATTCTCTACTTCCATCAGTTCTTCCACATATTCTTTATTGGAGAATGCGCGATAAAGATTTTCATAAAGCCTTCGGAATTCCAATTCATCAAAAATCTCTTTTACTTTTTCAAAATCAGGAACATCCAGGTCATATTGTTCTTCGATAAACTCAATCGGTGCATCGCAAATAATGGTAGCTAACTTTTTGGATAATAGACCTTTCTCCGCACTAGCTTCAACTTTCTCTTTAAGTTTTCCTTTCAGCTGGTGCGTATTTGCCAATAGATTTTCCATCGACCCAAACTCTTGAATAAACTTCTTGGCCGTTTTCTCTCCGACACCTTCCAAACCAGGGATATTATCAACAGCGTCACCCATCATTCCGAGATAATCGATAATTTGTTTCGGATCATCAATCTCATATTTAGCTTTGACTTCTTCAACACCTAAAATCTCAATATCACCGCCTTTCGAACTTGGTTTATACATTTTGATCTTGTCTGTAACGAGCTGAGCAAAATCTTTGTCAGGTGTTACCATAAAAACATCATAACCTTGTTTTTCCGCTTTGCAGGCAATCGTTCCAATCACATCATCAGCTTCATAACCTTCAACACCTAAAATCGGGATATGCATTGCTTCTAAAATATCATTGATATAAGGTTTTGCTAAAAGAATAGGTTCCGGGGTTTCCAGACGGTTCGCTTTATATTCTGCATAATCGTTGTGACGAACGTTGGTTCTTCCCACATCAAAAACAACTGCCAAATGCGTTGGACGGTCTCTTTTTATTAATTCTATCAATGAATTGGTAAAGCCAAAAATCGCCGATGTATTTACACCTTTTGTCGAAATCCTAGGGTTTTTGATGAATGCAAAGTATCCACGAAAAATCATGGCATAGGCATCAATGAGATATAATCTTTTGTCTGTAGAAGTCATAGAAACAAAAGTAATAATTTGTAATTGATTTCAATAATTAATGCATTTAAAAAATCAAAAAAACTATCTGTTAAAAAATCTTAATTTTTTATTAGAATAAATGAAATTTGGTTGTATTTTTGCAACATCAATACAATGAAGAAAAACTATCCTTTTTATTCTGTTTTTATTATCTGCTTTTTTATTTCCTGTGCCAATTATGGAGACAGCTTACTTTATTATAATAAAAATATCAAGATCTCTAAAGTTAAAACTGTTCTCTACTTCAATCCGGAAGTTTTTCCTGATATCACAGAGATCAAAGAACCAACCTACACTGCATTTTATACAGCAACTTCTGATAAAATGAAACTTGGGAATTTTAAATATCTACAAGTTGACACTCCAATTTCTTTTGACGAAGTGGATGAAAAAATGGTGAAGGAGATATGTAAAAATAACAATGCAGATGTTGCCATAATTCCTAAAGTAAAATATTTCAAGGTTGGTTTTGGAAAATATGTCTTCTCCAATCAGGTTGTTGTGAGCATGAAACTTTACAATTCCAAAGGAGAATTCGTGATGGAAACAGCTTACGATACTTACAAAGGTAACGGAAGATTGTTGGGAAGTGCAGAAAACTCAGTGATCATCGGAACAAAAGGAGCCATCAGAAAAATTGAAAAAGAACTGAGAAATCGTCAAATGATCTACAACAAAGCGTCTTAGTTTACATAATTTTAATTTGCTTTTTCTAAGTAATTATTTTGATTTTAATACTTTTGCAAAGCAAAAAATTCTAGAAGATCGAGAATCAAGAAATCATATTAAATCCTGCGGATATTGCGGAGTCTCTGAGCAAATTGCCAGCGGAAGAACGCATCTTACAGTTTTTGAAACTTCCGAAATCTGAAAAGGCAGAAATATTTTCTCATCTCGACCCTGATTTTCAAGAAGATACCATCAGAAGTATTGCGAGTCACGAAGTTTCTGACATCCTGAATGAAATGTCACCCGATGATAGAACTCAACTTTTCGAGGATTTTCCCGATGAATTAATCAAGTATTCCATCAATCTGCTGAATCCACAGGAAAGACGTGTTGCTCTCAAACTTCTAGGTTACGAAGCGGATTCTATCGCTCGTCTTATGACACCTTATTATGTCCAGATCCGAAAAGAATGGACCGTTAAAAGATGTTTCCAGCAAATCAAAAAGGTTGGTAAAAAGGTGGAGACGCTCAATTTTCTTTATGTGGTTGATGAGAGAAACCGTTTAATAGATGATATCACCATCGGTTCTCTATTATTGGCTGATGAAGAGCAATTGATCTCCGAGTTATCTGATAACCATTTTGTTGCTATTACAACCACAACTTCTAAAGAAGATGCGGTTCCTTATTTCGAAAAATATGACCGAAGTGCATTACCTATCATTACAGAAAATGGTGTTTTGGTAGGTATTGTAACCATTGATGATATCTTGGATCAGATCGAATCCCAAAATACAGAAGACATCCAGAAATTTGGCGGTTTGGATGCTTTAGATGTCCCTTATACACAGACTTCTATCTTCGAAATGGTCAAGAAAAGAGGATTTTGGCTGGTCGTTCTTTTCTTTTCCGAGATGCTGACTGCTTCTGCAATGGGTTATTTCGAAGATGAGATTCAAAAAGCCGTCGTTTTAGCTCTTTTTGTTCCACTGATTATTTCCAGTGGGGGAAATACCGGCTCACAAGCTGCTACATTGATAATCCGTGCGATGGCATTACAGGAAATCACCCTTAAAGATTGGTGGTATGTTATAAAAAAAGAGATCTTTACGGGGATTTTCCTTGGAAGCATTCTAGGTATCATCGGATTTCTAAGAATTGCTCTTTGGCAGGAAACAGGGCTTTTCAATTATGGTGAACATTGGGTTTTTGTAGGATTTAGCATTGCTTTTTCCCTGATGTTGATTGTTTTGTGGGGAACAATTTCCGGTTCTATGGTTCCGTTTGTTCTTAAAAAACTGAAACTCGACCCAGCTACTTCTTCCGCCCCATTTGTTGCCACATTGGTTGACGTCACAGGATTGATCATCTATTTCTCTGTTGCCGGATTGTTTCTTACGGGGAAATTACTTTAATTGATTTTGTTAATCTATAATCATTGACAAATCCTCGATGATTGCGAAGCGCGCTCCGACCTGAGTAGAGCTCTTTTTCTGACATTACGATTGTCCGAAAGTTCAGCAGATTGCTTCACTTCTTTCGCAATGACAGAAAAAAGCAGACTCAGGATAAACTACAGGAAGATAAAGGCGCCCGAATTCTTTAAAATAAAAAAACCTTCTTATTGAGAAGGTTTATATATTCAGAAAATAGAATTCTATTTTGAATAGTTATCGTTGTAATCTTTTTGAGAAGCAACGATCACTTTCTTAGCATGATCTGCTCCATAAACCAAATCGATTTTCACTTTTGCTGGTTCTGTCGGTAAGTTTTTATAACTCAAGAAATAGTGCAACAAACGGTTGATCTCTGCTTTTGGCAACTCAGAAATATCTCTGATATGGCCATAAACCTGATCTTCTACCAAAACTGCAATGATCTTATCATCCGCTTCTCCTTTGTCGATCATTTGGAAACCTCCGATCGGAATAGCCTCCATAAGAATATTACCGGAAGTGATGTTATGCGAACTAAGCACACAAATATCCAACGGATCATGATCACCTTCTGTAACATCTGTAGCACCAGTTGCCACTGCCAGGTTTTTAACTTCTTCTTCACAATAGGTTCTTGGAACAAAACCGTATAGAGCAGGGATAATATTGGAAAATTTCTGTGGGCGATCTACTTTAAGATATCCAGTTTCCTTGTCTACTTCGTATTTTATAGTATCTGTAGGAACGATTTCTACAAAAACATTGACAACTTCTGGAGATTTTTCTCCAGCAGAGATTCCGTGCCAAGGGTGTGCTTTAAAATTAGGGATCATGTTTATTTTTATATTATTTTGTTAAGTTCTTTTCTAAGATTCTCAATCGTATCCGAGATGTAATCTTCTGAGTTGACGTAGTTCATCAGGAATATCGTTTTGAAATCTTCTAATTTTGAGTTCTCATTCATATCCTCATAGGTCTTGTGAAGCAGTTGCATAATATTGCTTTTACTTGTCAGGATATCTTGCCAGGATGATTTTGATATATATAATTGCTGAGAAGCATTATATTCGAATTCTTCCGTAATATTCTTTTCTGTAAGGAAAACAAATTCGTGTGTCTGGAGGCCTTTATCAAATTTCATAACAAGATTTGAGGGTTTCAGGCGTTCGAGAAACAATGTCATTCTTTCCAGAGCTTGTAATTTTATTTCACTATTAGATTTAGTCGCCAAGAAATTAATTTCCTGTTTTTTGAGTCTGACAAAGCTGTTCACGAATTGTTTCGTAAAAACCAAAAAAGGTAATGCGATGATAACTGCAACAGCGTAAGGTAAATAATCTGAATCAAACATATCTGAAATCGGTTTGCAAAACTAAGACTTTTTGTGCTAAAAAAGAACTTTTAATTAAGAAACAGTGTTTTCTTAACAATTCGTTTCAACAGGTCCTTCTTATTAATCTGAATACAAGGATAAGGTCTCAGTTCCGGACGAAAACCTCGGAAAAATTCTTCTATAGCAGGAATCTCGCTGCCTTCAAAATCGAAGATCTTGGTTTCTATATTTTCAGAAATCACTTTATCTATCAAATAAGATGATCCGCTCAGCTTCACAAATTCTCTATCATTATAGGTCCCTAACAAAGCCAGAGAATAATCTTCTCTATAAACAGCGATCATATTGATCAGTTTCTGGTGATAGAAAAATCCGTAAAAATCTAGTTTATCATTCAAGAAAAACTTCGAAAGAAGATCAATAAACTGCTCCATATCCTTTGCATCTGCGCCTAAACCAGTGCTTCGAATGAATTCTTTAATTGTCTGTAAATCAAAATTTTTAATGATTTCTGAATTATCTAAGACCTCCTGATCAAGTCTGAGTTTCCGTTTTCTTTTTGGAGAATATCTTTGTCTTACAATTTCGTATTTGTCCGGAAAGATCAAAAAATTCTTTCTTGTAAGCAATACCTTTGAAAAAGAGTTAATATCATTAAAAGTATAATATCTGATAATAAAATTCTTCGTAAGATAATTATAAAACAAATCATTGATCTCTCTAGAATCGGTATTAGAAAAAATTCCCAATTGTTGACAAAGTTTCGGATTGTGGACGATTTTCACTGCAAATTTCTTAACAAATGGGATAGGCATCATTGCTTCATAATCTTTATAAATCAATAATTCCCAATTTTTATCTGTACTTATGTCCAGGAACAAACGTTCTGCGTAGAATTTTTTCTGAACAGAATTTTCCAAACAATAATTATATTTTTCAAAATCGATCTCGTGATATTTCAGTCGTTTAATCATAAAATCCCTTCTTCTTTGAAGCTGTAAAATTTATTTTGAGCAATAATGATGTGGTCTAGCAATTCTATATCCAATAATTTTCCAGCTTCATTTATTTTATTTGTGATATTAATATCTTCCTGACTTGGTTTTAAACCACCTGCAGGATGATTGTGAGCCACGATGATTCTTGTGGAAAAATGCTCCAATGCTGTTTTAAAAATCACTCTTACATCTGCCACAGAATTTGCAATTCCACCTCGGAAAAGACAAGTTTTATAAAGAATTTTATTTTGATGATTCAGAAAAACAGCCCAAAATTCTTCCGTTGGTAAGTCAGACAAATGTGGTTGTAAAACTTCGAAAACTTCTTTGCTGCTACTGATTTGTTGTCTTTCCAAAACTTCCTGCTGAGACCTTCTGTTTCCGATTTCCAAAGCTGTTGCTATAGATATCGCTTTTGCCTCGCCTACTCCTTTGAATTTCATCAAATCTTTAATTGATAATTGGCTTAACCTGTGCCAGTTGTTTTCAACCGAATTTAAAATCCTTCTTGCCAATTCCACAGCAGATTCTTCCCTATTTCCGCTTCCCATAATGATGGCCAACAGTTCCGAATCCGAAACTGCAGCTTTTCCTTTCAGCAGGAATTTTTCTCTTGGGCGGTCGTCTTCCGCAAGGGATTTGATGCTCATCAATTATAGGCGTAAAGAATTATTTTTTTATCCGATTTATCAATATGTTGCTCTAGAATTTTAAAGAAATTATCCGAAACCATCGGGCAACCCCAACTCAGGCAGATTTCTTCTTTTTGTTCTGTATCCGGAACGCAATCTAATCTATGAAGTACAATTGCCCGCTTTCTAGCATTACTGTTGGTTTCATCGAGTCCGTCCAATCTGTAAGACAAACCGAATTGACCTTTATATTTTTCTGAAATTGCATACTTTCCAAGAGATGAACATCTGGAATTATTTTGATTATTGAATTTCAGTTGTTCTTTTTGTTTTCCGGCTTCCGAACCTGAACCGTGAGCAACTAAAGCTTTCTGGAGAACTTTTCCGGTTTTCAAATCGATTACAAAAAATCGAAATTGTGAAGACTTGATTGAGAAATCAATCAAAAAAGCTTTATCCTGATTATAATCTGAATCTTTTATAAATGTCTTTAAATCTGATATTTTTTGAGAAAGATTATTTTCTGATTTTACAGATACAAATGATTGATTTTCCTGAGATTTGACTTCGCAGGAAATTAAGAAAAACGAAAAAATAAAAAATAGAATTTGTTTCATTTGTGTTGATAAATAGAAAATTATTTCTTCAAAACTACAATTTTATTATATCTAAAAATTTTTTCTTTCTCACCACCTTTATATAAATATTGTTTTGTAAAATATTCAGGATAGTCGTTTTCACTAATTAAGTTTCCAGTGACTTTAACAGTTAATGGAAGATTATTTCCATCCCAAAGTTTGTTAGCATTTACTAAATTTTTATTTAAAGGCTCTAAATAGAAATATTCATTTTCACCTTTTGTGTTTTTGTCAAACCATTGTGCACAAGTGCAACCAATTGCGGCATAACTTAATATTTTAATTATGTCAGCTTGTTTTGAATCAACCAAAATTTCGACAATCTTATTTCTCGGAATAAATAAATTTACTAACTCAGATTTAACAATTTTATTATTTTTTAGATGGTCTAAAAATGCAGTAACGTATATTTTTTTATCGTCAAAAATTCGTATCTGAAATTTTGAAATTTGCAATTTTTTATCTTCTGAAATCAAAGATTGTTGTGAGAACCAGTTATTGTGACCATTATCTTTCCTAACTTCTATAAATTTTATAATTTTTTGATCAATATTCAATTCTATCGTATCACCTTTCTGTGCTAGAAATGATTTATTGTAAAAATCAAAATGAACAAATTTTCCAATCAGTTCTTTATTAAGATTTGAAGATTTTACGTATTGAATATCAGAACCGTCTTGCGAAAAAATCAAGTTCGGAATTAATATTATGAAAACTAAAAATCTAAGAAAATGATTCATCACAAAACAATCTGACCATCTTTCATTACCAGTTTTCTGTCCGTACTTTCTGCTAAAACAGAATTATGCGTAACAATCACAAATGTCTGTTGATACTTATCTCTCAAATCAAAAAATAATTGATGAAGTGCATCAGCATTTTTAGAATCGAGGTTTCCTGTTGGTTCATCGGCAAAAATAATCTTTGGAGAATTGATCAATGCTCTTGCAACCGCAACTCTTTGTGCTTCTCCACCGGACAATTCTGATGGTTTGTGATGCAATCGGCTGGCAATATTCAAATCTTCGAAAAGAGAATGGGCTTTTTCAATGACTTCTTTTTCAGCAATTCCGCCGATTCTTGTTGGTAATAAAACATTCTCTAAAGCCGTAAATTCTGGTAACAATTGATGATTCTGAAATACAAAACCGATATTTTTATTACGGAATTTCGACAATTCTTTGTCTTTCATTTTCAGGTAAGAATTGCCATCCAGCGCAATTTCAGTTCCGAATTTATCAATTTCAGAAGGGTTATCCAACGTTCCCAAAATCTGAAGTAAAGTCGATTTTCCAGCGCCGGATTCTCCAACTATAGAAACTACTTCGCTTGCTTTTATATGAATATCAACACCTTTCAGAACCTCGAGGGCTCCATAAGATTTATGTATGTTTTTTGCTCGAATCATTTATTTATGTGATATTGAGTTATATTTTCGTCAATTTAGCAAATTTCAAGATAAGATTTTTCTCGCCTTCGTTGGCAAAAATTACTTTAGCTTTGATATTTTGCGGGTCGGTTCCGTCCAAAAACTCCACTTTTCCTATTCCGAAACGGTCGTGTCTCACGTTATCTCCAACCTGTATGTCTTCTGAAGATGAACCACTTGGGTTGATGATTCTTGCCGTTGCAATCGGTTTCAACTGTTTTGGAACTGGCGTATTTACGTTGCGTTCAATCGTTTTCTTTTCCTCTTTCTTTTTATAAAATCGAGGTTCGGAAGGTGTGTCGTCAAAGATATTAGAATCAATTCCCGAACGGTTGATGAATTTCAATTCGTTAACAGGATTAACCAATTCTAGATATTTCGAATCAATTTCGCTCAGAAATCTGGATGGCTCTGCATCGGTAATTTTTCCCCATTGAAATCTAGAAACTGCGTAAGTGAAAAATACTTGTTTCTCAGCTCTTGTTAAAGCCACATAAAACAGACGTCTTTCCTCCTCTAATTCTTCTCTTGTGGATGAACTCATAAAGCTTGGGAAAAGATTTTCCTCGAGTCCAACTAAGTGAACTACAGGAAATTCCAAACCTTTTGATAAGTGGATGGTCATTAATGATACTTTATCTCCATCATCATCTTTATCGGTTTGAGTATCTGCAGATAAGGCAATGTTTTCCATAAAGTTGGACAAACTTGGGTCGCCACCTTCAATCTGGATTTGTTCTTCAATGAAACCTTGCATCGAGTTTAATAATTCCTGAATATTCTCTACTCGGGAAATACCTTCCGGTGTTGCATCTTCTTTCAGGAATTTGATGAGTCCACTACGTTTTGCTACTTCCATCGCCACATCGTAAACATTTTCTGTTTTCAACATTACTTGGAACGCTTTTATCATTGCCCAGAAATCGCCTAATTTGGTAAGAACGCCATTATTTAATCCTAATTGTGGCGCATAAAAACCGAGATTATCAAGAACTTGAGCAACTGGAACATTCTGAGAATCTGCAAAAACAATTAATTTATTCTGAGTGGTTTCACCAATTCCTCTTGCCGGATAATTTATGATTCTTGACAAAGCTTCAGAATCATTTTCATTGACCAAAATTCTAAGATAAGCTAGTAAATCTTTCACTTCCTTCCTTTGGTAGAAAGATAATCCGCCATAAACTTTGTACGGGATATTCTTTTTTCTCAACGCATCTTCAAATGCTCTGGTCTGCGAATTGGTTCTGTAAAGAATCGCAAAATCCGAGAAGTGACGTTGTTGCGTGTTGTGTAATTCGAAGATGTTGGCAGAAACGAAATTAGCTTCGTCCGCATCGGAAAGACTTCGGTAAACTTTTATTTTGTCTCCAATTTCATTCTCACTGAAAACATTTTTCTTGAACTGCTGTAAGTTTTTAGAAATTACAACATTCGCCGCATCCACGATATTTTGGGTTGAGCGATAATTCTGTTCCAAAGAAACTGTAATTGCATCAGGATAATCTTTCTTAAAATTAAGAATGTTATGGATGTTCGCACCACGGAAAGAGTAAATCGATTGAGCATCGTCTCCAACAACACAAATATTCTCAAATTTTGAAGCTAAAGCTTTGACAATCAAATATTGGGAATGGTTGGTATCTTGGTACTCATCCACCAAAATATATCTGAATCTATCTTGGTATTTTGCTAAAACTTCAGGGAAGCGAGTTAGTAATTCATTGGTTTTCAATAATAAATCATCGAAATCCATTGCGCCATTTTTAAAACAAGCTTCAACATATTTACGATAAATATCGCCCATCAATCTCATATTCGCTTTTTCATCAGCTTCCATCAGGTCAGGATTGTTGAAATAAGCATTGACCGTGATAAGATTGTTTTTATACTGAGAAATCCTTGATAAAACTTTCTTCGCTTTATATATTTCTGAATCGATGTTCATATCCTTGATGACTTTCTTCATCACATTCAGAGCGTCTTGCATATCGTAAATCGTGAAATTCGAAGGATAACCGAGATGATGACCTTCGCTTCTCAAAATCCGAGCAAAAACTGAGTGAAAAGTTCCCATCCAAAGCGACCGCGCATTGCTGTCTCCAACGAGTTTCGCAATACGTTCCTTCATTTCCTTCGCCGCTTTGTTGGTAAAAGTCAAAGACAAAATATTGAAAGGGTCTACACCATTCGTAATCAGATGCGCAATTCTCATCGTAAGCACACGCGTTTTGCCAGAACCTGCCCCTGCCAAAACCATCAAAGGTCCTTCTAATGTTGTAACTGCTTCAAACTGTGGCTCATTCAATCCTTTCAGATAATCCATTTTGGTCTCAAAATTTTAAGGTAACAAAAATAGCGTTTTTTATGCAATTTCTCATTTACTGAAAGTTTGAATTTCGACATTTATAGGGTAATTTTGCAAATGAAATATTGAATCTAATAACATTCTAAAAATCAATCAAAGTAATTTTGAAATCCGAATATATCCAGAAAGAAATTCTTTCTTTTTTCAAATTGAAACCTTCGCCTAGAAGTTGGCACATTCCTTTTTTGGCTGGACTAGCAGTTGGGATTCCGCTGATGTTTGGCTACTTTTTGGGCGATGTTAAATCTGCTCTCACAGCTAGTCTGGCAGGTTTAGTCATCATTTATATTCCTAGCAACAGCGACTTTATTGAGACGATGATGAAGATGTTTGTCTGTTCTTTCGGGATGATAATTTCGTATGGTTTGGGACTAACTTTTAGTTTTAATCTTTGGATTGCTTCTTTAGTTTTCGGGATTTTTTCGGCAATTGCTTATTACATCGCAAGATATTTTAATCTGAAACCACCAGGCAGTTTTTTCTTTATTATGATGGCATCAATGGCTATCGGACTTCCGCATCATCCGGAATTGATTCCAAAACGAATCGGTATTTTCACGATTGGAACTGTGAATGCTTGTATTATTTGTTTAATCTACAGTGTTTTAAATTCTAAAAAAGAAACCAAGAAGAACCTAACAACTTTTCATTTTAATCCTTATGTCAATCTTGTAGAATCTTTTATCATCGGGATTTGTATGTTGGTTTCCGTTTTTATTGGAAAGTTTTTCAATCTAGATTATCCGTATTGGATTCCGATTTCCAGCTTGGCGGTTTTGCAAGGCGTGAATCGATATCATATCTGGAAACGCGGTTTGCATAGGATTATTGGAACAACAATCGGACTTGGAATTGCTTGGGTAATTTTCTCTTTTGTGACTTCTCCATTGTTGATTTGCGTTTGCATTATCATTCTTCAAATCATTGTAGAGATGTTGATTACAAGACATTATGCATTAGCTGTAATGTTCCTTACACCAATGGGAATTTTACTTGCTGAAACCGGAAGCTCTACTTCACTTAATCCCGATTATCTTTTACAAATGAGATTGTTAGAAATTTTAATCGGTAGCGCAATTGGATGTATTGGCGGTTGGTTTTTGTACAACGAGAGAATCAGATTTAATTCCATCAAACATCTTAGAAAATCAAAAATTGTTTTGAGAAAAAGTTTTCAGAAAGAAAAGATGAAAAAATAATCTATCTTATGCTTGCAATAAGCATTAGAATCATTAATGTTGCTAGCCCTATTAAAACCGAATTAGCTTGCGATAATTGAGTTTTATTACTCTTCTTCAATCTGGCAGTTTCCATTATCATCAAAGCAAACCAACCAACTACGATTACGAGCGCTAAAATCCCCAGCATGATTTGCGAATCGTAAGCCGCAATAAATAAAAGTACACAAGTCGCGACAGCTCCAACTAGCAGAATCACAGCTCTTATCAGGGTGTGAATTACAACTTTTTGAGTTGTAATTTGTATGTTTGGTTTATCGTCTTTGTCCTCCTTGATATCAAACAATTCATTAAATTCTTTATTCATACTATTTCTGTTTTTGATATAATTTAATGAAAAAAGCAGTTAGTCCGGCATAAGCCAAAACCTGCAACATACTCGTTATCGTGTAGATATTTTGTGAAAATCCAATCTGAGGGAATATATAAACTAAATGGGTTAATGTCAGGATTGATAAAGAAATAATCGCTATTAATGTGTGATTTTTCATCTAGATATTTTTAGGAATTAATGTATCAACTAATATCGCTATTTTTTTTGAAATGTTTCCTTCGGATAATTATTAATTTATAATGTCAATCAATACCATTTTTCATATTTTTGTGAAAAATTCAATCAAATAACTATGAAAAAAATCCTACTCATTCCCTTTCATTTTTCTCTATTTCTTGGAAATGCTCAAGTATTGAATACTCAAAATGCCTTGTCAGGGCAGGCAGAAAGACATTTACAATTTAAAATTTCAGACGCTGCAAAAGATGTATTAGAAATTGGTAATTCAACTTCTCTGAATGCTCAATTTCAACCTACTATTTGGGCTCACAAAGAATCTTCGCAAGGCCCAGTGATTGTTTTCTCTGCCAATACAGTTACAAGTATGGATAATGGAACAGTACCAATGCTCAATTTTGTTGCCGGAAAAGATATTTTTGACAATAATGCGCCGAATACTTCGCAATTTCCTTGGGGAGATGGAGGAACTGTGCAACCACTGATCAATAGACCAATCGTTGCATTTTCAAATGCTTACAACAATCTAGTTTTATTAAAAGCTAACGGAAATTTTGGTATTGGGACTACAAATCCCGATGCAAAGCTACATACTGTTGGCAATTTAAAATTTGAAGGTTTAACAACGTCAAATAGTGGCTGTCCGCTTTTGTTAGATACTTTTGGAAATGTATATAAGTCAACGGTTTGTCAAATAAGTGCAACTGAAATATATGATAAGAAGCCAATACTGAATGCTTTAAATACAATTAAATCTTTCCCAACTTATAATTATTCTGAAATTTCTAATAATACTGTTTACAAAAGTACGGCTGATTATGATGCAATTGCCGCATTATACCCAAATTATAGAAATGGAAAAAATGATGACACTCAAATAATTGCATTATTAATAGAGTCTATCAAAGAACTAAAAGTAAAAGTAGATGCATTAGAAGAACAATTAGGCACTAAAAATGCCAGCTCTAATACTGGAATAAAAATCTACCCAAATCCTGTAAAAAATGACCTTACAATCTTCTTTGATAAGGAAATCAAGAGTTATGTAAGAATTAATATTTATAATCCAGAGGGTAGAAAAATCAGCAATTATCAAGTAATACCTACTAATCATAAAATCACTATTAACGTTTCAAATTTGCCAACAGGAAATTATTTGTATGAAATTATTGCTGATGGCAACCAAGATATATCAAAAGGAAAATTCATAAAAGAATAATAAATTTTTAAAATACACTCGAGAAGCTGGAATTAATTTTTCAGCTTTTTTTTTGATCAAATTTTTGTTTGTTTTTTACAGATTCAAGAAAATCTCTTTGATTGAAAAGCTTGATATACTCTTGGATAAAATGAAATAATGCAAATATTGAATGGTGCTTCTTTAAAAAATATTTGCCCATTCCAAAAACATTGACCAATCCAGCTTTTAAACTTTGAGATTTTGAAAAATTAGGATTTAAGAAAATGCTAAGTAATTTTATTTTAGATAATTTTATAGATTTCTCAAGAGACATTTTTTGTTGCCTGTCGTGCAAGACTTTTGTTCCTTTCAAAATTTTAATAGAAAAATTATGAAATAAAACTCTGTCACAATAGTTTCTGTCTTCTCCATAATGAGAAAAAATCGGATTGAAATTACCCGTTTTTACCAAACATTTTTCACTTATGAGCCATGCTGCAGCATTTGCAAAAGTAGTTTCAAAATAAAGGCTCATATCTTTAGAAAGTGAAATATATTGTTTAAAATTATTATCAATACAATCGCCATTCCCATCATATTGAATAGGAACAACTATTCCAGTATCTATATGATCAATAGAAAATCGAATTAATTGTTCCAAAGTATTTTCTTCTATGTAAACATCTTGATTAATTAGAAAAAAATAATCATATCCTAATTTTAGAGCTTTGTTTAAAGCAATATTATTTGCAGCACCAAAACCCAGGTTACTATCGGAAATCTCAAGATCAAAAATATTATATGATTCCAACAACGATAATGTATTATCCGTAGAAGCATTATCGACCACGAAAATATCAGACGGATAGTTAGAAGATTGCACAGAATTTAAACATTTTTCTATCCATTTTCCTCCATTATATGTTACAATTATTGTTGCTA
Organism: Epilithonimonas sp.; assembly: GCF_032054305.1. Classification (GTDB taxonomy): domain Bacteria; phylum Bacteroidota; class Bacteroidia; order Flavobacteriales; family Weeksellaceae; genus Epilithonimonas. The sequence goes on from NZ_DAMBSX010000002.1 coordinate 342,389, forward strand.
CTTTTTTCATTTAATTTCCAATTGTTTGTAAAATTAAATTAATTTTGGAAGAATAATAAAACTTTATGCTCTGTAGGATTTGTGATCATCAAAATGAAGATTGTAACATGTACAATATCAATGATAAAATGTTTGATGGAAAAGAAAATTTTGAATATTTCGAATGTAAAAATTGTGGTACTCTGCAAATTTCTAAAATCCCAGAAGACATAGGATCTTTTTATCCGGAAAATTATTACAGTTTAGCGTCTAAAATCGGCTTGAAGGACAAATTGCTTTTCAGACTCAGAGACTATATTTTTTATTACAATTTCCCATCATTTCTCGTAAAGAAACTGAAAATAAAAATGTCTAATCTCTCTCTGGAAGCATTTCTAAAATTGGACCCGGACAAATCTTCAAAAATACTGGATGTTGGTTGTGGAGAAGGTAAGTTTTTGAAAAGTATTTTTAATTTAGGATTCCGCAATGTGCTTGGAATTGAGCCTTTTGCTCTTAAAGAACAGGAGAGTCCTTTCCCTATCTATAAAAAAAACTTGACAGAACTTAATGAAAAATTCGACATCATAACATTTAATCATGTTTTTGAACATGTAGAAGACGTTAATGACACTCTAAAACTTTGCTATAATTTATTAGAAAAGGATGGTAAAATAATTATAAGAATTCCTGTAAAAGATTCTTTTGCTTATGAATTCTATAAAGAAAATTGGATCCAGTGGGACGCTCCCAGACATTTTCAGCTTTTAACGAAAAAAGCAATGACAATCCTTACAGAACAAAACAATTTTAAGTTAAGAGATTATTATTGTGATAGTTACAAATTACAATTTACAGGAAGTGAAAAGTATAAGAGAAATTTATCATATCAGACTCCCAATTCTGTTTTTACAAAGGCCGAATTAAACGAATTCACTAAAAGATCAATAGAATTAAATAGACAACATAAAGGAGATCAAGTTGTTGCTGTTTTACAGAAATTATAAATTTTCAAAAAAAATTCCCAAAGAATTCTTTCCAACGCAGATCTCGAATAAATTTGATTTCTTCTTTACTGAGATATCGTTTGTCTTTTTGTTTCAGAAAAGATTTAATTGTCGTGAAAAACTCTTTTGCAGAACGATTTTTAAAGCTTGATTTGGCGGACGAGATCATTGTTAAAGGCAAACTCAAACCGATATTATAAAAATACTGGCCGAGTTTCTCTGCTTTTTGAGATCTGTATTTGTAAGCTGTCGGACGAAGATGTTTTACCCAAAGTTCTTTAATGGTAACAACTTCCCAATTGTTTTTTTTGGCCAATAAAATATCCAGATTGTCCCATCCAAGAACAGCTCGCAAGCCATTCATATCTTCGAAACATTCTTTTTTGTAAGCTTTTATCGGACCACGAACGTGATTTTTGGACGACAGATTTTCGAAAACCCAATCGTGATTTTTATTGCTGAAATCTGCCCAGTTCTCATTAGGATTTCTCAGGTTCTTTATCTCGGGATTTTGTTTGTAGTTCCTGATGTAAACTAGACCTGAAACAATTCCAGCTTTTGGATTAGATTCAAAAACCTGATTGATTTTCTCCAGATAATTTCGGGGAAAAACAATATCTGCATCATATTTGCAAACCACATCAAAGCTTTTCCAATCCTCGGAGTCTAAACCTTCGTTGAACGTCCTCACAACTTTTGCGCCCGGCTGATGCTCAGATTCTTCTAAATTTAAAAGTTTGAAGTTTGAAGTTTGAATTAAAAGATCCTCAACAATATTTTGAGTTTTATCAGTCGACCCATCATTCACAATCACGCAAACAAAATCTCGGAAACTCTGATTTTTCAGAGATTCCAAACATTGAGAAATATTTTTTTCTTCGTTGTGAGCCGGAATGATAATGAGGAATTTCAAATCGAATTCAAAATTTAGACGCCGAAAGTTACAGAATTTTCTAATATTCCTGTATTATTGATTCCATCTATAAAAAATTATTGTTTAATTAACCGTAAACATTATTATTGAGATTTTTATAAGAAGTATTTTTGCACCTTGATATTTAATGTTATGGATGCAACGATTGAACAAAGCAGAAAATTCTCAAATTCCATCATTTCGTATGTCTTTTTCACGTTTATAGGGTATTTTATCATCGGATTATCATTATCTGTTTTACCTATTTTCATTAGCAAAGGTCTTGGATTTAGTATGCTGGTTGCCGGAATAGTGATTAGTTTGCAATATATGATGACATTTCTGATGAGAGCTTACTCTGGGAAAATAATTGACAGCAAAGGACCAAAACCAGCAGTTTTAATCAGTATGCTGGGATTTGCTTTTACAGGATTAGTTTTGATAATGGCTTATTATTTCAGATTCTCTCCTATCATAAGTTTGTTATTTTTAATTATCACACGACTTTTTACTGGCGGTGCAGAAGGAATGGTTGGCGCAAGTCCAATTAACTGGGCGATTATGACTTTTGGAGAAAAACATACAGCAAAAATCATTTCTTATAATGGCGTTGCATGTTATGGCGCTTTGGCGTTAGGCGCTTCTTTAGGCGTAACAATTGTAAAATACTCCAATTTTTACGGATTGGGAATTTTAATTATTCTGCTAGGATTAATTGGATTTTTCATAGCAAGAAACAAAGAAAATCGAACCGGAAAACAATCCGAAGAAAAACAAAAATCCTTTTGGAATGTTCTCGAAAAAGTCGCTCCTTTCGGACTTTGTCTGGCTATGGGAGGTTTAGGATTTGCTACGATCTCTACTTTTATAACACTTTACTACGACTATTATCATTGGCAAAATGGAGCAATGTGTCTGTCGGTTTTCGGGATTTTGTTCGTTGCGGGAAGATTGGTTTTCAATAATGCGATTAATCGATTTGGCGGAATCAACGTTGCGATTGCAAGTCTGGCGGTTGAAGCATTGGGATTAACAATAATTGCATTGTCATATCATCCTTATTTTGTTTTGATTGGTGCAGGAATCACAGGTTTAGGATTTTCATTGATTTTTCCAGCTTTGGGCGTGATGGCGATGAAGACCGTTCCATCTTCCAATCAAGGTTCGGCGTTGGCAGGTTATGGTTTATTCATTGATATTTCCCTGGGAATTACAGGTCCGTTGATTGGCGGTGTTGCTGATGCATTTGGGTTGCCTTACATTTTTCCCTTCAGTATCGGAATTGTGATGTTGGGGTTGTTTTTGGCTTATTATTTGAAAATGAATCAAACAAAATAGTACAATTTCAACTATTTTTGCCTTTTAAATTTTTATGCAGAAAGTTCTCAATCTTTTTGATTTCTCCCGAAAAGTAAATTACCGAAACGAAATATTCGCTGGACTGACCGTCGCAATGACGATGATTCCGGAATCTTTGTCGTTCGCCATTCTTGCAGGATTTTCGCCATTAACAGGTTTGTACGCCGCTTTCATAATGGGATTGGTCACCGCAATTTTAGGCGGTAGACCGGGATTAATTTCCGGAGGTGCTGGTGCAACCGTGATTGTTTTGATTCCACTAATGATTTCCCACGGCATCGAATATGTTTTTGCAACAGTTGTTTTAGCTGGAATTATTCAGATCATTATCGGAATTTTTAAATTAGGAAAATTCATCCGATTGGTTCCTCAGTCAGTGATGTATGGTTTTGTAAATGGATTAGCAATTGTGATTTTTATGTCACAGATTAATCAGTTTAAGGTCCAGGGAACAGAAAAGTGGCTGTCAGGAAATCCACTTTATATAATGCTCGGCTTGGTCGCCCTTACTATTTCAGTAGTACTGATATTTCCAAAATTCACCAAGAAAATCCCGGCTTCTTTAGTGGCAATTGCCATTACTTTTGCTTTGGTAATAATTTTCGGAATCCATACTAAAACTGTTAGTGACATTGCCAATATTGCAGGGGGTTTCCCACCGTTTCACATCCCGAATGTTGCATTATCTTTTGAAGTTTTGAAAGTCATTTTTCCATTTGCTTTAATTATGTCAACCGTTGGACTGACGGAGGGTTTACTAACGTTGAATTTGGTTGATGAAATAACCAATACCAGAGGCAACAGCAACAGAGAATGCGTGGCACAAGGAACTGCCAACATTCTGAATGGTTTCTTTTTAGGAATGGGCGGATGCCCGATGATTGCGCAAACTTTGGTCAATCTATCAGCTGGTGCAAGAGCCAGATTGTCAGGAATTATCGCAGCTTTGGTTATTCTCTTCATCATTCTTTTTGGTGCGCCGGTCATCGGAAAAATGCCAATTGCCGCTTTGGTTGGCGTGATGATTATGGTTTCGGTTGGAACATTTGAGTGGGCCAGTTTCAAAGCGATAAAACGATTTCCGAAGTCTGATATTTTTGTGATGATTGTGGTGACTTTGGTTACTGTTTTCCTTCATAATCTGGCTTTGGCAGTTTTAATTGGTGTGATTATTTCCGCTTTGGTTTTTGCCTGGGAAAGTGCGAAAAGAATCCGTGCAAGGAAGTTTGCTGATAATGAAGGTGTTAAACATTACGAGATTTTTGGACCGTTATTTTTTGGCTCTACGACTGTTTTTGCTGAGAAATTTGATGTGATGAATGACCCTGAACAGGTGATTATCGATTTTAAAGAAAGTCGTGTTGTGGATATGTCTGCTATTGATATTCTGAATAAACTGACTGAACGTTATAAAAACCAAGGGAAAACACTTAGTTTAATAAATCTGAGCCGTAGATGCAAACGTTTGATAAAGAATGCGGAGAATGTTGTGGATATCAATATTATCGAGGATAAGGAAGATTAAAATTTTATAAGGAATTTTATTTTTATATGTCTTCGAGAGCTTCAGACTGACAATCTAATTTCAAATTGATATTTCGTTTTGCGAATCGTTTTGTAACCTCCGTCAACTTTGTTTTGTTTCCTACGGTTGTTTTGAACAAAATCCGTTTAACTTTTTTACTAATGTTGATTGGACGACAAAATCCATGGCCCCGATTGTAGCGGCATCCTTTTTTGTCTGAACTGGAAACTTTGTTTTTGATGACAAAACGCCGATGACAAAAAAGATACAGCGGAAAGCGGGATTAGGCTCCAAATAAAAAATCAAAACCAACAGTTCTACGAAGTCAAACGACTCCTTATTAATAATATAAAACTCGATTTTCAGAATCCGATAAAAATCACGATTTTTGCAATCTCAAATTTTATTATGTCTTTACAACAAGAAATCAGCAAAAGAAAAACTTTCGGAATCATCTCCCATCCCGATGCGGGAAAAACCACGTTGACGGAAAAACTCTTGCTTTTCGGAGGGGCGATTCAGGAAGCAGGCGCTGTAAAATCCAATAAGATCAAAAAAGGTGCGACCTCCGATTTTATGGAAATCGAACGTCAGAGAGGGATTTCTGTGGCGACTTCGGTTTTGGCTTTTGAATACAGAGACCACAAAATCAATATTCTGGATACGCCCGGCCACAAGGATTTTGCGGAAGATACGTACCGAACGCTGACCGCGGTTGACTCCGTGATTGTAGTGATTGACGTTGCTAAAGGGGTTGAGGAACAGACGGAAAAGCTGGTTCAGGTTTGTAGAATGCGAAACATTCCAATGATTGTTTTCATTAATAAGTTGGACCGTGAAGGTAAAGATGCTTTCGATTTGCTGGATGAAGTGGAACAGAAATTAGGTTTGACGGTTTGTCCGCTTTCTTTGCCAATTGGTATGGGAAGCGACTTTCAGGGGATTTATAATATTTGGGAAAATAACATTCAGCTGTTTTTTGAAGAGAAAAAACAGAAAGTTGGAGAATCTCTGAAAATTGATGATATCAATGATTCTCAAATTGATGAATTGGTTGGTGCAAAAGCGGCGACAAGCTTGCGTGAAGAACTGGATTTGATTCAGTCAGTTTATCCGGAGTTTAATCGTGAAGATTATATGAATGGTGATTTGCAGCCTGTTTTCTTTGGTTCTGCTCTTAATAATTTTGGAGTTCGTGAGTTACTGAATGCTTTCATCGACATTGCACCAATGCCACAGCCGAAAGAAAGTGAAACGAGATTGGTGAAACCTGAAGAAAATAATTTTACAGGATTTGTGTTCAAAATCCACGCAAATATGGACCCGAAACACAGAGACCGTCTGGCGTTCGTAAAAATCGTGTCCGGAACTTTTAAAAGAAATGAAAATTACTTGCTTGTAAGAGAAGGTAAAAAAATGAAGTTCTCCTCTCCTAACGCATTCTTTGCAGACAAAAAAGAGGTTGTGGACGAGAGTTTCCCTGGCGATATTGTCGGACTTCACGATACGGGAAGTTTCCGGATTGGCGATACGTTGACAGCTGGTGAAAAGCTGAGTTTCAAAGGAATCCCGAGTTTCTCTCCAGAGCATTTCCGTTACATCAATAATAATGACCCGTTGAAAGCGAAACAACTGGCAAAAGGTGTTGACCAGCTAATGGACGAAGGTGTTGCCCAGTTATTTACGCTGGAAATGAATAACAGAAAAATCATCGGAACAGTTGGTGCGCTTCAGTACGAGGTTATCCAATATCGTTTGGAACATGAATATGGTGCGAAATGTTCTTATGAGCCCATCAGCATCCACAAAGCGTGCTGGGTTGAAGCGGATGAAAAGTCTGAGGAATTCAAAGAATTTGCGAGACTGAAACAGCGTTTCTTAGCACGAGACAAATATGACCAACTGGTTTTCTTAGCCGATTCGTCTTTTACGATTACAATGACTCAGGAGAAATTTCCGAATGTAAAACTGCATTTTATTAGTGAGTTTGCTAATGATTAAAATATTGATCCGCAGCGTTCTCTGCGGATTTTTTGTTTTAAAAAAGATTCACTTCAAATATTTCTTAATCTCATCCAAATTATTATCATTAAAAATCAAAGAAATGATAATCGGCATTTTGCCTTTTTTATAAAGTAACGCCAACACTTTATGTCCATTGATTTTTGATTGTGTATCAATTGTTATATTTTTCTGGTTTGGTAAATCAAGACTTAGAAAACGCTTTTTCATATAATGGGTTTTTACTCTCAGCCTTTCAAAACTTTCATCCAGTTCCAGCGAATAGAAATTCCAGTCGTCCATTGCTTTGAAATAGGTATCTGCTTCTGTTGAGTTTTCATCCGCAAAGGTTTTGAGCTCAGGAGCGAAAATGATAAGTCTGGTTTCGGAAATGTTTTCTGTCTGTGAAGAATTTGGTTTTTTCGGTGATTTGTAAGAAACGACCTGCATTGGATTTTCGATAGAAACACCTTTTAAGATATTCCAACCTTCGTCTATTTTTCCAAAGTCATTAAAGAAAAAAGTGGTGTCTTTGTTTTTCTTATCTATCAAATAATCATCATAATCCGTGTAATTTCCATAGGTTTCAGTTTTCATCAGTTCTGTAATAAAATCGCCATCAGTATCAAACCTCGCCTGACCTTTGATTTCACCATTTTTAAGATATAGAATAGAACCGCCATTAGCTGTGAAAAGATGCTGAACTTGGTCTCTTGGATTTTCTGTTGGTGTCTTTGATCCAGTAATAATTGAATCTTTTTTAATTTGCTCAACTTCTTGAACTTCTTCTTTTTTACAAGAAACTGCAATTGTCAATATCAGAAAGTATTTGAAATATTTTATCATCACATTTAGTTTGAAGCAATTTAAAATTAATTCGGTAAAATCCTCTTTTAATCTTTAAAATTTCATTCTTAATTTTTGTAAATCACTTGTAAAACCAATTTAAATATTTGATTTTAAATAGATTAATAAATTACAAAAAATTTCAGATTCATTTACAAATCATTCTTTTAGTTGTTGGATAGCTTTACATCATAAAATTATCTCAATGAAAAAATTAATATTGACCGCCGTTATTTTGAGCACACTCACGATGTGTAAAAAAGCAGATTTACAGGAAGCTAATAATACAATCGCCAACGCAGATTCTTTAATGGATAAAGCTTCTGAAACAGTAAATAATCTGGATTCTAATGCCAATGCAGTTTTAGATTCGGTGAATCTGAAAGCTAAAGATTTGATTAAAAATAAGGAAGATATCGAAAAAGCCTTTGAGAACAGCAAAAATAAAATCGATTCTATTTCTGAAAATATTGAGAAATTCAAAAAAGATGTTGAAGATAAAAAGATCACTTCTAATATTGATTCAATAAAAAATCAAATCAAAAAAGAGATTCCAAAAGCAACAAAAACTCTCACCAAAGTTATCTACAAAGATAAGCCTGGAAAAAAGCAAATTGTAGTTCCGGAGCCTTCTCCATTGGTAAAAAATGGTTCGGTTGAAATCAATGTCGATAATATCTCCGAAGCCAAAGAATCTCTAAGAGAAATCATCAGAAAATATGATGGAACTGTCAAAACAGAAAATCTCGTGAGTAATGATGAATTCCAAACATTTTATCTTACCTCGAAAGTTCCTTTTGAAAAATTCGATTATGTAATTGAAGACCTTCAAAATCTAGGAATGATTCAAAATAAAAATCTGGAAGTTAAAGGAAATGCTTATAGTCCCAATAAATTGGGCAATCTGGAAATCACGCTTTATGACAATCATCTGAAACCTCAGGAAAACGAAAAAGATAAGACTTTCGGAGAAAAATCTGCAGACGCAATTTCGTCCGGCTGGACTGTAATTGGAAGTATTTTATTATTCCTTCTACCCTTTTGGCCAGTCTTTCTGATTGCAGGAATTGGTTATTATTTTTACAAAAAGAAAAATCAGGATAAGAATCAAAATCCTCCTAAAGAGAATAATACTGATGAAAATGTATAATTTTTAATGCAAAGACGCGAAGTTTTTAAAATTAAATCTCATGTTTTTAAGATGCAAATATTTTAATATCATAAAAATTGATTTGAATTTTGCAAAAAATAAAAGACGCTTAAATTAAGCGTCTTTTTTTATAATTGAAAAATTTGATTTTAGTTCATCAAGCTTTTACTTAAGTTAAGCGCATCTTGATTGGTACTATCATATTGCAGAGATTTTGCAATATATTGTTTCGCTTTTTCAGGATTCGTGTCTTTGTCAACAAATGCAATGAAAAAATATGCATAAGCCAAATTCTGTTTATTAGCCTCTACCTCCTCCGGTTTTACTTTTGCAATATATTTGTCATAAGCAGCCTTTGCTCCTTCGTTATTTTTTGCAGCCTGATTAGCATATCCAATACTATAATATGCCGGCGCCCAATCCGGAATAATCGTTGTGATTTGGTTCCAAGTTGTAATGGCAGATGTAAAATCTCCGGCATCTTGATAAGCTGTTGCCAAAGCCACCAAAGATTGTGTATCTTGTGGATTGGTAGCAATTTTTTGCTTGAGAGCTTCTATTTGTGGATTAGCTGCTTGACTTTGAGTTGTAGCTGCCGTTTGTGTTTCATTGGTTGTTTGGGCATTTACATAACTAACTGTTAGTAATGATAATCCAAACAATAGACTTTTAATTTTCAATTCCGTTTTCATAACCTTTTATTTTAAGTTATAATGATTATCGCAAGGACGATTCCAAAAAGGCCATAAATTTTGAAATTTTAATTTTTTTTCGATTTTTTTAAGAATATAAGGATACGATTTAAGAAAATTTAAAGAAACTAGTATATTGTTTTAATTAAAATCAAGCTAATAAATTAATGAAGTATAATCACATGAATCTTAAATCACGCTCAAAAAAGCCATCGTATCCACATTATCCGCATAAGTGTCCAGCGAAGGATTTTGTGTCTCTCCAAAACCAATCGATTCTAATCCCAATTCCGGCTTTGCAACAATAGTCTGGATTTCATCTTTATTAATTTCAACAAATTGTTTGGCTTCGTCCAAAGTATTGTAACGAGAAAAATTGATTACAGATAACGGACTGAATAACTTCTCATCTTCCTTCAGCATTACAAAATTATTATCCCAGAATTGGTCTTGATTCAAAAGATAAATAGCTCTGTTATAATCGTAGTTATTCGCATATTTGTTATGATTGATAATGTCTTTATAATTGATGAAATTCTCAAACAATCTGTCCAATTTCAAATTATTCGGAATCAGAATTCGGGTTACATTTCTGCATCCTAATCCATAATATCGGAAAATATCATCGGCTAATAATTGTAATTCTTCATCAGTTTCATCCCCTTTTAAAACAGCTACAGATGTTCTGTTTTTTCTGATGATGCTCAAACTATCTTTGAAATAATACTCCAAATATCTTGCTGTATTGTTGCTTCCTGTTGCAATCACAGCATCGAATTTTTCTAATCTTTCTACGATGTGATATTCAATTTCGTTATTAGAAAATTCATTCCATAGTTGCAAAAGATAAGGCAACATCAATCGATCTTTAGAAGATAATTTGATAACCGGAATGTGATTACTCAGAACTACAGAAATAATATCGTGAAAACCAACCAACGGGATATTTCCAGCCAATATCAATCCTACTCTTTTGGATGTGTTGGATAATTGATATTTGGACAACCAGTTTTCAATATTTTCTTTAGAGAAAAGACTTGCCCATTGTTGTAAGTTATACCTTTGATTCTCTTGTGTAAACCAAGGGTTTTCGATTTCAGAACGCATCATAAGATAAGCCAATCGCTCTTCTTTTTCATTGTAATGCTCATCATCATTTTTCAGGAAATTTTGGATGAATTCACCTAATTTTTCAAGTCCTGAAATTTTGTATTCGTTCAGCATGGCTGGCTTTTTTTTTGTAATTTTGTGCAAAATTAAAAATAAAATAGCAATGGCTATCAAGATAACTGACGAATGTATCAATTGTGGCGCTTGTGAACCGGAATGTCCGAACACCGCCATCTATGAAGGAGCAGTAGATTGGAAAGCGTCCGAAGGAACATCTTTGAAGGGAATGGTGGTTCTTTCTTCTGGACTTTCTGTGAACGCAGATGCTGCACAACAGCCTGTGGAAGACGATTATTACTTCATTGTAACCGATAAATGTACCGAATGTAAAGGTTTCCACGAAGAGCCACAGTGCGCGGCTGTTTGCCCTGTTGACTGCTGTGTTCCTGATGAAGACAATGTAGAAACAGAAGAAGAATTGTTGGCGAAAAAAGCTTTCCTTCATAACGAATAAAAAAATTAAAGCCATTAGCCCCAAGCTTGTGGCTTTTAAAATTAAATACCCTAATTACTTATAATAAATGAAAAAACATAATTTTAGCGCAGGCCCTAGTATTCTTCCACAAGAAGTTTTTCAAAAAGCATCAGAAGCGATTCTTGATTTTAACGGAATTGGTTTGTCTCTTCTAGAAATTTCGCATAGAAGCAAAGATTTTGTTGCTGTGATGGACGAGGCTCGTGCTATTGTAAAAAGATTGATGAATCTTGGCGACGACTACGAAGTTCTATATCTGCAAGGTGGAGCAAGTCTTCAATTCTTAATGGTTCCATACAATCTTTTGTCTGTAGACGGAAAAGCAGCTTATACCAATACAGGAACTTGGGCTTCTGGCGCTATCAAGGAAGCTAAAATGATTGGTAATGTAGATGTTGTGGCTTCTTCCAAAGAGTCTAATTATAACTATATTCCTAAAGATTTTACAGTTGGTTCAGAATATGATTATTTCCACTGTACTTCCAACAATACGATTTTTGGAACGCAGATGAAATCTTTCCCGAAAGTAGATACACTTCTGGTTTGCGATATGTCTTCTGATATTTTCAGCAGAGAGTTGGATTTTTCTCAGTTTGATCTGATCTATGCAGGTGCTCAGAAAAATATGGGTCCGGCTGGAGCAACTTTGGTTGTGGTTAAAAAATCAATTCTTGGAAAAACTGGCAGACAGATTCCAACGTATTTGGATTATGCGGTTCATATTGATAAAGAATCTATGTCTAATACACCTCCGGTTTTTGCAGTTTATGCGTCTTATCTGACCTTAAAACATTTGGAAGAAAATGGAGGAATTGCTGCTGCTGAAGCTAAAAACAATGCAAAAGCCAAATTGCTTTATGACGAGATTGATAGCAACCCAAACTTCCAAGGTGTAGCTGCTGTAGAAGACCGTTCTTTTATGAATGTAACTTTCACTTTGACAAATGAGTCTAAGCAAGAAGCTTTTGACGCCGCTTGGAAAGCAGCTGGAATCAGCGGACTGAACGGACACAGAAGTGTTGGCGGCTACAGAGCAAGTATTTATAATGCAATGCCAATAGAAAGCGTACAAGCTTTAGTAGATGTGATGAAAAGTATCTAAGCACTTTTCTCCTTATAAATCAGAAACGTCCTTGTTAATTCAGGACGTTTTTTTGTTAATATAATGTTAATCAGAAGAAAAAATCGTATCTTAGCCAACCTTGATTTTTAACTCAAACAAGTCAGGGAAACTCAGTAACTAAAGGATTTTTGAATTAAACAATGATTGTATTAGCTAATGATGGACTCTCAGAAAAGGGAATTCAGCTTTTGAAAGAAGCAGATATCACGGTTTTGGAAGCCAGAGTATCTCCGGAACATCTGAGCAAATTCATCAATGATAACAATGTTGATGTTCTTTTGGTAAGAAGCGCCACGCAGGTTAGAAAAGACCTGATTGACAAATGTCCTAATCTCAAAATTATCGGACGTGGCGGAATTGGGATGGATAATATCGATGTGGAATATGCGATTGATAAAGGTATTTACATCATCAATACACCAAAAGCGTCTTGCAAATCTGTGGCGGAATTGGTTTTCGCACATTTCTTTTCATTAGCAAGATTCCTTCACGAGAGTAACAGATTGATGCCGTTGGAAGGCGAAACGCAATTCAATGCACTGAAAAAATCATTCAATAATGCAACAGAACTTTCTGGTAAAATACTTGGTGTTATCGGAATGGGAAATATCGGAATTGAAGTCATCAAGATGGGTATTTCTCTTGGAATGAAAATCTTAGCTTACAACAGAACACCAAAAACTGAGAATATTCAGCTTAGCTTTTTCGATGGTCAATCTTTGGATTTTGAAATTAAATCTGTAAATTTAGATGAAGTTTTAAAAAACTCAGATTTCATCAGCCTCAATACAGGTCTTACTGATGGATATTTGATTGATTCTAAAGAATTGGAACTAATGAAGGAAGGTGTTTTCATTACTAATACGGCAAGAGGCGGTGTCATCAACGAAGTAGCTCTTTTAGACGCTATAGAAAACGGAAAAGTTTATGGCGCTGCATTGGATGTTTTTGAAAAAGAACCAACTCCGGAAGTATTAATTCTAATGAATCCTGCGCTTTCTCTTTCCCCTCACGTTGGCGGCAACACAATGGATGCCCAAAACAGAATTGGAGAAGAATTAGCCCAACAAATTATAAAAATAAAAGCCCAATTATAATATATGCCAGTATTTAAACCATTTAGAGGAATCAGACCAAATCCTGATTTTATTGACGTCTTCCCAACTTATTCTTTGGATAATTTTACGCAGGAAGAAATCAATAAAAAAGCACAGCAGGATGATTCTTATATCCAGATGATAAAGCCTGCGGTCGTAAGTAAATCCAAAGATGTTGATAGAAATCTGAGAAAGATAAGGTCTAACTTCGAAGAATTATTGGATGACAAAAAACTAACTCAAGACGATTCTGCTTATTACTTATATGAACAGACCCTTCCGGACAAAACAAGTTTCAGAGGATTAATGGGATTGGTAAGTGTAGATGATTTTTGGGAAGGAAAGATCAAAAAGCACGAATCGACAATTACGGAAAGAAGAATGAAAATGGCACATTACCTTGAAAAAGTTGGTGTACAAGCCGAGCCAGTTCTTTTGACCTATCATTCCAATTCTAAAGTAGAATTATTGATGAATCACGAGCAGAAGAATGTTCCAATCATCAATTATACCGATGAGAAAAAAGTAAGACACAAGATCTGGAGAATTGATAACAGATTGAAATTGCAACAGTTCAAAGAAGTTCTGGACCCAATCGATTCATTTTATATTGCCGATGGACACCACAGAATTGGTTCTGTCGCAGAATACGCAAAAAAACAAAGAGATAAAAGCAAAAGATCACATGGCACGGAACATTATAACTTTGTTTATAGTTTCATAGTTTCCAATCAATCGATCAAGATCAATGATTACAATCGTCTTCTTAAAGATCTGAATGGTCTGTCAGAAACAGATTTTTTAGAAAAGCTAAAAGAAGATTTTCAGATTCACGAAAAAGGTGAAGCGCCTTATTTTCCTTCGCAGAAATTCCATATCAGCATGTATCTTGGTGGCAAGTTTTATAGTCTGCATGTGAAGCATAACATCCGTGAGGAGAATAGAAATGGAAATGACCTGGACCATCATCTAGTAGACAAATATATTTTCGAAAATATTCTTGGCATAGAGAATGCCAAACATACGGACAAGATCACCTATCAAAAGGGAACTTCCGACATAAATGGAATCAAAGACCTAAAAGAAAAGGTGGACAATGGAGAATATAAAGTAGGATTCGGGATTTACCCTATTAGCTTTACCGATCTATTGAAAGTTTCTGACAAAGAAATTAAAATGCCTCCTAAATGTACATTAATAGAACCAAAATTGATCACAGCATTGATAATGTATGATATGAAATAAATTTTTCTACTAAATAAATATCGAGGTGACAAAATTTGTCACCTTTTTTATTTGGCACAATTTTACTATTAAAATTTATCAACTGAAATTCAGAGCATTAAATTATTTTTATCAGAAAGCAAGCTGGCACAAGAATAAAATTAACGTTAGTTAATTTTATTGTTTATCTTTACTTTTTAAAACACAAAAGGTATATCCAATTATTAATCAAAATATGTATCCAAAAGAATATATCAATTGTGATCAGGAACCTATTCATATCTGTGGAGAAGTGCAGGACTACGGTTATCTGATAGGTACTCAAAACTCTAAAATAGTTTCCTACAGTGAAAATATTCTAGCGTTATTTTCTCTTGACCCCTCTATACTTGGGAAAGACATCAAGGATTTATTAAGCGATTTAAACCTTGACATCAACTGGGATAATTATTCTAATAATCAAGAACTTGCTATTCAACATATTGATTTTAAAAATGAAGAATATACTTTAAGTATTCATACCAATAAAGAAATCACTTTTTTTGAAATAGAAAAGGTGATCCCGAATCATAAAATCAATAAAGAATATGCTGCGATCCAACATATTCTTAGAAATTCCAATGACGAAAACATCTGGAAAGTTCTTCTGAAAGAAATACAGGATATTATTGATTTTGACAGAGCAATGATCTATCAATTCTTATACGATGGCAGTGGTCAGGTTATAGAAGAATTGGTAAAACCAAATCTTGAAAGTTATCTGGATTTGCATTATCCGGAATCCGATATTCCTGCTCAGGCAAGAGCTTTGTATCTTAAAAATCCGGTGAGAATAACTTCTCACGTTTGCGGAAAAACATTTCCTATAGTTGGCGTTATCCCAAAGGAACAAATGGATCTGACTTATAGCGTAACACGTTCTTCCTCTCCTGTTCATAGAGAATATCTCAAAAATGCGCACGTAGAATCAAGCTTCAGTACATCAATTATTGTTAACGGAGAATTATGGGGAATGGTTGCTTGTCAAAACGCTGCTCCAAAACATCTTGATCTGCAATCCAGATTATTAGCAGAAACACTCACAAGAACTTCGGCCAATGCTTTTGCTTCTTACAAATCTCTGCAAACTCTGGAAGAATACCAGAGAATCAATCTTAATAATATTTCACTTCGTCAAAATCTTCTGAGTGAAGAAGATTTTGGAAAAGCACTCGAAACCAATATCAAAGATATTATGGATAGTTGTGCTGCGGATGGAATGATCATTAAAATCAATAATGAGATCCTAACTGCAGGTAATGTTCCCAATAATTCTGATATCGAGAAAATTATACTTTGGAGCAAAGAGAATAATCAGAATTTTGAGGAGAATATTTTCATCACCAATACACTTTGCCAAGACATCAATGTAGAATTGGACAATCCGGAGATCAGTTGCGGGATCATCACCAGCGTTTTAGGAAGCAACACGTCTGACATGCTGATCTGGCTGAGAAAAGAACAAGGTCAAAAAATAAAATGGGCCGGAAAACCGGAGAAAGAAACGGTTTCTGAAATCAAAGATGGTGTTGAAATTATCAAATTCTCACCAAGAAAATCTTTCGAAGTCTGGAAAGAATACGTGAAAGGTACTTCCATGCCTTGGAAAATCAAGGAAATAGAATCCGCAAGATGGATCACTTCTGTTATTCTAAAAGCATCACATACCAAATCATCTCAAATTGTTGACCTTAACAATCAATTAAAAGAATTAAACCAAGAGCTAGACTCTTTCTCTCATACTATTTCTCACGATCTCAACACGCCACTTACTGTTATTAAACTAAATGCACAGGTGGCAAAAAAGATTCCTGATCCAGATAACGTACAGAAATCTCTTGACAACATTATCACTCAAGTGGATACGATGAGTGAAATGATCCGAAATGTTTTGGAATTAAGTAAAATCAAAAAATCTGAAATAGAATTGAAAAGAATTGAAGTGGATTCATTAATCAGTAAATTAGCTGAGGATTCTAAAATTAGTTTTAATTCGCCTCGTACAGAAATCATTATCGAAAATACGCCGGAAGTTTTGGGTGACAAAACAATGATTTATCAAGTTTTTGTCAATGTCATCGGTAATGCTGTAAAATATTCTTCAAAATCAAAAAAACCATTGGTGAAAATTGCTGGAGAAGTTTATGAAGATACTGTAACATATAAAATTACCGATAACGGAATTGGGATAGACAAACAGGAATCCAGTAAAATGTTCAAGATTTTCAGTAGAATGAATAACGCAAAGGAATTCAACGGAAATGGTGTTGGATTAAGTATTGTTCATCATCTGATGGAAAAAATGGGCGGAAAAATAAGTTATGAAAGTGAAAGTGGAAAAGGAACAACATTTATATTAAAATTTCAAAAACCCAATTATGATTTCAGTATTTCTTAAAGAACAAACGAAACAACAACACGACGACACGGAAGCGAAATTACAGTCACAAAAAATCTTTGATAAATCTTATACATTAGACGACTATAAAACACTCTTGATTCACAATTATAAATTGATCAGCAGATATGAACCTCAAGTTCAAGAACAGTTGAAAGATTATCCTGAATTGAAATTGGATCTAAGAAGTAAGATCGATGCGCTTAAAATTGATCTAAGTAATCTTGATATCGAAACAGGATCTGAAGCATCAGCTCAAAACCTTGAAAACGAAGCAGAAGCCTTCGGAGCTTTATATGTAATGGAAGGTTCTACTTTAGGAGGAAATGTTATCTCAAAACAACTTAGAAAAAATCCCGAATTTGAAGATGTTGAGTTCAATTATTTTGGTGTCTATGGAGAAAATACAGGTCCTTTTTGGCAGGAATTCAAATCGATTCTCGATGAGAAGATCACAGAAGCACAATACAATGATTGCGTAACTGGAGCTAAGAAAGCATATCAGCTATTATCATAAAAAAGGAGCGAAATTATTTATTATTCGCTCCTTTTTTATTTTTTTGGATCAGCCTCCGATTTTAACCAATTCTACATCGAAAATCAACCATGCATTCGGTGGAATAACACCTCCAGCTCCTCTTTCTCCGTAACCTAAAGTTGGTGGAATCAACAATGTTGCAGTCTCACCTTCTTTAAGAAGCATGATACCTTCGTCCCATCCTTTGATAACTTGCCCAACTCCAATTGGAATATCGATAGGTTGTCCTCTTTTGAAAGAATTGTCAAACTCTTCTCCGTTTACCAATTTCCCGGCATAATGAACCGCTACTGTTTGTCCTGCAGTTGGTGCAGCTCCAGTAGTTGTTTTTGTGATCTTATAGAATAATCCGGACGGCGTAGATTGCATTCCTGCTTTCAGGTCATCAACCAATTTTTGTTGATTGGCTTTGAATTCTTCTTCAGCTTTAGCTAAATATGCTTTATTTTTTTCTTCGATCTTTTCTTTTCCTTCAGCGAAAATTTTTGCGGCATCATAATGTTTATATTTGTCCCCTTTACCGAAAACAGCCACTTTAGTAAGAACAACATCGATTTTAGGCTTGTCCTGAGCTCCTTTTTCTACATTTGCGATAGAATCGATAACAGGTAAACCTTGAACCACTTTTCCAAAGATCGTATGTCTTCCATCCAACCAAGGTGTTGCAACTTCTGTAATAAAGAACTGGGAACCGTTGGTGTTAGGACCAGAATTTGCCATAGATAAGATTCCTTTTCCTGTGTGTTGAAGATCATTCTTCTCATCAGCAAATTTATATCCAGGGTCTCCCATTCCTGTTCCTTGAGGGTCACCTCCCTGAATCATGAAATCTTTTATCACCCTGTGGAAGATCGTCCCATCATAGAAAGGTTCTCCTTTTTTCTTGGATTTATTTTCTATCTTACCTTCTGCAAGACCTACAAAATTAGCAACGGTAACCGGAGATTTCTCATCTTCGAATTTCACCAAAATATCTCCTTTGCTTGTTACAAAATTTCCATAAAGTCCGTCTGGCAGACTTTTATAAACTTCTTTGTCTATTTCCAATGTTTTACAATTTAATAATGTTAATAATGTTATAGAAAGTGCTATAATTTTTTTCATTTTATTGATTAGCGTTATTTTTTATAATACTTTTACTTTGATGATCAAAGGCGTGTCATTTGTTATTTTTTTATTATCTCCATATGTTCCGTACGCTAGAACAGATGGGATCAGAAGTTCTGCTTCCTCTCCTTTTTCCAAATATCTTATGGCATCTTCTATCGCATCCATTTCTTTGAAACGTCCAAAGATGACATCTCTATTTCCGATAGGAGTCTCGTAGACTTTGGTCCTGTCAAAATCATAGATATAATATTCATAACTGACTTTTTCTCCATCATTCTTGCGATGTTTACTTTCAAGATTGGGGATGTTTACCCAATAGTTCATACCCATTGGATAGTATTTTATACTTTGAGAATTGATCCAATCTTGTATTTGTAATCTTTCTAGGTCATTAAGTTCCTTGGTCCTGTTTTTGGAAATTTCCAAATCGCTTTCTGTCATTGTCCGTTCTTCGGATGGATGGATATTTGGTTGCTTTACACAAGATACCAAAAATGCCGTGAGAGATGTTATATAAATTATTTTTTTCATTGATCAGATATAGTTCTCCGGCGATCCGACAAAAGAATTCCGGAGGACAGGTGCAAAAATAAGAATTTTAATAGACTTAACTATAATTAAAACAAAAACCGGAAAATAATTTCCGGTCTTTGTTCTTCAATTTACTTTTATTTAATTCTATAGACTATAGACATTTTCTTCAACCAAAACCCTCCATCCGAAAGGGTCTTCTGCATTGTTGGTCTGGATGTTTACAAGATCATTTTTCAATTGTTCAGCAAAACTCTCTCCTGCCGGAAGTTTTGGCAACTCCAGATGTTCACCTTGATAGCCCAAAGCTTCAAAAACGCTCGTTACCACCGCAGTACCCACACCCCAAACCTCTTTCAGTGTTCCATTTTTCTGAGCCGCAATAACATCTGAGACTTTTACATCATCTATAACGACCTCGATTCCTCTTTTTTTGGCTAATTGAATAAAGCTGTCTCTTGTAACACCATCCAAGATTTTATCAGACGTTTTGGGTGTATAGATTGTATCGTTGATTCTTACAAAAACATTCATTGTTCCACTTTCTTCGAAATATTCGTGGGAACAATCGTCTGTCCAGATGATTTGATCATAACCTTCTTCTATTGCCAATTGTGTTGGGTAAAAAGATGCAGCGTAATTCCCTGCAGCTTTGGCCGCACCAACTCCTCCACTCGCAGCTCTGGAGTAATGGTCGGATATTTTTACAGAAACCGGAGCTGTATAATAGCTTTTTGCGGGTGTTGCTACAATTGCAAACATATATTTTTCAGAGATTCTTGCCTTGAGGGCTTCTTCTGTTGCAAATAGAAGAGGTCTTATGTATAAAGACATTCCTTCTCCTTGCGGAATCCAATCTCTGTCTATATCTACCAAAGCTTTGAGACCTTCCAGGAATATTTCTTCGGAAATCTCAGGAATTGCCAATCTTTTTGCGGATTTATTAATACGCTGAAAGTTCTTTTCCGGACGGAAAAGGAATACTTGCCCATCTTTATCTTTGTAAGCCTTCATTCCCTCAAAACACGCTTGACCATAATTGACCCCCATCATTGCAGGGGTAAATCCGATTGGACCATATGGTACTAATTGCACATCCCCCCATTTTCCATTCTCATATTCACAGATTATCATATGATCGATAAAAGTGTTTCCGAATGAAAAATTATCTGGATCGAATGTTGAGATTCTTGGGTTGGTAGATTTTTGAATTATCATTTTTTAATTTTTTGTTGAGGTATTACAAATATATAATAATTTTTTAATAATTAAAATTTATGTTAAATTTGAAAAAAAATACTTTGAAAAGACAATTAATCGAAACCCAAGATGGAAGTAAAACGCTTTTAATCAATGATTTACAAGAAACCTACCATTCAAAACATGGTGCTTTGCAAGAAGCTAAACATGTATTTATTAAAAATGGACTTAATTTAATAAATGATTGCGAAATTAATATTTTAGAGTTAGGTTTGGGAACAGGTCTTAACGTTTTGGTAACATTTGATGAATATTTGAGAAATGATAAAAATCACAAAATCAACTATTTTGGGGTAGAAAAATATCCGATTTTTTTTGAAGAAGCGTCAGAATTGTCTTATTCTGAATTATTTCCGAACCAAATCATCAAAGATTTGTCTCTTGAAATTCACAAAACAGAATGGGAAAGATTAGTTGAAATAGATGTTAATTTTCATCTCAAAAAAATAAAAGAAGACTTTTTTAATATAAAAAATATGGATTTGCCTCTTATCGATTTGGTTTATTTCGATTGTTTTGGGGCCAGAGTTCAGCCCGACCTTTGGGAAAAGGAAATATTTGAAATTGTTGCATCCAAAATGAAAAACGGAGGATTATTGACAACTTATTCATCCAAAGGAAGTATGAGACGAGCCTTAATGGAATTAGGTTTTGAAGTCGAGAAAAAACAAGGTCCACCAGGAAAAAGAGAAATGATGATTGCTTGGAAAAAATAATAAAAAGCAGAATTCGATTGAGTTCTGCTTTTTTATTAATCAATTAATAGTCTATTCTTTCATAATTTTAAATGTTCTAATTGAATCATCAGAATTATGAACTTTAATCAAATAAATTCCTGAAGAAAGTTTTGAGACATCAATTTTAGAATTATTAGAATTAGTCATCAATACTCTTCCATCAATATTTAAAACTTTTAATTTCTTATAGTCTTTTGAGTAATTAATATAATCTTTTGTTGGATTTGGATAGATAATATCTTTTTTAGAATCAATATCATTCGCAGACAAAGTTTCACTACTTATATTAAGTGTGTAATCTTCCACCTGACCAAAATTAAAATCACCACAAGGCGAATAATTAATCCCATCATAATTAATAATAATCCTCATTCTGACCTTTCCTGTAATCGCATCAGACGGAACAGAAAGAATTCCATTTACAGTAGTTGTTTGCGAAGGTGCAATCGTCAATGCTGTTTCGTTTTGGTCATTAAAATCACCGTCATTATTCCAATCTACAAAAACACTGTAACCTGTTTTGAAAGTAGAATTAGAAACAGTTCTCATCATATATAATGGATACGATGTTGATTTCTGGACATTTCCCACAACATAAGTAAAATCCTCATATCCCGAAGTTCCATAACTGTCATTAAGAATATCTGACAATTCTAATCGTAACATTCTTACATAATTAGAGTTGACCGCTTCTATCTCACAATATGGGTCAGTCGAAGTTTTTACCGTCACAAGATTACTTTTTGCGGATAGATTATTATTCTTATCTCTTGTTCTGACAGTGAAATTATAAGTTGTATCAGGAGAAAGTCTCGTAACGTCCAATATACCAAAAGGATTAGTAGAAATCGCGATAACATCGTCATTATGGTAAACAACCCAAGATTTAAAATCGCTGTAATCCATCAAATCATCCCAAAATAATGTCGTTCTGGAATGCCCCGTATCTTTAGCATTCAGGTTTTGAGGCGCTAATGGCAATGTATTATCATTCGGATTATAAATATCTCCCAATCCAACCAGATAAAAAGCGTTCTGAACACTCACAGCTTCGGGAGATCCTTTTCCATAAAGGTCGATTGCTGATTGGATGGCATATTCTCTCGTAACCGGATAATCGCTTGTCGGGGAAAGATAAGATGTTTCCATTCTGTAAACAATGTCCGCTGCTTTTGCAGTTCCGATTCCATTAACTGTAACGTTAGAAACTGTTTTTCCTTCAGATAAAATATAAAACCAATGATTGAAAACACCGCTGTTGATATGGACACCACAATAATCGTTTCCGGAATGTGGAAGACAACTGTTTGTCGCAGGATACCAATATGTTCCCTGATAATAACTCGGATGATTTTTGAGGTTTGGATTTGCCATTGACCTCAGATAATACGGTGTGGTTTTTCCAAGCTCTTCGCCGATGATATAATTCTGTTTTTCCGGCGCATATTCTTTCTCAACCAACATCGCCCAAATATCAGAAAGCGACTCGTTGATTGCGCCCGATTCTCTTTCGTATTTGAGATTAGCTGTTGAACTGCAAACGCCGTGAGCCAACTCGTGAGCTGTAACATCCAACGAAGTGAAAGGATTGTAAGTCGCATTTCCATCTCCATAAACCATCTGAGTTCCAGTCCAAAATGCATTGCTGTAATTGGTAGAATAATGAACCAAATTTACCAAAGCCGAGCCATTATTATCATAACTATTTCTATTAAAAGTTGTTTTGAAATAATCTTAAGTTTTCGCAACGCCCCAATGTGCATCCAAAGCCGAGTTATCATAATTGGCATTATCATATTCCGATGCACTCCAAACATTATCATTATCAAGAAAATCGACCGCAAGGGAATAATCTGTTGCTTTTTGAAGATTAAGTGTTTTTATTCCTCCGCCTCGTGTTTGGTCATTTAAAGTGTAATTAGTTCCATTAAATGTCGTTTGGATAGATTTTGTTCCGCTAAATTTAGTTTCAGCCGTTCCCGAAACTTTTGCCATTAATTCTTTTAAATTATTGTCTTTATCAGATTCAGGATTTGAAACAGAAAAATTTTGATTATTAGAATGTTTGATGATAGCATCTTTGGAAAGAATTTTTCCATCAACTGCACTGACATACACCAAATCACGAGACAAAGGTTTCGTTGCATAGATGTCAAATTTATAAGCCAATTCTAGGTTTCTGAATTCATCATTTTCCATAACCGGATAAAAAACCAATTTTCCTTCCGGCAAATGATAGTTTTCAAAAGTGGCACTGGCAGAATTTTCCCAAAGATATTCTTGAGCATTAATTTCTTTCACAGCTAATTGAAATGCAGATTGGGAAGAAATCTTCGCATTGATGATAAGATTCTCGGTTTTGTAAAAATTTCCGCTCATACTTATCAACTGATTATTCTTATAATGAATTTTATAAATCCCATATTCTACAGGAATATTGTGATAATAAAACTGGAAATTATGGTCTTCGAAACCATCTTTAAAGCTTTCAATTTTGATTGATTTGAATTCTGAACTTTGAGTCGGTTTCAGAACTTCATTCAATAACTGAATATCACTAAGATTTTTTAATTGAGGCAAAATCTGGTCAAGAACAATCAAATTAGGTTTTCCATTTTTCTCTGTAATTTTCTTCTGAATGTAATTTTGTGCTTGGATTGTAACAACAGAAAATAAAATCAATCCTAAATAGAAACTCTTTTTCATCATTTTAGTTTTTAATAAATTTCGTTGTCACTTTTTCACCAGAAGCGTTTACTGCATTCAGAATATAAATTCCGTTGGGAAGTTTAGAAATATCTATCTTATCAGATTTTTCTATAGATTTTAGAATCTGTCCTATCGTATTGAGGATTTTGATTTCAGACAAATTTTGAGATAAATTAATGATAGAAGAAGCCGGATTTGGGTAAATCTGAAATTTCTTATTTTGAATATCATTAACCGACAAAGAATTACTTTCCAGAATCACATTATCCAATTGTCCTGTGTCCGGACCGGATTCGAATTCTCCTCTTATTCTTAGACTTACGATATTGGATAAAACTTCTTGAATATCATCATTAGTTGCCAAATTACCTTCAAAAGTGCTGATTTTCCAAGCGACAGAATTATCCAATTTCACAACATACTGCGTCCAAGTTGCAAGAGGATTTGGAGATAAATCTATGACTAAGGTTTTATTATTTCCTTCGATAATCACATCATAATAGTCGAATGGACTAGAAAAATTATTCTGAGTCAGCTGGAATTTCAAATTCTTCCCAAAAGACGCCAATTGATTTCCTTTGAATTTACTCGGAGCTTCCCAATACCAAACACCACCTGCAACCGTATCATCCGCAGAAATATATCCATCGGGATTTCCATTTGTCGGACGCCAATCCGGAGCACTACTTGTTGCATCTCCGACAACCAGCCAACCTTCGTCATCTGTATCAAACGTGCTGACGATATCCTGCGAAAAAATTAGTGTAAAACTAATAAGTCCTAAAAAAGAAAATAATTTTGCTTTCATTGTATAAAGTTTGAATCATTATTGATGTAAAATTCAAACAAATTGAAAATCAAAACAATACGATATTGTGCGTATATGAAATCAAATAGGAACTGTAATAGTTGCGGTTAATCCATAATTATTCTGAAAAGAAACATTTCCATTCAAGCTTTTTACTCTGTTTTTTATGTTGGTCATTCCGTTTCCGAATTGGTTTTCTTTTGTCAGTCCGGTTCCGTCGTCGGCAATTATAACTTCTAAGTTTTTTTTGTCAATGATGTTCACAGAGATTTTAATTGTTTTTGCGGAAGAATGTTTCAGGGAATTATTGAGAATTTCTTTGATGCAGAAAAATAGATTTTTCCGGATTTGCCCATCCAGTCCTTTTGAAAGGTCAAGTGTTTCTGATTTTGTACAAATCAATTTGATATCAGTTTCTTCTGTCAGATTATTGGCATAAGAAAAAACATATTCGCAGAAGCTTCTTAAATCATTGTTTTCATTGCTCAAAGACCAAATAAACGTATTGAGTTTTTGTGAAATTTCCTTCCCGACTTCATAGATTTTGGAAGATAATTTTTGCTGTTGTTCGCTCGAAATATTATTATTGGAAAGTAATTCGGAATGAATGAGAATACTTCCCAAACCGCTTCCGATATCGTCGTGCAAGTCTTTACTGATATCGGTTTTCTGCTGAAGAAGTTTTTGCTGGATTTTATTTTTCCTTCTGAAAATAATAATAGTCAAAGCCATAATTACAATCGCAAGACCAGCAACTAAAAGTTGAAGTAAAGAGATTTTTCTCTTTCTTTTGAGTTTCTCGATTTCAAGATTCAGAAGTTTATTTTCATTTTTAATATACTGATTGCTGATATCTTGGATATAAGCGTTATTCTTGGATTTTTCTTCATTGACAAGGGAAATGATTTTAGATTGAACTTTTCTAATATCTTCGGAAGAATTCATTTTTTGAAAAGCCTGCAAAGCATATTCATAGAAAGTTCTTCTGAAAAAGAGATTGACATTTTGTTGTTCGATAAGTTTTTCTCCTTGATTGAAATAATCTTTACAAACTTTTGGATTTTGGATTTCATTTTTCAAAAGCAAACCGTAACTCAACAAAGCAACATCAAAGTTTCTAAAACGTCTTGCCGATTCTATACTTTTCAGGAAAAATTGGTTAGACTGAATCAAATTCCCTTTTGATTGATAAATTTCTCCAAAAGTTTGCTCACAGTTTGCAATAGCTCTTTTACTGTTTTTTTTCAGAGCAATATCATAAGCTTTTTGATTATAAAACAAAGCCGAATCTGCTTCTCCAATTGTCCGTTTGAGCTGAGAAATATTATTGAGAACATGTTCATTTCCAATCGTTTCAAAAAGTGTTCTTTTAGGATTTTCAGGATAAAATTTCAATGACAATCTGAATGATTTTCCCGCTTCCTGATTTTTACTTAATTCATAAAGACTAAGTCCTTCGAAAAAATATGCATCTGCAATCATTAAACTATCATTCAGAATTTTTGCTTTTTTCACAGCCTTTTTCGCTTCCTGATTTCCAAATTGAGACAATCCAACATAATAAAAAATCTCCGACTGAAGACTCAAAATATGAAAAGACAAAGCATTGTTGCTGTTTTCCGGATGATAATCTTTGGTCACATCCAGCCATTTCTGAGAAAGATTGATGCTGTCAATCTCTAAGTAATATTTTGAAATTTTGAAAGATTCTTTAGCCTTGCATTCATTCGTTTTGCAATCATCAAAAGCTTTATTTATCTGCCCATTATAATCAGCAAACAAAAACAAAAGTATAATGATTAAAAACGATTTCATTACTTATCGTTTGAGATAGATATTAACAGCTTCTACTCTGGTATTGACGTGCAATTTTGTATAGATATTCTGGATATGTTTGCGAACAGTTCCTTGGCTTATTTCCAGAATAGAAGCAACTTCCTTATTCATCAATCCTTTGGATAGTAAATCCAGAATCTCCTGTTCTCTTGTTGTCAAACCTTCAGAAATCAATTTTTTATTTTCGAGGTTACAAAAGCTGGCAACGACTTTTCTGGCTATACTTCCACTCATCGGACTTCCACCTTCGAAAAGTTCGTCTAATGCATTAATGATTTTTGCAGGACCTTCGGTTTTTAAAATATATCCCGTTGCTCCTTCTTGTAAACTTGCGAAAATCTTGTCCTCATCTTCATAAGATGTGCACATCAAAATAAGAACTTGCGGAAGTTTTGATTTGACTTTTCGGACACACGTAATCCCGCTTTCTCCGGGTAAATTGATATCCATCAAAATAGCATCAGGAGAAAGTATCGGAATATTTTCCAAAGCTTCTTCTGAGTTTTTGAAACTACCAGAAAGCTCGTAACCCTGCGTGTACTGAATCATCAATCCCATTGCTTCCCGCAAATCGGAATCATCTTCTACAATACAAATTTTCTTTTTTGCCATCAGTCTATAAAACAACGAATTTAAAGTTATTAATTAATTATCGAAATACGCAAAAAAGCGTATAAAGAAACAAATGGCCTTGTCATTAAAACAAAAAATCATAACTTTAAAATTCGAAATCAATAACTGATGATAGATAAGATCAACATTCGGGTGTATGCGCTTTGTATAAAAGATAACAAAGTTCTTGCGCTTCACGAAGAATATGCCGGAGACCATCTTCTAAAATTACCCGGCGGAGGATTAGAATTCGGAGAAAGTACATTAGAGTGCCTTAAAAGAGAATTCCAAGAGGAATTGAATCTTGAAATTGAAATTAAAGACCATTTTTACACGCAAGATGATTTTCTGGTTTCCAGATTCCGGGATAATGAGCAATTGATCACAATTTATTATTTAGCAGAAATCCTCAATGAAGAAGATTTACTAATCTTAGATCCTTGTATTGAAAAGACAGAATGGATTCCTCTGGA
The DNA here is from genome assembly GCF_032054305.1 of Epilithonimonas sp. Taxonomy (GTDB): domain Bacteria; phylum Bacteroidota; class Bacteroidia; order Flavobacteriales; family Weeksellaceae; genus Epilithonimonas. The sequence continues at coordinate 370,001 of NZ_DAMBSX010000002.1, forward strand.
AGGAGAAAATCCTTTTCCATTACCAATTGACAAGCGTGTTTTTGACATAGCAAAACAAAAATTCCTGAATTGATGTTCAGGAATTTTTTGTTTTGATTATTTTAAATAACGTTAAAGATACAATTAATGACAAGATTCTTGCACCAGAGAGAGCCGAGAAAAATCCGTAGCAGAATCAAGAAAAGAAAAATGCGCTCAGGAAAAGAAAGCCGAAAATACAGGAAAGCAGATTGATAAGGATTTGAAGAAGAAATAAAATAAAAGTTCCAATCGTTTGGAGCTTTTTTCATTTTTTGTTGCTGGTGCGAGCGTCTCGCTAGTATCCTTTTATGGGCACAAACAAGATGCATGTGCCAGCGTTGAGGGCAAAATAACATAATTCCCAACATTAATCTAAAAAACAAAAACTCATTTCATTACAAAACGACCGTTTTCAAACCAAGCAACTTTGCAGGAAGTCTCCCAGAACTTGCGGGAAACAAAACACAATCGCAGGAAGTCACAAACAAGGTTGTTTGTAACAAAATGCAACCGACGGAAGTGTCCCACAATCTGCAGGGAACAAAATACAACTGCAGGAGGTCGCAAACAAGATTGTCTGTAACAAAATGCGGTTGGCGGAAGTTTCAAACAGACTTATAACTCATTTATGACGTTTTTCAGAAAATGAATTATTTGTTAACAATCTATTTTGGTAATTCAGGAAAAGCTTTATTTTTAGGCAAAACAAAAACAATGTCATATTACCCGTTAACAAGCATACCAGATTATTATTCCATAGACGCTCTTTTGACCGAAGAACACAAGCTTATCCGCGATTCTGTAAGGAATTGGGTGGAGAGTTTTGTAATGCCAAAGATAGATGAAGCGGCGCAAAATCATACTGATATCCCGGGATTGATGAAAGAATTGGGAAATATTGGTGCATTAGGTCCATACATTCCTGAGGAATATGGTGGTCCGGGACTTGACCAGATCTCTTATGGATTGATCATGCAAGAATTGGAAAGAGGCGATTCGGCAGTACGCTCTGCGGCTTCTGTTCAGTCTTCTTTGGTGATGTTTCCTATTTTCGAATACGGTTCTGAGGAGCAAAAAAGAAAATACCTTCCGAAGCTGGCATCTGGTGATATGATTGGATGTTTTGGTTTGACAGAGCCTAACCATGGTTCCGACCCTTCTTCTATGGAATCCAAATTCACAGACCAAGGCGACCATTATCTTTTGAACGGTGCCAAGATGTGGATTACCAACTCCCCTGTTGCAGACATTGCTGTTGTATGGGCAAAAGGCGAGGACGGAAAAGTGAGAGGAATGATTCTGGAACGCGGAATGGAAGGTTTCACAACACCAACAACTCATAACAAATGGAGCCTTAGAGCATCAAAAACCGGAGAATTGGTTTTCAACAATGTGAAAGTTCCGAAAGAAAATTTATTGCCAAATATTGAAGGTTTGAAAGGACCTTTGTCTTGTCTTAATTCAGCGAGATATGGGATTTCTTGGGGTGTAATTGGTGCCGCAATAGATTGTTATTGCACCGCTGTTCAATACACTAAGGAGAGAAAACAATTCGGAAAGCCGATTGCTTCTTTCCAGCTTCAACAAAAGAAACTAGCAGAATTCTTAACTGAAATTACCAAAGCCCAGTTGCTTTGCCTACAATTAGGAAATCTTAAAAATGCTCATAAAGCTTCGCCAGCACAAATATCGATGGCGAAAAGAAATAATGTAAAAATGGCGATTGATATTGCCAGAGAATCCCGTCAAATGTTGGGTGGAATGGGTATAATGGGAGAATTCCCGATGATGCGCCACGCTGCCAATCTGGAGTCTGTAATTACTTACGAAGGAACTCATGACATTCATTTACTGATTACAGGAATGGATATTACCGGAATCAATGCCTTTGGATAAGACCAAATCTTTCTAATATATTTAGAGATTTCTCGTAGATTATGCAGATTGAGCAGATTTTAGAATTGTATTACCTGTTAAATCTGCGAGATTTTTTAATCTAACTCACGAAAATATTTTTGTGAGTTTTTCGTTTAAAATGAAATCCTAAAATCCTTCAAAAACCTCAGGATAGCCACGTTTGAAAAATTTATTACATAATAGATTTCAGCATTGTCAGGCTGAGGCTCTCGAAACCCGATTGAATTAAAACCTTTAAAAATGAAAAAATACTTCGCAATTTTTTTTTTAATTTCAATTACTGTTTTTGGGCAAAATTTTCAATCCAAGCTTTCCAATGCAGCAATTAATTTGACAAAAGATAAAGTGGTTTATGACCCAACTTATTTCGTTTTGAAATATCCTAATGGCGATGTTCCGGAAGGAAAAGGCGTTTGTACGGATGTGGTAATCCGTACTTACCGCAAATTAGGAATTGATCTGCAGAAAGAAGTTCACGAAGATATGGCGAAGAATTTTTCCAAATATCCAAATAAATGGGGATTAAAAAGACCTGATACCAATATCGACCACAGACGTGTTCCGAATCTGATGGTTTTCTTTTCAAGATTTGGGAAAGTGAAACCGATTACGAATGATGCAACAGATTATGTTCCGGGAGATATTGTAACCTGGGATCTGCCCAAAAATCTGACGCATATCGGAATTGTCGTCAATAAAAAATCAGCGGATGGCAAACGTTATTTGATTTCCCATAACATTGGCGCTGGACAGGTTCTGGAAGATTGCCTTTTTAATTGGAAGATTACAGGACATTATTTTTATCAATGATAATCGACAGATGATAATTGGTAAGTGAAAAACTTTTATGACCTTTGACTTCGTCTAATCTTCGATTTGTAGTTTAAATTATTTATGTCTAAATTTTTTCAAATATTATTTCTAAGTTTTTGCTTTCTATTTCATGCTCAAAATCTTAAAATCATTCAGAAACCGATTGATTATTCTAAGGAAAGAATAAAGCTGAGTCTGGATTATATGAAAGAACATCACAATCTGATTCAGAGAACCCCGAATATCACACCGAAAATCATTGTCCTGCATTACACCGCTGGCGGAACGATTGAGTCAAATTTCAGATATTTTAATAATTTATATCTGGAAAATCAACGTTCAACTTTGAAAAAACAAAGTGCACTAAATGTTTCCGCTCATTTTCTGGTTGATAGAGATGGAACCGTTTATCAGTTGGTTGACCCGGAATTGTTTGCAAGACATACAATCGGTCTTAATTATTGCGCCATCGGTGTTGAAAATATCGGAAGTAAATCTCAACCTTTGACCAACAAACAGGTGGAAGCCAACGCTGAATTGGTCAAATATCTCTCTAAAAAATATCCGGTTGAATACCTCATCGGACATTCGGAATATGGTGTTTTCAGGAATTCTAATCTTTGGAAAGAAACAGATTCCAAATATTTTACAGGCAAAGAAGATCCAGGCACTGATTTTATGAAAAAAGTTCGAGGAAAATTGACTGATTTGAAGTTGAAAGGTCAACCGTAATTACAACACTTCGACTCCGCTCAGTGTGACAGTTCTAATACTAACAGTTTATTTTAAGATATGTCATGAGCGGAGTCGAAGCCTTTAAAATTAAATTCACCAACTTGCTTTTTCTTTTTCCTCAAAAGGAACCTCGGGATTCAGAATTTCAAAAATTAGGTTTTTGATAGAATCTCCCACTTCCGAATCTTCAATATCAATGAAATTCAGTTTTTGCGGACCATTATTCACTTCTGCAAAAGACCAGATTGCAGTTTCAATATTATCAGGATTAATGTTCAAAACATTCTTGATACAATATTTATAAATCGAAAGCTGTAAAGCTTGCTTATAATCGTCACGGAAAAATAATTCCGGTAATTTTTCTTCTTTATTTTTGCCTAAATTGATGGTTAGATTTTTCGGTTTTGCTGTTTTGTAATCAATTACTCTTGTAATTCCGTCTAACTTGTCTATTCTATCAATAAAACCGTAGAAACTGATTTTATCACTTTGGTTTTCATCCAAGAAAAAATCACAGTTGATTTCTTTTTCCAAATCTAAAATCTCCAGAGCAGAACCATTTTTCACCAATTCCAAATCATATTCTACGATATTGCGTACTACCCTTTTGGCGATTTCTTTGTGAATGTAATTCATTCCTCGGTCATAGAATTCGGGCTGATGTTTTAATTTTTCAATTGCAAAATCAATTGCTGAATCTGTTTGTTTAAGTAAGTCTTCTAAATCATTAACCAACAATATTTTACCTTTTATTGGTTCATGTAAAAATTGCAACGCATAATGAACTAAATTTCCATAATTCCTTTGCGAAAGTTCTTCCTCGATTTCGTTGGTTTCTCGTGTTTTAAGCAGATTATTGAGATAGAAATCAATCGGATTATAAAGGTAAGTCACAAGATGTGAAGGAGAAACACGGTTTTTCCATTCGTTCAAAAGTCGCATTACTTCTTCATTCTTATCAATTTTAATCAGTTCCTGGGCAATTGGTTCTGAGGAATTTTCGATGATAATATGTTCGATATTGTGTGGACTTTCCATTTCCAACTGCGTGATAAAACGGCTTTTTTCGCCTGTGTTCACACCTGAACTCAGCGCATTGTAAAGTAAATGAACGTTCTCAGAATTCTGTATCAAACGGTAAAAGTGATAAGCATAAATGCTGTCATTTTCCAGGAATGTATTCAGGCCAAAATTCTTACGGACATCAAACGGAATGTAAGTATTTTGAGTGTTTCCTAAAGGCAATTTTCCTTCGTTTACGGATAACAGAATGATATTCTTAAAATTCAGAAGACGTGTTTCCAAAAGTCCCATAATCTGAAATCCTGCCAACGGTTCACCTACAAAATCAATACTTTCGGAGTTCACCAATTGATTGATAAGGACTTCCAGAGTTTCTATTTTGACATCAATCTTATAAGGCAATAATTGATTTTTGATGATCTTGAAAACATTCTCGAACAGCGCAATATTCTCATATTGAATATCGTCCAATTCTTTGAACTTCAACTCGTAACAGAACTTAATCAATAGATCTAAAAATATCTGATAAGTTTCTGGTTTTTGCAAAAGCTGAAAATAGCTTAGATCTCCAAGCAATTCCTGCAACAATGTTTTAGAAATATAGACAATGTTTCTCTCTTCTATTGCGAAGATAAAATTTCGAATGATTTCAGAATCTTTTTCATCATTCGGTAATTCTTCCAAAATGGGTAGAACATCGGCGTAATAATAGCTTGATGACTTTTTTTCCTGTTGTTTTTGGAGATAAAAAAGCTTCTTGATGGCATTACTGAACGAGAGATTTTTCAACGGAAATCCCATCGTGATGTTCACACTCTCAACGGCATTTAAACTATCTAAAACGGCTGGCAAAAGATTTTCATCCAACAGAACCAAAGCAGTTTCAGATAATTCAGTTTTAGGGATTTTTTTTAGAATTTCAGGTAAGAATTTTGCTTGAACAATGTTTCCCGAAACTTCGTAGGTTTTGATATTTTTGGATTGGGAGAATTGGTTTTCAATCCACTTGAAATTTCTGTTATCATTGAATTCCTTCCACTTCAAGGTTTCCCTTAGGAATTTTCCGGATTCTTGTCTTTCGTCATCGATGTAATATTGGTCTGCCTGGAAATAGGTTTCTGCTTTGTTCCATTGCAAAAGCTGTCTTACCAATTGCTCTTCAACTCTCGACAACGCATTGAATCCACAAAAAACAAATTGACGATCGGTTCGTTTGGCAAAGTTTTCAATTTTTGAAAATGCTTCCTGATATAACATTCCGGAAGTGGCGAGGCTTTCTTTTTGGAGTTCTGACTTCAAAAGCGGAAGAAACTCATTCATTTTTCTCCAGAAATTGAGGTTTCGTTTTCTTGGATTATCTTCATCCCCGAGATTTTCTCCCCAGTTTTTGATTCGTTCTTCGTCCAACATCCAAAGTAGGATTTTCTGGTCGTCGTCTGAGAACTTCATCATATCATCCCAATCCTTTTGCAAAGTCGGGAACCATTTTAGAAAACCGGAAAAATCTTCGGAAGAATCAATTCTATTATAAATCCTGAAAGAGAAAAGCCAAAGCGCAATGCCTTTGATTTCTACATTTTCAGATAATTCCGCAATTAGTTCATCGATTGTGACGAAGTTGGGTAAAAGTCCTTGGTAATGCTTTTCCTGCAAGATTCTTTTGATGAAAACCATTGGTCTTTTTCCTGGTAGAACAATATCCAGTTTGGAAATATCCTGATGGTTTTCTAATAATTCTGAAATGATCTTCTGAAGAAATTGCATAAAAAAGCCTTTAAAAACTTAAAGGCTAAATTTAATTATTTTTGAATCATTTGAACGCAAAGTCCACAAAGATTTTTTGAAATTATTGAAAACATTTTAAGGTTCGCAAAGATACTTTTACAGGCAAAGTATAAACTTTAAACAGCAAAGAATTAATAAACTTAAAAGTAAGTTTGTCATTCCGTAGGAATCTCAGCAACTTAGATTCCTACGGAATGACAAAAATTGTGTTTATTTCCGAATGGTTAATTTCAAGACAAAAAAGATATAGTGGAAAGCGGGATTAAGCTCCTAAAAATTATTCTACAACTACTTTTTTCTCCAGAAATGTATTGGTTCCGGCGGCGTCTTTACCCGTCCAGAATTTGAATGTATACTTTCCTGTTTTTGTAGGTTTAAAGTTGATTCGGCTACCGTTTACATAAGTTCCGTCACCGCAAACGTCATTGGTTTTGTAAGCAAAATTGGCAATTGTACGGACAGAATCGTTGGTGTACTGATAATCGTAACTGTAGATTCCTTCGCAGGCTTTTGTGAATGTGGAATAGGCTAAAATCTCCTGTGTAACGCCCAAAGTCATTGTGTCCATCGGAATTTTCACGCTGTCTGTTTTGGTTACAAATACGGATTCTATCTGGCTGTAATCATCATTGTCCTTGCAGGAAACTGCTAATGCCGAAAACCCTATTAAAGCTGATAAAATAAATACTTTCTTCATAATCGTTTCTTATTTTAGTTGTTAAAATTGCCTTTTGAGAGATATACTACTTTTTTTGTATCAAAAAACTCGCCATCGAAATAATTTTTCAAGCTGAAGATCTCGCATTTCAATCCTGCTAATTCTTCGGCCAAATCGCCGCCTTTCAAATAAAGAACACCGTTGTGTTTTGGATTGAATTGATCTTTGTCAAATTTTCCTCTCAACCAAGTTAAGAAAACCGGCATCTGAGTTACCGCTCTGCTGACCACGAAATGAAATTTTTCTTTCAACTGCTCAGCTCTCATATGATAAGCAGTTACATTTTTCAGGCCAAGACTTTCGGCTACACCTTTTACTACGGTGATTTTTTTTCCGATACTGTCCACTAAAGTGAATTGTACATTCGGGAACAGAATAGCCAATGGAATGCCAGGAAATCCTCCGCCGGTACCAATATCCAAGACCTTAGTTCCATCTGCGAATTCCATCACTTTTGCAATTCCCAAAGAATGGAGAATATGTTTCTCATAAAGACTATCTGTGTCTTTTCTGGAGATCACATTGATTTTCTCATTCCAATCTTTGTACAAAACTTCTAATTCTGCAAATTGGTTTTGCTGCTCGCTCGTAATATCGGGGAAATATTTTAAAATTAATTCTAAAGACATAAGGCGAAATTATGAAAAGATTTGAATATTATGTCCATCTAAATAAAAAATCACTGAGATCGATGAAAATCATATCCCAGTGATTTGAATGTTATATATGTAAATTGTGTTATTTCAGAACTTTTTTGGTAACAATCGTGTTGCCCGATCTTGCTTTGATGATGTACATCCCTTCTGCAAGGTTTGTCTTATTTATCATTACTTCTTTCTTAGCGTTCGTGGTGTTGAATAACAATCTTCCCGCCATGTCATAAAGACCAACTTCATTAATATTATCATCTGATCTCACAACGAAGTTCTGATTGTCTTTTGTAATGATTATTCCTTTTAATGCCTCATCAGTGGTTCCCAGCGTTATAGACGACCTATATACGATTTCGAATCTATCTTCATACTGTCCGGAATTGGTATAGAAAATATATGGAGCATCGGTCATGTTTACAGTTTTATTCAGATATTTGTCTTTCAAATATACTGTTTGAGCACCTTCGAATATCCCATTCCTGTCAGTCAAAGAAATCGTGTAATTACCAGAAACTGCAGCTTTGAATCCAACTTTTGTAATATCGTCCAAACTGAAATTAGGATTTTTTGATTGGATCGCTAATTTATGGCTGTCCAAAATGCTCCAGAAAGAATCACTACCTATTGCCAACAGATCTGCATCGTAATCTATATCAAAAGCATTTGTCGCATTGTCGATATATCCGATCAGAATTTCGTTGTTTACATCTGTTGGTGATTTGAACTCCAGCCAAAATCTGTTTTTCTGGGCGCCTCTGTTATAATAATTCGCTATATCAGGCGTTCTCATTGCATTTGTAAAGTTAAGCGGCTGACCTTTGCCTGCTTCTTTTGCTTGAATTATAAAACCTTGTCCCACAGCAATATTTCCATTTGGTTTTCTGTTGTTATAACCGAAATATGTTGCAGAAGCACCGCCTGTAGAATTCAGGATCGCATAATTGTTTCCGCTGTAGTTGGTACTTTGCTGAGACGTTATCTGCTCATCATTATTGGTCCAGAAATAAGCTGTCCCATTGATCTTAGTTTTATTATGCTCATAGAAATCATCAAAACTAATGTTAGATGGATATGGATTACCAACCATATTATAGCCTTTTGTAGCGCCACTCCATCTCAGATTGTAGGAGTTGATATCACCATTTTGCGGTGTTCCCACAAATTGGAATTGTGCTGCCGTAGTGTTAATAGTAACATTATCCGGGAAGCTATTTTTACCACGTATCGCATATCCTCTTGCAGGCAAGAAAGTGGATGAAGAGTTTAGTGCGATATTCTCTGCTGTAATTGATGTCACAAAATAATCGGTAGCTTCGTTATAAATATAGAATCTGTTCCAAGGCGTGCCCGTCCCAGTGCCTCCATTAGCTTGATTATAACCATCAGAGAACTGGTAAAGATTCTGACCGGAAACTGGAGATGACCAGTAATTATAACCCATCTTTGGAATGATCGCTGATTTTTTCACTGTTATATTACCCGTATTTACAGATGTTCCATTCTGCAGTAGATTGGCGTTGTTTTCAATTACAAAACCTGTAGCAGCAGCATTGTTCAGGACCTGTCCATTCACAGTGACATATCCTCCTGTATTGACAGTAAGAGTCCCTCCAGTATTTATAGTAAGATTACTACTTACAAAATTGCCGTAAGTGGTCGTATCATAACTTGTATCAATGATCGCATTTTTAGTAGCAGTAGGTGTTCCATTGCTCCAATGCGGCGCCGCTGGATTCAACCAAATAGTATCATTTGAAGTATTAACTTGATTATAGTATATCCCATCAATCTCCGGACCTAATCCTCCAGTGATAAATTGCATTTTATATTGAACGTAGTAGGTATTGTAAAGGTATAGTCTTACATAAACTTTTTCTCCCGGCGCTAGTTTGAATCCATTGTCAAAAGTAAAGTTCTGAAGCGCGTAAGCGGTAGGGACATTACCTGTAGCCATAACCACTACATCGCTTGAAAAATCTGCTGTTTTGGAGTATCTTAATTCATATTTAGCTCCATCTGACCCCATCGCATAATAATCAAATGTTTTTGGCTCAACAGTCTTATTTGTGCTTATATTATCCAACACAAACTGGATATATCTGGATGAATTAAAATTAGTATTATCCTGTCCACTCTGAGTTTCTACATAGAAAACTTTAGGGTTGGTCTCTCCTCCTACCGTTATTCCTGTACCACCATTACTAGTAATTGTTGTAGAATTTATAAATGATTGGAAAGGCGTCGCAGTAAAATTAGTATTATCCCATCTGATAAGTGGCGAAGTGACATTCGGACCATTATTGATACTTACTGTAGCAGTATTGGAAACACCATATTCATTAGTAATATAATATGTGAAAGCATCTGCACCAATATAATCTTTAGTAGGAACATAATTAATGGATCTATCTGCATTAAGCGTTGCACTTCCATGTGATGGCTGGGTAAAAGTCAATGAATTAATCTTATTGCTGTAATCGTCATTGATCAATACATTAATATCAATGTCATTATTAACGATATTCGCCACAGTATCGTCATACGCTATAGGCGCTGTTGAACTGAATTCGACATTTCCTATAAATGCAGGACCAACATTGTCTCCATTTCTCAAAAGTATCTGGAACGCATTCCAGGTATTATAGACATAAACTCTCAGATATACAACCTGTCCGTCCGTAGCAATCGGTCTTGAGAAGTTAGTTAAAGAAATTGTCGACATACTGCTAGTAACAGTAGTTTCTGGCAAGACATTGAAAAATGTCGTAAAATTACTATTGAGCGAGTAATCTATTTTGATCTTAGCATCTCCACCCTGTGTCATACACAAGAAGTTGAATTCGGATAGATTCAGCTTATATCCATTTTTTGGACTTATCGTGAACTGAATATATTTTGACTTATCAATTGTCACTGCATTTTTATCTGGCCAACCGCTACTTTGAAATGCATTATATCCACCTATACTAATGTTCTCAACATACGACTGGCTTACAGTAGATGTAATATTACCAACATTGATATGAGTATTGTATACACTTGCTGTAAAATTAGAATTATTCCATCTTGTCAGCGGCGTATTTACATTTTCGACAACATTGATGCTAACAGTGGCCTCATTTGATAAACCTGTAGAGTTACTTGCCTTATACTTGAAAGAATCCGTTCCTGTATAACCCGTTGCAGGCTTATATGTTATATTGGTTGTTCCATTTACAGTTAACGTTCCATGATTAGGCTGCTGGGTAATAGTCACCCCATTTATAGCCAGAACTGAAGTATCATTACTCAAAACATTGAAATCTGACTCATTATTTTTGTAAGCGGTATAGGTATCATTATTTGCTACAGGAACTGCCGTATTGGGATCTTGCTGCACATTGATACTCACAGTGGCTTCATTAGAATCCCCGGTTACATTACTTACTTTATATTTGAAAGTATCTGTACCTGTATATGTTGTCGATGCAGGTTTGTAAGTTACATTCGTTGTGCCATTTATAGTGAGGATTCCGTGTGTAGGCTGTTGGGTAATGCTTATTCCTGTTATTGTCAAAGTAGAAGTATCATTACTTAAGATATTAAGGCTAGAATCTCCACTATTATAAACATTATAGGAATCATTATTTGCTACCGGAACAGCTGTTATTACATTGATGCCAACAGTGGCCTCATTTGATGATCCAGTCGTATTAACAGCTTTGTATTTAAAACTGTCCGTTCCTTCATATCCCGCTGTTGGTACATAAGTTACATTGGTAGTTCCATTGACAGTTACAGTTCCGTGCGCAGGTTGTTGAGTAATTGTAATACCTGTAATGGTTGAGCCTGAAGTATCGTTGGATAAAACATTAAGATTTGTACTGGTATTTTTATACACCGAATAAGAATCATTGTTTGCAACTGGTACAGTCGCTTGTTCTTCTGTCAATTTCAAAGTATTTGCTTTGATTCTCCAGCCAGCACCCCAATCAGTACCAGAAGTATAAAATTTAATAATTAGTCTCTGAGTTCCTGAGATGGTGATATTCAATGGAATATTCTTTACAGGATTGGAAGCAATGGACTCATTATTTATTAATATTGATGAATAAGTCCCAAAAAAATTATAATCATCTACATTATTAGAATTTGGTGCGACATAATATCTGATCGTATAATTTTGAATATTAGTGTTAAGTCTCTCCTGCTCAAAAACCAAATTAGAAATCTTGAGAGAGCTGCCATTAGCTGAACCTACGGAAAATCCGAAATATCTGTAGTGTTCAACATTTGTATTGTTCCAACCAGTTACAGTCATTCCTTGTGAACTGTAGGAAATTGGATTTTGGCTTGTACCGACAGCTGTGGCACTTATTTTACTTGAAGAATAGCTCACACTTCCGTCAGAAGTCAATGCCCACCTTACAAGGTCTGTTTGTGCATTTACTATAAAATAAGATATTAAAAATAATAAAGAAAGATATTTTTTCATCGTATTAAGTATTAATAAATTTTTCGGGATGCAAAATTAAAACTCTACCATTTGCTATACAATTAACATTTGGTAAGAAATTTGATACAACTAAATTCACCAACTACAGCATCAAATAATATTTATTTATAATTATTTATTTTGTAATTATTTTGCAAAAATATTAATAATAACACAAGAAGAAACTATCACCTCAATTAGTTTGAGTCTAAAAATAAAAAACTATCCCTTGGGATAGTCTTTGTATGGGTAATGTTGTAGGTATTTATACGGTATACATTCAGTATTTATATGCTAGTTTCTAAATTTTTTGAAAAGATCCTTCCTATCCTTCAGATCTAGCAAGCTATAAATATTTTTAATATGGTATTTTACCGTACTCTCCGTAATGAAAAGTTTTTCTGCAATTTCTTTATTGGAAAATCCGTCAATCATCAATTTCAAGAGATCTTTTTGCCTATCTGTTAGCTTCTCCAGATCAATTGGAGACAAATATTGACTTATCGAATCATCATTATAATCGGTATTATTCTGAGAATAAGAATTCAGCTCTTGATTCGCCAATTCCAACTCCTTTTTGATTTTGAATTTATCTTTTTTCAGATTTTTAGTATTCTTATAAAAAGCAAACACCACAAATGCTGCCACCAAAATCACAACAACAAGCACAACAATAACACCAAAGAGATCAGACTCCTCATGCTTCAATTGCTCCTTCTCCACATATGCCTTATCTATCATGTGCATTTCAGCAACTTTAGTCTCTAAATTATCCACCTTTCTTAACGTGTCCAACAAAGCCCCAATTGCATATGCATCATCAAGACGCCCATTTAACTTGTACACCTTCTCCATTTCAGAAGCTGCATAGATCTTATATTTCAGTATATCACAGCTTTTCGCCATTTTCATGCTTTCCGCATATATACCCTCCGCTTTCTTCACATCCTTTTGCAAACCATACAGTTCGATCATTTTCCCAAACACCACAGGCATGTTGCAAGAACTAATCTCCCTCATTATTTCCAACGCTTCATCATATTTCACACCAGCTTGTTCCAGCTTTCTATCTTTCAACAACAAAAAACCCTCTTGCATCAAAATATAAGCATCATCTTCCGGATGCGAATTGCTATATTTCCGAGCAGCAATACGAGCCATAGCTTCTTTACATTTATCATATTGATTGAAATCAAAATAGACAAAAGCATACTCATAATCCAACTTCATCCTCAAAAGGTTGTCTTTTGACAAAGTCTTTGCAATAGCTTGGGATCGATTGAGATAATCAAGGCACATCATGTGATCGTTCACACTACGATATGTTGTGGCAATATAAAAAAGAACATTAGCCTCTTCTTCTTTTGTCAAATTGCCGGAAAGTAAATAATCCGAAAGCTTCTTCTGAGACAACTTGTGATTTCCCTCTCTATTATATCTAATGATCTCTTGTTCGATTTTCCCCATATCAAGACCCTGCGCAGCATTAAGAAGACCGAATAGCATTAAGAATATTACAAAAAAATAACGTGTGGACTTATAATTCATTTGTGCGAATAGTGTTTTTTAACCAAAAAAAGAAACTCCTTCAACATTGACAACACATCATAAAATTCATCCACAAAAATAACTAATTATTAGTATAATATTCTCATACATATCGTTTTTTTTTACAATTTTGAACATATTTTCTCATCAAAAATAAATTAAACCAGCAAAGCTTCACAAAGAAACAAGGCTAAAATGATGATTTTAGTGAGGAAAAAACCTTTGCCTTGTAAACAAAACTCATAAGTTTTCACCGCTTTTCAATTGAAAATTATCATTCGTCATCGCTTTGTTGATCTAAAAAAATTATATTTGTTCCTAAATCTAATTATAATAATAGTTTCATGAGTAAAATTTCGGACAGACTGAATAGACTGAGTTATTCTCAGACTTTTGTGATGAGTAACAAAGCGCGCGATATGAAAGCGGCAGGGATAGATGTGATAAGTTTAACTTTGGGAGAACCCGACTTTGACGTCCCACAAAAGATAAAACAAGCTGCTTTTGATGCCATCAACGAAAATTACAGCCACTACTCCCCTGTTCCTGGATTTTTAGAACTGAGACAAGCCATTTCTGCAAAACTGAAAAGAGATAATAACCTTGATTATAAACCAACACAGATCTGCGTTTCAAATGGTGCAAAACAATCTATCATCAATGTTTTGTTAGCAATTATCAATGACGGTGATGAGGTAATTCTTCCAGCGCCTTATTGGGTGAGTTATGATGAGATGGTAAAAGTTGTTGGTGGAACTTCTGTTTTTATTGAAACTTCTATTGAAACTGAATTCAAAATTACAGCTGAACAATTGGAAAAAGCAATTACACCAAAAACAAAAGCTTTACTATACAGCTCACCTTGTAACCCTTCCGGAAGTTATTACACAAAAGACGAGTTAGAAGCTATTGCAAACGTAATGGCAAAATATCCAGATATTACGATAATTTCTGACGAGATTTATGAGTTCATCAATTATGGAGGCGAACACGTTTCCATTGCAAGTTTCCCTCAGGTTTACGAACAAACCGCAGTAATCAACGGAATGAGTAAAGCTTTTGCAATGACAGGCTGGAGAATTGGCTATTCCGCTTGTCCTGCATGGCTGGCAAGTGCCTGTGACAAAGTCCAAGGGCAAATGACCAGCGGTGCTAATACGGTTGCTCAAAGAGCTTCTATTACGGCTTTACAAATGGACCCATCTGAATTACAATATATGATCACCGAATTCCATAAAAGACGTGATCTGGTTTTCGAATTGATGAAAGATATCAAAGGTTTCAAATGTAATCTTCCTAAAAGTGCGTTCTACTTTTTCCCAGACATTTCTTATTTCATTGGAAAGAATCTGAATGGAACTGAAATCAAAGATGCAGATGATTTCGCAATGTTCTTATTGGAAAATGCACATGTTGGTTGCGTTGGCGGTGTAAGTTTCGGAAGCCCGGAATGCATCCGTTTTTCCTACGCAGCTTCTGAGGAAGATTTGAGAGAAGCTATGAAAAGAATCAAAGATTGTGTAGAGCAATTCTAGAATTGTCAGCCTGTGGTTCTCTAATACAAATCAATAAAATCAAAACATCACTTCCAGTGATGTTTTTTTTATTTCAAAAAATATCAAATTTCTGATTTTGCTCACTTAAAAAGTTAATTGTTTGTTTGAAATTTCAATATACTTTCAGAGATATCAGATATAAAATAAGCACTTGTTACTTAAAAACCTGATATAACACTGTTAATTTCGAATCTTTCAGTTTGATAGATTTTATAAATCAAATTTTAATATTCAATTCACAAAACCTTTGTAATTTTGCTTCTGTTAATTTTAAACAATTTAAAACTTAAATATTATGTCATTAGTAGGTAAATTATTCCCAAGTGTTGCGGTTGATGCAATGAGCGAAATGGGTGACGATCTTAAGATCAATGTGTTTGAAGAAGCGGTGAATAATCAGCAAAAAGTTATTTTGTTCTGGTATCCAAAAGATTTCACTTTTGTTTGCCCAACAGAATTACACGCTTTTCAGGAAGCTTTACCAGAGTTTCAAAAAAGAAACACTATAGTAATTGGTGCATCTTGTGACACAAACGAAGTTCACTTCGCTTGGTTGAACACACCAAAAGACAACGGAGGAATCGAAGGTGTGACTTACCCGATCCTTGCTGATACTCACAGACAATTGGCAAACATTCTTGGAATTGTTGACCAAGATTTGGATTATGATGAAGAAGGAAACGAAGTTTTTACAGGTTCTAACGTAACTTACAGAGCAACTTATTTGATCGACGAAACCGGAAAAATCTTCCACGAGTCTGTAAACGATATGCCATTGGGTAGAAACGTAAAAGAATATCTTAGATTGATCGATGCTTATTCTCACGTTCAAAAACACGGAGAAGTTTGTCCTGCAAACTGGGAAGAAGGTAAAGAAGCAATGAACGCTAACAGAACTGGCGTTGCAGAATACTTCAGCAAGAATTAATATAACAATGTAAAAAAAGTGTAACAGTTTAACAATAATGAATAGAATAATTGACAAACTGTTACATTGCTAAATTTATAAAATTATGTACATAGAACTAACAGAAGATAACTTACAACAGATTGTAAGTGAAAATGATAAGGTAGTAGTTCAATATGGCGCAACTTGGTGTGGAAACTGCAGAATCATGAAACCAAAATTCAAAAAACTGGCTTCAGAAAATGATGCAATTCCTTTCTACTACGTTGATGCAGAGAAATTGCCGGAAAGCAGAAAGTTAGCAACTGTTGACAACTTGCCTACGTTTGCTGTATTTCAAGGTGGAACTTTGAAAAATCAGGTTCAGACCAATCAAGCGGAAAGTCTTAACAATCTTTTCAACGAGATCAAATAATTGATATGAAGTTACCAATCATAAGACAATTTTATCAAAATCAAACGCCGGAAAATCTGGAAGCGACTTTGGAAGTTTTGGAAAGCTTTTCAGAATTCAGAAATGTTTCTGAGGAAGATTTGAATGTCACAGGAGAACTGATCACGAACATTTGTGGAGCTTTGGAAGTTCACGCAAATGTAAACAGCGGGATGAGCGAAAAAGATGCTTTGAATGCCTTTGCTCAAAAAGTAATGGGTTCAATAGACAAATAAATAGTTTATTTTTGTAAAAAAAGGCTTTGGAAGGAGATTTCTAAAGCCTTTTTTATTTATTTTTGAATTAAATCAAATACTATGAAGGATTTTATAGCTGCCCTTCCAAAGGCCGAGTTGCATTTACATATCGAGGGAAGTTTTGAACCGGAACTGATGTTCGAAATTGCTCAAAGAAACCAAATTGAGATTCCATATAAAACAATCGATGAAGTTAAAAAAGCTTATCAATTTTCTTGTCTTCAGGATTTTCTTGATATATATTATGCTGGAGCCGGCGTTTTGATTCACGAGAAAGATTTCTATGATCTGGCAATGGCCTATTATCAGAAATGCTATGAAAACAATGTGATCCATACAGAAATAATGTTTGATCCGCAAACACATACAGAAAGAGGAATCGCTTTTGAAACTGTCATCAATGGATTGCAAAAAGCAAGATTGGATGCTAAGGAAAAATGGGGGATCAATTCTCTTTTTATAATGAGTTATTTGAGACATCTTTCTGAAGAATCTGCTTTTGAAACTTTGAAACAATCGCTTCCTTACAAAGATTTGATAACCTCTGTCGGTCTGGATTCATCCGAAATGGGAAATCCGCCGACAAAATTCAAAAATGTGTTTGAAGCTTCTGTAAAGGAAGGTTATATTCCTGTTACTCATGCCGGAGAAGAAGGTCCTGCTGAATATATTTGGGAAGCTATTGATATATTAAAAGTTGCGAGAATCGACCACGGAAACAGATGTCTTGAAGATGAAGATCTGGTTAATGAAATTGTGAAAAGAGATTTGGCCTTAACCGTTTGTCCGCTTTCAAATATTGAACTGAAAAATACTGATGTTATGACTAATCATCCATTGAAAAAACTTTTGGACAAAGGCATCAAAGCGACCGTTAATTCTGATGACCCAGCTTATTTTGGAGGTTATATGAATGCTAATTTTGAAGCTGTCCAAGAAGCTTTAAATTTATCAAAAGAAGATATTATTGCACTTGTGAAAAACTCCTTCAATTACTCTTTTGCGACTGATGAACAGAAGAAAACTTATCTTGAAAAAGTGGATGAGGTTGTTGGAGATTATGAATAATATTTTAAAACAAATTATCAAACGTAATATTTTAAATTTCGTATCTTGAAATATTTAGCTTTGAAGAAATGATAAAATTGATTTTATCTGGTAAAGAATTAATAAAACTAAATATTGGCTTTTTAGATATGAAGCAAATGTTCTTTTTGTTTTTAGTAATGGTATCATCAGTGGTTTTTTCTCAAGAGAAAACCAAAGATACAATCAACTGTAGTTTTAGAGAAAACAAAAGCTCAGTTTGCCCAATTTGCAAAAGCGATAAAAAAGTTCTATCTATATTTTATGGCTTAACAACTGGAAGATTTATGAAGAAAAATAAAAAGAAATATTATTTCGGAGGTTGTGAACTTACTGGCTGCGATCCTAAATATTATTGTAAAATTGATAATTATAAATTTTAATATTTTCAATTCTTAAGAATCATCAAACTCCTTTTATGATTTTGGAAACCATAATGTTCATAGAGTTTTTTAGCTCTCTCATTATGGTTTTCTATTTCTAACAAGACAACTTTGAAGTTATTTTCAATCGAATAGTTCTTCACAAATTCCAAAGCTTTTTTGCCCAACGATTTCCCTTGAAATTCTGGTTTCACAAACAACTCATCCAAAAACAAAATTTCGCCACCAAATTCAAAACTGAAATATTTTGCTAAAATAATATATCCAGCAATCTCTCCTTCAAAAACGATTTTGAAGCAATTTCCATAATTCTCATTATTAATGAATTTATCGAAATTATCTTTCGTTTTTATCTCATCAAAAGGATATAAATCAATCGAATAGAAATCCTTCATCATTTGAGATAATTTGGAAATATCGGAGATTTCGGCTTTTAAAACTTCGTAATTCATTTTTTCTTTTTATTTTTTCTCCAGAGCCAAGGCGGTATCGGGTCTTTATCTTGCCAAATTCCTACTCTATTTTTCCGTGCTTCGTTTTCCAGTTTTGCATAAGAAGAATCTTTGGAATATTTTTTATAATGCCAAGCCATTCCCTGCTTCAGCATTTGCTTATTTACATTTTGACCTTTATCATTGATGACAACTGCGATCAAACGTTTGTATCGGTCATATTTTTCAGCCTGAACAGTTACAAATCTTCCAAAGCAAAGATTTGACAAAGCGATTTTGGCTTGATTTCCAAAAGGCTGAGTTCCTCTTTTTTCTGGTGAATCGATATGAGCCAAACGGATTTTAATCGGATTTTTCTTGTATAGAATTTCCATCGTATCGCCATCAGAAATTCCGATAACTTTAGCAGAAAATGTTTTATGACCAAGATTTTCCTTTAATTGACTTTGTCCAAAACTGAAAATCGAAAATAGAATTAATACTAAAAATTTATTCAAAATATTAAATCTCAAATTTCTTTTTAGCCAATTCTTTTCTCACTCGGCTCAAACTTTCAGGTGTGATTCCAAGATAAGAAGCAACCATCCATTGTGGTGCGCGTAACATCAGATTTGGGTATTTTTTCAGAAAATCCAGATAACGTTCTTCCGCTGTTGTACTAATCAAAGCGTTCACTCTATTCTGAAGATTTTTGATGTGATTGAACATCAATCGTTGATTTTTTTCAGCAACTTCGGGATATTCTTTGGAAAGATGCTCAAAAAATCCATCTCTCGTGATCACAATCGTACTTTCTTCGATGGCTTCTATATAAAATCTGGATTTTTCATTCAGCAATTGACTCGTTGTATCAGAAATAATCCAACCTTCCGGTGCAAACTGTATCACGTGTTCCTTGCCTGCTTTATCGATAGAATACATTCTCAACAAACCTTTCTCAACAAAGAAAGTAGAATCTGAAATCTCGCCTTCTCTCAGGATAATTTCATTCTTTTTAACTTCTTTCACTTCATAAAAAGAAGAACAAAATTCTATACTGTTAATTGGAACGCCTAATATCTGAGAAAGATGCTTACTAAAGTTTTGATGAATCATAAATGTTTTTTGCTTTTGAAGTTAATTGCAACTCCTATTAAACTGTATCCAGATCGATATTTTGATGCGATGCATTTTTTGTAGCTTTTCCATTTTCCAGAACAATAAGCTGTGGACTCTGATGAACAACATCAAAACGGGATTCAATTTCGTTTGATAAGTTTCTGTTAGCTAACAGATCCAAAAAATAATATTCATAATCTTTATCCGAGTTCTGCATTTGATTTTCGAAGTTTTTCAAGACGGTTTTGCTGATGAAACAACGCGTAGAATGCTTGAAAATCAAAACCTTTTGATGCAATGATCTCTCAGCAGCAGAATCCAGATCCTTCTCGGACTCCAATTTTTTCCAAAGACTTTTTGTCTGATCCTGCTCTTCTTTTTTACCAAATAATTGATCTAAAAATCCCATAAAATCGATTTGAGTAAAATTATGATTTTCCTATTGAAATAGAAAATATTTTTTAATTAATGATGATGAAAAAGATGTCCACCCAAAGCCAAGATAATTCCGCAAATTACCAGAATAATCTTTTGCCAATCCATCTTGTGATTTTTGTTACTTTCGAAAATAATTACAGATGAAATATGGAGGAAAATTCCGCCAACTACAGCCAGGAAATAGACCTTCAGATTTTCATCAAAGTATTTCCCTAATAACATTCCTAAAGGAGAAGCCAATGCAAAAATCAAAACAATGAGCCAGAATTTGGTGGAAAAATTTTTGCTGTGGGCCAAGAAGCTTCCTAAGACAAAAGAAATAGGGATGTTATGAAAAAGAATTCCTAGAAGATATGGTGACAAAGTTTCCTTCTCATGAGACAAAGGAATACCTTCTATGAAAGCATGAACAAAAAGTCCAATAATCAACGCAACAGGAATGATAGAATGCTCATCCGAATGATGATGCAAATGCCCGTGTTCAAAGCCTTTCGTGAGACTTTCCAACAACATCTGAATCAACACACCGAGAATTACGAAAATCCCGATATTATGGTCTTCTGAGTGATAAACTTCCGGGAAAACCTCGTTCAAGCAAATCGTTATCAAAAAACCGGCGCTTAGAATGAGAAGATTTTTGGCGAATCGCTGTTTACTCCCAAAATATTTTCCGAGAAAAACACCAATCAGAACACTTAAAATCAATAGAATAGCTATCATTTTTTTCGGAATAAATTAATACATCTTTGTGATTCGCCTTCATCAAAATCATTCAGTTGATAATCGCCCCAACGTTTGATCAATTCGAAACCGAATTCTTCTGCAAAGTTCAGAATTTTCTCTGGAGAAGTCAGTTTTACGCGTTCGAAAAAATGATGTTTTTTATCATCTGCTTCAAAATCGATTTCTTTCATAATATATTCGCCTTCAATATGTTTTTTGATATTGAAAATGATATTTTCTCTTTCGATAGAGGCTTTCGGAGTGATCACTTTTCTTACATATTCGGCATTCAGAAAATCAAGGACAAAATAACCATCATCTTTCAAAACATCAGAAACAGAACGGAAAACACTTTTGTCCTCTTCTTCAGTTTCGAAATAGCCGAAACTTGTAAACAGATTGAAAACTGCATCAACAGGCTCGTTATCAATTTTATTCCTCATGTCGTGAACATGGAATTTTAAAGAGTCATTTTCAAACTGTTTATCATAATTGATACTTTGTTCAGACAGATCCAGACCGAGAATATCATAGCCTAATTTGTTAAGATAAATAGAATGTCTGCCTTTTCCGCAAGCCAAGTCAATTATTTTAGAATTTTTTTCAAGTTTCAGAAAATCAGTCAAAAGATCAAGAAAATCTTCTGCTTCTTTGTAATCGTGATTTTTGTAAAGAATATGATAATATGGTGTATCAAACCATTTTTCGAACCATTGCATCCTGCAAAAATAGTGATTTTTGGTTGACAGTTGATAGTTGTTTGTTGATGGTTTTTATAAGTTATGATAATTTCTATCAACTATAAACCAACAACCATCAACTAAAATCCATATTTTTGCGCTATGAATACAGATAATCTGCAAATACAAATCAAAACTTTCTTCGGTCTGGAAACCATTTTGGCAGAAGAAGTTAAGAAACTAGGAGGTAAAAAAGTAGATGCTAAAAACCGTGCAGTCACTTGCGAAGGTGACCTCGGCTTTTTGTACAAACTCAATTATTCTTGCAGAACAGCGCTTAAGATCATGGTTCCTATTATGGAATTCAAAGCTTTTAACGAATCTAAATATTATGATAAATTATTCAAGTTCGAGTGGGACCAGTTTTTGGAAAAACATCAGTCTTTTGCTATCGACTCAACTGTGAATTCGGAGAGATTCAAGCATTCTCAGTTCATGACCCTGAAAATGAAAGATGCTATTGTCGATTATTTTCAGGAAAAATATAATATAAGACCAAATGTTAATAAAGATAATCCAGATATCAAATTCCATCTTCATATTGATAGAGAATTGGTTACGATCTCTATCGACAGTTCTGGCGATCCGCTTTTTAAACGTGGTTACAGAAAAGAGCAAACTGTTGCGCCAATTAATGAAGTTTTGGCTAGCGGAATGCTGCAACTCGCAGGTTGGGATGGAAAAGGTAATTTCCTTGACCCGATGTGCGGTTCAGGAACACTATTAATAGAAGCGGCAATGATAGCTATGGATCTGCCGGCTCAGATTTTCCGTAAGAGTTTTTCTTTTCAGAACTGGAAAAATTATGATGAAGAATTATTTCAAAAGATAAAAGAATTCCGGATCAACAGAGTAAGAGAGTTCGCTGGAAAAATTGTTGGTTATGATATGGACGCAAGAGCTCTGAACGCAGCAAGAACCAATATAGAAGCTGCCGAAATGGAAGATATCATCGAGGTTAGAAAACAAAACTTTTTTGATTCTGAGAAAGACATGTTCCCATTGTTGATGGTTTTCAATCCACCTTATGACGAGAGAATCTCTATTAACGACGATGATTTCTACAAAAAAATCGGTGATACTTTCAAACAACATTATCCAAATACTTTGGCTTGGCTGATTTCTGCTGACCTGGATGCTCCAAAGAAAATCGGACTTAGACCTTCCAGAAAAATTAAACTTTTCAACGGAAAACTAGAGACGAGATTTTTGCAGTATGAAATGTATGATGGGACAAAGAAAGTGCATAAATTAGAAAAATAAAATCCACATTGAATTCAATCTCCATCATCATCGCAATTTTCAACAGAAAAGACGAACTATTCGAGCTTCTGAATTCTCTTTCTCATCAGACAGATAAAAATTTTGAAGTTATAATTGTAGATGACGGTTCCAAAATTGCACTTCTTCCAACGGTTGAACTATTTGAAGAACAATTGGATATTCAGTTTTTCAGAAAAGAAAATTCTGGTCCTGGATTGAGCCGAAACTACGGTGCAAAGCGAGCCAAAAACGATTGGTTGGTTTTTGTAGATTCGGACGTGATTGTGGAAACAGATTACATCGAAAATATCAAGAAGAACCTTACCGAAAATCCTTGCGATGCTTTTGGTGGCGCAGATAAAGCGCACCGAGGTTTCAATCTGATGCAGAAAGCTATTTCTTATTCTATGACCTCGGTTTTTACAACTGGTGGAATCCGTGGAAGCAAAAAATCGGTAACAAAATTTCAGCCGAGAAGTTTCAATATGGGCGTGAATAAAGCAAAGTTTTTGCAGGTTGGCGGTTTCTCAGAAATGAGGATTGGTGAAGACCCGGATTTATCGATGACGTTTTGGGAAAATGGCTTCACAACCTTGTTTTTTGACAATATTGGTGTTTATCACAAACGAAGAGCCAACTTCGGAAAATTCTCAAAACAAGTCTATCAATTCGGTTGTGCAAGACCAATCCTTAATCAGAGACATCCGAAATATGCTAAGCCAACTTTTTGGTTTCCAAGTCTGTTTTTATTAGGATATTTGGTGGGAATTATCCATTATTTTGTTTGGGGAAATGGTTTAATTCTAGCGTTGTACGGACTTTACACATTTCTCGTTTTCTTCCACGCTTTGATAGTAACAAAAAATATCAGCATTGCAGGAATGGCGATTATTTCAACCTACATCCAAATGTTTTCTTACGGTTACGGCTTCCTGAAGTCCTGGTTTCTTCTTAATATTATGAAGCAAACGCCGAGAGAAGCTTTTCCAAAACATTTTCATTAGATTTAAACATAAAAAAGCTTCACGCAATGTGAAGCTTTTAGAAAATAATATATATAACCTTAGTTTCGAGAAACTATCTTAGAGAAATCATTCTGCTGAAACTATCGCCGTCTTTTTCAACATTGATGATGTAAGTTTCAGGATTTGCAGGATTCAAATCGAAAGTCAAATCAATCAATCCGTCTTTCGCCACATTATTTTTGCTGTAATATGTGTTGTTTGCTGTATCGAAAACAGAAACTTTTACATCCCCGATCACATTGGCCATTTGCAATTTCACAACATTTTTGTTAATTGTATATTCTGGTTTAGAAATCGCAGAAACCGGAGACTTTTCTAAAGTTACATTCTCGCCATCAACTACGATTTTATATTTTTCAATTTTAGCATCCGATTCAGCAACAAGGAAGTAAGTTCCGGAATCCATTCCACTCATATTGTAAGATTTCTCAACATTTTCACTTTTAAGTGTTTCAGAAAAAATTTCGTTTCTATCACTGTTATAAACATATAGAGAAACATTTTTTGCATTAGAAACTTCGAAATGCAAAGTTTTCTGACTAACTTCTCCAATTGCTACAGAGAAATCTTTATCCTTAGCCATTGCGCTTGTAGAGATGAATATACTTGCTACAAGAAAACCAAATTTTAATATACTTTTCATAATAATTTCTTTTTTAATTGTTTTACTATGCAAATGTATAATGGATTAAACTCAGATAATACAATACAATTTTCATTTATATGTTCTATATTAACATTAACCAAATATTAATTAATAAAATAAGGTAATTTAAAACATATTAATTACTTTTGTTTTATGAAACCGCAACCATCTTAAAATAGCCAAAAATCAATTGGAAAATTGCGATAACATACGACCTTTAAAAGCAATAGAATCTACATATGAAACATTATAATCCTGTTTTAGAATCTGTAAGTCCTGATGTCGGCAGTAGTTTTACTTGTTTGAAATATTCGAGGAATGAAAATATCAAGACCAATTTTTGGCACTACCATCCGGAAATTGAATTGATATTTGTCTTCGGAGGTTCGGGAAAAAGACAGATTGGAAGTAATATTTCTTACTTCACCGACGGCGATTTGATTCTTATTGGGAGCGACCTTCCGCATTGTGGAATGACGAATGAAAACACCAAAAACGAGTATGAAGTCGTGATACAATTCTCGATGGATTTTCTGGGTTCTCAGTTTTGGAAAGCACCGGAAATGATGCGGATTTCAGCATTATTGGAAAAAGCAAAAAGCGGGATTGTCTATGGCGAAGAAGTCAAAAAAGCTCTGAAATCCAAAATCGATGCGTTGACACAAGCTTCATCTTTAACAAAGTTGATGATTTTGGTTGATATTTTGGATGAACTTTCCCAGACTCAAGATTACAAAATCCTAAATGCTTCAAAATATTATCTGCAAACTCAAAAAGAGGACAATGACCGAATCAGTGTGATTTTCAATTATGTGAAAGACCATTTCAAAGACCCAATTACGTTGGAAACCGTTGCGGAATTATCCAATATGACGGTGCCATCTTTTTGCCGATATTTCAAGAAAATCACAAATAAAACCTTTACGCAGTTTGTGAATGAATACCGAATAACGCATTCTCTAAAACTCCTGGCAGAACAGCCGATGAGCATCACGGAAGTTTGTTTTGACAGTGGATTTAACAACTTCAGTTACTTCAATAAAACTTTTAAAGAACATACGCAGAAAAGTCCGTCGCAGTATCGGAAGGAGTTTAGTAATATTTTAGCGTGATTTTATTTTTATCCCTTACGTATTTTGAGAAAAGGACAGCTTCTGAATTAAAAAATGGGTCTGGAGTAAAAATTACAGTATTTGAATCCAAAAATTGTAATTCTGATTGAGAAGAACTTTCTTCAAAATTTGTTTTTAATATTGAACCAAACAAATTCCATTTTCCAGAACTATTTGTTTCTACAAGCCCACCAAATGAATGAAGTTTAGTATCAATTTGAACAAATTCTTTCTGAAAGTTTAAATTCACTTCTATAAAACCTACTTTTTCAATTTTTTGATTATTAAACTCTACAGCCTTCCAATTACCTAAAATTGATTGTTCAATATTTTCATTTCTCGAGCTAAAAATTTTCTTTAAAAATTTAATCATAAATAATTTATTAAGAAATTACACTAAAGTAGCGCTCCATCTCCTCCATCGTTCCCAAACTAATCCTCGTCCACTTCCCTTTTTCCTCATACGTTTTCCCGCCCAGAATTTTTGCTTGTCTCAACTGTTTAAAATAATCACCTTTGTAATTTTCCAATGAGAAATAAACAAAATTGGCAGAAGAAGGAATGGTTCTGATGCCTTGTTTCTGGAATTCGGAGTTCGTGAAATCTTTTACTTTTTGATTATTATCCAAAACTTTGGTAATAAATTCCTTGTCATCCATCGCCGAAATCGCGCCAGCCATCGTCACAACACTGATTTCCGCGCCACTCCAACTTTGCAGTTTCTTCAGATTTTCAATCATTTTCGGATGTCCGATCGCATAACCTAATCTCGCGCCGGCAAATCCATAAAGTTTCGAAAATGTTCGTGTAACAACCAGATTTTTATGTTGAATGACCAAATCGCCCAAAGATTGTTGATTCGTAAATTCAATGTAAGCTTCATCCACCAAAATCGTGATATTGTCAGGAACAGATTTTATAAAATTCTCGATTTCTTGTCTGGAAAGCAAATCTCCGGTTGGATTATTCGGGTTGCAGATATAGATGAGTTTCGTACCTTTTCGGATGGATTGTTTCATCTTTTCCAAGTCGATTTTCTTTTTATCATTCAGCGGAATCACAGATTTTGACATTCCGAGAAACACAGCAATTGGTTCGAAAATCGTGAAAGACGGGTCAGGAATGATGATGTGACCTTTGTCCAGCGAGACATATTTGGTGATGAGTTCCAATAGAAAAGACGAACCTGCAGAAACCAAAATATTATCTTTCTTAAGTTGATTTTTCTCCGCCAACTTCTCACACAAAACATCTGCAAATTTGAAATCATACATCGAGGAAAGGCTCAGGTTTTTCTGCATCACTTCCAAAGCTTTCGGCGAAACACCAAACGGATTTTCGTTAAAACAAAGTCGGATGGTTTTTTCATCATTCTTCAGTTCCGAAAAATTGGGTGTGCTTTTCGCTAAAAAATCAAGTGGCGAAAGTGTCAGCCCAACACTTCCCAAGAAAGCCGTTTTCAGCCAATCTCTTCTGTTTATCGACATATCAATGGTTTATTTTTTTATAAAATTAATGTATTTTTTGAAAATCTTGATTCCATTCGAGAATTAATTGGAATTTTAAGTTTAAGTGGGCTTCGAGAGCCTCAGCCTGACAATACTTGATATTGCACAAATAAAATTCAGACTTGCCACACTGAGGTTCTCGAAGTATCTATAAATTAAAACTCCGTTCATCGGGAAAAATTGAAATTCCAACCGATAAAAATTCACTTTAATCGATTTTCATTTGAATTAGTTTTTATCAATTCTACTTTTGAATCAGAAATTAAAAACAATCAAAAATGTCTCTATTCACTCCGCTCATCTGGCTTTTAGCAATGTTACCCATCTTCATCCTCGCTTTCTTAAAATCCAAAAAAGGAAATTTGAAATTCCTTTTATTATTCGTCCTTATATTTTTAACTGACAATTATTTGCAGATATTCAGCAAGTTTTATTTGCCAGATTTCGGATTGAAATTTCCGTGGATCGGCAAACTTTCAAGTCTTATTTCAGCATTATTATTTATCTTTTTTGTCAATAAAAATGACAAAAAAGAAATTGGCTTTACAACTTCTATAAACTCAAAAACCCAACTGAAATACGGCGTTTTGATTTTCCTAGGATTCTTGATTTTCGATTTTATTTTCAAACTCATTCTATTCCAAAAAGGTGGCGAATTCGATCTGGAAACCTTTGCTTTTCAAGCTACAATGCCAGGTTTGACGGAAGAAATATTATTTCGAGGAATCTACTTATGGATTTTTGACAAAGTATTTTTACCAAAATGGAACTTCAAAGGAATTCAATTTGGTTGGGGATTTATAATCATTACATTGCTTTTTGGAGTTGCTCACGGAATCGTTTTGACAACAGATCATCAGTTCAAATTTGATATTATCACGATTGTTTATCTGACCTTGATCTCGTCTTTAAGTGTTGGGATTTTGAGAAAATTCTCTGGAAATTTGATTTATCCGATTCTGGGACACAATGTTATTAATGTGATGAACGCCATTATCAGAATTCTTTGATCTTATTTTAAAAATTCCAATCTCAAAAGCTTATTTTTGAAAATGCCTTTCAACAGAAGAAAAATGCAGACTAAACTTAACCAAAACGAAAATTTTTCCAATCAAGATATATTGCTGGAATTTGAGAAATTCTACAATAAAAGTCCGAAAATAATTTTCCATTTTTTGATGTGGCTGTTTTTTTCCTTCCTGCTTTTTTTATATTATCATCTGGAAATCCGACTGAATGTTTTCAACAGTTTCATAATGACGCTGAGAAGTTCTATAAATAATGCCGTAGTTTTTTATTTCTTTTTTTACATTTTTTCGCCATTCATTATCAGGAAAAATAATTATTTCCGCATTTGTATGTTTTTGTCAAGTGTTCCTGTCTGTATCTATATCTGGTTGATCGTTAATCATTACATTCTTTGCATTTATCAATTTTTGGGCTTTGAGATTGAGAATGGATTTCTGAAAAATATTATAAAAAACAATGCAGACCAGACGTTTTTTGAAGCGATACAATTCGAAACCGTCCTATCCAATTCAATGGTCGTGATCTATACATTGTCGCCATTTTTCTTTATTAAAATTTTATTCGAAATACTAAGGATTTATAACAAGACGACTGAATTACAACAGCAAAAACTGGAAGTAGAAATCCAGAATATCAACATCGAAAAAGACTTTCTGAAATCGCAACTGAATCCACATTTTCTCTTTAACACTTTAAATAATCTTTACGGATTGAGCGTCAAAAAAGATGATTCTGCACCAGAAGTGATTTTGAATCTTTCAGACATAATGAGTTATACTTTGTATGAATCTAATGCTGAAAAAGTGTCTTTGGAAAAAGAAATCGGCTTCATCAAAAATTATTTTGAGCTGGAGAAAATGCGTTATCCGAAAGATAAAAATATCCAATTGAACATTTCTGGAGAAGATGATGTTTCGGGACTTTATATTGCGCCTTTGATGACTTTTACTTTTATTGAAAACGCTTTCAAGTATGGCTTGAGAAGTTCTCAGAATCAGTTCATCAGACAAGAAATTGAAATCAAGAATAATACATTTTATTTTGTTCTGGAAAATGATATTGATAAGACAGAAACCCAAAAAGGATTTGGCGGAATCGGATTGGAAAATATCAAAAAAAGACTGCAACTACTCTACCCTAATCAACATATTCTGAATATCCAGACTTTGGAAAACAGTTTCAGAATTGAACTTAAAATTAATTTATAGAAATTACTAATTCTCGCTGATTTAGCAAATCAAGCAGATTCTAAATGTAAATCTGCAAAATCAAAATAATCTGCGAGAATCGATTTTCAACATACTTCTAAATTAACTAATTTGTAACGATGGAAAAATTACGTTGTATCGTATTGGATGACGAACCGATTGGACGCGAAATTATTGAAAATTTTGTCAAAGACATTCCGTTTTTGGAACTGACCGATTCTTTTGGTGATTCTGTGGAAGCACTGATGTTTCTGCAAAATCATTCGGTAGATATTGTTTTCAGCGATATTCAGATGCCGAAAATCAATGGTTTGGATTTGGTCAAGACTTTGGAAAATCCGCCAGTTATTATTTTCATTACAGCTCACAGAGATTTTGCTTTGGACGGATTCGAAACCGGAGCGACGGATTATCTCGTGAAACCTGTTCGATTTGACCGATTTCTGAAAGCTGTAAACAAAGCGAAAGATTATATTGATCTAAGACAAAATTCAACTGTTCACCAGGTTAATTCAGATAGGATTTTCATCAAATCTGATGGCAAACTCACGAAGATTCTTTTGGACGAAATTCTATATGTAGAAGCACAAGGCGATTATCTGAAAATCGTTATCAATAATGAATCTTATACCACCTTAGCCACTTTGAAATCAATGGATGAAGTGTTGACCTTACCTAAGTTTTTCCGAGTTCAAAGATCATTCATTGTCAATCTGGAAGCAATTAGAAGCCTCAACGGAAATATGGTTGAATTGACCAATGGAAAAAGTATTTCTATTGCGCTGAACAAGAAAGAGGAATTGTATCAGGTTTTGGGGATTAAATAAATAAAAGCCTTAAATAATTTGAAGGATTAATGTTTTTATTAATTAGTAACGGATACCACTTTATAAGAACTCAACTTCCCCAATTTATCAGCATATCTAACCACAACAGTTGTCAGTTTTTTTCCGTTCAAAAATGTAGAAACGGCTTTGGTATTAATTTCCGGAGAAACAATTTCTGTTTGCCAATCATTCCCATATTTTAGATAAATCACATAAGACAAAGCACCATTATTTTTTGTCCAATTAATCGTTACAATATTGCCTTGTTTTTTTAAATCTACATTGAGTTCTGATAATGGTTTTGAAGTCAGCCAAGTTGTTTCCGGAATGAGAACTTTATCTTTGTAAGAATTGTTCTTCAACTCCTGTTGCATCTCATAGTTTTTACTGATTCCTGCGATGCTGTAATGGACTACTCCAGTATTTTTTTTAAGAATCTGTCTTGTCAAGTCTATTTCCTTAGCAATTTCTGTAGCTTTATTGGAAGCTTTGACAGCAACAGTATTTAAACCTGGCCAAAGATGGCGAGCTTTTGTATTCTCATCGTTCCACCATTGTAAAAGAAGCGGAAAACTTTGTCCGGGCGAATCGACAGGCCAATACAACTGAGGTGTGAAATAATCTACCCAACCTTGGTTCAGCCATAATTTGGCATCAGCATACAATTCATCATATTGAGAAGAACCTTTGATTCCCGCAGGAAAACCAGGTTTCCAGATTCCAAAAGGACTGATCCCGAATTTAACATCATTTTTCTGAGCTTTGATTTCGTCATAGATTCGCTTCACGAATTTGTTTACGTTTCCACGTCTCCAATCCGCTCTGGAAAGTGTTCCACCAGATAGCTGATAAACTGACCAGGTTTTATAATCAGGAAAATCCTTTCCACCATTATATTCGGCATAAGGATAGAAATAATCATCCAGATGGATTCCATCAACATCATATCTGGAAATGATATCTTTGATAACTTTTGAAGCCTGATCCTGCGTTCGGTCATCTGCAGGATCAAACCAATACATTCCGTTTTTCAGCTTAATAATATTATCCGGCGACTTTTTCACCATAGATTCTGATGTGATTTGTCCACCGTTGGAATGATGTGCACGGAATGGATTAAGCCAAGCATGAAACTCTAAACCATGTTTATGACATTCTTCAATCCAAAACTCCAAAGGGTCATATTCCGGATAAGGCGCTTGACCAATTTGTCCGGTTAAGAAATAAGACCAAGGCTCGTGCGGACTTTTGTACAAAGCATCTGCAGAAGGACGAACTTGCAAGATCACAGCATTAAAATTGAGGTCAGCTAAAAGATTTAGTAATTGTATTGCCTCTTGTTTTTGTTGGTCAACAGAAAGATTATTTCTCGAAGGCCAATTGATATTGGCAACCGAAGCAATCCAAACAGCTCGGAACTCCCTTTTGATTTCAGGCAACTCGATGTTATCTAATTTGACAACAGGTTTTGGCGGAAGCTTGACTTCTGTCTTTACAACAGGTTTTTTAACAATAGTTTTCTTGGTTTTCGTTGCACAAGAAACCATGAAAACTGACAGCAATAATATTTGGAAAAATGATAATCTGAAACGCATAGTTTGCAAAACTAAACGATAATATCAGAAATACAAAAAAGCATCCTATTATTTGGATGCTTTTATAATTTGTTAACTTTTCTATTCAAAAATAATGGTCTTGTTTCCATCAATAAAAACTTTGTCTTCAAAAACTAATTTCAGTGCATTTGCCAGAACAATTCGTTCAACATCTTTTCCCATTTTCGCCAAATCTTTAGCTGTTTTGGAATGGCTGACTTTGATAATGTCCTGATAAATAATCGGACCTTCGTCCAAATCGTTTGTTACAAAATGTGCCGTTGCTCCGATGATTTTAACACCTCTTTCGAAAGCTTGTTTATAAGGATTTGCGCCGATAAAAGCCGGTAAAAATGAATGATGAATATTGATGATTTTACCTTCAAAATCTTTCACAAAATCCGGAGAAAGGATTCTCATAAACTTTGCCAGAACAAGATAATCGTAGTTGTATTCTTGAAGAACCGATTTGATTTTTTCTTCGTGTTCTTCTCTCGTAATATTTTCTGCAGGAATATGAATAAAAGGAATATTGAATTTTTCCGTCAATTCTCTCAGATTTTCATAATTCCCAACAACAGCAAGAATATTAAAATTAAGGTCTTTAAACTGATTTCTTATCAGTAAATCCGCTAAACAATGATGTTCTTTGGTTACTAAAATAACCACATTTTTGGATTCATTTTGACTTAATTCTATGGAGCAATCACCTAATTGTTTTTTGAGTTGTTCAATCACTTTTTCAGGTTCAGCGATTCCTGAAACTTCGGTTCGCATAAAGAACAGAGCTTTTTCATTATCCACGAATTCGTCATTCTTGATAATATTAAGTCCATTCTCCAAAAGGATTTCAGAGATTCTGTAAACCAGACCTTTTTCGTCTTTACAGGTGATTTTTATGGTAAATTGTTTCATCTTGGTTTTTTGTTTTAAATTCAAAAAAGCCTTCAAAATATGAAGGCTTTTAAATTTATGAAGATTAAGCTTTAGCTTGTCTTTCCAATCTTTTTCTATCTTCTTCAGAAAGGATTTTCTTTCTCATACGGATGAAGTTTGGTGTAACTTCTATCGCTTCGTCAGCTTGGATATATTCCATACATTCCTCCAAAGAGAACAAGATTTTTGGTGCGACACCAGTATCTTTATCTTTTCCGGCTGCACGCATATTGTTCAACTGTTTAGCTTCTACAATATTTACAACTAGATCACCCGGCTTATTCTGCTCACCGATGATCATACCTGTGTAGATTTCCTCACCCGGATCAACGAAGAACTTACCTCTATCTTGTAGTTTGTTGATAGAATATTCTGTAGCCGGGCCTGTTCCTTTACTTACTAACACACCATTGTTTCTTCCAGGAATGGCACCTTTGAAAGGCTTGTATTCTGTGAAACGGTGTGCCATGATAGCTTCACCAGCAGTTGCAGTCAACATCTGAGAACGCAATCCGATTAGACCTCTTGAAGGAATTTCGAATTCCATATGCTGCATCTCACCTTTAGTTTCCATAATGTGAAGGTCACCTTTTCTTTGAGTTGCCAAATCGATAACTCTAGAAGCAAATTCTTCCGGAACGTCAACTACCAAAGATTCATAAGGCTCCAATTTTTGACCACTTTCATCTTCTTTCAAGATAACTTGTGGCTGACCAATTGTCATTTCATACCCTTCTCTTCTCATCGTTTCAATCAAAACTGACAAGTGAAGAATACCTCTACCAAAAACCAAGAAAGTGTTTGCATCGTCAGTCTGCTGAACTCTCAATGCTAAGTTTTTTTCTAATTCCTTAGTTAATCTTTCTTTTAGGTGGTTTGAAGTTACATATTTACCGTCTTTACCAAAGAAAGGCGAGTTGTTGATAGAGAACGTCATATTCAACGTTGGCTCATCAATCGCTGTTCTTTCCAACGGTTCAGGATTTTCCAGGTCAACGAAAGAGTCTCCAATCTGGAACGCATCAAAACCTACTACAGCACAGATATCTCCTGCTTGTACTTCAGTTACTTTTTTCTTTCCAAGACCTTCGAAAACGTAAAGCTCTTTTACTTTTCCTTTCACAATTTTTCCGTCTGCCTGAGCAAGACCAATCCATTGAGATTCTTTAACCTCACCTCTTGTTACTTTTCCGATTGCAATTCTTCCTAAGAAGGAAGAGAAATCTAATGAAGTGATCTGCATCTGAAGGTTACCTTCAGTTACTTTCGGTTCCGGAACGTATTGTAAAATCCCGTCTAATAATGGGAAAATATTATCAGTTTCTTCTAACGAAGTGTTGAACCAACCTTGTTTAGATGAACCGTAGAATGTTGGGAAATCCAACTGCTCTTCAGTAGCATCCAAGTTGAAGAACAAGTCAAAAACCTGGTCGTGAACTTCGTCCGGACGACAGTTTGGCTTATCAACCTTATTGATAACAACCAATGGTCTCAATCCCAGTTCCAAAGCTTTTTGAAGTACAAATCTTGTCTGTGGCATCGGTCCTTCGAACGCATCTACCAACAAGATTACACCGTCAGCCATTTTGAGAACCCTTTCTACCTCACCACCAAAATCGGCGTGACCAGGGGTATCAATTACATTGATTTTTGTGTCTTTGTAATTTACAGAGATGTTTTTTGAAAGAATCGTAATTCCCCTTTCTCTTTCCAAATCGTTGTTATCCATAATCAACTCACCACTCTCCTGATTCTCTCTGAAGATGTTGGTTGCGTGAATAATCTTATCAACCAAAGTCGTTTTTCCGTGGTCAACGTGTGCGATAATCGCTATATTTCTAATGTTTTGCATATCCATTTTTTACGCGTGCAAATGTAGTGAAATTTTATGGGATGATGAACTTAGATTCAATTATTTTTAAAAATATGGCTAAATAATTAACATCTAATTAAAGCTTTGTTAATCAGTGAATTAATTTAGACGCTTTTCAGAATTTCTTTTCCATTAATGGATTGTGTGAAAATCAGGTAATGATTTCCGCCGTCATTCAGTTTATATTTTTTCTTGATTTCTTCTGGTTTCAAAGGGTAATTTTTAGAAACAATATTATACTTATCTCCTTTTTTCAAATCTTTAGAATCAATTATTTCGATTTCTAATACTCTTCCAGGAAAGTTTTTAACTTTATTTTCCGAAGTATAGAAATGTGTATTCGGATGTAGTTTTTTCAAACCGAACTGTTCTGAAATAATATTAAATGCACCAGCTTTCAGAATTGAGTTATTTGGAATATAAAGGAAATTCAAGCTTTCTGAAAATTCTGATTTTGCTGATTTTTCATCATTGAAATTGAATAAAAACTCAGGTTCGTCAGATTCAAGATTTACACAACGAATCTCAATATCTTTATTCTTTGTTCTTTGTTCTTTATTCTCAATAATTAAAATCAATTCTTTCACTTCATTTCTAACTGCAATAATTTGAATTTCACTAATGTTTTTCAATTCTGAAATCAAATATGAAATATCAATCAACGGTGATAATTTGACAATGATTTTATCTGAAATCGAATGTAATTGTTCTTTTATTTCTAAGAGATTTGGAGAAAGGTCTTCAAGAAGGAATTTCTTTTTGTTTTGCTGGTCTCTTCTTGCCGGATCAAGATAAACGATATCGAAAATTTTTCCATTGTCAATCTGAGCTTGTCGAAGATTCTCAAGAAACTCTTCAAGATGTTCATTAATGAAATTGGCTTTTCTTTCTAAAGTTTTCCAATTACTTTCAACGATTGAAATCAATTCTGGATTTTGTTCAACTAAAGTAACTTCATCAAAATTTTTAGATAAAAAATAAGCGTCAATCCCAAATCCACAAGTCAAATCGAGAAAAGATTTTCCTTTAAGATTTTGAGCTTTATATTCTGCAGTTGATTGCGATGAAGCTTGTTCAAGATTGAGATTTGGAGGAAAGATAATTCCTTCTTTTGTCAAGAATGGAAACTTCTTTTCAGCTGTTTTTCTGCCTTTGATCTGTTGTACGATTTCTTGCATCGACACATTATCAAATGGCGATTTTTTCAATAATAACTTAGTTAGATCAGAATTGAGATTTTGATTGATATAATCTTGAATATCAGAATTAATTAATTTTGAAAAATCCATTAAGTATTATTAAACTGATTTCATATTATCGCCGTCTTTTGAATGCAATCTTCTAAAAACAAATCCTGAAAGTATAGTAAGAAAACCTACAACCAGAAACGTATATCGAAACGCATTATGTGTCTCATTATGGATAAAAGAAGTGTCACCTTCGAACAATTTCAGAACAATCAATCCGAAAGAAACGCCAAATCCAACTGCAAATTGCTGATTAACAGAAACCAATGAATTCCCGCTACTGGTGTGATAGGTTCTGAGGTCAGCAATGGAAATGGTGTTCATTGATGTGAATTGAATCGAATTGAAAAATCCCATAACCAAGAGAATAGGAACAAACCAGTAAATCGAACTATTGACATCCGGAATCGCCAGACAACAAATCAAAATACCAATGATAAACGTATTGGTCATCAAAGTTTTACGATAACCAAATCTATCCAATATCCCGATAACAAAAGATTTTCCAAACATTGCCGTGAGAGCCATTGGTGCTACAATCCAACCTGATGTAAGAGCCGATCGGCCATATGACATCTGAATCATCAGCGGGACCAAAAGCGGGATGGAACTGATGCCCAACCTTGTCGCCAGATTACCTAAAATCCCAACTCTGAATGTGCGAACCTGAAAAAGATTAAGCGGAAAAATGGGATTATTATCAGTTTTAGCGTGTTTGTAATAATAAAACAGCATCAGAAAGCCTAACATCAAAATCAATAAAATCGGGGTAATATTTTTAGTATTCCCCAGCAATTCCAATGAAATGGAAAGCAAAAGAGAAGCTGCTGCAAATATCAGGAAGCCTTTTAAATCGAAATCGATAACGGGAGATTTGTAATTGGGCATACATCTGAGACTCAGCAATATTCCTAAAATTCCGATTGGAATATTGATTAAAAAAATCCAGTGCCAGGAAAGGTAATCCACAATATAGCCACCAATCACAGGTCCGAGAATTGGCCCTATCAATGCAGGAACAATAGCATAATTCATCGCCTTCAGCAATTCACTTTTGTCAAAAGTTTTAATCAATGCCAGTTTTCCCACGGGCGTCATCAAACTACCACCAACACCCTGAATAACCCTTGAAATAACCAATTGAGTGAGGTTTTGAGACAATGAACAAAATAATGAGCCAAGAGAAAATAAAATCAATGATGTGATAAATATCTTTTTTGTCCCGAATTTATCTGCCAAAAAACCGCTTACAGGCATAAACAATGCTAAAGTTAAGACATAACTCACAATCGCATTTTGCATATTGAGCGGCGATTCCTGCAAATCCCGCGCAATTGAAGGTAAAGATGTATTGAGAATTGTAGAATCCAGCATCTGCATAAATATGGCTGTTGCCAAGATAAATGGCAATATCTTTTTGACTGAATCCTTAGTATTAATCTCGCTCATAATTTCAAAATAAAAAATCCGCTTTTAGCGGACCTAAATCTATACCAAAGGCTCTTGTTGGCTTAAACAATGGAAACTTCCCAATCCCCAAATAATATCAGTAGAATCTATTCCAACCACTTCCCTGTCAGGAAAACATTTTTGAATAATTTCCAATGCTTCTTCATCTTTATCACATCTGTAAGTCGGTACAATTACCGATTTGTTAGCGATATAAAAATTAGCGTAAGAAGCTGGCAATCTTTGTCCATCATAGTAAACTGGGTCTGGCATTGGCAATTGGATGATATTCAGTTTTTCACCATTCAGCAAAGTCATTTCTTCCAATTGACGAAGATTGGTTTGAAGAATTTCATAATTATCATCTTCGGGATTATCTTCGATGACAGTGAGAACGGTATTTTCATTCACGAAACGGATAGTATCATCAACGTGACCGTCTGTATCATCACCAACAATGCCGTCATCTACCCAAAGAACTTGTTTTTGTCCATAATATTTTTTCAAAAACTCTTCCACTTCTTCCTGAGAAAGATGCGGATTTCTGTTTTTATTGAGCAAACAAGATTTTGAAGTCAAAACCGTTCCGGCACCGTTGAACTCAACAGAACCGCCTTCCATAATAATTCCGGGATAAAGAACCGGAAGTCCTTTTTCTTCAGCAATCTTGGTCGGAATCACATCATCCAGTTCGAATGGCGGATATTTTCCTCCCCATGCATTGAAACCCCAATCTACAACTATCTTCTGAGGTTCTTCTCCGTTTTTATTGACTAAAAACGCCGGTCCGTGGTCTCTGCACCAGGCATCGTTGGTCTCATTAAAATAAAATTCGACTTTAGAAATATCTGATCCGGCTTTGGAAATATATTCCATTGCAAAAGCCTGCATCTCTTGGTCTTTGACATTGATGCAAACAAACTCACCTTTCGTCAATTCAGCAATGAATTGCGCATAAGCAGGATAAATCAAATCAATTCTTTCGGGCCAGGATTCTTCTTTATGAGGCCATGAAAGCCAGGTTGCCTCGTGTTCTTCCCATTCTGCGGGGAAAGTGTATCCATTTTCTAACGGATTAAAATCTTTATCTATAACCATTAATCCTCGTCTATAAAACGTTTCGTAATCGGCGAATAAGTTTCAATTCTTCTGTCTCTCAAGAATGGCCAGTGCTTTCTCATATAATCGGTTTGAGCAAGGTCAACTTCTGTTACCACAACTTCTTCCTTATCGTGAGAACCTAGATATAACAGCTTTCCTTGAGCATTGGTCACAAAACTTCCGCCCCAGAATTTCATTGCACCATCTTGTTCAAAACCTACTCTATTTACAGAAACTACAGGAACTCCGTTTGCAACTGCGTGAGAACGCTGGATGGTTTGCCAAGCATTATACTGGTCTTGATTAGTTTCTTCATCCTGATCTGTTGCCCAGCCAATAGCTGTTGGATAGAACATGATATCTGCGCCCATCAAAGCAGTGATTCTGGAAGCTTCCGGATACCATTGGTCCCAACAAATCAAAACTCCGATTCGACCGAATTTTGTATCAAAATTTTTGTAACCTAAATCGCCTGGTGTAAAATAGAATTTCTCATAAAAAGCAGGATCATCCGGAATGTGCATTTTACGGTATTTTCCAAGATAAGTTCCGTCTGCATCAATAACAGCCGTTGTATTATGATAGAGACCTTGTGCTCTTTTTTCGAATAACGAAGCAATAATCACAACGCCCAAAGCCTTTGCAACTTCTGATAACGAAGCTGTAGACGGACCAGGAATTGGTTCCGCTAAATCAAAATTGTCATAATCTTCTACATCGCAAAAATACAATGATGTAAAAAGTTCCTGTAAACAAACAATTTGAGCACCTTTAGCAGCTGCTTCTTTTATCTTTTCAATGGCTTTATTCAGGTTTGATTGCTTATCTGCAACACAAGACATCTGAACTGTTCCGATCTTAACTTTTGACATTTTCTAAAAAATTTTTACAAAAATACTAAGATTCTAGGGAATCAAAAATTCAACCAAAAGATTTTTAGATTAATATTTCTAAAAATTAATTTAATCATCCATACTTTCTATGATTTAAAACTGTTAAAATCATCAATAAATTCTACCTTTGCACCAAATTAAAATGCAATAGAATTATGATGAATTATCATACCAGAAAATGGATAAAACCAGAAGACCTTAATCCGAATCATTCACTTTTTGGAGGAAGACTTTTGCAATGGATTGATGAAGAAGCGGCACTTTATGCGATTATTCAGCTAGAAAATTCAAGGGCTGTGACAAAGTACATTTCTGAGATCAACTTCGTGAGTTCTGCCAAGCAAGGCGATATTATCGAAATAGGAATTGAAGCGGTGGAATTTGGTAGAACCTCTTTGACACTAAGATGCGAGGTAAGAAATAAAATGACACATCAGAAAATTATTACTATTGATAAATTAGTTTTTGTAGCTCTTGGTGAAGATGGATTACCAAAACCCCACGGAAAAACAAAAATCGAATATGTTGAGGATCGGCTATATGTTAAAAATACAAATCCAGAATTATAATAGAATCTAAATAAGATTCTATTTTTTTGTCCAATAATTCAGCAAAATCGAATTATCTCTTCCAAAAATTTTAATTAAATTCGTAGACTTTAAAATTTATAAATGAAAAAAATTCTCTTATCAGCTTTTGCATTGTCAACAGTAATGGCATTTGCACAGCAATACGGAGGAATGTGGATTCCGACAGAAGTCAATGAAAAGGAAATGAAGGAACTGGGCATGAAGATTTCTGCAAAAGATATCTTCGACCCTTCTAAAGCAAGTATAAAAGATGCCGTTGTTCAGTTTGATGGTGGTTGTACAGCGGAAATCATTTCGGGAAAGGGATTGTTATTGACCAACCATCATTGTGGTTATGATAACATCCAATCACACTCTACTGTAGAAAATGACCTATTGACCAACGGGTTCTGGGCAAAAGACATGAATGGAGAATTACCAAATCCTGGAGTAACAGTGGATTTCATCACTGACATCAAAGAAGTTACAAAAGACATTCTTGCAGGAACTGAAAGTCTAACAGGAAAAGATCTGGATGCTAAAATCAAACAAAATACGGATTCTTATATTGCCTCTCAGAAAACTGAAAGTTATCAGAAAATCTCTGTAAGGTCAATGTATTATGGGAATAAGTATTATGCTTATGTCATAGAAACATATAAAGATATCAGATTAGTCGGTGCACCACCTTCAGCTATTGGAAAATATGGTTCTGATACGGACAATTGGGTTTGGCCAAGACATACAGGGGATTTTTCTATGTTCAGAATCTACGCCGATAAGAATAACAAACCTGCAGAATATTCCAAAGATAACATTCCTTACACACCAAAACATTTCTTACCAATTTCTCTCAAAGACAAAAAAGAGGACGACTTCACATTTGT
This sequence comes from Epilithonimonas sp., assembly GCF_032054305.1. Taxonomy (GTDB): domain Bacteria; phylum Bacteroidota; class Bacteroidia; order Flavobacteriales; family Weeksellaceae; genus Epilithonimonas. Next base: position 410,929 of record NZ_DAMBSX010000002.1, read on the forward strand.
TTTTGGATTCCCCGGAAGAACTACAGAATATCTTCCTGCGATTGCCGTAGAAAAGATTATGCTGGAAACAGACCCGGCAATGATTGCAGTACGTGATGTTGCCCTGAAGACCTTGGATGAAAAAATGCGAACTAATGCTGCAACCAAAATACAATATGCCTCCAAATACGCAAGAATTGCCAATTATTGGAAAAAGTGGATTGGTGAAGTAGAAGGTCTGAAAAAGTCCAATGCCGTAGAGAAAAAGAAACAATACGAACAGACGCTGATTTCAAAAAATCCCGCCATTAAAACCACAATAGATGGTTTGAATCAAAAATATAATGAGCAAGCGCCTTACAATCTTCATAGAGCTTATTATTCTGAGGTTGTAAGAAATTCTGAAACTTTTACTTTGGCTGGTATTTATTCAAATTATATCAAAGCATACGAAGAGGGTAAAATGGATGCAAAATCTTTGGAATCTTTAAAAACAAGACTTTCTGAGGTTTACAAAGATTACGATGCAGAACTGGACGCAAAAGTAACAGCAAAGATTCTGGCTCTTTATGCGAATAAAACTCCTAACCAGTTTTTACCTAAGGATTTTGATTTATTCAGAGATGTGAATAAAAACCTTGGCATGCTAGGAACTGTTTCTAAAATCTCCATCATTACTGGAAGAGGTGATTTGAATGGTGCAAAAATCACAGATATCAATAAAACTTTCGAAGATCAAAAAACTTTGGTTGAAAATCTTAAAAAAGACCCCTTTGTTCAAATGTTTGGAACTTTCAAAAGTTCTTATCTAGAAACAACTGATGGAAAAGTAACCTCACTCCAAGCTGACATTGATGCTTTGCAAAAGAAATTCATGGCGCAGCAAATGGAAACAGACAAGGAAAGAAAATTCTTTCCAGATGCCAATTCTACGCTTCGTGTGACTTATGGAAAAGTAAAAGGGTCTAATCCAAGAGATGCAGTAACTTATGGTTATCAAACGCATCTTGCCGGAGTTTTGGAAAAATACATTCCGGGAGATTATGAATTTGATTTGCCAAAGAAATTGATAAACCTTTATAATACAAAAGATTATGGAATCTACAAAGACAAAACGGGAGATGTTCCCGTAAACTTTACAGCGACCAACCATACCACTGGAGGAAACTCAGGAAGTCCAGCTTTGGATGCTTACGGAAACCTGATCGGTCTTAACTTCGACAGACAGTGGGAAGGAACGATGAGTGATATCAATTATGACCCGAAACTTTGTAGAAATATCATGGTCGATACAAAGTATATCCTTTTCGTCATTGATAAATATGCGGATGCGAAATGGCTGCTGAACGAAATGAAAATTGTGAAGTAATTAAAATTTTAACCAAATACTGCTTTGCCAAAGATTCCCGTCTTTGGCAAAGTTTTTTAGGATGAAAGAATTACGAAATTTGAATTGGAAATAATTCTCTTGGACTTCCCTAAAATCTATTTTTCACAATCGCATTTTTGTCTTCTGTGACGTTTGAACTCGTTATCCCAGAACGGATAGAGTTTGATCGCCAGATAAAATGCTGCTGCATGAAGCTGTTTATGTTTGAAGAACATTGGAAAAAGATTTTCACTTCCTAATATTACCGGACCTAACCTCAAGTAACCTCCGAAATACAGATGTTTATATTCTGACAACGATGTAGAAACGCCATAACCAATCGCTTCTTTTTGGACAGAATAATTGGCATTGATCAAATTATTGCGCTTCACCGAATTCTTGAAAACTGGAATTCTCTGGATCCAATTGAAATTGATGAAATGATTCTTCTTGATCCGTTGGCTGTAATTGGCATTTAGGCTTGTAGGCAAACCAATCTTGAAACCATTCCCCGCAAAGGAAGCATTCTCATCGCCATAAGCTTCCTTACTTATTTTCCTGAGGTAATCTTCTGGACTCTCGAAGTCTTCGTCTTTGAAAACGGGATTATTTTGTAACCAGATCGTATTTCCATTTCTGAAAATATGATTCGCTCCATTTTTGAAATTTACAGAACCTATATCCAAAACATTGAGAGAGAATTTGGAATTATATTCATCTTCTCTTTTGTCTTTATCCATCATCGTGATCCCGATATCCAAACCTAGACCTGATCCATTTTGTTTGTATTCATATCTATTATTCTCGAAATCATAATTGGTGATATAGCTCAAAGATACATCGTAGTTAGAGGCATAGATATTCATATAATCCGGATCATCTGTAGGTGCAGGTTCTGTAGCTGATAAATCGATATCCTTATTACTAATGACATTGCCCGCATCCAGACCAATCTCGTATTTCAGATTAACTCCGAGAATCCAATGCTTATCGGAATAGGGAAATATTTCGGTAGCAGCATTCAGTCCAATCTCGTTCCAGCTCATAACAGCAGAGGAGAAAGGGTTCATTTTATAGTCCTCTGGCTGTGGAATCATCTCGTTTCCAAATCGGAAATAATTGTCCAACTTCAAAACCGAACCTTGCGCTCTCATACGACTGAACAATCCGAAAACATATTTTTTTTCTTTTATATTGGCGGTCATAGAAAAAGAAGGTCCCATAATATCGGTGTTCATCAAAAGGTCAGCTCTTTCTTTGTTATAGAAATCAAAAATATTAGGCTGGCTTTCGCCTCTAATATTCTTTTTGGGATTTGCCACTTTAATTTCAGCATTCAGCAAGCCCAAAACATTTTGTTTGGAAATGTAGGCATAATCATTTTGTAAAAGTATATCGGCAGAAATAAGATTGACATCCCAGGGATTTGAATTAAGGAAAGGTTGTGTGGGAGAAAGAACAGCAGAATTGATACCACTATAGTTATCGTGGGAAAAAGTAAAATTATTCTGTGCTGTAATTTTTACATAGCAGAAAATCAATATACACAAACAGAATAGTTTCAACATTTGAGATTTAAATAAATAACAAACTAATTTATACCGAAAATATTATCCACCAAATATTTATTTTGGATAAAAATTTCATTTAAATTTAATTATCCATTGTATTCTTTATTTTTGGTTTCGGAAATAAGTAATAATATCACTGTAGCAAACTTTGTGCAAAATAAAAAAATCAGGTAACTTAGTAAGTTACCTGATTTTGATACAGATAGTGACCTCGACAGGATTCAAACCTGTAACCTTCTGAGCCGTAATCAGATGCGCTATTCAGTTGCGCCACGAGGCCTTGTTTAAAGGTTTGCAAATATAGTACTTTTTTACTTTCTTTGGAAAATGAAACGCATTTTTTTATTTTTAATTTTCTTTGTTTTTACAATTTCCTGTAAAAAAGAAATTTCAAAATCGGATTCACAAAATATAACTATCTCGGAAAGAGTTAATTATTCTGATGACTCAAAAGATCTTACTGTCAACTCTGGAAAATTCAAAAATGTTATTCCAAAAGAAAAATTACCATTTAAGAAAGCAATGTTGCTTAATTCGAGCTTGATTGGCTACTTTTCTGAGCTTAATCTGGAAAATAAAATCACAGGCATTTCCAGTCCAGAGTATATTTTCTCGAACAAAATCCATCAATTAATCAAAGAAAATAAAATTCAAAATATCGGAAACGAGCAGAAATATAACATCGAAAAAATTCTGGCAAACAAGCCCGATGTCATTTTCACCAATTACGTTCCCAATTTCGCCAATACTTACGACATCTTAAAGAAAAACGGAATCGAATTGATTTTCTTGGACGAATTCCTGGAGCAAAATCCATTAGAAAAATCAAAATATCTGTTATTATTTGGAAAATTATTTGGAGCAGAAGAACAAGCGGAGAAAGCATTCAAAAATATCGAAGACAATTACAAAAAGATTCAAATTTTAGCTTCTAAAACTTCAACCAAACCAAATATTCTTTGTAATGAAATGTACGGAAGCCAATGGTTTTTACCGGGAGGGAATTCCTTTGTTGCAAGATTGATTAATGATGCTGGCGGAAATTATATTCTGAAAGACAGCAAAGAATCATCTTCCGTTCCGTTGAGCTTTGAGGAAGTTTTTGTTAAATCGGAGAATGTCAATTATTGGATCAATATTAGTCCGCATCGGAACAAAAAAGAATTATTGACTTTGAATCCGAATTACAGCAAAATGAAAGTCTTCAATTCAGGCAACCTATATATGATAAACAACCGCGAAAAAGACAATGCTAATGACTATTTTGAAAGTGGTGTTGTAAGATGCGATTTGGTTTTGAGAGATTATTTCAAAATATTTCATCCGGAAGATGTAACTTTCAGATCGGAACCTTTAGTTTATATGAAAGAGCTCAAATAATGAAAGAACAGAATTATAAAGTCGATTTTTTTGTTGGGATTTTATTGGTTGTCGGGCTGTTCATTGGTCAATCTTTGATGTATGCGGTCGGCCTCGGATTGTCATCGTTATTTGGTCAAGACATCAGTGATACAGGAATTTTCAATATTTTGATGTATATAGCAACAATGATAGTTCCCATCCTCTTTTTCGATTTTTTTATCGTAAGAAAAGACGGCAAAAAACTCAATTTTGATTTCTCCACCAAACCATTTCGGGTTTATTTATTGATATTTCCAATGATGTTCGGGATGATGCTGGTTGCAGATTACACCACACAATTGATTCCAACGACGGGCGATTTGCTTGGAGAGATTTATAAAATGTACTCAGACCAATTCGCAAAACTAGCAAAAGAACCAATTTCATTACTAATAATGACAGTCATTCTGGCACCAATTCTGGAAGAAATCCTTTTCCGAGGAATAATAATGAAAGGAATGATCAACAACAAGGTCAAACCAACAACAGCCATCATTGTTTCTGCCCTCATTTTCGGAGCGGTCCATTTCAATCCCTGGCAATTTGCAGGTGCATTTCTACTTGGTTTGGTATTAGGTTTGGTGTATTACAAAACCAAGTCGCTGCTGATGTCGATTTTGCTTCACGCATTCAACAATCTGGTTTCAGCAATGATGATGTTGTACTCAGATTCAGAAACATTCTCAGACTTGATACATTTCGACAACGAGTTGGTGCTGGTAATGGGAATAGTGATTTTCGCCGTTCCGTTTTACTTTTTCGCCATACATAAGAACATTATTTATAAAGATTAAATTTATGGCAGCTATCTCCGCCCTCCGTTCCCGCTTTTTCTTTTTTGATAAAAAAGAAAAAGAGCTCCACTCAGGTCGGGCTGCGTGCAATTCAATGTAAAAAACTAACTTCAAAAAATCTAAATCCTAAAAATGGAAATCCTTATAGCCACACATAATTTACATAAAAAAGAAGAGATACAGCAGATTCTAGGATCAGAATATATTGTGACAAGCCTGTCGGATTATGATTTGAATGACGAGATCGTAGAAGATGGGAACACCTTTGCCGAAAATGCACTTATAAAAGCCAAATATTGTTTCGAGAAAACAGGAAAACCAAGTATCGGAGATGACAGTGGATTAGTTGTAGAAGCTTTGAACGGTCGCCCTGGGATTTTTTCAGCGCGTTATGCAGGGAATCACAATTTCCAGAAAAATATAGAGAAAGTTTTGGAAGAGATGAAGGACGAACCAAACAGAAGAGCATATTTCATCACAACCTTATGCTTCAAAGACCAAGATGGCGAGCATTATTTTGAAGGTCGGGTTTACGGTAATCTGACCAAAGAAGTGTTTGGAGCAGACGGATTCGGTTATGACCCGATTTTTGTTCCGGATGATTATAATTTGACATTTGCAGAAATGCTGCCTGAAGAAAAGAACAAGATCAGTCATAGAAGTGAAGCTCTGAAACTTTTTCTGGAATTTCTTAATTCCAGAGGGGGTATATTGTAGTTTTTGCGATGTTTTTGTATATTTAGCCTTTTAATTTTCAATACATAAAAGAAAATTGAGTACATATCTTACAATTTTAGGATTCAACTCTGCGATTCCTACCATCAATTCCTCACCAACTTCTCAATTCCTGGAAATGGAAGAGCGCCATTTTCTCATAGATTGTGGTGAAGGAACTCAGGTGCAAATGCGTAAAGCAAAAGTGCGTTTTTCTAAAATTAATCACATTTTCATCTCACATCTTCATGGCGACCATTGTTTTGGCTTACCAGGATTGGTAGCATCTTTCCGATTACTTGGAAGAAAAACGCCTCTTAACATCTACGGTCCGAAAGGAATCAAAAAGATGATGGATACAATTTTTGAAATTACTGAAACTTATAAAGGTTTTGAAGTGATCTACCATGAACTAGAGGGAAAAGAATCCGTAAAGATCTACGAAGATAAAAGAGTGGAAGTTTATACAATTCCATTGAATCATAGAATCTACTGCAACGGTTATCTTTTCAAAGAAAAACCAAAAGATCGCCACCTGAACATGAAAGAGATATCTAAGTACAAAGAAATAGAGATCTGCGATTTTCAGAATCTCCGTTTAGGGAAAGATTTTGTTTCAGAAGACGGAGATATTATCGAAAATTCTCTATTAACAACAGATCCAAAGCCTTCCGTTTCGTATGCGTTCTGTAGTGATACTAAATATAAAGAAGATATCATCCCGATTATTGAAAATGCAGATGTTCTCTACCACGAGTCTACTTTTCTCCACAACTTGAAAGAAATGGCAGATTATACAGGCCATTCTACAGCTTTGGAAGCAGCGACTATTGCCAAGAAAGCACAAGTCGGAAGACTGATTTTGGGTCATTTCTCGAACCGCTACAGTGATTTAAGCGTGATGACAGAAGAAGCCAGACAAATATTTCCAAATAGTTTTTTACCGAAAGCTTTGGAAATGGTCAAAATAGGATAATGTTTAAACAATAAGATTTTATTCAGAAAAAATATTCCAATGATAAAAAGAACTTTAATTACGTTATTTTCAGTCAGTCTTTTTTTGGGTTCATGCTCGAAAGACAATGAAGACAGCCAGGAGTTTTCCATTATTGGTACGTGGAGTCCATCAAGAAAGATTATAATTGGCAATAATGGCGTGACAATCTCAAACACCGCATATTCCGATTGTTATAAGGCTAGCACTTTTAATTTCAGTACAAATAATACCATGACTTCACACGTCTATGATTCTAATGCGGAAGGAGATTGTGAGAACTATGGTTTTGTAACGGTGCCTTATTCTTATGACCATAACGCCAAAAAATTGGTCATAGATGGAGAAAATGTAGAGATTGTGAGCCGAACCAATAATGAACTGCAGTTCGTTTCCGATTATGATGATATAGACGGAGATGGCAAAGACGAAAAAATCGTCACGGTTCTGGTGAAATAAATACGGAACATGATTTCAATAAAATAAAGAAGACAGACTTGAATGAAAGTTTGTCTTTTTTTAACTATTTATTTAACACATCTTATTTGAGTCCATTGAAAAAATTGAAAAACACTAATAAGATTCTTACGCTAACAAAATCTTAAAAGATACAGATTCTAATCCGAACTTTTCATTCGGTATCAAAGTAACATTCTCTAACAATTGTCAACTAATAAAATGTTACGTAAATTACGCTCCGAAAAAATAAAAGTTTACAATGAAGAAAATATTTATTTCAGTTTCACTCTTATTAATGATGAATGCAATGGCACAGAAATTTGAAACACAAAGCTCAACTGATAAACAAGGTTATACTTACGAAACGGTAAAAAATGACCAGTCAGGCGTAAGAGTTTACACCTTGAAAAACGGACTAAAGGTCTATCTCGCAAAAAATGATGACGCTCCAAGAATCCAGACTTACATCCCTGTAAGAACCGGGTCAAATAACGATCCAAGTGATAATACAGGATTAGCACATTATCTTGAACATATGGTTTTCAAGGGAACTTCTCATTTGGGAACCAGCGATTGGGCTAAGGAAAAAGCTTTGTTAGCGCAGATTTCTGATTTGTATGAGCAACATAAAGCAGAAAAAGACCCGGAAAACAAAAAAGCATTATACAAGAAAATCGATGAAGTATCTCAGGAAGCTTCTAAATATGCAATAGCCAACGAATACGACAAAGCAATCTCTTCTCTTGGAGCAACTGGAACCAATGCCCATACTTGGTTAGACGAAACGGTTTACAAAAACAACATTCCATCCAACGAATTGGAGAAATGGCTAAAAGTTGAAAAAGAACGTTTCTCTGAATTGGTTTTGAGGTTATTCCATACCGAATTAGAAGCAGTTTACGAAGAATATAACCGTGCTCAGGATAATGACGGACGTCTTGTAAACTATGCAATGATGGAAGCCCTTTTCCCCAAACATCCAAATGGTCAGCAAACCACGATTGGGACTTCGGAGCATTTGAAAAGCCCTTCTATGGTCGCGATCCACAAGTATTTTGACACCTATTACGTGCCTAATAATATGGCAGTCGTTTTAGTTGGAGATCTGGATTTTGATAAGACGATCAAATTGGTAGATCAATACTTTGGAACTTTCAAGTATAAAGAATTACCAATGAAGAAAATGGTTTCTGAAGAGCCAATGACAAGCATTGTTTCCAGAACGGTAAAAAGTCCATCGACACCCAGAATGTCTCTGGCTTGGAGAACCGATTCTAACGGAACCCAGGAAGCAAGATTGGCAGATGTAGTAGCTGAAATATTAAGTAATAATGGTGATGCCGGTCTTATTGACCTTAATATCAATCAAAAACAAAAAACACTGGGCGCCGGTGCTTATGAATCACCATTCAAAACTTATGGTGCATTTGTTCTGAGTGTTGTTCCTAAAGAAGGACAGAGTTTTGATGAAGCCAAGAAGTTGTTATTGGAGCAAATTGACCTGGTGAAAAAAGGACAATTCCCGGACTGGATGCTGAACGCTATCGTAAACGATTTAAAAGTTCAGAGAATGAAACGTTGGGAAACAGCCGATGGACTGGCGACAACATTGTATTCAACCTATATTGGCAACAGAACCTGGGAGCAGGAATTGGATGAGGTCAACCAATATGAAGCGATTACTAAAGCGGATGTTGTAAAATTTGCTAATGATTTCTTCAAGGATAATTACGTTGTCGTTTACAAAGAAAAGGGTGTGAATGACAAATTGGTACGTGTAGAAAATCCAGGAATCACACCTATCAAACTGAACAGAGAAACACAATCTCAATTTCTGAAAGATATTATTAATACAAAATCTTCTGACATAAAACCAGAGTTTGTTGATTTCAAGGCAGCGATTGCTACATCTACTATAAAAGACAAGAAGATAAGTTTTATCAAAAATAAATATAATGAGGTTGCCCAAGTGAATTATGTTTTTCCTTTTGGGACAGATAATGACAAAGAATTAGCACTTGGTGTAACAGTTCTTCAGTATCTTGGAACGGATAAATATACGCCGGAACAGTTGAAAGAAGAGTTCTACAAGTTGGGAATTACTAATCAATTCAAGACATCCAATGACCAAATGATCATTGCATTGAGTGGGTTGGAAAGTAATATGAAGAAAGGAGTGGAACTGATGAATCACTGGATCAACAATGTGAAAGCGGATCAGGCAATCTATGATCAAACTGTCAACACCATACTTGAATCCAGAGAAGTCGCAAAGAAAGACAAGAACAGGATCATGGCCGCTCTTGCCAACTATGCGAAATTCGGGAAAGATTCCCGTTTAACGGATGTTATCTCCAAGGACCGTTTGAAAAGTATCAATGTTTCTGAATTGACATCCAAGATCAAGACGTTGAACGAATACCCATACGAAGTATTCCTTTATGGAGAAGATCAAAAAGGATTGGAAAAGGCAGTAAAACCATTCATTCTAAATACGCAACAACAGCCTGCAAAACCTAAAGAATATGCTGAGCCTGCAACAGCTGGAAAAGTATATTTCACACCTTACGATATGGTTCAGATGGAAATGTCCAAAGTTGCCAAAGCTGGTAATGTAAATGTCGCCAACTTCGGGAAAGCAAGTGTTTTCAATGAGTATTTTGGACGTGGATTGTCTTCTATCGTTTTCCAGGAGATCAGAGAAAGTAAGTCTTTGGCCTATTCGGCATATGTTTCTTATGCTAATGCAACAGAGAAAAATCATCCGAATTATGTAACAACCTACATCGGAACCCAAGCCAACAAATTACCTTTGGCAGTGAGCGCAATGACTGATCTGATGGCAGATTTTCCGCAGATCCCAGCTCAGTTCGAAAATGCAAAAGGTTCAGCTCTTAAACAAATCGCATCTAATCGGATTAATAGAACAGTGACTTATTACAATCAGCTGTCACTTAAAAAACTGGGAATCGATTATGATGTAAGAAAGGATATCTATGCGGAAATCCAAAAACTGACCTTACCTGAACTAACGAATTTCTATAATTCTGAGATCAAACCGTTGAAATATAACACGGCAATCATCGGTAAAAAGGAGAACCTGAATATGGAATCTATTAAAAAGATGGGAGATTTCCAGGAAGTAAGTCTTGAAGATATCTTCGGATATTAATCTTAAAAAAATTTCAATAAAAAAAGTGAAGCAAGAATGTTTCACTTTTTTTATTTTTTAAGATAATTTTTAATAAAAAAGTATTCTTTATCTATATATGAGAAATAACATATAAAAATTATTTTTTATAGGACATTCATTAACTTTTTTTCACTAATTTTAATTCAATATTAATTATTTCTGAATGAAAACACTTTTACTCGTAAGACATTCTAAGAGTGATTGGCCGGAAGACATTGAAGATTTCGATCGTCCTTTAACAGATTTAGGTATAATAAATGCTACAAAAATGGGCAATTATTTGAAAGAAAAATCAGTAAATATCGATTCATTTATATCGAGTCCCGCAAAGCGTGCACTTCATACCTGTGAATTATTTTCCAAAGTTTTTGAAAAGTCATATTCAACAGATGCTACATTATACAATCCGAGAGAAACTAATTTTGAGAATTTAATATATGGTTTAGATGACTCCATCAATTCTGTTGCACTATTTTCCCATAACAACGGAATATCAAATTTCGCCAATTCTTTAACCAATGAAATTGTGAATCTACCTACTTCCGGAGTGGTAGGCTACGAAATAGATTGTGATAATTGGAGGGATTTTGAAATGGCAAAAAAGAAATTCTTATTTTTCTATTCTCCGAAAAATTTTAATCAATAATATTTATAAAAGTAAAACTCCCAAATCTGGGAGTTTTTTATTTTATAATTCTAAAGCCTTCTGATAGGCATTTTCCAAGCCATCCAGATTTTTCCCTCCGGCTGTTGCAAAGCCCGGGTTTCCACCGCCTCCGCCTTGAATTTCTTTTGCCAGGTCTTTTACGATTGCTCCAGCCTGATAACTTGAAGCCAGATCATCCGAAACACCAACGGTGATCATTGGTTTTCCGTCTGCATCAGATAGAATAACCGTTACAGAAGTTGGGATCTCCCTTTTCAGCTGGAAGACGATATCTTTCACAGAACCAGCGTCAAGAGATGTTTTCTTTACTAAAAGCTGCTTATCACCTTTGTGTTCGTAAGCATTTTTCCAGTCGCCGATTTCGCCTTTTGCCTTTTCTTTTTTGAATGTTTCGACTTCTGATTTTAGATCAGCATTTTCTTCAATTAATTTTTCAATTGACCGGACAACATCTTTGGATTTCAGCAATTGAGAAAGTTCAGTGATCTGCTTTTCCAAATTTTTGAAATATTCAGCGGATCTATCTCCAGAAATCGCTTCAATTCTTCTGATTCCTGCTGCTGCAGAACTTTCAGAAACGATTTTGAAATAACCGATTTCACTGGTATTTTTTACGTGCGTTCCGCCACAAAGTTCCATCGACGTTCCAAACTGGATCATTCTCACATTGTCGCCGTATTTCTCACCGAACAAAGCCATTGCACCTCTATCCAGAGCTTCCTGAATCGGAATGCTTCTGAATTCCTGTAACGCAATACTTTCCTTGATTTTGGCATTCACTTTATCTTCAACCAGCTTCAATTCCTCATCTGTCATTTTATTGAAATGAGAGAAATCAAAACGCAGATAATCCGGACCGACGAATGAGCCTTTCTGCTCCACATGAGTTCCCAAAACTTCTCTCAAAGCTTCGTGCAACAAATGCGTACCAGAGTGATTTGCCTGTGAATTTTTTCTTTCGGTAGCGTTGACCTTAGCATAGAAAACAGCTCCTGCATCTTTCGGAATTCCATTGATTAAAGAGACAATCAATCCGTTTTCTTTTTTGGTTTCTAAAACTTCAAAGCTTTCCATAGCATTTTCAAGAACTCCTTTGTCCCCTATTTGCCCACCACCTTCAGGATAGAAAGGCGATTCGCTTAATACGACCTGATAAAACTCGCCGTCTTTATTTTCTACTTTCCTGTATCTTGTGATGTACGTTTCAGACTCGGTTTTATCATAACCTACAAAGTTTTCAGGTTTTTCTTCCAAAATTACCCAATCGTAAACTTTCTGTGCAGAATCGGCTTTTGAACGTTGTTTTTGCTCATTCAAAGCCTCTTCAAATCCTTTTTCATCGATGGTCAAACCCTTTTCCTCCGCAATAATTCTTGTTAGATCATCCGGGAAACCGTAAGTATCATACAATTCAAAAACTTCTTCTGTTGGCAACACTTTTTTGCCTTCAGAAATCGTTTGCTGAATCAATTTATCAACTCTGATCAATCCTGTTTCAATCGTTCTTAGGAAAGATTCTTCTTCACTTTTAATTACCTCCGTAACCAAAGTTCCCTGTTTTTCAAGCTCAGGGAAGAATTTACCCATTTGTTCCTGTAAAACAGCAACCAATTGATAAAGGAAAGGTTCTTTTCTGTCTAAGAATCTGTATGCATAAGAAATTCCTCTTCTTAAAATTCTTCTGATAACATAACCAGCTCCTCCGTTGGAAGGTAATTGTCCGTCAGCAATCGCAAAAGAAACCGCTCTGATGTGGTCTACCACAACACGGATAGCGATGTCTTTTTCGTCTGTTAAAATTCCTGTATATTTCTTACCAGAAAGTTCCTCAACTTTAGCAATCAAAGGTGTGAAAACATCTGTATCGTAATTAGATTCTTTCTGTTGTAAAGCCATGCAAAGACGCTCGAATCCCATCCCCGTATCGATATGTTTTGCAGGAAGATTTTCCAGAGAGCCGTCTGCTTTTCTGTTGAACTGCATAAATACGAGATTCCATATTTCAACAACTTGTGGATGGTCGTTATTAACCAATTCCAAACCGGAAATTTTGGCCTTTTCTTCAGCACTTCTCAAGTCAACATGAATTTCCGAACAAGGTCCGCAAGGACCGCTTGCACCCATTTCCCAGAAATTGTCTTTCTTGTTTCCGTTGATGATTCTGTCTTCAGAAATAAATTCTTTCCAATAATTATACGCTTCGTTATCTCTTTCAAGGTTTTCTTTTTCGTCACCTTCAAAAATGGTTACGTAAAGATTTTCCTTTGGAATTCCATAAACTTCTGTTAGTAATTCCCAAGCCCAAGAAATTGCTTCTTTTTTAAAATAATCGCCAAAAGACCAGTTCCCCAACATCTCAAACATCGTATGATGGTAAGTATCACGACCAACATCGTCCAAATCGTTATGCTTTCCAGAAACTCTCAGACATTTCTGAGTATCGGCAATTCTGGAAGATTTTGGTTCTTTGTATCCCAAAAAATAATCCTTGAACTGTGTCATTCCTGAGTTGGAAAACATCAAGGTCGGGTCATCTTTAAGGACAATTGGCGCAGAAGGAACAATAAGATGTTCTTTGCTTTTGAAAAAATCTAAAAATTGCTGTCTTATTTCTTGTGAAGTCATATTTGTTGCTTTTGGCTAATAGCGATTGGCATTTAGCTTTTTGTGGTGGCAAATTTAATGTTTTTGTAAAGATTCTTTGATACTAAATAATGAAATATTTAGGAAAATCAAAAATCCGAAAATAAGGTAAAAAGTTTGCTTTGGAAGTAGCACTATATTTCTTTGAAAATTCTCAAAAAATTTTGGTTGATAAAAACCTCCCCCATCAGTAATTGTAATTAAGTCATTACATAGTAAGCATTCATTTTCATATTTATCCAATTTTGGATCTTGATAATTGACTGTAGCAAAAAAATGACCTGTTTTTTCTATATCTAATGCATAGGTTTCTTGTTTAACAATTGCCATATCATTAAACAAAGAAATAAAATCATCATAAGAATTTTGTTCATCAATTATAAATTCTAACCCTGTATTTTTCTGATTTCGTTGTTGCATTTTTTTTAATTCAGAAACGTAATAGTCAGAATTCCGTCTTGCCGTATTCGGCTTTACAATGATTTTTTTATAATTCCAATTTCTATAAGGTTCGAAACTTAAATTAGGTTTTCCAATTTCTTTCGCCGGCAAACCAATATCTATAACATTAGGAATCGGCTTATTTAATTCTCGATTTCCATAAAACCAAAATAAAATCGGAATGATAACGGCACTTATCAAACCAGGAAAATAATATATTTTCTTTGGATGTTTCATTTTTATCTAATTATAAATCCACATTAGAACCGGTTTCTGAGAATTCTTTATCATCGGGTCAATTTTCATAAATGCATTATTCGAAACTGTAGGACAACCCCAACCTTCAGGCGAACCATTTGGATAGACTTCATCATCACTCATCTTTTCCCAGGAATGAAAAACAATAATTCTCTTTAGAGCATTGTTATTCGTTTTTTCCAGACCGTGCATCAAGTATTTTCTATTCACGCCCCAATTGCTGTAACCTCTTTCTCCCAATTTATATTTCCCTAAAGAAGAAAGATGGCTATTATCCTCATTGCTGAAAGTTGGATTTTCCTTACTCATATCTCCGCTCCAGGAATTACTTCCACAACCATGACCGACCAAATATTTTTGCGAAATTTCTTTTTTGTTAAAATCATAGATAAAGAAACGCTTCAGCCCCGAATACAAGCCCATATCGATCAAAATACAAAAGTCCGTATTGAGGTTTTCAGTTTCACAAAATTTCAAAGCTTCCTTTGCTTTTTTTTCAAGCTTAGAATCATTTAAAACTGGTTTGAGTTCAGTAATAGGATTTGATACGGTTGACAAATCTTTTTTTTCACATCCAAAAAAGATTGTGAAAAACATTAAATAAATTGATATTACTCTCATTTGTAATGCTGAAAAATCCCAAAATCCGTTGGTGTCCAGAGCGCAGCTTTCTGTCCGGCTGCTTTCAGTCCATTGTTTGCCCAGGTGTTGCAGGTATAAGTGAAGTTGTAACTGCCCTTGGCATCGTAGAAAGCATCATCATTTCCATAAACAGCATCCGTTTTTATAAGGACATAATTTCCAGAAGCATCTTTGTCAAATTTGGAATCAATAAACTGAATCAGATTCTGATATTGTTTTTCGGTCAACATCATTTTTTTACAATCTTCACCTTGCTTCATCGTCCTGTAATAAGTACAATGCATCGCAGAGTCGCTAAGCCAGAAAGCCGCTTTAAAAGCTGTTGAAAATTTGAGGTCAGACCAAGTTGGTGTGTCAAGATAGAAACCTTTGTCGCCCCAGCCAAATGAGATATAATTGAAATCCATCTGTTTCCTTTTTGTATTTTCGAATGGCAGTTTCTCACTCCAATCAACATATTTTGTTTTGACAGGCAGCACCAAATCTGTGTGCACACCATTGGTCAGGATGTACAATTCTATCGTTTTTGGTTCGTCCGTTTTTTCAGCTTTTACGGGAATATAAGGAATCAATAATCCCAAAATGATATACAAAAAAACGACTCCAATAATGAAGCCGATTATTTTTATGATTATTAGCAGCATTTTTTTCATCCGTTTGTTTTTACGAATCGTAGAGAACAATAAAGATAATAAAATTTTTGAAGCAAAACGGAGATGTTAATTTTTTTTAATTTTTCTTGGTTTTATGAAAATTTATTTTGAAATTTAATAACGAAAAATCACTAATATATGCCGAAAAAACGCCAATCCAACAAAAGATTAAAGATTAGAGTAAAAGTTGCACCTAAAAGAGTTCAAAAACGAAAATAACTCGACAAACGGGATTCTACTCTGATAAGAAATCGAGATTCCGTTTTAGTCCTGCAAACTTTGTCCGTTTAACCGCAGATTTTCTGAAAACCGAGGAAAAAACTTCTTGGGTAATGTCTTTCCACTCCTGTTTTGTAAAGTTTTTCAGCTGAGAATTCGGTTGAAATTTCTCTTCCAAAGTGGGAGCCGAAAATCGGTTCCACGGACAAACATCCTGGCAGACATCGCATCCGAACATCCAATCATCCATTTTGTCTTTGAAAAAGTCAGGAATCTGGTCTTTCAGTTCGATGGTTGCATAAGATATGCACTTTCTTCCGTCGATAATTTTATCAGAAATAATTGCTTGAGTCGGACATGCATCAATACATTTGGTACAGCTTCCGCAATGGTCTGTAACCTGAGAATCTTCGACTAAATCCAAGTCACAGATAATCTCGGCCAAAAAATAAAATGAACCATTTTTCTTGGTAATCAAATTGGAATTCTTACCGACCCAGCCAATTCCTGATTTTCTCGCCCAGGCTTTTTCCAAAACCGGTGCCGAATCTACAAAGACACGAAAAGAGAACTCTCCTATCTCATCCTGAAGTTCCACAACTAACATTCTTAATTTATCTTTGATAACTTCATGATAATCTTCTCCATAAGCATATTTTGCCAGCTTAAAATTTTCGTTCTGAAGTTTTTCTTCAGGAAAATAATTATAACTGAGAGAAATTACAGACTTGGAACCTTCCACCAACAATCTCGGATCAAGACGTTTATCGAAATAGTTTTCCATATATTTCATCTCACCGTGATGATTATTTTTCAACCAATTTTCCAGATGAGGAGCTTCTTCTTCCAAAAAGTCAGCTTTCGAAATTCCACACGACTGAAACCCAAATGCTGAAGCTTTGGTTTTGATAAGTTGCGTATGTCTTTCTTTAGGAATCATAATATTTTGCGAAATTAATGTTTTATAATTTTATCGCAAAGACGCAAAATCTTTAATATAATAATTGTAAAGTTGAAGTCGCAAGGTTTTAAATCTTCAATTTTTTCAATACTATTTTTCTAGATTTTTATATTAAAGTAAACTCTCTTTTTGAAATTTATATTGTAGTTTTGTTACAATTAAAACAGTAAAAATTTAAAATTATGGCAATAGAAGAAATATTGAAAGCGGGAAACTATCATTTGATTGATGTTCGTGAGCCTTTGGAATTAGAAATGGATGGAAATATTGCAGAAGCCAACAATATTCCTTTAGGAGATATCGAAGCTCATATCGATGAAATCAGGGCTTTGGACGGAAATGTAATTTTCTTCTGCAGGTCTGGAAACCGTTCCGGAAAAGCAACAGATTTTTACAAATCTCAAGGTTTCGAAAACGTTTACAACGGTGGTGGTTACAATGACCTTAGTCAGACTTTGGAAAATCTTTAAGATTTGAATTTCATAAAAAATAAAGCGGGAAACATTTCCCGCTTTTTTAGTTTTTACCCCTTGATAGAAGCCACATTACTAAGCCGATGACGCCAACTACGAGGATAATTCCCCACCACATACCGGCTTTGAAAATGGTCTCCACTGCTTCGCAGCTTGTTAATAATCCTAACATTAGGAATAATGGAATAATATTGATATATTTTTTCATAATTTATTTATTTGTGCTGAAAATTCAAAACTTAAGCCAAAATGTTATTTTCTTGATAAAAATTAGGATTTAAATTTTGTTTTTAAATAAATTATAAAAAATAAAACCACTGATCTTCAGTGGTTATTGGTTTATGCTTTTATGCTTTTATGTTTTTTTTGATTTTATTTTTATTCGTCCTCTCTTCTATTTTGTTGACGATATATCCTATTATAAAAGGAGCTGCCCAAGTCAGAGCCATTCTTAACAATCTTGATTTCATATCTTTAAATTTTTAAGATTATTACAAGAAATGCGCCATTATTGATTCTCATCAGAACTGTAATTACGAACTGCTTCTTTTAGACTTTTATGAATTCTTTGTTTTAATTTTCTTGGAGCTAAAACTTTAATAAACTCTCCCATTCCGAGAATCATTCTTTCTAATTCGAAGTTCAACTGAACACATATTTTGAAAGTTGTTCCGGTTTCGTCTTCTTTTATAATCTCCTGAGAATGATGAAAAGGTTTTGTCTTTACATAAGGTGCGTGTTTTCGATTAATAAAGAAGATTACATTCTGCGGACGTTGCGTCTCGGAAACTGTCGCACCAATCACTTCTCCAAAATATCGGTCTGCATTGAAATCCTTATCAATATAAACCGAATTTTCATCAACATTGACTTCCTCCATCCTATCCAAAGCAAGATTCATTATGCTTGATTTATGAAAACAAATCAAAAACCAGCGGTTATTATATTCCTTCAATAATTGCGGATGAACCGTAAGAATATTCATTTCTCTGGCTTTGAAACTTTTATAGCAAATCTTCAAAACCTTTTTATTGAGGATGCTTTCATACAAAATATCGATATATTCCAAACCTTTCAATTGTTCATTTTTATCAAGATGAATAATTGATTTTTGATTAGTCGATTGAATAGAATCTTCTAATTTCTGAATCACGCCATTCATTTCTTTAAACATAGAAAAATCCTTGAATTGTTTCAAGATTTGAACCGCATTATTCATTGCCTTCAAATCATTTTCGTTGACGGAAATATTATGAATACTGTAATCTGGGTCACTATAACGATAGAATCGTTTTTCATAAACTTCAATTGGTGCTTCATAACCGAATTTTTCACTTCGCATATTCTGTAAATCCAGCTGAATCGTCCTTTTACTCACAAAAGATTCTTTGCCTTCAAACTCAAACAAAGCCTCGGAACACTCTTCCATCAAATCTTCTAAAGTATATTTTTTGTACTTATTCTTCAGACATTTGTCCAAAGTTTTGTAGCGGATTAATGCGTTTTTATTTGATGACATTTATATTCGATTTTTATTTCAAATTTTCAACAGTTACTTTGTCATTCCGTAGGAATCTAAACAATGTTTTTTCAGAAATCATAAATTCTTACGGAATGACAAAGTATGTGGAAAGTCTATAAATTATTTTTTCGTCAAAGCTTCTCCTTCAAAGAAAACCCCATCCCATCCAAACTCGATGAAGTTTCTGATATTCTGATGGTCATTTCCTTCAGGATTTCCCAAAACATCTGTCCTATAAAAATCGCCGAATAAAGCCAAAGTTTCTTCTTTGGTCAAATCATTCAATTTTGCAAAACTGAAAACTTTGCAGGAACCATTATTCTGATCAGCTTCATTGACTGTATTTCCATTCGTGAATTTTGTCGGAGTAAAATCATAATTCTCATCAATAAAAGCAATCACTTCTTTGAAATCGATTGTTTCTGGAGAGTTTTTCAGTTGTTCTAAATTCATTCTAATAAAATTTCATCAAAAATAATTAAAATAATTTCAACAGCGCAAAAACATTGCGCACTTACACAATTACTTTGCATCATCAAATAACAACAAGATGACAACAATTACAGGAAACGACTTAATCGCTTTAGGATTCACACCGAAAAAATGGTTTGCTGAAGCTTTGAAATATATTAACGAAAATCAATTAGATGAAACTCAAATGAAAGACTATCTGGAACAATTCAAATCTCCGGAACCGATTTCATTATTAGAAAATCCAGCAGAATTTATCATAAACATTCGCGCAGAAGACGAAAGTGAAGATGACAATGTTGAAAAAGTCATTAACACAATGAACGTTTTGATGAAAACCCCAACATTAATTAACGGAGCAATTATGCCTGATGCTTGTCCGACCGGACCGGAAGGCCAAATCCCGGTTGGCGGAGTTGTGGTGGCGAAAAATGCGATTCATCCTGGATTTCATAGTGCAGATATTTGCTGTTCCGTGATGCTGACAGATTTTGGAAAAGCCAATCCGAAAGATGTTTTGGATGCAGCCCATTCCATCACACATTTCGGTTACGGCGGAAGACCAAGAGGCGAGCAAATGCCGATGTCTCAGGAGTTGATGGATGCTTTCAGAGAAAATCTTTTCCTGAATGACGAAAACCTGATCAGCATCGCACGTTCACATATGGGAACTCAAGGCGACGGAAACCACTTTTTGTTTGTTGGGATTTCCAAAAATACAGGCAACACAATGTTGGTCACGCATCACGGTTCCAGAGCGCCTGGCGCAAAGTTGTACGATAAAGGAATGAAAGTCGCTAACCGTTTCAGAATAGAACTCTCACCAGAAACCTTGAAGGAAAATGCCTGGATTCCCTTTCAAACCGAGGAAGGTCAACAATATTGGGAAGCCTTACAATTAATCAGAAAATGGACGAAAGAAAACCATGAATCCATTCATAATGCGATTTTGGAAAAATTAAATATCGAAAAACTAAACAGATATTGGAACGAACATAATTTTGTATTCAGAGATGGAGATCTATTCTACCACGCCAAGGGCGCAACGCCGCTGGACGACAAATTTTTACCAGATATCACATGTCCGAGGTTGATTCCTCTGAATATGGCGAAACCTGTGTTGATTGTCTCTGGGACAACCAACGGTAGAAATTTAGGTTTTGCGCCTCACGGAGCAGGAAGAAATTTTAGCAGAAGTTTTCATAAAAAATCTCTGGCTCATAAAACCACAGAAGAGATTTTTGCTGAGGAAACACAAGGATTGGATATCCGTTTTTTCTCTAATGAAATCGATATCTCCGAATTACCAAGCGCCTACAAAAGCGCCAAAAATGTAAGAGCCCAGATTGAAGAATACGGACTTTGCGAAGTTTTGGATGAAGTGATGCCTTTCGGTTGCATTATGGCGGGAGATGTGGGGAAGAATGCGCCTTGGAAGAATAAAAAGAAGAAGTATTTTGTGAAGAGATAACTACAAATTCAATAGAATTTTACATTAGATAATCCTGCTAAATGCAGGATTTTTATTTTTTTAAACTATTTAAAAATTACCCAATGTAATTATCCATAGCTTTGAGTGTCTTAAATTTGGAACATCAATTACAAAAATGAAGAAATCAATCCTAACATTATTGGCTTTTGCATCACAGATCACTTTTGCACAGTTATCTGCAGATAGTATAAAAGCAATCATAAAACAAGAAGTTGCCAATAAAAGAAGCAAAAGCATTGTTGTTGGAATCATTGATAAAAACGGAAGACAAATCTATTCCGAAGGCGTTGTTAGTGATGAGAATCCAGTTTTGCCAGACGGAAACACGGTTTATGAAATTGGCTCCATAACAAAGGTTTTCACTTCTCTCCTGTTGGCGGATATGAGTTTGAAACACGAAGTCAATCTGAATGACCCGATCTCAAAATTTCTTCCTAAAAATGTAAAATCACCAACAAGGAACGGAAAAGAAATCACCTTATCCAATCTCTCAACACACCGCGGAACTTTCCCCCGATTTCCCTACAATGTCGATCCGAAAAATTTGGACGAACCTTACGCCGATTACAGCGTGAAGCGATTGTATGAATATGTTTCTGATTTCAAACCTGGTTTTGACATCGATTCCAGATGGCAATACTCTAATGTCGGTTATGGAGTTTTAGGCGAGATTCTAACTTCTGTGGCTTATCAGAAGAATTATGAAACCTTTGTAGAAGATGTCATTTGCAAGCCACTAGGTATGAAGAGTACAGTGATTACTTTCACTCCGGAAATCAAGAAAAGAACAGCAATCGGACATTCGGAGTATGGCGAACCAGCTGATTTTATAGAGTTGGGAGCAATTGAAGCTTGCGGTGGTTTCCGTTCCACAGCCAATGATATGTTGACTTTTGCGGCTGCCAATCTGGGATTCATCAAATCTGATATTTATCCCGCAATGGAACTGACGCATTTGAAACAAGCTAAAAAAGACGGTAACAAAGGTTATGCGACGCTCGGCTGGACTTTATATAATGACGATGGAAAATATATCATTTTCAAAGACGGAGGAACACCCGGCTACAGAACATTCTTAGGGATTGATAACAAGAATGGATTTGCGGTAGTTGTTTTGTCCAATTCTAATAATGGCGTTACAGATATTGGCAATCACATCATTGATTCTACTTCGAAGATTATGCCGTACAAATATCCCTGGAAATTACTGGATACATTGCGAACAACGGTTAATCAATCGGGCGTAGCTTCAGGAATCGATTTATATAAAAGATTGAAATCGTCAAAAAAATCAGATTTATATTTCAATGAAAATCAATTGAACTATCTCGGTCACGAATTAAGAAAAGCAAGTAAAATAAATGATGCCATCAAAATCTTCGAGTTGAACGCAGCCGAATATCCAAATTCTACGCTTCCTTACGAAAGTCTTGGAGAAATCTACAAAAGGAATAACAACAAAAAAAAAGCAATCGAATGCTTCAGAAAAGCTCAGCAATTGGAACCAGAAAATCCCCGCTGGAAATTTCTATTAGATAAACTTATAAAGTAACATCATTATCCGTCTCAAAAAGATGGATATTTTTTTCACTCCCTTGTAACAAATCAAAAACAATCACAATAAATTAATTGATATATCAATAATTGATAAATCAATTTAAAATAAAATAATTATGGAAAATTTAGATTCAATCATATTTTACAATATCGACAAAGCCATCCGAGCTTACAGAAATTATGCTCAGAGACAACTGGAAGGAAACGGATTCAACATCACGATTGACCAATGGCTTATCATCAAAGCTATTCTAGAAAACTTCATTGTGAGAAGAGACACAAGAGTTGCGACGCTTTCGTATACTTATAACTTCGGTTCAGGTAAATCTGGTCAGCCAAGAAAAACCGGCGGTGCGGATGATTTGAAGCAGAGAGAGCTGGGAATGGGCAAACCTCTTTCACAAAAAACAAAGCTCCACCAAATAAATCGATGGAGCTTTTTGATGAAGAAGAAAATAATAGTTTATCAAATATTTTATAAAATGAAGGATTTACTAAAACCTGTCTTGACTGTCTGTTATTAATTTTAATTTTTTGAATGAGCCTTTGTCAAAATCAATCCGATTAGCCTTTACGGCAATTGGAAAATAGCCTATCCCATTTGAAATCATTTTCAGCTTGGATTGACTATTGATTGTAAAATCTAATTTTCCCTCTGCAGAATTATTTAAGCTGGCGATCAATTCAGCAGATAAATTAAAATCTGTCTCAATTTCTACAACAAGATTTTTCGCAAAGACAACCCCTGAAATTACAAGTATGTTATTACGATTAGCATTCTTTAGCAACGCTGGATTGCTGTGTCTAAAATCTGCTTTTGAAAAATAATTTTCTATCTCTCCTATCGGGTATTCCTTTGTTATAGAATTATCATAAGAAATAGTAACTTTCTTTCCATTTTTGATCTTCGCTGAAAGTTCAAAATTTCCAAGTCCTAGAGATTTTAGAATATCTTCCAGAAGTGTAATTCCAATATTAAATCCATAATCATCTTTTTTAGTTGCATTAACACTTAAAGCATCATTCGTAACTTCAATCAACGGAATATCGCTAATGAAAGCATGGTCAATATGTGAATAATATAATTCAACCTCATCAAAGGTCTTTTTTAACCAAAGTTGTAGAGGCTTGTGATTTCTTACAGGTCCATCGATCAGATCATAACCCTGTTCGCGGAGATACTTTTTCAAACTCATGATTATTGTTTTTTGTGATTTACATTTTGTCTTATTGTAATCAGTTTCCGTAATAATCTATTTTCTCACCAAAGAATTGTGCACCCAACCATACAGAACGTCTTCACCATCATTCGGTTTTTCCGCAATGAAAACATAGAACCAACCTTTCTCACTTTTGATGAATTCTACTTCCGTATCTTTGGAAAGCTGCCTTATTACAGAATGATCTGTTCCGGCTCCTCTTCGCAGATTTGTACCATTGGTAGTAATTTTAAAGATATCTGCAGTATCATCATGTCTTCCTAGCAGTCTTGCACGGAAATTCTCCATAGGAAATAATGGACCAGGGTCATTCTTACGCATCGGAGAAATATCATCATGACCCAAGATTTCTTTGATGGTAGGATATTTCTGCATAAGAACCTTACAGGCCTCCAGACAAGTCTGTATTTGTTTTTCGGTATAGCTATGCCAGTAACTTGGAGTATCCTCATGCTTGTGTATTGCCTCAACAGCATTCTCCTCAGGATATTCTTTTCCAAACCATGCGATATATTTACCGCCTTCTTTTTTTAATCTTCCTGGATTATCCAACTCTATACCTATTGAAAAATTATTGAATCCCACATGTTCTGCCCATCTGCTCACGCCAGCATGCCAAGCCTTCATATTAAAATCAATAAGTTGAGTGATCTTGCCATCACGTCCAATGACAAGATGTGCCGAGGCCCCAGCTCCTGGATTCTTGAACCACTCTACCGAGGATTCGGCGCTGCGCCCTGCAGTGAAGTGAATAATGATGAAACCTGGAGTCATTGTTCCCCCTTTGTTGCCGGTTTTCTCCTGAGTTATTTTCTCAGATGCATTTTCGGAAACCACTTTGTGATTGTTGATTTTCATAGTGTCTTTGTTTTTTATTTTTAATGATAATAGGTTACATTTTGCAATTGGTGCTGTAATTACGATTTATAAATCTGCCTAGCCATTAAATCCAAATCAAATTTCCAGAGAAACCCAACTATCTGTCACAAACGAGTTTATTTTGTAAAAACCTCCAGCTATAACTGAAGGTCTCCTTAATGAATGTATACATTCTTGAAATGGGTTATTGTCTTTCATGGTTGTTAGTTGTTCCAAATTTGAGAAAAAGAACAACTACTGTCAATTACACAAACGGGTAATTTTGATATCAAAAGACGAAAATAAAAATCAAAGCCTCAAAGGGGAAGTGAAAATAAGGAGAGTGCCCTTTTCTGTTACTGGAAATTGCAGCGTGCCCGAGATATCACGCATTCTGTTTTGCATATTGTACATACCATAATTACCAACCTGATCAGGTTTTTCTTGTATCCCTAGGCCATTATCCGAAATGGTTAATTTCAAACTATCTTTCTCTATCATAAAAACAATCTCAACATGTGTAGCCTGACTGTGCTTGTAAATATTATTAAGAGCTTCCTTATAGCAAAAAAAAAGGTTTCTTCTAATTTCCGTGTAAAGTGGATAATCCTTTTGAATCATTGTTACGAAGTGTATTTTTATTTTGGACCTCGAAAAAAAATCTGTAGCATATTTATGAGAAAAACTTATGAAGCTTAATAGAAAATCATTTTGTGTTTTTAAACTCCATATCATTTCTCTCATTGCAACGGTCATTTCTTCTGTGGTTTTTATCAGCTCATCCAATTCAGAGGTCAGAAAAGGGTTATTTGCAGAGTTTTCTTTTATGAATTCACTCTGTAGTTTCAAGGCAGAAATCCTGGCCCCAATATCATCATGCATATCGCTGGAGATTCTTTCACGCTCACGCTCTATTTCTTTTTGTTTTTCAAGTTCTTTTTGCAGGATATGGTTTTGGTATTCTGATTCTTTCAATCTTTGCTGCTGATGAAACAATAATTGTCTCTTGTTATATATAAATACCAGAAATATTAAAAAGCCAACAAATAGCATCATTACAAAAATAGAAATGATGTAAGTGACTTTTACTTCCTCTGGTATGTATTTCATCTATGATATAAGCTTTTAAAGAAAATCAGATAAGATATAATTGTTGCGATCTGATATATATTGTCCAAGACCAATAAAAATCCCAGATCTTGCCTATTAAAGAAGTATAACGGTATCATCTTGAAAATAAAAAAAATGATCCAGAACAACAAAGCAGAACTCACCCAAAATTTTTGTTTATCAGTTATTCTTTGTTCATCTACCGTCATTATTTCTTTAGCAAACCAAAACAAAGGTAGAATAATATATACGAGAGACATCAGAATAATAAGTGGTGCTGCATATGGATTCTCCGAACTGAAAATCAATAACGAACCTAGTAAAAACACTAATGAAAGTATAAAATAGTAGATAAGCCTATTATAGAACAATGCTCTATAGTAATATATAAAAAAACATATGTAAAACAATATGGCATAAGGATGAATATTCCATAATGTTTTTTTAAAAAGAAAATACATATACAGATCTACCAATAATACTGCTGAAAAGTAAACATACAGAATATCCTTTCTAACTATAGACTTAATTAAACAAAATGTAACAGCGATAATGTATATATAATATAAGTATTGCATCCAGGTAAGATTAATAGTTTTTAAGATCAGCTCTCTCTAAGAGGTGGGTAAGTAGGAAAAACGTCTCCATATTGAGTGGCAGCCATAGCAGCTATTCCATTCCCAATGTGTTCTAATTCATAATATAATGTAAATTGTCCCATATTGAAAAAGTTAAGTCGAGATTCTCCTCTGAAAATGTCTTCCAGATCAAAACTGATAAGTCCTGTATTAAAAAACAACAAAGCTTTTGTACCATCATCCTCTAAAGCCATTTCGCATAGTGACTTAAAATATGAATCATAGGAAACAACTATTTTTTTCGTGTTTTCATTCCCCGAAAATATATTTCCTTGAAAGCCTTCATCAAAGCTATCTTTATAAATACTATCAAAATTATCTTTATAAGTTGCGAAATCATTCGAAATATCTTGAACGTGATCTCCGTCAAAAACCAAATAATACTTTCCCGGATCATCTGAAAAACTCATTGCAAAATCTATTTTCTTGTCACCTGTTCGTCTGTTTGGAAGTGCGATCAAATCAAAAATCAGATCAATACCATCTGTAGCATTTGCTGCAATAAAATTTATACAATCTTTTTCTAACTTATACTTATAACTGAATTCGCTTAAGTCCGATAGCTCCAGATTATTTTTAAGTTTCAAAGCCCTCCGATCGGTAATCTGGTGTCCGGAAGTTGTTGATGTGCCATGGTCGACAAAATCATTGACTATCCGTTCCACATCATGTCTGCTACGATTCAAATAAGCATCTACATCTTGTCTGCTTGTCGCAAAAACCTCCATAAGGTAATCTTTAAAAGCGGTTTTCAATTGGTCTAGTTTTTCACTCATGATTCTAATGTTTTGTTTGGTTATATTTGTTCACGGCCTCTATTTTATTGGCGACATGTAATTTACGGTAGATATTTCCAATGTGTTTTTTCACAGTATCTATACTGATGCATTTTTGGTCAGCAATTTCTTTATATAGAAACCCTTCTGATAGAGATTTTAGTATCTCCAATTCTTTTGTTGTAAGCGAGTCCAGATCCTTATCGGTGTTTTGTCTTCTTTGGAAAAACTTCAACACCTTTTGAGCAATAATATGACTCATTGGAGCACCTCCTTCTACAGATTCCCTTATGGATTCTGTAATTTTTTGCATACTTTCATCTTTTAGCAGATAGCCACTGGCACCATTTTTCAATGCTTCATAAATAGTATCTTCATCTTCATAGGTCGTACACATGATGAATTTCGTTTCTGGCAAAAAAGATGATGCAAACTTTACAACATCTGTCCCAAACATATCTTGCAACTGCACATCCATCAAAACAACGTGTGGATGATATTGTTCCAAATTTTCCTTCGCTTCTTTTCCATTAAAAAACTGGGCAACACAAATAAGATCATCTTGGTGATTGATGATCTTTTTAAGAGCATTGCTATATGTCTTTTCATCTTCTACAATCGCAACCGTTATTTTCATTATATCTTTTTGACAAATATGGAATCTTATGCATTCACAATCAATTACACAAAAGGGTAAAACATTGCCGTTATCATATTTACAAGTTAATACAATTTATTTTATAAAATTAATATTTTTCCAGATAATAAATTAATAAGTCGATATTTGGCAAATCAATGACATTTTCTTTAAATATCTACATAAAAAATCCCCCGAAAATTCGAGGGATCCCATATATAATAAGAATTAAATATTAAGCTTCGTTAGAAGGATTTTGGCCTTCGCCTTCTGGCCTTCTGTTTCCTTCTGGTCGCGCAGGTCTATCAGATCTGTTTTGCCCTTCCGGTCTTGGACCTCTTTGCTCACCTTCTTTCTTTTCAGGTCTTGGTGGTCTTGGCAATAAAACTTTTCTAGAAAGTTTCATTTTTTTACGGTCATCATAACCCATGAATTTTACCTCAACTTCGTCACCTTCTTTGTAAGGAACTTTATCAAGACGAGCCCACTCTATCTCAGAAATATGAAGTAAACCTTCAGTACCTTTGGCAATCGCTACGAAAGCTCCGAAATCCATTACTTTCACTACTTTACCTTGGTAAACTTCGCCTACAACCGGTACAAAAGTAATTTCGTTGATTTTCGCAATCGCCTCGTTGATCTTCTCTCTGCTGACACCAGAAATTTCGATTCTTCCGATCTCTCCAATTTCTTCGATAGCAATAACAGTATCTGTATCTTTCTGCATCTGCTGAATTATTTTTCCACCAGGCCCGATCACAGCACCGATGAAATCTTTAGGGATTTCCATCATCACCATCTTAGGAGCGTGAGGTTTCACATCTTCTCTTGGTTCAGCAATAGTTTCAGTGATTTTATTCAGGATATGAAGTCTTCCATCTTTAGCTTGCAAAAGTGCTTTCTCCATGATGTCCATAGAAAGACCCTGGATTTTGATATCCATCTGACAAGCAGTGATTCCGTCCGCAGTTCCTGTTACTTTGAAGTCCATATCACCTAAGTGGTCTTCGTCTCCCAAGATATCAGAAAGTACAGTGAATTTCCCTGATTTCACATCAGTTACCAATCCCATTGCAATACCGGAAACTGGCTTATGGATTTGAACACCCGCATCCATCAATGCTAAAGTTCCTGCGCAAACCGTTGCCATAGAAGATGAACCATTTGATTCAAGAATATCAGAAACGATACGGATGGTATAAGGATTTTCTTCAGGAATCATATTCGCCAAAGCTCTTTGAGCCAGGTTCCCGTGACCAACTTCTCTTCTTGAAGTTCCTCTTAAAGGTCTAGCTTCACCTGTTGAGAATGGCGGAAAATTGTAATGAAGGAAGAATCTTTCGTCATAATTTACCATTACACTATCCACCATATTTGCATCTTTAACAGAACCAAGCGTTACAGCAGTCAAAGACTGAGTTTCCCCTCTTGTAAAGATTGCAGAACCGTGCGCTCCCGGTAAATAATCTACTTCGCTCCAGATTGGACGGATCGTTTGAGGATCACGACCATCAAGACGGATTTTGTCATTCAAAATCATCTGACGCATCGCCTCTTTTTCCACATCGTGGTAATATACTTTCACGAAAGGCGTTACTCTTTCCAACTCTTCTGCATTATCTACATATTGAGCTAAAAATTCTTCACGCACAGCCTTAAACTTCTCTGCTCTCTCTTCTTTGCTGGAAGGCGTTTTTGCTACTTCGTAAACTTTGTCATAAGTTTCTTTCCAAACTTTTTCACGGATGGCCTCATCGTGATTTTCGTGGTTATATTCTCTTTTAGGAAAAGATTTTCCAACTTTCGCTGCCAATCTTTCCTGAGCTTCTACTTGTTTTTTGATTTCTTCGTGAGCAAAAGTGATCGCTTCAAGCATTTCTGCTTCAGTGATTTCTTTCATCTCACCTTCCACCATTACGATAGAATCTTTAGTCGCTCCAACCATAATGTCGAGGTCAGAATTTTTAAGGTCCGCATAATTAGGATTGATAGAAAGTTTTCCATCGATTCTTACCACTCTCACTTCAGACATTGGTCCGTTGAAAGGAATATCCGTAATCGCGATTGCCGAAGATGCTGCAAGACCTGCTAGATCATCAGGAATCGACTGTCCGTCATAAGAAATCAACGAGATCATTACCTGAACTTCCGCATGGAAATCTTCAGGAAACAAAGGTCTCAAAACTCTGTCTACCAAACGCATCGTTAGAATTTCCTGGTCTGAAGGACGAGCTTCTCTTCTGAAAAAGTTTCCGGGGATTTTACCACCTGCATAGAATTTTTCTCTGTAATCTACCGTCAAAGGTAAAAAGTCTACACCAGGATTGGCTTCTTTGTTGGCTACAACTGTTGCTAAAAGCATTGTTCCGCCCATTTTTACTACAACAGATCCGTCTGCCTGTTTTGCCAGTTTCCCTGTTTCGATTGTGATTTCTCTGCCGTCTGCAAGAGTAATCAGCTCTGTAATTGCTTGAGGTGCACTCATAAATTGTTTTGTGTTGTACTCCGTATTGAGCACTTTAATTAATGTTTTCGTCTAAATTTTAGGTGCAAATTTAATGTATTTATTTGGATTTTAAATAAGTATTGAAAACTGGTATATTTTTAAACACTTAAGTCACTTTAGATCAAATGAACACTACAATTAAATAAGTTCACTTAAGCCGAAATCTTTGATTTTAAAAGCTTATTGCTCTTAAGTGACTTTATAATTAATTAGTTACTAAAATTTAAGTGTTCAAAAAATAGCCGCAAAAATTACTTTCTCGTAATTCTTAATAATAAAATTACAGTCAGGAAAACAGAAGATACAAATCCTAAAATTGCTACCAAAGACATTTCGCTTATCCTAGGTCCGGATTCTGAAACAAAAACAATTGCAGTTGCAATAATATTCGCACCAAGAATCATTGCTAAAATCAGATTAACAATACTGGATTTAATGAGGTTATTAGTTTTCTCAATATTTTTGATTTCACTTGAGATCGTGAATTTATTATCATCCAGTTTTTGAAGAACAGAACGCAGTTCTCTTGGGATTTCATCTACATTATCAGTGAAATTAATCACTTTATCCATTGCGTTTTTCAGAAGTTTTTTTGGACTTATTTTCTTGGATAATATTTTCTTGGTGTAAGGATGCAGGCTTTTAACGACATCCAAATCTGGATTAATGGTTCTGCCAACGCCTTCTATCAGACCAATTCCTTTAAACAATAGATAAAAATAATCCGGCATATAAAGCCTATTATCCTTCAAGACATCTTTCATTTTGTTGATGATGATATGTGGGTCAATGTCTTTCAGAGAAGTGCTGTGAACAAAATTCAGAACCTCATCCACATCATTTTCAAATTTCCTCTCATCCGGAATCTCATAACTGACTGCCATTTTCTTGAGAGAACGTACGATTTTATTAGAATTCTTTGAAACAAAAGCAACAATCAGGCTCTCAAGAATCTCCTTATCATTTGGCTGGATTTTCCCAACCGCACCGAAATCTATGAAAACCACCCGCCCATCTTTTTTAACCAAAATATTCCCAGCGTGCGGGTCGGCGTGGAAAAATCCGTAATCCAAAATCTGAGAAACAAAAAGCCTTAACCCAACTTCGGAAATCACAACTGGATTAATATCATTTTGTAAAAGCCCAGCTTTATCCGTGACTTTGACTCCGTCAATAAACTCCATACAAAGGACATTATTATTGGAAAATTCGTCATAGACAATCGGAACGTAAGTTTGTTTATTATTTTTAAAATTGACAGAGAATTGCTTGATATTATTTCTTTCATTAACCAAAGAAACTTCTTCCAGCAAAGACTTTTCGAACGTCGCGATGGCTTGTTTTAAATTGAGTTTAGAAGCAATTTCAGAATAATTTGAAATCAATTTTACCAAATCTTTTATCAACAATAAATCATCCTCAATAACGCTTAAAACATCCGGTTTTTTAATTTTCAAAATCACTTCTTCACCAGAAATCAAAGTAGCTTTATAAACCTGTGCAATAGATGCAGTTGCCAAAGGTTTGGAAATAATCTCGGAAAAATGTTCTTTCACTGAAATATTGAATTCATTCTCCAAAATTTCCTCAACATTCATTTCAACAACCTCCACTCGATCCTGAAGTTTTTGCAGTTCCTGAATCAGTTCCGGCGGAAGCAGATCTTCCCGATTGCTGAAAGTCTGTCCGAGCTTCACAAACGTTGGTCCTAACTCTTCCAAAACCAACCTGATTCTTTCATAAACCGTTCCTTTGGAAACAATTACAGAACTTTCTTCTGGTTTTTTACCCATTCTGGCAATAAAATCTTTGAATCCGTATTTGCTTAGAACAGAGATTAATTTGGCAGATCGTTTGAGTTTTCGTTGCTGTTTATCGAACATAATTTGATTTGAGTTTTAATTGTCCTCAAAAATTATTCCCTTTAAAATCTCTTCTTCTTTGGATTGAGAAACGTTGGAAAAACCATCACTTCTGGCCCGAATTTCTGTAAAATTCTTTCTTCTATATTTACCAGTTCGCTTTCCATAAACTGATCACGGATCTCGTCATTATCAAACAATAGAAAAAGGTTGGTATTCTTACCTTCATTCACCATATCAGAATGAACTTCCGAGAGAATATATTTCTCAACATCAATCAGATTTTCAACCATTTGATGCAAGTCATTTTCTACATACAAATTCCATTCTTCTATTCTTTCTTCAATTGTGTGAAATGTAATACTAAGGATACTCATATTTTTGATTTTTTATGATTAATGTTGATAAATTCAGAATGCAAAAATCGGTTTTTTTTTGTAAATTAGCCCGTTATAAAAAACAGAAAAACTTGAACGGTCAAAACCAATTTTAAAGTTTTGATTTACAATAAATTAAAAAATATTTATGCAAAAGGAAGGAGAAAGGTTAATACCGATCAACATTGTTGACGAAATGAGAACCTCCTATATCGATTATTCGATGTCGGTAATTGTATCAAGGGCTTTACCAGATGTAAGAGACGGCTTGAAACCAGTACACAGACGTGTTCTTTACGGTATGTACGGTCTTAATGTATTTTCTAACAGAAAACATTTGAAATCTGCAAGAATCGTTGGGGACGTTTTGGGTAAATATCACCCACACGGAGACAGCTCGGTTTATGATGCAATGGTAAGAATGGCACAGCCTTGGAGTTTGCGTTATGAGCAGGTTGACGGGCAAGGTAACTTTGGTTCTATGGACGGTGACCCGCCAGCAGCAATGCGTTATACAGAAGCAAGATTGAAGAAAATCTCTGACGAAATCCTCGCCGACCTTGACAAAGACACTGTTGATTTCCAAAATAACTTTGACGACTCTTTACAAGAACCAACTGTTCTTCCTACAAGAGTTCCCAACCTTTTGGTAAACGGAACTTCTGGTATCGCAGTTGGTATGGCAACGAATATGGCGCCTCACAATTTATCTGAAAGTATCGATGCCATCTGCGCATATATTGATAATAAAGAAATTACCATCGATGAGCTGATGAAACATATCATCGCTCCCGATTTCCCGACTGGTGGTATTATATATGGTTACGATGGTGTTCGTGACGCTTTTCATACAGGAAGAGGACGTATTGTTCTGAGAGCGAAAGTTGGTTTCGAAGAAATCGGAAACAGAAACGCAATTATTGTGACCGAAGTTCCTTATCAAGTGAACAAAGCAGAAATGATTGCCAGAACCGCGGAATTAGTAAAAGATGACAAACTTCCAGGAATTTATGAAATCCGTGATGAGTCTGATAGAACTGGTTTAAGAATAGTTTATGAATTAAAGAACGATGCGATACCAAACGTGGTATTGAATCTTTTATATAAATACACTTCTCTACAAACTTCTTTCTCAGTTAATAACATTGCTTTGGTCAAAGGAAGACCTTTACAATTGAATGTTAAAGATTTGATTTTACACTTTGTGGATCACCGTCACGAAGTAATTGTAAGAAGAACTGAATACGAACTAAGAAAAGCCAAAGAAAGAGCTCACATTCTTGAAGGCTTCATGAAAGTGATCGGAACTCAGGATTCTCTTGACAGGGCAATTGCTATCATCCGTCACAGCGAAAACCCTGCGGCTGCAAAAGAAGGATTAATTACGGAATTTGAACTTTCCGAAATCCAGGCTCAAGCAATTCTAGATCTTCGTCTAGCTCGTCTTACCGGAATGGAATTGGACAAAATCCGTGCTGAGTATGAAGAAATAATGGCTTTGATCAAAGATCTGGAAGATATTCTTACCAATGAACCAAGACGTTATCAGATCATCAAAGACGAACTCCTTGAGATCAAAGAAAAATATGGCGATGAAAGGCGTTCGGAAATCGATTATTCTGGTGGAGAATTCTCTATCGAAGACATTATTCCTGATGAAAAAGTAGTTCTGACTATTTCTCATGCTGGTTACATTAAAAGAACTCTTCTTTCTGAATATAAAGTTCAATCCAGAGGCGGTGTTGGAAACAGAGCCGCAACTACAAGAGATGAGGATTTCCTTGAATATATCGTAACAGCGACCAACCACGAGTATCTCCTATTCTTCACAGAAAAAGGAAAATGCTTCTGGCTAAGAGTTTTCGAAGTTCCAGAAGGTTCTAAAACTGCGAAAGGTAGAGCGGTTCAGAACTTAATCAATATCGAACCGGATGATAAAATCAAGGCTTATATTAGGACTAAAGACCTTAAAAATCAGGACTACATCAATCAAATGAATGTTGTGATGATCACCAAAAATGGAACCATCAAGAAAACATCTTTGGAAGCATACTCCAGACCAAGAACAAATGGTGTGAATGCCATCGAGATCCGTGATAATGATGCTTTATTAGGCGCAAGATTGACAGACGGAAATTCTGAGATCATGATTGCTACCAAAAATGGAAAATGTATCCGTTTCCCTGAAGAAAAAGCAAGAGCGGTTGGTAGAAGTTCAATTGGTGTAAGAGGTATTTCCCTTGAAGATAACGACGAGGTAATCGGAATGATTGTTGTAAACGATCTGGAGAATGATACTGTTCTAGTAGTTTCGGAAAGAGGTTATGGTAAGAGAACAGCTGTTGAAGACTATCGAGTGACAAACCGTGGAGGAAAAGGTGTTATCACCCTTAACATTACGGAAAAAACGGGTAATCTAATAGCTATTCAAAGCGTAACAGATGAAGACGGATTGATGATTATCAACAAATCTGGTGTTGCCATCCGAATGAATATGAACGAGATGCGTGTGATGGGTAGAAATACTCAAGGTGTGAAAGTAATCAATCTTAAAGCTAAGGACGAAATCGCAGCAATCGCTAAAGTTGAAATGGATAGAGATGTAGAAGATGAAAATGAAGAAGGTCTTGAAAACGATGAAAACAATCCTGAAACAACAGTAGACCAATCTCAAACAGAAGAAACGCAAAACAATTCTGAAAATGAAAATACGGAAGAATCTTCTGATAACGAATAAAAAAAATAAAAATTAACATATGAAAAGATTAATTTTAAGTTTAGCGCTCTTATCTGTAGCATTGATTTCTGCACAGAAAAAAGAAATCGCTAATGCTGTAAAAGCAGTTGATTCAGGTGACCTTGCAACTGCCAATTCAGAAATATCAAAAGCAGAAGGTATTTTTGGGGATAAGACCTATTTGTTGGAACCTTCCGTTCTTGAGCAATATTATTATGCAAAAGGTTTTTCATTACTTAAGTCCGGAAAAAATACAGAAGGTGCGGAATATCTTGCAAAAATTTCATCTTTAGGTAAAGAGCAAATCTTCACTGGAAAAGATGCTGAAAAAAATAAAGTTTATTTTGTAGGAAAAGAAGCAGCTGACAAATTTGGGGCCGGTCTGTCTTTGAAACAAGATAAATATGTACCTGCTTTGGGGGACAAATTAAGACAAGCCATTGATCCTCTTTTGAGAAAAGCGAACCAAACTGCAACGACAAGTTACAATGAGAAAAAATTTGATGTCGCCGGAGATAAATTTGCAGAAACTTACTATTTGTTCAAAGCGGCAGGCGAAGACAACAAAAATCTATTATACTATGCTGGTGTAGCTTATGCTCAGACTCCGGATAAAAAATCACAATCCATAGAGATCCTTGAGTCTTTGATCAAATCAGGTTATACAGGTGTAGAGACCATTTATACTGCAAAGAACAAAGCCGGAGAGAAGGAAACTCTTGACAAAGCAGCATTTGACCTATATAAAAAGACACCGGATGGCGCTGGTTATTCAGATTTCAAAACAGAAACGACACCCAGCAAACAAGAAGAATTATATGACGTGACAGCATCATTATTATTTGAACAACAGAAATATGATGAAGCTGGAAGAATCGCAGAAGAAGGATTGAAAAAATTCCCTAAAAATCAATCATTGGCACAGACACAAACCAACTCCTATTTCAAATCTGGAAAAACTGATGAGTTTGTAAGTAACTTAAAAGCAAAAATAGCTTCTAATCCAAATGACAAGGAAAGCTTGTACAACCTTGGGGTAATGCTGAGCAAAGATCCTGCGAAACAAGCTGAAGCAGAATCAACGTTCAAAAAGCTGGTAGATATTGACCCTAAATTTCCAAATGCATTGAATAATTTGGTATTTGCGATTCTTGGAGAAGATGAAATGGCAATTAACCAATATAGAGATCTGAAGAAAGCGGGGAAAATTGATGAAGCGAATAAAATCCTGGAGCAAAGAAGAGCAAGATTCCAAAAAGCACTGCCTTACGCAGAAAAACTTTATGCTAATGAACCCAACAACAAAGAAGTTGTAACCCTTCTAAAGGGAATGTATATGACGACACAAAATACAGCTAAGTATAACGAATTCAAAGCAAAAGAAACTGCAATGAAATAATTCAGAAAGAAGCCTAATGGCTTCTTTTTTACTTTTACAAAGCAAACTAAAAATGTATATTTGCTTATAATTTTTCAAATAACTTAATATGAAATTTTTTATCGACACAGCCAACCTGGACCAGATCAGAGAAGCACAAGATCTTGGAATTCTAGACGGCGTTACGACCAATCCCTCCCTAATGGCAAAAGAAGGAATCTCAGGAAAAGAAGCTATCAACAAACATTATGTTGATATTTGTAATATTTCTGATGGTGATGTTTCTGCAGAGGTTCTTTCTACCACTTATGAGGAAATGATCAAAGAAGGCGACGAATTGGCAGCCCTTCACGAGAGAATCGTGGTAAAGATTCCAATGATCAAAGACGGTGTAAAAGCTCTTAAATATTTTTCCGACAAAGGAATCAAAACCAACTGTACACTTATTTTCTCAGCAGGACAAGCATTGTTAGCGGCAAAAGCTGGTGCAACTTATGTATCTCCATTCTTGGGAAGACTAGATGATATTTCAGTGGATGGTCTTAATCTGATTGAAGAGATCAGAACCATTTATGACAACTATATGTTTGATACAGAAATCCTTGCGGCTTCCATCAGAAGTCCGATGCATATCATTAATTGTGCTAAGATCGGGGCGGACGTGATCACATCTCCTCTCCCATCAATCCTTAATCTACTTAAGCATCCGCTTACAGATTCCGGGTTAGCTCAGTTTGTAGCAGATTCTAAAAAATTAGGATAAACACACTAACCCAAAAAATAAAAACCGGAGTTTTGAAAATTCCGGTTTTTTTGTCTTCAAACAATTTATGAATTAAGTAAAAAGCGTTTCTTTCAGAAGATAAAGATTCAGAATTATAATAATTCCACTGATAGTCCAAGCCAAAACTTTGAGCCACATTTTATTCGCAAATTCGCCCATTTTGGCCTTGCTTCCAGTGAACATTACAAGCGGAACGACTGCAAAACTCAATTGCATAGACAGAATAACCTGACTGAAGACCAATAATTCTGCTGTTCCTTTTTCACCATAAAGAATTGAAATGATCAAAGCCGGGATAATGGCAATCAATCTTGTTATCAATCTTCGGACCCAAGGTTTCAATCTGATATTCAGAAAGCCTTCCATCACGATCTGACCGGCCAAAGTTCCTGTCAAAGTAGAATTCTGTCCCGAAGCCAACAATGCAATTCCAAAGAAAATACTTGCCAAAGTAGTTCCCAGAAGCGGTGTTAACAGCATATAAGCATCATTGATATCGGCTACATCTTTGTTTCCGGAAGTATGGAAAGTGGCCGCGGAAATAATCAAAATAGCTGCATTGATAAAAAAAGCCAACATCAAAGATAAACCACTGTCCCAACTGGCAAACTTCAAAGCTTCCTTTTTACCTTCAGTTGTTCTGGGATAATTTCTAGTTTGAACAATACTACTATGCAAATAAAGATTGTGAGGCATCACCGTAGCTCCCAAAATCCCGATTGCAATATACAACATGGATGGATTGGTAACGATTTCTTTCTTAGGGATCAAACCTTGCAAAAGTGGAAAAATATCAGGTTTACTTAGAATTATTTCGTAGAGAAATGATGCGAAAATCACAAATATCAATCCTCCAACTATACTTTCTATATACCTGAAGCCTCTCGATTGTAAGAACAAAATTAGAAAAACATCGATCACTGTAATCACAACTCCAACACTCAACGGGATTCCAAATAAGAGATTAAGTGCAATGGCGGAACCGATAACTTCTGCTAAATCACAAGCAGCAATCGCAATCTCGCAAAAAATCCAGAGAATAAAATTGACACTGGGGTGAAAATGGTCTTTACAAGCCTGTGCTAAATCACGTTCTGCAACAACACCTAATTTTACAGACAAATGTTGCAACACAATCGCAAATAAGTTTGAAATTAAAATGACAGAAAGCAGTGTATATCCAAACTGCGCTCCACCGGCAATATCCGTCGCCCAATTTCCCGGGTCCATATAACCAACGGCAACAAGCAATCCTGGCCCAACATAAGCCATAAATTTTTTCCAAGAACTTGCATTTTCCGGAACATTGATACTAGAGAAAACTTCGTGAAGAGAGTTTGAACTTTTATTTTTTCTCCAGCCTTTATTAATATCAGAATTATTCAAATAAATCTCATTGTTAGATTAGACTAACAAATTTAACAATAGTTTTCTTAACTCACAATAAGACAATAAAAAAACTGCCAAATCTTGGCAGTTTATATTAATTCGAAATTATATTTTTTACTTTACAAATCTTACAGCTGTTTTTCTGTCAGATTCTCTTTCTTTATCAGAAGCTTCAGCAGGAACTTTTGCAAATTTAGAACCATACCCATTTGCTTCTATAATTTGAGAAGAATTGATTGCAGATTTCACAACATTTGCTCTTTCACCTGACAATTTCAAATTCACAGCTTCATCGCCTTTTTTATCTGTATAGGCTCCTACTTTGATTTTAGCATCTGGAAACTCGGCTAAGATTAATTTAAGATTATCCAACTGAACTTGAGACTCTGGCGTCAACACAGCTTTCCCAAATTCGAAATTAAGATTATCAAAATTGAACCATTTATCTTTCAATTGTGCTTCTGTAGCATTTTTATAATCATCAGATTTAAGGAAAGTAACGATCTGGTCTTCAATTCCACCTTTGTAAGCTTGTAGCGTTTTTCCACTTGGTAAAGTAACCACTGTAGTTTCCTTAGTCACAGCAACTGTATCACCAGCAGCATTGGCAGAATCTACAATTACTGTTGTAGAATCTGTTGTTGCGACAGGCGCAGGTTCTGCTTTTTTATTACATTGTTTCCAGAAAAACCATCCTAAAAGCAACAATAAAAGTAATGGCAACAACCATTTCCAGATACTTCCCCCTGAATCTTTATCAGAAACAATCTCGTGAGTAGTTCCGCTTCTTGTCACATCGATTTTTGGAGTTTCCACAACTGGAACATCCTGAACTTCATTAGCTGGTGTATTCGGTGGAATATTGACTTTCTCTTGATCAGTCCCAAACCAATTTCCTAAACCTAAAGCCCCTAAACTAAATCCCGCAGGCAATAAGGAATAAAGAAAACCTTTTTGGTCATTCAAAAGATTTCCAAAAGAAGAGATATCAATATTATTATCATTGATATATTTTCCCAAACTTCCAGCAGTAGCTCCAGTAACTAAATTTAAAACTGCATTTGTAGAATCATTACTAATTCCTGCAAAATTGGATACAGAACTTGTTAGCGCAGCTTGTTTATCCCCGCCTCCAAAAATTAAAGTTAGAATTTTCGAGATTAAAGAATCTTTACCTCCAATATTCCCTGCAAGACTTGATAATGCACCCGAGGAAGCTATTTCTTTCAGTGTTGTAAAAATGTCTGATTGTGCATTAGAATTCGCAAAACCACCGACAACTGCCGGCAATAAGGCCGAAATAGCTTTAGAAATTCCTGACTCACTTTCCCCAAGTTGAGTAGCAGTTTGAGACACAACGCTAGGTCCCAATTGGTCTTTGATAAGATTGATTAGATTAACTGACATAATAGTTTATTTTTTGTGATTGATGTTTGTAATATTACCAAATATTAATCCACATTATTTGATCATTAATAATTTTAATAAAACTTTAACAGAGTCATATTTAACTTTCAATAATTATTTTAGATAAATATTATTAAGACCAATAAAAAAAATCCGAAGAAATAATTCTCCGGATTTAATGTATGTAATAAAAATTCAAGCTTAATATGACTTTGCAAAGACCACTCTTTGTTTGGATGGTTTTCCTGATATTAATGAAACTCCATCTTCCAACTCGTTATCCAAAGGAATACATCTGATCGTAGCTTTTGTTTCTTGTTTGATCTGTTCTTCTTCTTCTTCAGTTCCATCCCAATGCGCAAGAATAAAGCCTCCTTTCTCTTCCAAAACCTGCTTGAACTCTTCATAAGAATCAACTTTTGTGATATTCTCTTCACGGAAAGTCAAAGCTTTGTTATAAATATCTTTTTGGATTGTTTGAAGTAATTCTTCGATATAATTTTCCAATCCATCGATTGAAACAGATTCTTTCGTCAAGTTATCTCTTCTAGCCAATTCTACAGTTCTATTTTCCAAATCTCTTGGTCCCATTGCAATCCTCAAAGGAACACCTTTCAATTCGTACTCAGCGAATTTCCAGCCCGGTTTGTTTTGAGTATCATCATCAAACTTCACAGAAATTCCTTTCGCTCTCAATTTGGTCTGAATATCCAAAGCCACTTCACTGATCTGAGCCAATTGTTCTTCACCTTTGAAAATAGGGACAATCACCACTTGGATCGGCGCCAAAGTTGGAGGCAAAACCAAACCTAAATCATCTGAGTGAGTCATAATCAAAGCTCCCATCAATCTTGTAGATGTTCCCCAAGATGTTCCCCAAGCATGCTCTATTTTCCCTTCTCTTGTTGTGAATTTCACATCAAAAGCCTTTCCGAAATTCTGCCCAAGGAAATGCGAAGTTCCAGCCTGCAATGCTTTTCCGTCCTGCATCATAGCTTCGATACAGTAAGTTTCATCTGCTCCAGCAAATCTTTCCGAAGGTGATTTGATTCCTCTGATAACCGGAATTGCCATAAAGTCTTCTGCAAATTTTGCATAAACTTCGATCATTTTTTCAGTTTCTTCTATTGCTTCATTTTTTGTAGCATGCGCAGTATGTCCCTCTTGCCAAAGGAATTCGGCAGTTCTCAGGAACAATCTTGTTCTCATCTCCCATCTTACAACATTCGCCCATTGGTTGATCAAAATCGGCAGATCTCTATAAGATTGGATCCAGTTTTTATATGTATTCCAGATAATTGCTTCAGAAGTTGGACGTACAATTAACTCTTCTTCCAATTTAGCTTCCGGGTCAACAATCAATTTCCCAGGATTATCTGGGTCATTTTTTAATCTGTAATGTGTTACGACAGCACATTCTTTGGCAAAACCTTCCGCATTTTTTTCTTCAGCTTCAAACAGGCTTTTGGGAACAAAAAGAGGAAAATAAGCGTTCTGATGTCCAGTTTCTTTGAACTTTTTGTCCATCTCGTCACGCATTTTTTCCCAAATCGCGTAACCATAGGGTTTGATGACCATACATCCTCTAACGCCAGAATTCTCTGCTAAATCCGCTTTAACAACCAATTCATTATACCATTTGCTATAATCTTCTGCTCTTGATGTTAATTTTGCCATAATTTTTTTTGATATGATTTTAACTTTTTTAACTTTTCTCAATCTAAATAAAAAGCCTAATTTTACACGTATTTAATAGAATTTAAATGGTATAAGATTTGGTTTCATTAAGAAATGCAAATATAGGAAACTTAATACTTCTCATAAAATGAAAAATATCAACAATACAAGCTTATTCAATTTCATCAAATCAAAGGGTTTGATATTGATTTCCAGCAGTTTTCTATTGACTTCTTGTGTAATCTACACAGGTGGTTACTCAGAGACCGATGGTGTGTATTATGACCCTAACAAAGATTCTCTTCCTGCGGGTTCATATTCTGGAAATTATGGTAATCAGGTTGATGATTATTATAACTATCAAGATACCTATCCAAGTATCTATGACAACAATCAACAAAACATCCAAGATCAACAAAATAGATATAGCCTAAGCAGTGATTCTGATTGGGGGACTTTCACAGGTTCAGAGACCAACTATACCAGTTTTAATAATTGGGGCTGGGGCGGAGGTTTCGGCTGGGGTGGCTGGGGCTATCCTAACTATGGCTGGGGTTGGAACGGCGGCTTCAATTCTTTTGGCTGGGGCATGGGCTTCGGTTGGGGATGGGGAAGCTCATTCTATTCACCTTGGGGATGGGGAGGTTTTTATGACCCATTCTGGGGATATGGCTATGGCGGCTGGGGAGGTTATTATGGAGGATTCTACGGTTCGCCATATTATGGAAATGGCTTTTACAGACCTGCATACCACAGATCAGGAGCTAATGGCAGTAGATTAGGCGGAATGCTACCTCAAGGTAATAATGGCAGAAATAACGGACTTAGAGGAATCAACAGTACTGCGGGATTCAGAACGCCACGAAACATTGCGGGAATCGATAATGGAAATATTAGAAATAATAACAACAATATTAGAATTCCTAACAATGCCGGAGGTGGAAGAAATCCAAATATTATCAATAATGGCGGCGTAAGACAATATCCAAATAATGGTGGAATCAGAAATCAATCAAACTATCCTAACAATGGTGGCGTAAGACAGCAAAATAATGGAGGTTTCAGAAATGATTCCTATAATGCGCCTACAAGATCAGGAGGTAACTCAGGAGGTTTCAATTCTGGTGGTGGAATGAGATCCGGAGGTTCTTCTGGTGGCGGAATGAGATCA
Source organism: Epilithonimonas sp. (assembly GCF_032054305.1). Taxonomy (GTDB): domain Bacteria; phylum Bacteroidota; class Bacteroidia; order Flavobacteriales; family Weeksellaceae; genus Epilithonimonas. The sequence continues at coordinate 453,929 of NZ_DAMBSX010000002.1, forward strand.
GGCGGTGGCGGAAGAAGATAATCATGATTTTAAATTATAATATTTCATATTAAAATGATAAAAAAGACTTTATTACTGTTAAGTATTCCTGTTTCTGTTGTCTATTTCAAAGCGCAGGATGTATCGGTAATTACTAATACTGCTGATGTTTATTCCGGAAATCCAATTAATGGAACTGCCAAGTATAATTCGATGGCAGGATCTATGGGTGCTTTAGGTGGTGATATTTCATCCGCAAGCGTGAACCCTGCCGGTATCGGAGTTTTTATTGCTAGTGATGTTAATCTTACACTTGGAATCAATAGCAATAAGAATAAAACAACTTTTGGAGGTAATTCATCCAACTATACTATCAACAAAACTGACCTTAACAATAGTGGCGGTGTCTTAACAATAAATCTTGGAGATACAACAAATTCCAAATGGAAATTTATCAATATCGGAATCAATTATTCTACACAATCTATAGATAATTATGTAGAATCTCGGGGGAATCAAAATATTCAAATTGCAAGTACTCCAACAGAAACCATCAATTCTTCCAATTATACATTAGCAGGACATTGGTATGATAGATATGGCGATATTTCCAAAACCAGTTTTACTGTTGGTGCCAACTATGACAACAGGTTATATTTTGGAGCAGGTCTTAATTTCCACAATTCTTATATCAATCAATATGATTCTGCCAACTTTGGAAATGGAAATAGTTTAATAAGATTCGATAAACAATTTACAGATTTCGAAGAAAAAGCTGACGGATTTTCTGCTAACATTGGTGTTATTGCAAAACTAAACAATCAATTCAGATTAGGCGCTGCGATAGAAACACCTACGTGGTGGAATATGGATAGGTATTACAACGAATATTATCTTAATAGTAATCTATATGACAGAAATTATGAGGATAGAAAATTATCAACTCCTATGAAAGCAAGCATCAGTGCTGCTTTTGTTCCGAGTAAGAATTTTGCATTGAATGTCGACTTCATCCAGGGAATCACAAAACCAAAGTATAAAGAATATGGAGATGCGGAAGCTGAACTCAATGATTTCTTCAAAGAGACTTATAAAAATTCTTCAGAAGTCAGAATAGGTGCGGAATATAGAATCATGGATTTTCGTCTAAGAGGTGGATATGCTTATCAGGGAAATAGTTTTGATAATATGTCAACACTTAGTTATAATGATAACGGCTCTGCTTCCAACCAATCGTACTCCGATCTTTTTGTTGGAAAAAGAAATATCATCGGTGCAGGTATTGGTTATGATTTCAAAGCTTTCTACATAGATGCTTCTTATCAGAATATAACCTCAACATATTCTAGTCCATTTCTGTTTGGTAAACTAATAACCACAGATGAAGGAACATATTCTTCCGGATATTATTCTCCAAATGGAACGGAATTATTAAGTGACGCAGAAGCTGTTTCAAAAGTAAAAAATACCAAAAGTAATTTCTTCATCACGCTTGGTTGGAAATTCTAACATCTCAAAAACTTATAAAAAAAATCCTACAAAAGTTAATTTGTAGGATTTTTCATTTTATTTTTGATTAATTTCTTCCGCTTCTTCCATCAGTTTGAGATAAGTAATATATCTAGTCTCCTCTATTTCTCCAGTTTCCAGGGCTGCAACAACTGCACATTTTGGTTCGTTGATATGCATGCAATTATGATATTTGCAATCTCTGCCTTTTTGGAATATCTCTGGGAAATAATGCTGGATCTCTTCTTTTTCAACGTCTATCATAGCAAATTCGCGCACACCTGGCGTATCGATAACCGACCCACCAAAATCCCAAAAATGCATCTGAGCGAATGTTGTTGTATGCTTTCCTTTGAGTACGGACTCTGATATCTCACCTGTTCTGATATGAAGGTTTGGTTGCAGTGCATTCACCAATGTTGATTTTCCACAACCCGAATGCCCGAAGAAGACAGACGTTTTATCTTTTATCTTATCAATTAAAAAATTAAGATTAAGTTTTGTGTAAGAAGAAATATTCAACGTATCATAACCGATATTCTGATACATAGCTTCGATGTTCTTTACAATATCTTTCTCTTCATTATTCAAAGTATCCATTTTATTGAATAAGATCAAGGGCAAAATGTTGTATGCCTCACAACAAGCAAGAAATCTATCCAAGAATCCCAATGACGTTTCAGGAAATTTTAAAGTGTAGATAAAACACGCAACATCAACATTAGAAGCGATAATATGGGCTTCTTTGGAAAGATTGACCGATTTTCTGATCAGGTAGTTTTTCCTTGGAAAAATCTTGGTGATCCAAGCTACATCATCTTGTTCCAATGAAAATTCGACTTCATCTCCTACTGCAAGAGGATTTGTAAGCCTGGTTTTTATTAATTTGAATTTTCCGCGAATCCTGGCCTCATAGATCTGCTTTGTCTCAGATTCCAAAACCTGATACCAGCTTCCTGTGGATTTGATGATAATTCCTTTCAAACAGTAGAATTTTAGTATTTGGCAAATTTAGAAATTTAAAATTAGCATCTACAAAAAAAGAAGCCAATAATAGCTTCTTTTCTTTTTTCTCAATCAGAAAGACTACTTGTCAATCATAATATGATTTTGAACCTCGATACTTTCTTCATGGATCGCTTTGAAAACTTTTTCTATGAATTCTTGTGACATTCCTGTTTCAAAAGCTTTCTGAGTAGCATATTCTGTGATTATCTTCCAACGTTCCGGTTGAAATATCGCAATATTATTTTCCTTTTTCAATTTTCCGATTTTTTCAGAAACCCTCATTCTCTGAGAAAGCAATTCTATTAATTGGAAATCCATGTCACTGATCAGCGTTCTGTGTTTCCCCATTTCGTCCTCGTATCCGGAAATGTCAGAGTTACGAACTTGAAGATTATTGATCATTTCAGCCAAAACTTCAGGCGTGATCTGCTGAGAAGCATCGCTCCAGGCATTATCCGGATCGCAGTGGCTTTCGATGATAGCACCTTGATAACCAACATTGAACGCCTCTTGGGCAACACCTGCCAAACCTGTTCTGTTTCCACAAATATGTGAAGGATCAATGAATAATGGGATATTTGGAAATTGATTTTTAAAATCCAGGGCAATCTGCCAGTTCGGGATATTTCTATATTTGGTTTTTTGATAAGTTGAGAAGCCTCTGTGAATTGCACCGATATTTTCCACGCCTTGACCTAATAATCTTTCCAAAGCACCAATCCAAAGTGCCAGATCTGGATTAACTGGATTTTTAACCAAAACAGGTTTATTAGTTCCTCTCAAAGCCTGCGCAATTTCCTGAACTGTAAATGGGTTAACTGTAGAACGTGCTCCAATCCAAAGGATATCTACATCTGCTTCCAAGGCAGCAAAAACGTGGTGAGCATTAGCAACTTCAGTTGCTGTTTTGAATCCGAACTCTTCTTTTACTTTCTTTAGCCAGTTAAGACCAATTACCCCTACCCCTTCGAAACCATTGGGCTTTGTTCTTGGTTTCCAGATTCCGGCACGGAAGGCGGAGATCTCTGCATTGCTTTCTTTCAGCCTTTTTGCTGTTTCCAGCATTTGAGATTCACTTTCTGCGCTACAAGGTCCTGCGATGATCATTGGATTTGCAAAGTCATTGATCCAATCGTTCTTCAATTCATTAAGGTTCATATTTTAAATTTATATATTTTAAATTAATTCAATAGTATATCTGTTATAAATCCTGATTTATAATTCTTTTCCAAAAAAATAACGTTTAAAGTTTTAAATGAGTCGCAGAAACCTGAATATTCCCGCAATTTTTTGAGAAAGAAATTTAGTTAGCTAAACCAATAAAATCGGTAATAGTTTCTGAAATTTCTGTGATAAGTTCCAAAAAAGCTAAACAATCTGTCCCAATAAAAGACAGATGCTGTAGTGGAGAAATATGGAAATTTGTTCGATTCCATTTTTGTAAATCCTCTATTAAAGAACTTTTAGCTTATTTTGATTAATATTTTTCCTTCTTGTTCAGACGAAAACTTGAACAAATATATAAATTTATGCGAAATCACAAGTCATTAAATTTATAAATCTTTCATAATAAGATTTATCTCAGTAGAACCTCAATAAAAAAGCAGGGAAAATCCCTGCTCTAATAAATTTAATTTCAACATTTGTATCCTGCTAGAATCCGACTTGTGTTTTAGTTTTAATTGGATATTTTATAAATATAAACATTAACCTTGGCTTGCCCTAATAAGTTAATATCTGCTGATACTAAGCCAGAAGTATTCACCGCAAATGTCAATGTATCTCCTGCATTTAATGCTACTATAGAACTTAGCTTGGTAGATGTAATTGGTAATGAAGCAATATTAATTGTAAGTAAAACCAACCTTACACCATCAAAAATCTTTTCATCCCATACAGCATTATTTTTCAATATCCCTAATCTTTTGCCTCCCAACACTTCCAAATTAACTCCTGAAGCAAACTGGAACTCATAATAGACAGAATAAGTTCCTGATTGTTGTGCAGTATAGACACCTGTATTAAATAGTGCTGGATTTCCTAGTTTTGTATCTGCAGAACCTGTAAGGTTTATTCTTGACCAAAAATTTCCAAGTCCTAGATCGATCAGTGACCAAGAGCCGTTTTTAGAGGCGTAATACGCATTAGCATTTCCAACTACCAAAATGTCAGAATTAATTTCTTTTATTTCATAATCTCCAGTTGTAGTTGTCTTATCTCTTACCAAGAAAGTATGATTGCTATTCACTGAAGGAATATTGGTCACATTACGTATTTTCAGATTTCCATTGATGTCCAGCGTAGCTTTGGGATCACTTGTATTAATCCCTACTTGTGCAAATATGATATTCGATAATAATGAAATCACGAATATGCGAATTCTATTTTCCATGTCATATGAGTTAAAAAGTTATTTTAAAAGCAAAAGAATAAAGTCTCTGTACTACTGGTACTTGCTTTAAGTTAATGTTAGAATCAGATCACATAACTTAAATATTTGAGGACTTTTGTTTCTTAGGATAATTGGATATTTTTGTCTGTTGGTTTTTGTAATACAACTAAAAACCAACAGATAGAATTATGATTTATTACCATTGGTGACCATTCCTAGGAGGAGGATCCCCCGGCAATGGCATATTAGCAAGATTCAAACTATCTTGTATTTGTGTACTATCACTAGTCCTTTTAAACACAGAACCGCTTTCTGACATATTACTGTTTTCTGCAGGAAGGTCAACATCATTTTCTCTACAAGAATACATTGTGACCATAACTATTAAAATTGAAATTGTTGAGATAATCTTATTCATAATTTTAGATTTAAAAAGGTTATCCCGGCCGGTTTATATTAGAATTCTGACACGAATTTAGACGATAAAATACATGAACAAAAACCTTCGTTGTGCTTATTTCTAAATAAGCACAAATCAATTCATATACTTACAAATATTTAAATGATTGATTTATATCCAGATAAAGATTGCAACAATATAGTTTTATTTAAAAAAATAAAAATCATAAAACCGGCTCTTTGTAGCATGATTTTAGTTATTTTTATTCAAAACTAATCTCCAAACACAATGATATTATGAAAAAAATCTATTTTTTTATAACATTCTTATTTTTCGGAATTCTCCTTTCTCAAAATAATAAGTTCACTATTTTCTACGAAATAAAAAAAAATTACGAAGGTCTTCCTGAAAACGATATCAAAGCTTTTAGATACTTGAATCGATATATTGAACTTGCAAAAAAACAAAAGAATCATGAGCAACTAGTACAAGGTTATAAAGATGCTGTCTTCTATTCTTCCACAGTAAAAAACAAACTTGCCTATGCAGACAGTACAATCTTAGCCAGTTTCTTAACAAATAAAAATGAGATTATCAGTGATGCTTATTTAGGGAAGGGTATCATATACTATTTTAATTATAAAAAATATAGACCTGCTCTGGAAGAATATATAAAGGCTTATGAATATTCAAGAGAAACAAAAAACGAGTATTTGAAAAACGAAATAGTATACCATCTTGGCAGTGTAAAATCTTACTTAGGGTATTATGATTCTGCTCTCAAACATTTTCAGGAATCAAATGTTTACTTTGAAAAAACACTGAAAAAGAACGTGCACCCCAATATCATCTTTAACAATAAAAAAGGATATTTTAACAGTCTACACAGAATGATAGTCTGCCATAGAAACCTAAAGAACTACAAAGCCATAGATTCTTTATTGGAGAAAGCATTATCGCAAACTCAAAATAATAAAGACTATGTACAAGAATATGGTTATTTTCTGAAAGAAAAAGGCATTAATGAATTCCGAAAAAAAAAATTTAAGAGTGCATTATTCCTGCTTCAGAAATCCTTAAGTCCCATCATTCATATCAATGATTTTGGATGGGCTACGGTCGATTATTTTTATATTGGAAAATCATACATGGCACTGAATGATCATAAAAAAGCAATAGTTTATTTTGAAAAAGTAGATTCAGTATTCAATAAACATCAATTCATACTGCCAGAATTACGAGAGAATTACGAACTATTGATCCATCAATATAAAGACGAAAAAAATATTACTAAAGAGCTCTATTATACCAAACAACTTTTGAAGGCCGACCGCATTATCTCTAAGGATTTCACATACCTTTCATCAACCATCTATCGGGAATATGACACAAAAACGCTTTTGGAAGAAAAAGAAAGGTTAGAAAAAAAGACGTCTTGGGGAATATGGTTAATTATTTTTTTAGTTGTTGCAGCTAGTTCCTTGATGATATTATTGATAATAAAGGTTAAAAATGAAAAGACAATTAAAATCAATTATAAAATATTAGAAGAAAAAATCCTTAACAATTCTTATCAATTATCTCACGAAAAAGTAATTCAAAAAGCAAAGGATGAAGAAAAACCTTTATTGAACGAAGAGATGGTCAATCATATCCTTATGAAACTAAAATGCTTTGAAGAAAAATCCGGATTTACAGAAAACGGATTGACCATCAACAAACTAGCTCATAAGCTGAATACCAACTCTGCTTATCTTTCTCAAATAATAAATGAATACAAGGGCGTCAATTTTAACCGATACCTTAGCGAGCTTCGTATCAATTATATAACTAATAAACTATATAATGACAGAGTATTTCTTAACTATAAAATTGAGACTTTGGCAGAGAAATGTGGAATTGCTTCCAGAACCAACTTTTCTAACCTATTTCAAGAAATCAACGGAATAAGACCTACAGATTTTATAAAGAAAAGATTGAAAACAATTAAAAACAATTAAGATTATCAAGTTTTACCGGATACACAGAATCTGACCTTATGACAAATCAAACCTCATCAAGTCATCCAGATCTTTCAAAAGAGGATTGATCTCTACAAATTTTTCGAAAATTTTGCGCTTTGTCATTACTTCTTTCTTAATGGATAAATCTGTTCGGTAATCGATTTCAAATTTAAAATTGTTGACCTTGTGTCTGAAATGATTAAAAAACTCCGGGCTGACTCTATCAAATTCTGATTTAGCAAATTCCGACGAATACTTTACAATGACAAGGTTCTCATCAGATTTTTCCATCTTAAAGCTACTGATGGCATTGTATAGAAATGTGTTGGTTTTTGAAGTATTTTTCAGGAAAATTTCCCATTCTCTGTCCAGATCAGTTTGAGAAAAATGATTCGACGGGAGATTTTCATCTTTGATTTCTGAAAATTCGTCTTTCTTGACCTCTTCTTTTTTCTCTAAAGTTGCTTTGATACTGAATTGAGAATTAGAAGGAATTTTTGCAATAGGCTCAGAAGCTTTTTGAATGACTTTTTTTGGTTCTTCAAAGACAGATTTTATTGGTTCCGGTTTTGGTTCAGCCTGAACTTTTGATTCTGTAGAAACAGGTTTATTATCGGAAATTAAATTAGTCTCAAGAAGTGGTGCTAATATTAAGAACTTTTTTTTTTAGCTTCCAAACCTGCAGTCAGACTTGACATTTGCATCAACGCAATTTCCACAGTCAATCTCGGATTTTTGGAATTCTTATAATTAATGTCTGCGAAGTTACAGATTTCTATTCCATCAATTAATTGCTGTGCAGACCATTTTTGAGATTGTTCAGCAAACTTAGTTTTTGTTTTTTCTCCAACTTCAATTAGATTCAGAGTCTTCGGATTCTGAGCCATCATCAGATCTCGAAAATGATTTCCCAATCCTGCAATGAAAATATGCGGGTCAAACCCTTTTTTAACAATCTCATCAAAAGCTGTCAAAACTCCAGGAATGTCATTTTCCTTAGCTAAATCTACAATTTTAAGATATTGGTCATAATCCAAAATATTGAGAACTTCCGCTGCTTTCTCAAGTGTAATGTTTTTCTGAGAAAATGTACTTAACCTGTCAAAGATAGACAAAGCATCTCTCAAAGCACCATCAGCTTTCTGAGCAATCAGATAAAGTGCATCATCTTCATAAGTAATACTTTCCTTATCAGCAATTTTTCTCAGATGTTCCTGAATATCTTCAATCGTGATTCTCTTGAAATCATAGATTTGACATCTGGAAAGAATCGTTGGAATGATTTTATGCTTCTCAGTAGTCGCCAAGATGAAAATAGCGTGAGCCGGCGGTTCTTCCAAAGTTTTCAAAAAAGCGTTGAAAGCAGCCTGAGACAACATATGAACCTCATCGATAATATAAACTTTATATTTCCCGACTTGAGGAGCAAATCTAACCTGGTCAATTAATTCTCGGATATCATCCACAGAGTTATTGGAAGCCGCATCTAATTCATAAATGTTAAATGCAAATCCGTCATCATCTGCAGCGCCAGATTTTTCGTTGATTTTTCTGGCTAAGATTCTGGCACAAGTTGTTTTACCAACACCTCTGGGTCCACAGAAAAGCAGTGCCTGAGCAAGTTGACTTTCATCAATCGCATGTTCCAAAGTATCGGTAACGTGAGATTGTCCAACAACAGTGTCAAACTCTTGCGGACGGTACTTGCGTGCGGATACGATGAAATTTTCCATTGCTCAAAAGTAAGGATTAATTGTGAGTTTTGGAAATGGTTTTTTAAATAATTGTTGTTTGGTTTTGGAGAAGATTTAACGCAAAGAGCGCAAAGTTTTTTTAAACTTATTGAAAATATTTTTAAGTTCGCAAAGACGTAAACTCATCAAAGTTTCATAATTTATAAAAGTATGTTTGTCATTCCGTAGGAATCTCAACAGCTAAGTTCAGATTCTTTCAGAATGACAAAAATATGTTTTATGACAACTTTTATTTTGATGTTGAATCTGCAGCCCGACTTGAGCGGAAATCCTTTTTTGCTTGTACAAAAGTTCGATTTAGATCTGAAATGTTCTGCAAAAAAGATTGACTACGTCGAACCACTTCGTTAGGTTTGGGAGCGGAAGGCGGATTAAGCTGCCCAAATAATTATTTAAAACAAAAAAGAGAGCAAAATTGCTCTCTTTTAATTTTATGCTGAATGTAAATTCTTACAACTCCAATGCCTTTCTTTCGTCGCCATCCATTAGGAATTCTACTGGATTGTCGATAGCTTCTTTCACAGCAACCAAGAAACCTACGGATTCTTTTCCGTCGATGATTCTGTGGTCATAAGACATTGCAACATACATCATTGGTCTGATAACAACTTGTCCGTCAACCGCAACTGGTCTTTGGATAATGTTGTGCATTCCTAAGATTGCAGATTGTGGCGGGTTGATGATTGGTGTAGACATCATAGAACCGAAAGTTCCTCCGTTGGTAATCGTAAAAGTTCCGCCAGTCATTTCGTCAACAGTAATTTTACCGTCTCTAACTTTAGTTGCCAAATCTTTGATGTTAGCTTCAACACCTCTAAGCGTCATATTTTCTGCATTTCTAAGCACAGGAACCATCAATCCTTTTGGTCCTGAAACTGCGATAGAAATATCCGCAAAGTCATAATTGATTTTGAAATCGCCGTCAATAGAAGCATTCACGTCTGGATAAAGTTTCAATGCTCTCGTCACCGCTTTTGTGAAAAAAGACATAAACCCAAGTCCGATCCCGTGCTTAGCAGCGAATTCTTCTTTATATTGTTTTCTGATTCTGAAGATTTCTGACATATCAACCTCGTTGAAAGTCGTCAACATTGCTGTTTCATTTTTAACAGAAACCAATCTTGCAGCAATCTTTCTTCTAAGAACTGAAAGTTTTGTAGTCGTTTGAGCTCTGTTTCCACCAGCAGGAGCACTTCCCATTGCAGGAACAGAAGCTGTCACCGCATCATCTTTGGTAATTCTGCCATCTCTGCCAGAACCTTGAACTTGAGATGCGCTGATTCCTTTTTCGTCAAGGATTTTCTTAGCAGCCGGCGAAGGTGTTTGAGAAGCGTAAGTTTCAGTTTTAGCAGCTTCCGCTTTTACTGGAGCTGGTTCTTCTTTCTTTACTTCTGCTTTTGGCTCTTCTTTCGGTTTTTCTTCAGCTGGAGCGGCAGAACCTGCTGGTTTAGCCGCATCCATATCAATAAGACAAACCACTTGTCCAACTTGTACTACTTCTCCTTCTTCAGCTTTCAAAGTAATGATTCCACTTTGCTCAGCAGGAAGTTCCAAAGTTGCCTTATCAGAATCTACTTCTGCGATTGGCTGGTCTTTTTCTACGTAATCACCGTCTTGTACTAGCCACGTTGCAATTTCTACTTCTGTGATAGATTCTCCCGGTGAAGGAACTTTCATTTCTAATATTGACATACTAATATTTGTTTTTAATTTCAGAACAATCCGAGGATTGTTATTCTTTATAGTTTATTAATTTTATTAAGCTGTTACTGGTCTTTTTGCAGGTGCATCATCCGTTTGGAAAACATCGTTGATGATTTTGGTCTGATTTTTCTCAAACATCTTATGACTTCCCGGCGCAGGCGTTCCACTTGCAACTGGAGAAATCAACTGGATATCCATATTTCTGAAGTTTCTAAGGATATAACTCCAAGCACCCATATTTTCCGGTTCTTCCTGAGCCCAGATTAAATCTTTTCTGTTTTTATACTTATCGAAGATGGCATTAACGTTATCCATATTCAAAGGATAAATTTGCTCAAGTCTTACCAAAGCTACTTTGTCGTCATTAAGCTCTTCTTTCTTCGCTAATAAATCGAAATACAGTTTACCAGTACAAAGCACCAATCTTTCAACTTTTGTTGGGTCAGCAGTTGGGTCGTCCAAAATCGGTTGGAAACTTCCGTTTGCCAAATCTTCCAAAGGAGAAACCACTTTCGGATGTCTCAACAGAGATTTAGGTGTCATAATAACCAATGGTTTTCTGAATCCGAATTTCATTTGTCTTCTCAACAAATGGAAATAGTTTGCAGGAGAAGTTATATTAGCAACAATGATATTTTCGTTTGCAGAAAGTGTAAGGAATCTTTCCAGTCTTGCAGAAGAGTGTTCTGCACCTTGGCCTTCAGAACCGTGAGGCAACATCATTACCATTCCGTTTTGGATTTTCCATTTTTCCTCAGCAGCAACCAAGTATTGGTCAACAATAATCTGAGCACCATTGGTAAAATCTCCAAACTGAGCTTCCCAAATCGTCAACGTTTTCGGCGCAGCCATAGCATAACCGTAATCAAATCCTAAAACGCCATATTCTGACAAGTGAGAGTTGTAAACATCAAATCTTTGTTCGTTAACGTGACGTAATGGGATATATTCTTCCTCCGTATCTTCTGTCTTTACAACAGCGTGACGGTGAGAGAAAGTTCCTCTTTCCACATCTTCTCCAGAGATTCTTACATTGTAACCTTCTGTCAAAAGTGTAGCATAAGCTAGCAATTCTGCAACTGCCCAATCCAAAGAATTATTCTCCACCATTTTGATTCTGTTCTCAAAAAGACGGGTAATCTTGTTAATGAATTTTTTATCGGCAGGAAGCGTCGAAATCTTGATTGCTAATTCCTTTAATTTTTCTAAATCGAATTTTGTATCAATGGTAGAATTAGCAACAGCGCCTTTTCCACCGATTGGGAAATCTGTCCAGTCATCTTTCATAAAGATGTCCATCGTATTTCTTTCGATTTCTTTGGAAGCATCGAAATTTTCATCCAGCAAAGCTTTAAACTCCTGCTCCATTTTTTTCAAAACGTCATCAGAAACTACATTTTCCTTAATTAAAAGTTCTTTATAGATTTCTCTTGGATTTGGATGTTTTGAAATTGTTTTATAAAGATTCGGTTGAGTGAATCTTGGTTCATCACCTTCGTTATGACCATATTTTCTATAACCTAAAAGGTCGATATAAACATCCTTACCAAACTTCGCACGGAAGTCTGCAGCAAATCTAATTGCGTGAACAACTGCCTCTACATCATCTGCATTAATGTGCATTACTGGAGAATCCGTCACTTTTGCAATATCTGTACAATAAACAGAAGATCTTGCATCTAAGAAGTTAGTTGTAAAAGAAACCTGATTATTTACAACGATGTGAACAGTTCCGCCCGTTCTGTAACCTTCAAGATTCATCATCTGAGCGATTTCATAAACGATACCTTGCCCGGCAATAGCCCCGTCTCCGTGGATAACAATCGGTAAAACTTTAGAATAATCGTCTTTGTAAACGTTATCTACTTTTGCTCTACAAATTCCTTCTACAAGCGCCGCAACAGTTTCAAGGTGAGATGGATTTGGAGTAAGGTTGATTCTTACCTCTTCTCCATTTGCAGTCGTTATTTTCTTAGAAGAACCCAAGTGATACTTAACATCACCAGAGAAAACATCTTCTTCAAATTCTTTTCCTTCAAATTCTGAGAAAATCTGCTTGTATGATTTTTGGAAAATATTGGTCAAAACATTCAGACGACCTCTGTGAGCCATCCCAAGAACAACTTCGTCAACGCCTAATTGTGATGAACGCGTAATCAATTGGTCAAGCGCAGGAATCAAAGATTCACCACCTTCCAAAGAGAAACGTTTTTGACCTACGAATTTTGTATGCAAATAATTTTCGAATGCAACCGCTTGGTTTAATTTGAAAAGAATCTCTGTCTTTTCTTCAGCAGAAAGTTTTGGGTGATTTTCGTTAACATTTACCCATTCCATGATCCATTTCTTCTCTTCTACATTTTGGATATGCATATACTCTACACCGATAGAATCACAATAGATGTTCTGAAGATGTGTAATAATCTCTTGCAAAGTTGCAGGACCAGGCATCCCGGTCTGTGTCGCAGAATTGAATTTTTTATTAAGGTCATCTTTAGACAGACCAAAATTCTCTATGTCAAGTGTTGGAAAGTAATGTCTTCTTTCTCTTACTGGATTTGTTTTTGTAAAAAGGTGTCCTCTTGAGCGATAAGCTTCAATCAGATTCACCACTTTGAATTCTTTTGTGATATCTTCGGAAACCGCACCACTGGTAACAGCTTGTTGCGCATATTGAACAGGTGCGGATGCTTGTGGTTGCGAAGGTGCAACTTCTCCATCTTCACCATAATATTCTAATGCAAAATCAAACCCTTGGAAAAAAGATTTCCAAGAAGGTTCCAAAGAATCCGGGTATTTTTGATATTGCGCATACATGTCATCAATTAATTGCGCATGTACTGCATTCAGAAACGAAAATTTATCCATTATTACAGATTATCTGTTAAAATTTTAATTTTAAATAATTGCCAACAAATTTAATAATTTTTTGTTGATTAGCAGCTAATATAATATTTTATTCCGTTAGATTTAAGTGATATTTATCAGAGTTATTATCGATAAACAGGAAGTGACATCCGAAGCTTTACATTCTGAATATCGGTTGGCTCTTCCAGGAATTCCTCTATCAATTGACCATTTCTAAGCGTATCTTTTTTTGCCTTTTTGAGTAATTCCTGGATGTTCTTTACACGATTATTATAATTACCCTGGAAGTAGATAACATAGACTTTCGAAGCATTAAGTGTTTGGAAATTAAAGTTATTATCACTTACTGAAACTCGTTTGGACAACGGAACACCATAAAAATAGGAAATCTCTTTATCTTTTAGATTTGAAGGATTAGTCAATAAAACTGGCATCCCAAATTCATCCTCCTTTTTACCTAAATCTGATCGGACGAAATTCAGAACCTTTCCGTGATTCATCATTACATTTTTAAACAAGCCGTCCTTCGTATTCTTTGTACTGACATTTACCCCCAAAAGCAATTGCCCATCCTGATTCTCGACCATTATACTATCATATTTTACCGAAGCAAGCTTCTGGTCTCTATCAACTTTATTACCAAGCAATTGATAAAGATTTTTCATACTTTTATCAATGTTATCAATAAAAAAATCCTCAGCGACCAGGTTGAGTGAACGTTGCAGATAACTTCTTTTAGGTGTATGGATATTCCAAAACATTTTAGTTTTGTTTCCTACTGACTTAAATTTGACATCAATTAAATAAGGATTATTGTCATCACCTTCGAAGAGCTGATAACGCAATGTTCGGTTTGGGTTAGAATATCTGATAAAAAAATCGCCAGAATCACCTCCTTTTTCACTGGAAAATTTCATTCCGCTTCCAACTCCCTCATAAGGCGTGAAAAAAGAATAAGACTGATTGTCTTTACCCGAAAAATAATCATTCCAAGCAACAAAATTCTGTAAATTGTTAAACTGTGGAAAAACCTTATCAATAGGATAATTGATTTCTGATTGATGAGTGAAGCTCTTACTCTCATCTACAAAGTTCATGGAGACAGAGTAAATCCCAAACAAACCAAGAGCAATAATTATTATAAATTTAAAAAGACGCATTGTAAAATAATCGATTTAGAAAGGATAACCAATTGCAAAGTTAACAGTAGGCTGCAATGGTTTTATTTTATTGATCACCCACCGGCTTCCTTCCGGTTTATTGGGATCATGTACTTTATAAGCCATGTCCAGTCTAAGATTGACATAAGCAATGTTGACCCTTAAACCAAAACCACTTCCGATTCCCATTTGACTGATAAATTTCCTGAACTTGAACTGATCACCAAATCCATTATCCTTAAGTCCCCAGATATTACCTGCATCTGTAAAAATCGCCGCTTCAAACATATTGGTAAGTGGAAGGCGGTACTCTATGCTGGTTGTAAGCTTTATATTGTCCATGGCATAAGAACGAACCCTTTCATCCAACTGAGAATCGGCAGGACCTAATCCTCCAAAAGCAACCCATGCCCTGATATCATAAGCTCCTCCATTGAAGTAAGACCTTACAAATGGCATAGAAGAAGAATTCCCATAAGGAATCCCAATCCCTACAAACTGACGAAATGCCAATGTATGAGGTTTAGCCCTGTCATTGAAAAATGAAAAATATTTTTTGAAATCAAAATCAAATTTTATAAACTGAGAAAACGGAATCTTGAATATTGTTTTGGAATTACCGGAAACTACCCCATCCTCATGCTCTCTACGAGAAAGAAGATTAAGTGTATTGCCCGCAAATTCTACCTTACCACTAAAAAACATTGGATTTGTATAATCTTTTTTCCCAATTTCATTATAAATAAAATTATAAATAATGGAAGAAATGATCACATCCTGGGTCTGTCTGTCCTTATTGATCAAGGATTGCCTGAAAGCATTGATTATATCTTGGTTCTCTGCAGAAATAGATGACAAGAAAGCCTGATCATTGACAATCATTTTAGAAATCTCATCATAAGAATAGTTGGTTGTGTTAACATTTGGGTGGATATCCTCATACCAACCAAATACTGCTTGCCTGATCACATCTTCCGCCGGAAAATACTCGTAATACTTATCTTTATTCTGGGTTAAACTGAGTTGTGTATTGAAAAGCGTCAGTTTATGTTGTACCCTTCCGTTGTCTACATTGGCGAAATAGGTAAGACCTGCATTGAAGTTGATCCTGCCTAATCCAATATTATTCTGAACAGATGCACCCAAATTTATGCTTGTTGTCGGCGAATATTTTTTTGGGACCCATTTATAATACTTTCGAAACGGAACCAGCAATCTTGGAAATTGCAAAGCGGTCTGGGCAGACAATTCATAAGCATTAAAAAATGCATCCGGGTTTTTGGGGTCTTTGGTCGTTCCAATGATTCCTGAGAAACTGGTTGTCAAATTCTCTGCACCTCCAAAAACATTCCTGCTTGTAAGATCCACTGATGGTGAAAAACCAAAATTAAGAATCTGAGAATAATGAATGTCGGTAGCAACGTTGAACTCATATTTTTGCAATGGTCTTAAAATATATTCTACATCTATAATGCTATCCGATCCTTTTCTAAAGTCATCGGAGGCCTTCAGTATAGTAAAATTGTTCATTGCTATCAGATTTTTCCGGGTAAGATCCAGATTGGTCTGTTTATAAGTATCTCCAGGCTTCAAAATAATTGGCAACCATAAAGAATTGATAGAATATGCCGTATCTTTTCTCAAAATATTAATTCCCCTCAAACTATCTTTCAAAGGAAGTTTGTTGATATCATTGATACTTCTTGCAACCGCAACTGTAACTTTCCCAATTGTAGATTTTCTGTAGGGTGTATTCAGAGTGTCTCTAATGATATTCATCACCACCGGAACATTCTTTCTGCCATGCAGAGAATCCGCCACAAAATAGATATCCTGATTATCATTGTTGAATTTATAATAACCTTCATCCTTCATTTGGTTATTGATCCTGGCAATCTCCTTTTCCAAAACACTCTCATCGAGTATCTGTCCTTTTCTTACAAAACTTTTGTTAAGCTGAAATTCATAGATGTTCCTAATATCCTGATCTGGTATATTATAAAAATAATCTTTTATGTAAGTTGGATCTTTGTGAGTAATGATATAATTGACCTCTGCTTTTTTACCTGCAGAATCTTTTTTTACATTGGTTTTGACTTCCGCATCCCAATATCCTTTATTGATCAATTTGTTATTGATACTTTTTGCACTTTGCTTCGTTTTGGCATCGCTATATATTACAGGAGCCTCACCTACTGTATGAAAAAAACGGTTCCAGAAAAGATTCCTGCCTACAAACTCCGGATGTTCATATTTTCTGAAAAGAGAATCTCTAAGCTTCTGATTTCTCATCTCGCTCGGATAGGTCATATATTCTTTCAGAATTGTATCATATTTTGGATTAGCCTTATTATAAAGAATCAATCCCAAAGGGATAGCAAACAGGGTTTTCTTATTAGGTTTTTGAGCAACAAGATCCGGGATCTCATCAGACAATAATTTGCCGTCTGTATATTCAAAATTATTTTTTGTAAGCAGGTATTCGCCATCAGGTACTTTTTTTGTCACATTACAAGCATACAAAAACACACTGAAAATTGCGGAATAATAAAATATATGATATTTTTGAAAATATTTGTTGATATGCTTACGGCTCATACTATAAAGACTATACAATCTCTGGACAAAAAGAAATACAGGCAAAAATACAATTTGTTTTTAGTTGAAGGTAATAAAATCATAAAAGAACTTCCAAATTCTGATTATGAAATTGAAAACCTGTATTCCGTAAATCCTGAAAATTTATCTTTTAAAACGAAAGAAATCGAAAAAATCTTGCCCAATGAGTTGAAAAAAATAAGTTTTCTTCAACATCCGAAAGATTCTGTCGCAGTTTGTAAAATCCCAGAAAAGAGAATATTAAAAGATGTTTCTATTCAATTGATATTAGATGGCATTCAAGATCCGGGGAATCTTGGGACAATCATAAGATTGGCAGACTGGTTCGGGATAGAACAAATTGTCTGTAGCAATGATACAGTAGATGTTTATAATCCAAAAGTAATACAAGCAACGATGGGCTCCTTCCTAAGAGTAAATATCTATTATACTGATCTAGAAGAATATCTATCAACATACCAATATCCGACCCTGGGGACGGATATGAATGGAGAAAGTATTTATAAAACCGAATTCCCGGAAAAATTCTCATTGATATTTGGCAATGAAGGAAACGGATTACGAACCTCCACGGAAAATCTTATTTCAAAAATGATCACAATTCCAAGATTCGGAGAAAACCGATTCACTGAAAGTTTGAATGTATCTATGTCAGCCGGAATTATCTTAGGAGAAATTTTTTCTAAAAAATAGAATCCTCTTCCGAGTGTAGATTTTAAATCAATTTTTCAAAACTAGAAGCTGCTTTGTTCTTTTGATAGTCATCCAGTTTTTTTCTGACAAATCTTAAAGCATATGGCGCAACATATACCAGCGCGAGACCTAAGGCCTTTCTTTTCCAATTTTTATTCATCACACTTTTTTTTGCAAAATTACCTACCAAAGCTACAACACCCATCTTGATGGTATTCTCCAGCAATCCGGATCGTACACTATCATTGGCAAGGCTAATGATATTTTTTTTAGAGGCCGACTCCTTGAGACCCGAAGAAATTTCTCTCATAATATTTTGTGTATCCAGAGAGATTTCACTTTCCCCATCCAGAGACCTGGTTTCTTTCAGATATTTGTCGGTAAATCCATGGGTTAGCACGCCCAGACTTTCTTTTTTATTTTTAAATGTGATAATATCTTCCAGCTCTTCAATTTCTTTTTTAAGATTTCTTTTCTGAGCCCTCAGTTCATTTAGATTATTGTAATCAGTTGCCATACATTTTATTTTTTTAAGAAGTCAATAACTTGATTTGCAATTGCTGTCACTATCTTTTTTTTGAGTAGAAAAACAACCACCATCAGAAAGAAATAGAAGCCTGCAACTATCAGAAATCCATACGCAGCATTACCTAAAGACTGCCCGATAAGAAACGCAATTCCGAAATTGAAAAGAATAATAAAGAACGAAAATGCAATCAATACAATAGAAAGAAATGCAATGATTCCGGCAGACAGAGAAGACTTCTCCGTGAACTGCAACTTGAGAAGATCCAATCGCTTGGTTGTATAATCTTTTATAATATCAATCATAAGAATCTTGTTAAATATAAAATTACACTTTTATTTACAAAAAAAGGAACTTAGAAACTAAATTCCTTTTTTAATATGATCGTTTGGAGGGTATTATTTTAAACCATCCAATTCGGTTTCTACATCTTTTACAACATCAGAAGTCTTTGAAACAATCTGGTCCTTGTACTTATCGTAGCTATCTTTCACAGTCGAAGCTACGTTCTGAGCTGTTTCTTTGAAAGTTGAAGACAAAGATTGGTATTTATCTTTTACATTATGAGAAACTTCCGAGTATTTATCTTTAACCAGTTCAGACGTTTTGCCATACTCATCTACAGCTTTATCTTTTAGGTCATTCGCTTTATCTCTGATTTTCTTTCTGGTTTCCTTACCTTCTTCCGGAGCATAAAGCAATCCGAGAATAACACCAGTAGCGGCTCCCGCTAACAATGCAGCCAATACCGCTGCTGAGTTTGATTTTTTTGACATTATTTATAATTTTTAGTTTATTGTAAATTCGATTTGATGCTTTTAAATTTGCAACTAAAATGCCAAAGAAAAAATAAACTTCTTAAAATTTTGTTAAAACTTTTTGATATAGGACAAAATCAAATCTATAGTTTCTTCTTTATTGATGTTGGTGTTATCGATAAGAATAGCGTCATCAGCCTGTTTTAGGGGAGAAACTTCTCTTTCGCTATCGATTTTGTCTCTTGAGATAAGATTTTGCTTCACTGTTTCGATATCGGTTTTTTCACCTGCCAATTCTAGTTCAAGGAAACGTCGTCTAGCACGTTCATCCTGACTTGCTGTCATAAAGAATTTATAATCGGCATTGGGCAGGACAACTGTTCCGATATCTCTGCCATCCATTATTACACCTCCTTTTTCAGCAATATCCCGTTGGGTTTTTAATAGAAAATTTCTGATATCAGCTTCCTTTGCGACCTGACTCACATTATCTGACACCTGTGGGAACCTGATCTCTCTATCTATATTCCTACCATTAAGAAAAAGCTTAAGCTCGCCATCAATATTCTGAAATTCCAGATTGATCTTTGGGAGATCCGCAATTAATCTATCAACATCTACATTTTTATCAGCATCTACACAATTCTGGATAGCATAAAAAGTAACACCTCTATAGAGCGCACCCGTATCCATATGGATAAGACCCAATTTTTTTGCAATGATTTTAGAGATAGAACTTTTCCCTGTGGATGAAAATCCATCAATAGCGATTACCGGCTTTTTTGTCATGCCACAAAATTAAAAAATTTTGAGATTCCGGCATTAAGGAATTTGATTGATTAGGATATTTAATTCTTTAAATATTGACTCTAAATACTTTTATAAATACTTTTATCTATCTCCTGTTTCCCCCAAGTTCTATAAGATCCATGGTTAGGCCAAGCATATTTACATTAGAAGCATTGTGATAACGCATATGAGAATAATCGAACCTGAAAGAAGATATCTTGATACTAAATCCGGCTGACAATCCTGTGAAATTTCTCTGGTCCAGCACAGCAAGATCTCCCCCTCTCTTCACATTATAACCTACTCTGATATTAAAGGCCTGACCAGGAAATAGCTCTGCTCCCAAAGATAAATGGTCCAAAACTTTTCTACCGAATTTTGTAGTTTGTCCATTGATATCGGTATCCGGAGAAATATCGAACTCTTGCAGGTCGTGTGCAGTAATGGTAAGTGCCGCAGGAAACTCATCTAAAATCTTAGTATAACCAAGGTCTACACGAAACGGCAACCTTTCTCTTACACCATTATAAGGTCTGATCTGATAACCAAAATTACGAAAGACCAAAGCCAGCGTTTCATTGGTCTTATCAAAATAATAGGTAACGCCAGCATTAGCAGTAATTGCCGATGAACTGTAGGTATCAATTTTAGAAGTGACATAATTAACATTCATCCCGATCGTCCAATCATCTTCAAATTGATAGGCATAGCCCAGTCCTACAGACGCATCCATTGCAGAGAAATCACCATTGATATTAGAACTTTCATCGGTTCTGGGCATAGACCCATAATCCATATACCTTGCGTTGAATGAAACGAGATGCCCATATTCCATATCACGGACATAGCTAATGCTTCCAATTTTTGTGTCCGCAAGATAGGAAGCATAATTCACAGATAACATTTTATCCATTTCCAAGTTCATCAAAGCAGGATTGGCAGCCGTAAAATTCACGTCATAGTCACGAACTGATATGGCGTCTCCCAACACAGCCTGTCTAGGAGAGATCGGAATATTTAGGAACTGGTAAACTGTGGTCCCTGTCTGGGAAAAAACCACTTTGGAAACTATGATAAAAAAAAGGTAGTAAAACTTCTTCAACACTATGTCTTGGCTTTGCAAAAATAATCTATTTTGATACTAATCAAAATTTTTACACTACTATCTTTTTCATTAACGTAATTCTTTTGCTTTCATTATATTTGCACAGTCAAAATTTAAAATAAATTTGAATCTGCCTGATAATAGGCATTTGACAAACTAAGAAAAAGTAACAAAAAAAGAATGAAATATAAAAGAATCCTTCTGAAACTAAGTGGTGAAGCACTTATGGGAGAACGCCAATATGGTATTGACAATGACAGACTGAAAGAATATGCTGTGGAGATCAAAAAAGTAGTCGATAAAGGTTGTGAAGTTGCAATCGTAATTGGAGGCGGGAATATTTTCAGAGGATTGGCTGGTGCTGCAAAAGGCATGGACAGGGTTCAGGGAGATTACATGGGAATGCTTGCAACGGTCATCAACGGAATGGCTCTACAAGGCGCTTTGGAAGATGCTGGAATCATGACAAGATTACAATCTGCTATCGAAATGGATAAAGTAGCTGAACCTTTCATCAAAAGAAAAGCCGTTCGACATTTGGAAAAAGGACGTGTTGTAATCTTCGGAGCCGGAACCGGAAATCCTTATTTTACTACCGATACTGCAGCAACACTTAGAGCAATCGAAATAGATGCTGATGTGATTCTAAAAGGAACAAGAGTGGATGGAATCTACGATAGCGACCCTGAAAAAAATGCAGACGCAGTGAAATTCAACAGTTTATCATTTGACGAAGTTTTTGAAAAGAATCTTAAAGTAATGGACATGACAGCATTTACATTAAGCCATGAAAACAAGTTACCAATCATTGTCTTTGATATGAACAAAGAAGGTAATCTGGAAAAATTAATAGCCGGAGAAAATATCGGAACCCTTGTCAACGTTTAAATGAGGATTGATTTTTGATATTTTGATTTAAGATCATTTATCAATTCATAATCATTTCTAAAAATATGTGTCAATTATCAAATTTTAAATATACAATGGAAGAATTAGAACTCATTGTAGCATCAGTAAAGCAAGAGATGGATGCTGCAATAAAGCATTTGGAACACGCTTTTCAAAAAATCAGGGCCGGACGTGCTTCTACCTCTATGGTTCAAGACGTTATGGTAGAATATTATGGTGCTCCGACTCCACTTAGCCAGGTTGCTAATGTGTCTGTAGTAGATGCAATGACGCTTTCTATCCAGCCTTGGGACAGAACGGCTTTGGGAGCGATATCAAAAGGAATCGTGAACTCCAACCTTGGTTTTGCGCCGTCTAACAATGGTGATGTTATTATTATTAATGTACCGCCTTTAACTGAGGAAAGAAGACGAGAATTGGCAAGACAAGCGAAAGGAGAAACCGACCAGACAAAAGTAACTATCAGAAATGCAAGACAAGAAGGTAACAAGGAGCTGAAAAGGTTGGACGGTGTTGCAGAAGACCTTATTAAAGGTGTAGAAAAAGATATCCAAGACCTTACAGACGCTTATGTAAAGAAAGCTGATGAACATTTGAAAGTAAAAGAAGCTGAAATCTTAAAAGTTTAATCTTCTATTATTTATAAAATTATAACCTCGCCTAAATTATTTTAAGCGAGGTTTTATTATTATAATCTAAATAAAATCGCCAGGATCAATCGATTTTCTCTTTTTACCAAATCAGGTCGCCAATTCGGGTCCAAAGTAGAAACAGTATAACCTGTTTGAGACGTAACTCCACCTCTACCGGCAAAATAAGGTACATTAGCTTCGCGATGAACAAACTCCAAACGAAACGTGATGCTTTGGTTCGGCATATAATCTAAGTTGGTAGAAAAATCCCAGCCTTCAAACTTATCTCCTGGATTAGCTGAAAAAGGAAACGCGCCTTCGGTTTGTGTCGGATTATTCGGATTAGGTAGAGGACTTGCCTGCCCTGTTGGATAAAGGACTAAATAACGTCCCGGATTTTTCATCCAACCGCCACCAACAGTCCAGGCCATTTTATCTTTCGCAAACCAAACCCTGTTGTAGAACATTGCGCTCAGGAAATATTGCGCTGGCTTATCCGGATTGTTATTATTGAAACCATTCACACCGCCGCCTTTTTCAAAACCGATATCACCAGTAAGAGAAAATGCCATTTTGGTAATGCCGTTCGATTTTGGTCTGTTGTAATAACGCCACAAAACACTGTTATCACTATGAAATCTTTTTCTGTCAGGAATCAAAGCAGCGTCTGAGCCGTAATAATTATTCGTGATGAGTTTCAGATTGCTGTTAGGAATATAAGTGACATTCGCTCCAAATCCCGGCATTGCATTGAATCGCCCATAACTCTGCCAGCCATTGATAATCCAAGGTTCTATTTTCAAATTCTTGGTTGGAAATATCTGGATTCTCAATCCATTAAAAAACCACGGTGTATTATCTGAAGTGAACGACGCCTGATATTCCCAATTCTCAGCCTGATAAAAAGAATTGAGCCCAATGTAAGACATAAACAAACCAGCATCAATATTGATTCCGTACCATTTGTTGATGTGGATCCCGGCATTGGCTTCGCTCAGATATCGATAGACATCATTCAGTTTATATTGTCCGCGGTAAGGACTGTAATCGTTTCTCGGAATTACGATAGAGCGCATTCCAAACTGCGTCATAATTCTCGCTCTGGCATTCTTATAATAGAAATCGCCCCCAAAATGTAAAGCAGAAATCTGAATTTCATTATGTCTTGCAATTGCCGTGCTTCCAATCGCAGTATTATCAATTGGATTGTTAAAAGAGTAATTGTAATTGACATCCACCAAAACACTTGGAACAAAGAACTGATTATCTTTCCAAATATTTTTTGTTCGTCTGTCGTTTCCGTTTGCCCAGCTCATATCCAAACCTTCGAATGGTTCTCCTAGTTGTTTGTTGACTTTGGGTAATTCAGTCTCAGCTGTGTCAATTTTAGAATTAGTCTGTAGTTTTAAACTATCAAGAATTTCTTTTTTGACTTGCTGAACAATACTCTTTTTGTCGGTTTCTGTTAAAGTTTGAGCATTACTGTTCAATGACCATAAGCACAAGGCTATGATGATATTTTTTTTCATTTGATTAATGATAAAATTTAGTTTTATAAAATAGGCTGGATTTTGTTTTCTCTTTTCAAATCGATTTTTGAAACAGGCTGATAAACCAGAGGCGTATGTTCTATTACAACATCACTTTTGTCCAATCCGAATGCAGCTTCATCACTTTGTCCGAGACGTTTCAGAAAGAAATAAGAATTAAGTAAAACGCCTTCTCTTAAAGCAAATTCATTTTCCACAGAAAGGAATTTCTCGATAATGACAAATTTGAAATCCGGTTCATTATTGTATTTCGTAGAACCATCAGGACGAATGTGAAGATTAAGTTCTTTGCAGTTGACCAAATCCTGCATTATCTTTTTAAAATACAATTCGGTTTTTGGCTGAATCCTGAATCCGATATTGATATTAACTTTAATCACTTTATCATCCACCAATTCTGAAATATTGTAAGACAACGTATAAGGCTCTTCCGTCCTGTTGATATGAAGAAACCAATAAACATCTGCTTTTTTAGGATTTTTGGAGAATATAGATCTGATGATTTTTTCTTCTATCTGATGACGCTGATCGGCCTTGGTCAAATAAACCAGATGTGTTGCAAACTTCGGAATATCTTGGTCAGAGCTTAACTCTTTTATTTGCGGGACAAATTGTCCAAGATCTGTAAACTTCGTAAATCTGTTATTGATTTTTCTCGCAAAAAACCAAACATACATGGTCATAAAAATGAACAATTCGAAGAACAAGAACATCCATCGTTCCTTGATTTTAGCAACGTTTGCAATGAAAAATGAAATCTCAACCGTCGCAAATAAAATTAATAATCCGAAGACTAAAAACTTGTTCCATTTCAATCGATAAATCAAAAAGTAACAAAGCAAAATAGTTGTCATCATCATCGCAATTGTGATACTGAAGCCATAAGCCGCTTCCATATGTGTCGAAGATTGGAAATAGACAATCATCAGAACACAACCTGCCCAAAGGATATTATTCACACTCGGGATATAGATCTGACCTTTGATATTGGAAGGTTGTCTCACCGCTACTCTGGTCCAGAAATTAAGGTTCATTGCCTCGCTGATTAAAGTATAACTTCCGCTGATTAATGCCTGCGAAGCAATCACAGTTGCAAGCGTCGCAATGATAATTCCCGGAATTAAAAACCAATCAGGCATTATTTCGTAAAAAAGATTTCTGCCTTTGAGCGCTATTCCACCTTCATGCATCAACCAAGCCGCTTGCCCCAGATAACAAGAAACCAAAGAAATTTTCACGAATATCCAGGTGATTCTGATATTCTTTTTGCCGCAATGTCCAAGGTCAGAATACAACGCTTCCGCTCCTGTTGTACAAAGAAAAACCGCGCCTAAAAGCCAGAAACCGTGAGGATAATTAACCAGCAATTCATAAGCATAATGCGGGCTTAAAGCTTTGATAACAGAAGGAAACTGGATGATTTGTGAAATTCCCAAAACAAATAACATCACAAACCAAACTGCCATTACAGGGCCGAAAACACGGCCTATCTTATGCGTCCCGAATCTTTGAAAAAAGAATAGTAAGGAAAGAATTACAATGACAATCGGGACTGTTGGGATATGCTCCAGACCTTTTACCATTTCCAACCCTTCAACTGCAGAAGCTACAGAAATCGGAGGTGTGATAATCCCATCTGCCAATAATGTTGTAGCACCAAGAATAGTCGGAATTGCAAGCCATTTTCCGTACCTGCGAACCAATGCATATAATGAGAAAATCCCGCCTTCGCCAGCATTATCAGCTTTTAAAGTCAGCCAGACATATTTGATGGTTGTCTGTAAAACCAAAGTCCAAAAGATGCAGGAAACACCTCCTAAGACTAATGTCTCCGTGATTTCTCTTTCTCCAATAACTGCTCGGAGAGCATAAAGAGGACTTGTACCGATGTCGCCATAAATAATTCCCAAGGCGACCAATAAGGAAGCAGCAGTAATCTTGCTGTTAATTCCATTTTTCAACTTTTCCATTCATTAATAATTGATGATGCAAAAGTGGCAAGAAGCCTATCGGTAAAAGATAAAAAGAATGGACGTTTGTATAAAGAAAATATAAAGATTGAAATATGTTTTATAAAACACAAAGGTACTAAAACAAGAATTATTAATAAAATATTTAAGGCACAAAGCTGGAAACCCTTGTGCCTTAAAAAATTAACATCAAAATTTAATATTGTGCCTTTGTGTTTAACTTACTGAAATCTGTAACCTACTCCGCTTTCAGTAATAATATGTTTCGGCTGGTTAGGATTGTCTTCAATTTTTTTACGTAATGTTCCAACAAAAACTCTCAAATACTGCGTTTCGGTTTGGTAGCCAACACCCCAGATTTCTTTCAGAATATATTGATGCGTCAAAACGCTTCCTTCGTGCTTTGCAAAAAGTGAAATCAAATTAAATTCTGTTGAGGTTAATTTAATCAGTTCATCATTCTTCTTAACCGTTCTATTGACCAAATTAATCTGCAAATCATCAATCTCAATTACAGAAGTATTTTCCTGAGTCTGAGTCCTCCGAATCGCTGAGCGGATACGAGCCATTAATTCTGCAGTTCGAAAAGGTTTTGTCAGATAATCTGTTGCGCCGTTATCCAGAGCAGAAACAATATCATTTTCGCTGTTTTGGACGGACAGAATAATAATCGCCTTGTTATACCATTCCCGGAGTTCTTTCAGAATCTCGTGGCCACTTTTGTCGGGTAAACCAATATCCAATAAAATCAATTCTGGTGGATGATTGGCTGCCATTATGATTCCTTGTTTTCCGGTTTCTGCCTGCAACACTTTGTAGTCATTACTTTCCAAGGTAATTTCCAGCAATTTTCGGATCTGTGGCTCATCATCTATGATAAGAATCTCAGCTTTATTCATTTTTAAGATTATTGATGTAAGACGTTTCTGCAGGAATTTCTATTGTAAAAACAGCACCGCCATTTTCTTTATTATTGAGTTTGATTTTTCCGTTTTGGGCTTCAACAAAACCTTTGACAATTGATAATCCTAATCCGCTTCCTCCAGTTTTCGAATTGGGTAGACGATAAAATTTATCAAAGACCAAGTCGATTTTATCTTCGGGAAAACCGTTGCCATTATCCGAAATCAAAATAATTAAATTTTCTGATTGATACTTCACTTCAATTTCAATGATTGAATTTTCAGACGTATATTGAATCGAGTTATGCAGAAGATTATGTATGATCTGTTCCGTGAATCCTTCATCAATTTTGAACAACGGCAGACTCTCATCGGGCTGAAAAACAATTTTATGATTTTCATTAATCGCTAATTTCTGAAGAACAGAATTAATCAAATCATTAATATCACACCAATCGACCTTTGGACGTAAAATTCCATTCTCTAAGCGACTGATGTTTAGAAGATTTTCAACTTGTCTATCGAGTCGGAATCCAGCTTTTCCAATTTCATTAAGCAAAATATTCTGATTGTCCACGGATAGTTTTTCCTTATTTTCATTAAGTGTATCAACTGCTCCGAGAATTGTGGAAATTGGCGTTCTTAGCTCGTGAGAAAGGGAATTGAGAAGTGTGTTGTATAATTTGATCGTGTTTTCTTTTTCTTCTTTATCTCTCGCTTTTTTCTCGGCTTCCCGGATTTTGAAAGTCAAAACAGCATTCACCAAAGCAATAAAAAAATATAGGAAAAACATCAGCATATCCTGCGTATTATTGATATGAAAATTATAAATCGGAGGAATGAAAAAAAAATTCCAGATCAGCGCACTTAAAACCGCTGAAATAATAACAGGAACAATATCAAAAAGCATTGCAATTACAGAAACAGTCATCAGTAAAATCAATGAAGAGGTTCTGTAACTGAGCCAATCTTGTAAGGAAAAACATAGAACGGCAACAACTAAGACTGTGAAAATGCTTAGAAGATATTGCCTGATCAATGAAATATTTTTAGTTGCAGGTATTTTCAATTCGATAATCAAAAAGTTGAACAAATTTAGGTATTAAGGTATAAAGATTTTATAAAGAATAGCAAATCAATCTGAAATTAAAATTCCTATATCTATATAAAGCAAAAAGGACAAGCAATGGCTCATCCTTTTAGTTTATTAAAAATCCAGTATTATTATTTAGTTTCCACTACCGAGCTTTTCAGCCAATTGCTGTGGAACTTACAATCCTTGTATTTGTTATCAATGGAAATGAAGATGGAAGGGATTTTATTATTGACCCATTTTTCCACAATTTCATTTTTCTTCTTGTTAAGAGCCATATCCTTGATTCTTTCGTAGTCCGTAGATAGCTCTAGTTGATGTGCATCTATGATATCATTTACCTGGATAATGCTGATCATTTTTCTTTTCTGAGAATCTTCTTGCTGGAATGGATCTGTAATATCACCTTTTTTAAGACCGGCGATCTGATAAGAAATCGTAGGATCTAGTCCCAATTTTTCCAATTTGTCTGATCCATCACTATTGTTGGCAATCACACCTGCACTGAATTTGTTGCTCTTATCATCTGAAAATTTATAAGCTGCATCTTTGAAGCTGATTTTTTTCTCCATGATCAATGTCCTGATGCTATCTAATTCTTTTTTAGCAGCAGTAAGTTCGTCCGCATTTGGGGTACTTTTTATCAGAATATGTCTGGCATCGTACTTTTTACCATTTCTCTTTACCAGTTGTATCAGATGATAGCCAAACTCAGATTCAACCGGATCGGACAAGTCTCCTTCCTGTAGATTAAGAGCAGCAGCTTCGAACGGCTTTACCATCTGGCCGGTATTGATATTCTTATACAATCCTCCCACAGCAGCAGAACCTTCGTCCTCAGAATAGATCCTTGCCATATTCTCAAAGGACTCTCCACCTTTTATGTCCTGTTTGATCTTATTCAGTTTATCTATGATCTCTTTTTTATGGGCTTCAGTTAATTTCGGATAGATACTGATCTTGGAAAGCGACACTTCATCCTTTACATTCGGAAGCTGGAATTTGAATTGATTATAAAAATCAGTCACTTCATTTGGTGTTACATCTGCTTTATCTGTAATACGTCCGTATTTTGCCTGTCCATAATAATTATCTGCATCGATCTTCTCGATCGCATTTTTCATCTCGTAACTTGTTCTGAATTTATACGCCGCCAGCATCGCCTTTTCATCCGGGAACTGTCCCAAGATCTGCGTATATTTATTACCTGCCATTTCTTTTATAGCAGCAGACCTGTTTTCTATAAGTGTATCCTTTTTAGCTTCATAGATCAGCAATTTGTTATTCAGGATACTTTCCATAAAATCACATTTATCCCCAACATTAGCGCCTTGCTGCTTAGCATAGTTCGCTTGATCCTCTATGTCAGACTCCAGAACGATCTCGTCACCAATTACGGCTGCGATACCATCTATAAGCTGACCTTTTTGTAATTGTGCAGATAATTTCCCACTAAAAAG
Source organism: Epilithonimonas sp. (assembly GCF_032054305.1). Classification (GTDB taxonomy): domain Bacteria; phylum Bacteroidota; class Bacteroidia; order Flavobacteriales; family Weeksellaceae; genus Epilithonimonas. Next base: position 483,712 of record NZ_DAMBSX010000002.1, read on the forward strand.
GAAAACAAATACTGACAATAAAAAAAGACATTTAGTGTATTTTGACATTATTATTGTTTATTAAGGTGCAAAATTAGAATTATCAGCCAATTCTGCTTTATTTTTAATTATAATTATTTCTTAAAATTTTTATTCAGTTCTTGCATAAAAGCAGGCTGAATTTCAACTTTTGTTTTTTTACGTTGATCGGCAATTGTTTTCTGGAGTAATTTTTCAGTAACAGCATCATCCATTTCCGGCTCTGCTTCTGCCTGGGTCATCTGTTGTTCCGGCAAAAGTTCATCGATAGTAACGATTACATCTCTTTCTCCAATTTTGGTAAGGAATGTTCCTTTTTTGAATGGCACATTATGTTTTTTGAAGATATCGGCAGACTCCTGAACTTTTCCTTCTTCAAAATGTACCAAGACTTGATTTTTATCATTTACCTGGTCTTTATATTTTGCTTTGAGTGCTTCCCATTTTTTAGGATCTTTCAGTTCCTTCTCCACATCTTTTACAAGTTTCGGATCAGAAACAACTGCTACTCTGGAAACAGCCCTCTTTTCCCAAACAAACTTGGATTTGTTCTCATTATAATATTGGGTATAAAGTTGAAGATTGTTCTTGACCTCATTCTTAAGATACTCTGAGAAGATATATTCTGAGTAAAGATTTTTCTTCAGTTCATCCAATTCAGGTTTGATCTCCGGGAGATCTTCAAAACTCCTGGCATAACTTCCTAATATATACTGCATAGCCTGATAACTCACAAGATCCGACCATTGATTGCCTGGCATCTGCTCAAGATTTTTGTACTGTGAATCTATTGCTTTTTTCAGATCCTCGTAAGTCACCTTGTTTTTTCCGTAAGTGAAAAGAACTTCTTTTGTGTCTTTTGGGTTCAAGTAGTTCTGGTAGGATTTTTTGATCTCGGCAAAATTTGCCGTTTCCGTATATTTATTCTGAGTTTTTAGCCAATCTGTCAATTTTTCTGTTACTTCTTCCCCATAACTTGTAGATAACATTTCTTTCTGGAAGAAACTTCTGTTAGCATCCGTCAATATATAAGGCTCAATATTATAGATATTGAAAATAAAATATTTTTCTCCGAATTTGATCGGCTCTTTAGTATAGAAATCTTTCGCCTGACCTTTGAATGCATTATAAACATCGTCTGGTAAAATAGGAGAACCCATCACAGCTCCGCCAGATTTCTTTTCTTCATCAGTTGCTCCAAATTCTTTTACAACAGCTTGAAATTTCTTTCCAGATTCTAATTCTTTATATATTTTGGCTTTGGTAGTTTCATAATTAGCATCTGCAGGAATTGTCAAAACTCCGAAAATCAAATATCCCAAGCTTGGTCTTGAGTTCACCACTTTTGCAAAAGCCACAACATTCGGTTGATCAATGAAATTAGTGTAAGAGTTAATCGGCGTATTCTTTACTTGCTGATAAAGTTCGTAATCCAACATCCCTGGTTTTACATAAAATGCCTTGCCAGCCTCAGGATTAGCATTCTTTGCTAAGAAATCCTCCATCTTGACCTTTCCGCTTTTCACCTCATTATAAAGTGCTTTGTAATCGGTCTTATCTTCTGTTTTTTTCTCCTTTATGAAAAGTAAAACCTGAATCTCATTGTTACTAGATTTCACGAAATCCTGTAACAACGGATCGACCAAATTCTTTGGATAAAACTTTTGTTCTCTCAGTTCGGACAGTTTTTGATTTACAGTATTCACAAAGAAATTAAGTGTATCTGCCTTTTTCTCTTGTGCCAACTGTTGCAATAACAAAAATTCTACTGTAGAGTTCACAGATTTGTCCGGACCAGAATTCTCCAGTCCGTACTTATTGTCCCTCATATAATCTTTTACAGAGATACTGTCTTTCCCCACGATAAGATATTGGGAAAAGATCATTTGTGAAGCTAAAACAACAGGAAAAAAAATCTTCTTCATTTGATATATTTTATAGCACTCTTTTGGAGTGATAAATTTTAATTAAGTTAAATTTATATAGCAGATTCGAAAGATGTCAATTCTTTGAACTGATTGATTCTCTCGCTCAATTCCTCTTTTGTAACAGTTTCGATTCTTTCTGTCCCGAATTTCTCTACTGTGAAAGATGCCATTGCGCTTCCCACAAGAATCGCAGTTTTCATAGTTTCAAAACTGAAATCACCTTTCTTTGTAAGATAAGATGCGAAACCTCCTGCAAAAGTATCACCTGCTCCTGTTGGATCAAAAACTTCTTCCAAAGGCAATGCAGGAATTGCGAAAACTTTCCCTTCATGGAACAGTAGTGCACCATGTTCTCCTTTTTTGATGATCACATATTTTGGTCCTAATTCGTGGATTTTTTTAGCCGCTTTTACCAAAGAATATTCTCCGGAAAGCTGTCTTGCTTCTTCATCATTGATTGTGATAACATCCGTTTTTGCGATTACTTTCATCAAATTGTCCCAGGCAATATCCATCCAGAAATTCATGGTATCAAGAATTACCAATTGTGGTTTTGTCTTCATTCTTTCCAAAACAGAAAGCTGAACCACAGGATCCAGATTTCCTAACAAAAGAACTTCTGCCTCAGAAGAATGTTCCGGGACTTTTGGGTCAAAATCTGCCAAAACATTAAGCTCTGTAACCAATGTATCTCTGGAATTAAGGTCATTGTGATATTTTCCGCTCCAGAAAAAAGTCTTACCTTCTTTCACCATTTCTACTCCATCAACATTGATATTTTTAGAAGTCAGCATATCAAGATATTCCTGAGGAAAATCGCCTCCGATAACAGAAACCAAACTTACATCCGTCTCCAAAGCAGAAGCTGCCAAACCAATAAAAGTGGCTGCTCCTCCAAGAATCTTATCTGTTTTACCAAAAGGTGTTTCGATGGCATCAAAGGCTACAGTTCCTACCGCTAATAATTTCATATTTTAAGTTTTTATGTCGGAATTCCCGATTCTGGAAGTCCGAAGTTTTTATATTATTTTCTAAATTTTAATTTTGTTCTTCCTATTTTTTCCACTCAAAAGAATCTATCATATGGAGAAGGTCTCTTTTCACATAATCTATTGCCGGACCCAATGAATCTGGTCTTGGACGGGAATTGAAATACAAATTCCCTGTTACAAAATGTCTTGTACTGTCTGTCACAAAAAATTGAACATTGGATGCCGTCTGACCTTTCAGAAGATAAAAATTCCCATATACTTTTTTCTCAGGATACTGGAAAAATTTGGTATCGATAGAGCTAGCTTTGATCGTATGTTCATAAACCATTTTCTCAACTTCTTTCACGTGAAGAGGGAAATCATTTTTGATAGGAAAATAAGTCAGGAAAACCTTTGCTTTCATCTTTGGATAGTTGACATAATACCAGCAATTTTCCTTGGCATCTTCTACCCTTGAAAAATCAGAATAATCGAAAGAGTAATTGCAAGGCGAATCGAATCTCAAATATTTTGGATTCGGATACTCCAGGCGCAGGTCTCCTTTTGGCTTGGGAATAGGTTCTTTGCCACAGGAAAACAATACGAGTCCTACAAAAATTCTCAATAGATTTTTAAACATCCGGCAAAAATAACAATTAGAATCGATACAGAGAATTTTGAAAACGTAATTTTTGTTAAGAATAATTGATTTACAGAGAAATGTGTGGCTAAAATCTTTATTGATGATTTATTTATCGCTGATTTTTGGAGATTTTGCTGATTATTTTTAAATCTTAATTGGAAAAGTCTTCGACTCCGCTCAGACTGACAATATTTTATTATTGAGATTAGTATTCAAAGATGTCACACTGAGCGGAGTCGAAGTATTTTTTTCATAAGAATAACAAAACCGCCAAATCATTGTAGAAAGTTCGAATCATGTGGAACATGCAGCCCGACTTGAACGGAAATCCTTTTTTGCATTTACTTGAGTTCTGTTTAATTTGAAAACGTCTTGCAAAAAAGATTGGGAGTGGAAGGCGGAAATAGCTGCCCAAATTATCTTAATCTGTTTTAAAATGCGTTAAAATTGAACTTTAATCTGATAAAATCAAAATATTTGTAACCTTTTTGATGTTGTCATCGTATAATATAATGCAACCTAATAGAATGAGGTTTTTATAATGAGACAATTAAAAATTACAAAACAGGTTACCAACAGGGAAACCGCATCACTAGACAAGTATCTGCAAGAGATTGGAAAAGTTGAATTGATCACCGCTGACGAGGAGGTAGATTTGGCTCAGAGAATCCGTGCAGGTGACAGAGCTGCTCTTGAAAAACTGATCAAAGCTAACTTACGTTTCGTGGTTTCGGTTTCTAAGCAGTATCAAAATCAGGGACTTTCCCTTCCCGATCTGATCAACGAAGGAAATCTTGGTCTAATGAAAGCGGCGAAAAGATATGATGAAACGAGAGGTTTCAAATTCATCTCATATGCTGTTTGGTGGATTCGTCAATCGATTTTGCAGGCTTTGGCTGAGCAGTCGAGAATTGTAAGACTACCTTTGAATAAGATTGGTTCTATCAACAAGATCAACAAAGCTTATGCTCACCTGGAGCAAGAGAACGAAAGACCGCCTTCTCCGGAAGAATTGGCGGAAGTTCTTGATATGAGCGAGGAAGATATCAAAGAATCTATGAAAAACAGTGGTCGTCACCTTTCGATGGATGCGCCGCTTGTGGAAGGTGAAGATTCTAACCTTTATGACGTATTGCGTTCTGGTGAATCTCCAAGTCCGGATAAAGATTTGATGTTGGAATCTCTACAAATCGAGATCGAAAGAGCGCTTCAGACTTTGACGCCAAGAGAAGCTGATCTGGTAAGATTATATTTCGGATTGAACGGAAAACACCCAATGACTTTGGAAGAAATTGGTGAAACTTTTGACCTTACGAGAGAAAGAGTTCGTCAGATCAAAGAAAAAGCAATCAAGAGATTGAAGCATAATACGAGAAGTAAGATTTTGAAGTCTTACCTTGGTAAATAAGATTTTCATTCTTGAAATGGTTTTAAGCAGGACTTTTTGGTCTTGCTTTTTTTGTCTATAATTGATGGAATAAAATTAACTTTGTTTAAAATCTAAAACCATTTATGAAAAGAATATTTTTATTACTTGCTTTTTCATTGCTTATTAATTCTTGTAATGAAAGCAAAACCAACGAGAAAGAAATTGTTGAAAAAGCGGCTGAAAATACAGAATCAAGTTTTCCAATTAAAAGAATGAGCCAAAGCCAAGATATTTTAAACGGAATTTATTCAGAATTATTAAAGAATGATTCTCAATTGAAAAAACTTGATGAAAATGTGGTTTCATTACAACAAGATAGTAGAATAATCCAAAATCTGAATGATGACATAATTAATAATTCTGGTGATTACTATTTACTTGCAGAAAACACAGCAAAATCAATAAGAGATTCTATATTAAAGAAAGAAATTTTGGAACTCGTGAAAAATAGTTCGGAAAAATTCAATGTGAAAAAGGATAAATTCGAGGAACTTAAGAAGCGAATAAATCTTAATCATCACAAAATCTACAGTTTTTACCAAGCTGTAAAAGTTCGAAAAACAATTCCTGAAATTGAAAAATACCAGCAAGCTCATCCTTTAAAAACTGATAGTTTGAATATGTTTATCAATAAACAAAATCAGTTATTGAACGAGTTGAAAAATATGAATTAACATGAGTATCTCAATCATTGGTGGCGGAATTGGCGGATTAACTTTAGGGAATTTTCTGAAGCAACAAAACATCGATTTCAAAATCTATGAAAGCGCACTCGAAATAAAACCTGTTGGAGCAGGAATTGCGATGGCTGGAAATGCAATGCAAATCTTCGACAAACTCAGATTGAAAAAGAAAATCGAAAATGCTGGAACCAAAATGCACGCTTTAATTATCACTGATGAAAAGCTGAAAACCATTTCTAAAACTGATGTTCTAAAACTTGAAAGCAAATACAAAGTTTGCAACATCGCCATTCACAGAGCTGATTTGCAGAGAATCTTGAGTGAAAATATTTCGGAACACATTATTTTGAATAAACGTCTTTCGAAAATTGATAAGAAAGAAAATTACCATTTGACTTTTGAAGATGATTTAGAAATTGAAAGTCAAATTGTCTTCGGAGCTGATGGCGTAAAATCGTTGGTTCGGAATCAAATTTTGAAATCTGGAGAAATCCGAAATGCGAAACAAAAATGCTGGCGCGGAATCTTGAAAACTGAAATTCCTAAAAAATACAGCCACAACGCTTATGAAATGTGGGGAAAAGGTAAACGTTTCGGATTTGTAAAACTGTCGGAAAATACGTTGTATTGGTACGCTTTGGTGAATGAGAAATTTTATTCTGATAAAATTGATTTGTTGGAAACGTTTCGGGAATTTCATCCCGATATTTTGGAAATGATTTCTAAAACTTCAAAGGAAAATATTATTCTGAATGACATCATCGATATCAAACCAATGGACAATTGGTCATCAGAAAATCTTTGCCTGATTGGCGATGCTGCCCATGCAACGACTCCAAATATGGGACAAGGCGGTTGCCAAGCGGTTGAAGATGCCTATGTAATTGGAAAACTATTGGAAAATGAAAAAGATTGGAACAAAGTTTTTTCTCAATTTGAAAAAATCAGGAAAGAAAAGGTTCATCATATTGTGAATACGAGCTGGACACTTGGGAAAGTGGCACAATGGGAGAATTTTACGAGATTTCGAAATTTTATTTTTAGAATGATTCCGGAATCTGTCAATCAAAAACAGATGGAAAAGATTATAAGATTGGAAATTTAGTTTTATGGTCTTCGAGAGCCTCAGACTGACAACTGCATTGGTCTTTCCTTCGTCAAATTCAGGACAAACTTCGCCACAGACCGGCATTGTTATTACTCTTCTTCTTTTTTAATTTTTTCAATCAAACTTTCCAATTCTTTGATTTTATCTTTCAGATTTTTGATATCGTTTTTATTATTAGTGACTTTGCTTTTCAGCATTACTGTTCTAGCGCGTTCACTATGACTTTCTTCGTCTTCATCTTCATTGATTTCTTCCACATCTTCTTGGATTTCGTCAATATCTTCCTGGATTTCTTCTACATCTTCCTGAATTTCCTCAATATCTTCTTGGATTTCATCTATATCTTCTTGAATCTCATTAACATCTTCTTTCAAGTCCTCGATATGCTCAGAGCTTTTATTAACTGACATCTGGATAAAAATCGCCAGATAGATTGCCTCTAAAGAAACTACAGTTGTGAGAACCAACAACATATGTTCAAATTCTACAATATTGAAAATCGGTAAAGCAAAACTGACGATGAAAAAAATAGTATGAAAAATCAATGATTGGATAGAACCTACCCACCAAATAATTCCGTTCGCTATTTTCTCTAGGACAGATAGCTTTTCTTGATTTTCTTCTGTAAGTCTCATTGGAAAATTTTGATAAAAGTAATGATTAAAAAGGCGATTTGCAAAAAGCTTTAGTTAATAACATCAGCCAAAGCTTTATCCAAATTATCATAATTAAATTTAAAACCTGAATTTTCAATTTTTTTAGAAGAAATCCGGCTTCCTTCCAAAGCCAAGACCGACATTTCGCCTAAAACAGTTTTGATGATAAATTTTGGAATATTGGGTAAAAATAATGTCTTACCGAGATGAGATGCAAGTTTTTTCGTGAGAACTTCATTGGTTACAAAATCTGGAGCAGATGCATTGTAAGCACCGTTGATAGAAACATCTTCTACTGCTTTGAAATAGATATTGACAAGGTCATCCAAATGAATCCAAGGAAAATATTGTCTTCCCGTTCCTAAAGGTGTCCCAAGGTTGAAGCCTACCGGTTTCCTGAAAACATCCAAAGCACCACCTTTTTCAGAAAGAACAGTTGCCGTTCTGATTCGGACTACTCTGCTTCCAAGATTTTGAAATTGTAAAGCTTTTATTTCCCAATCTGCACAAATACGACCTAAAAAGTCTTCTGCCGGAGAATCTTCTTCTGAAAAAATATGTTCTGATGTAATTTGTCCGTAGAATCCAACCGCTGAAGCCGAAATAAATGCTTCGGGATGAATATTTTTTTCCAGCATCTTTTCATAGATAAATTGTGCGGAATCTACTCTACTTTTATAAATTTCTTTTTTATAGGATCTTGTCCAGCGTTTGCTGATTGGCGCTCCAGCCAAATGAATGAAAATATAAGTATTATCGAGTGCGCCCTCTTCTAAAAAATGATTTTCATAGTCCCAAACATAAGATTTGAAATCTGATCTTTCTTTATGTGAACGAACTAAAATTTCAACTTGATAGCCGCGTTCGTATAATTTTCGGGAGAGTCTTTTGCCTACTAAACCTGTTGCCCCACTTATGAGAATCTTTTTCATCAGCTTTTATTTTACCAAAATAAACAAAAAAGATTCCAACGAAAGGTTTAGAAAAATTAATTTTGAGAAAAATGATAATTTACACAAATCTGAAGTAAGAACATTTTTTAAAGCAACCTGATCTTATCCTCTAAAATATCAATTATTTTATCTTTATAGAGACCTCCTATTGCTTTTTTGAAGTTTTTCTTGCTCATTTGCAACTCATCTTTGATTTCTTCAGGAGAAGATCGATCGGAAAGATAAAGTAGTCCATAGTTATCATTGAGCTTATCAATTACTTTTTGTTTGAACTCATCTACATTTTCAAAACCTTGAGGTTGCAATGTCACATCAATCTTCCCATCTTCGCGGATTGTTTTGATATAACCAGATTCTTCAGACAATGGATATAATTTTTTGAAAACATCCGAAGAGTAGATCAGTCCGATATATTTTTTTTCAATGACGACATTCCAACCCAATTCGGATTCGTTCATCATTATCAGATTTACCTTATCTCCATTTTTAAAAGGAATCTGATCATATTGAGGATTACGCTTGAACTTGGTTGTCCCTGTTATCAATCCAGTTGTTTCATCAACATAAACATAAACTAAATAACGTTTACCTTCTATGATCTTGGATTTCTGTTGCTTGTATGGAATAAAAAGATCTTTGATAATTCCCCAATCCATAAAGGCACCGGTAGGTAAACTTTGAACACAAGTCATTACCGCAAACTCCCCTATTTCTGCATTGGCCTTTTCCACTGTTGCTTTCAGGTTATTATCATCCTGATAAACAAACACTTCCACCTCAGTCCCAATTGCCCAAGAATCATCGGCAAAAATTTTTTGGATAAAAGCTTTTTCTCCAAATTCGTCTTTTAAGATAAAACCAGAAGATATTTGTTCTGCAATTGTAAGTGTTTGAGTTTGTCCTAGCTTCATAAAATTGAATTTCCTGCAAAAATACAGATACTTTTCTTAATCTAACTTTTAAGAATCATTTTTTGTTAGACCTCGATGCTTTGTATGCGTTCAGAAAAAATCAATTATTCTCGTAGTCAGGTCTTTTTCGGAATATTTCTTCGCCAAAACACATTTTTAAAATAAACAAAATGATGGCAACTATTTTTACTACTATTAGGTTATTAAATCTTGACATAATGATTATCTTATTTTGTAAATTGAAATCTCTGCAGAAACGTCTCCCAAAACAGAAATATCCATATTTCCTGTTACAATCCCGAAATTGAGATTTTCTCCGACTTTCAGGTTATAAATATGATTGATACGGCCTTCCGTTAAAGAAACTTTGGTTGCGATGACGGGAATAGTTCCGCTTGCCAGATAAATATAATCTAGCAATACAGGTGTTTTTCCAGCATCTGAAGTTTTAGAAATCACTAATCCAGGTTTTGCCGAGGCAGGAATATCTTTGGTAAGCCCATCCCCAAATCTCAAAGAATAGTTAATCGCATAAAGTCCTGTTTCGGGCACAATATATTGGTTATCTTTCACAAATTCCTGTCCAATATCTTTTACCAGCTGAGCATTGAATTGGAGAACCTTAAAATCTGAGCCCAAAAGCTCTACACCTGAACTTACGAATCATAATCCAGATGTTCCTTTTGCTGCAAAAGCACTAGGATCACTGAACATTTTTTTCCAGATGCCTTTGGTTCTTTTATCTGTATGCGTATAATGTGCATCATAGATATAATAACCAGAGCTTGTCATATTCTGAGTTTTGAGGGAAGATGATGAAGCTAATGGAGTTACAATCTGGATAAACGTTCCGTTTTGAGCTGTTCCATAGAGCTGATCCTTTAATTTCAGTGAGTCTGCCGTAGTTCTGGGTGGTATAATACCATCTGGAATTGTAGGCAGTGTAGATTTATGTACCTCTAAATTAGCTAAAGGTTTCGGCGTATTTATTCCAATCTGTGATTTGATATTGATAAATAACAAACCAAAAATTAAGAAATATATCGTTTTCATAAAATTAGTTTTTTTCAGAACCTGAAGCCCGCAATGTTACTAGACCTTATGTAGTTCCAAGACTTCATTGTACTGGACAGTACACACCCTGTTTATACTCTGCCCCAGTTCTGCAAAAGAAATGAGGCAGATATAAAATGCAAATAATGAATGTTTTTCTTGTAAAAAAGTTCCACCAGACTACCATCTAGTTCCATCTCTCACTGGCGGATCCGGATCTACTTCTGGTTTTGCAACGGCAGAAGCAACCTCACCAGTTTCTGCTGAATCACTTGATTTTTTTAGAACTTTATTTTGTTGCGTAATGCTTTCTTGAATATCTGCAGTCTCGTCTTCTTGTCGGCAAGAAACAAAGTTCATAGTGACAACAGCAATCGCTAAAATGGAAATAAATTTTTTCATGATATAAATAATGTTTAATGTTTTAAAAAATGAGTCGGTTTGAAAAATATTTCATTTGAAATACATGGCAAAAGTATGTGCAAAACACCGTTTATAAAAACATAAGTGGTCTTTATTTTGAAATTTTGACGTCCTAATTCATAAATAAGGACGTATTTAAAATATTGATTTACAAATATTTACACTTAATTTTAACAACTCTCTTATCATAACGATTTTTTATTAAAAAATTCTCAAACATATTTCATATTTCCGTATTTTTGAAGACACAAATGATTGAGATAATTATTGCAATGAAAAATTTTTTCTTGATCATATTTCTACTATTCTCCAGCTATGTTTTTTCTGAAGACGTCAGCCCAAAAAGCTATGAGATATTAAGAAAAAAATACAGCACTTTCCCTGAAGATGATGGTCGTGCTTTTTTGTATTTGAATTCGTACATCAAAAAAGCAAAAGCAGAAAAAAAAGACTTAGAACTTTTCCAAGGTTATCGTGATGCTGTTTATTATTCCAAGTCATTGGATAAAAAATTGAAGTATGCGGACAGTTGTTTAGATGCCGCCTACAAATCTTCAAACGATAATAGAATTGCCACTGCCTACGTCTTGAAAGGCAGTGTATATTATGCCAATTACAGGAAATATAAACCTGCATTGGACGAATATCTGATGGCTTACAAATATTCTAAAGACACCAGAGATCTTTATCTAAAAAATAAGGTTTCTTACCATCTTGGCGTTGTAAAAAATTATTTGGGTTACCACGAGGAAGCTTTAGAGCTGTTCAAAAACTGTGTATCCTATTTCGAGGCAGAATCCAACGACAAAACATCACACGAATCTCAAAGATTCAATAATAAGAAAGGTTATCTGAACAGCTTGCATCAAATGGTGATTTGTTACAGAAATCTAAAGGATACAAAAAAAACAGATTCTCTCATAGATATTGGTCTTTTAAAAACCTTCAATGATAAAGACTTTTTATTGGAAAGAAGTTATTTCTTAAAAAGCAAAGGCCTTTCCGAGTACAGTAATAACAAATATACCTCTGCAATTGATTATATGAACGAATCCCTAGGCTTGATCAAAGATGATTTTGCCTGGATGTCTGTAGATTATTTTTACATTGGCAAAAGTTATCTCGCTCTTAAGGATGAGGATAAAGCTATATCATACTTTAAAAAAACTGACTCTATCTTTACAAAACATGATTTTATACTTCCCGAACTGAGAGAAAATTATGAATTACTCATCAATCACTATAAAATAAATAAAGATCACGAAAAGCAACTTTTCTACACAACACAATTACTGAAAGCGGATAGTATCATTTCAAGAGACTTCGCCTATCTTTCTTTGAAAATTCATCGGGAATATGATACAAACACACTGATAGAAGAAAAAGGCAGACTAGAAACAGCAAATACCTGGGGAGGATTCTTGATTGCTGCTTTATTTATTTCAGGAGGCATCCTCGTTTTCATCCTGAACAAAAAATACAAAAAGGAAAAAGACACGCTTAGCAAGTATCTTCTTTTGGAAGATAAAATGAAGAATAACAGCTATGTAAGTTTAGATCACATATCCGCAAAAACTTCACCTGCCGCTATTCTAACCTCCGATTCTTTAGATGAGAAAAAGACTCAGATTGCAGCAGCAATAAAAAGAGACCTATTAAGGAAACTACAATCCTTCGAAGAGAAAAAACAATTTACCCAAAAGGGCCTTACGATACAAAAGCTTGCCATTCAAATGGATACGAATACAAATTATCTATCCAACGTCATCAATGAGCAAAAAGGAATGAACTTCAACAAGTATCTGGGAGACTTAAGAATCAGATACATTACGAGACTTATGTTTGAGAAGAGCATCTATCTCAATTACACCATAGATACCTTGGCAAAGGAATGTGGCATTGCGTCCCGACAAAATTTCTCAGATCTTTTTTATGAGATCAATGGCATCCGTCCTACAGACTTCATTCGGAAAAGGAAAAAAGAGCTCGAAAATAATAATGGCGGCAACTTTTCTCCCTTAGAAAGGCTTCACGGATTGTTATAATAATTTTATTTTTAAGAACTCTTCTATTTTCAGAGTTTTTTGTTCTCCCGAAACAAGATTTTTGATCGTAACTGTTTGATCTTTTATTTCCTGTTCGCCTAGAAAAACCAGATTTTCGATTCCCTTTTTCTCAGCATAAGTAAACTGTTTTTTCAACTTCGAAGCTTCAGGATATAACTCTGCTGAAATATTTTTATCTCTAAGTTCAGAAATAAGTTTCAAAGCTTCTATAGATTCTTTTTCACCGTAATTGGCAAAAAGATATTCAACTTTCACTTCAGAATCTCCCGGAAAAATCCCCAATTCTTCCATCACAAGATAAATCCTGTCCAATCCGAAAGAAATTCCAATACCAGGAATATCTTTGACTCCGAAAACCTCTGTCAAATTATCATAACGTCCGCCCCCACCAATAGAGCCCATTGCAACTTTATCCGCTTTAACTTCGAAGATTGCGCCTGTATAATAATCCAAACCTCTGGCTAAAGTAATATCAAACACAAGACTTTGAGAATCAATTCCAAGATTTAGAGCATTTTTAATGACGAATTCTAATTCCTCTACGCCTTTCTGTCCGGTTTCGTTTCCTTGGAATTTTTCTTTTAAGTTTAATAGATTCTCAAGGGCATCATCAGTTTGATTGAAAAGGAAATCCAATTTTTCAATCGCTTCTTCGGAGATTCCTTTTTCAAGCATTTCTTTTGTCACACCATCTTTTCCGATTTTGTCCAATTTATCCAAAGCAACTGTAAAATCAATCAATTTATCTGCAATTCCAGCATATTCTGCAATTCCGGAAAGTATTTTTCTATTATTGATATGAACAGAAACTGATAATTTCAAGTCTTTAAATGATTTGAAATATAACTGAAGCAATTCTACTTCTTGCCAAAGGCTTGTACTTCCAACAACATCCGCATCGCATTGATAAAACTCTCTAAATCTTCCTTTCTGCGGACGGTCAGCTCTCCACACTGGCTGAATCTGATAACGTTTGAAAGGAAAAGCCAATTGCCCTTGGTTCATCGCCACGAATCTTGCAAAAGGTACGGTTAGATCGTAACGAAGTGCCTTTTCGGAAATCTGGGAAATTAGCTTTTGAGAATTTTTGTTTGTCCAATCTTCTTCATTCGTTTTTGAAGCATAATCTCCGGAATTAAGGATTTTAAAAATCAATCTATCACCTTCCTCTCCATATTTTCCAGTCAAAGTAGAAAGATTTTCAAAACTTGGAGTTTCCAATGGTTGGAATCCAAATAATTCAAAATTTTTCTGAAGAATATTGATGATATATTTTCTTCTGGAAACTTCTTTCGCAGTAAAATCCCTTGTCCCTTTTGCTAAGCTCGGCTTCATTATATAATTGATAAATGATGATTGATAAATAATAAATCGGTTGCAAAAATACGGATTATAGCCAATACTCTAAAAAGTAATGACCAAACTTCTCCAAATTCATCGTAAAATTGTAAATTAGTGACCAAACCAATCAAATGAAAACCATAACATCTTTATTTGTTTTATTATCGGTGAGTATCTTTCTAATTTCTTGTTGCAAATCTTCTTGCGAGAAGAATCAAGAAAATGAACAATTAGTAAAACAATATTTCGAATTGTTCAACGCCCACAAATGGAAAGAGCTATCAGAACTATATATTGAAAATGCAGAATTCAAAGACCCGAGTTTGGGAACTGGAATTGTAAAGCAAAGCCAACAGGATTTTATCAAAAAATATTCTGAATTGAATCAGATTTTCCCAGACCTGAAAGATGAGATCAAACAAATCTATGTTTCAGGAGAAAAGAATGTGATTGTTGAATTTGTTTCTACAGGAACTGCTCCAGACAATTCAAAATTCGAACTTCCGATTTGCACAATCTTCACTATTGAAAAAGGGAAAATCACCAAAGATTTTACTTATTACGATAATTTTGACGAAACCAAATAATGAGCCTTTTTGACAACCAATTCGAAATCATAGAAAACATTCTGCCTTATGGCGGAACAACTTCTTACTATGGGAAAATATTTTCTGAAGAAGAAGCTAACAATTATTTCCACAAATTAATGACCGAGGTGGAATGGAAAAGTGATGAAGCGGTGATCTTCGGAAAATTGATTGAAACTAAACGAAAAGTTGCCTGGTATGGGAATGAGGAATTCAGTTACACTTATTCCGGAAGAACAAAAACCGCTTTACCATGGAACAAAACACTTCTTGAGATCAAAGAAAAGATCGAAACTGTGAGTGGCGAAACTTTCAACTCCTGTTTACTGAATCTCTATCACGATGGTTCCGAAGGAATGGCTTATCACAGTGATGGCGAGAAGGATTTGAAGGATAATGGCGCCATCAGTTCAGTTAGTTTTGGTGCAGAACGAAAATTTAATTTTAAACATAAAACCACAAAAGAACTGGTCTCATTAGTTCTGGAACACGGAAGTTTGCTGATGATGAAAGATACAACACAGAAATTCTGGCTTCACAGATTGCCAACAACGACAAGAATCATCAAACCAAGAATCAGCCTGACTTTCAGGACGATTGATAAATCTAAATAACAGGTTTATATTTTCTCATAAATCCAAGGCAAAGTAACAATCCTATAATGGATAATCCAGCCCCGACCAAAGATGGATAATTATAAGACAATCCAAACTCCAAAGGCAATCCTCCGAAAAAAGCACCGAGAGAGTTAGCAATATTGAAAGCAGCCTGCATAAAAGCAGCAGCCATCATTTCTGAGTTTTTTGCAGTGCGGAGCATTATAATATTAATAGGTGTTCCTACTGCCATTGATAAAACACCACAGACAAAAGTCAGGATAAGAGAAACTATTTTGTTTTCTGAAAAGAAAAATACACAGATCAGAGCCAAGATCATTGCCAGAAAAAGGATAGCAGCAGCCAATGCCGGACGCATCTTATCAGACATTATTCCTCCAAGAAAATTCCCAACAACCATCCCCGAGCCTGCTAAAATCATTATATATGCAATGGAATCTGTCGGGAAATTGGATACATTAGTCATTAAAGGTGTTATATAACTGAACCAAGCAAACAAACCTCCAAATCCAATTGCTGAAATCGAAATAATATGCCAGGCTTTCATTGTTTTAAAAAACTCCAATTCGTCTTTCAAAGTAACTGTTCGCAAACTATCCATATAAGGAAGGAGAAATTTGAGTGCAATTATTGTAATCAATCCTATCAAGGCAACTACTCCAAACGCATATCGCCAAGATAACTGATGTCCCAACCAAGTCACAAAAGGGACCATCGCAAGATTTGCGAGCGTAAGGCCGGCAAACATCACTGCGATACTTTGCGCCTGTTTTCCTGGCTTTGCCAATCGTGAAGAAACAACAATTCCCACACCGAAAAATGCACCATGAGGAAGCCCTGATAAGAATCTAAGAATCATCATGGTATAATAATCATTTGCTAAAGCCGATAATCCATTAAAGAACGTAAAAGCTATCATTAAAAAGATCAAGATCCTTTTGGGAGGAAATTTTGCAGCATAAGCTACCAAAACCGGTGCACCAACTACAACACCTGTAGCATAAGAAGAGATAAAATGTCCTGCCTGCGGAATAGAGATGCTCAAAGATCTTGCTACATCCGGCAGAAGTGCCATTATCACAAATTCTGTAGTACCAATTGCCAATCCGCCTAAAGTCAACGGAAGTATTCTTTTATCCATTTTGCAAAAATCAAGATTTTATCAATCAAATTCAAATTTGAATATTATAAAATCTATAATCGTATCATTGATTTAAACTATTGTTTAAATTTGGTTAACATTAAAGATGAAAGTATTCAGAATACAACTGTTATTGTTCGTTAATTTTGATTTCCATAATCTTTTTTCTATTATTTTTGCATAGCTCAAACTATTATGCTGAACAAGATTCTGATTTTTCCAATTGCAGCTTTGATAAAGTTTTATCAATTTGCCATTTCGCCTTGGCTGGGGAAAAACTGCAGATATGACCCGACTTGTTCGCATTATACTTTGGAAGCCTTGAAAATCCACGGGTTTTTCAAAGGAGGCTGGCTCTCTATTAAAAGAATCGCAAGTTGCCATCCTTGGGGCGGCGAAGGTTATGATCCGGTTCCACCAAAACAACATTAAAATCAATTATCAATGAATAATATTTTTCTTAGATTTTATCTTCTTCTTTTTGCCGGAATTTTCCAGATGATTTCTGCCCAAAATTCTAACACAAGTCTTTCTGACGGGACTTTGAAAATAAATAATAAAGAGACTTTGGCTGTAAAAATATTTGCATCCCAAAGAACAGACTCATTGGTAAGTCAAGCTTCAAAAAACATTAATAACGAATTGATTATCCTGAATGAAGACAACATCACACCTGAATCTGCAGAACATCTTTCTAATATTCAAAATATTTTGGAAGCGTTCAAAGCTAATAAATTTCAGTTCTTGGATAAAAATTTCAATCCTTTAGAATCTACTCTTGAGCAGAAGAACATTGAGAATTTCAAATATCTATTAAAATCAAATACAGCTTTAAAGCCTACTGAGAAAGTTGAACTGAAAACTACCTTCAAAATTTGGGACCCGATAAAAGGAATCAAACTGGGGCCAGTGATGTTACATTTCTACAGTCTGATGTTCATTTTCGCTTTTGGATTGGGATATTTCATAATGGCAAAAATTTTCAAGATCGATGGGGTTGATGAAAAATATCTGGAGCCATTTTTCACTTGGACTTTGGTTGGGACTATTCTTGGGGCGAGATTGGGACACGTTATTTTTTATCAGCCTGAGTTATTTAAAGAAGATTTCCTAAGTGTTTTCTTGCCAATCAGTACAAGAGGCGGTTTACATTTCACAGGATTTTCTGGTTTGGCAAGTCACGGTGCTGCGATTATGGTGATTGCGACAACTTTATATTACAGTTTGAAAATCATCAAGAAAAATCCGCTGTGGGTCTATGACAGAATCGGGATCGTAGTGGCTTCTGGTGGTGCTTTTGTAAGAATGGGAAATTTTTTCAATTCTGAAATCCTTGGAAAACCTATTGACCCTGATTCGCCTTTTGCTATTCTTTTCCCACAACAAAGCTCAGAATACGGCGTAACAATTCCACGTTACCCAACTCAGCTGTTTGAAGCTTTTGGTTACGTTTGTCTTTTTGTCTTGCTTTGGTTTTTGTACAGAAAAACAGACAAAAAATACCAGCAAGGTTGGTTATTCGGCCTATTTTTCATTTTACTTTGGGCAATCAGATTCTTTGTAGAGTTCCTGAAAGAACCACAAGGTGATGAGATTATACATTTTGCAGGACTTAACACTGGTCAGGTTCTAAGTATTCCGTTTATGGTTGCTGGTTTGGTGATAATGATCTATTCTAAAAAATTCAAGCTTCCGAAAGAGGAAGCAACAGTATAATTTATAAACTCCCATATTTTGGGAGTTTTTTTTATTTTAGCAAGTAACGAAAGTAACATATTGACTGTCTAATTAAAAAAGCTTCTATGAAAAATCTTTGCATTTTATTATTTTCATCTTTACTGATAGTTTCCTGCTCCAGTTCTGTTTCAAAAAACACGAATGATAAAAGACTTCTCACAGAGGAAATCAATACAATTTATAATCAGAAAAAATTCAATGGATTTGCAGTTTCGATTGTGGATGAAAAAGGAACGCTATATGAAAATGGATTTGGACTTTCTGATGTCGAGAATAATAAGAAGTATACAGCCGAAACAATTCAGAATATCGGTTCTGTCTCGAAAACTTTTGTCGGAATTGCCCTTTTGAAAGCTCAAGAACTTGGAAAACTGAAGCTGGATGATTCTATTGACAAGTATCTTTCTTTTAAAGTTGTTAATTCAAAATTTACTGATGCTAAAATCACGATTCGTGAATTGGCAACACATACTTCATCTATTACTGATAACGAATTTTATTCATCAAAAAATTATTATCTGAAATCTAACCAGAATTTGACCGGTCTCAAAATGAGTTTTGATGATGACCAAACATTCAATCCTTCTGATTCAATTGTCTCCATGAAATCTTTTTTTGAAAATGTTCTTACAAAAAACGGAAAATGGAACAAAGACAGTTTCTCCGCTCACAAACCCGGAACCATCTACGAATACTCAAATGTAGGAACCACACTTGCTGCTTATATCATTGAACAAGCGACAGGACAACCTTTCAAAGAGTTCACAAAAAAATATATTCTTGAACCTTTGAAAATGAAAGATTCCGGATGGAAATTTGAAGATATTGATTTTTCTAAGTTCTCGAGACTTTATGAAAATCCGACTACACCTCTTCCCTACTACGAACTGATCACTTATCCGGACGGCGGTTTTATTACCAACGTCAATGATCTGAGCAAATATCTAACCGAGCTTATCAAAGGTTACAACGGCAATGGAACAATCCTTACAAAAGAAAGTTATGTGGAATATTTCAAACCTCAACTTTCAGAATCCAACTTCAGAGAACGAAATACAAAAAATCCTTATAACGAATCTTATAATGTCGGTATTTTTATGGGATTTGGTTATACAGGTTACATTGGACATACGGGTGGTGATCCCGGAACAATGTCGATGATGTTTTTTGACCCGAAAACCAATTTGGGAAGAATAATGATCTTCAATACCAATTTCTCCGACAAAGAAGGCAACAAAGCTTTTTTTGATATCTGGAATGCGATGGAAAATATCAGGGTAAACTGAAAAACTAAAATCACCCAAAATCCGTCTTCTCTTATTGATTATTAATTTTCTTCTGCATTCTGAACTGCAAAACAGAGCCTATTATAAATGTTATAAAGAGTACAAGTAGCGTTTGTCCAATAATTGGATCCGTAGGAGCTTTTGCTAAAGGATGTCCAATTGGAACCCGAGTAAAGGTTTCGTTAACTGTAGGTATCAGTGACAAGAAAAAACTGAATGAAAGAAGAAAATTCTCATAAAAACGAGCTTTCCTGCGCTCTTGTTTTTTTATATACAGAAAATAAGCTATGCAGATCAAGACCACAATAAAAAGCGCAAAAACATGTCCCGGATTGAATCCACCATGTTTTGACAATCCCAAAGCCGTCAATGATGTGACAAGCGTAAAATAAAAATAGATCTTCCCTGTAATTTGACCAAGATCTATTTTGCCATTTTTTATAAATCCTATAATTGCAGCAGCAATTGCAACAACACCTATAAACGTGTGAAAAATTCCCAAAATTGATAATCCCATAATTTGATTTTAAAATTGTATGCCATTATTGACATGGCAAAATTGCGATTCAAAAAACAGAATAGTTTTGGAAATAAGGTCAATTATTTGGTAATTTGGGTCAAACGGTAATTTGTTGATAGCGCCTATTTGTTATGAAAGCTTTTGGTGAAATTTGCTAAATCGATAGCGAATGTTTCGTAATATTAAGATGATGGTTATTCGATTGATACTAAATCTTCCCTTTTAACATATATAAGAAGCAAGCTTGCTCCGCAACAGGGAAAATATTTTTTTATAATCGATGACCATTAAAATTATAATAATGATACTTCTCCGATGAATTCTTCCACAACCTGATTAGAAGTTGCCCAAGATGTAATCAAGCGGATTGCAGAATTTTCTTCATCAATCTTTTTCCATACGTAGAAGTCAAAATTTTCTGACAGTTTTTCGATTTGAGAATTACTAAGAATTGGAAAAATCTGATTGGTAAATGTATCAGACAAAAATTGGAACCCTTTGTTTTGAAAAGCGAATTTGATTTTCATAGCCTGAACGTTAGAATGTTTTGCCAGATCGAAGTACAAATCATCTTTCATCAATTCCAAAAACTGAATGCCTAACAATCTACCTTTTGCCAACATCGCACCTTTTTGCTTGATATGAAAACCGAATTCTTCTTTTAGTTTATCATTTGTAATCACAATCGCTTCACCTAGAAGTGCACCATTTTTGGTTCCACCGAGATAAAATACATCCGTTAGGTTGGCAATGTCTTCCAATGTCAAATCATTGATTTCGGAAGTCAAAGCTTGTCCTAGTCTTGCACCATCCATAAAAAGATACAACTCATTGGCTTTGCAAAACGTAGATAATTCTTGTAATTCTTGCTTTGTATAAATCGTTCCGACTTCTGTAGAATTGGAAATGTAAACCAGTTTTTGTTTGACTTGATGAGACTTGTTGGAATGCGTATCCAAAACTGATTGAATGTCCTCAGGCTTTAGTTTCCCATCTTCCGTAAAGAGTCCGTGGACTTTATGTCCTGTTGCTTCTATCGCGCCGGTTTCATTGGTAAAAATGTGTCCTGTTTCTGCAGAAATTACGCTTTCGTGTGGACGGAGAATCGAAGAAATGACTAATAAATTGGCTTGAGTTCCACCACTTACAAAATGAATATCGGTATTGGGATGATTCATTTTTTGTCTGATCAATTCTCTGGCTTCTTCTGAATATTTATCGTAACCGTAACCGTTTTGCTGAACGAGATTTGTTTTGGTCAATGCTTCTAAAATATTGGGATGACAGCCTTCTGAATAATCGTTTTTGAAAGAATATTTCTTCATTTTTCTACTTCTTAGAGGTTGTAAAGTTACACTTTTTGCGTGAGGGCGAAGGGCATTGTTGGAGCTCTTCACGAAAAATCTTGCAAGGTTTTTCGGGAAAGCGACTGCCCGTAGACCGGCCCGCTTGCTGTTTGCCTGCCTTAGAATTAGCACGGCGGCAATTTCAAAGAGACACGCCCGAATAATTGTTAGTTTAAAATTGACTCCCATCTAACTTTTACTTATCTTTGAAATATGAATTCTTTGACTGAGGAAAATTATCTAAAAGCGCTTTATCATCTTGTGAATGAGAATGATGAAGTTTCTGTGAATGATCTGAGCCGACAGCTTAACATCAAAATGCCGTCTGTGAATAGTATGATCAAGAAATTTGCGGACAAAAATTGGGTAAAATATGAGTCATACAAACCTATCAAACTGACAGAATCCGGAAAAAAAGAAGCTTCTTTAATCGTAAGAAAGCATCGATTGACAGAAATGTTTTTGGTAGAAAAAATGGGATTTGGCTGGGAAAATGTTCACGAAATCGCAGAGCAATTGGAACACATCCATTCTGATGTTTTCTTTGATAAAATGGACGAAATCCTGAATTACCCCAAAGTGGACCCGCACGGTGAACCAATCCCCGACAAAGACGGAAATATTATCCAACCCTATCTGAAAAAACTCAGCAGATGCAAAGAGGATGAAATGGTAGAACTAGCATCAGTAACGACTTCTTCCGAAGAATTCCTGAATTTCCTTAATAAAAGGAATCTCAGTCTTGGAACTAAAATCAAGGTTTTGCAGAAAGAAGATTTTGACCAATCGATGAAAGTTTCCTATAACAATCAGGAAGAGAACTTCAGCAAGACGGTTTGTGATAGATTGCTCGTGAAATAGATTACAATTGAACCCTTTCAGGGTTCTATATTTTTGTTGCGAATTATATTTTCCATAGGTTTTACCTACGACTACTGTTGTTAAACCTTTTCAGGGTTTGTATGGTATTTAAAATATTATTCAAATAAAAAAGAGACTTAAAATTAAGTCTCTCTTTTTATTTGTTCTTAGTTGAACATATCTTTTACTTTGTCAAAGAATGTTTTTTCTTTTCCGGTTGGTTCGGCATTCATATCGCCGTTCTCCATTTGGCTTTTGAAGAATTCTTTTTGTTCTTTTGTCAGCTTTTGAGGCGTCCAAACATTGATATGAACAAACATATCACCTTTTCCACCATAACCTTCGATATTTGGAAGACCTTTTCCGGCTAATCTTAATATCTTTCCGGATTGTGTGCCTTCATCCACTTTGATCTTCACTTTTCCACCAACCACGTTGATTTCTTTAGTAGTTCCCAAGGCCGCTTCTGCAAAGGAAATATAGAGTTCCTGATGAAGATTGTCGCCTTCACGCTTGATGGTCTTGTCCACTTCTTCCTCCACAACGACAAGCAGATCTCCAGGAGTTCCACCTAGTGGTGCATCATTTCCTTTTCCCCTCACATTCAGTTGGATGCCGTCTCTTGCACCAGCAGGTATGTTGATCGTAATTTCATCCTCTTCTTTGATAAGACCTTGCGCATTGGCTCCGGCAGGAATTTTGTCCGCTACTTTTCCAACACCCTGGCAAGTACCACAGGTTGTCTGCGTCTGCATCTGTCCGAACATAGTGTTCATCACTTTGACCTGTACACCACTACCGTGACAGGTAGGACAAGTTTTGGAAGTCACACCAGGAGCCAGCTTCATCTTTTTGACCTTGATCGTTTTCTGAGTTCCGGCAATCATCTCTTCAAGGTTTAGCTTGATCCTGACACGTAGATTAGAACCACGAGACTGTTGTTGTCTCTGTTGTCCTCCACCAAATCCGCCGCCGAAAATATCACCGAACTGACTGAAGATATCCTCCATATTCATTCCGCCACCAAATCCGCCGAAACCACCTCCGCCACCAGCAGCACCGCCCATTCCAGCATGTCCGAACTGATCATATCTGGCCTTTTTGTTATCGTCACTCAGCACTTCATAAGCCTCTGCAGCTTCTTTGAATTTTTCTTCAGCAGCCTTGTCACCTGGGTTTTTGTCCGGGTGATATTTTATGGCCATTTTTCTGTAGGCCTTCTTGATTTCCTCTGCACTTGCCGACTTAGATATTTCTAAAACTTCGTAATAATCTCGCTTACTCATAATTGATGATTTGATATATATTGATTGACCCGCAATCTATTATCTAATATCTTTTTCTAAATTCTTAAATTAATTTCCTGTCACAACTTTAGCAAATCTGATCACTTTATCATGAAGCTGATATCCGGTCTCTATCACATCTACGATTTTACCTTTCAGTTCTGGTGTAGGTGAAGGAATCTGTGTGATAGCCTCGTGGAAATCGACGTCGAAGACATCTCCTGCATTTACCTCGATTGGTTTAAGACCTTTTTCTACCAATTTGTTTCTGAATTTCTGATAGATTAATTCAACACCTTTCAAATCATCTTCATTCCCATTTTTGGAGATTTCTTTAATTGCTCTTTCGAAGTCATCTAAAACTCCCAACATAGATGTCATAAGATCTTTTGATGCATAAAGATAGAACTCGTTCTTTTCTTTCAAAGTCCTTTTCTTATAGTTTTCGAATTCTGCATAAAGACGGATGTATCTGTCTTTTTCTTCTGCCAAAAGTTCCTCCGCAGTCGGTTGTTGTGACACATTTTCCTGATTGTCCGTTTCCGTCGTTTCAGGTTGTTGAGTTTCAGAATTAATGTTTTCCTCGTGTATATCTTTGTTTTCTTCCATTACGATAATTTTACAGGATAGGTTTTTCAATTCCTTTGCCAATTCTGATTTTTTGACAATTAGGCAGAGTGTGAGAGAATATTAGTGCTTTCGAATACAATTTTGATAACATGACCTTCTCGAACAAAAGCTTATCTCATTAGTATGATGAAATAATTGTTATGAATCATTCTCGGATTTTGTTATCTGATCTAATGTTTTAAGAATGTTCGGGATTCTAAAAGCGCCATGCATATCCCGAATTTTTTGGGCGGCAGTAGACAGATCTATTCCAATAGCTGAAATATATAACGGATTATTGCTTTCCCCCCTTTTGATTTGAGTTACAGTTTCTTTGTTATTGTAAAAAGGCGTTTTTGCAACACCAATGATCGGTATTTTATTTTCCAAAATTTCATAAAATTTCCCTCCAAGCCCATAATTATGGTCATTGTCCACATAAATATGCCCATCTACAATAATAGCTTCGAGTTTACTAATATCCAATTTTTCTATGATCTTTATTAGACAAGGCAATTCTCTTTTATAAAATTGACCCGGGATATATGCTTTCACATCTTCAATGTATCCTATTAAAACATCTTGCGGAACTGCATCTTTCCAATTAAATAATACACCAACCGCTTTGGTTTCCTCCTCACGATAGTGCACGTCTAAGGCTAAAATCATTTATAGTTTTGATTATATCTAAGGTTACTTCGTCTTCCCTATAATCGAATTTCGGAACGCTATATCATCTAAAACCCAGTTCATCATTTTATCTTCTTGGTCAGACATATCACCGAAACCAGGGTCCACCTCTACATTGGGCATGACGCCTCTGCTATTATTATCGAATTCGATATTCGGTCGGATAAGGAAAAGTCCGATAGGTAGAGTCAATTTAGAATTGGGTAGAGTCACTGTATTATTAACACCCGCAACTGTTCCATCATTAGCTCCACCAGTTTCTTCGCCAACAATCACAGCTCTCTTCTCATATTTGAGTTTTGCTGAAATGATGGACGACGCAGAAAAACTACCCCCATTGATCAAAACATAAATTTTTCCACGGAACGCATCTTTTCTTGGTTTTGTAGGTTTGGATGCAAACTCGCGAAAATAATACCTATTATCTTTTTTAGAAGATAAAAAATAGTTACCAGCCAAGAAAAACGGATAACCGACTGCACTTAAAATAGAAGAGAACATATTCTGTCCACGAAAATAATTCTGATGAAGACCCGATGTTCTAGAGGTCATCTCCGGGGATTTGATCAGGGTAAATTCTTTGTCCGTAAGGTAAGAATACAAGGTATTGATCTCAGAAAGGGACCCACCCAAGTTATCCCGGATATCCAAAATCAGATAATCTGACTTAGCATGCTTGATATTTGCAAAAGTCTCTTTATAGAATTTCTTGGCAAGTGTCGCCGAAAAGGTTTTCACTTTGATGTAGGCTATACTGCTATCAGTCTTTAGGAATTTTAGATTTCTGTTATAGGTTTTAGAGCTGACGTCATAATCTTGTACTTTTTGGACAGTTGTTATTTTAGGTTTGACCTCATCAGCATTCATTTGCTGATCTGTCTTCTTCTGTCTTTTGATAAAAACATCAGAGATGACATTATTATATCTTGCCTGCAGGGTAACACTGTCCAGATAGCCTTTTTCCAACGTGTAATAATTGAAAAAAGCAAGATTCATAAAATATTTCTGAAAGGTCTGATTCCTCCCATCCGAACTATAAAGCTTTTTGTACTTATTGATCAGGTCAGAGACATCTTCATTATTGATTTTCAGGATCTCTGTCCCTACCTTGATATTCTCGACATTCTCCCGATTCTCTTTGACGAACATCTTGTCATCCACAATTTGATAATCCATCAACGCAAACAAAGGTTTTTTCATCCTGAAAGCTCGTTGTTCCGCTTTGGTATATTTCCTGGGTATAGCTTTGAGTCGAAGATGCCCTTCGTTGATGTTTGCAATGACCGGCGAGAACTGAAAATAAAACTCATTAGGTGTCAATGGTTTTGTGAGACTTACTTTCAGACTGTCAAATTTACGGTCCAAATCATCCTTGGATATATACCAATAGAGCTCCGGATGGAATCTCTTAAGTTTATCATAAGTAAAATCAACATCTTTCCTCAGTTGTGTCACAGGTATCTTTTTTTCTAATAGCATATTATGCTTCCTGACAGACTGACAAGACATTAGAATGATAAATAGAAACAGATATAGAGCTTTTCTCATAATTAATAAACTTAAATTTAAGGTTTTTAAATTATAGAGAAATATTCAAATCCTAACTTTAACATATTCTAACATAAAGTGGTTTCGGTTTTGTTATTGAGACATAAATCAAAAAAATTATGAAGCATATAATTGTAGTTGCGTCTGTGTTTCTGTTGTCTCAGTTTTCATTCGCACAAACCAAAGATATAGGTGCTTTCACCTCTTTGAAAGTATTTGATAAAATACCTGTAGAGCTAATACCTTCCTCTTCTTACAAAGCGGAACTCAGCGGCTCCAAATCAGATGACATAGAATTTGTAAACTCCGGAAACGAGCTGAAAGTAAGAATGAAAACCACAAAACTTCTGCAAGGTGACGATGTAAAAGTGGTTCTATATTATAAAGACATCAACAATATCCAGGCAAGCCAAGGGGCAGTCATTAATTCTAATGATCCTTTGAAAGCTTCTAAGCTGCAAGTTACCTCTAATGAAGGTTCGCAGATCAATCTGAATGTAGATGCAAATGTAGTGGAAGGAAAAATCAATACTGGAGGAGCACTGAAACTATCTGGCGGAGCAGACTCTCAATCAGTAATTATTACAACTGGCGGACAATATGATGGGCAAAACTTAAAAACAAATATTACGAGTATTACTACAAACGCCGGCGGAAAAGCATCTGTCTATGCCTCTGAATCTGTAACTGCTACGACCAGGGCAGGCGGCATAATAGATGTTTATGGAAATCCAAAAACCAAAAATGATAAAAAAGTGGCTGGAGGAAAAATAAATTATAAATAATAGATTTAGTAAAATGTAGAGATGAAAAACTCCCAAAATTGGGAGTTTTTCTATTTTTTCCTGTCAGAAGATTGTCTAATATGAAGTGTTGGCGAAAGAACCAGTTTCTTCTCTATGCTGATTCCGGATGAGTTATCTTTAATTCTCTCCAGAAAGACATTTCCAGCTATTTTCCCCATTACGACCGGCGTTTGGTCTACAGAACTGATAGACAATTCCATAAATTGAGTAAATGGTTCATTACTAAAACCAATTATACCAATATCTTCAGGAATTTTAACTTTAAGATTTTTGATTTCTTTACAAGCACCAAGAGCCGTAAAATCCGAAGCTGAGAAAATCGCATCTGGCTTTATCTTGCGCTTCCAAAGATTTTTCACCGCACTTATCCCCTCTTCAATGGAACTTCCTGTATTAATGATGTTTTCTTTAACAACGGGTAGATCATTAGCTTTTAATGCATCGATATAACCATTGAGACGGTTCTGGTAGATCTCCAGATTCTGGTCTCCCGAAAAATGACAGATATTCCTATAACCCTGATTGATCAGATGTTCTGTCGCCATAAAAGCACCCTTGTGGTCATCGATCGTAATCGTACTGATTCCCGGAATATCTTTCTTTCTATCAAAGAATATGATTGGCGTGTTAGTGGTTGCCAGTATTTTTTTAATATATTCCATATCAGAAGTATTCCTGGAAATTGAAATAAAAATACCATCAACCTGCGTATTCAGCAAAGTATTAAGCTGCTTTTTTTCTATGGCAGCATCTTCATGGCTTTGGCAGATAATCACGTGATATCCATGTGGTGACAGTTCTTCTTCCAAACCTCTGATGACAGAGGAAAAGAAATTGGTATTAATGTATGGAACTATGACACCTACGGTTTTTGTCTCACCACTTTTGAGCGCTTTTGCAAGATTATTCTGTTTATAATTCATTTCCTTGGCAGCAGCCATTACCAGCTCTTTGGTTTCCTGACTGATTCTTGGATGATTGTTCAGCGCTCTGGAAACAGTCGCCACACTCACATTCAGTTTTTTGGAAATGTCATATATCGTCGTGTTTTTTTTCGTCATATATCCGTTGATGAATATTGGTTGTTGTAAATATATAAATAATACCCGTCCCAACTGCTTTTGGAATCAAAATCTTTTGATTTCTTTTTCAGTCTGCCCATTTCATATTTTTTATTAAAAAAGCCGTTCCACCGAAATGAAGACGGCTCTTTTATTATGAAAAATGATGTTTTTTTTAGTTTTTGATCAATTTGCCGTTGATCTGTTCTGCGTTATTTTTCAAAGTGTAGAAATAAACACCTGAATTCAAATCTGTTGTAGGAATGATCAATTCTCTTTGTCCAGATTTTTCATTCGATTTTCTAATATTCTTCACAACTCTTCCGTTGACATCATATATAGTAAGTACCACATCAGAATTTGATTTCAGATCATAAGCAATCGTTACCTGGTCAGAAAAAGGATTTGGATAAACCAAAGTTTTGTTTCCTTTGATATCGTTGACAGCCAAAGTTGGGAAATCAATATTAACAGAAGGTTCCGGCATCCAATCGAATAAAAATGAAGGGTCAGTATCTTTTTTGAAGACATTAGAAATATTATATACCAAAGATTCTGCCTGTGTCAAAACCACCCCACCATTCGCTCTTTGAGCCAATCTTTCCGGAGTTGCTCCATCCCCTGTATTTCCGTATTCTACAAACGTGACAGGAAGTGCCCCATTGATTGGTGTTGTCCAGCCTGTTGCATTCAACATAGAAGGTGTTTCACATCTTATGAAAGCGGATTTTGGAGTATTTTGCCAAGCTCTTCCGAAATGAAAATTACTGATAACTGTTCCGTTAAAATCTGCAGTACCAGCAGCTGGAACCGTTAAATTACAATCTAAGAAAACAAAACCGAATTTTGTGGTCACTTCTGTTGAAGGCGCTGTAACGACACTATTATTTCGGTTGATATAAGTTGTACAATGGTCGAAAACCACCGTTTGTCTTCCGAAAATGAAATCCACATTCCCTTCGATGTAAGAGTTTTTGAAATAGGCTCTACCAATACTGTTTCCAAGATATGTATCTTGATAACCAAGGATTCTGCAATCATAGAAAGCCTGACGGTCGCCTTGTGTTTTAAGGGCAACAGCTTGTGTTTGAGAATTAACTTGTGTATTGGCTGTAGAATTCACAAAAGTATTGGCAATGGTAATTTTAGAAGCCGTAAAATCACTTCCGAAAATCGCCATAGTCTGAGAAAGAGATGTTCCGTAAGCACTTCCCGTATCAGGATTGATATCGCCGGCAGAAATATTATTGGTAATAACCGTTGTTGCAGCGTCGTCTCCTATTAAGAATACGTTTGATTTTGCAGATAACAATGTAGGTCTTTCTGTATAAATTCCAGGTTTGATATGGATGATCCATCTTCCTGTATAATTATCCGGAACCGCATCAAAAGCTGCCTGAACTGTTGTATAATTTCCTGAGCCATCTTTAGCAATAGTCCTGATCACATCCGGATCGGTTGCTTTTGTTGTAACAGTGGCAACACTTCCGTAAGATGTTCCTGAAGAATTGGTCGCAAATGTTCTCACATAATGAAGAGTTGAAGGATCAACACCATAAACGTAAGAAGAAAAAGTTCCCAAACCATTTCCTGTTGATACTTTGGTTGCATTTTCCAGCGTTGGTGCTGTTTCTGTTTTTGACCAAACAATTCCCCTATCAGTAACATCTGCACCTCCCCAATCCGTAACATTTCCGGAAACTACGAAGGATTTGTTTGTAACCTGTGATTGAGAAGTTGTAGTAACAGTTGGCACAACAATGCTTGCCAAAGTAGTAAAACTTACCTGAGAGCCGTAAGATGTTCCTGCTGTATTAGTTGCATAAGCACGAACATAATACGTCGTATTGGGTAACAGACCAGTTAAAGCACTTACATAAGAACCACTTGGAACGTTCTCGGCCGTTTTAGAATCTGCGGTGGTAGGATTCTGATTTGTACTCCAAGCAACACCGCTTTCCGAGATGGCTCCACCTCCGTTACTAGAAATAGTTCCACCAGTTGTTGCAGTTGTTGTAGAAATAGACGAAATCGCTGCTGTAGAAACTGTCGCAGGATTTGCAACGGCACCTTCCATTGTTCCAGAGATCTTTACATTTCTCAATGCAAACTGTTTTCCGGTGGTAGCAGATGCCAGATAAGGATAAAATCTGAGATAGAATTTCTGGCTTCCCGAAATCACTACAGATGTTGCAAGTGTAACATCCAACGTCTGTGATTTTCCACTCGGCGTCAATTGTGTTGCGCTTTTGATCTGAACTCTATCAGAGAAATCCGCATTCAAACTGTAAAATGCCTGATAATACATATTACTTGTCCCAGCACCTCCCACCAAAGCTTCCACTCTATTGATCGTGAAAGTTCCACCGTTGGTTGCGTTGACATCAAACTGTACATATTTGGCTTCATCTATTACGGTCGTACTTCCGGTCCCTGTCCAGCTATTGCTTGTTCCACTATATTGATAGAAATCAATGTTGCTATCTACTATTCCGTCGCCAGTGAAATCAACTTTAGAGTTGACTTCAGTTTTCAATACAGCTGTTGGATAGATCAGACCAGATTCCAGATTACCTTCCAAAGATTTGGTAGTAATGTCTGCGATCAAAGGCCAGTTGACAGAAGCCGGCGTTGCTTCAAATGGTTTCGAATATTTTTTTGAGGATTCTTTTATCTTTTTAATTTCATTGGTTGATGAAAAAGATGTTTTTGAATTCCCAATCGGTGAATCTGAAAAAAAAGAAATACCTTTTCCGATTCCGAAGATCATCACTGCGCTAAAAAGTGCAACTGGTAGAATTAAGTTTTTTTTCATTAGTAGTTTATTAATTAGTAGTTAGTTAAATGGTTCTATTTCAAAATTTATTTGACAATGACTTTTTGAACATAAGAGCCATTATCTGTTTTGACTTCGAAAAGCTTCACGCCTTTGCCAAGCTTTTTTAATGAAATTGAATTAATAGTATTGTTTCCTTTTGTTAAAGTTCCTTTATAAACAACTCCTTCCGACTTACCTGACAGATCAATTACATTAATTGTAACAGGCTTGTTATTAGAATCAGAAAAAACCTTGAAAGAAATATTCTCGGAAGCTGGATTTGGATAAAAAGAAGCATTAGAAATACTTTTTGGAGCCGCTTCATTAGTTGCTAAAAAAAGACAGTCTGTCGGTTGTAAAAGAACAGCTCCGGCACCAGCCATCACTGTTTGTTTCACATCCTGAGAAGCAATTTTGGTCAATGCGTAAGGCGGAGTAAACGCGGTTCCGGAACCAACTGCGGTTCCAGTAGTTCCAACAAATGTATTATCAACGGATTGCGCCGCAGTGAAGTTCCCGGTTTCTAATCTGATCGGATTCTTAACACCTTCAAAATAATTGCTTTCAATCAGCAAGTCTGCCTTGTAACCCGCATAGATACAGTAATTGCTGACAGAACTATTGAAGTAATTATTCACCAAATGCACTTTTCCATATCTCACTCTTGGCATCCTTTCCCTAACACCGTTTGCCCACCAGCAATATTGCATCGTGATACGTAGCTTGCCCTCATCTTGAGTTGCATCGTCACTGGAACCGAAAAGATTTGAAAATCGGTGATCATTGCTTCCTCCAGAACCTCCCGGAATTGGAGCTTTCAGATATTCGAATTTTGTCCAAGTGATCGATATCAGATCAGAAGCATTTTTGATATCAAGATTACCATCCAATGCATCCTGAAAAGTACAATGGTCCACCCAGACATTGGTGCAATTATCTATCGTCATATTATCGTTACCATCAACATCGTAAGCACCTGGTCCTTCGAAAGTAATATTTTTGATAAGGATATTAGAACTGCTTTTAAGAGTTAAAATTCCGGAACCTCCAGCTGTAAGGTCTGTTGATATCAATCTTGCGCCAGCCAAACCTATAATCGATTTCCCGGTTTGATTGTTAAGTGTCAATCTTCCCGCACTTGGAAAAGTAATTTGCCCAGAAACGTGAATAACTTTCACAGCGGCAGCATTGACAGCTGTTCTTAATTCGGCATAAGTTGTAACAATAGTGGGCGTAGCTGCTCCGCCTCCTGTTACTCCGTTGGTCGAGGCCCATCCGGAAACAGGGCATTGTGCTTTCGTTTGAAAGATTGTTGCAACCGTTAAAAAAGCTAATAAAAAGATCTTTTTCATTATTTCTTAATCATTAATTTAGTTGAAAGATTTAGGTTATAGGAATCATAAATAAAACATAACAAACTGATTATAAATGAAATAACATTATGTTAAATTTAAAATTGGGTAAAAAAAAGGTTTAATGAAAGCAAGTTTCATCAAACCTTGATTAATGAAAAATTTAATTCCCTATAAATTTATTGATATTAAATTCCTCTTTCGATTCTCGAATTATTTAATTAAAACCTTTGTAGATTTTACACCAGCATCAGATTTCAGGTTTACGAAATAAACACCTTTGTTATTGATTTCAAAGTTTGTATCTACAGAAGAGCTTGCTGATTTAACCAAAGACCCGTTAGCATTAAAAACACTGATTTGAGTATTTTTTGATTCCAGATTAGAGACATAAACTTTGTTCCCGCTAGAGAAAATGTTCGCTTTCATTTCTTTTTTAACATCACTTACACCAAGAACTGTTGTTCCTACGTTTGTAGCTCTAAGTTTGTATAAGTTAAGAGATGTATCACCATACAGATACAGATCTGCAGCAGGCCCAGTATACTGATAAGTATAGATAATACCATCTGTTGAGTTAGAATAAGTTTTAGAAGCAAGAACTGCAGAACCTGTTCCTATATAAAGAGTTCTATCACCTGAACCTCCGTTTTTGTACCAAACAGTGATCTCTGAGTTTCCATTTACCTTGAAGTACAAATAACGTTGTGTTGGAGTAGTGTTAACTCCTGTTGAAGTATAACCGCCACCATTTAACTTGAAACGTTTTGTTGCTGCATAACCATCTGTGAATGTAGCAGTATTAGCTTCTACTTGCGCAAAGTTAACAACGGTTTCCGGTCCCGGAACCAATGCAATATTATTTTTCACAGTACTTGTTGTCACCCCGGAAACAATATCCCAAGAAGAAAAATCCCAAGTAGTTTGTGCTTTAAAACTGTTGACTGAAGCAACTACAGAAAAAGCTAAAAAAAGTAATGATTTTTTCATGATAAAGTAATTTATTAATTGTTTGTTTAAATTTTAATGCAATCGATTACACAATTTTGTGTAACTTTTCTACGGTTCTAATATAAAATTATTATTCAATTCCAAGATATTTTTTTTTAATTTAATGTTAATTTATTTTAACATCAATGAAATTTCCTTTATTAATGATACTTTATTAAGTGTCTTTTTTTTATTTTCAGAAACAAATCAAGCCAGAAAAATCAATTTTAAGCAAAAAAATCAATGCAATCGATTGTTCTAAATCTCCCAAAATTATAATTGATTTGAATCAAAAACAGATTTTAAAAAAATATTATCATGATTATCATTCATTTGAATGATCAATCCTTTGAAGTATGAAGCAGGAACAACAAGCTTGAATTATTTAAAATCCTCCTCATTAAAAAATCCGAAAAACTAATGTTCATCGGATCTATTCAAAAAAAAATAATATGAAAAAAGTTTACTTCAGATTTTTACCTCAATAAAACTTTAACTGATTTCTCCCCAGCCTCAGATATTAGATTAATAAAATAAACTCCTTTAACATTAATCTCAAAATCCGTATCAGCGGAAGCTCTAAATGACTTAACAAGTATACCATTAGCAGAATAAACATTAACTGTCGTGTTTTTTGAGGCCAGATCTTTTATATATACCTTATTTCCAACGGAAAAAGCATTCGCTTTTATCTCAGGCTTTACATCCTTTATTGCCAAGGTAGAATTGTCCGTATATTCTATTTTATACAGACTATTATCCCCGCTTCCTGTTGATACAATCAAATTTCCGGCAGGCCCTACATATGTATATGAAACAACAGCAATATCTGAAGTTCCGTTGCCTGCAAAAGTTGTTGAGCTCAAAACCTTCCCGGTTGCATCAGATATTAAAATAGACCTTCCGGATCCTCCTCCTCTTGCCCATAATTTAATCACGGCATTTCCTGCCACAGCAAATTGCGTATATCTTCTAGTAGGCATGGATGTAGTCCCAACAGCAGGATTTGTAGAACCTCCATAACTATTGCCGCCAAACTGCAAACGCTGTGTTGGAGCATATCCATCCTCAAATGTTGCAAGACTATTTGTAGCTATTGTAAGGTTACTCCCGCCTGTTACAAATGATAAGCCATCTATTGTAACGTCTGCCGATATAGCACCAGCGGTGAATTTTGAAGTATCGCTAAAATCCCAGGTTTTTGACTGGGCATTAAAATTTACCGCAGAAATACCTGCAAACATTAAAGAAAATAATAGTTTTTTCATGATAAGTAATTTATTAATTGTTTATTTAATTTTATAATGCAATCGATTACACAAATTTTTGTAACAAATCGAGGGTTCTAATATAAAATTATTTCTAATTCATACAATATTTTTGCGAAAATTTTCGAATTCAAATATTAATTTTAGTTAACATTTAATTTAATTTCCCTTTATTTAAAGACCATGCGGATTAAATAAATGTTTAAATAAATTTTTAATTGAATAAAATTATAATGAGAAAAAGCAAATATTACAGCTCAAAATCTAAGCAATCGATTGCATAAAAATTCCCAAAATCTAAACTGAAAAGTCAAAATTTTGGGATTGATTAAAATTTCATTTTGTGCAACAATTTAAGGAATCCAGTTACTCGATTTTCTGAAAATATTTTCAATCGCATAATTCTTCAATTCTTTCTTGGAAAGCTGATGACTCCACTCTACTCTCTTGCTAGAATTTGCTCCAGCTCCTTTGCTTCCAAATTCTGCATAATAGGCTGTTTTTTCTTTATCCGGAAACATTTTATCACCTTTCCAGGGATTCCAGCCTTCTGGTAAAATATGACTTTCCATAGTTGTATTAATGAAAACCGTCTTCGCAAATGGTCGCCAAGGCCGTCCCAGATAAACTTTTGTAATACCCTCTTTTGCAGTCAAATGACAGTCAATAAAGACAAAGCCAAATTGATTTTCCTTGCTTGTTGCAGCCGCTGTGATGTAAGAATCCACTAAACTTTTAATCTCACAATTCTTGAAAACCACAGTTGCCTGCCCAAAAATAAAATCCGTCGTTCCCTCTATATAACAATTTTCATAGTATTGTCGGCTGTGGTCTGTTGCGGCATAAAGTGTATCCTGACAGCCTAAAACATTGGAATTTTTCATCACAAACCGGTCGCCTTCCACGTGAAGCGCAACCGCTTGTCCCTGATTACACGATGAATTTTTAATCGTCAAATTTGAAATCTTAATATTATCACCTGCAACCAAAAATGTATAAGAATTGAATGTATTGAACTTTTCATTGGTCAAAGGATTCAGTTTTCCGGAAAAATCATCGTTAGTAATAATTGTATTTTCCTTGTCTTCGCCTTCGATTGTAATCAAATGTTTTGAAGAGGGAATCACTACTTTCTCATTGTAAATGCCTGATTTAATTTTAATCAAAGCTTCACCCGGACCTAAATCCCGAATCGAATTAATCGCACTCTGAATCGTTTTGAAATCGCCGGAACCATCCTTTGCAACTGCAATCGTGATATAAGGCGATTGTGCAAAAGATAATATTATAGATAGAAAATTTAGAAAAGAAAAGAACTTTTTCATAGGACTAATTTTTCAAAACTCTGTCCAGAAAATAGACAGTATATTTCAAAGTCTCATCAAACCAAGGTTGAACCAACCAAAACGAATGCGGAGAATCTTTGATTTCGTGAAATTCTGTTGGGATATTATAACTTTTTAATAACTTCATCATATCATCTCTCCCAGCATGAAATCTCGGTTGAGAACTATTGATGAATAATGTCGGCGGTGTATTTTTCCCGACATATTCCAAAGGTGAAGCTTCTTTCCAAAGTTTGAAATTTTGAGCTTTTGTAGCTCCAAACCAATACGATGCATAAGTTCCTTCCTCAGATTCGGGATGAATGAAAGAAACGATTCCGTCAATATTTACAATCGCCTGAACTTTATTTTTGATACCGACCAAAGTTGCCAATTGTGCTCCGGCTGAGTTTCCACCGATTGCAATTTTCCTATTATTAAGAGAGAAATCTTTATGATGTTTTTTGAGGAATTTCAATGCATTCTCAATGTCTTCCACTGCTGCTGGATATTTTGCATCGTCACTCAAACTATAATTGAGTGACATCGCCACATAACCTTTCGAAGCCAATTCCTGAGCCAAAAATCTTTCGTTGCCCTTGCTTCCGGAAATCCAGCCACCGCCGTGAACCAGAATAATTCCGGGATATTTCTGAGTCGAATCTTTAGGATAATAGATATCTGCCAAAAGCGATTTGCTATTTCTGTTTTTGTATATCACATCTTTTTCGACTTTGATATTTTTTGGAAACTCCAGATTCAAAGGTTGAATGAAGGGATATTTCTTTTTCAGTTTTTCGTAAGTTCCTTCAATGGTGTAAGGCTGTGCATTTGGCCTTTCGACTTCCTGAGAATAAATCTTTGAGATCGAAATCAACAACAAAGAAAAACGGATGAAAATCTTCCGCAGATGACTATTGTGATTCAAGTTTACTTTGGTAGGTTTCATCCGTTTTAAGAAGAAATATAAGAAAAATTATTTGTTTAAAGTCGTTTCAAGTTATTTTTAGAAAGAATTAAATTTAAAGAAAAGTTCTCGATACATTTTTCTTCATTCCATTTCGAAAAACACTCGAACTGACGAGTTATTTTACAACATTCTTCGGAACATCTTTGGAGATAGACAATTTATCGCCGGAGATTCCTTTTGGTAATTTGACAGCTTTCGTTTTACTTCCGATTACCTTTACCAAAGGCGTTTTGGAAGATTCCAAAGTTAAACTGGAGATGTCAATATTTTTACTGTTATAGATTGTTGCACCAGTTCCATCGGTGTATTTTATTTTGACATTTTTCAGTGTAATTCCGTCTGCATCTACGATTGTCAAAGCTTTTTTAGTATCGAAGTATGAATCTTCTACTACGATATTTTTAAGGTTCATTTCGGATAAACCATTTAGTGACAACGCTTCGTAGGAATTGGAAGCGGTGATATTTTTGAAGAACACATTTCTGAAAATCGGAGTTTCTTCGGTTACAGGAATTTGTTTCTCAACTCTTTTTTCGTCGTCTGCATTTTGATCTTCTTCGATGATTGGCGAATTGCCTTCATAGAACATATTGAAACCGATAACCTGCGCCGGAATTCCTGTCATATCCACATTGCTGATCCAGATATTCTCAACAACGCCACCTCTGCCTCTCGTCGTTTTGAAACGAAGTCCGATGTCTGTTCCGATAAAAGTACAATCTGAAGCGTGAAGATTTCGCACGCCACCAGACATTTCGCTTCCGATGACAATTCCACCATGCGCATGATAAACCGTATTGTTTTTGATAATGACATTTTCTGTCGGAACACCTCTGTCACGACCGTCTTTATCTTTTCCGGATTTGATACAAATTGCGTCATCGCCCACATCAAATGTGTTATTATAAATCAAAACATTCTTACAAGATTCCAAATCCAAACCGTCACCGTTCTGAGAATACCAAGGATTTCTAACGGTCAGATTTCTCAAAATCAAATTGCTGGACATCAACGGATGAAGATTCCAAGCCGGAGAGTTTTGGAAAGTTGGTCCGTCCAAAAGAACTTTATCACATTCTACAATGCTTACCATAACCGGACGAAGAAAATCCTTTACAGTTTCCAATTGTTCTCTTGTTATTAATTTTTCAGGAATATTGAAGTTTGCCGTGCTTGTAAATCCTCTTTTAGAACTTTCACTTGGAAACCAAATCTTCTTATCTGCCGATAAAACGCCGCCTTTGGACAACAATTCCTTCCATTGTCCATCAGTCATTTTTCCTTTTTTAACATATCTCCACGCATCGCCGTTTCCATCAATCACACCTTTTCCTGTGATTGCAATGTTGGTGGCACCTTTTGCAGAAATCGGAGACTGACAACGGGTTGTGTTCAAACCTTCGAAACTGACGTCAACCAAAGGATAATCTGCAAAATCTCTGCTGAACATTACCAATGCGCCGTCTTCCAAATGCAGATTGATATTACTTTTCAGAACAATTGGCCCTGTTAGCCAGATTCCTCTTGGAATGACTACTGTTCCGCCGCCTTTTTGAGAGGTTTCGTCAATGGCTTTTCTGAATGCTTCGGTATTTTTTACGATGCCGCCAGAAACAGCACCAAAGTTTTTGATGTTAACGGAAGTTGCAGAAAAAGATGTTTCCGCAACCGTCGGCATTTTGAATTCTACATTTTTGTAAATATCTGAAATGCTCTGTGCAAAAGCGTTTCCTGAAATTAATGTTGCTAAGCTTAAAGCTAAAATTTTAATCGTTTTCTTCATTCTTAATATTTTAACGCAAAGAGCGCAAAGTCTTATTTATATATTATGTTTTAAAGTCGCAAAGTTTTTGACTCTATTTTCAATTTTTGTCATTCCGTAGGAATCCAAACTGCTGAGATTCCTACGGAATGACAAATTTTGAGTTTATTTCTTACTTGCTATTTTTTTGAATTCATTATAAACCAACTGAGCGACTGCTTTCGCACCTTCCGGTTGGAAATGCGTGTCATCTTTTTGTCCATTTGGATAAGCTGTGAATTTGCCTTCAGGAAGGTTCATAAAGTAAGTTGTAGTCACGAAGTCTTTTCCTTTTTGTGTGAAAAATTCTCTGGACAGTCTGTTCAAATCAATCACATCCGCTTTCTGTTCCTGTCCGACTTCTATCATCGCTTTTGCATAATCTACGTGACTGTCGCCCAAAACACCGTCTTTCCAGGGATAATTTCTGGAAACAGGCGTGACCAAGACCGGCGTTGCACCTTTCTCACGAACCTGATGAATGTACAACCTCAAATATTCCTTATAACCAGGAACATCCACATAGCGGTCGACTTTTTTCTCAGATTCGTCGTTGTGACCAAACTGAATCAAAACCCAATCTTTCGGTTTCAAATTTTCGAAAATATAACGCCATCTGCCTTCCTGAAAAAAGGTTCTCGTGCTTCTGCCACCTTTAGCTTTGTCAACAATCAAAACATTTTTTGCCAATGCAGATTTGAAAGTTTTGAGACTGTCAGTCACAAAAAAATCCTGAAAAACGCCACCCCAACCTTGCTGTGGATAACGTTTTTGCTGATAATTGCTTTCCAAAGTATAATCTGTCAACGTAGAATCTCCGGCCAGAAAAATGTTGGTTGTATTCTTGTCTGTTGCAGGCTTTACAATTCTTTCTTTTTGATTATCCTGTTCTGTCTGAGCAAAAGTCATCACAGAAGCTGTGATAAAAAATGCTGTTGAGATATTTTTGATTCTTTTCATTTTTTTCTTTAACGCAAAGATGTTAATCATTTATTTTTATACTTCATTCTTTAAGTCGCAAAGGTTTTCGCAGTGAATTTTATTATACTTTCTAATTCGAAAATCCTTCGACAAGCTCAGGATGACATCTCTAATACTAACTTTAAATCACATTACTTAATTTTTGTAATTCTGAAAAAGTCAAAATCGGCGTAACCACCTCTTGAAACTTTGGAATCGCTGACGGAATAAATTCCGACTTTTGCGCCTATCCACTTTCCGGGTTTTGCCTGAAATCTATCGCCAATATTCTCAAACTTCTTTTCATTTTCACTATAGCTGAATGTGCAGATTCCGTTTGGTTCTTTAACATCGACTTTCAGGAAAACTTCGTTGGATTTTAGTTTGATTTCGTTTAGTATTTTCTCTTCGCCTCCTTTTTCTGCTTTTTGAGCATTTCGCAGTTGAAGATAAAATCCGTCAGGTTTGTTTGTAATTACTAAAGACTGATAATCCATTCCCATTACCAGAAGTCCTGCGGTTTTTCCTTCTTTGGCATCTTCGGGAAATAATTTGATTTTAGTAGTCGCTACGAAATTCGGAGCCGGGAATTTCTGGGTTAGAAGATTCGGGATATTCCAAAGATTTTTTTCGCCATCCGGAATTTTGATTGAAAACAATCTCAGATAATCTTTTCCCACAAGTTTCGCTGACCAAACAACATTTTCATTTGCACTCCATTGCCATTGCAAACCGATTTTATTATCATTGAATTCATCAGATTCTGCAGGTGTTTCAATTGGATATGTTTTGCCGACATTCGGTTTTTTGAATGTTAGAACTGGTTCTCCAATTCCGTTTTTATTATTATCAATTCCGATTACCGGCCAGTCTTTTTCCCACTTCATTGGTTGAAGATGAACAATTCTTCCACCTGCGTCCACATCCTGAAAATGGTAAAACCAATCTTCTCCTTTTTGTGTATCAACCCAAGCACCCTGATGCGGTCCGTTGATTTTGGTTGAACCTTTTTCCAAAACAATTTTCTCTTCGTAAGGTCCATAGATATTTTTCGAACGCAATACCAATTGCCAACCTGTTGCCACGCCACCAGCCGGCGCAAAAATGTAATAATAACCATTTCGCTTATACATTTTCGGACCTTCAACAGTTGGATGTGCATCGTGTCCGTCGAAAACGTGAATGCCTTTGTCAAGAACTTTTGTTCCTTCAGTGTTCATTTTGTTAATGGTCAACAGACTTTTGACTCCTGCTCTGCTTCCTGCCCAGCCGTGAACCAAATAAGCCTGACCATCTTCATCCCAAAACGGACAAGAATCGATAAGACCTTTTCCTTCCATTACCAAAATTGGATCCTCCCATTTTTCGAAAGGATTTTTGGTTTTCACCATATAAATTCCGAAATCCGGGTCACCCCAATAGATGTAATATTCGCCTTTATGAAAACGGATACTTGGTGCCCAAACGCCGTCGCCACGTCTTGGCTTGTCGAAGTGTTCTTTTGGAACTAAATCTGTGATTGCATAATTCACTAACTTCCAATTGATCATATCTTTCGAATGAAGAATTGGTAAACCTGGCATTTCGTTAAAACTGGAAGCCGTCATAAAATAATCATCGCCAACACGAATCACATCCGGGTCGGAATAATCTGCATACAAAACAGGGTTTTTATACATTCCGTTTCCTAAATCCGAAACCCAGACTTCTGAAACATAAGGTTTCATTTTCTGCGCAACGAATTGATTGATTGCCATTGCAAATAAGGAAAGGATTATATGTTTTTTTAACGCTTTCATTTTTTAAACGCAAAGTCCGCAAAGATTTTTGAACTTATTGAAAATATTTTAAGGTTCGCAAAGCCACTTCGTCTAGCTCAGTATAAACTTCAAACTCATCAAAGAAAAACTATAGACTAATGTTAATTAATTATTTATTTTCTAATTCCAAACTGGCGAGAATAAACGGACCAGTGCCTTTTGGGTCGTTGGAACGGATTTCTTCATTCACATAATAATCGTAAGTTCCGCTTCTGTAAGGTGTTCCACCTAAG
Source organism: Epilithonimonas sp. (assembly GCF_032054305.1). Lineage (GTDB taxonomy): Bacteria > Bacteroidota > Bacteroidia > Flavobacteriales > Weeksellaceae > Epilithonimonas. The sequence goes on from NZ_DAMBSX010000002.1 coordinate 525,527, forward strand.
CCTGCAACCGCACAATTCTGATTTAGGTTAACTGTTCCGTCTTTTTCAATTGTGATGAGATTTTTTATAATTCCATCATATCCTTTTTTGGAGATTACTTTGTAAGAATCCGGCAAGTAACCTTTTCTGACTGCTTTTGCAAAAGTGTAAACAAACATAGATGATGCAGAAGCTTCAAGGTAATTTTCTTTTTCTCCACCTTTGTCTAAGACCTGATACCAAAGTCCAGTCTTTCCATCCTGAACTTTCACCAACGCTTCTGAATAAGATTTCAAATAACCAATCAACCTTTCTCTTCCCGGATGATTTTGAGGAAGAAAATCCAAAACATCTACGATTGCCATTCCGTACCAGCCCATTGCCCTACCCCAGAAATTAGGCGAAAGCCCGGTTTGTTTGTCTGCCCATTGCTGCTCTTTGCTTTCATCCCAACCATGATATAGCAATCCTGTTTTGGAATCTACCATATGTTTCTGAATCACATCAAACTGATTGACAATATCATTATAAGCTTTCTCGGCTTCTGCTCCGGTCGAAAATAACTTTGTATAATTGGCATAAAATGGTTCCGCCATATATAGTCCATCCAGCCACATTTGGTTTGGATAAATCTTCTTATGCCAGAAACCACCTTCGGAAGTTCTTGGCTGATTATCGATCTGTGACCTTAATAATTGTAAGGCTTTAAGATATTTTTCCTGTTTATCAACAGAATATAGATATAATAAAACATTCCCAGAATTCAACATATCAAGATTATATTTTTTGATGTCATACGTCTTGATTGTTCCATCTTCGTTAACCAACTCATCTGCGTAGCCTTTGATATAATCGTAATATTGTTTTTTTCCGGTTTTCTTAAACAACAGTTCTGCACATTTTAAAACCAAACCGTTCGGATAACTCCATTTCGGAGACTTAAAAAAATCTAGTTGCCATGCTTCGGGGAAACGTTTCATCTCGGATTGCATCATTCTTTCTGACCAAGGCAGCTTTGCCGAAATCACATTTTGAGAAACTTCTTTTGATTTTTGGTGTGCCGAATTTTGCAATGGTTTTTGTGCACAGGACAAAATACTAATTGTAGCAAATGTTGTAATGGTTAATATTTTGATTTTGTTGAAGTTCATTTTTTAAACTTTTATTTTTGAACAAATAGTCTTTAGATTAATAAAAACACTCGACTCTTTTGAGTATGACATTTCTTTAGTTATTTGATTTTAAAATCCCAATTGTCTTTTCCCGAGAGAATGTTTTTGATTTGATATTCTTTGGATTGTTCTTTAGTCAACTGATGAGACCAGGAAACTCGCTTTTCTTTATTGGCTCCAATTCCTTTGGAATTGTATTCTGCATATAAAGTTGTTTTCTCTGCTTCTGGTTTTTTCCAATTATGCCAACCTTCCGGTCTGATCATGTTATCGATTGCACAATTAATAAAAACTGTTTTAGCAAAAGGCCGCCAAGGTCTTCCGAGATAAACTGATTCCGGTTTAGCTTCTCCTTTGACTTCACAATTTATAAAAACAAACCCGAATTTGGTATTTTCTGGTGTAGAAGCCGCCGTAAGATATGTTGCACTTTCCTTCGCAAAGATTGTACAATCTTCAAAAACTGCAGTTGCTGCACCAAAGATAAAATCTGTCGTTCCTTCTATGTAACAACCTTTGAAATAATGACGGATCTCTCTTTTAGGAGTCGGAACGTCCTGTTCACCTTTCAGATATAAGGTATCTTGGAATCCCAGAAATCTACAATTCTCAAAAGCGGCTTTATCGCCTGTAATAAGAACAGCAACTGCTTGTCCAACTTTTCCTGCATCGTTTTGGAAAGTGATATTTTTTGCAGAGAAATTATCCGAGAATATGAAAATAGTAGAAGAACCTGTTGTTCCCATTTCTTTTCCTTCGGCATTTTTCTTTGAAGCAAAATCATCATTAACAAGGATTGTTTCTGTCAAACTTTCACCTTCAAAAGAAATTGCTCCTTTTGTAGCCGGAATTGTGATCTTTTCTCTGTAAGTTCCTTTTTTGATTATGATTTTGGTCTTTGCATCAAGTTTATCTTCGACTATATTTATCGCTTCCTGAATTGTTTTGAAGTCTCCTTTTTCGTCCTGAGAAACTGTATAAATTTTTTCAGAATCAATATCATTAACACTGAAAGAATTGATACAAGTCAAAACCAGAATAAAAGAAAAAAACAATAAAAGACTTTTAGCTTTTGACCTCTTCATTTTTATTATTTAAATTTATTTTTAGTGCAAAGATTCTATAGAAATCTGAATCTTTTTTAAATATACAAGTTTCCATCTCTTTTTCGAGATGAAAACTTGTATTAAATATTAATGTTATAATGTTGTCTAAAAAACCATTAGAAAAACATCATTGTTATCGATTATTTTTTAATAATCTTCTTAGTCACTGTTCCTTTATCAGTTGTAATACTGATGATATAATTTCCAGTACTCAAGCTCCTCAAATCAACCGAATCATTAGTGATCGCTACATTATCTTTAACCAAGCTACCTGCAAAGCTGTAAACTTTCACGTTTGATACTTTTTGACCAGCAGTATTGATATGTAAGTAATCTGAAACTGGGTTTGGATATAGAACAACTTGAGATCTATTGATATCATTTGTTGCCAAGCCAGCATAAGCTGTTTTGATGTAATATAAATTAGTTGTATCTCCTTTTGTAATACTATGAGCTCCGGCAGCAACGTTTGGAATTGTTACAACTCCATTTACAGCAGTATAGTTAGCGCCGTCAAACTTAACATTTTTGGAGAAGTCGGCATCGAAAACCAATGTCAATGTAGATTCTGCAGTAGTTGTATAATTTATGCTGGTAGCAGATTCCATTTTGAAACGTTTGGTCAATGTCAATCCATCATAAGTTGTAGAACCATCTGTTGAGTTCATGTTACCTGTGATAGTATAAAATAAACTCGATTTAGGAGGATTAGCAATTGTGAAATTGTGAATCAATCCGTCTGTATCGCCTGGATTCCCTGGTGTTCCGACCGTAACAGTTCCATTAATAGAAGCCGCAGTTCCGGAAGTACCAACAGTTGTAACTGTGTAGGCCGTAGTTTGAGTAGGATTTCCAATAATCGTTACAGTTTTAGCTGTTGCATCTTTTGTGAATGACAATCCGTTCGTAATACCTGTCAAAGTAACATCTGTAGCGTCTCCACCCCAAGTAAATATAATTGGACTAATTGCAGAACCAGAAGTTACTGTTTGGTCTTTATTCCCAGAAGTATTTACCAAAGTCTGAGAACCACCTTCTGCCTGGATGTAAACCATAGTTGTTCCGTAACTTGTAAGCGCAGATTTAAGAGCTGCAATTACTGCGTAAGATTTGTCATCAACAGCATTATCGAAAGTCCATTTGAAATCTCCTCCTTCAACACGTCCAGAATAGATCTTAACCTTATCTCTTGCTATAGTAGGTACATCGGTTACTAGATTCTTAACATAAAGAGCAGCATCTGTATCAAAGTTATTATAAGTTTTTGCTCCAACTTTTGATTTAACCGTTGCAGGAACTGTTTCTCCACGAGTAGCAGCAAGATAAGCATCAAAATCTGTCAAAGAACTGATCTTTCCATCAATATTATATAAAGGATTCGGATCTGCATAAGCAACAAATCTCATTGAATTGGTTGCGATATCAGCATCCATCGTATTATTGAAAGCTTTGATCACACCTCCATCTTCTCCGGAAAATGTACCCTGATTAGCCGGGTCATTCATTTGTTTTGTAGGACTCCAAACATCTGTTCCCTGTAGAGAGATCATCATTGGATTTTTAGAATTCCTGAAATAGTTACCTTCTAAGAATAATGAAGAACCTTCTGTAGAACCAGATCCGTATTTTGCAACACCATCAAAATAGTTATTATAAATATGAGCCGAATAAAATCTTACTCTCGGATGTCTGGAATCTGAATGATCGAACCAGTTGTGATGATAAGTCACATACAAACCAGCTGTTGTGTTTTCACTAAGTCCTAATAAACTTGCTTTTCCAGAATCCCAAAAGTGATTGTAAGAATAAGTTGCATAAGTTGTTCCTTTGTTGTCCAATGCACCATCGCCTTTGATCTGGTCGGCATCGCTTCCTGCATGTCCATAGAAGAGGTCATTGTTATGAGCCCAGATGTAAGAATTGTTCTGTTGCATCCCGATGTTGTCACCTTCTCCACTATCACAGTTCATAAAACCAAGATTGCCTATCTCGATATTAGTTCCATTTTTTATCCTGATTCCCCAGCCATTGGCTGTTGCATCATTACCAACACCTTCTACTGTAATATAACTTGAAGCGTTGTTATCATTTTCTATTACGACATCCCCATTTTCCATATCCGCAAAATCCGTGATATTCCCGACTAGACGGAAAACGTAAGGTCTTGTATCATAACCTTTTTTGATTCCTGACAGGATATTCTGGAATCCGACATAGTTTGTTGTTCCCCCATTACTTTTTGTAATGACATTGAATGAAATCGTGTTCTTAGAATTTTGTGTGATGTATAAAACAATAGCATTATCTTTAAGGGTTCCATCAGCTTTGTAGCCACCGGGCACTCTTCCACCATGGAAAGCAAAACCATTTCTGTCCTGAGGAAGTACTGTAAGAGTGCTTGTTGTAGAACCTCCTCCTTCTATCCCTAAGATCACAGGCTTTACAGTAATCGTGTAATTACCAGCTTTCAAGCCCAAAACATCGGCTCTGAAATATGACCCATAGCTACGGATCAAATAATCATCAACCTGCTTGTTCACTACTCCTTCGCCAGAATAGTAAACATTATATCTTCCAGCATTGGTCACTGGCTGCCATTTTACAAAAGCAGTCTCTACCCAGCCCGCAGATTCGTTGAATGTAACAGACTGTCCTGATACCTGCATGATCGCAAGTAAAAAGAATAGATAAAGTAATTTTAATTTATTCATATAAAATATATTTAATGAGTTTTTTACGAGTTTTAATTAATTGTAATTATTATAATTAGTGTTGACCTTCAACGAACCCATCTCATTAACTAATTTTAAATAATAGTAGTTGTTCTTTTCTTAGAATTAAGGCAATAAAATCCTTAGATTCAGCTCCATCAGGGTATAAAACCCTGATAGAGTGAGTCTTCAAAAAAAATTAAAAATATAATAACTTAAAAAATTCTAGTCCAGAATTCTTTCTTTTCTAGTAGCCATAATCTTGAGTCAGATTATAGTTAGACTGGATAATATCTTGATAGATCGGTAACAATTCTTTTCTGTTAGCTTCGAAATACTGAGCATAACCCTTTAAAGGGTCATTGACGTATTGTCCAGTGACCGCCGATCTCCAGTTGATTGATTTGTAGCCTGTTGGCACAGTTGTCGAAGCAGGAGCAGGTGTATAATAAACATCGGATCTATTGACCCCGGCCGGAACATAAATATCTATTACCTGAAGCGCTGCTTGTGCTGTTTTTGTTCTGTCGTAAGGTGATTCCTTATAATATAAAACAGAGGGCACATTCGCATATTGTCCAGTACCACTTGATAGATCCGAAAGTTTTTGTTTGGTTTCAGCAATTTTTGTTGCCAAAAGATTCCAACGAATCAAGTCATATTTTCTAAGACCTTCCCCACCGAATTCCAATAATCTTTCATGAACGATGTAATTAAAGAATCCTGTTTTATCTGTAGGAATAGTTCCTGCTTGTCCGAGGTTGCCCGCATAAGCACGATTTCTAACTAATTGTACTGCATTGATAGCATCTTGAGAAGGAGAACCATTTAGCTCATTATCTGCTTCTGCAAACATCAATAAAATATCCGAGTAACGTAGCAAAGGCCAGTCAATAGCAAGATTCTGTGCAGTTCCTGTAATATTGGTCCATGACTTTCTGAATTTTCCATCTGTACAAAGTGCACCAGTCGCCAAGATTGCCAGATTGGCATCATTGATCTGCATAGATGCTACAGTAAGGTCTCTTCTTACATCATATTTTCCGAACTCGTAGAAATAAGTCGCAACTGCATTGATACCCCCACTGCTTTTCCAGTTAGAATTATCACTGTGTCTCATACCATTGTAGTAACCAATTTTACTATCCGTCGCTGCATTACCTCCATAAGCCCCAATTGCAAAGATCACTTCGTGGGCTGCATCTTCCGTATTGTCATGCAATGGTCTGAAAGCGGCTTCGAAGCTAGCATTCAAACCATGTTGTCCAGAACTTATAATATCTTTACATTCGTCATAAGCGATTTTGTAATAAACTTCAGAGTTAGAACCTTTTGCCATAATCCTTGGATCCCTTCTAAGAGAATATCCTGCTCTCGCCAAGGCAATTCTGGCTCTAAGACCTTTCACAGCAGCTTTTGTGAATCTCACATTAGAAGTTGCAGCCTCTGATCTCCAGGGAACTAATTCTGCCGCAGTTGCAAGATCAGCAATTATTTTATCATAGATAACATCTCTGTCAGTCTTCGGTAGATAAACAGACTCCAGATCCGAAGATGGAACCATTTGCATTGGAACATCTCCCCAGTTCTTGATCAGATCATAATAGAACATTGCTCTAAGAGTCAAAGCTTCTCCCAAATAACGGTTCATTGATTTTTTGTCAGCAGCAGAACCTGTCTGAAAAACCGGTGAAAGAGGAATGTTCTTGATCACAAGATTAGCTCTTTCTATCCCTGAATATAGTTTCAAGAATGGTTTGTTAAGATCAGGATTGGAAGTACAAGCACCATAAGCACTGATTCCTCTCCTGTCATTACAGCTATAATCACCAGAAGTTTTGAAATCATCAGCAGTCTGAGGATAATATAGGTTAATTCTTTGGCCATATCCATCATCACCGATCACTTGATTGTAAACACCTATCAAAGCTGTGAATGTATCTGCTACACTGTCAAACTGTTGTTCCTCGTTTGAATTAGAAATATTTTCGGCATCCAAAAACTCGCTACAAGATGTCACTGTAGTGAAGCTTAAAGTACAGCTTAATATCGCAATTAAAAGTTTATGTTTTTTCATTTTTTTTGAATTAAAAAGTTACATCAACACCTGTTAAGAAGAATCTGCTTCTAGGAAAAGCTGCATAATCTACACCTGGTGTAAGGGTGCTTTTTCTTGTACTTACTTCCGGATCATATCCTGAATACCCTGTAATAGTGAATACGTTGTTAGCCGTTGCATACAATCTGAAATTAGTGATACCAAGCATTTTCAAAGAATCTTTCGGAAGTGTGTATCCGATAGTTACGTTGTTCAGTCTCAAGAATGACCCATCCTCGATCGCATACGAATGTAAGAAATAATTACCTCCCGTTGGTGTCCACATCGTTGTGTCCGCATTCAATGCTGCAAGTGCTTCCGGGTTGGTTACTTTCACACCATCAGCTCCAAACCATTTCCAACGATTAGCCATTTCTGCCAACATATTCTGGTCTGTGTACTGATATTTTGTTGTAAATTCAATTTTGTTTGCGTTATAAACTTTGTTCCCAACAGAGAAGTTGAAGAATAAACTCATATCAAAGTTTTTGTAACGGAAGGTCTGGTTGAAACCTCCATAGAACTTAGGCTGAGCATTTCCAAGGTCTGTCTGGTCTTTTACATCAATCACTCCATCCCCATTAAGGTCCCTTAATTTCAGATCACCCGGCTGAGGTGCTCTGTTTCCTAATGCTACAGAACTTGAACTTGGAATACCTTCTTTTAATTTGTAAGTGTTATTTGCAGCGTTGAAATCAAAATCACTGATCTCATATCTGCCTTCCGTAACATATCCATAGAAAGTTCCAACAGGTGCTCCTATCTGAACTTTGAAATCAAATAAGTTGTTTACCCACCCAGAAGGTACTAAGTAATAATCTTGTCCGGATTCTGTTAATGAACCTAAACTCTTGATAACATTCTTATTGGATGCAACGTTGAAATCTGCTTTCCAGTTAAAGTTTTCATTATTTACTACAATTGCACCTAGACTTAATTCTAAACCTTTGTTCTGAGTTTTTCCAGAATTCTGATATTGATATTCGTATCCCGAAGTTTGAGGAATTTTAGCTAACAAAAGTAGATCCTTGGTATTAGTTATATATCCATCAATTGCTCCATAGACTCTCTTATTAAATAAAGTAAAATCTATACCAGCATTCTGAGAAACAGTTGCCTCCCATTTGATATTAGGATTCGCCATAATGTTACCTGGCGCAGAACCTGTAATGACTCCCGTACCTCCTGTATATCCATAAGTACTTGATGGCGTATAAAAAGTATCGAATAAGAATGGTGTGATTCTATCGTTTCCAGATTGCCCATAGCCTAGACGTAATTTAAGGTCATTTACAAGATTAGAATCTTTTAAGAAGTTTTCTTCTCCAACTTTCCAAGCCAATGAAGCTGATGGGAAATTTGCCCATCTGTTAGAAGGTCCAAAAGAGTTAGAGCCATCTCGTCTTATTGAGAATGTTGCGATATACTTGTTATTATAAATATAGTTTGCTCTGGCAAAGAAAGATGCCAATCTTCCAACAGACATAGAAGTTGCAGGCGCATCCTGAATCATTCCTGCCGGAGGCATTGCCAATTGGAGATTCGCAAAAGCCTGCTTGGGAGACAATGACGTTGGCAACCATCTGATTGTCATATCCAATTTATCGCCATCTGTCTGAACAATCTCCTGACCTAATAAGAAATCCATCTTGTGGTTACCGATCTTCTTTTTGTATGCCAAAGTATTGGTATTCGTAATTCTCCTGGTCTGGGTATTGGTCAACTGAGCAACAGACATATCAGAGTTAATTCTAGATAGATAAGTTGAAGGACCTGAGAATTGCTGTATTTCCTGATCATTTTTCACATAACCTATCGTACTTTTGAACGTTAGATCCTTCATGATGTTATAAGTAATAACCCCATTCAAAAATAAGTTGTCAGTATTGTTGTACTTGATTTCGTTATTTACCAAAGTTATTGGATTGATCAAGTTTGTCGCTGCAAATTCATCCGTATCGAACTCATCCGAACCGGCGCCCGTGCTTATTCCATTTTCAAAAGGTCTGTAACGGATAATATTCCTAAGTCTGTTTGTTGTTTGTGAACCGGTCGTTGATGTACCAGCTCCAAGAATAGAAGTCTCACTATATCTTGCCGTCAAGCCAACTTTCAATTTTTTACTGATATCGAAATCATATTTAAAGTTGGCCATATTTCTCTTATAGCCGGAATTGACCATGATACCATCTTCTTCCACATGGTTTAATGACAACGTGAAAGCAGAATTAGAATTACCTCCTGTGATATTCAAGTTATGAGTATAATTGAAGGCTTCCTTGCCAAAAACCTCGTCTTGCCAATTCTTAGTCTGAATTGTTTTATATTGATCAATATCATCATAACTACCATATAACTTTATGAATTTATCAATTTGTTCTTGATAACCATCTTTGTTATAAAGTTCGTATTGATATTGTACAAAGTCATATGGACTCATTACGTCCAAAGTTTTTGCAATTTTTCTTATACCAGTATATCCATTGTAATTAACAGTCGTTTTTACATTTTTTCTACCACTCTTAGTCGTGATCAAAACAACACCATTGGCACCTCTTGCTCCATAGATAGAAGTTGAGGAAGCATCTTTAAGAACTTCGATAGACTCGATTTCTTTTGGTGAGATCAATGATAACGCATTGTCCATCTGTATTCCGTCCACAATATAAAGCGGTGCATTATCCTGGGTAATGGAAGTTCCCCCTCTTACTTTGATTTCCGGATCAGAACCCGGAGAGCCTTCTCCAAAAGTCACCTGAACACCAGCCATTCTTCCTTGGATAGCCTCAGCTGCACTATTCACAGGCATATCGGCCAATTGTTCACCTTTTACAGATGCGATAGAGTTGGTCACATCTTTTTTAGAAACAGTTGTATATCCTACAAGAACAACTTCATCGATAGTTTTCTCTTTGTTAGAATCAAACTTCGCCAATGTAATATTAATTACACTTTGCCCGTTGACCTCTACCTCTTGCTCTTCGTAACCTTTTGCACGAATAACCAAAGTTGCAGTTTTTGGAACATTCAATTCATACCTTCCAGATTTGTCTGTCATTGTAGAGAATTTGGAATTCCTTACGGTGATTTCCACATTCGGCAACGTTTTCTTTTGGTCGGAAGTAATTGTTCCGGAAACTTTAATTAATTCTTGAGCTAATCCAAATGCAGGTAATAAAAAGACAGAAGCAATCGTCGTTTTAATAAAAGCACTATGAATACCTAGTTTTAAACCACTCATAGATATTTGTTAGTTTTTATAATTAGTAATCTATTCTTTACTTAATAAAAAGGGTTAATTTTTCATCAAAAAATGCAATCGATTGCACTTATTTTTTTAATGTTTTCTTAACTCGACTAAACTAAGATTATTTTTCAATTGACAAATGCAGAATATATTTTTTTTATTAATATTAATTTAACAAATAGAAAACAAACAAACAAAACAATAATTCAACAAATTGATTTTTAAATAATTATAATAAAATTTAAAAAAAAATAAAAATTCGAATTAACATAATTTTAACATTTTAAAAGAAACCTTTTTACATCAAAAAATCAGTTTTAACACAAAAAACATTAACCAAAAATTAACTTAAGATTCCTTTTTTTTCAAAATCATAATTATTTTTATTCAAGTTGTCAAAATTTAGAATTAAAATTGAACCTATTGAAAATAATAAGATTTCAAAACATAAATTAACTGACAATCAACTATTTAAAGTATAAAATAGACAATAATTGTATAAAATAACTAAAGACATCAAAAATTTTAATCTTGTGCAAATTTTAACTTTCGAAAGCAAAATATTGCACAAAAAAACTAACGAAAGTAATAAAAAAACGAATCAAAACAACACATAACAAACTGTATATCTTTTATTTAAAAAATATTTCAGTTTTTTCTTTCTTGGTTAATATTTATATATATATTTACAGAAATTAATTTTTGTCTCAAAAAGAGCATTTTTTAATGCAATCGATTACACAAAATTAATTTTCAGTTCACATTATATAATATAGAAATGACTACTTCAGAATTCAGATATGCTCATCATCCAGATGACGCAAAAAAATACACCACCGAAGACCTTCGAAGAGAATTCCTCATCAACGATTTATTTCAGGAAGGACAAATCAAATTAGTCTATACAATGTACGATAGATTAATCGTTGGAGGAGCAATGCCTACTGACAAAGCATTAAAGCTTGAAACAATTGATGAATTAAAAGCTGAAAACTTCCTAGACAGAAGAGAAATCGGAATCATCAACGTTGGTGGAAAAGGAAAAATCACAGTTGATGGAACGGTTTTCGAACTTAATAATAAGGAAGCTTTATATATAGGAAAAGGAAATAAAGAAGTTGTTTTCGAAAACATCGAAGGCGAACAAGCTTATTTCTACATCAATTCTGCGCCGGCTCATCAATCTTATCCAACAAAAAAGGTTACAAAGAACGAAGCAGAAATTGTAGAATTAGGAGATTCTAAATATGCGAACAGAAGAACAATCAATAAACTATTGGTAAACAGCGTTCTGGAAACTTGTCAACTTCAAATGGGAATGACCGAATTGCACGAAGGAAGCGTTTGGAATACAATGCCTTCACACACTCATACAAGAAGAATGGAAGCTTATTTCTACTTCGATTTGGAAGAAGGACAATCGATTTCACATTTTATGGGACAGCCTCAGGAAACAAGACATATTTTTCTTAAAAACAGAGATGCAGTAATCTCTCCGGAATGGTCAATTCACTCTGGTGTTGGAACTTCAAACTATACATTTATCTGGGGAATGGCGGGAGAAAATATGGATTATGGAGATATGGATGCCGTAAAAACTGACGAATTAAAATAATAAAATATTTTCTCGTAGATTTTGCCGATTTAGCTGATTTTAAAATCTGTATCATTTGCGCAATCTGTGAGAGTAAAAAATTATCTAACGATATTTCTAAATGAGAAATTTATTTGACTTAACCGGAAAAGTAGCATTAGTAACTGGTGGAACGCACGGTTTAGGCTTAGCAATGGCAGAAGGTTTAGGCTCAGCAGGCGCAGAATTGGTTGTAACCAGTACTACTCCATCCAAATTGCAAGAAGCAATTGCTTATTATCAGTCAAAGGGATACAAAGCAACAGGTTATATTTTTGATGTAACAGATGAGAAAATAGCTGCTGAAAAAGTGGCAGAAATCGAAGCCAATCACAAACAAATCGATATCCTTATTAATAATGCCGGAATCATCAAAAGAATTCCAGCTTTGGAGATGGAAGTTTCAGATTTCCGAAAAGTAATTGATGTGGATTTAACTGGACCTTTCATTATGTCTCAGTTAGTTGCAAAAAGTATGATTGCCAGAAAATCTGGTAAAATCATCAACATCTGTTCTATGATGAGCGAATTGGGTCGTGACAATGTTGTGGCTTATGCTTCTGCAAAAGGTGGATTGAAAATGTTGACTAAAAATTTGGCAACAGAATGGGCAAAACATAACATCCAAGTGAACGGAATCGGTCCTGGATATTTTGCAACGTCTCAGACTGAACCAATCAGAGTTGATGGAAATCCATTCAACGAGTTCATTATCAGTAGAACACCAGAAGGTCGCTGGGGAAATCCTGAAGACTTGGCTGGAACAGCAATATTTTTAGCTTCCGAAGCAAGTCAGTTCATCAACGGACAAATCATTTATGTTGATGGTGGAATTTTAGCAACCATCGGAAAACCTTCAAACGAATAAACATTCATAATTAATAATTTATCATTAATAATTAAAAATGAGTACACTTACAAAACCTTTTATTACAGATACATTTCTATTAAAGAACAAATTCGCTGAGGAGTTGTATTTCAGATTTGCTGAGAACCAACCGATTATCGATTATCATAACCATTTGCCTCCGAAAGAGATTGCAGAAAACCGTCAGTTTGAGAACATTTCTCAGGTTTGGATTGGTGGCGACCACTACAAATGGAGAGCGATGAGAACAATGGGCGTGAACGAAAAATTCATTACCGGAGACGCTTCTGACAAAGAAAAATTCGCAGCTTGGGCAAGAACAGTTCCGAATACTTTGAGAAATCCTTTGTTCCATTGGACTCATTTGGAATTGGCAAGATATTTTGACGTTTACGATTTATTAAACGAAAAAAATGCGGATGAAGTTTATGAAAATGTTTCAGCTCAACTTCAAACACCAGAAAAATCGGTTCACGGATTATTGAAAATGAGAAACGTGGAAACGGTTTGTACCACAGAAGACCCGATTGACACTTTAGAATATCATCAAACAATCAAACAAAATAATATCGGAATTACAGTCAGCACGGCTTTTCGTCCCGACAAAGCGATTTTGATTGATAATGAAGATTACAATTCTTACATCGATAAATTAGGCGAATCTGCAGGAATCGAAATCAAATCTTACAAGGATGTACAGGATGCGCTACTCAAAAGGATTGAATACTTTCACGCCAACGGATGCAGATTGTGTGACCACGGATTGAATAACATTTCTTTTGAAACGTTCACAGATTCTGAAATCAACTCAATTTTTGAAATTAAAAGAAAAGGAGAAACCTTGACGCCACATCAGATTGAGCAATTCAAAACAGCAATTCTGTTGTTTTTGGGTGAGACTTACCATTCATTTGGCTGGGTTCAGCAATATCATTTGGGCGCTTTGAGAAACAACAATGCAAGAATGTTGAAAGTTCTTGGACCAGACACGGGTTGGGATTCCATCGGAGATTTCAGTCAGGCTGCGAACCTTTCGAGATTCCTAAACACATTGGATTCCAAGGATAAATTGACTAAAACAATCATCTATAATCTGAATCCTGCAGATAACGAAATTATGGCAACAATGATTGGGAATTTCAACGATGGTTCTATTAAAGGAAAAGTACAATTCGGTTCTGGATGGTGGTTTCTGGACCAAAAAGACGGAATGGAAAAACAAATGAATGCACTTTCCAATATGGGATTAATCAGCACTTTCGTTGGAATGCTGACGGATTCCAGAAGCTTCCTTTCGTTCCCAAGACACGAGTATTTCAGACGTGTATTGTGTAACCTTTTAGGAAACGAAATCGAGTCTGGCGAACTTCCTGAGGATTTGGATTTGGTAGGAAAAGTTGTGGCAGATATTTGCTATTTTAACGCTAAAGAATATTTTAGTTTCTAATGGAATTAACTTCAAAAATATACTACAAATCTGATTCTACGAAATGGGAAAAAATCGACGAATACATCGACCGTCAAATTGTTGGCTACGACGAATCTGTAATGATGGTGAATGTCCGTTTCAAAAAAGGTGGAATTGGATACAAGCATAAGCATCCTCATATTCAGGTAACTTATGTAGCAGAAGGAAAATTTGAAGTCAACATCGGCGAAGATATTTCAATTTTGAAAAAAGGCGATTCGTTCTTCGTTCCTTCCAATGTTCTTCACGGTGTGGAATGTCTGGAAGATGGGATTTTGGTAGATGTTTTCAGTCCGTTTAGAGAAGATTTTATAAAATAATCAATTGCTCTCTGCAAACATTGTTAAGTTTTACGCCTTTGTGAACTTAAAAACATAAAATTAAATAAAGAAATCTTTGCGCTCTTTGCGTTCAGAAAAAATAAAAATTAAGAATCTCGATTCTAAAAAATAAAACTAGATTAATGAGCAAAGTTGTAACCTTTGGCGAAGTGTTGATGAGACTGTCTCCATCCGATAGCAAAATGCTAAGACAAAGCCGCGAAATGGAATTCTTCTTCGGAGGAACAGAAATGAATGTAGGCGCGTCTTTAGCAATTATGGGATGCGAAACAAGACACATCACAAACGTTTCCGATTGTTTCATCGGAGATGCTGCCATTGCAACAATGAAAAGTTACGGAATTGATACGCAATTCGTCAACAGAACAGAACATCCGATTGGTTTATATTTTCTGGAAGTTGGTTCTGCGATGCGCGCCAGTAGAATTTCTTACAACAGATTAAACGGTTCTTTTGCCAACATCAAACCAAAACAGGTAGATTGGGAAAAAGCTTTGGAAGGTGCGGAATATTTCCACTGGACAGGAATTTCTCCGGGAATTTCGGAAGGTGCTTACGAGACTTTGAAGCAAGGTTTGCAATTAGCTTACTCAAAAGGAATCGAAATTACATCTGACCCAGCTTATCGTTCCAACCTTTGGAAATACGGAAAAGAAGGATTCGCAGTTCTTAAGGAACTCATCTCCTACTCCACGATTTTCATCGGTGGCGTAAATGAAATCAATGAAATACTGGGAACATCTTTCGGTTATGATAAAGACAGTTTTATTAAAGCTGCGGAGACATTAATGAAAGAAATCCCTTCCATTAAAAAAGTATTTGACAAAACCAGAATTGGTGTTACAGCGAGCAATCAGGCAACTCAGGGAAGAGCTTTGGTTAACGGACAATATTTCGAAACAGAAAGTCTGGAAGTGAATCCCGTTGTGGACAGAATCGGAACCGGAGATGCCTTTGCCGCAGGTTTGATCTATGGTTTAATCCACTTCGATGATGAAAAAGCATTGAAGTTTGCCAATGCAGCTTGCGCCATCAAACATACGATTTTAGGCGATGTGAATCTGAGCAGTGCGAGCGATATTCTGGAAGTAATGAACGGCAATTCAGGAGGAAGAATTAAAAGATAATTTAGAAAAAAAATGATTATAGATACATTAGAAAATGCTTCTCAATATTCTTTGCTCAATCCATTATTCGAAAAAGCTTTCGACTATTTAAAAGACAAGAATTTAGATTCTTTAGAAGTTGGAGTTACAGAGATTGAAGAAGGGCTTCGAATGATTGTTTTTGATGAAATGGCCAAAACAAAAGAAGAAAGTCTTTCCAAATTCGAATGTCATAATCAAAATATTGATATTCAAATTTGTCTGAAAGGAATAGAAAATATGGGTTGGAAATCAAGGCAAAAATGCACAAACCCAATCGGAGAATACAATGCAGAAAAAGATGTTCTTTTTTACAATGATAATCCGGATATGTTTTTCCAATTAAACGAAAATCAGTTTGCTATTTTTTATCCCAATGATGTCCACGCACCAATGATTGGAAATGACATCATTAGAAAAATAGTTTTTAAAGTAAAAATTTAAAAAATGACAAAGATTCAATTAGTTACGAACGCCATTATCAAACAAGGACTTTTGCCTTTGTATTATAATGCGGATGAAACAGTAACTTTAGAAATATTGAAATCGCTTTACAGAGCAGGAATACGAGCAGTAGAATATACAAGCCGAGGCGAATCTGCTTTGAGCAATTTTACAAAAATGGTAGAAATCCGTAATGCAGAAATGCCGGATATGCTGCTTGGAATCGGAACAATTAAGAATCAAAAACAAGCGGAAGATTATTACAATGTTGGTGCTGACTTCTTTATAAGCCCTGGATTTGTTTCTGAAGTTGCAGAATTCCTAATTCCGAAAGATGTACTTTACAGTCCAGGTTGTATGACACCAACAGAAATCATCGAAGCTGAAAATGCGGGTGTAACTTTTGTGAAACTATTCCCGGGAAATGCACTGGGAACCGGATTTATGAGCGCCATAAAAGATGTTTTTCCAAATCTGAAATTTATGCCAACCGGTGGTGTTGACACAACCAAAGAAAACATCGAAAGCTGGTTCAAAGCTGGTGTTTCTGCCGTTGGAATGGGAAGTAAATTGGTAAGTAAAGAACTAATGGCTTCCAAAGATTACGCAATCATCGAAAACGAAACGAAAAAAGTATTGGACATTATCCAATCCATAATAATCATAGCACAAAACTAAATTCCTAAAACCAATATGAGTTCAGTTAAATCCTTAAAACCAAGTAATTTCAGATGGTCTATTTGTGGGCTTCTGTTCATTGCTACAACGATTAATTATCTTGACAGGCAGGTTCTTTCTTTGACCTGGAAAGATTTTATCCAGCCAGAGTTCCATTGGAATAATAATGATTATGGAAACATCACGGCATTATTCTCAATTTTCTATGCAATCAGTATGTTATTCGCAGGAAAATTTGTGGATTGGATGGATACGAAAAAAGGATTTCTTTGGGCGATTTTCATTTGGTCAATTGGTGCTATTTTACACGCTTTCTGTGGTATTGCAACTTCCGGAATCCTGACAGGAAACTGGTTGGTAGGATTTGCAGAATCTAAGGAAATTATTGGAACTCTAAACAATATTTCGCTGGTTACAAGCACAAGTGTGACGCTTTTTATCTTTGCAAGATTTGTTTTAGCAGTTGGAGAAGCTGGGAATTTCCCTGCGGCGATTAAAACCACTGCGGAATATTTCCCTAAAAAAGACAGAGCGTTTTCTACAAGTATTTTTAATGCCGGAGCGACTGTTGGAGCATTAGCAGCGCCAGTCACCATTCCTTTTATCGCAAAATCAATGGGTTGGGAAATGGCATTTATCATCATTGGTGCGCTTGGATTTGTTTGGATGGGACTTTGGATTTTCTATTACAAAAAACCTCATCAGCATCCGAAAGTTAACGAACACGAATTGGCTTACATCCAACAGGACCAGGATGATGTTGTAGAAACGTCTGATGAACCTCAGAAAAAAATGACCCTGAAACAAGCTTTCGGATACAGACAAACCTGGGCTTTTATCTTTGGTAAATTTATGACAGACGGCGTTTGGTGGTTTTACCTTTTCTGGACTCCGGCTTATCTAAGTTCGGTTTACGGAATGGACAGCACGCAAAGTGCATTACCACTCTTCGTTTTGTATATGATAACATTGGTTTCGATTGTCGGAGGCTGGCTTCCAAAATATTTTGTAGACAAAAAAGGAATGAACCCATATGCAGGAAGAATGCGTGCAATGTTGATTTTCGCTTTCTTTCCATTGCTAGCTTTGGTGGCACAACCTGCAGGAACTATTTCTTATTGGCTTCCGGTTTTGATTATCGGGATTGCGGGAGCAGCGCATCAGGCTTGGTCTGCCAATATTTTTTCAACGGTTGGCGATATGTTCCCGAAAAAAGCCATTGCAACTATTACAGGAATTGGCGGAATGGCTGGTGGAATCGGTTCTTTTCTTATTAATAAAGGTTCCGGATTATTGTTTGACCACACACACAAAGCCTGGACAACTGTGGATGGCGTTCCACTTTTGGAAAAATATCCTGAATTTAAGGATACAAGGCTTCCTGATGATTTGTTGGTTCAATTGAAAAATTCCGGTGCTGTCATCTCAGACGGTATCGACAAAGGATATATGATTATCTTCTCAATCTGCGCCGTGGCTTATCTGATTGCCTGGTTCGTGATGAAATCATTGGTTCCGAAATATAAAATCATTAAAGAATAAAGAAATGGAATATCAAACTAAACAAAAACTTAACCGTGAAAACTCAGGTTCGACTGAGAAACTTCCAATAAAATTTTTACAATTCGGGGAAGGTAATTTCCTTCGTGCGTTTGTAGATTACCTTATCGACAAGATGAACAAAGAAGCTGGCTTCAATGCTGGTGTAGCTGTTGTTCAGCCTACTGTTGGTGGTCTTGTCGATATGTTGGAAGAGCAGGATAATCTTTACACACTATTCATAAGAGGTGTGAAAAAAGGACAAATCGTGGATGACCAGAGAGTGATTTCCGCAATCCAACGTTCGTTCAGTCCTTATGATAATTACGCTGAATATCTTGAATTGGCGAAAGGCGAAGATTTGCAGTTTATTTTATCGAATACAACAGAAGCAGGAATTGCTTTTGATGAGTCTGAAACGTCTTTGGCTGCTGGCCCTCACAAGAATTTCCCTGCGAAAGTGACTGCTTTCCTTTATGAGAGATTCAAGCATTTTAACGGAGATTCAGAAAAAGGTCTTCACATCATTCCTTGCGAATTGATTGAAAACAATGCTTTGACATTGAAGAAATATATTCTAAAATATGCTTTGCTATGGAATCTAGGTTCCGAATTTTCTAATTGGATAGAAAGTAGCAACTATTTCCACAACACTTTGGTGGACAGAATTGTTCCGGGTTATCCAAGAGAAGAAAAAGACGAGTACGAAGCTAAATTGGATTATGATGATAATCTAATGGTGGTTTGTGAAGCATTTTTACTTTGGGTTATCGAAGGTGATGACAAATTGAAAGCGTTGATTCCTTTCGATAAAATTGATGACCAGGTTTTGATTGTCGATGACATCACGCCTTATAGAACCAGAAAAGTTAGAATCCTGAACGGTGCTCATACAGCGATGTTGGCGTTCTCTATCCTTGACGGAAAAGAAACCGTGAAAGAAGCAATTGATGCAGACTTTGCAGGAAAATGGATTTCCGATACAGTATATAACGAGATCATCCCAACTCTGGATTTATCAACAGAAGAATTGACTGCATTTTCAGATGAAGTTTTTGACAGATTCAGAAATCCTTTCTTGAAACATTTGCTTTCCAGTATTGCATTGAATTCGGTTTCGAAGTTCAAAGTGAGAGTATTGCCAAGCTTGTTGAAATATGTTGAAATCAAAAATGAATTACCAACCAATCTGACTTTTGCTTTAGCGGCGTTAATCAGATTCTATCAAGGTGAGTTTGATGGAAAACAGCTTCCAGTAAGTGATGATGCTCCGGTTTTGGAAAGATTCAAAGAAATATGGTCAACCAACGACCTTGGAGAAGTGGCGAAAAATGCTTTATCCGAAGTGAGTTTCTGGGATACAGATTTGACTCAGGTTCCAGGATTGACAGAAGCTGTAACCAAGGCTTTGAGTGCAATCGATTCCACTGGAATTGAAGAAGGGTATAAAAGTTTTATTCAGTAATCTTCGAATTCATCTTATAATAAAGAATAAGATAATTTTAATCTGAAAATTATGCAAAAGAAAGTTTTAAAAGTCAATCCAAAAGACAACATCATTGTTGCTCTGACGGATTTGCCTGCCGGAGATATCGTGCATCTGGACGGTGCAGATTACACGGTTCTGAAAGATACGAAAGCAAAACATAAATTCGCAGCAGAAGATTTTGCTGTCGGTGACCATATCATTATGTATGGCGTCATTGTTGGAAAAGCGAATCAGCCAATCCAAAAAGGCGAAGTCATCACGACCGAAAACGTAAAACACGAGAGCGAAGAAGTTTTCAGAAAGACCGGAAATCTTGGCTGGACACCGCCGAATGTGGACAAATGGAAAGACAAAACCTTCAATGGTTACCACCGTTCTGATGGGCAAGTGGGAACCAAAAATGTCTGGTTATTTTTCCCTTTGGTGTTTTGTGAAAACAAGAATATCGAGAAGCTGAAAGATATTTTCGAGAACGAATTGCTGCCGAAAAAAGAAGTTTCTTATAAGAATTTCCTGCGCTCTCTGATTGAAGAAAAAAGCGTGGAAGAAGTGGAAGACCAATCTAGAAATGAAAATCTTCTGGATAATATCGAAGTTAAATTCATCAATCATCAAGGTGGTTGTGGCGGAATCCGTCAGGATTCTGAACTATTGGCAAAACTGCTCGCCGGTTATGTGAACAACCCGAATGTGGCTGGTGCAACGGTTCTCAGCTTAGGATGCCAGAATCTTCAGGTTGACATCTTCCAAAATGCTTTGAAAGAAATGAGTCCGAACTGCAATAAAGAAGTGCTCATCTTTGAACAACAGAAAATCGGGACGACGGATAAGATGTTCCAAATGGTCATCAAAGAGTCTTTCGAAGCCATCAAAAGAGCTAACAAAATAGAACGTCAGCCAGCACCAGTTTCCAAACTGAGCATTGGTCTGGAATGTGGTGGCTCCGATGGTTTTTCAGGAATCTCTGCGAATCCGGCGTTAGGCGTTGTTTCAGATATTTTTGCAGCTTTGGGTGGAAAAACAATTCTAGCAGAATTCCCTGAATTGTGCGGCGTAGAACAGGAATTGATGAACCGATGTCTGGAGGAGGAAAAAGCGGATAAGTTCTTATCATTAATGAAAGCCTTCGAGAAATCTGTTGTAGATGCAGGTTCTGGATTCGATATGAATCCGTCTCCCGGCAACATCAAAGACGGTCTGATCACCGATGCAATGAAATCTGCCGGAGCGTCTAAAAAAGGTGGAACCGCTCCTATCGTGGATGTTTTGGATTATGGCGAATATATTTCGAAACCAGGTCTGAACTTACTGAACACACCTGGAAATGATGCAGAATGTACCACAGGATTAGTCGGAGCAGGCGCAACTGTCGTGTTGTTTACCACAGGTTTAGGAAATCCGATGGGAAATCCAATCGCTCCGGTTGTGAAAATTTCTTCCAATACAGCATTGATCAACAGAATGTCGGATATCATCGATGTGAATGCAGGAACGGTGATTACGGGAGAAAAAAGCATTCAGGAAGTTGGTGAGGAGATTGTAGATTATATTATTGAACTGGCAAGCGGCAACGTAGAAACAAAAGCAGACCAGCTGAAACAGGATGTGTTTATCCCTTGGAAACGAGGGGTGTCATTATAATTTTTTTGAATTTTAAGGTTTTTATTTTTAAAGGGCATTTCTCGCAAGAGAGTGCTCTTTTTTATTTTTCAGGTTTTCTAAGTAAGTTTGTTTAAACATTCTCAACAGTTGCTAACTTTCTCTTTACAGTTGCTAACTTTCTTTATACGGTAGCTAACTTTCTCTTTGCAGTTTCGTAGTTTCTTGCAGTAGATCACTTTTCTTCCGTGAGGATTTGGATTTTATTTGGGTATCTACCATTTGTAACATTGTTACGGTTATTATCTTTGAATAAAAAAGCCTTCAAAAATGAACTTGAAGGCTTTATATTTAGGTTGAAACCAATCTTATTCCTTGATGAATTTCTCCTGATAAACTGCTCTATCGGTTACGATTCTTAAGATATAATTTCCTTTTAATAATTGAGAAACATTGATTGTTCCATTCACAACTTTAGCATTGATTTGCTTTCCTGAAATGTCAAATAGAGAAACCTCAACAATTTTATCCTGAGATTTGATGTTAAGAATTTCGGTTGTTGGATTAGGATAGATGCTCAATTCAACTTTCTTGGTTTCAGCCGTTGCAGCCAGTGAAGATGAAACAACAGTCAACGTTTTATCAACCACTTTTCCATTAGAATTAAAACTAACAACAATATTTGCCGTTCCTGTGCCTCGTGGTATTAGAACCAACTCTTCATCAGAATTGATATCAGCAGAAATCGCTGCAGGATTGCTATTCGATCTAATTGATTTCACAATTGCCGAAGACAAATTATCTGCATCTGTAACAATCGTTTTCAAATCGATTTTTGTAATCCCGCTTGCATTAAGTTCTGAAGGAAAAGTAGAACTAACAACTGGCAAAGTATTGTCCGGAAATACTGTCACAGCTGGAAACCAGTAATAGTCATTCAATGTTTTTGTATTCAACAGAACTCCTGAATTACTATAAGTATGGATCCAGTTTTTCTGATAATGCACGCCATAACCACTTTCTGTTGTGTTCAAAATCAACTCGTCTGTCACAGGATTCACTCTCAAAGCCGCACCGTACGGAATCTGTTTGTAAGTTCCTTCCTGTCCTGGGATTGTGATGAAATTGTCAACCAAAGTTTTTGTTGTTACATCAAATTTGATAACCTTAGTTCCAGATGTGAAAGCATTGACCGAATTTATCCAGTACAAAGCATTCTGCCGGTTGCTGTACGTGAAACTTCCTGCGTTCCAAGCGCCCCATGAACCAAGATATTGCGTTGCAGCAGAAAGTGCATATTCAGTGGTTGCAAAAGTTGTTGGATTAATATTAATCAATTTTTGATTCTGAATCGCCCAAACACTTCCATCTTTAGCTTGAACAACTGAATGGAAAGCTCCGGAAATCGTTTGGACCAAAGTATTGGTTTTCGGATCGATAATTAAAATTCCTGCAGTTTGCTTAACAGCGAAAACATATTGCGACGTTCTCACCATATTCCCGATTTGTCCCGCATATTGGCTTCCACCGCCAGTTCCTGTTATCAAAGTTCCAACCTGCAGATTTTCGATATCGAAAGTATAGATTCCGTTGGATGCTCCGATGTAGCCCAATTTTTCATTCACACCAAGGAAAGAACGCCCGTCTCCTCCACCGATGTTGTCAAAGCCTTTGATTTTCTCCATCGTTATAGCATTTGCAACAACCAATCTTCCGCCAGGTGTGTATTGTGTATCGCCGCCATCGGCCGCTTGTTTGGAAATAAAATAGAATTTATCGCCGTAAATAGTTCCAAACTGCGTTGTCGCTCCAAATGCTTGGTTATTATTCTTTTCGCTGTAAACTCTGTAATAGATTTGGTTGTTATCGCCGATGAAATTCACAGAACCGTTGGTATGACCAAACCAATCCTCGTTCACCATAAAATAACCTTTGGTAAAATCTGCCTGCGCCGAATAAGTGGAAACAGGAGTCATGGTGGATGAGATATCATAGCTTTCAAAATTCGGGTTGAAGTTCCAGACATCCCAAGAACCATTTTCCAATTGTCTGCTACTTGCTCCCCAACCAGAATATCCAAAATCTGCATCAGTCGGGTCTTTTACCCAATATGACCAATAACCTTTGCTCATCCAACCAGCCTGCCAATGGTCATTCGCATCAATCGCCGTATAATTATCGAAGTCATAGGCCGAAGTATTGACAACACCATCTAATGGATAAAGCGGATAAGTCGTATTGCCATTATTGTAAAGACCAACTGTTCCTTGTCCATCAAGGTCAAAACCGATTCCGCCAATCGCGGTTCCCAGAGTTGCTCCTGAATAATACAATAGAGAATAAAATCTTTTGTCTGCTTTTGCAATCGCTTTCAGCATATCTTCGCCTGTTGCTGTTCCGTCCCATTTAAAACCCCAAACCAATGCATTCGGATTTTTAGCATCATTCCATTGAACGACAAAAGCCGCTTTGTTAGAACCTGTTCCCACCCAATAGACGATATCATCCATCGTGAAATCAGCTTTCTTGGATTGTTTTTTAACCGAGTTTTGTTGGAGGTCATTTCTCGGAACACCTTGAACCGTTACTTGTGCATTGGTAAAAAATGCAAGGAATAACAGTAATGTCAAAAGATAAAACTTTTTCATTTATAATTGATTTAAAGAATATTATTGTTTAATTTATTTTTAGGATAATTTTCTCGCATATTGTTTTGGTTTGGCAGATGTGTCATTTTAAATTTGCTGAATTTGATAAGTCTGCGAGAACAAATTTTTAATTGATTTTATTTTAAATGTAAGTCGTAAGCGCCGGCTACTTCTGTAGAAACTTCGCCCAGCCAGCCCGCTTCCTGATTGACTCCTGTGTAGACTGTCACGAAATCGATTCCGGGAAGTTTGACATAGTTTCCGTTTTTATCGACCGCCCAAGATATATCAATATTCGAAGCTTCATCGCTATTTGGAGCGTTATCTGCATATCCGAATTCATAAGATTTCCCTACCCAATAAGTTCCGCTTCCACTCTGGTCATAGTAATTGTTGGCGAGTCTGGTTCCTGTAAAACTGTAAGAAGCATCCGAAATCCATAATGGATAATAACTTTGAATATGAAAAACATTCTTAGTCTTGAAACCTGAATTCCCCAGATTATCTGTCCATCTAATATATTCTACATCGTTTTCCCAATGTTCGTTTCCGGGAACTGGCGGTTTGGATTCGTTGGGCTTGAAGTAATTAATCGTGTAGTTCCTTACGGTTGTATTTTTGAAATATTCGCTTCCGGCAATCTCGTACCATTCGTCTTCGTCGGGTTTTCCGTTTTTGTTTTTGTCATAAGCCACAAGAATAATTCCCGGTTCGCAAGAACCCGAACGTTCTTCCGCAGACAAATCGCCCCAAAACGCATTACCCAGAATCTTGAAATCTTTCCCGTTCATATTCGGGATGGTGTGGTCAAATCCAAAAGTGACATACCCGCCAAATCCCCCCAAAGAAATCATCGAAGAATTGGAACCAATCAAAGATTCTTTCGCTTTCTGAATCATTTGCTCCGACGTATTTCCAGCAGAATATTCCGGAATTTCATTCATAAATTGCCCAACTGCAGGACGGAAATCGAAGACGTTGGAAATATACTTACTGTAGGAAACCGATTCTTTGTTGACAATGATTTTTGAATTGTACGTCGTAGTTGTTCCATTTGAAATAATTTTCAAAGTCAAAGGATAAATTTTCGCATAAGGACTGATGAAATCCAGAGTTGAATTTTCTGAAATCAAAGAATCGTTGATACTCCAAGTGAAAGTTCCGGAAATATTGGTTGGAATGTTTAGCACTTTAAATCGGTCAACTGAATAAGATTCGGCGAGATTGAAAGTATTGTCTTCATCATCATTTTTACAGGCAATCATTCCTACAACGAGAAATAAAGAAAAAGTAAGTTTTAAGTATTTATTTTTCATATTTATTGATTTCATTTTATTAAGATTGTTTGTCATTCCGTAGGAATCTAAACTGTCGAGATTGACTTCGTCTAACCACTTCGTTAGGTTTCCTACGGAATGACAATATTGTGTTTATAATGGTTGTTATTATTTTTATCTTTTGCATCCAATTATTTATAAAGAAAAACAAAGTGCGCTGGGATATTGCCACCTTCTGTTTTCCATTTGAATTTTCCGGTTTTATCAAAACAGTAAACAAATCCTGTCGAAACATAATTGCGAGCATCTGTCAGATAAATATCTTCTGTGATTGGGTTCACAGCAATTCCGTACGGTGTTTTTATCGCATCCACATATATTTGGTCGATGATTTTGTTGGAAATGATTTGCTCAGTTTTCACATCGATGATTCCGAAAGATTTGGTGTAGGAATGCGTGTTGTAATTGAACTCGTTGCCGTAGAAATAGAGTTTATCATTCACAATCGTCATTTCGCTGACAGCAATTTTAAAATCTTTTTTAACCGTTCCAGTTTTAGAATCAACCAAAAATAAACTCGAAGGAATCGTATAATAATCACCTCTGGAACTTACATACAAATCGCCGTCATCATCCTTTGCAATGTGATGAAGATTAATCGCAACATCGATTTTTTTAGTCTCAGTAAATGTGTTCAAATCAACGACGGAAACAGTTCTGTCATAGTTTGGAAAACGATAACCTCCTGAATTAGCAACGTACAGATTGTTCCCGACAACCTGCATCTCTTCGGGTTGATAACCAACAATTACTTCCCTTTTTATAGAAAGCGAAAGTGTGTCAATCTCAACCACCTTTCCAATCGGCGCATTGGGGTCAAGAGAAACTGGACCAGCATAACTGGATGCGTAAGCTTTCCCATCTTTGAAGGTCATATAACGACAATTCTGCAGCTGAATCGTTTTGATTCTTTTCGCAGTTTTGGTGTCTAGAACCTCGATTTTATTGGATACATTGATGACCGCATACATTTTGCTTCCATAGATTTTGATATCATTTCCAACATCTCCCAATTCCTTTACAACTTCTGGATTGATTTCCGAATAGATATTCCTGTGGTAAGTTCCCGTTGTGTAATCGAAGAAGTCCAAAGTCGCCTTGTTGGTTCCCATATTGCCTTCGTTCAAGAGATAAAATCCTTTGATAGCCGTATTTTCCGGTGGCGCAAGACCTTCCACTACTTCTGGCCGAATAATGATATCGTCTGTTCTGCACGATATCAAAAACAGCAGCGTAAAAAGACTTAAAATAATATTTAGTTTTCTCATAATGTGAAACTTAGAATGAGTTTAAAATTTCGTCCCGGCATTGGATAACTCAAAACCACTTCATAGAATTGATTGAAAATATTGTTCATTTCCAGCGTAGCTTTAAACTGATGATTATTCATTTTAAATTTTTTCTGAATCGATAAATCGTGCGTGTACCAAGGCTGAATGTAGTTGTAAGCAATATTATCCTGATTGACATCGTAACGTTCTCCGACATAAATAAAACTGTAGTTGAAAGACCAGTCTTTGTAATCCGACATCAGCGTAAAAGTGCCGGAATGCCAAGACGTGTAAGGAATTTGGTCTCCGAAATAAGACTCGTTTCTGTCAGAAAAATCTCGTGAACTTTGATAAGTGTAAGTCAATAATGGCTTTAATTTGACCTGACCAAAATTCAAATCTGCCTGAACATTGACATCGGTTCCGATAATTTCTACTTCGCCAAGATTGAGCATTGTCCAGCGGAACATACTTCCGTTGGGAGCTGCGATAATCTTGTCTTTAACTTTGTTAAAATAGCCATCAACCTTAACATAAAACGATTGGAAAATTTGATTTTGAAAAAATTTCTGATACGTGAAGCCAATATCATATTGATTGGTAAACTCAGGTTTCAAAAGAGAATTTCCGATAACCGTATAATACAAATCGTTGAAAGTTGGCATCCTGAAAGAGTTTTTATAAAACGCTCTCAATGTCAGTTCTTTGGAATCAAGAGGTTGATAACTCAAAAAAGCGGCTGGTGTCCATTCACTTTTATCAGGAGATTTGGAATTCTTTTCGACGGTTTCATTCACGAAAGTTCCTAAAACACTTCCGAGAAATTTCAGTTTTTTCCATTGGTAAGTTGTGGCAAAAGCGACCAAAGATGTGTACCGCGAAGGATAAGAAAAGTTGACCAAATCAGCATCCAAGTGATTGTACTGGAAATCGACATTTGCACTGAAATCACAATTGGGCGTGATAGAATAAAGATTGGACGATGACAGATAAACCTCTTTCTGAATGTAAGTATTAACAACAGGAAACGCTGCCTGAGTCTCCAAAGTATCAACAAATTTGGTATAATCGTAAGCGAATTTGGCTTTGAACTGTGTCTCGATTTTCGGAAAAATTTTCTTAATCAAATTAGCTTGAACAAAGTAATTTTCATCCATCATTCTCTGTCCTCTCGCACCAAATCTATTATTCACAATTGCTCCGGGAATTCCACGATTTGAAATATATCCGTAACCGCGAACATTCCAACTTCCTTTTTCTAAATTCCCGTGAAGACTGGTTTCAAAACGTTTGGCCCGAATATCAGAATCGAATCGTTTTGCAATCGTATCATAAGCTGTTTCGCCATCGGGATATTTTTTACGATAACGAAATTTGTAAATTCCATCACTTTGCAAAAACTCGGAACTGAAACTCGCTGAAACTTTATCCGAAATCTTCTGTTCCAATCGGAAAGACGGATTAAATAAATCGATGGAACTGTTCTTCAATCTCAGAACGAGATTTGTTTTTTTATTGAATTTAAATTGGGGCATTTTTGGCTGAAGATAGATTGAACCTGATGAACCAAAGTCTTTCGCAGGTTGGAAAATTTCAGATTTTTGCCCGTTGTAAAGTGAGATTTCCTCGATATCATCCAAAGAAAATCTGCCTAAATCAACTAATCCGTTTTGCGCATTCCCCAATTGGATTCCGTCATAGAATACACCAACGTGCTGACTTCCCATACTTCGGATGTTGATGGTTTTCAGTCCGCCAATTCCACCGTAATCTTTAATTTGAACGCCAGAAAAATACCTCAACGCATCTGCAACCGAATGACTGTTGAGTCTTTCCAATTGTTCACCAGACAATGTCTGCGCTGGTAAAATCTCCTTAAAATTCTTTTTGTAAACCTCAACTTTGAGAATCTCTGTCTCAATCGTATCTTTTTTGGATTGGGAAAAACATAGCGAAGAAGCTGTCACAAAAATTGCAACAACAGCCTTATAAAACCGAAAAGTAAATCGTGTCACCATTAGCTCATATTGAATAATGATGACGCCAATGGATGTAAGAAAGCAAGGATAATGCACAATTTGTGTTGTACAAAATCATTGTTGACTAAGCTTTATTCCACGAAAGCGTCAAATATATTAAACTTCTGGCAGGTCTTCTGACTTACTTCATTTTTGAAATCCTTCCCATCTTGCGACAGTGGATATAATTTTCAAAAACCTTTGTGTGAAGCTTACAGCAGCGGGTCTGCTCCGGATTTTCACCGGATTCCCTATTAAGTGCTTTTTACAGCTCACCAGATTGGCGCAAATGTATAAAAAATAATTTTGACTTTGAATGGTAAATAAAAAAAGCTTCCTAAAAATAGAAAGCTTGTCAACACCTTAAAGATGATTTTAGGAAATTGTTTTTGATTCAATAATTAAAAAATGAGCAACTCGGTCTTTGATGAGCCATTTTCCTTTTTGATTGACATAAAAGTCTTCATATTTCACACTGTAAACTTGATAAGCAAGGTCTAGCGTGAACAAATCCATCACTTGCGAGGTTTTTTCTCATCTCCCAAATAAACGTAATTGTCGATTAAATTTCTTAAATATTCTTTTAAAATTTCTTAATAAAAGCCAATCAATTTTTCGGTTTTGGTTAAAAAATTCTCCACCGCATTTTTAATATCAATGTTGGAACGCTCCGCCAATACAATCAGCCACCAGATATTTTCTCCGATTTTATGTTCTAACTCAGATTCGCTGTTGGTTTTTGACCAACGATTTTGTTGCGACATAATATTTCTGCCAACTAAACCTGCGTCGGTCAAATACGCCAATGCATCTTCTTCCACAGTCCATTCGCTGCCGTGATATTGGGTTTCTAGTTTGTGGTATTTTTTTCTTAATTCAAGTGAACGATTGATGATTTCATCAAAATTATTTGTTGCCATATTTTTGTTTTTAAATCAAATCTGCTTTCACAAACTCAATCTTTTCATTTTTAAAAATAAAATCAAAACTCCCTCCTATTTTACCTTCTGGAAAATCGCCCGTAAATTCCACTTCCAAATAAGCTGAATTGTCTTTGATATCTAATTTTTTTAATTCAGTCTGCGTTTGATAACCGATAAAATAACTTACAAAATAATCTTTAATTCCATCGTGACCAATGAATTTTCTTCCGACTGACGGGTCATCCAAAACAGCATCTTTCAGATAAAATTCCAAATATTTTTCGGTGTCATAACTATTACCGACTGCAATCCAATCTTTGATAAACATTTCAATATTCATTTTAATAATTAATTATGATTAAAACTCTGCTTGAATTGTACAGGTGTCTGATTAGTTTTGTTTTTAAATAATTTACTGAACGATTGTGGATGTTCAAAACCCAATTGATAAGCAATTTCTGAAACCGAAAAACTCGTTGTCGTCAAATATTCCTTGGCTTTTTCGATGAGTTTTTCGTGAATGACTTGCTGTGCATTTTGTCCTGTCAAAGAACGGAGCATATCACTTAGATATCTTGGGGAAAGATTTAGTTCTGTAGCTAGAAATTCTACGGTCGGAAGACCTTTATTTAAACTTTGTTCTTTGTCGAAATACACATTCAAAAGTTCTTCAATTCTCGAAAGCAAATCGTGATTTAAAGCTTTTCTGGTTATGAATTGTCGTTTGTAAAAACGGTTGCTGTAATTGAGCAAAACCTCGATGTGAGAAATAATGACATCCTGACTGAAATCATCAATCGTATTATTTAATTCTTCCCTGATATTGTCAAAAACTGAAAAAATCGTTTGCTTTTCTTTGTCCGATAAAAACAACGCTTCGTTCGCCGCATAAGAAAAGAATCCCAAGCTTTTAATCCGGGCTGCCAAAGAATAATTTCTCAGGAAATCGGGATGAATCAGCAAAGTAACACCTTCATACTCCATATCATCCGCACTTGTGGAAAGCAGTTGATTCGGTGCTGTGAAAACCATTCCGCCTTCATCAAAATCATAGTAGCCTTGTCCGTACCCAATTTTACCTTTCAGTGTTTTTTTGTAAGAAATCTTATAGAAATTGAACAAAAAATGCTGATTCAGAAGATTTTCATCAACAATCATATTAGCGTTGTCGTTGATGCTGATCAAAGGATGAACGGGCTTCGAAAAATTCAACATCTCGTGAAGCTCTGATATAGAATTTACTTTTATTGGATTATTCATTTCTTATTTTTTTAATTGAGCAAACTTCCAAAAACCATCTGTTTCATTTCCTGAACCGCTGCTTCAGAACCGATTTCCAAACGACGGTTGTGCAACTGGTTGGCAAATTCTCCCGTCACATATCGCAACTGATTTTTCCCGTCTGTCGCCGCTTCATAAACCACATCTGCAATCCATTCTACAGGTTCAAAATTATCGGGATTCATCAACTCAAATAATTTCTGCATTCCATTTTCGTAAGCCGGATGGTTGGCAACGGCTAAAGATTCTCCTGCAAAATTAGTTTTAATTCCGCCCGGTGCAATGGTTTTGATGCCAACATTATGCAAAGCCAATTCAAACGACATACTTTCGCTCCATCCTTCCAAAGCCCATTTTGTAGCGTGGTAAAGTGAATCTAGAGGAAAAGTCAACAATCCGCCAATCGATGTTGTCGTGATAAACAATCCGTTTCTGTTTTTTCTGAAATAAGGAATGAAAGCCTGAGTCACACGAATCACGCCGAGTAAATTGGTGTCTAGTTCTTTCACTATTTGCTCGTCCGTCAGAGCTTCCAAAGCGCCAATCAAGCCGTAACCTGCGTTGTTGAAAACCACATCAATCGTGTGAAGTTCAATCGCAGTTTTTACCGTTTCCTGAATCTGTTCCAAATTGGTAACATCCAAAGGAAGCAGTGTTACATTTTCCAATTGAGAAAGTTCGGTTTCGTTTTGAGGATTTCGCATAGTTGCGATGACATTCCAACCTTTGGATTGAAATAATTTTGCAGTTGATTTTCCCAATCCTGATGATGCGCCTGTGATAAAAATTGTTTTTTGCATTGTAAATTTTGTTTAAATTTTATAATACAAATGTCCGCAGAAGCCGAAAGTTGGAAGTTGCCAAAATGAGTTTGGTTGTAGCCAAAATGACGAAGCGTTTCTGCGTAAGGGATAGCAGCGGCATCCTTTTGCGAAATGAAATGGAGCAAAAGATATAGCGGATAGCTTGGCCCGCTTGGTTTTTTGTCTTTCTGGAAGTTCTTTTGAAAACCAAACTGACTGGCAAAAATCCAAAGGGATACGCCCAAATAACGACTATTTATTACAAAAAAATGAAAATCAGGGAATTTTGGAACGTTTTGAATTTTACAGAATGATTATTTTTTCTTCTGACAAAACTCAGAATATTGATTTTCCGTAAGTTACTGAAAGTTAGCGCAAGTCTAAAATGAATATAGGAATCTGAATAAAAAAAATGATTTTAATTATTAAAAATCCGTTGGTTTTTCCAACAGATTTTTTTTGTTTGATTTTCATTTATTTAAAAATAGCACATTATTTGTAACTATTCAGAAAATTTACAAATCACTAAAATCAAAATAGTATGTCAACAGAAAATCTCACCAATCAGGAAGCCATTAAAAAAATCAAAGAACTATCCGAAAAAGCCAGAATCTGTATGTTTTGTACCGAACTGGACAGGCTTCCTGTCAATGCCAGACCAATGGGTCTTCAGGAAACTGATGAGAGCGGAAACCTTTGGTTCATCAGCAGTGAAACCAGCAACAAAAATTTTGAAATCAAAGAAGACAATCGTGTTCAGCTTTATTTTATGAACAACAGCGACTCGGAATATCTTTCGATTTATGGAAATGCTTATATCTATAAAGACAGGGCAACAATCGAGGACAAGTGGTCACCAATGGCGAATGCCTGGTTCGACGGAAAAGATGACCCGAACGTTTCCATCATCCGCGTGGAACCAAAAGAAACCTATTATTGGGATACGAAAGCCGGAAAATTGGTTAGTTTATTAAGCTTCGCTGCCGCAGCAATTACCGGAAACAAAACAGATAATTCTGACGGTGTGGAAGGAACTGCTAAAATTTAATTAATTTTAAACTGAAATTTAGTCACAAAGAAAATCATATATAATGAACTTTGTGACTTTTATTTTCCATCCCATACCAAACTACAAATGGCGAAACTCATCACATTCACAAACAAGGGAATCTATTGTCCGCAAGGGAAATTTTATATTGACCCGTGGCGACCTGTCGATTTGGCGGTCATCACGCACGGTCACGCCGACCACGCCCGCTGGGGAATGAAAAAATACCTTTGTCATCATTTTACAAAACCGATTCTAAAAAAGAGAATTGCTGAAGATATTGAATGTCAGACTTTGCAATATGGCGAAGTTCTCAACATCAATGGCATAAAACTTTCGCTTCATCCAGCTGGTCATATTATTGGTTCTGCACAGATTCGGTTAGAATACAAAGGGTATGTAAGTGTCATCTCCGGAGATTATAAAGTTCAGGATGATGGATTAAGTACGCCTTTTGAGCTTGTGAAATGCAACGAATTTGTTACAGAAAGCACTTTCGGACTTCCGATTTATAATTGGTTGGAAGTGGATGACCTGAACAAAAGAATGCAAAGCTGGGTTTTACGAAATAAAGAAAATCAGAAAACATCAGTATTTGTCGGTTACTCTTTAGGAAAAGCTCAGAGGGTTATGAAAGCCATTGAAGGTTTGGGAAAAATCCACGTCCACTACTCTATTGGTAAGCTCAATCAGGCTTTTGAAGAAGTTGGAATTCAACTTCCCGATTACGAAGTTCCTGATTTTAGGGAAAGTATTAAGCATGTTGCGGGAGATATTGTTATTGTTCCACCCGCATTATTGGATTCCAATGTTATTAAGAAAATTCCCGATGCAGCAACAGCGATTTGTTCTGGTTGGATGCAGGTTCGTGGTGCAAGAAGATGGCGAAGTGCCGATGCAGGTTTTGCAATGAGCGACCACGCCGACTGGAAAGGTTTATTGCAAGCGATAAAGGCAACCGAAGCAGAAATAGTTCACGTTACGCACGGACAAACCGAAGTTTTCTCTAAATATTTAAATGAAATCGGAATCAAATCTGATGTTGTTGAAACGTTGTATGGTGACGATGACGAAGAGGAAACTGAAAAAGAAATCATCAAAAATCCTGAGCAATGAAGAATTTCGCTGAACTCATCAACGCTCTCGAAAGCACCAACAAGACCAATGCAAAAATCGATGCCATCATCGATTACCTGGAACGTGCGCCGGATGAAGATAAAGTCTGGTTCATCGCTTTGTTTACAGGCAAAAGACCGAAACGAAACGTAAACACGAATTATATGAAAGAATGGGCGTTGGAAATTACGCAATTGCCGTTTTGGCTGTTTCAGGAAAGCTATTCTTCCGTTGGCGATTTGGGCGAAACTTTATCATTAATTCTTCCTCCACCGACAGAAAAAATCGAGCGTACTTTATCTGAATGGATGAATGATATTATCGATTTGAAAAATAAAACCGATGTTGAAAAAAAAGAATTTGTTCTGAATTCCTGGAACGGTTTGGATTATACAGAACGTTTGATTTTTAACAAATTACTGGGCGGAAGTTTCAGAATTGGCGTTTCAGATAAGACTTTGATTAATGCTTTAACTAAATTTTCCGAGCAGGAATCCAGTGCGTTGATGCACAGTCTGATGGGAAAATGGTTGCCTAATGAAGTTTCGTTTCAGGAATTGATTTCAGCAGAAAACGTCAATCCCGACAATTCAAAACCTTATCCGTTTTGTCTGGCTTTTCCTTTGGAAAAAGATTTAGATGAGCTTGGAACACCCGATGAATGGCTGATTGAATACAAATGGGATGGAATTCGTGGGCAAATCATCAGACGAAATGATGAAGTTTTTATTTGGTCAAGAGGCGAAGAATTAATTACCGAACAGTTTCCCGAAATCAAAGATGTTGTTCAGCAAATGAAAGGCAATTTTGTAATTGACGGAGAAATTCTCGCCGTTAAAGATGATAAAGTTTTAAATTTTAATGAATTACAAAAGCGTCTCAACCGAAAAACTTTAACCAAAAAAATGCTTTCCGAAATTCCGATTCAGGTTTTTGCTTATGATTTATTGGAATTGGAAGGAACTGATTTGCGGGAAAAACCAATCTCTGCAAGACGTGCAATGCTTCAAGAATTATTATTAAACGAAAATCCTGAAAACATCAGAATTTCCCAGCAAATTGATTTTGAAAACTGGGAAGAATTAAACCAAATCAGGGAAAGTTCCAGAGAAATCAACAGTGAAGGTCTGATGTTGAAACAGAAAAATTCACATTATCATTCCGGGCGAAAAAAAGGAGATTGGTGGAAATGGAAAATCAATCCGCTCACGATTGATGCGGTTTTGATTTATGCTCAAAAAGGAAGCGGACGACGAAGCGCTTATTACACCGATTACACTTTTGCTGTGAAAAACGAAGATAAATTGGTCACGATTGCCAAAGCGTATTCCGGTTTAACTGATAAAGAAATTATGGAAGTCAGCAAGTTTGTCAACAAAAATGCGATTGAGAAATTTGGTCCGGTTCGAACTGTAAAACCTGAATTGGTTTTTGAAATTGCTTTTGAAGGAATTGGTTTCAGTAATCGTCACAAAAGTGGTGTTGCGCTGCGTTTTCCAAGAATTATGAGATGGCGAAAAGATAAAACGGTAGATGAAATTGATGATTTGGAAGAGATAAAAAAATTGATACAATGATTTTAACTTTTAAAGATAATTAGAAGTGAAAATAAAGTAAATTAAACTTCTTTTTTGTCATTCCGTAGGAATCTAAACTCCTTAAATTTATAATGTCGAGATTCTTTCAGAATGACAAAAATTGTAAAATATTAATAAAATAATTTGACAACATTCGAAAATACCGACGGCTACAAAATCATTCAAAACTGGATGAGCGATAAAGGTATTTCGCCTTTTAAATTTCAGATTCAGACTTGGCAGAAATTCGGGAATGGTTACAGCGGAATGGTTGTTGCACCAACCGGATTTGGGAAAACCTATTCCGTTTTTTTAGCTTTAATTTCAGACTTTCTGAATCATCCCGACAAATACAAAAAGGGACTGAAAATGATTTGGATTACGCCACTCCGTTCTCTTTCAAAAGATATCGCCAAAGCAATGCAGGAAGCGATTGACGAAATCGGATTAGATTGGACAGTTGGAGTAAGAAACGGCGACACAGACCCAAAGGTCCGACAACAGCAAGTTAAAAATATGCCCGAAATTCTCGTGGCAACTCCCGAAAGTTTACACTTACTTCTCGGACAAAAAAATCATCAGCGTTTTTTCACGAATTTACAGACGATTGTTGTAGATGAATGGCACGAATTATTAGGTTCGAAACGTGGCGTTTTGGTGGAACTGGGGATTTC
Organism: Epilithonimonas sp.; assembly: GCF_032054305.1. Classification (GTDB taxonomy): domain Bacteria; phylum Bacteroidota; class Bacteroidia; order Flavobacteriales; family Weeksellaceae; genus Epilithonimonas. The sequence goes on from NZ_DAMBSX010000002.1 coordinate 561,740, forward strand.
ACAATTAAGAAATTACGTTCCGAAAATGAAAATTTGGGGAATTACCGCAACCATCGGAAACCTCGATGAAGCGATGGAAGTTCTGATTCCCTATAATATTAAAAAGACAAAAGTTACTGCAAAGGAACATAAGAAAATCGAGATTCTTTCGGTTTTTCCGAATGAAGTTGAAATTCTTCCTTGGGCAGGACATCTCGGACAAAAATTAGCAGATAAAGTCGTTCCGATTATTCTCGAATCAAAATCGACGATTGTTTTTACCAATACGAGAAGCCAGAGTGAAATGTGGTATCAGCTTTTACTGAATGCTTATCCTGATTTTGCCGGTCAAATCGCCATTCATCACAGTTCGATTGATGCGGAATTGAGAATCTGGATTGAAGAAAATTTAAGTTCAGGAAAACTGAAAGCCGTTGTTTCGACTTCGTCTTTGGATTTAGGAATTGATTTTAAACCAGTTGATACGGTAATTCAAATTGGTTCTGCAAAAGGTGTTGCTAGGTTTTTGCAACGTGCCGGACGAAGCGGTCACTCCCCTTTTGAAACTTCGAAAATCTATTGTGTTCCGACACATTCTTTGGAATTAATTGAAGTTTCTGCCTTGAAAGAAGCCGTCAAACAAAATGTCATTGAACCTCGTGAGCCGCAGGTTTTATGCTTCGATGTGCTGGTTCAGTTTCTGATGACTTTGGCAATTGGCGACGGATTTTATCCTGATGAAGCCTACGAAAGAATCAAGCAGGTTTATGCTTTTCAGGAAATGACGGACGAGGAATGGAAATCGATGATTGATTTTCTCACAATTGGCGGAAGCGCGCTGAAAAGCTACGAAGAATACCATAAAGTTGTGGTAATGGAAGATGGTCTGCACAAAGTAACTTCCCGAAGAATTGCGATGCTGCACCGGATGAATATGGGTGCCATTGTGAGCGATGCGATGCTGAAAGTGAAATTCATTTCCGGTGGCTATATCGGGATGGTTGAGGAATATTTTATTTCGAGATTAAAGAAAGAAGAGAAATTTATTTTGGCGGGAAGAGTTCTGGAAGTTGCGATGATAAAGGATATGACGGTTTTCGTTCGTGCTTCCAAAGGGAAAGCGCAGGCTCCGAGTTATTTGGGCGGAAGATTGCCGTTGAGTTCTAATCTCGGTCAGTTTTTACGTGAAAAACTATCTACTGCGCTCAATCCGAAAGCTTCTGAGAAAGAACTGAAATTTCTGCATCCGCTTTTAATCAATCAGGAAGAGCGTTCGCATATCCCAAAAGATGACGAATTTTTGGTGGAAATGATTAAAAACCGCGAAGGTTATCATCTCTTTATGTACCCTTTCGAAGGGCGTTTGGTGCACGAAGTGATGGCCGCTTTGATTGCTTACCGGATTTCAAAATTAGCTCCGATTTCATTTTCGATGGCGATGAATGATTATGGTTTTGAATTGTTTAGCGATAAAGAAATCCCATTAAATGAAGAAAATTTAGGCAAAATTTTAACGAGAGATAATTTAATGACCGATGTAATTTCCAGTATTAATGCGGCAGAAATGGCGAGAAGGAAATTCCGTGATATTGCGGTGATTTCGGGAATGGTTGTTCAGAATTTTCCCGGACAGCAACGGTCCAACAAATCTCTGCAAAGTTCGGCAGGTTTGATTTTCAAAGTTCTGGAAGACCATGACCCAAATCATTTCCTCGTGCGGCAGGCTTATACGGAGGTTTTCAATATGCAGTTGCAGGAACAACGATTAGTGGAAGCTTTTAAAAGAATTGAAAAATCAAAAATTATTCTCAAGTTTGCCAATGCATTCACACCGCTGAGTTTCCCGATAAAAGTGGACAGTTTGAGGCAGACTTTGACAAGCGAAGATTTGGATTCGAGAATTCAAAAATTGATTCAACAGGCAAAGAAAAAATAATTTGCTTTGTCAGTTTAGCAGTGTTTTTGTCATTCCGTAGGAATCTCAGCTGTTTAGATTTCTACGGAATGACAAAAATTACGTTTATTTAATTATGAAAATAGTAACTAAAAATATCAACATCCAGAACGAAATTTTCACCTTAACCAATCAGCGTGCTTTATTCTGGAAAAAAGAAAAAGCGTTGATTCTCTCCGATTTGCACATCGGAAAAACCGCACATTTCCGCAAAAATGGAATTGCCCTCTCCGACCAGGTTTTCGAAAACGACCTGCAACGACTTTCCGTCCTTATCGAATATTTTAAACCCGAAAAATTCCTCGTCGTTGGCGATTTACTCCACGCAGGAGACAATTCGGGTGTTGACAAATTCTGCGAATGGAAAAACCAATTCCCAAACCTTGAATTTCATTTGATAGAAGGCAATCATGACAGAATTTCAAAGAAACTGGAAGCCAAACTTTGCCTGAATTTCAGAGACGAATTTTTGGAAATTGATGATTTCATCTTCGTCCACGATTTTCAGAAAAAGAATGAGAAATTTCAGATTACGGGTCACATTCATCCCGGATTTGTCATCAATTCATTGGTGAAAAATATCAAACTGCCTTGTTTTGTTGTTTCAGAAAATCAATTATTGCTTCCCGCTTTCAGCGAATTTACAGGTCTTGATACAAAAAATCTCCCTAAAAAAGGAAGATTCTATGTTTTTACGGATGCTGAAATCTATGAGATTTAGTTTTTCTTTTTGAAAATAATACAGCAAATCAGTAAAATTAAATTGACTAAAACCGAAAAACCATTCGACAAAATAATTGGTAATTCGTTTTGTAAAATTCCGTACCAAACCCAAAGTGATAATCCTGTAATCAAAACCAAAAGCATTACCACAGAGATATCTTCGGCATTTTTTTCTTTGATAACTTTGATAAGTTGTGGCATCATTGCGATAGATGTGATTCCTCCGGCAATTAATCCTAATAATTCTGTATTCATAAATCATTATTTTTTCTTGTTGTAAAAGAAGCTTTATAAGTCTCGTCTCTTAATTTCTGAATTCTTCCAACTGGTTGCAATTCTTCAATATTTTCAAAAGGATTGAATGATAAATTCTCAACCCATTGATTATTTTTGTCAATGAGTTCTGTGATTCTAATTGTTCCAATTAATACAAAGTCAGACTTCTTCCACATTTTATTCAATTGATTGACAGGTTGTTTTTTCAAATCGTAACAATATTGAACCATTAACTCCAATTCATATTCATTCTCTTTGAAATAGTTTTGAATTGAATGGTCAATATGTTTTTCAACAACTTTCGTACGAACATTTTTAGGAACTAATTTCAACTTAACCAAATCATTTCCTAATCTATAAACGCCAATGGAATGGTAATCAAAAGACAAAATAAAATTGTTTCGCTTTTTCAGAAATTTAGAAACCTCAGCGATAAAAGAAGGATGAAAAAAAGCTGGTGAAACCAAAATAAAATTCTTGATTATCTTTATTAGATTCCAGAATTTCTGCAAGATGTTTCCTGCAAAAAATCGGTTAATCGTAATGAAAATTTTAAGAAATCGAGAAACATTATTGATCGGAAATAATGGAAAATTTACCATTGGAAAATTGGCAATGGTTTGATTGTCATCAGAAATTTTAACCGAAAATCCATAAGCCGGAATTGTTCTTTTCTGAGAAACCAATTTCATATGTGCATTCGAAATTCTAATCAAACAATCTAATTCCTGCTTTGGAAAAATAGGATGTTCCTCAAAATTTTTATTGGCAACAAAAGTTCCTTTCAAAGTTGAGTAAGCTGTAACGTGAGCATCTCTGGTTTTATAATTAACCTGATTGATCTTATCCGATTTGGAAACGAATTTTTTGATAGCTTCAGAAGCTTTTTCCAAGAGCTTAAGTTCTTTGGAAGTCAAAGAATCAAAGTCAAGATTATATTTTATTTTGGAAGCCATATCATTGTCCAACTAAAATGAAGCCAAAAAAATAAGCTCCGACTGGAGCTCATTATAAATATTTTAAAATCAAAAAGTTATTTGACAAGTTCGATATTGACTGCTGAAAAACCTTTTGGAGATCTTTCTTTTTCGAAAGCTACTTTGTTTCCTTTTTTTACCGGCATTGCACAGTTGTTACTATGGAAAAAGATATTCTCGTTAGTTTTGTTTTCAGTAATGAAACCGTACCCTTTTTCACTTAAGAAAGTTACGATTCCCGTTTTCACAGTTTCTTCTGCTTCTACAGGCGCTGCACCTAACTGAATATTATCCAAATCCACTTCCAACTTTTCCTCTGGAGGTGTAGAAGTCAATCTTCCGTATGCATCCACATACATATATTCAACCTCTTTTCCTTTGTCGTTATTAGTTTTACGCTCTTCACGACGAAGTGCTTTTTCTTTTTGCTTTTGTTGTTTTTTCTTGAAGTTTTCTTTTTTTGAGAAAGAATCTGCCATAAATTATTTGTTATTATTTTAAATTAATGTTCTGAAATTGAATTAAATGAATTCAGAATAAATCTTCATTGATGGAATTTGAAAATCGATTCCTAATAAGATTAAAAAGTTATTCTGTTTCTACTATTCAGAAATTGTGTCGCCAATAAAAACATTAACCAAGAGGCAGAGAACACAAAATAAAAGAAAACGTTGCATCAGCAGATACAGAAAACCGTTTAGAAATTATGTTGCAAATATACGACAAATATGTGAGACATAGAAAATGCCCCTAAAATTAGAGGCATCGTCTTTATCTATGATTTTCGGATCCGATCAGAAAAAGTCCATCCAATCACTCTTTTCGCCCGTGTCGCAGAGTGCATTGATATTTTTATGATGATTCATAGAAGCAATAAGCGTTACAATCTCTTGCCTTACAATTTCTATTGAATTATCCGTCAGCTCTTGATTGAAGCCAGCATCATTCAAATCCGTCAAATCATTTACTGTAACGATTCTTGAAATAATTTTTCCCAGATCGATCATTTTTCTTTGAGAAAGTGGGCCTCCAATTGTAAAATCCAATTCTTTGGAATATAACTTAGCAGCATTTTTAGTGATTTCATTAATCGCAAGATAGTCCGCCAGATTATCTGTCTTTTTCTTTTTCATATCTTTCAAAACGCCTTCAGAAATCTGTGTATAAAGCATTTCATTAGAACCTTCGAAGATCTGGAACGGTCTGCTATCCATTATTCCTCTTCCACCGATATGGCTTAATCTATAACCTTTAGCTCCGGATAATTGTACCAATATCTGGGCAGCTTCCTGCATCATATCGGTCACAAAGGCTTTCATACTGTTTGCGTGAACGCCGCTAGCAGAAACATCTTTGTCAATCCCGCTTATCAATGTACTTTTTGCGCACATAGCAGAAGAAAGTGTGAAAAATGACTGCAATTTAGCCAATTGATATTGAACTTGATCTAACGAGAATAAGTTAGAAGCGCCGACGATTCTTTCTTTACAATGTGTCATCGCTTCGTCCATCATTCTTTTCAGGAATCCCATTCCCATTCCCGGAAACTGTAATCTACTTCTATGGAGCAGGTCCAACATCAATTTAAGACCTGTCGATTCCGGAATCAGCTTATTCTCTGTAGGAACTTTGATGTCAAGTTTGTTAAGACCATAAGGGATCATATATAATCCTGCATTGTCATAATATTCCTGAACTTCGATATTCTGTTCCGGCTTGTGTGTATCTGCTATAAAGAAATCCACATCTCTCGCGAGATTACCATCAGAATTGATGTTTCTTGATGTTACCAACCAATAATTAGCTAAACCTGTAAGACCTTGCCAATGCTTTGTTCCTTTGATATGGTATTTGTTGTCTTTAAGTTCATTTTGAGTTCTCATACTAAGGGCATCACTTCCATAATCCGGTTCTGTAATCATCAAACCTCCCATTGCCCCGAAATCCAAGAAATGTTTGAATATGTCGCCCTTGATAATATTATTACCATATTTTGCCAAAGGTTCAAGAAACAAAGCGATATTGATTCCAAATGTAAGAGACAACGGCAATGATTCGTAAGAAGCAGCAGAAAGTATCCCCAAACATTCTTTAACCTTCACTCCTCTTCCGCCAAATTCTTTCGGGATAGCGACAGAAAGAGGCTTCATATTCATTATCTCTTTCCAAACATTGGGAGGCAATCCTCTAGAAAGACTTAACTGATCAATATTCTCTTTTTGGAAAAGAGAACTCAAAGAAGCCTTGAAGCGTGAAAGGAATTCTGTATATGAAACTGAGGGAAAATCTAATGCTACTGCATTCATAATTATATATAAAAATAACCGCTGTATGCCATCTATACAACAAAAATCAAAGTGAAGCGAATGGCCACCAACCTTAATCACTTAGAATCAGCAGCTTCACACATATATTAAATCTCTCCAAAGATACTATTAATTATCTATAGTTAATTTAGAAATCTTTGCCAATTGAACGAGACCCGATCCCATAAGTTTTTTTTGGTTTGTATATTTACCTTGATTTTCTATAAGTCTCTATCATTTCATAAATTTTTGATTAATAATCTCTCCTATCTTTGTTTTAAAATTGACCATATAAGTCCCTTTAGGAAGATGGCTGACATTATAGGACTGTAAAAAGAGCCAGAAATATGTTCCATTACTTTCCCAGAATTACCAAAAAGCCTTGTCCATCCATAAGAAATCAAGATTGAAATCCGTAAATTTACAGCTACTCAATTTAAACTATGAGCAATAACTACAATATAAAACCGATCGATAAGATCGTTCAACCGATGCAGAGATTTATCCAGCAGGAAAAATCAGGAGGTCTTCTTTTGGGAATAAGTGTCATACTGGCATTGATATTAGCTAATTCACCATTATCGCACGGCTATCACGAAATATTAGAGCAGTCTTTTGGTTTCCGCTGGAATAATGAAACCTATTTTGAATACAATATCCACCACTGGATCAATGATGGGTTGATGTCAGTTTTCTTCTTTGTCGTCGGTCTAGAGCTGAAGCGGGAGATCATTGGCGGAGAGCTCTCCAACATCCGCCAAGCCATATTACCAATTGCAGCTGCGGTCGGTGGAATGTTGATGCCTGCTTTGATCTATCTGCTTTTTAATCCTTCAGGCGAACCTCATAAAGGCTGGGGAATACCCATGGCTACGGATATTGCTTTTGCTTTGGGTGTTCTATATCTTTTGGGTAATAAAATACCTTTGGCTCTAAAAGTTTTTTTAACAGCACTGGCTATTGTAGATGATCTTGGTGCTGTATTGGTCATCGCATTTTTTTACACATCAGAGATCAACACTACTTTTTTATTAGTTGGTCTACTTATTCTTATTATAATGTATTTGGGAAATAAATTGGGTATACGCTCCATACTATTTTATGCCATACTAGGAATTGGTGGTGTATGGACCTGTTTTCTTGTCTCGGGAGTTCACGCAACTATTGCAGCTGTGCTGGCAGCATTCACTATCCCTGCTGATGTTAAGATCAAAGAGAATGTCTTTATTTCAAAGATCAATACTTATCTCGATAAATTCAAGAATATCGATCCAACGGAAAATACTCCAACGTTAACCAATGAGCAATTACACGTTCTGGAAAAAATGAACGAAGCAACAATTGCAGCTACTCCTCCTTTACAAAGGCTGGAACACGCTATGCATCCTGCAGTTTCTTTTCTGATCATTCCTATTTTTGCAATAGCTAATGCAGGTGTTTCATTGAATATTGATATCGAAAATCTATTCACAAATAACATTGCGCTAGGAACTGCTTTAGGTCTACTTGTTGGTAAGGTGCTAGGAGTTGTAGGATTCAGCGTATTGTTCATCAAACTGAAAATAGCCAAAGTTCCGGAAGGAATGAACATAAGGAACCTTTTCGGATTAGGTTTTCTTGCATCCATTGGTTTCACGATGTCTTTATTCGTTACGTCGTTGGCATTTTCGCACGAAGAATTCCAGACACAGGCCAAGATAGGTATTTTTGCAGCATCCATTATTGGAGGGATTATTGGATATGTGATGTTGAACAGATCTTCAAGATAAATTTCAGTTGATCCCAAACGGTATTTCGTATTTTAGAACATCTCGCATCAATATACCGCTTTAGATTTCTAAGCATATTTTCTTGTTCAAAGCTCAATTTATATTTGGATAACAGCACGTTTTCTTGATAATTTTGACAACTGCCAAAAAAACTTTAAACTCAATTTAATGGAAAGATATATAATTTGGTACATCGAAGTATGTCGGTACCATATTTTCATCAATTTTTAACTTTTTAATACAAAGTTCAATATATTTGTTAAAAATTTCAACAAAGCAGTTCATGTAAGATGAGAAAACATTTTGAGTTTTTACTTATATTATTACTTCCCTTTCAGATGTACGGCCAGCAGGGACTTTCTGCTGACGAGCTATTTGCAAATGCAAGAACCGCTGCATTTGATGAAAAGGATTACCCCAAATCGATCTCACTTGCCAAACAGGCACTAGAAATTGCACCCAACTATAATGATATTTCGGTTTTTCTGGGCAGGCTATACACATGGAGCAAAGACATTGATTCTGCAAGAGCTATCTTTGAACAACTTGAAAGAAAGAATGTACAGGATGAAGATTATTTCATCGCCTACGCATCACTGGAGTATTGGAACGATAACAATGCAAAAGCTATAGAAATCATTGACAAGGGTCTTTCGTATCATCCTCAATCCGAATCACTTTGGCTATTGAAAGCTAAAAGCTATAATTCTGCGAAGGATTATACAGCCGCCAAAAACGCCATTGAGAATGTGCTCAAGATCAATCCCAAAAGTAGTGAAGCCCATGGTCTTGCAGTACGAATTAATGACGTTGCTTCTAAAAATGCAGTAAGCATTGTCTATAATTATTCTCACTTCGATAAGCAATTTGCCAATGATTGGCATATTGTGAGTGTCGGCTACAAAAGGGTAACACCAATTGGCTCAATAATTTTGAGAGCCAACTATGCCAATAAATTCGCGGAAAATGGCACTCAACTGGAACTGGAGGCTTATCCAAGATTATCAGATATGTTCTACCTCTATGTAGGAGGCGCATACTCCAACGATGTCGGGATTTTCCCAAAATACAGGACAGGTGTTTCACTGAATGCGAATCTTCCTAGAAGCTTTGAGGCGGAAATCGGTTACAGGCAACTCTATTTCAGCAGCAATATCTGGATGTACACAGCCTCTGTAGGCAAATATTATAAAAATTTCTGGTTCAATCTTAGAACTTATCTGACACCTGACAATCAGAACATTTCCCATTCATACACAGGGACTGTACGTTATTATACAAAAAGTGCCCAAGATTACTTTGCTTTTCAGATCGGTACCGGGATCAGTCCGGAAGAATCCATCAACAACCTCCTTCAAAACGAGGTCTATAAACTCAAAACATTCAAAATCGGAGGTGAATATAATTTCTCAATCGACAGGAACTTATTTTCAGTTGGAACAATGTATTATAACCAAGAATATCGTCCCCATACCAAAGGAAACCAGATCGATGTCACAATCGGTTATGCCAGAAAATTCTAAAGCATTTTACTTTTTTTCCATAAAATTGACAAAGACAGAGTCAGGAATCAATTTTTTACTTTGATAAAATTTTGAATTCATCCTTTTGAACCGGTTGAAACGGCCATCTACTTTTTTATAGATCTGTGGATTGTCAAGGGCATCCTCTTCCGAATTATTGAGAGTAAAGAGATCAGAATCGTGCAGATAATATTTTTCTGAAACAAAGTCTGTTAGCAATGTTTTGCTCTGCATTATCGGAATATTAGCCCTGCTGACCTGTGAATCCGGGGTCAGGCCTGTTCCAACCCAAGCTACTGTAGAAGGTGTACGAAGGTTATAATTCTTTTTGTAATAAGCCAGGATAGAGGGCGCAATATCAAAATGACCTACAATTTTTTGGAATCGTTTTGCTTGCTTCAGCAGCGGCGAATAGATCATCATCGGAACGTGGAATCTGTCTATCTTGGACTGTAGCAGAATCTCCGGCATACTGTGGTCACCAGTGATGAAAAAAATAGTCTTGGCAAAATCTTCTCGTTTACTATAGCTATCAAAGAATTGTTTCAGGGCATTATCAGCATTGAGAACTGAGATCAATTGATCTTTATATTGTCTGCTCCATTTTTTTTGCTCTGACGTCAATAGGTTTGAATTAATTCTTTCATTATACAATCTTTCATAATAACTACTGTTGTTGATCGCAAAAGGATTGTGAGTAGAAAGCGTAAGAATCATATTGAAATAAGGTTTGTTCCTCGCTTTTTTTACATCTAATACTTTTTTGAAAACGGACTGGTCTTCAAAACCCCAGCTTTCGCTGCCATTTTTAACCGGAAGCTTTCGGTAATTTTTGTCATAAGAATGCAGATCGACAATATTATTGACCTTGCTATACTCCAAATATTCCCTGTATCTGTCAAATGACAGATCGCCTCCGTAATAAAAGCCGGTTTCGAAACCATTGGCTCCAAGAACATTGAAGAGATTAAAATGATCGGGAGTGTCCCTGATCTCTAAGAAGCCGTTCTTCCCAAAAGGCAAAGAACCCGTTAGCGATGGCAATGCGGCAAAAGTACGGCCTGCAGAACTTAATCCGTTTTCCCAATATAGGCTTTTATGGGAAAGTGAATCCAGAAAAGGCGTAAAATTACCGATATAGCCGTTCGGGGAGGAATAGGCGTGCCCAAAACCTTCCAGCACAACGAAAACGAGATTAGGCACTTCTTCAGAATGGTCAAGATATTGGCCAAGAAAATCCTGTGTATCTTCTTTTCTCCAAAATGGAAACGCTTCATTCAGCATATTTTTCTCGTGGCCAAGACCTTCCTCCTCCTCGCTGATAAGGTCATTGATCTCAGGATGCTCACTGATAAAGTTCTCTTCATTGGCCTTTAGGAAATAAGCCCACTTGCTCTTTGCTGCATTCTGGTCAAAATCATTAAGGTTGCTCAGTTCTCCGGATTGTAAAATACCTGTCGGGACAAAGAAAGCCGCCAACCCTAAAATAAAAATCGATAATGCAGGATAAACTGATCTGAAACTGGATCTGCTTGATAACCATAAAGGAATGAAAGCCACTGCCAATAAAATCCCAAACAGGGCATAGTTCTTAAGGTTGAGCATACCGCTGGCCTCAAGAATCTGTTTGACCTCTACTTTGCTGTAATAGACTAGATCCGCCCCCAGAAGATTTCCTGTCTCGGAAAAATAGAGGAACAAAATATATTGTAAAACAACAACAAATCCGAAGGCCATTATAGCAAAAATCCTTGCCCAGCTTTGCTTAACAAAATTTACAAGCAGATAAATGATCCCAAGTCCAAAGGTCAGTTCCAGCAGAAAAATTATATTATCTATAAAAAGTACACTTATGACAGACGGTCTATCTACATCTTCAAAGTTATGGCTGTACCAAAACCACTCTGCAGAAACACCAAGCAAGAACAGAGCAATGAACGTCATCACAAGTGTTCCCCATTGCCTGAGACCAAATTTCAGAATTGCTAAAATTCTTTTACCAAATGAAAGATCCGGCGTATTCTGGCTAAATCCCTGCCTCGTCATTTCTCCCCAGCCGTGCGATCTCTTGAAATAATCTATGAAACCATTTACGCCCGCACGAACGGTAATAGGATGGAAATAGAACGGTTCTGAAAAAGCAGTTCCTATAAGCGCAAAGAAATCTTTTCTCTTACTATAAACCTGATGACTAAGCATATCTACAAGTATACCATAAACAGAGTACAGAAATCCCAGCGAAAGAACAAGCGCAAAAAGAACAAAGAAAAAAGGCCAGTTTATAAGTCCCAAAAGGAGAAAAATAAAAAAAACAATGTAGCCTGAAAACTCCACCAATGGCCCTAAAAATTCGAAGAAAAACCAATATGGCAGACTAACCATGCCCAATTTCCTATACTTAGGATTGAACATCAGCTTACGGTGTTTCCACAATGTTTCTATAGTTCCTCTCATCCATCGGTTTCGCTGTTTTTTGAGGATATCCTTGGTTTCGGGGACTTCCGTCCAGCAAAGAGGGTCTGGGATAGTTAGAACTTCATAAGGTTCGTTGCACTCTTCCATATATTTCCGCATCCGTACTACCAGTTCCATATCCTCACCTACAGTCTTCCTGTCATATCCGCCGCATTTCAGGACTATCTCCCTATCAAAAACCCCGAAAGCTCCTGAGATCAATATCAATCCAGATGCCCTAGACCACGCCATCCTTCCCAGTACAAATGCTCTTATATATTCCAGGGCCTGAGTTCTTCCCAACAGTGTCTTCGGCATATTGACGCTCACAACTTTTCCATCTTCTATCACACAATTATTGGCAAGACGGATAACACCTCCGCAGGCAATAATTTTTTTGTCAGTCTCTTCAAGAAAAGGTTTTGCCAGCTTAAGGATCGCATCTTGCTCCAGAATACAATCCACGTCGATACAGACCAGGTACTGACCGGAAGAGATATTGATCCCGACATTTAAAGCATCGGCCTTTCCTCCGTTTTCCTTATCTACAACTATAAGTTTTCTGAAGGCCCGATTTCTGCTTTTATAGATTCCCTTTACTTTATTGGTCTCTATCTTACCCTGAACAAAATAGGATACACACTCCAGATCATATGCTTCTATCAATTTCTGCATAGAGTCATCCTTGCTTCCGTCATTGATGATAACGATCTCAAGATTATGATAATAAAGCGACAGAAGCGACCTGACATTTTCCACGATCGTCATCCCTTCGTTATACGCAGGTGCGAGAACACTGAAAACAGGCGCATTTGGATTGGAAGCAATGATGTTGTAATCTGTGAAAACATTTTCCTTCTTATAGCGAAGAACAGCTCCGAAAGCATAAATACCTACCCAACCATAAATAATGACGATAGCCGCACCATATAAAAGATATAGCCAGATGACAATTTCATATACAATGTGTGAAAACTCTAACATATTTTTTGTTGCAAAGCGTATTTTAAAATTTGAACCAGCTCCTCGGAAGAATCTTCGCGATGAGCAAGTTCTGACAAATAGTCCCGATGGCCGAGCTCATAAAGTGCCTGGGCTGCATTAACTTTGATATTTGGAGACAGGTCCTCCCGAAGTTCTTTCTTAAGCAACTCCGTACAGCATTGGTCCTTGGACACCTGGACAGCACGAAGAATCTCCAACTTCACGTCTTGTGGCTGCTCATGGTATATCCCGCTGAGGTAAGCGACCGTTTCAGGGTTTTCTAATGACATCAGTACCTTGACAACCTCAATCCTGACCTTCTCAGAATCTCTATCAAGCAATTTTAGAATTTTGGAATAAAGTGTCAGCATCTGAAATTTTTTTATCAGTTTAAGTACGAAAATCACTACAGAATAATTGTTACTTTCTAACCATTTTTCAATCGTGGCATCAGAATTTTCCGGTATCGATGATATGGAAAGGAGCAACCTCAGCTGCTGCCATTCCGAGATCTTTGAACTGAAGCTTTCAAGAAAATGTAAGCCTTCAAAACCTTTGAATCTCACCATCGCATACTGGGCTTCCTGATAGACGTGGATGGAGCGGTGTGACAAAAATGAAGCGATCTTTGGCAAAGCATCTTCTACGTCCATCACCGTCAGTTCAGTGAGGCCTCTTGCAATGAGATGCGGTTTTTTCTGCTTAAGTTTTTTAAATGCTTCTTTCTTCAGATCGTAATCATTAAACAAACCTTTTATTTTATCTTTAGCTCCCCCTGAGAATTTTTTTTCGGAATCCACCAATTTCTTGAGAAATAAATTTCTGAACGCAGCATTTTGGCTGTGAATCTTGAATTGCACATCATCACCAATCGGCTCTTCTTCCCAATACACAATAACTTCAGCAATTTTCCTGTCAATGATATCAGACCATTTAGCTATGCGGAGAGATTCCTTGTATTCGATAAAGTTGTAGACAAGAACAGCAATGATCAATACCATCACCAATGACAGCATTACAAGAAAGACAATGAAAAGAAAATGGACTGATGAGATCGGCATTAAAATCTTATTTAGGCATGAATCGTTTGATCCTCAGCATCAACTCATTGGGACTGAACGGCTTTACAATAAAATCGGAAGCTCCCAAATCAAAGGCATTGAGAACTACCTGTTCCTGTCCCATGCTGGAAAGCATGATCACAGGCGTCTGCTTTCCCATGGACCTCAATGCGGACAGTATCTCTATCCCGGAAGCGAAAGGCATCATAATATCTGTAATAGCGACATCAACATCTTTTTCCTTCAATGTTTCGATGGCCTCTCTTCCGTTTCTGGTCAGGATAACCTCATGTCCCTCTTTTATCAATTTGTGTTCGACGGTTTTGAGAATCAATTCATCATCCTCGGCAATCAAAATTAGCATGGCTTAAGTAACTTTTTATTTTATTAATTTCTTTATTATTTCTAATACTATTTCTATTTCTTGGCTTATGTCTTTATAAAGTGAAATGAAATCCATAGTCTCATCCGCCTTCATTTCCCATTCGAGCGCATATTCCGAGAGTTTGAAAAGCCCTGATATTCCGGCGGTTCCCCTTAACTTATGCAAGATCATCAGAATCTCTGATCTATCTTTTGAATTGGTCGCATTTTCTATATTTGTCCTTGCCTGATCCAGTTGCTGAACAACCAGGCTCAAAAACATATTTCGAAATTCTGCATCACTGCCGATCTGTTCATCGAGCATATGCATATCGATATGTTTATCCGGAGCATCCGAATCGGTCCCATCATCAGGTTTACCAATGACCGTAAAATATTTTTCCAACATTACTTCCAGGTCATTTTGCCTTAGAGGTTTGGGGAGAAAATCATTCATGCCACTTTCCAGACATTTCTCTTTTTCGCCCACTACATTTCCTGCGGTAACGCCTATGATAGGCACTGTCTCGTATCCCGGTAACAGGCGGATCTGTTTTGTAGCCTCTATTCCGTCCATCACAGGCATCTGCACATCCATCAGAATCATAGAGAATTGCTTTTGCCTACATTGTTCCAAGGCTTCCAGGCCGTTCACAGACTCTGTAAGATTGGAATGAGGTGAAATCGCCTTCATCATCCTGTTGTTGAGAACCATATTGACCGGATTATCATCCACCAAAAGCACCTCCATTTCCTGAAAAACAGACAGATCCTCTTTCCTTATATCTTTTACAATCAATTCTTCCTTAAAACTATTCTTCTCCACACGTCTGAGTGTTTTGTAAAGCTCTTCGGACTTGATAGGCTTCATCAGGAAATAAGAGTTATCTTCCTTACGGAAGGAGTTGATGACATCATGTTCCTCGGACGAAGTATGGAGAACGATCAAAGGTGAAGTCTCATTACGTTGGCTGAACAGCTCTTTAATTTTATCAATAGTCTCCAGACCGGATATGACCGGCATATGGTAATCCATCAATATCACATCAAAATGCTCACCCTTCAATAGCATTTGCAAAGCTTCCATACCATTAGCAGCAAGCACAGACTCCACATTTTTATAGGCAAGCATGTGCTTCAGGATGATCCTATTTGCTTCGTTATCATCCACGATCAGAACACGTTTTATAGAAAGGATATCATTTTCGTCTTTTATCCCGGATGTTTCGTATGGAACCTCTATATCAAAGAAAAATACCGAACCCTTTTCCGGAGCGCTGATCAAAGAAAGATTACTTCCCATATATCCTAAAATATTGTTTGATATGGTGAGCCCAAGACCTGTTCCGCCATATCGTTTGCTTATGGAACTGTTTTCCTGTGTAAAGGCATCAAAAATATATTTCTGTTTGTCTGCAGGTATCCCTATCCCGGTATCCCTTACTGAAAAACGCAATTTGATATTTTGGTCGTCAAGATTCAACTTTTCGACCTTAAGTTCAATTTCACCCTGTTTTGTAAATTTGACAGCATTGCCGAGAAGATTGATCAGAATCTGCTTCAGCCTTGCTCCATCTACCAATAAGGTTTTTGGAAGCCCCGGCTCAATATTAAGGAGCAGCTCGATATTCTTCTTCTGTGACTGGTAGAGAATCACATTGATAACCTGGCTTACCATGTCGTAAACATCGTAAGGCTCTATCAACAGTTCCAGCTTACCGGATTCTATCTTGGAGAAGTCCAGAATATCATTGATGATGTTCAGCAGATTCTCACCAGACTCGTTGATATAATTAAGATATTGTGTCTGGATCTCATTAAGAGGAGTTCTCAGAAGAAGGTCGGAAAACCCTATGACGCCATTCAGTGGTGTACGGATCTCGTGGCTCATATTGGCAAGAAATTCTGACTTGGTCCTGCTTGCAATATCCGCCATTCTTTTGGCCTCTTTCAGTTCCTTATTGATGATGGCCGCATTTGTGATATTCTGAACAGAAACAATTATACCTCCTATTTCATCATCGGAAACGTACCAAGGTCCAACCTTCAGATTATAATGCTGCATTTCTTCCTTACCTTCGATCTGTACCGTAAAATCGTCATTGAGATAGGTATTTCCCTGTAATGCGGCCAGATATATCTCCTTTCTTTCTTGCGGTACATTGGGCGAAATGGTGAAGATATTCTGTCCGATAAGATCCAGATGGCCCATATTAAACTCATCCTTCCAACTGGTGCTGACAGCCAGATAGTTGAGCTCTTTATCAAACATCGCTATGGCATCGGGAACGTAGGTCGCAAAAGACTGCATCATTGCTTCCTTCTTTGTGACCTCCAGCAACATATTCTTGAATTGGTCGATATCCTGGATAATACCAAAGACCCTTACACATTCCCCGTTTTCGAATTCCGGTATCGCCTTCACCCTTACCCAGATCGTAATACCGTCATTCCGGACCAGCTGAAATTCTTCATCATAAGGGATACCCTCCTCGATTGCCCTGTTAAATAAAAATTTGACCCTGTCCTGGTTATCTTCTTTATAGAAACCGATTGCATTTTTTAGATCCGGCTGATAATTACCTTTTATCTTATGGATCTCCTTCGTACTTTCGGACCAAAATATACTATTTGTTTTCAAGTTCACTTCCCAGCCGCCGACCTGAGCCACGGAACTTGTCTGTTCCAACATTTTTTTTGTATGGAGTAGGTCTTTCTCCAAACTCATTCTCTCGGTTATATTAAGTGCCGTACTTACTACATAAGGTTTACCGTCCTCATCCACCTCCACAAGATTATGATACATCCATACCAGTTCAGCACCATCCTTGGTACTTAGAACCATCGTTCCAAAATCCTCTCTATTTTTGTTGATACGCTCAAGGTATTTTTCCAATGAAAGAAGATGGTCTTCAGGAACCAGATCTCTTAGATTAAGCGTTGCCACTTCTCCGGCAGAATACTGCAGAATTTCACGACCTTTTTCATTGACAGCAATGATATTGCCCTCCATATCATGCATACTCATCAATCCTATCGCATTCTCAAAAAAACTTCTGAAGCGCCTTTCGGAACTTTCCAGCTGGCGTTTCTCTTCCGATTGAGATGTAATATTGATCCCGAAACAGAATATTTCGGAAAACCTTTCGTTCTGCCTCAGAGACCACTCAACAATCGTAGAAGCAACATCCTGGTTTTTTGTAGATGTTGTAAATGACACCTCCTTTCCATGTTTCAGATCATCCATGGCGGACAAAAACCCTTCACTTTGACCTAAGAACTTTGCAAAATCCTGTCCGACAGCTTCTTCTCGTTTAATAGAATATATTTTTTCAAATGCAGGGTTAACGTCCTTAAATCTCAATTTACCATCAAGAACACAGATCATATTATTTGATATATCGAAAGTCTGCTGGAAATATTCGGCATTGGCAGTTTTTCTCTTGGATGTTAAAATTTTTGCAATAATATCCGAAAGTTTTTTAAGTGCCTCTATCTGACTTTCAGAAATTGTTCCAGGAGCATAATCGATCACGCAGATCGTGCCCAAAGCAAAGCCTTCCTCGTCTATAATTGGAACTCCGGCGTAAAATCTTATCCCACCTTCCAGAATCAAAGGATTATCGGAAGAGCGATCATCTAAAAGTGTATCATTGATCATTACCACCTCTCCCGAGGCTATGGAATATTGACAAAGGGTATTTTTTCTGTCCACGGAATCTATGGAAAGTCCAACGCAACTTTGTATCGTTTGCTCATCACTGCGCATAATCGCAATCAATGATGACGGGCATTGCGAAATCAGGCATGCCGTTTCTGCAAAGACGTCAAACTGCGGATCTTTGCCCAGATTCAACAGATCAAGAAAGTCTAATTTCTTCAATCGTTCTGCTTCGTTATCGGGAAGTGGATATCTATTCATCTTGCAGACCAAGTTATTTAAAAAAAATAATATTATTATAAATTTGACAAAAATAATACGTTATAATGTTTAAATATATAACATATAAGAAATAATAACAAAAATTATCTGTGTAATACCTTATTGAAAGACCTATAAAAATCAATTAGAGCATAGCATGCGGAAGTTTACAGAATAGTATTAAGGTGACAATATATATCATTATCTAAAAATATTGAGAGTAGAAACAGGATCTTGAGAATCACGTCAAGCCGGAAATGCTTATATCCCGTGATCTTTAAAGCGAATAAAATTTTGCGAGACAATATATGACCTCTAATAAATCATGTTTCTTTTTAAGTTTCATCAATGAATTGCAGATGGAATATTTATTGCATAAAATATCATCAACATCAATCAAGACATCAATATGAGAGCAATCTGGAACGGCGCAATCGGCTTTGGACTCGTCAATATTCCTATAAAGCTGTACTCAGCAACAGACTCCAGTACTTTGGACCTGGATATGCTGGACAGCAAAGACCTGAGCAATATCAAATTCAAAAGAGTGAATGCCAATACGGGAAAAGAAGTGGTCTGGGAAAATATTGTGAAAGGCTATAAAATCGAAGATAAATATATCGTTCTGGAAGACAAGGATTTTGAAGCCGCAAGTCCCGAGAAATCAAAGATCCTTTCCATCAATCAGTTCGTCAAAGAATCTGAAGTTGATACGGCCCTTTTTGAAACACCTTACTTTCTGGAACCTCAGAAAAATGGTGAAGCAGCCTATAAATTACTATTGAAATCACTAATCAAGACAAAAATGGCGGGAATGGGTTCATTTGTTTTGAGGGAAAGAGAAATCCTTTGCCTGATCCGACCTTATGAAGACAAGATATTGATGGTCAACAGGATGCGTTATCCGGAAGAAATGCGGGCTTATGAGGACCTCAAAATCCCATCTGGAAGCGCACCAAAACCCGCAGAACTGAAAATGGCAGAACAATTGATCAAATCTTTGGCAACAGAATTTGACCCAACGAAATATAAAGATACCTATAATGCCGACCTCCTAAAAATCATCAAACAGAAAGCCAAAGGAAAGAAAATAAAATTGACCGAAGTGAAAGAATCGGAAAGCAAAGCAACCGACCTGATGGCCATGCTGAAAGCGAGTCTGGAGAAGGGCAAGAAGAAAGTCGGGTAGAAATCAATAATTAATATTAACAATTAATAATTAAAAAATGGCTTTAGAGGATTATAATAGAAAGCGGAATTTCAAGGAAACTTCGGAACCTGAAGGAAAGGAAAAAGCGAGTGGCAAGAAGTTGAAATTCGTAATCCAGAGACATGCGGCCTCTCGGCTTCATTACGATTTCCGTCTGGAGATGGAAGGTGTTCTGAAAAGCTGGGCCGTTCCAAAAGGTCCATCATTGAATCCTTCTGACAAGCGATTGGCGATGATGGTAGAAGACCATCCGTTTTCCTACAGAACTTTCGAAGGTTCGATTCCAAAAGGAAATTATGGTGCCGGCGAAGTGGAGATCTGGGATGAAGGAACCTATGAACCCATCGAAAAAGTGACCGGAAAAAGTGATGATCTGATCATGCGGGCCGAACTTCATAAACAATCCCTTAAATTCATCCTTCATGGTAAAAAACTGAAAGGCGAATTTGCGTTGGTCAAAATCAAAAATCCGAAAGATGACAGTGCTTGGCTTCTCATCAAACATAAAGATCAATTTGCTGTAGATGAAGATTATAATGCCGAGGAACACACACTGAAAACATCCAAAGTAACCGCTTATCTCGCCGAGAAAGACGGTAAAAAAAAAATAACGCACCCGAAGGAATAAAGTCTTTCAAAAATTACGCGCCAGCACTAACTGGTGCGAAAAAATTGTCAGAATTTATCAAACCGATGCTCTGCAAAGTATCTGACAAAGCGTTTGACGACAAAGAATGGGCCTTTGAAATCAAATGGGACGGTTATCGTGCGATCGCAGACCTGCGGAAAGATGATATCCGGTTATACTCCAGAAATGGCATCGATTTTTCCCAAAAATTCAAAAAAGTGACCAATTCATTAAAGCTTCAGGAACATCATCTGATCCTGGACGGGGAGATCGTGGCTTATGACGATAAAGGAAAACCTAATTTCCAATGGCTCCAACAAATCGGTGACAATCCTAATCTGGCATTGACCTTTCAGGTTTTTGACCTGCTTTGGCTGAATGGTCATTCAACAGAAAACTTGTCTTATGTGCAACGAAAAGAACTATTGAAAGATGCTTTGATCGAAAATGAGGTCATCAAATTCAGCGACCATATCCTGGAAAATGGCAAAGAGTTCTTCCAAGTTGCAAAAGATATGGGTCTGGAAGGAATTATTGCCAAGAAAACCGACAGTCTTTATAAAGAAAATATCCGAAGTTCCGAATGGCTAAAAATCAAGATCCATAAAAGTGACGAAGCAATAATCTGTGGGTTTACCGAGCCGAAAGGTTCAAGGAAAAAATTCGGAGCCTTGATCCTCGGAAAATATCTGAATGGCGAAATGGTCTTTTGCGGTCATACAGGCGGTGGTTTCAATGACCAATCGCTTTCTGAGATCTATGATAAAATGCAACCACTCCTCACCCAAAAATCGATTTTCAAGATCACACCGAAAACGAATACCAAAGCGACCTGGCTGAGACCAGAACTGATTGCTGAAATCAAATTCACGGAACTGACCAAAGACCATATCTACCGACATCCGATCTTCCTGAGACTTCGTGATGATATCGAACCGAAAGATGTGGAATTCAATTCTGAAGATCAATCTAATAAAAAAATCATGAAGAAAGCCGAAACCAAAAAGAGAACCTCAAAGGAAGATATCATTAAAAAAATCGGGAAACAGGAACTGAAACTCACCAATCAGAATAAGATCTATTTTCCCGAAGATGATGTCACGAAAGGCGATGTGATCGAGTTTTATCAAAGTATTTCAAAATACATTTTGCCACATCTGAAAAACCGTCCGCAATCTATGAACCGCTATCCCAATGGCATCGACGGAATGAGTTTTTTCCAAAAAGATGCTTCGGAAGAAACACCAAGCTGGATAGAAACGCAGAAAGTCTTCTCGGAAAGTTCGGACAAATACATCAATTATATCATTTGCAACGACAAGGAAACTTTAGCCTATCTCAATAATCTCGGATGCATAGAACTGAATATCTGGACGAGCAAGATCCAAAAAGCAGATAACCCGGATTATCTGGTCCTAGACCTTGACCCATCAGACAAAAACACTTTTGAAGATGTGATCGAGACCGCCCAGGCTGTGAAAGAGGTTCTGGACCTGGCAGGAATCGAAGGTTTTCCCAAGACTTCAGGAAGTTCCGGAATTCATGTTTACATTCCGATGAATGCGAAATATTCCTATGACCAAGTGAAGGATTTTGGACATCTCCTGATGCAAATGGTCCAGCAAAAACTGCCTGATCTGACAACGCTGGAAAGGAGCCTCCAGAAACGCGATAAGAACAAGATCTATCTCGATCATCTTCAAAACCGACGTGGACAAACTTTGGCAAGTGTCTACAGCCTTCGACCAAAAAAAGGAGCTACCGTTTCAATGCCATTGGAATGGAATGAAGTAAAAAAAGGTTTGAAACCGACCGATCTTAATATTCATAATACTTTGGAAAGACTGAAAAAGAAAGGTGACATTTTTAAACCTGTTCTGGGAAAGGGAATTGATATGTTGAAAGCAATCAAGAAATTAGATGGTCCTAGTTAATATTTCTTCTTTGTAAAACCTGATCAACAGTTTTCATGATCTCGCTGTTTACAATTAGAAAAAAACACCGTTATAAATCGGTGTCCAGAAATAATTGTTCGAGATTATTTTGCAGCTGCTGCAGAAATTTTGTGCGGTTGACCTTGCGTGCCCTAATCTCTGTAAGCACCTTATGAAAATTCTGCAGATCCACCTCCAACATATCCTCAAAGGCCTTCATGGTCTCGCCAAGGCCCAGCGTTCCGGTATTAAAACAACGGCTGTGATGAAGTGCATAGATCAATTCGACCAAGGCAACCTTGGGCGCGGTCCATTTCAATCTACTTTTACCGATCCTCTCCCGTTCCTGACCTGTTTCCAATGCTTTGATGCCTACCATCAGAAAATCGACCAATTCATCATTTGAAATGATCGTTGCCACCTGATGATCGTAAAATGTCGTAAACCCTTCATCGAAACTATATAAATGATCCGGCCTATACCGACAATAGCATCTCACTCGCTTATCTTGCGACCTATTGTGAGACCAATAGCAAGTACCTTTCACACATCATCAAACTATATAGAAATAACGATTTCAACAATTATATCAATACACTTCGCATCAGATATATCACCAGCAAATTAAGAAATGAGCCGATCTACAGGAAATACAAAATTGCCATCTTAGCAGAGGAAGCCGGTTTTTCATCGCCCAATAAATTTTCGACCAATTTTAAAAAGGTCACCTCGATAACGCCCTCACTTTTTATTAAATCCCTTCAAAAGCCCGTATCATAAATGTCGTCATAAACACAAGATGAATCACATGATCCGTTCCACCGCTGTTCAATATCCCTATCTATCCGAGAAAACAGAAATGACAAAGAGGACCTTTATTGATAAAGGTTCTCAAAAAATACTGCCAGTTCACATTATGATGATCAATAAAACCAATGGACAAATCATCCTTTCTTAGTTTATTTGCCAGGTGTTTCTATTTTGCCGTAACAGGTGTGAATTATTGTTATCGAATCTTATTTAAGAAGAAGATATTCCTTCTCAGAAATCTCTCCCGTCCTGATCTTATGCAGCTCATCCAGATATCCGCCCACATGTCGATCGATCGAAGGATCTGGAGTGAAGTCGCTGGTATTTCTATATGTTCCGGACAATACGCCGTTATAATAGTAGAAAAAATACCTGTCGAATTGTTGGGCACTCAGTTTTGCCGGATTTTGCCCAAGAATATAGCCGAGACGGATAGCAGATCTCCTTTGTGCCCCGGTACCATGTGAATCCGGCATATTTGGCTGTGCATCACCAAACTGGAAGATAAAATTGGTGATCGCGGCAACCTGTTGGAAATTGGCCCTGTTGTTTCCCAAGTAATAACCCGAAAAGCCATCTGCCTCCAGTTCTTTTTCGCGCTGTGATGTCGCTTCCGCGGACAGGTTGAATTTAAATTGCAACTGGTGTCCGTATTCGTGGACCAATATCCCTATGTTCGCGATATCTCCCGCTTCGCTTTTTGCCTTATAGTACAAGGGAAAACCATAATAGATATAGCCTTGCTGATAAGACCTCGCATTGATATTGGCCTTTGCAGACGGATCTGACGGATCGTTCACGAATCTCATCACCGGAGCAGGCTGCCCCCAAAATGCCGCAATTTTCTGCAACTCCCCATACATCATATTGGTATCCACGGGAGACAACAGGCCTGTATACAACAAAGCCCCCGGAGACCAGCTCTGATCCACGAAGCCCATGGGCCTACCATCGCTGGTACTTTCTGTCTGAACAGGTCCGTCCACCCTATCGTCATTGTTACATGAGACCATTGCAGTGAGCATCATGCATGCAAGTGTGCATGCCATCAAATTTCTTAGTTTCATTTTAATGTTTTTTGTATTTAATGTCCTGTTACGATCCCAAATAAATGATGATCATATAAATGTACCGTACGTATTCTTTGTTTCTTCAAGTTGACCTAAGCATTCGAAACAATTGCCTGCAGCCAACCAAAATCGCCTTGGCAAATCAGCCAATAAGGAATTGGATGGTCCTGGAATTGAGCTTTCATAGAAGCCAGTAAAATGCTTATCAGCAAACATATGCCCTGGAATTTGAGATATTTCCCCAGCATCAAAACCAGTATCGGACCTATCGCCAATATCATCGTATTTCTTTTCATAAGCCAATTTATTTTCTTTTGTATATTCAATATCATACTATCCTTACTATAACCGGGGGTTAATATCCAGTATGAAGGTCTAGCTTAAAGTTCATTCCGGACCGATCAATATCGACCTTTTAAAACAATCTCCTCCGCCAACTGAATATATTGGACGGCCCCCTTGCTTTCCACATCATATTTCAGGATGCTTTCGCCAAAGCTCGGCGCCTCACTTAGCCTAACGTCCTGCTGATAATGGTATCAAAAACCATCTGAGGGAAATGGGACCTCACCTCTTCCACGACCTGATTCGATAACCTGAGCCTATTATCGAACATGGTCAACAGCAGACCCTCAATTTTCAGCATCGCATTGTAGGCCGCCTGTATCCCTTTGATAGTATTTAACAGTTTACCCAGTCCCTCCAACGCAAAATATTCACATTGGATCGGTATGATGACGGTATCCGAGGCGGTCAGCGCATTAACCGTGATGATCCCCAGACTCGGCGCACAATCGATGATGATATAGTCGTACCGGTCCTGTATATCTTCCAGCGATCTTTTCAGCATAAACTCCCTAGCCTCCTTATCCACCAGTTCAATCTCAGCAGCCACCAGATCAATATGTGAGGCAATGATCTCTACATTAGGCGTTGTGGTTTCCATGATGCATTGTTCAGGTGCAACACTATGCTCCAGCAGATGATAGGTGGAATATCGCACGTCCCCTATCCCTAAGCCGGATGTAGCATTGGCCTGGGGATCGGCATCCACGATCAATATCTGTTTTTCCAACACGCCCAATGCGGCAGCCAGGTTCACCGCTGTCGTTGTTTTACCAACACCTCCTTTCTGATTGGCTATACTGATGATCTTTGCCATTAATTACCTTTTTTTTCTTCAATACCTTCAATAGCCTGTATACATGGCGTCTTGCTTTCAGATCCCCTGTCCATTCGTAGATGTCCACTATATTTACCACCCGTATCCACTTTTAAAAATTCTACGACAAGATCACCTTCCACAATCCCGGTATCGGTAATATAAAGTTCCCTGCATGTCAGGTCACCGATGAGCCTACCGGAAATTTTGATAGAATCGCTACACAAAGAGCCTTTAATGACCGATGTCCCGCCGACAATAATCCCCTCTCCCATCATGATATCCCCCTCTATCTCACCATCGACCCTGATCACATGATCTCCCTTGATATTGCCATTGAGCTTTACCCCATGGGCTATAGTGGTGCTGATGGCCAACTGATCCAAATTTTTCTTTCTTTTCTGTAGTAAACTTGTAAGCATCTCATAAATTTAAATAGTCTTTGGGATCAATCCTTTGTCCTTTAAAAATAACCTCATAATGCAAATGCGGCCCGGTACTTCTTCCTGTGCTCCCCAATGCACCGATGACACTTCCTATCTTCACATCCTGACCAACGCCCACCCCGATCTTCGACAAATGCCCATACAAGGTCTCAAAGCCGTTATCATGACGGACTATGACACACTTACCATAACCTCCCCTTATCCCTGCAAAGATGACCTTTCCGGCAGCAGTTGCCTTTACAGGAGAGCCCCACTTCCCGGCAAAATCAAGCCCTTTGTGGAATTCCGACCCCGCCTTGCCGAAAGGGTTTCCACGCGTCCCAAAGCCTGAGGTAAAAACGGCGTCACTTGGCTGGCCCAAAGGGATCATTTCCAGCAGATCTCTCATCTTAAGAACAGAACACAGGTACTGGTCCGAAACCGTGTTCAGTGCCAACATATCATTAAATTCCTGCCGAGCTCCCTGTATCTTAAGTTTTTCAAGACCGCGAGCCTCCATGAAACGGTTGATCTTCAAAATGTTGTCATCAATTGCCATAAATGTATTTTTAGCCCTCTCAATGTCGACCGCTTTGCTGACCTTGCTACCGTACTCCAGCTTCTGATGGTAATAGGACCGGTAATATCTACCGTTCCTGTTATGAACATACCCTATCAACAGAGCCATCAGCAACATAACGAACATAACAGCGGCTACCAGCCAATACTTCCAATGTTTAAGAAGCATCGTGTGAACCTGCAATATCTTTGACCCTTTATCAGAGCTATTGACAAATATGACGGTTGTTTTTTCCCTGCCCATCTTAATATGAATTTAGATCATAACCGACTGTCCCGCATCATATCACTCTTAACAGTCCCTTACTGTTTAACAAATTCCCGGATGATAACCTTCGGAGCCGCTTTCTTGGAAACGATATTTTTTTTTACTCCACCGTTTCGAAATGTAATTACTACAGTATGGTCGTATTGCTCCCCACCTGCCCATAGGCTGAGATCTAGAACAATAATCCCGACGCAAATAATAGTTCTTTCTCTTTTTTGCAGAAGCTTTTACTGTCTTAAATTATTTTTCACTTTTATGTTTTGCTTTATTATAACAATTTTCATGGTCAAAAGTCTCAAAATGGAAATCCCATCTGTAACTAAATCCCATTTTCTTTGTAATGATATGATGACCTCCTGTGATCCCAGAATATATGCCCAAAAACAACACTTATATCTATACATAATATCCCTATCGATCGATGGATCGAAATGCAGGCGGCCTATCCATGCCTATTTTGATAGACCCCATGATCAAAGGACCAAGAAGATCATCAATCATTACTTCTATTATCTATCCAACGCTGTATATCCGGGTACAAATATAAAATAGCATCATCTCATACGCTAATGGAAACCAGTAGTTTAAGCACTAAAAGGTGTTAGAATTATCACTATCGGCTGTAGTTGTAGAATGATGGAGAAACCGGAAATATCATACACATCAATACCTCAGGTCAATTGCACAAAAGAAAGATCAGAAGCAAGCTCCTGACCTTGTATGTTAAAGCGACGATCACCTTTATGAAGGGAAATATCTATTATGAAGATGGATGAGATCGGCTATGGTATTGATCTTGAGCTTCTGGAATATCCTTTTTTTATGGGTACTTATGGTGGACATATGCAAATTCAAATGATTGGATATTTCCAGAACACCATCTCCTTTGATCAGGAGCTTGTAGATCTCGACCTCCCTTTCTGACAAGATATCGAACGGCAGTGCCGTAGTCTTTGTGCTGTCCCGGTTTACCAGGAAATCATGCATCAGTTCCTGTGGATAGTAATATCCCTTTTCGAAAATAGCCGTCACACTCTCAATGATCCTGGTGCCATCACTGTTTTTATTGAGATAACCCTCCGCACCCGCCAAGATATACTGTAGCGCAACATTTTCCCTATGCCCTGAAAATATCAAGATCTTCATATCTGCATTCAGGTCTTTCATCTCCTTTATCATATATTCGAAGAGGCTCCCCGGCATTTCTATATCCAGGATCAGTAGATCATAGTTATCCTGCGATACCTTCACAGTAACCTCATTATAATTTTCAGCATGCTCCACGATAAAATCTTTTGAATGGTTTTCAAGTATCAGCGCCGTGCTCATCCTAACAACATAATGGTCGTCAGCAATAAGAATTCTTTTTTTCATTTGTCAGTCAGTTTAAAGAGTCTATTTTATGTCAATATCAATTTCAATCAAGTGGTTACCATGCCAAAAAAATTTGAGACCGCAGTATACCAACGTGTTCCCTATGGTCTTTAGCCGTTCCAATATCATATTCTAAGCAAAAGGCTACAAATACATTGGCTCCTTTCATAATCCAATTGCTGTTTGCATCCAGAAGCCAAGTCATCAA
Organism: Epilithonimonas sp.; assembly: GCF_032054305.1. GTDB lineage: Bacteria > Bacteroidota > Bacteroidia > Flavobacteriales > Weeksellaceae > Epilithonimonas. Next base: position 589,699 of record NZ_DAMBSX010000002.1, read on the forward strand.
ATCATAAGTCTATGTTATCACTTTTAACAACTAATATATCTTCATGTTAACAAATTTAAATCTTGTTATACATTAGCAAATATTATTTCAGTCATATAAATTGTGATTTATTGTAGTATTAATACTATATAACTGTAGTTAAAATCATAATATTCCAGAAACATCTAATTTGACAAATAACAATACTTTCATTAGAATATTAAAAATCGTACCTGACAATATACTTCAATGTAAAGAGCGATTCGTACCACTGACCAATAAACCCGGACCATAATAAGTAAATTCATAGGTTTTGGTTCGGTACATTCAATATAATCTGCATTTAATTGATATTAAGCTGCTTGGAACAAAGTGACACCCTGTCTGTTGTATAGCTACGCTTAATAACAACATTATTTAAAAGATCTGATGCGGAAAATGGAGAAAGACCATCCGGGTCATGATCGAGTCGCCCTAGCCTTGGATGCAGGCATCCCCGATAAGAAAAGGATGTTTTACGATCGATAAAAGATCGATTATCTGTTAAAGCAAGTATCAAGTCAGGAATCAAACATTGCCTTTCGGGCTAGATCTCAGACGTACGGCAGATATAAAGAAAAGGAGATGAGCGGTGAGAATTCTGTTTAAAAAGACTTTGGAGATTTGAGGGCTAAGTTGAAGTCTAAGACAACGGTAGTCATTCAGGCGATCAATAAAAAACATAGGCTATGTCAGAATCACAGCTAATAGTGATTTTACATTTAAGAAAGTGGATAGTATTGCCAATGATATAACTTCTAATATTAATGAAATTAATTCCGCTTGGCTTAAGGCTTGGATCATCGACCTGAGAATTAATACAGGCGGGAATATGTATCCAATCTTATTGGGATTAAAAGAGTTTATCGGGGGTGACAATGCTTGTCAGCAACTCTATTCTTCAAACATTTTCAATAGAACACAAAGACTGGTATCCAAGTGAATTATTCGCACATTGACTGCCTACTGAAAAGCAATTATGTGGAAGGCTGAGATCCTCCAACTCCACAGTTTAAACAAAAAATATCAGACCGGTCAATTTGTAACTGCAGAAAAATTCGGGAATGCTTTTGAGGAATATCAAAGTGTATGTAAAGTTTTATAAAAAAGTTATTCAAACTAGACCCATAATCTCAAAACAAGATAAAAATCATATTTCTTATTTTAAATAAGTCTAAATAAACTTTGATTAAGTTGATCAAATCAATATTTTTGCACCCTATCTTTAAATAATCGGTGTGTTCAAATATTTATTTCTATTTCTTTTCAGTCTCGCTTTTATTAATGTCCAAGCACAATCCGAAAATTACCCGATCACCATTCAAGTTCTAAATGACCTGAAAACTCCTTTGGTGAATGCAGTCGTAAAACAAGACCATGAGAAAAACATGATCACAAATGCGGATGGAATTGCCGTCCTCTATCTTTCAAAAGGAAAACATACGCTACTCATCACCCTGGACAGTTATGATGAAAAAGAACTTCACATCCATGTGGAAGGCGCGCAAACCTATATTGTCGAGCTAAAAAAAGAGACCAAAATTGCAGAAGTTGTCATCACTGCAAAAGAAGGCAAAGGCCTGACCAGCAAATCTGTCATCAACAGACAAGCGATGGAACATTTGCAGCCTTCCAGTTTTGCAGACCTTATGGAATTGCTTCCCGGCGGATTGTCTAGAGATCCTAACCTCAGCACAACCAATAGAGTTTTATTAAGAGAAAATCCGGGTGGTCCTTCGTCTTATAATACAACATCATTGGGCACTCAGTTCATGATAGATGACAACGTTTGGAACACCAATGCCAATTTGCAAACCTCAGTTGATGATACCCAAATGGGCGAAGCTCCCAGAAACAGAGCCACGCCAGCCATTGGTGTGGATATGCGAACGATATCCACCAATGATATTGAAAAAGTGGAAGTCATCCGTGGTATCCCTTCTGCTGCCTACGGGGATCTGACCTCAGGCGTCATCAAGATCGAGAGAAAGATAGGATATTCACCTTTGGAAGCAAGATTCAAGGCTGATGGCTTTAGCAAACAATATTACGTTGGAAAAGGTTTTCTGATCAATAAAAATTGGAGCATTAATGCTAATCTAGATTATTTGGATTCTAAGCAAGATCCAACGGATGATTATGAAAATTATCAACGTGTCACAGCATCCTTGCGTTCCAAATTAAACACAACGCTTTGGCAAAAACCATTGGAATGGCGCTCTACCATCGATTTTTCCAATAACATCGATAAAAAGAAATACGATCCCGACACAGGTTATGCATTAACAGATTCCTATAAAAATTCTAACCAGAGAGTTAGTTTCACTAATAACTTCATCTATAAACTGGATGCAGCATCTATTTTTGATAAGTTGGCTATAAATACAGCCATCCGACAAGGTTTTGAAAGCATTGAACAAGTAAAACTAGTACAACTTTCCGGACCAAGAGCCCTTTCTTTGGCAACAACTGCGGGAGAAAATATTGGAATCTATCCTGATACCAGATATGTTGCAGAATCGTCAACCAATGGAAAACCATTAGATCTATCCATTTTTGCTCAAGCATCAGGCTCTCGAAAATTTGGGAAATTCAATAATCAATATGAAATAGGTCTTGACTGGAAGTATTCCAAAAACTTTGGAAAAGGTCAGCAATGGGATTTGACAACCCCTCCTTCCGCAACTATTGGAACAAGACCGAGAGAATTCAATGATATTCCTGCATGGCAAAATTTGGCCTTCTTCGCAGGGAATCAAATATCATATAACTTGAATCAACACAAATTTTCTCTGTACACAGGTTTAAGAGTTTCAAAACTTTTGGGAATAGATAACTCCTATATCATTAGTAAAAAGATATTTGCAGAACCAAGAATCAATCTCCAATATAATTTGCCTCATCTGATGATTGGCAATTATCCCTTGAAAACTGATGTAACTCTGGGCTACGGAATCTTGTATAAGCAACCAACTTTGCTGATGTTATACCCAAACAGCAGATTTACAGATTATGCCCAGGTCAATTATTATCACGATGATGAAAACTACCGCTATGTCAACTTTATGACTTACGTTCAGAATCGTGAAAATAAAAATCTGACGGCAGCAAAAAATATTAAAAAAGAAATCCGTCTGGATCTAAGTTATAGAGGTCACGACTTTTTCATCACCTATTTCAAGGAAGATCTTAATAATGGATTCCGAAGTACTTTGCAAACTAAAATTAATACTTACAAAAAATACAACACATCTTATATTGATTTATCACAATGGGGAGAAAATGGACCAGACTTAACGAATGTCCCATACGAAACCATTAGAGAATTTGGAAATTACACCATTACGGAAAACGGAAGCGCGACCATAAAAGACGGAATTGAGTTTGGTTACACTTCACCAAGACTCAAAGGTATTAATACAAAATTCACTTTGACCGGAGCTTGGTTTAAAACACAATACAGAAATACGGTTCCTGTCATAGAACGTCCAGAAATTTCTTTAGCAGGAAGCAATTATCCTTACTATGGTATCTATCAAAGCGACTTAGGTTACATCAATGAAAACCTAAATTATAATTTTATGATTGACACTTACATCCCGAACTTGGGATTGATTGTTTCCGCTTCTGTACAAGGCTCTCTGTACAACTATGAGAAAAAAGACGACAGAATTCCTGAGCCAACTTCTTACATAGGATTAGATGGTGTTGTACAGCCATTCTTGGACAGTGACAGGACAGACTTGTATAAACAGTGGCTTGTGAGAAATGTTTCTGTTACGGATAATATATCGACGAGGGAAACCTATACCATCCGAGCCAATTTTAAAGTCACAAAAATAATATACAGAAGCCTTAAGACATCGATGTTTGTCAATAGATTATTTAGCTACGAGCATTCTTATTACTTTTTGGGAAACAAAATAGAAAGACAAGGTGGAAACAAACCTTATTTTGGAATGGAACTTAATTATAACTTTTAAAATTTAATATATTATGAAAAAAAGATTTTTAGTAATCGGTCTTGTTGCCGCCCTCACTTCTTCATCAGTTATTGTGTCTTGTTCTAGCGACAATGATGACTTTGGGACCGAAGTTGCTCAGAAAAGTGTTCTTACCGTAACTCTTACGGGAGATAATATTGCAACTTACAAAACAGTTGAAATAGAAATCCTTGAAACCAATTCCGGCGCTATCACCAAAAAAACTTTGGAAAACGCAAGTGCTTACTCTTTTGAATTACCTTATGGTTCTTACAAAATTACAGCCAACGGAACTGTTATTACAAAAGATAATGAAGAAGTACAAGTAGGTGTAACAGCGGTGCAAGATATCAAAACAGGGGTTGTTAATCTATCTTTACCTTTGATTATCAAGCAATTTAATAAAGACTTCATTATAGAAGAGGTTTTCTTCGCTGGAGTAAAAACAAATGATGGTAAAAACTACAATAATTCTCGTTACTTCAAAATCACAAATAATACAGATGAAGTACTTTATGCAGATGGATTAATGATTGCAACATCTGAGTTTTTTACCACTGTGGCAAGAACGGTAACTCCTAATATTGTAGATGAAGCTTTCCCTATTAGTGCTGTAATGGTAGTTCCCGATATAGATAAAAATAATGATAAAGAGTTTCCAGTACAACCAGGAAGTTTTATTGTTGTAGGTGACAACGCTATTGATCACACATCATCCAATGGATTTGATTTGAGAAAAGCTGATTTCGAATTTCCTTCTACAAATCCAAGTTTAGGACAGGTGGATAATCCAGCAGTACCGAACATGGATATTATTTATACACAAATGACATTTAATATGATTTTCCTTTACACTACAAGTCAGCAAGGCTATGCATTGGCAAGACTACCAAAAGGGCAATCTACATCATCATTTTTAGCAAATAACAAATACGATTATTCCTACACCAATTCTGCAGGAGGTGTTACCAACAAAAGTGTTTACAAAATCCCAAATACTTGGATCATAGATGCTCTTAATACAAGTCGTGATAATGACTTCCTTCAAATCTTGACAGCACCATCTATCGACGCGGGTTGGACGACTGCATCTCCTGGTTACAATGGAAAAACAGTTAGAAGAAAAGTATTAGGATTGATGCCCAACGGTAAAAATCTTTACAAAGACACCAATAACTCCACTGCAGATTTCGTTCGTAATTCTGAACCAAGTTTGAAAAACGGTATCGTAAAATAACATTTTGAAAACATCATTTTCAGTAATGAATCAATCAAAATTTTTCATTGTTCTTTCATTTTGTATCGGCTTGATTTCTATTTCCGGGCAAGATAGTTTACGCTTATTTCCAACAATCAGCAACCAATACAACGAAGAAAGAATACAAACCAACAACTTTTACTATAATCCGGCGAATATGTCGGATTATAGTTCTTTTTCGATGTCAGAGTTTAGCGTTAACTATCAATCTGATGATCAAAAAACTTATCTTCGACAGATAGGTTCCGGAGATACAGGATTTAGTATAAAAACCAATTCATTTAAAAAATTAAAATCAAATAGTGTTGTTTGGGGGAATGCGGGTTATAGCAATATGACCAGAAAAAATATCCGCTACAACGAGAATTTGGATTTTGAAAGAATTGCGCCTTATGTTACTTTGGATTCTGTAGGAGGAAATATTAATTTAGAAACTTATCATTTCGCAGGAGGCTATGCTAAAAAAATGAATCGTTTTTCTTTTGGACTTTCTGGAAGTTATGAAGCTCAAATGGCTTACCGATCTAGAGATCCACGATCAAGAGATACCACATCAGATCTATTGCTTTCAGCAGGAATAAATTATAGAGTTTACCGAGATTACCAAGTAGGAATCTTTGGTGAGTTTAACAAATACACCCAGAATAGTAAAGTAGCTTTTGTTAACGAAGTTAGTTTTCCTATTGTTTATCAATCGATTGGATTTGGTTATACTAATTATTTCTTTAATAATACCGTTGAGACACAATTTGAAGAACTTGGTTATAAAATTGGCGGACAAATCTCCAGCAAGAATGGAAAAGACTTTTATATCATTGGAACACTTTCCAATTCCAATAATATAAAAGGAATACATCCAAGAGTTGGAAACCGTTATTATGACACAAGTGATTTGGAGAACAAAACATCCCAAATCGAAGCCGCCAAATTCATTACTTTAAAGAATAATAGGATTGGTTTGATTTTTAATTATAACTCTACGGTGCGAACCGGAACAGAATATGGCTACACCAGCAACTCCGATAATACAGAACTTATTTTCAAAAGAAAAGCTTATAAAAAGGAGCAATATACTACAAGTATAAAAGGTCTATATCAGTTAAGCCAAGAAAAATACACTTTCACAGCAATCCCGTTTTTTTCTTACCAAGAAGTTATTGACCGTAGAATCTATCCTTTTTCTGGTCAAAAATATGATGCGTATACCTTCGGATTAGATTTGGACTTAAAAGTAGAAATTAAGAAAAATCAAGTTTTAACTTTCCGACCAAATTACGCTTATCGAAGTGTGAACAAAGCAATTAATGCATTAGATACCAACGTGAGTTCCGGAAAACTAGAATGGATCCTTGAGGATTTTGATATCCTGACGAGCGATAGTTTTACAATGGGAGTGCTGGTTCGTTATGATTTTAAAATTCAAAAACTTCCGGCATTTTTTGTAAGTGGACAACGAATCACGAAAACAATTAAAGAAAAAAACAATAATTTCGCAGTTCTAAGTTTAGGTATAATATTTTAGGAGATGAAGAAGGTTTTTCTTGCAATTTTTGGCATTTTTATTTTCATTTTATTCAGTTTTACGCCCAAAGTAGGACAAGATCTAATGGACAATCCAGACCCCAGCATCGAAGAAATTGTCAAGAGCTACAAAAAAGCGATTACAGAATGGCCAAAACCAACTATTAATTATGGTGTTTCTTGGAAAGAATTTTCTTCTATCAAAAGAGATTCTCTGTTTTTTATAGAGCAAGATCGTCCCGAGGTGATTCTCGGAAAAATGCTATTCTTTGACCCAAAACTTTCCAATTCCAATCAAATCTCTTGTAGCTCGTGCCATGATCCGGAAATGGGATGGACAGACAGAAGGCGCATCGCATTGGGAAATGACCATCTGATGGGAAACAGAAACACCATATCCCTCTACAATATCATTAATCGCAAAGCCTTTTTCTGGGACGGACGGGCCAAGTCTTTGGAAGAGCAAGCATCCGGACCACTTGGAGCTCATCATGAGATGGCCATGGATGTACAAAAACTTCCTAAAAAAATTCAGAAAATCAAAAACTATAGTGAACTTTTCAAAAACGCTTACGGTGACAAAAAAGTAACTTATGACAGAATCGTAAAAGCGTTGGCTGAGTTCCAGAAAACTATTAAAAGTCAACCTAGCAGGTTCGACCAATTTATTGATGGAAAATATAATGCTTTATCTGACAAAGAAATTTACGGGATGCACATATTCCGTACAAAAGCCCGTTGCATGAACTGTCACAACGGACAAAACCTAACCGACGAATCTTTCCACAATATCGGTTTAACTTACTACAAAAGAGAGTATGAAGATTTAGGACTTTACAATGTCACCAAAAAACCTGAAGATGTCGGCAAATTCAGAACTCCACAATTGAGAGACCTTAATCTCACCAGACCTTGGATGCATAACGGTTTGTTTGATGATCTGGAAGGGATTGTCAATATCTATAATAGCGGAATGCATATGATAGATCCAAAACCGGAACAAAAACAAAAAGATCCTTTCTATCCCATTACCGATTCTCTAATGCAACCTTTGAAGCTTACAAAAGACGAGAAATCTGCACTGATCTCTTTTTTGGAATCATTGAACGGAACAAAGTACAAAATGAGAAGACCAGAATTTCCTTTGAAATAATCTTATGCAGAATATGTCATGAAGAAAATGATCAAAACTATTACGTGTTTACATCTGAACTTTAGCAAAAGTGGTAGTAGTAATTGCCCTCGTTAAAATCCATTGGCGGTATCAAACTTATCGAGAGCATTACTGAGACGATACTCATTCTCATAGACCTTCGCGTAAAGCGATCTCTTCTGCCGAGACAATTCAATCAACGCATCTTGAGCAATTTCCTTCTCTTTACCGTTCAGTTTCCTAATCAATGCCTGCTGTTCTATATCTTTCCTATCAAAATAGTGAAGCTCCTGCAATGCCTTGTAATAATTGATAGCAGCCATTTTGAGCGATTCACCTTCTTGAATGCCGTCTGAAGAAAGCGTCTGAATACTGCCAATGAGTTTGTCGAACTCCAGCTTCTGCTGATCAACGGCCGCCAACGCGCCTTTGAAGTCACCTTTCACCAAATTGTCGAGCTTTTTGGTTTCTGATCCCTCTTTCCCAAGAATGATTTGAAATGCTACCCGTTCCTTTTTGATAATGCTATCCCTAAAGCTGTTAGTTTTAGGCGACCGACAGGAATTGCTGATCAATAGTACAAGTGCGAATAAAAAAAATTTGAACTTCATAACTGTATTTTTATGATCGGTAAAATGAAATTAGAAAAACGAATTGAAAGCAAACATTAAAATCTAAAGTCTAATATCTCCGGGCTATCACCTATTGTAAATTCTGACATAAGAAATTTTACATTGTAGCAGATGAATCAATTATTGTGCAATTATCCAAATAGAGAATCCTAACAGGGTTTAAGATTTTATTTTGACCCTAGGTAAATCCATAATATTTAGAAGAAACATCTCCATAATATTTCTACAAACCAAAGGAGTCCAACAATAACTAATATCAAAATAGAAACTGAAAGTTCCCAAAAGTTTTAATATTAAAATCAGAATTTTATAATCTTCGATTATCACGATATTTATTAATATAGAAATTCTCCTTAATGGTTTATAAAACTAGAATACCAACTTAATTCTTTTTTGGTTAGGATAGATATTCCTTATATTTGACTTATGCAGATCTATATGTTTTTTAGTAAAATACTCAAGCCCCTGTTCTTTGGTTTATTTGTCATCTTTTACACCCCTTCCTTCTCTCAGACTTTTAAAAACGACAGTGTTAAACTGTTTGTTGATCAATCTATTGATCTGATAAAAACAAATGCGGTTGATACGTCTAAGATAGAGATCATCAAAAGTGGATTGTACAGCAAAGGTCAGAATCTGGATCAAATATCCGAGCTGGCTCCATTGTATGCGGAAGTGTTTGAACTGCTGGGAGATCATCACGGCGGTTTGAAGTATAAAGATAAGACCTATGGATGGAACAAAGCTCCAGGTGTGGATAATGCTTATCTGAAAACTCGGTTGAAGTCTGAGACAACGGTAGTAAGTCAGGTAATCGGCAAAAACACAGGCTACATAAGAATCCCAGGTAATAGTGATTTTGCATTTAAGAAAGTGGACAGTATCGCCAATGACATCACCACCCATATTAATGAAATTAACTCCACTAAAATCAAAGCCTGGATCATAGACCTGAGAACTAATACAGGCGGTAATATGTATCCGATATTATTAGGCTTAAAAGAATTTATCGGAAGTGACAATGTTGTTTTTGGCGGGTTTAGAAATTCTAAAGGAACGTCTTCGGGACAATGGGAAATCAAAGACGGAAAAATGCTGATTGACGGTATTGAGCTGGTAAGACAAGTACCACTGAAAACACAGATCAAAAAAGATATCCCAATCGTTGTCCTGACTAGCTGCTACACCGCCAGTGCCGGTGAAATGACTGCTATATCTCTGATTGGAAGGAAGAACACCTCTGTTATTGGAGAACCAACAGCAAATTACACGACTGCTGTGCAGGGTTTTAAAATTAATGCAGATGCTGGATTAAACCTGTCAACGGATTATGTGGTGGACAGGAATCAAAAAGTTTATAAAAGCAATATCAGGCCTGACTTTGAGATTTTGGATGGTGATAATCTGGAAGATCTGATGAAGGATAAGAAGATCCTGAAGGCGCTGGAAGTTTTGAAAAGCAGTACACGATATTATTTTTAGTTTCTCAAGGAAAAAACTACTAAGTAAAAAATAAAATAATGGAAAAAAGACCTCATTTTAAAGCCACACTTACTTATATAAAACCCGAGGATGGTGGTATTGTTACGCCCGTATCCTCGGGTTTCAGAACTATTAATCTTAAACTATTCAAAACTATGAGACAACTCCTTATTTTTAGTTTATTCCTGATTTTCACTAATTCATTTTCTCAAGAAAGAACAATTCAAAAAGAAAAATGGCATTGGAATAATAAAACACAGGACAGCAATGCAGGCTATGCTCAAGCAGTGAAGATCGACAATGTAATTTATATATCAGGCGTAGTGACCAACCATATTACACCAGATGGAATTGCTTCGGTATACAATAATCTGAAAAAGGTGCTTTCGAATTACGGTGCCACATTCGACAACGTGGTAAAAGAAAATTTATACACCACAGATATTGAGGCAATGAAAAAGTATAATGATGTGCGCAAGAAATTTTACAGCAATGATTTTCCGGCAGCCACTTGGGTACAGGTTCAAAGATTATACATGGAAGATTCTAAGCTGGAAGTTGAACTAGTAGCGCACTTACCGAAATAATGAAAGGTGCTGGCCACATAGCAAATCTAAATAATTAATTCGATTGGGCTTCAACTAGTCTTGATCGGGATACATCTGTTGTTGTTTTAATACCCAACTTTGCTTCATCAATTTTAAAACATTAAAATAATGCAGAACAAAGAAAATAAAGTAGCACTGGTATCGGGTGCGAATACCGGTGTGGGATTTCAAATCGCTAAAGCCCTTGTAGAGAATGGGTACACCGTGTATGTAGGCTCGCGTGACCTTAGAAAAGGCGAAACGGCGGTTGAAGAGCTGGGTGGATCGGCAAAAGCGATCCAGCTGGATATCACGAATCCAGATTCTATCAACGCAACGGTAAAAACTGTAGAAAGAGAACACGGATACCTGACCTTGTTGGTCAACAATGCTGCAGTCTCCCATGCTGGATTATCAGGACGCACGATGGAGGAAGTTTTGGGTGCGCAGCGTGCCAGTATCGCACCGATCAGCGAGCTTAAAAAGGTCTGGGATACGAATGTGTTCGGAACATTAGCTTTGACGCAGGCTTTTTTGCCGTTGCTACATAAAGCAGACAACGCAAGGATTGTGACCGTTTCAAGTGCTTTGGGATCTCTTGGTATCAATGCTAATCTGGAAAATCCGTACCGCTCCAATTTTGATGCCGTCTATGGTGCATCGAAAACGGCGCTTAATGGTATTTTCCTTTCGCTGGCGATAGAATTGGAGGATACCAATATCAAGGTTCATCTGGTAAGCCCGGGATTTACGGCCACGGCACTGAATAATTTTCAGGGAACGGATTCTGTAGAAGAAGGTTCAAAAGAACCCATCAGGGTTGCTCTGGCTGAAGACCTGCCGACAGGAAGCTTCACCGGTCCGGCTGACTTCAGCGGGAAGGATCATATTCTTCCTTGGTAGTCTAACACAAACCTATGATCTATGGTCATAGGTTTTTTATACATTTATAGTATGAAATCCAAAGACGATAAACCTGTACGCTTCATCTCGATATCGGAAAGCCATCAGGCCTTCGGACTGCCTGCACCTCAGCATCCGCTGATCAGCCTTGTCCACTTTAACAAGGATAATCCTTTCAATACGGCAATGGCACCGATCTACGATGTCCTGAGTTTCTATAAAATCACCTTCATCACGAGAAACAAAGGAAGATTAAAGTATGGCAGGAACTACTATGACTACGACGAAGGCAGTATGCTGTTCCTGGCACCTGACCAGCTGGTGGGAAGCACCGATTATAATAGCGAGACCTATTGCTATATTCTACTGATCCATCCTGATTTCCTACTGGGTCATCCTATCGCCCGAAAAATAAAACAATACGGCTACTTTTCTTATGCCTCCAATGAGGCGCTTCACCTTTCGGATAGTGAAAGGGAGGTCATCCTGTCGGTTTATCAAATCATGGAGCGGGAACTGAACAGCCGAGTAGATGAGTTCAGTCAGGAAGTGGTAATTGCCCAGTTGGAGCTGTTGCTAAGCTACGTCAACAGGTTCTACAAGAGGCAGTTTATCACCAGAAAAGTGGTCAATAACGATATACTCCAGAGAACTGAAAGTATCCTTGAGGATCATCTTAATAATCAACTATCATTGCAGCAGGGTCTTCCGACCGTGCAGTATGTCGCAGACCAGCTTAAGATCTCCCCCGGCTATCTGAGCGACCTGTTGCGCTCACTGATCGGACAGAATGCCCAGCAGTACATCAGAAGCAAAGTCATTGAAAAAGCGAAGGAACGGTTGACCAATACCAATCTGACCGTGGCAGAGATCGCCTATGAATTGGGCTTTGAGCATCCGCAGTCCTTCAGCAAGATGTTCAGGGTAAGGACGGGGCTCTCGCCTTTGGAATTTCGGAACGCCTTTAACTCGTAGAAGTAGATAACTCTGTGTACAATTTTTCGCAGTCAAAAAACTATAATTTTTTATCATGGCGTTCTTTTTGGTAAATGATAAAAAAAATAGAATTATGTCAAAAGATAAATTTAAAAAAGGAGATATTGTTGTGCTTAAAGAAGGCGGTCCAAGAATGAAAGTTGAAAAAGTTGTTAAAAATCTCAAGGCATATGTTGCCGATGAAACAATTGACCCTATCGTAACGTCGATTGAAACATCACACTTTATTGATGATAAACCTGTTCACGGATTATATGCTGCAAGCCTTCTTAAAAAATTGGAGAATTAAGGTTCAATGAAAATACGTCTGAAGCCCGTATACACATTACTTTTGGCTAATAGCCTATTGGAATACTTGAGATAATGAAGGCGTTGGAAATTATGATAGGCAACGTAAAGTAGTGTTTTAATTTGTTAGAGGAAAATTATTGTTCATCACGGTTTAAAAATAAAATAAAGAAATGGAAAAAAAACCTCATTTTAAAGCGACACTCACCTATCTAAAAACAGAAGATGGTGGTATTGTAACGCCCGTATCCTCAGGTTTCAGAACCATTATCAAGTTTCCCGATGACATGCAAGAAATAATTGCCCACCAAACATTTATCGATACAGAAATAGTATTCCCCGGAGACACCGTGAGTGCGGACATCTATCTGTTGCAAGCCGATGAAATGTTAGAAAAAATATATGCCGGACAAGATCTTGATCTCCTTATCAATTCAATTGTGATCGGAAACGGGATCATTACCCATATCTATTCCAATAAAGTAAATCCTCCGAAACCTTAAATAACTTTTCTAAATAATTTTATGTATTAAATAAAAAAACCTTCTTTTCAAGAAGGTTTTCTCAGTTAAAGTTTGGTCAAATAAAAAGATCAAGCTTTGGCCGTATCCCTTAAAGCTTTTATTTTATCGTGAGATGTTCTGAGGGACTGCTTTTGCTGACGAAGCAATACCTTGGTCTCCTCCATCACCTCTTCGTCCTCAATAGCCGACCTATAAGCCCTTTGTGCTGCATCCTCACCTGCTTCGCAAGCACTCAACACTGATGCTCTGTCATTAACTGCGAAAGCAGACCTAACATCCATCCAGGCTCTATACAATTTTCCTGAAGTGGTTGTTCCCTCTTCCGTAGAACCACCATACTCGTGTATCTTGTTCTGCAGTTCTGCTTTGTATTGCTGACTCTCGGTCACCATACCGCTGAAAACAGTTTTCAGATCAAAATGTTCGTCATCCTGTAATTCATCAATTGCTTTTTTGTAACCTTCTATTCTGTCGTTGTTGATCTTGATGAGGTCGTTCATTGCCTCAATGCATGCGTCGTGATTCATAACTTTTATTTTTTATATTAATAAATTGGTTTGGGCTTCAATACTTGCAAAGACTGTTCCGCTCTGTAAATTTTCATGGCAACAGTTTCTCTACAACTCCAATTGCGGTAGCAATTTTTCTACATCTTGACTTTATCAGATGGGAAAATCTTTAACGAGCTCTTTGGTATCTTGATTGGTTCGTCTGTAATCAAAAAGAATTTGTTATGTCAGTTCATCGGGTTTATTATATTTTTCGTTCTACTGGTCGTTGGCTGCAATTATTTCACGATAACAATAGGATTTGGCATTTATACAATGGTTCCAGTCTTCTTCCTTCCGATCATCATTGCCAATATTTTCAGTTATGGAAAGATCAAGCAGAAAGTTAAAATAAGGTGATTATTATAATGACCATTTTATTAAATATAAAAACAGGAGTTGTCCCACCCAAATTCTTCAATAAACCTCAATCTTAAACATTAGAACTATTTATATTTGTATTTTCAAATTTTGAAAATCAGAATTCAATATTATATAGATACCAAAAAAATGGAAAAATCAAAGCAATATCTATTAGCCTTAATGACCAGCATGATGACCCATCAATCGGTATATGGTCAAAAGACGGTGGCAAAGCAAGCAGAACCAATCTATACTATAGAAAACTGTGTAAACGAGTTTGATATGAACAAGGCCAAGGAGACGAAATCAGGATATCAATACTGGTTTGCCGATAAAAATTTTACCCAAGAGAACACCTTGAAGATGAGCATCGTAGCACCGGGAAAATCAACACACGCACCCCACCACCATCCAGAAGAAGAATTCTTTTATATCCTTGAGGGAAAGGCCTCATTCTATCTCGATGGCAAAACCGTTGAAGCAGGACCCAATACGAGTCTGTATTGCCCTCCGAACGCTGAACATGGCATCAGTAATGCCGGAACGAACGATTTGAAATATCTGGTGATCAAAAAGGACCTGCGTTAACATTATAATTCTTCTGAAAGAAAGCTACATCACTTTCTTTGCCCAATATTTAAAAGAGCATATAATCTATTACAAAGCCCAATGTCATAAATAGCGGCAACAATGTGTGGATCATTCTTTACCATTATATTCTACAATGTATTCATATTTGCCAGCAGGATAGACCACGGGAACATCCGGAAGGCTTTTCAGTAATACAGGAGCGCGCATAGGGTATTGTAAAAGATAGTATGCTAATTGAGAAAGTAAAAAAAATAATATTGGAGAGTTGATATTATTTTAACTGAAAATATATTAAATAGATGACAAAGTTTTACATATTTGAATTAGAACTCAAAACAAATAATCATTAAAAATAACTTAAAGAAAGCAGAAATTGGTAGTGGAATCTAGCAATCAAATGTCATGAAAGAAATCATTGCACACCTGAAAACAATAGAACATGGTTTCAAGCATATCATTGAAGCCGGAGATTCTATCCTGAAAGATCAAACGCAAGATCATCTGGCGCTCGCCAATAGTTTTCTAGATGACGAAAGCTATCAGGTGAGGATGCTTGCCACCTATATGCTCGGGCAACTCTCAACCCAGCATCATGAAGCGCTAAACTTGCTAGAGACAAGAGTGGCAGAAGACCCGAACTGGCGCATTCAGGAAATGCTCGCAAAAGCATTCGATCACTATTGCAACAGCACTGGTTATGAACAGAGCCTTCCGAAAATCGAAATATGGCTCGCCCATCCCAACCCAAATATAAAAAGGGCCATAATAGAGGGACTCAGGATCTGGACAGGAAGACCTTACTTCAAGGAGAATCCTAAAAAGGCCATAGAACTCATCAGTGGCCACAGAGCTGATGAGAGCGACTATTTGCGAAAGTCTGTTGGAAATGCGCTCCGCGATATCAGCAAAAAGCATCCAGAGGAGGTGTCTGAAGAGCTCAGCACTTGGAATCTAGAAGACAAGAGAACTTTTTTCACTTATAAGCTCGCCAAGGGGAAGTAAACTATATAGCGTTTTTGTCTATGAGTTTTTACCTATCTCCTTTTTAAATTATAAGTTGTACGTCAAACAACGCTGCTAACATCATCCGCTACAAGCAGATAGCCATCGGTAATCTGAAGCACACTTTCAGTCTTCTATAGACATTGCCATTAGCTTCATATTAAATCCTATTATTTATCAAAATATTTATGTAAAAGACAGCCTGTAGGCTATCTCAACTTCTTTTATTTTCAATAATAGTCCATAATTCTCTTCATTCTCTCAGATGCAATTTATTTCTTAATAATCTTGAAAGCTTTAGAAGAATTTTCAACTGTTAGCATATAAACACCTGAAGGTAAATCTGCTATATTGATGCTATTGTTACTAAAATACCCCTGTTTCACAATGTTTCCTGCCGTATTGAAAATTACAAATCCAGAATCCTGTGTATCTTTATTTTTTGAAACCACATTAAGTACATCTTTTACAGGATTTGGATAAATCTGAATATCATCATTGCTATTTTCTTTGACCGTAATAATAGAACCAAGTGTTGTACCATCGGGATTTACAGTGTAAGGGAGATCTCCCATATATCTTTCCGTATCCTTTACACATCTCACCCCCATAGCTGCCTGCGGGTAAAAACCTGTTCCCGATGCAAGTTTTCCTCCATACCCGGAAATACTGCTCAGATCAAGTCCAATAGCATAACCAGTGTAGTAGTCTGCGGGAGAACTAGTCCACAATCCTGTTTGATACTTATAATTGTCGGTAGCGGGCGAACCACTTCTGGCATTCTTCCAATCATTGCCACCAAGAATTCCACGTATGCCGGTTGCCGGGATATTTCCTATATTATATTTGGAATCAGTGAAACTAAATACCCAACCAGATCTGCTACTTGGTGTTGTACTTTCTGTGGTGATTGAAAGCGTGTAGCCCGGATACTGTCTGACATTTACAGCATTATTGACTGATCCAGCAGTAAGATCTGCAACGGTACTCTGAAGAATACCATAGTTTGCAAAACTACTATTGGTATTATATCCATTATAAAACCAAGGTGATGACCCTTTTGCATACGAGCCGTTATTACCCGCAGCAAATAAATTGGCGTTCGCAGTATCTGGAACTCTCCATCCAGCTGGACAAGGATCATAAACCGATTTTTCGGCAGCATGTCCCCATCTGTCCTGTGCAAGTCCGTTTTCGTCAGAAATCCAATCTTTTACTTGTAGTGATTTTGTAAGTAGTGCTCCTGTATCTTCTATTCCTAGTTCTTGACCTGTTTTGGACCTGAAAAGGAAATATAACGGATTTTCAGTAGCGTATTTTATAATTTTTCTAATCTTTTCATTTTTAGGATCAGAAGCTGCGATACCCGCAGACGATCTATAAACATTCCATTCTCTGGAATATCCAGAAACATTATCTGTTGAAGAGAAAATTTCGTCAGTGATAGGATCTGATATTCCTAGAACAACATTTCCGTCAATGTCTACTCCAGTTTGCTTATAGACATTATATGTTGCAGCAACCTGGACACTATTAGCATGAGCTGCGATATACTGAGTTCCACCAGGGTTGTGGAATGTTGGTAAAGGATCTTTTCTTCCCCATTGATAATGAAGCCCGCCAGATTGTTGTACCTGTGTTTTAGATCGTAATTCAGTGGCTAGGTCAGGTCTAACTAATGAAGATGGCAATGCCTGTAAGGCGCCAAGATTTCTATCCATAAAAGTGGTAGTCATAGGCGTTCCTCCTTTAGCAGGATATATTATCTGCCCGTTAGTAGTAGGGATGATTCCACCATTTTGAACAGATTCGGTTGTATAAGTTACTTGATTTTCTTCAGACAACGGGTCAGTAACCGGTGCCCAAATGTGCCAGCTCCATAATACCTTATCAGGATCAGATGTTCCCCAGACTCCATTATTTCCTTTATGATAAGCAATTACGGCGTTGCCTTTTTTCTTCGCAGCTATCGTAACTTTCATTTGCTGATCCGGATAAGTACCAATAATTTGAATTTTTTTGATCAGATCCCGGTTATCGGTCCATACTACACTTCCCGTATTGATATTACCTGATGGAAGCTGTTTATTATCGGAAAGATAAAGCTTGTGCATTGCGTAAGCTTTTTTGAGACTGATCAAAAGCTCTTTGTCCTGTGACACAGGATCATTAACCTCACCAGTCATTACAACAAAACTATTGGGTTCTTTTGTCCAGGCTTTATAATCAGTGTTATCATTGTCTGTTGACAAAACATATTCAGTATTATAAAATGCAGGTAATAATGCTAAGTTCGGATCTTTCATACATCTTACCGCACCCAAAGCATTTGTTTTAAATGTTTGATTCACATAGATCCCATTCCAGCCAGTAGTAGAGACATCTGCTCTTTCAGGATCGTTGCGAATGATCGTCCCTCTATTACCTCCAATACCATAAGTGGCAATAAGTAAAAAAGCATCAGATGCTGTATCCTGATAAACAGCCGATGTAGATGTACCAACATTTGACTGATAATAAATATAGTTTCCACTAGTTGGCATCAATCCTATTTTCCTATTAACGGTTCCGTTAAAATCTATTCCTCTGCCAGGATAGACCTTGATTCCGATCAATGCCTCATTAAAATATTTGGCTGTAAGGAATATTTGTATCATCATTGACACCGCTGTTTTTTCGTCCTAATGGGTTAAGGTTATTATTAACGGTATTCCTTCCATAATGAGATGATACCCTCCATCCATTTGGACAAGGGTCATACTCTGATTTTAGTTCATATGATCTGCTATCTGTTGCAACAGTAGCATTTCCACTAGAAGCATTGCTGTGCAAACCTTTTCTGTTATCAGCCCATAAGTCCCAAGTTTCTATCAGATCTGGATTGGAATTATTGATTTTATATTCCTGATTGGAAAACCAAGTACCATCATTAGAAGCGTGGCTAATAATGTCAATCGGATTATTAATGGAATATCTTATATTCCCATTGATGTTATTGGTACCGGTATCTATTCCTCTTTGTTTTATAGATATTGGAGAGGATTGCAAAGTTGCGTAAGCATGTCTTCTGCTTCCAATATCGCCTGTAACTTCATAAAATGTTCCATCTTTATATTGCAACGATGGTACTGGGTCTTTTCTTCCCCATTGATACATAAGACCTCCAGATTTGTGCCAGTTATGACCAAGAAAGTGGGCGTTTGTCGCACCAAGATTCCGATCCATATATTTTGGTATGAATGCCTGATTCAGGACATTCGTTTCAAAGCCTTGCCCGTAAACTGCTCCATCTGCAGGATCATCCGTAACCCAAATATGCCAGGTCCAATAGATCACACCATTGACTTTAAGTGCTATACTTGCGTTACCCTCACCTTTCGTTTTATCAATTATAATTTTAATTTTAGCATCTTTACCTGCTCCCACGATAGAGGTCGAACTTATTAATCCATTTACATCTTCCCAAAATACGGTAGCGGACTGTTGACCATTTTCGCTGACAGGCGTGAATAAACCTGCATCATTTTGCATATATCTGCCATGATCCCACATTTGATAAGCTTTTGCAACAGGTATGTACAAACCGTCAGTTTTGGTACCATCAGGCAGAACACCATCTTTATAGAAGATATAGCTATTAGGTGCAAGAGTGTAATCACCTTCTGCTATTTGAATATTATTATCTATAAGATTATAGGCGATTTGCTTTTCTTGATCTGAAGTTATTTCGGCATTATCAAACCCAGCTTTATCAGATATATTGGGTGGATTATCTAAATCAACTACAGGCTTATATTGTAAATCAGTAACGTTTGAAAGAGAATAATCACGTGTAGAAGCTGGCTTCTGGCCGTAAAAAAACACGGCACAAAAAAAAATAAATAAATAGTATATTTTAAGCATTTCCAGGTATTTTCAATAATCATATTACAAAATACGTGCTAATAAATCATTAAACATTTATTATTAATATTAAATTATAAAAAATTAACATCATAACTGCAAAAGACCATCAACGAATTTTAATAAATAATTCAAGCTATAAGCAAGGCTTATAAAAAATAGTACCTAGTAAAGCATCCGTTTTGATGGAAATGAATAAATAAAAAAGCAACTCTCAAGAGTTGCTTTTATTTATTACTTATCGTAAGCTACACGCCAGACAACACCGCTCACATCATCCGCTACAAGCAAAGAACCATCTGCAATTTGAAGTATTCCCACCGGTCGTCCATAGACATCACCCTTAGCTTCATCTGCAATAAATCCTGTTAAAAATGGTTGGTAAGAACCGGATGCTTTACCATTTTTGAAAGGCACATAAGCCACTTGATAACCTACTAATGAAGAGCGATTCCACGAACCATGTTGCCCAATGAACGCTCCGTTTTTATAGAATCCCGGAAATTGACCTCCTGTATAAAATGCTAGTCCCAAAGAAGCTGTATGACTTCCCAATGGAACATCCGGAACAATTGTCTTGGCAACCAGCTCTGGTTTTTCGCCTTTTCTTCTTGGATCTTCGTTCTTTCCAAAATATGCATAAGGCCAGCCATAGAATGCATTACGCTTCACACTCGTCAGATAATCTGGAACCAGTTCATCTCCAAGTTCATCGCGTTCATTCACTACCGTCCACAATTGTCCGGTTATAGGATTCCAGCTCATACCTACCGGATTTCTTAAGCCTGTTGCAAAGATCTTCTCTCCACTTCCATCCAGATCAACTTCCAGAATATTGGCTCTTCGCACTTCGTTTTCCATTCCATTTTCTCCAACATTACTGCCAGAACCCACCGAAATATAAATCTTTGATTGATCTTTATTGCTGATAAGATTTCTTGTCCAGTGATTATTATAACCTCCTGCAGGAAGATCAACGATCTTTTTTCCAGGTTTTGTGATTTTGGTATCTCCCAATTTATATGGAAACACCCAAAGACCGTCAGTATTTGCAACATAAAACTGATCTTTGATGATCAGCATTCCGTAAGGCTGATTAAGATCGTCTAAAAAAACAGATGATGACTCCGGAATTCCATCTTTATTCGCATCACGGTAGAGAATGATTCTATTAGCAGAGTCACCTCCTACTTCGGCTTTACTTTTACCGCTGATATCATTCTTGATCTTATCGGCAACTGAACGCTCCGAATTGGATAAGACCACAAATACATCACCGTTCTCTGCCTGGATCATATTTCGAGGACTTTTAATTCCATCAGCAAATCTGGTGACAGTGAAACCTTCCGGCGCAATCGGAGTTTTATCTTTTGGCCATCCAATCACATTACTGAATTTATTCTTAGCACCTTTTTCATCAGGCGGCGGCAGTTTTAAAGTATCAGTTTGGGTGACAGCACTATCACTCCGGCCAGAACCATCGGTTTCTTTTTTATTTTCCTTACAGCTAAAAAAAAGCAGAGCTGCGACTAATGGTAAAAGGTAATTTTTCATAAGTTTTATTTTATAATGATTTGACGTAGGTTTAAATTTTGCAAAAACCATTCCCCTAAAAATAGATTGGTATTACAAATGCTTATAAGCGTGGATCAAAATTTAAAAATTCATCTGCACACCCAAGATAAAATTCCTTTTGGCTGAAGGATTATAATATCGTCCTCCAAATGCATTGATATCAAATCCCAAAACATAATCTGTGTTGTAAAGATTCTGTATCTGTAAGAAAAAATTATAGGTAGACCGATCTACTTTTAAAGGAACTCTGAACTGAATATTTCCAACCAACGTTGATTCTGACCAGACATTGCTGGCATCATTAAGTGGCATTTTGGAAGTGTAGAAATGGGAATAATCTATTTTTAAGGTTCTAAAAAACGTAAAATCAAATAGTGTATTGATGGTTGTCTGCGGAACACCCGTCAAATCATTTCCAGAATAATCGATGTTGTTCTGGTGATAATTTTCAAATTTGAAATCATAGAAACTTCCTGACAACCGGAACTTAAATTGATCAAACCAATTGTTTTCTAAATCGAAAGGCTTAGTTTCTATAAGTAATTCCAGACCTTTTTGAACAGTTTCTCCGGCATTCACAAAGTACTCTTGCCCAGCATCGTTTTGTCGTCGTACTATCGCATCTTTCATCCGAAAATCAAAATAGGATGCTTCAACAAACAAGATGTTACGCCATTGTTTTCTAATGCCTAATTCTTTATTCCAGCCATTTTCGGGACTCAAAGAATTATTAAATTCCTGATTGGAAGCACGGATCTCTTCATTGGTAGGAGCAGAGTTTCCTTTACCTAATTTAGCACGAACAGAAAATCCATCTCCTAATAAATAATTGATACCAAAATTAGGAAGCCATTGGTTTTTAAAACTGGCCGATCCATTTTCATCTATTGGATAATATCTGGAATAATCAAACGAATTTGAATTAAGACTTACAGAAATATCTGTAAATAGCTTTTCTGCAATATTTAAGCTTTGGGATAAAAAATAGAATCCGGACTTATTTTTAATCTTATCAAAGTTTTGAGGATCACCTTTATTTCCGGCATTATTACCATAATTTCGGATATTAATGTCATTAACACCTCCTTCAAAACCTAAACGATAAGACAATGATATCTTATTCCATATTTTCGAATAATTAAAATGAGTCCTGAGAGCGAAATTACTTTCATAGCGATTTTCATAATTAGTAATGAATGGATTCTCAAAATCCACATAAGAACCCTGAACCATTATGAAATGAGAGAAGTTAGAATTGAATTCAAATTCATTCGACAATCCTGCCAATATTATTTTATTACGAATCCCCGCATCCTGTTCTGAAGCTCCGGGTGTTGTTGCTGTAGCCGGTCTTGCCTGTTTACGATTTTGATTCATTTGCTCCAATGTCAATCCGCCTGGTGTCTGGTAATCCAGATCGGAATGCATCAGCATTACCTTAAACAAACCTTTTTCTGAATATTGGAAATTGTCTTTGATAAAAAACTGTCGGCGTTTCATTCGTGACTGTTCACGATAGGAATCAGTCTGATAATAGTTTTGAAAGACTTGAAAGAAATGCTTTCCAAAAGTTTTTGAATAATCAAGACTTTCATTAAATTTCCGTAACTTCCTATGGAAAGATTGGTTTTTATCTCATCTTGACCTTTCGTTTTTAAGATGATCGTCCCTCCCGTTACAGATCCATAATCGCCGCTTTCCGGTCCTCTGAATAATTCTATCCTATCAATCAGCTGTGGTGAAATCACATTAAAGTAAGTATTTCCTGATGCATCGGATAATATAAAGTCATCAAAATAAACTTTGACATTCCTCACTCCGAATGGTGACCGCAAAGTGCTTCCTCTGAGCGATAATCTGTAACTTCCCGGTGATCGCTCTTCCATTCTCGCCCCTGCTATTTGATTTACGGATTCCAATAATCTTTCCGGTACACTCTGCTGAAGTAAATCTTTGGATATGATCCCTACCGATTTTGTAGAGGAGATAAAATCACCTGGTTTCTTGTAAGCATCAATATGGACCTCGGAGATCAATTGTGTGGAATCTTTTTGTTGAGACCCAACAATTTGAAAAGAAAAAATAGTTACAAATAGATAAAATTTTGTCATATGCTTTTGTAGAAGCAAAAACTGTACATTTTAATTTAGAAAAGACCTTGTATGTAAATAAACTATTTATCTACTTTTACATTTACATCTTTTAATATTTTTTTTAAAGTTGGATCTGGATATTCCTCAATTCGAAAAAGAAGATAAAAATGAGGAATTTTGTCCTCTTCCTGATCTATAAGATTTTCGCTTTAGCACCTCTGTGAATGGCTTTAAATAGGACATTTGTAAAAAAGTTGTAAAATCCTAATTTAAATTTCCTCTTGATATAAATCTTTCAAAAACATTTCATATTGGTTAAATATTGATATGAAATGTTTTTTTGCTTTTTCATTATTCACATAATTACCGAATTGCTCTTTAAGAAAATCCCGGTTTTCAAGATTATTTATATACTTATCGAATAAAAAAACTCAGAAACAATTTCGGATATTTTATTGTCTTCGATTTGGACTAAAGAAATCATCTTTGATTAAAAATAATCTGTTTTAATTCAAGTATTAGACTTCAAATTGTAATATGTCAATAAATATTATGACATGAAAAAGTCAGACAACCTTTCAAAAATTATCAAATGATGAACTATTAAAAACGCTAAAAAAAGCAAAAACTCAGTTAATTGGCTTTATGGTATTTTTGTGCTCTTGGTCATTGGCTGCAATTAGTTCACGATAACCATAGGATTTGGTATCCATACCATGATTCCTGTCGCCTTCTTTCCAATTATCATTGCCAATATTTTCAGTTATGGAAAAATCAAGCAGGAAGCCAAAATAAGAAGATTACTATAACGATAAAACAAACCACTCAAATAATATAAAGAAAATACTTTCTTGATATCAATAGAACACTTTATGGTTTATGATTTTTAGGAGTCCATCTCTTTCCATTTGTTTTATACTGCGGATCGTCGTTTCCACCCGCAAACCTATTAAATCTGCGAGCTGTTGCCTCGTTAAAGGGATCTGATAGGAAAAATCCTTGACGTTATTTTGTCCGGCTTTAAGAAAATCCATCAATGCCTCTAACTTGTCAATTGGATCCCTCATAAGGTAAATACTACCCATGATAAACTTGAAGTAAGTAATTTCTGACATCTGTTTGGCTAAGGATAATCCAATTTCTGATCTTGATAAACTACAAAAAGTTTTTTTTGAAAGACGTAATACAGTAGTATCAGTTAGTCCCTGCGCACTGACAGGATAGGGTCTTTCTGTGAGCAAAGCAAAATCGCAGATAGCATTATCATTAAAAATAATGGCTTGTGTAAGTTCTCTACTTTTGGAATCTCTATTAAAAAGCTTTACCGAGCCAGAATCGATCTGATAGTAAAACTCAGGAATATCTCCTTCATTGAAAATAATATCTCCTGAATTAAAATTGATAATATCTGCACCATTGGATTTTAAAACATTTATATCAATCATCTTATCTGATTTTAAATGCTGAGTTCTATTTCAGCAAATTAATAATAAGTCTTTATTTAGCTTAGATAAATATTTATCAAAGATGTTAAGAATATCTGTTCGATATATGATTTATTATTTAAGATCCTGATATCAGACCATTAACACAATAGCTGGAAAAGTTACTTTTCAAATTCAGCCATTATAATGGAAGTAAATTATAATATTCTCTCCTCAGATCATAAAAACGGATAGGATAATTTCAATAAATAATTTTGCTGTTATTGAGTTTTAAAAGATTTTCTTTTTCCATATTTTTCACAGTTCTGATTATGGTTTCCACGGTCATACCGGTTAAAGAGGCCAATTGCTGTCTGGTATAAGGAATAATGAAACTTGAATTATGATCTTGGCCATAAAACTTCTTTATATAATTTAATAAAATGATCAGCCTTTCTCTGGAACTAGTTTCCCCCAATGAAGGAAGCATAATATTTTTAAAATGAACCCTTTCTGAAATGTAAATGGAAACATTCATCAGAAGATGTGGCGTTTTTCTTGTCAGATCTAAAAAAGCAGCCTTATTCATTCTAATGATCCTACAGTTAGATATGGCGGTTGCGTTAAATGGATATTTTTTATCATTAAACAAATAAGATTCACCAATGGAATGTCCGTCATATGGCAATCCAAAAAAAAACTCTTTTCCCTTCAGATTAAAAGTATTTATTTTAACCGTACCTGAAATGATCTGCCAATAAAATTTCGCTCTTGTATCTTTCTCAAAAATAATCTCACCTTGTTTAAATTCTATAATTTGCCCTCCATTGCGAAGTAGTACACTTTCTTCAATAATCATTTATTTAATTGCATTCCGAAAGGTATTATTTAAGCCAATTATGGAAGTATGATTTGACTCATAAGGACTTTAAGACAGCTGAATATCAAGGTTAATAGAATATTTTCCCATCAAAGATTTTAATAATATTCTCTCTCTCCATATTTTTAATGGTACGTATTGCCGTTTCTACACAAAGACCTGTAAGGCTTGCCATCTGTTGACGGGTAAGAGGGATCTTGAAAGAAAATGGATGGAGATCTTTTTGGAGACTTTTTAGATAATCCATCAAAATAGTAAGTTTTGTGGCAGGGCTTTGAGACGAAATGACCTGTCCCATTACAAATTTAAAATACATGGCATTGGAAAGATCGCCAGTCATTGCTGCATAAATCTCCGGGTTATTCTCCAAAAGATCCAAAAATCTGTTTTTATCGATCTTCATAATTATACAGGAAGTCAAAGCAATCGCATTTACAGGATAAGTTTTATCCATAAAGAGCATAAAGGTACTTATACTTTGACCAGCTTCAATTATTTCTTGTATGATCTCTTTTCCATCTTCACCATAGTTGCTCAATTTTACTTCACCCTCAATGATCTGAAAATAATATAGCGGCTTGGATCTTTCAGCAAAAATCATATCCTTTGCAGTATAATATTCACTTTCTGCATCTCCTGTTTTGTTAATGATTTTATTTATATCCATTATGAATTCTTAATAGTTAATTGAAATACCTAATTTTTAGATATTTTTTAAAATGGTATAGTTTTTAAGAAAATAAAAAAGAAACTGATTTGATATTCAAAATACTGATAATCAAATAAATATTTATTTTTTACATCAAAAATTTTACCATAGTACTTTTTGCAGAATTATGAATGGATCTAGATCTATAAAACTACAGGCATGATAATTTGTTTAAAATTCAAGTATTGATCACTTTGCCAAAATGTTCCAAAATGTGTTTCGTAAAAACTATCCGGGCATCTAAAGGTTTAACAGTACTGTCAATTTCAAAATATTCTGATAAGACGATTTCGCGTTGAAAACAAAAAACATGGTCTACAAAGATCTTATAACAAGACCCTCTTTTTGGAGTATCAAATCCAGCAGCGGAAATAGACCAGTCACTTTTTAGAACATCTTCCAAGAGTTCCTTACAATTCCTTGTCGCCTTATCGTTATATTTGAGATCAAGGAAACCAGTTATATCATCAAGGTTTATAATTGTTATTCCTCCCTTGTAAAATAGAGAGGAATTATCCATATGCGCAAAAGCCAGCTGTAAAAATACTGATGTGACTTCCTCTGCGACCGAAATAGTATTACCATCGATAAGATAAGTTTCTGACCAATAGCATTTAAACGGCTTTGATTAAAAAAATCCGTCGCTTAAAATTATAATCACTGATATGGAGATCTAACGTCGACGTATAGAATCTTTTCGAGGCGTTATGCTGGAAGCGCCTGACCTAGATGCATCATCGTATTGCTGCAGAATCAGTTTCCACCTGAGATACTGAGTCTACCGGGACAGATGACCGCATCGTGTCTGAAGCCGTACTGTCTATAGACATAGACTCTGATTGATCTGTTTGAGAAGTCTTATTTTCATTGCAGGCTGACAGCAATACAATGCTTAGAGTTAACATTAAATTTTTCATAATACTTTTATTTTTTGTGATAATCCAAAGTTACACAGAATAGATACGTCTCATTATGATTTGAGTCACATCAGCCTAATTTAACAATTTAACTTATTGATTATTAATAACAATATCATTCCTACTACTTAAACGCTAAGCTCTGCATCGGAAATTGATAGTATGCTAAAAAACTAGAAAGCTTTACAAACAGATAATTTATAAGCACAGATCAAAGAGAATATTCAGCATTTTAGAATCATAATCTCCGTCGAAATAAAAAAGATGAAACCTTGCGGTGTCATCAAATTCATTTTTTTTTCTAAAATCATTAGTTATCAATAATTTTTATCATCAATTGTAAAAACCAGCTTCCCTTTAACAACAAACAAAGAAAAAAAAGCATTCTCCTTCGTATATCTAATACCGTAGCTTCTATTGAGATTGAGCGTTCTGGAATTGATCAGTGATAATAATTCCTCATAGGTCAAGTTGTTCTCTTTCACAATGCCGTCATCAAAAATTCCTTTTACAAAAGCCAATGACCTGTCCTTGCTCATCTTACTCAAATATTTATTCCATTGTGATCGTGCATGATCATGATTGTCATTGGTCTGGAAAACATAGATCTCTCCAATTTTACCATTATTGCTATTATGTTCTTCTATTCCAATATTATGACCATCCAGCTCATAGACCATTTGCAGGATCCCGGCATTCGATTGGCTGGCAGATGGTTCAACTTTCATGAAATCTTTAAAGGATTGGATATCCTTGTTATAATAATCAGCATAGCTCAACAGCTGTTCGTGGCTTTGACCAAAACAAAATGAACTAAAAAACAAGGAATATGAAATAATTTTAAACATGATCATTCATTAATTATATTTTCTAAAACTCAAGAAGGCCGTCCGCGAGACTTTTCCATTGAATCTTTGTCAGTCTTGCAAATCCTCCGAGGGAAACTAAAAAGTTTCTGATCTTTCCCAAAATTCCAGTTTTTGTGGTATTTGGAACTTCATTACGACCATATATCCCCACTTTTATATAATCCGGTCCTCGCGAAATAACAAACGTTGAAGAAGATCCAGCAGAATAAAAATGAGCTATCCTATCGCTTTCACTACCCGGTTCTTTTGATGGTCTGCAGATCATGATATGTCTTTCTATCTCATCATTGTAAGCTTGATCATCTATCATCACAATTTCCACCCAATCATATCCTTTAGCTCTCACATCCCCCGGTCCCGGGATATCTATTCTTATAAAATCGCCTTTTTTTGGTTTCCTTTCCACATATGATCCCGATGCATCATAAAGTTTAAATTCTGAGGATAAGCTCCCACAATAATCTTTCCAATGATTAATAGAAAAAAAACGATTTTTCAGAATATCAAATCTCCAAGATGCGAATTCTGGCATTATAAAATCCTTTCGACTTTCCGTATCATGAAAGGCTCCTTTGATCTGTTCTGGCACCTGAGGTATTTTCTTAGCTTTCATTGACATAGTTAATTCTTAAAGTTATTAATTCTTATCTTTTACCTATCCCCGCTTATGCAAATTGTTATTACAAATTGATATTGAACTTTTCATCATTTACTTGAACAGCATCAAAACTATGGTATTGATCATTAGAATTCTATGACTTGGATCATAGCTAATATCGTTGAAAAGAAGAGAGCAATCAATTGCTCTCCAATTTTAATTCTTTTCCTGTCAGTACAAAATGAAGATTCTGCAGCTGATGGATGTAATGACATCGAATATAATTTCCGAAATATAAAAATCCTTCTAAAATCTTATCTTTCGAAAGGTCAAAATCATACTTTCCAAAGTTGGGCTAGTCGTATCGTATCCTGGAATCTGAACGATAACTTTCCTCGAAACCAAATCTGGAAGCCACTCGCTGGTAAGGCGGATCGGTTTTAATTGTTGTGAGTGTATAGGAATCTTGGAATCACCTTGCCGGATCTGAACCAAAGAAAGATTTTTATCCTTCTCAAGATCAAGTCCAACCACAGGCACTACATCATTTTCATACTGAAGCAGATTGTAAAGTCTAAGTTCTTGCACTTCCATAACTTGTAAAATTGATCAATTAGTTTAATATTGTGTTCGAATCTATTGGTCGATTATTTTGCCTTGGAATTAAGATTAACGTCCGCAAGCAGTGTCAAAGACCCATCGCAGGTTTTCTCTTTTTCCAAAGTTTTAAGCAGATGTTTCACTGGTGCAGATTCTTTTTTTCGATAGCAGCTTTCAATTTTTCATTGGTTGCATTTTTCATCATTTTGGTAAGGCTTTGCTTTTTCTGCCCAACAGATATCTTTCAAGCTATCTTCGAAAAGGTCGCCCAGATCTTTAGCCGCTCTTAGTAGGTGTTTTTTGGTTGCAGTTGTACTTTTTGCGGCTGTTGCTCATCTTGTAGTGGCAGTAATTTTTTACTTTCAATTTTTAATCAATGTAAACAAAACAATTATTACAATTATTACACCAAAATAAATCAATAAAATTACAATATAAGTGAATTATAAATAATTTTAATTGGCAATTATTAAACATAATACATTAAAATTCATTTTAAAACAACTTCTAAAGAAAATCGAAAAAATTTGCTCATTAAACATGCTAAGGTGTTTCTTCGTGAGCCATATCGACAGGCTTGGATTCAGGTGAACCTTTTTCTCTCAACCATATCGAAAGGAGAACGATAGATGCTACAGCCAGAAATTCGCTTTGCCAGTTCTGGAAAGATTCAAACCAAAATCTGGATTCGAATAGATAATCATAGACACCAATTGTTGTTTTATTTTTTATCATCTGTTCCGAATTATAATCTTTGTAACTGCCAAAAAAGTGAAGTGCAAAACTGATCAGAAATAGAAGCCCGAAAGCCAAAGAAAGGGAATGCTTGTAGATCTTCAGCCAAATTCCGCCCTTTTTCACTGGCCAAGGCGCATCTGGATGCGGTTTCGGCTCTTCATCAACATCTTCTTTTCCGGTTAGAGATTTGGATTCGCTGGAACCTTTTTGCCTGAGTGAGACTGTCAGTAAAATATAAAGCATCATCTGCAAAAAATTCGCTTTCCCAATTCTCAAAGGTCGCCTGAATAAAATGTCCGCTCTGAATGTATTGTCCAAAATTCAATAAAGCTTGACCTTCTTCAGCAAGTTCTTTATTTTCAGTTTTCCAGCCTGTAAAAAATTGACCAACCCAGAAAATCAGCATTAACGCAATCAAAACAATGCTCAAGCTGTTTCGGTAAAAGAAATTATTCTTAGACATCATTTTCAAATTTTAATTATAAATCTTTTTCTCTAATCCTTGTAAGATCGGTCACAGAAGGCGCTGTGAGAACCTTTCCATTGACACTGAAACGAGAACCGTGACAAGGACAATCCCACGAGATCTCCGCACTATTCCATCGAACTTCACATTTGGCGTGTGGACAAGTACTTTTTAACAGATGAATACTTCCACCCTTTTCTTTGTAAACCGCATAGGATCCGCCTTCATATTTGACCACTTTTCCTTCGCCTTCATTGATCTCTGCCAGAGACGAAACTTTCTCAACAAACAACTTGTCTTTGATAAAATCTGTCGCCACGGTTACTGTTTCTTTTACAAATTCTGAAAAGCCCGCAATCGGCATAATACGGGAAGGACTGAATAAATTTCGATATTTTGTTTTCACCTCAAAGATTAGATCCGAAATAATTCTCGAGGACAATGTACCGAATATCATCCCATTTCCACGGAAACCTGTTGCGGTGTAAATCTTGGAAGCTCCAGGCATTTTCCCAATGTACGGCAAACCGTCCACAGGTTCGTAATACTGGCTGGACCAGCTGTATTTGACCAGATCGACATCAAAATTTTCACGCACATAATTTTCCAAATTGGTAAAACAAACACCTGTATCGTCGGAATGCCCGGTTTTGTGGTCTTCTCCGCCGGCAATCAATAAAGTCTCTCCATTGATTTCCTGAATTCTGTAATAATGGTACGGGTCCATCAAGTCATAACCCAATTCCTGCGGATAGTTTTGACTTTTCAGAGTGAAAGCCATTGCATAGCTTCGATAAGGCGCATTGGTAAAATGTAACATATTGACACCAGGTGGAATATGTGTCGCATAGACCAAATTTTTAGCTTTAACAATTCCTTTTGAAGTATTAATTATGATCCAATCTTTTTCTTCCGAATGACTTTTGCAGAAACAATTTTCGACAATTGTTCCACCGGAATCCAGAAAACTTTGGCAAAGCGCACTGATATATTTGATAGGATGAAACTGTGCCTGACCTGGAATGCCCACCGCTTTCACAAAAGGAATCGGGAACGAAATATTATTAATCAAATTCATCTCACAACCAACTTTCTCGGCACCTTTTAGAATATCATCCAACTGTTTTGACTGCTTCTCATCCAGGGCAAAAAGTTGCGCCGTTTTTTTCTCGAAATCACAATCTATATTATTGTCACGGATATTTTTTTCAATAATTGCAATAGCATCATTCACCGACTCGAAGAGAAGTTTAGCATCTTCCAAACCGTATTTGCTGATAGCCTGAGAATAAGTTGTATCGAGAAAATTGTTGATATGAGCAGTTGTTCCACCCGTTGTTCCAAATCCAATATTAGAAGCCTCGATAAGAATGCAGCTTTTTCCCGACCTTTGAAGTTCGTAAGCCGTAGAAACGCCTGTGATCCCGCCACCGACAATGGCGATATCATATTCGCCTTCGAAATTGACGCTTGCAGGAAAAGACCTGATCTCTTCCTGCCAAATACTTTTTCTAACGCCGTCTCTGTTCATAACTTTAATTTTAATTATTGATTTGAAGTTTCCGCCAAACACTTACCGACTCTGGATCGACCCAAAAAGTTCCTTTTCCACTGTCATCCAGCTCAACTATTTCTTTTCGGAATCCCAGAAAATCTGTAAACTTTGCGAAAGCATTTTCTTTTCCGAGATCCATTGCTTTGTAACCTTCCTCACTATTGGAAATGATGACCACACAAGCTTCGTGATCGTCATCCCTTTTTCTTATCCAAGCGATGCAATTGGGATGGTCAAAATAATTAACCTGCTCTCCGTAAGCCAATTCACGACGAGCCTGCATCAAACGTGGGAGAATCTCAACTTTTGGCATTACAATCTTTTCGTCTTCGCCATTTGCATTTTTATCAACATATTCCACCCCGAACAGATCCGGATAAAATACGCACGGATAAGCATTTTCTGACAACAGGATAATCGCATAGGCCAGTGGCCTGAACCAGTTTTCCACTGTGGACTCCAAAGCCTGAAGCTGTTGCGTATCGTGATTCCCAACAAATGAAACCGAGCATTCCGGATTGCAATCCAAAAAAGTTCCTTTCAGAATTTCACTCAGATTATAATTCTGTTTCTCCTGTGAAGCTTTGAATAAATTGAAATGCAAAGGCACGTCAAATAAGCAAATCTGATTGTCCATCTTTTTGGAAAAATCTTTGATCTTATCGACATTATCTTTCCAGAACTCGCCAACCATAAAGAAGTTTTCATCAATATCGGATTTGATATAATCGATCCATTCTTTCAGAAATTCGGTTGAGATGTGTTTCAAAGCATCCATTCTCAAACCGTCTACTTTGGTTGTATCGATATACCATTTGATCCAACGTTTCAGTTCTTCGACGACATAAGGATTTCGGAATTCGACATCAGCACCCATCAGATAATCATAATTTCCGAATTGATGACTGACGTTGTCATTCCAATCCGTTCCATATTCATTATAGATCTTGAAAATCCCCTGCTGTTCCTCGTCGCCAGTTTTAACTTTGTCAATACCGCTAAAACACTGGGCATCCCAAACGAAATCAGAATATTTCCCATTTCTTCCGGGGAAGATAAACTTTGTCATTGCTTCAGCTTCGAAAGCTTCCCTGACAATTTCATTTCTATTCTCCTCGTTGACCTGATGAACAGTGACAGACTCTTTTTCATCTGCGCCCATCCTGTGATTGAGGACGATATCTGCGTAAACTTCCATTCCGAATTCGTGGGCTTTTTCAATCGCTTTCAGATATTCTTGCTTAGTTCCGTATCTTGTGGGAATCGTCCCTTTCTGATCAAATTCACCAAGATCATAGAGGTCATAAACATCGTAACCTCGACCATCAGTACCTAGAGAACATTTTATGGCCGGCGGAAACCAAACTGCTGTAAATCCTAAACTTTTTAAATATTCTGCCTTATCAACAAATTCATTCCATAGTTTTCCGGGATGATACCAGTGGAAAAACTGCAAAATAGTTCCATTCATAGTTTAAAAATAAAGTAGTTAGCCATTTACGATCAATCCGCCGTTTGGATGAAGAACCTGACCCGTGATCTGAGCCGAAGCATCTGTTGCCAAAAACAGGAAACTTCCGGCAACTTCCTCGGGCGTTGCGTTTCTCTCGAAAGGCGGCTTGTTCGGGTCTTCTTCTTCCTCATCAAAGGTTTCTTTGGTGAGAGGTGTCGCAACCGGACCTGGCGCAACAGCATTTACACGAATTCCTTTTTTCTTGGACTGCAACGCCAAAGACCTTGTGAAGGATACGATCGCACCTTTGGTCGCAGAATAATCCAACAATTGCTTATGGCCCTGATACGCCGTTGCAGAAGTTGTATTGATGATAGAATCGCCTTGTTTCAGATGTGGAAATGCCGCTTTGGTCAGTAATATCATACCGATGATATTGGCATTGAAAGTTGTTCTGATATTTTCCTCTTCAAGGTCCAAAATATTATCTGCAGGAAACTGAACACCGGCATTGTTTATTAAAATATCCAGCTTTCCGAACTCGGAAATGGTTTTATTGACGGAAACTGTACAAAACTGAGCGTTGTTGACATCACCTGGAAAGATGAGTGCTTTTCTACCTAACCGTTCGATCTCTTCCTTTGTTTTTTCGGCATCCTTGTCATCGCTGTGGTAGATGATCGCGATATCTGCGCCTTCTCTTGCAAAAAGCAATGCAACCGCTTTTCCGATCCCACTATCCGCTCCCGAAATCAGGACCGATTTACCTTTTAGTTGTAAATATTTCTCTTCTGTCATAAGTTTATTTTTCGTTAACTGGTTTCTGCATTTCGGACATGCGATGTGCTGCCATACTGTCGGTCGTCATATTGGCCATGGCGACAGTAAGTTTATTATTAAGACCTGAAACAATTTTATCATCGCCATTCATAAGAGCCGTGTATCCATCTAAAGCAACATCATAAGGATCTGCAAGATCATCTTTATCCGATAAAATTTTACTGTCATTCATATTCGCCTTATTGAAAAAATCCGTGTCTGTAGGACCTGGTAACAGTGCTGTTACCGTGATCCCGGAATCTTTGAGTTCTTCGCGAATGGCTTCCGTCCAAGACTGGATAAAAGCTTTGGTCCCGTGATAGACCGAATGCCAAGGTCCCGGCGATTTGCTGGCTACAGACGACAGATTGAGAATTCTACCCGAACCCTTTTCCAATCGGTCTTTGATAAATAATTTGGTTAGAATGATCACTGCAACGATATTAAGGTTGATTATATCGATCTCTCGGTGTATATCAGTATCCTGAAACTTTCCATAGACACCTTGACCAGCATCGTTTACTAGAATCTCGGGACTAATGCCATTTAAAGTAAGTTCTGCGTACAGCGAATAAACATCGCCTGCCTGAAAAAGATTTTTAGCGATAGAGATCACCTCCACCCCATTCGAGCGAAATTCCTTTTCTTTGATGTTGAGCTCGTCATGATTTCTGGCAACAATGATCAGGTTATAGCCATCCTGTGCCAAGAGTTTTGCCAGCTCGTAACCAATACCGCTAGTTGCTCCTGTTACCAGTGCATATTTGTTATTTTCCATAAATTAATATTTTAAAAATCGATATGTTCAAAATTTCTTTTAACCTCGCAACTGAGACAGTTGAGAATATATTCCATAAAATACTTCTGAGCTTCCAAAGCCTTGGTCATCGGATGAAGCTCTATACGATCACTTCTGATAATAGTTCCTCTATATGCAATACAGTAAAAAGCAAAAACCTCATGATTCGATTCTTCTACGGGCGTCGCATACCCTGTAGTTGCCAATGACCATTCTGTATCGAACATCAAGGCGACATTCTTGGCCATATCTTCACTGATATGCCTCGATACACAATTAACTTCCTTGGCTTCGTTATGATCAATATTGAGATGTTTTACCTTTTGCTCAATGGTATAAGCTGTTATTCCACCCTTATAGATCTTTTCCGCATCGGACATCTGTGAAAGCGCTAACTGTAGGAATCCGGAAGTGACACTTTCTGCTGTCGAAATAGACTCATTTCCATTCTTTAGATAATAGCTGATCTCATCCAGTAGTATTTTTGAAAATTCCATGACTTTAATTTTTAAATGTATCGGATCAATAAACTATAGTTTCGGCAAGACAAATTTTTTGCCAGAAAATTGTCCTAATCACAAAGACTCAGATATTTTTCGAAATAATGAAGATCTTCGTCAGTGGAGATCAAGAGATAAAACATTACGCTGTCAGGTTCCCTTTTCCCAATGCTTTCCAAGCAATCAAACCTCGCAATAAATGAATGGATATCTTGCGGTTTTTTATCCTTCAATACAACAAAAAGAAGAAAAATACGATCCTCTATTTCTTTAGTATAAATGGTTGAACCCTGTTCAAATCTTTGGCTTGAGTTTCTGATCTTCAAAAATCTCTTTTCGAGCAAAACAGTAGTTATTTTATCAACATTCATAATTAATTATATTATCGGATCATCAATAAAGTTAATTGATCAAAATGCTAAAGATGATTAGAAGTTATTACCAACCCCTCAGTTGCGTAAAACTGAATTTTGGATGTCCATAATGGTATTTTTGATATTAATATTTAACCGCAGCTGTATGATCGGTGCTTCAGATTGCAGTTTGATAATGTGATATATCAAAACTAATTATTCTTTAATAACAGTGAATATGATTTGAATCATATTCATAATTAGGAATAATAATTGCTCACTATCAAATACATTTTCAGTACACTATCAACGATCTAGCTGAAAAGATCTATTTTGAGACAAATCAAGTTTGAACATTGGTCTCTGAGGATTATTTAAGTTTAATTTTAATATTATTACTATGATCATTCCTGAGGAACTTCTATTATCCTATAATGCTCATATCGAACATTATGATGCTGGCGACATTATTTTTCGGGAAGGTGACAATCCAAAATATTATTATCAGATCATCTCCGGAAGAATAAAACTCAATCATTACAATGAGGAAGGCAAGGAACTGATTCTTGCCATTTTACATCGCGGTCTCAGCGTCTGCGAACTTTTACTTTTCATTGACAAAACTTACCCCGTGAATGCCATTGTTTTTGAACCCAGCGAGGTCATTAAACTATCTAAAGCTAATTTTGAAAAACTCTTGGATGCGCATCCAAAGGTTTCAAGAGACCTGAATGTATTTTTATCAGAAAGACTTTACTATAAATTTATTATGCTGGAAAATAATGCCTCTCTGCATCCGGAGGTTAGAATAAAGGGTGTGTTTGATTATCATAAAAGTTTTTGCCCGGACCAAAACCTCTATTGTTTCGAGATTCCCCTGACAAGGCAGCAATTAGCTTCTTTAACTGGCCTGCGAGTAGAAACTGTAATCAGAACTATAAAAAAGCTCGAAAAACAAGGTGAAGTAAAAATTATCCAAGGAAAAATCTTTTATTAATAGAAAGAGGCGTCTCAAAAGGTAAATCATTCCAGCGTTTTGTCATTGGCTACGCCGAATCTTCGATTTACGAGGAACTAGGAATCTCTGATAATTAATCATTTGAGATTCTTCTCTTCATTTCAGAACTCCGTTCGCAGACCTTCCGTCTGTGTTCAGAATGATACTTTTGAGACAGCCTTTTCACAATTTAAACCTTATAACTAATCTTCCTGCTCCGCATTGATATTGATAGAAGATTCTGCAATATCTGTTAAAAGCTGATCGGTATCCTCTTCTTCCTGTAACGTTCTTTCCAGGAGATCAGCAGCTTTGTCATGTCCCATTGTAATTGCCAATTGAACAAGACCTCCGTAAGTTGCGATCTCATAGTGTTCTACTTTCTGCGCAGCGATAATCAATCCTACATCCCGGGTCATAGACCCTTCTTCTGTAGATTTGATAATCTCCTCACCTTCTTTGATAATACCTACAATAGCCTTACATTCCTTTTTCTCCGGTTGTTCACCAATCAGTTTGAATACTTTTTCCAAACGGCTGACGTGTTTTTTGGTTTGAAGTTGATGATCTTCAAAAGCATCTTTCAGTTCTTCCGTTGTAGCAGCTGCTTCCATTTTTTCCAAAGCATCCACGATGGCGTTTTCTGCATAATAGATATCTTTTAAAGCGTCTATAAAAAGCTTGTGCAAAGGCGAGTTTGTCATACTTTGATCTTTCTCTTTAGTCTGAGATTTTGAGGTTGTTTGAGTTAAATTTTCTACAATATCTTTTTTAACTGTAGAGCCTGTATTATTTTCTGTTTTGGTAGCCATAACAATTGATTTTAAATGAGTTTAAAAATGATTACCTCCCTAGAGAGGTAATCAAGCATATAATGAAGTGAAGGATTAAGAGTTGTTTCTTCTTCCTCCAAAACCAGATCTGCCAGATCCGGATGATCTTCCTGAGCCAGAAGACCGTCCACCGCCGTGAGATGCTTCGCCGCCCATTCTTGCGATTCTTGTACGTTCTGCCTTGCTCATAGAAGCAAATCCTCTTTTAGAAGTTCCGCTTCCTGAATTACTTCCCGATCTACCGGAGTTAGAACTATTTCCTGAACCTGAACTTCTCCCTCTGCCAGAACTTGAACCTCCTGATCTGCTTCGAGAATTTGCGTTTCCGCCTCTACCTGAAGTAGAATTTCCAGAACCCGAGTTACCTCCTGATCGTCCAGAATTAGATCGGTTTCCAGAATTTGAATTTCCTCCACGTCCAGAATTACTTCCCGAACCAGACGACCTTCCACCACCGTGGGACGCTTCACCGCCCATTCTTGCGATCCTTGTACGTTCTGATTGACTCATAGATGCAAATCCTCTCCTGGATGTTCCGCTACCAGAGCTATTTCCGCCCCGTGAACCAGACCGTGAGCCGCCTCTTGAACCTTGTGATCCTCCAGAACGTCCACTACCTGATGTGAATCTTCCTTGGCTGTCACGCTGCTGATCACCTCTTCCGCCTCGTGACCCGCCACGATCATCTCCATCATCGTCATCGTAATCTTCCTCGTCATCATCATAGTCTTCTTCGTCGTCATATTCCTCATCGTCATAATCTTCTTCATCGTCGTCGTCATAATTTGATATTTCGTAATCATCATATTCGTCCTCATAATCTGAGAAGTCATCATCGTAATCCTCATCTTCCGAGGCATCGTTGAAACCATGGTCGTAACCTAGTTGATAAATTTCTTCGAAAACAGATTTTGTATCGTTTGAAGAATTGGACGAATTGTTTGAACGGCTGTTTGAATTTCTAGTGTTCATAACTTTGAATTTTTTATATTAATATTTAGTGATAAATTACTGATCCGTGACTAGTATTTTGAACAGCAACTTTGTTTGTGAAAAGTGGTAATCCAAAGCTAAATACAATGACATTGGTCAGCATATGATTTGAGTCATAGGAGCTATCTACTTTTGAGTTCTGGATTAATTCAGCATTAAAAATTAATTCACAAACCAACAATAATTTACTATTAATCAAATACTTAAAAAAGTAAATCAATTACATTTAGATGACAATTACTGATCAAACATTTAACATAATAAATTTCATTTTTAACATTCTATTAAAAAAAATCAAATACATTTTTCATTAAAAATATTATGTTAATCAAAGGCATTATTCTTGTAAGTTTCACGTCATACCAAATCAATATTAAAATGGAAAATCAAAAGACAATTGAAGTACTGAATGACCTTCTCCATATTAGCAATGACAGGCTGGAAGGTTTTGAAAAAGTAGAAGGTAAGATCTGGGAAATGAATCATGATCTGCAGGATGATTACGAACATATGACCTCCCAGACCAAAGTTTTTAAAAATGAGCTGATCAATCTGATCATCGAACGAGGTGGAAAACCGGATGATTCTGCATCTGTCGCCGGAACTATCCACAGGGCTTGGATCGATATTAAAAATTCTGTTCTGCTTAGCAGTCTGGAAGCTTCTACCCTGGAAAATGTTTTATTCGGTGAAAACGCTGCCATACAGGCTTACCAGGAAGCGCTTGATAGTGGAGAATTAGATGAAGCAAGTAAAGAAATAGTGTCTGAACAATTGAAAAAAATCAAAGATTCTTCCCACGAATTCAAAGGGAAACTGGAACTTAGAAAATAAAGACCGATTACATTCAATAAAAAACAGGAGACCTAAAAAGTCTCCTGTTTTCGTTGTATATCAAATAATTAAATTATTTCCAAGGGTCTAGCACAACTTTGACGCAATTATCTTCTTTTTTATGAAAGATCTCGTACCCTTTTGCCACATCGTCCAGAGAAAGTCTATGGGTGATGATATCATCCAGTTTTACCTGTCCGGTCTCTACATATTTCAAAAGCTTGTCAACGATTGCATGAACCGGTGACTGACCAGCCTTAAGAGTGATTCCTTTGTCAAAGATCTGTCCGACTTTAAAATTATCATAATTAACAGGATAAACACCTAGAACGGAAACTATCCCGCCACGACGAACTCCGCTCATACAAGCTTCTAAAACCTTGATAGAGCCTTTCTCGAAGTTGATAACTGCTTTAGCTTTATCCAATAAATTTCTTTCAGGTTCAAACCCGACTGCATCGATACATAGGTCAGCCCCTCTGCCTTCTGTCAAGTCCCTAATTTGTTCCACGGTTTGTTCCGCATTTTCCCAAAGAATGGTTTCGCAACCCGTTAATTTTTTAATTTGATCCAGTCTGTATTGCAAAGTATCGATCACGATTACTTTTCCAGCGTTATGAAGGATCGCACTTTTCACCGCCATAGAACCAACGGGTCCCGCGCCAAAGATTGCGACTGATTCGCCGCCTTTTAGCTCGCCCCACATTACTCCCGTATAGCCTGTCGGGAAAATATCAGTTAGAAATAAAACCTGTTCATCAGTTAATATATCAGGAACTTTTCTCGGTCCGAAATTAGCGTATGGCGCACGAACATATTGTGCCTGTCCGCCGCTGTAACCGCCATATAGATCTGTATAACCGAACATTCCGCCGCCTTTTTCTGTTAAAATTCCGCCTTCCGGTCCGTAATGATCCGGATTGCTGTTTTCACAAGCTCCCGGTAAATCATGCTCACAAAAGAAACAACCACCACAAGCAATCGGAAATGGAACAACAACTCTATCTCCTCTTTGAAGATGAGAGATATTAGCGCCCACTTCTTCCACGATTCCCATAAACTCGTGTCCCATTACTATTGGTTTGAGTTGAGGCATTCCTCCTGAATACATATGCAGATCGCTGCCACAGATCGCTGTGGAAGTCACTTTAAGAATAATATCGTTTGAATCCTCAATAATAGGATCCTCCACTGTATCACAGGTAATCTTACCTGGCCTATGGAAAACTGCTGCTTTCATAACTTTAATATTTTGATTGATTAGTGTGATGGTTTCATTGTGTTTTCCTTTCCTACCTCTTTCCTTTGATATTTTATGTTGATCAATCGATTGGATGAGAAGTCTGAATATAAATGGTTTAGGCAGGATTATT
This sequence comes from Epilithonimonas sp., assembly GCF_032054305.1. Classification (GTDB taxonomy): domain Bacteria; phylum Bacteroidota; class Bacteroidia; order Flavobacteriales; family Weeksellaceae; genus Epilithonimonas. Next base: position 630,829 of record NZ_DAMBSX010000002.1, read on the forward strand.
CCTCTGTTTCTCAAATTCCCAAACCCTGTGATTGGCAACAGCTTTTATAAAGAGATCATCACTATCCTTTTCCGTAGCGTGGACAATTGCAGAGTCCTCGTGCTGTTTCAGACTGATATTACTTTCAATATAGATCTGATCTGCATCAGAACCGAAGTAGATTGCCTTACAATGTTTGTAAGCCTCATTCACAAAAAGTAATGTTCCTGCTTTATTCTCTGGATTCAGTAGATATTTAGCTGATTCCTTTCCTCCACAGAGATATAATGCATCGAAACAAACACTAGCTGTACTTGTCAAGGAATGTTTGGGTTCGAAAACTGTTCCATTATCAGCGTTTACAGGTGCAAGGCTTCCGGAAATTATCTGAACTACGGCACCTTGCTTTTCTAATTTGGATTGTAGCTGAGTCACTTCTTTTCCATTCACACCATTCTCCATGATGAATCCTATGATTCTACTTTTAATAGTATCTTTTACCGTATTGGACATGCTCAGAGCTTCTGAAGTTGGAACGCTCGGCTCCCTTTCCTTGCTCTGTAAAGTTTTTGGATCTGCATCTGCCGGGATACTCGCATTAGGTTGTTTCAGTTTGATCACATCAACACCAACTTTTTTAGCTACAACTGATGCCAGTTCTTTATCAATGAATACTAACTGACCAACCAATCTTTCTCTGATGGCTGGGATCGTGACCTTGGACAATTCAAATATCAATGCATTTTGAAGATGAACTTTTTCAGGCCCGGATTGGCTGTTGTAAAATAGTTTGGCCTGGGAATAATGATCGACAAAGCTTTGGCTCCTTGCCCGGACCTTGTTTCCGTCCACACGCTTTGCCTGCGATGTGAAGCCGCCATCTTTCATCATCGCCTGGAAAGGACATCCGCCACCAATGGAATTTGGCTCATAGCTGACTTTTCCTTTAACGATCTGCTGACGCATATGACCATCTCGTTGGTTATTATGAACGGTATTAATCGATCTGTTGATCGGTATCTCGTGGAAATTAGGAGAACCTAATCTTGATAGCTGAGTATCAGTATAAGAAAATAATCGACCTTGTAATAACGGATCATTACTAAAATCGATCCCTGGAACCAGATGTCCCGGATGGAAGGCCACCTGCTCCGTTTCAGCAAAGAAGTTGTCTGGATTTTTATTCAATGTCAATGTTCCTATAATCTGGACAGGGACGAGTTCTTCAGGAACAATTTTAGTTGGATCAAGAAGGTCAAAATCGAAATCATTCTCATTCTCTTCCGGAATCAATTGTACGCCAAAATCCCACTCTGGAAAAGCACCGTTCTCTATTGCTTCCCAAAGGTCTCTTCTATGGAAATCCGGATCTTTTCCTGAAATCTTTGTTGCCTCATCCCAAGCAACGGAATGAACACCCAACTTCGGTTTGAAATGAAATTTCACAAAATGAGAATCGCCTTCGCTATTGATAAATTTGAAGGAATGAACGCCGAAACCTTCCATCATTCGGTAGCTTCTCGGGATTGCTCTGTCACTCATCAGCCACATGATCATATGCATACTTTCCGGCATCAATGAAATAAAATCCCAAAATGTATCGTGTGCCGAAGCAGCCTGAGGTATTTCGTTATCGGGTTCAGGTTTCACAGCATGTACAAGATCCGGAAACTTGATCGCATCTTGGATAAAGAACACAGGCATATTGTTCGCAACAAGATCATAATTCCCTTCTTCTGTATAGAATTTAGCTGCAAATCCTCTGACATCTCTTGCAAGATCTGTACTACCCCTAAATCCTGCAACCGTAGAGAACCTTACAAAAACTGGCGTTTCTTTTCCAACTTCCGTTAGAAATCTAGCCTTGGTATATTTTTCAAGACTTTGATCAAGTTTGAAAACGCCGTGCGCACCGGAACCTCTGGCATGGACAATTCTCTCGGGGATTCTTTCATGATCAAAATGCGTTATTTTTTCTCTCAGAATAAAGTCTTCCAATAAACTTGGACCACGTTCTCCAGCTTTAAGAGAATCCTGGTTGTTGTTGATCTTCAAACCCTGGTTGGTACTTAGCTTTTCATCAGTGTTATCTGTTGTATGATGCCGAAGCTGATCCAGTTTTTTGTTCTTAAAATTTTTGTCGTTTTTCATATCGTAAATTTTATAAATGGATGTAAGTTTTCTTTTCTCCCAAGAATAATTTTGGAGATGGATAGAAAAGAATTGATATCAAGAAATATCTTGATATCAATCTGGAAAAATTTAAAATTAACCATCACACTTCAGTAAATAAAGTATGTGGTACTATGAAATTAAGATTTGTTAACGAGTTTTAATCGAATCTCGATTTGATGAGGATGTACTATCGATCCGGGAAGACGATCTTGAAGTAGCCGAACTATCCATATTGGCACTACTATCAACAGATGAAGAAGGTTGAATATCCATAGACGTGCTATCAGGTGATACAGATTCTGAACTTTCCGTGGACTTATTGCTGTTACAACTAAACAGCAAACCTGTAATGAGGATCAAAAATAACTTTTTCATAATAATTTATTTTGGTATTTGGTATTTGGTATTTGGTATTTGGTATTTGGTATTATCAAAGTTATACACAAAATCGCTGGCCATCTTATGATTTGAGTCATAGGAAATTTTTTAATGCATCATCTGCTGCAATAGAACATCATAGTCCTCTATAGAATCCAACCGAACTCCTGTGTCAAGAATGATGGTACATCCACGATTGGAATTACTTGGATTGATGTAAACAATATGGCTGACATTAACCAAAATAAAATTACTTGCTGATGTGTGAACTTTTATGAACATAACTATTTATTTTTTTATTATGAAAAAATATTCTTAAACAATAAGAGAATTTAAATTTATTTTTTCGAAGGATCGATGATCATACGGAGAGGCTGATCTCTGGTCATGTAAGAATTTACCCAATTGAAAAAAGTTGTGACCCTATTTCTAATATTTATCAATGACATCAGATGTATAAATACCCATATAAGCCAAGCCAAAAAGCCATTAAAATGCTTAAATGGTCCCGGAAGATCGGCAACCGCCCTATTTCTTTTTATAATTGCCATAGATCCTTTATCATGGTAAATAAATGGTCTTCTTTCTTTTCCCTTATCTTTTGCCTCTAAATTTTTTGCTAATAAATTGGCCTGTTGTATTGCGACCTGTGCTAACTGTGGATGTCCTTGGGGAAAAGCGGGATCGGAAGTCATTAGACAAGTATCTCCTACTGCGTATATATCAGCATGAGTAAATAATTCATTAAAATGATCTACCAACAGTCTATTCCCTTTACCATAAGATACTTCTGATAATCCTTTGAATTTTTGAGCAGTCACACCAGCGGTCCAGATCAGATTTTCACTATCTATTAAAGTACCATCCGCAAGATGGACAACACCATTAACGTAATCTTTTACCACCTGCCCTAATTTTATAATTACGCCACTCTTCTCAAGTGTTTCCCTTGCATACTTTTGCGATCCTTTACTCATAGGGGCCAGAATATTTGGTAGACCATCAATCAAATAAATATCGAATGAAGCGTCCCTTAATTCTGGATAATCCTCATATAATATATTGGCCCTTAGCTCACTTAGCATACCTGCGACCTCAACACCCGTAGGTCCTCCACCAGCTACAACGAAGGTTGTTAATTTTCTCCTTAAATGCTCATCGTCTGTTCTTGATGCCTTTTCCAATCTTTCTAAGATTCTGTTCTTAAGATTGATGGCATCTGTAATTGTTTTCATTGGAAGAGCACTTTTCTGTATACTTTCATTCCCGAAATAATTGGTAATTGTTCCTGTTGCCAAGACTAGTTTGGAATAATGTACCTCTCCACAATTCAAAATAACTTTATGCTCCTCAGGAATAATCTCATCCAATATTCCCATAATAAAAGAAAAGCTTTTTTTAGTTCCAAAATGCTTTCTAAATGGATAACTTATGTTAGAAACATCCAGAAAACCAGTTGCGACCTGATATAATAAAGGTGGAAAAAAATTATAATTATTTTTATCGATCAATATTACATGAATATCAAGATGCGATTTGAGAAGGCGCTCAGCTAATTCTACACCAGCAAAACCACCTCCGATAATGACTATCGAATTTTTACTTTCCATAAAACATTTATTTTAGATGGTTAGTATCTACAATTGAGCCAATTATAAAAAATCAATCATCAAAAACTTAGGTGGCCTTTTTAATTTCAAATGACACCAAATCTTAAACAAAAATTCAAAAAGAATCAATAAGGTCATACTTAGTGATTTCATTATCTTGTGTATTTGCAAGCTACCAATCCAGGAGTTATTTTCACCATTTACATTTTTAATCAAAAAAATATTGGTTATAAGCCGACCGAAACAAGCAACTGAAAATGCAAAGACAAGCCTGGGAGGAAAAGAAAATGAGAGTCTTAAAAAGGTCTGTATTTTTGCTTTATATTAAAAAAGCTGTTTCATAATTTCTGATAAATAATGAAACAGCGATTTAAAGAAAATAATAATGTGATTTGATCTTTATTGTAGCATATACGGTACGATATTATATACAAAAGATGTACCCGTTGGATTTATGAGTGCAAACCAACCTCTGTCATCCCAAACACTATATGACATAGATTGAGCTAAAGTTGTTCTTGCCATTGTTCGGTAATAATTTCTGACAAGATCGGTATTTCTTTCCGCAGTATTACTACTTCTACCCACCCCAAATTCACCGTAATGAATAGGAACGTTCAATTTTATCGAGTGTGCTTTCACATTTTGAATGCCTGTCTCAAAACTGGCCGTTCCAGGAAAAGCAGCATTGCTTCCAGTCTCTCCGCAGAATGCCCAAGGAGAGTAAGTATGAACCTGTATGGATAGATAATCATCATTACCTCCACCTGGCAATGACAATTTGCTTGGATAGACATTACTGATATACAGTGCATTTCCCTGTCCATTGGTACCCACCATAATTAATCTTTTATCATTGTTACCATGTGTTGCCCTTATGGCATCATAGCCAATTTGATTTACTTTTCTGGTATACTGCAATGCTAAAGCATCTGTAGGATCCGGGAAAGGACCATTGCCGTCGAGTTCTCCCAAATTACCTTCTGGCTCATTTAGAACTTCAAAAATCAATTTTTGTGGATAATCTTTAAAATAGGTGGCAATACCTGTCCATAAAGTTCGGAACTTAGCATCGTACTGCTCAGACCCATCGTAATGATCCTTTAGCCAAGACTCGTGATGGGTATTTAGTATTACGTATAAATCTTTTGAGAGTGCGTAATCTATTACTGCCTTAAGTTCCAGAAATCTTGGATGATTGACATTAATATTACCATTATTGTCTGCAAGAGTAGATGCAAACCTATCCATCCAAGTCGTTGGAATTCTGACATGTTTCATTCCCGCGTTTTTGTACAGATCAATAACTGGTTTGATTGCTGCAAAGTTGGTCGGATGAATACCGTTATCAAAAGTATTACCAAGATTAAAACCAGGTCCCATATCAGCAATTATTTTTTTTGCAGAAAAAGGATCGGGATTTTCCACCTGTCCTGTTTCCCCATTGACAAACTCCACTTTGTCCTCGTGCGTGCAAGAGACTAAAACGAAAAGGATAATTAATCGTAATATCCTGAATATATTTTTCATATAAAATGAGGTGTTTATTTATTATTTAATGATTTCCGTTGGTAATAATTCTGAAGCGTATAAAACGCTTTCTTTTTTACTCCGGTTTCCGAAATAAGACCTTTTCTGTTCCAGAAATTCTGATAAACAGGATTTTGACGTCTCGGAGATTTGAAATCCACCAGAATCCAGGGAGTCATTCCTCGCAGCCCATCAATTTTCTCAAGCATTTCCAGTTGTTTTTCATAAAACAATTGCTGATGTTCCTCACTCCAGACTGTATCCTCATCTGCGTGATATCCTGCCAAAGCATCCGCACCAAACTCGGAGATTACCACTGGTTTGTTGAATTTTATTTCCCATTTATATTTTGGTAATTCTTTAGGCTCAGACCAATACCAGCCTCCATATTCATTAAAACTTGCCAGATCGAGCTTTTCTCCCAACGGATCTTCAACGGTTACGTTATAGCCATTACGCTCGATTTCCAACGCAGCTGCAACAAGTCTACTATCGTCTAAACTGCGAACTTTGTCAATTAGTTTTCCCATGAAAACATTACGCTCCTTACTTACAGGCGTCTCGTTACCCACTGACCAGATAATCACGGACGCTCTGTTTTTATCTCTCTCGATTGCGACAGTTAACTGATCTTCTGCATTTTTATATGTCTCAGGATTACTCCATGATATTGTCCAATAAACGGGAACTTCCGCCCAAACCAGCAATCCAATTTCGTCAGCAAGACGCAGCATCGTTTCGTTATGGGTATAATGTGCCAGGCGGATATAATTGCAGCCTAATTGCTTTGCCCAGCCAAGTATCATTCTCATATCGCCTTCCGACCGTAAACGTCCTCCAACCAAAGGATTTTCGTCGTGCACAGAAATACCTTTCAGAAACAGCGATTGATTATTCAGCAAAATATCTTTTCCAACAGTTTTGATGGTTCTAAAACCAATTTTATCATTAATCTTATCTGACTTTGAACTGATCTTGACATCGTAGAGCTTGGCATTTTCCGGAGACCAATAGTCAATCTTTTTTGCAGGAATTATAATTTTCGCATAGCCATTAGCATCAGTTTCAAGCGTGGTTTTTATCTTCAGCTCAGGAATTTCTATGACCAGTTTCTCTTTGCTTGTATTACCATTTAATTTTATAAAACCTTCCAATTTTGTAGGATCATTTTTAGCCAATTGCACCTTATAATCTTCGATGTATGACTTTGGCGTGGTTATCAATAAAACATCACGGGTAATACCTCCATAGTTCCACCAATCTGTATTGATGGTTGGCACCTCATCTTTTTTACGTACGTTATCGACCATCACCACAACATAGTTGTTGCCCTTTTTCAATTTCGATGTCACATCAAATTGGAAAGGGGTAAAGCCTCCTTTGTGTGTCCCCACTTTTTCGCCATTCAGATAAACATGACTCTCGTAATTTACCGCTGCGAAATATAAAAAGTAATTCTTGTTGGATTGTGGATCTGCAACAAAATCTCTTTTGTACCAAACAGTACCTTCATAAAACAGTAGTCTTTGATCCTGAGAGTTCCAGTCACCGGGAACTTGCAAAGAAGGTTCAAAATCAAAATTGTATTCTACTCTTGTTTTTTTGTCCGGGGAAGTGATATTGTCATAAAAGCCTCCTTTTCCTGATTTACTTTGATCGAATGGCTTTTGTCTATAATCTAGATAACCCATTTGGTACGGATCTATGATATATTTCCAGGAACCATTTAGATTAATATAATCTCTGGCAAAAGCGTGCTGAATCGTTTTTTGTCCCATAACCGATGTGCAAAATGAACTTAGCACAAAGATTATCAACAGCAACGACGTCGTATATTTTTTAAACATAAAATTTAGATTAATGATTTACTCAAATATTAACTGATAATTTTAATATCCGATATTAAATTGCGAAGAAGCAGCACCCATAATGTCTATCTGACTCTGAGGCACAGGACAGTTGATATATTGCGGTCTCCACGGTGTTAAACTATTGATGGCATCAGAAGCTTCTGAGCTTGTATTATCACCATTTCTGTAATGCAGCGTAATTCTCTCTCCCAAAATACCTAGTCGTTTCAGCAAAAACCATCGCTCGTTTTCGAAAGCCAATTCCCTGGCTGATTCTTCTAGATAAGTTTCCTGAGTCCATGTCGTAAAATCAAAGGACGATACTGCATTAGGATTAAGACCATAACCTCTTCTGCGAACTTTATTGATGTATGATAAAGCCAACGCATCATTTCCTAGATTATGATGAGCTTCTGACGCCAGAAGCAATGTTTCTGCATATCTGTAATATATATAATTTTTAAAACTGTTTTCTGTACCCACCAATTTTGTTTGGAAATCTGCATATTTTTTTAGACTCCAGTGGTATCTTCTGTAATTATCCTCCGGCTGCGTAATAGGCTGCCCAAAGCGTGGATGGCTAGGATTATTAACAATGTAAGAGGTATAATTATCTGGCCAATAATAGGTTGAAAACCTTTTGTCATTGGTCTTATCATAAAGAGATTTCAAATAATTATTAGGGTAAAACCAACCTAAAGATTGTCCGCCATAGTTAACATCCAGAATCATCTCATTTCCAGCACTGGCCGAAGCTCCCGATGCTTTTTCATAAATCCTCTGGGTAAAAACACTTCCAAGCCAAAATCCTCCACCGCCGGCAAGATCGTCGCCTTGTCCAAGACTTTGGTTTCTCTGATAAACAAACAGCGCTTCTTTATGATTGACATCAGCTCCGAAAACCTGATTGATATCCACCAGATCGTGGGTCGGATCAAGAATAATTGCATCAAATTCTTCTGCTGCTTTCTGCCAGTCCTTGCGCCACATTGCCGCTTTACCACGCAGATGTCTCGCAACGCCCTGGCCGTATCTACCAGCTGGCACCCGCCAATCCAGATTTGCAACAGCATAATCCAAGTCTTGATTGATAACCCCGAAAACTTCGTCTTCTGTAGCTGCTTTATAAATAACGGCATCATCTATATTTTGTGCATTGGTCGCCACAGTGTCCAGTAAGATAGTGCCATACATTCTTATCAGGTCCAAATAAAGTTCACCTCTTATGACACGTGCCTGTGCTACCAATTTCCTTTTAGCATTATCATCCATAGAAACCGTACGTGCACTGCTGATAATTGCAGAAGCTCTGTCTATAATTTTATAGGCATTGACCCATTTGTCCTTGGGGAAATTTTGTGGTGTATGAGTTGTTGCTCCATAGGGCGTGAACCAGGTTCTGTGAAGGCCAAGATCGGTAGCGGCCATAAAAAACACATTGGCCTGTAGATTACTATTATCTCCAGAGGGCGCATTATATTGCCGCATCCTGTTGTATAAAGCGTTGACGCCTACATCCAGTCCTTCTGGGGTTGTATAGATATAATCAACAGAAACCTGATCTATGATTTCTTCTTCCAAGAATTTGTCACAAGAGATGCAAGTTGTTGCGAGAGATATGATAGAAATGAATAAACATTGTAATTTTTTCATAATGTAATGACTTAAAATTTTAATATTTTTTTTAAAATCCGAATTTAATTCCCGCAACAAGGGTTACTGCCTCTGGATATTCGTTGGGATTTTTTTCCGGACTATAAGATTGATAATCTGTAATCGTAAAAAGATTGCTACCTGTCAAAAAGATTCTAAGGTTGCTCAGACCAATCTTCGCCACTGTTTCTGGTTTGAATGAATAACCGCAAGTGATATTCTGTAATCTAAAATAAGATGCATCCTGAAGTCCCATATTAAAAATATTGGACGGATCATTCCCTTCATTTGGTCTCGGGTAGTTTCCACCAGGATTTTCTGGAGTCCAATAATCTTGCTTGATACCATTTTTTATTCCCCTTAATGATCCACCTTCCAGATAGCTGTAGAGAAAGGGATTATTTTTTATAACACCTTGCACAGTATAAAAATCTGCATTGATGTCAAATCCCTTATACTCGAAACCGAGTGACAAAGTACCGTACCAATCCGGCATCTGTGATGTGATCACACGGTCTTTGTCGTTGATTACGCCATCACCGTTTACATCTCTTAGCTTAATATCGCCTGGTAAAGCAAGTGGCTGAGCGGAGTTCACAATATCTTCACCTTGTTGAAAAATGCCTATGACATCGTACTGGTAATACACATTGATTGGCTTACCAATGAAACGTCTGTTGAGGATATCATCATCTTCCTTGCCATCGCCGTCTGCATCTCTGCCGTACAAGCTGATGATCTTATTTCTGTTTTTGGTATAAGCTAGACCAATTTTAAATTTAAAATCAGTAGTCTTGATAACATCCGCATTCAATGAAACTTCCAAACCTTTGTTCTCTACTTCGCCAAGGTTATTCCATCTGTTGCTGTATCCGGATGATAAATCCAATTGCTCCTGAACAAGTAGATCTTTTGTTCGGGTATTATAATATTCGACAGTTGCTGTAATTCTATCTCTAAAAAATCCAAAATCCAATGCGGAATTAAATGTTGTAGAGGTTTCCCATTTCAAATTGGGATTTGGTAAAGTTGGCCCAGGGATATATCCGGAAACTTGGTTACCGCCTATTACATAATTGCTCTGGTCTGCAGTACTCTGACTTAGTCCAGGCGAGATGGCTTCATTACCCACACTTCCGTAGCTGAATCTAAGTTTTAAATTATTAATGAAATTTAACTTATCCATAAAATTTTCCTTATGGATATTCCATCCAATGTTAGCTGATGGAAAAGAAGCCCATTTGTTATTTTTACCAAATACCGTGGAGCCGTCCATTCTTCCGGCAATGGTCACGTAATATTTGTTATCATAATCATATTCCAAACGTCCGACAGCAGAGACTATTCCTCTGTTATATTCTGAAATGGTCGGTGTATTGAGTAATGCTGACTGCAATCCATTAATTCCTAAGATATCATTCGGAATGTTTGTAGAAGCATTCTGAAAATCATTGCGGTTGGTTTTGGAGATACTCTGTACCACAGTAGCAGCGAAATGGTTTTTCTCTGCCAATTTGAAATTGTAGGTAAAAATATTTTCCAATTGCCATTCTATCTCATCCTGGAATTGTATACTCCCGCTACCTTGGTTGTTATTGGCTATACCTGCAATGGACTGTGTCGTATTATAAGATTTCCTTTTATAATTCCAGGATCTTCTGCTGGCATTCATTCTGTATTTAAAGCCTCGAAATGGTGTAAAGTCTACGAAAAGGTTGAGAATATCATTTCGGTTTTGGACAAAATTGGTCGTTTGGTAAAGATCGATGAGTGGATTTTTATTTTCAGCAAAACCTCCAGGCAATAGTCTGAGTGAGCCATCATCATTGTAGACGCGTCCGAGAGGCGATGTAGTAATAGAACTTAAAATTACGCCTGCATTGTTTGGATTATTGGTCTCGGAAAATTGAAAAGAAGTGTTCAGACCCACTTTCAGGGTGTTGCTTATTTTTTGATCGGCATTTAATCTGATTCCTGTTTTGTTAAAATCTGAATTGGGGATAACACCTTTGGTCCCAATGTAGTTCACACTGCTAAATACACTAAACTTGTCACTGCCTGATGAAAAATTGATGGCGTGGTTTTGTGTTTCACCTGTTCTGAGCATCAGCTTTTCCCAATCGATATACTTCCCAGTTTGTACACTTTCCAATTCTAATGCAGAAAAAATCTCACTATCTGGTCTGTACACGCCTCCATTGTTGGTCCTGAAAGCTTCTCTCTTTAGTTGCGCAAATTCTTCACCACTGTAGATATCAAAATTTCTATTGATTGTTTGATAGCCTGAAAAACCATTGTAGGTCACTTTGGCCTTCCCGCTTTTTCCTCGTTTTGTGGTGATGAGTATGACCCCATTGGATGCTCTTGCACCATAGATGGATTGTGCAGCGGCATCTTTCAAAACCTCCAGGGATTCTATATCATTCGCATTGATATCATTGATGCTTCCAACCCTCACTCCATCAACAATTACAATTGGATTATTTCCACCAGAGATCGAGCGCTGACCACGAATCTGAATATTAGATGAACTACCTGGTGCACCATTGGCAAGTGTCACCTGCACCCCCGCAGCTTTCCCTCGTAGCATCTCACCGACGTCCGATGTAGCTACCTTTGTAAGATCCTCCGCATTGACCTTGACCACGGAACTGATGACATCACTTTTCTTTTTTGCGCCATATCCAATGATTACAACCTGCTCAATTTCTTTAGATGCCCCAACTAAAGTGTCTTTATCAGATTTTGGAGTGGTCTGAGCCTGTACGATTGCTTGCCCGGAGAAGAGGAAAGCGACAGCTATCAGTCCGATCTTTTTGCCATTGTAATTTTTACGTGGAACAATATTCTTGTCGAATTTTTTCATATTGTTTAGTTTAATAGCTTTGTTTTTTACAAATATGTCTGATAATCACATCTATTGGGGTATCTAAATATGCTTTTTGCGGGGTCATAATGTATGAACTAATTTAATATACTGAAAAACAATACGTTATAAATATATTTCAAATTCAATAGAAAGAAAATGAGGTTGAAAATTCGTATGTATGTCAGGTTTTAATTCAATTATACCCCAGAATTCGGACTACTTTTGTAAGCTGTTGGAGAAACTTTGTACACTTTTTTGAACTCACGGCTAAAATGTTTACGATCATTGAATCCGACCATAAAAGCAACCTCTGAAATAGGATGTGTTGTGTTCAGAATGATATCAGCTGCCTTCTTCAACCTTAGCTGTTTTATCAGACTCGCTACAGAATGGTTGGTAAGTGCAGTGACTTTTTTGTACAGTATCGTTCGACTCATACCAATCTTATCGACCAACATATTGACATCGAATTCAGAATTTTCGAGGTTTTCTTCTATCACGCGCATCAGTTTTTTGATGAATGCTTCTTCGGGCGTTGTAAGGCTGGCAAGGTCAGAGTCTATTATAAAATTACCGCTGTATTTCTTTCTCAAAATCTCCTGTGCAGAAAGTAGGTTGGCAATACTCAGTTTGAGTTCCTGTGTACTAAATGGTTTTGTGATATAAGCATCTGCACCTGTGGAAAGGCCTTCTATTTTATGATCTATAGATGCCTTGGCGGTCAGAAGTAGTACTGGTATGTGATTGGTGCTCTCATTGGTCTTTACAATGCGGCAAAGTTCTATACCATCCATTTCAGGCATCATAATATCACTGATGATAAGATCTAAGATCTCTGTTTCTAAATAGTTAGCCGCATCTCTGCCATTGGCAAATTCCACTATATTGTAATCATTGGACAAAATACTGACAATAAATCTGCGTACATCCTCATTGTCTTCCACAACCATCAAAGTCTTCTTGTCTTTGTCCGGAAAGTCAGCAAATGGAATATTATCATTGATTACAGTTGTCGGGGATTCTATGATCATCTGCTGAAAATCCTCGGCATTACTTTCTATGATCTGATCTTCGGACAAATGTTTGTTACCCAATTGTAATTTAATCTGGAAAACGGTCTTCGCCCAAGTGCCTGCTTCTTCTGGTGTGGAAATTTCGCCTTTATGCAATTCTACAATGCTTTTTGAAAGTGCTAGCCCAACGCCGCTTCCCATATTTTGTACCCCTCTATCATCCACTTGGAAAAATCTTTCGAAAACACTATTGCGGTTGTTCTCCGGGATACCTATTCCATTATCTTTAACCTTGATGAATACAGCATTCTCATCTGGCGAACCTTTCTCTACAGCAAAAACTATTTTACCATTTTTTTTAGTGAATTTGAAAGCGTTGGAAAGCAAATTATAGATGACCTTTTCCATCTGATTTTTATCAAAATAAGCAATGATCACATTGGAGTTGAGTACAAATTTGAAATCGATGTTCTTTTCTTCCGCTAATCCTTTATAGGATTCAAATATTTCAAAACAAAAAGACACCACATCTTGTCTTTGGCAGTAGATCTTCATATAGCCTTTTTCTGCTTTTCTGAAATCCAATAGTTCATTAACAAGTTTAAGAAGACGATCTGAGTTCTGCTTGATCGTTTTTAGTTTAGCATTGACTTGTGGATCTTTCTCATAAGATAACAATTCTTCCACAGGTCCTTTGATCAGTGTTAGCGGTGTTCTTATCTCGTGCGAAATATTTGTAAAAAAATTGATCTGTGTTGTAAGGATTTCTTCTTTTCTCTCATTTTCCACCTGTTCCAAAAATATTTCTCTTCTGAGTTTTAAACGGTATTTTATGAACCTATAGACCGTGTAATTGGCTCCAACAAAAATAACCAAATACAACAGATATGCCCACCAGGTTCTGTACCACGGCGGCAGTATTACAATTTTCAGCTTTTTGATATTCTTGTTCCAGCTTTGATCGCCATTGGTAGATTTTATGAACAACATATAATTTCCCGGATCCAAATTGGAAAGATTGATTCTGTTTTGGGTGCCGATAAAATGCCATTGATCTTCAGATGATCTATTGTCTAACTTGTAGGCATATTTACTTTTTTGTGGATTGATAAAATTAAGCCCAGTAAATTCCAGCCCAATATAACCTTGATCATAATTTATTTTTATTTCAGATGTTTCAGAAATAGGATGTTTTAAAATTCCATCCGTTTGGTCCGCCTCTACGATCTCGTTATTTACGATAAGCTTTGTGAGGACTATTGGTGTGTTGTTAGATGTTTTTATTAATTTCTGAGGATCAAAGATCAATAAACCTTTGGAAGCACCAAAAGCTACCATATTTTGATTAATCTTCACAGCCGAATTGTATAAGAATTGTTTTACAGAAAGACCGTCCGCAGAAGAATAACGTGTAATTTCAAAGTCGGAATCTTTCAATTTACTGCCTTCGTTTTTAACTTTTATTTTAAAAAGAAAATCCTCCGCACCGACCCACAAATTGCCCTGAGAATCTTCGGTAATGCTTTTAACAGATGCATCGGTAAAGCCTTTTTCTTTATTAAGAACAAAAAACTTTTGATTGCTCTCATTGAGATAATATAAACCATCGTAATCTGCCCCAATCCAAAGTCTTTTCTTTGAATCTGTGAACATTACTGTCAGGCTATTATTATCCAGCGGTTTTGCATTGTCTGACCGGAATATTTTTGAAATTCCATTTAGTTTTTTATCAAAAAAATTGAGCCCATTTTGTGTTGTAATCCAGATACCGTTGCTCCTGTTTTCTAAAGCCATCACAAAATTATCAGACAATGCATTCGCCGACCCGTCATTTTTGTAGCTCAGAATAGTTCCGTCTGCCAAGATCTTAATCAATCCATTACCGTCTGTTCCTATAAAAATATTGCTTCCATCTACCAGAATAGAAGTAATGGGTCTTTCGCCTTTTTCAGCGGAGTCCGAATTCAGAAAGATTTGAGTGAATTTTTTTGATGTTTTATTAAACTCGAACAGACCTTTGAAGGTGCCGCACAAGAGCGTATTCGCATCTTTTTTAGCCAGCGATGTAATGATGTTTTTTATATTTTTCTCATTACTGTTATCTATTGCGTAAGAATGGGATGTTTTGGTTTTAAGATCAAGATAGTTCAATCCTCCGCCAGAAGTTCCCACCCAGATACTTTGGTCATTTTCTTTTAAAATAGCGCTTGCGGCAGCATTGCTGAGCCCAAACCCTGCGTTTGTAGCCTCTGAGATTTTAGTAAAATTGAGATTGGATCTGTTATAAATATTAATTGCTCCTGCCGAGGTTCCTATCCAAACAGAGCCGGTATGATCTTTCATAAAACATTTCAGATCATTATCGCTCAGGCTGTAGAGATTATCTGGATTATGTTTTATCCTTGTAAATTTTTTAGTGTAATTATTGAAGATACTTAACCCACCTTTTGTGGCAAACCAAACGGTATTTTGATCCCACTGGATGATGTCATTGATCCAATTGGATGACATGGAATTGGTGTTCCCAGGATCGTGCTTAAACTGTGAAAGAACTTTTTGTCCTGAGGAAAGTAGAAATGCACCAGAACTTTCCGTAGCAAACCAAAGGTCGCCTTTGCTGGTCTTTATAATTTTTCTTACCTTGGCATTGATAAGCTCCGCATTGGAAAACAATTCTACAGGTAATGGTTTTTGATGACCTGTCTTCGGATCAAAACATTTCAGACCTTTTGAAGTTCCTACGAGCATCCCGTAATTGGAGTCATAGAATAAAGATAGAACCCTGCTTTTATTTAATTCCGAATCCTTGTTAAAGTCTTCTAATTTCCTAGTAGACTTTTGAAGTTTTTTGACACCGCCAAAAGTTCCCACCCAAAGATTTTTCTGTCCGTCTTCGGCAAAGGCAGCGATATAATTACGTCCGCCTTTTTCTTTGGTCACATCTAATGATATAAAATTATTGGCGTTTTTGTTATAAAAATTGAGTCCGTGGTTGGTACCGATCCATAGATCCTGATTGTTGTCTTCAAAAATCACATTGATATGATTATTGCTCAGGTTGCCATTCGTCTGCTTGTCTCTTGCGTACTTTTTGTAGCTGTAACCATCGTAACGGAAGAGTCCGTTTTCTGTCCCGATCCACACAAATCCGGATCTACTCTGGATCATATTGGAAATCATACTGGGCGAGAAATCATCATCATAATTGATCTGATCGAAATGAATTGATGTTTCCTGAGCATAAAAAACGCCAGAAATCAAAACAAAAACAATATATATTAATACATCGGTTATTCTTTTCAACAGATTCATAATTAACTCAAAATGATTATAATCAATTCTAATTTATAGCACAACTGCGAGCAATACCCAACTCCAAACCACGTAGTTCCGCAAGACCTCTAAGTCTTCCTATTGCAGAATATCCAGGATTGGTCTTTTTTTGCAGGTCATCCATCATCTGATGCCCGTGATCGGGACGCATTGGGATAATTGAGTCGGCTCTTCCCTGCTCTGCTCTTTTACGTTGTTCTAAAATTACTTCCTTCACCAATCCGTACATATCCACATCACCTTCCAGATGATTGGCTTCGTAGAAATTCCCATTTTCATCCCTCTTGGTACTTCGGAGATGTAAAAAATGAACTCTATCGGCAAAGCGCTGAAATATTTTCACCAAGTCATTATCCTCACGCACTCCCAAAGAACCGGAACAGAACGTCATTCCGTTTGCAATATCGGGAACTGCTGAAAATAGTTTAGCATAATCTTCCTCTGAACTTACAACCCTTGGAAGTCCTAATATAGGATATGGTGGATCGTCTGGATGGATGCACATCAAAGCATTATTTTGGGAGGCAACAGGAACAATTTCTTGGAGAAAGAGAATCAGATTTTGTCTCAGTTGATCTGCATCAATTTCTGCATAATTATCCAAAATTTCCTGGAAACTTTCCAGACTGTAGCCTTCTTCTGCGCCAGGTAAACCAGCAATTATATTGTTGACTAGTTTTGTTTTCTCTGCTTGTGATAGGTGTTCAAGATAGGCTTTGGCTTCCTCTTTTGCTTGCTGTGAGTATTCTGATAATGCGTCGGTTCTCTGCAACAAATACAGATCGAATGCAGCAAAGGCATTCTTATCAAAACGAAGGGCTTTCGAGCCATCTTCCAGTTCGAACTCAAGATCTGTACGGGTCCAATCTAAAACAGGCATAAAATTATAGCAGATAATATTGATTCCACAATGGGCTAAATTTCCGATGCTTTGCTTATAATTTTCAATGAATTTATGAAAATCCCCGGTACGGGTTTTTATATCTTCGTGAACGGGAATGCTTTCTACAACATTCCATCGAAGTCCTTTATCTTCGATTAATTTTTTTCTTATATTGATTTCCTCCACAGTCCATACAGAACCATTGGTAATATGATGAAGTGCCGTTACAATACCAGTTGCTCCAGCCTGTTTGATATCTGATAAAGAGACTGGATCCTTTGGTCCGTACCAGCGCCAAGATTGTTCCATTTTTTTATTTTTTATAATTAAACACCGCTAAATGCGCTAAAACCACCATCCACGGGGATTACGATTCCGGTGACAAAAGATGATCTATCGTCACATAAAAACAGTACGGAACTGATCAAATCTTCCGGGTTTCCAAATCTTCCCGCAGGTGTATGCGAGATAATAGATCGTCCTCTTTCGGTGAGGCTTCCATCTTCTGCTGTGAGTAGGCTTCTATTTTGGGCTGTCAGGAAAAATCCTGGTGCAATGGCATTAACACGTATTCCGACCTTAGAAAAATGAACTGCCAGCCATTGGGTCAAGTTGGAAGTTGCAGCTTTTGCAGCGCTGTAAGCAGGAATTTTGGTTAATGGTGTTAAAGCACTCAAAGATGAGATATTGAGAATGCTACAGCCTGTTTTTCCCACCATATCTCTTGCAAATACTTGTGTTGGAAGAAATGTTCCCAAGAAATTAAGATCGAAAACCGATTTAATTCCCTCAGTACCGAGATCGAAAATCGTTCTAAAGTCAGGATCATTATGATCCAGATCTGTTTGTGAATAGTAAGGTTCAGATGTAGTTCCGAGAGGATGATTACCCCCAGCCCCATTGATCAAAATATCACAAGTCCCTAATTTTTCTACGATTTGTGATCTTGCTTTTTCTAAAGCCTCTTTTTTTAATACATCTGCTTCAAAAATTTGCGCAATGCCTCCAGCATCTATAATCTCATTCTTCAGACTTTCTGCTTTTCCAATTTCTCTTGCCAACAGAGCAATTTTACAGCCTTTGTTTGCTAATGATTTTGCTATTATACTACACAAAACTCCAGTGGAGCCTGTGATAACAACGACTTTATTTTTCATAATTTTTTGATAATCAGAATCACAAAAGTAATTTATCACCGCATTAAGGTGCAGTTTAAATATCTTTTTTTAGGGGTAAGGACGTCCGTATTAAAAATATAAAAAATATATTATATGTTTAAATTTAAATTCGTTTACCTTTAAAATTATTAAGAATGTGTGTGAAATATCAGTTTTTGTTATAAATATCAACAAAGATTTTATACAATAAAAAGTTTGATTTACAAGCAAAATTTTGAATATAAAAAATTGAAAATTTCAATCTCATTTGTCGTTTTTTATTTTATTTAAATCTTTAAGAAAATTTATTATTTTCAATTATTTGATAAAAATAAACCGATAAGAGATTCACTCAAACCCACCATAGGTATGTTGAAAAGTACATTTCTTACCCTAATCTAAAATGTTTAAGACCCGTTTTATTTATTATTTATATAAAATTTGTGGCAGATAAAATAAATCAAAATTAAAAACCATTAGAGTTATGAATTTAAAAAATACTGACTTTTTGAAAAGCATACTTTTACTTCTGTTTTCAGCTCTGTTATTTTCCTGTGTAGAGGAAGAGATCAGAGAGGTCACGCTTTACGACAAGCCTCATACAGAAGCCAGTGCCTCACGTACAGATATTAAATTTGGAGAAACTGTAGATTTCAAAAGTACCTCATTCAAACATCTTACCACAACCTGGACATTTGCAGGTGGCAGCCCAGCCTCATCCGTCAATCCTGATGCGACAGTTGTTTATAACAATCCTGGCACTTATGATGCAAAATTGGTCATAAAATATATTGATAATACAGTCGAGACGAAATTGTTTAAAATTATTGTGAAAGGTATAGACCCGCCTTTGCCATATGGCGGTACAGCAATTGCCATCCCTGGAACGATTGAAGCCGAGAATTATAATCTTGGAGGAGAAGGCATAGCTTATCACGATACCGAGGAGCAAAACCTTGCTGTTCAAAACGGAAGTCCACGTTACAGAACAGATGATGGTGTGGATATTCAGGTAGGCAATAATATCACTAATATCAGTTATACCGAAGCTGGGGAATGGACCAATTACACAATCACCGTTCCTTCTACAGGAATTTATGATTTCGATTTCCGAGTGGCATCCGGTGATGCTGCTGGTGGAAAATCTATCAAACTTCAACTGGTTAATCCTAATACGGGCGTTGCAACTGATTTAGGACAGACAGGTAATTTCCCAAATACGGGAAGCTATAATACATACATTTCCAAAATCGTAACTGGAATTAATTTGACAGAAGGTCAAAATACATTTCGTGTCTTGTTCACAGGTTCTAACACCAACCTTGATAAAATTAACATTAAAGTGAGCGTTCCACCTCCACCAATCGGTGGCGTAGGCATTTTCACAGAAAAAGATATTGTGAGTTCAAATCCGGGAATAGCACCACCACCTAACGGAGGGAATATGGCAATTACAATCGTTAACACTAATACTAATCACGGTACCAAGGCATTATGGTATCATTTTGATCCTGCAGGAAATGGCAGCCCACAAAACGGATTTGCACTTTCGCATATGGACTTGACTGTTTCTCCATATAACGCTACAGCTTACAACTATTTGAATGTTGCTGTAAAATCCAGCACACCAAAAAAAGTAAGAATCAGGTTAAATACCAATTCCGGAAACTACTGGGTAACACTAAATCCTGGAAATCCTGCTTTTGGAATGTTGTGGGACGGACAATGGCACGAATTGGTAATTCCTTTTTCCCAGCTTCTGAGAGATGGTAATGGTGCAGGACTTTCTACTGTAGCTACGGCTAAGTCAAGCATCAAGCAATTTACAATACGTACAGATGACAGTGACTACAGTACTACGCCTAACTCTTTTGATTATTATATTGATGATATTTATTTTACTGTAAACTAACCTTTACGAAAATTAAAATACTGTCGAAACAATAACGGTTATTACCATTAAAAATTAGAAATGATCAAAATCACCCTACTTTGTTTTGTTGTCTTTGGTGTTACAAATATTACTGCGCAGAACAAGGCGCATCTGGATACAAAAAAACCTATAGAAGAGCGCATTACATTACTGATGAATCAAATGACACTTGAAGAAAAGGTGGGACAGATGAATCAGTACAATGGTTTCTGGGAAGTGACAGGTCCTGCTCCACATGGTGGATCATCAAAGATCAAATACGATCATCTCAACAAAGGTTGGGTCGGTTCTTTACTCAATGTGCGAGGTGTTCAGAAAGTACGCGAAGTACAAAAAATAGCCGTTGAAAATACAAGGTTAGGGATTCCGCTGATCATTGGATTTGATGTGATTCACGGTTATAAAACATTAAGCCCAATTCCGTTAGCCGAAGCTGCCAGCTGGGATATGAAAGCTATAAAAAAATCGGCGGCAATAGCCGCTGCCGAAGCTGCTGCAAGCGGTATAAACTGGACTTTTGCGCCCAATGTAGACGTTACAACAGATGCCCGTTGGGGTCGAGTGATGGAAGGTGCGGGCGAAGATCCGTTTCTTGCCAGTAAAATTGCAGTAGCGAGAGTTAAAGGATTCCAGGGAGATGATTTTTCGGGAACAAATACGATAGCAGCCTGTGCAAAACATTTTGCAGGATACGGCTTTGTAGAATCCGGCAAAGAATATAACAATGTAGATATGAGTGTATCAAGATTGTACAATTCAGTACTGCCTCCTTTCAAAGCGGCCAATGATGCTGGTGTCAAAACATTTATGAACGCTTTCAATACTTTAAACGGGATTCCGGCTACTGCAAACCGTTTTCTTCTCCGTGATATACTTAAAACTAAATGGAATTTCCAGGGTTTTGTGGTATCCGACTGGGCGTCAATACGAGAGATGATTTCTCACGGTTACGCCAAAGACGGTACAGAGGCAGCTCAGAAAGCAGCAGAAGCAGGTTCCGATATGGATATGGAATCTTATTTATATGTAAACGAACTGGTAAATCTGGTCAAAGAAAAGAAGGTAGATATTGAAATCATAAACGACGCAGTAAGAAGAATTTTGAGGTTGAAATTTGAAATGGGTCTTTTTGAAAATCCTTACAAATATTGCGACGAAAAAAGAGAAAAAGAAGTGATTGGCAGCGTATCTCATCACGACGGTGTTCTGGATATGGCCAAAAAATCGATTGTCCTGTTAAAAAACGACAATAATCTATTACCACTCAAAAAATCTGGGCAAAAGATTGCACTAATTGGTGCTTTGGCCAGTGATAAGACAAGTCCGCTGGGAAGCTGGCGAATTGCAGCAGAAGATGATACTGCAGTTTCCGTTTTGGAAGGGATGCAAAAGTATAAAAACAGTCCAGTCACCTACGCTCTTGGAACTGCAGTGTTTTCAGGTAAGCCAACTTTTACCAAAGAATTAGAAATCAATAATGATGATAAAAGCGGCTTTGAGAAGGCTATTTCTATGGCAAGACAAGCAGATGTTGTAGTGATGGTTTTGGGTGAACACGGCTTCCAAAGTGGTGAAGGGAGAAGCAGAACAAATCTCGATCTGCCAGGCAATCAACAGGAGTTACTGGAAGAAGTTTTTAAAGTCAACAAGAATATAGTTTTGGTTTTGAATAACGGAAGACCGCTGGCTATCCAATGGGCAGCAGATCATATTCCTGCTATCGTAGAGGCTTGGCAATTGGGAAGTGAAAGTGGTAATGCCATTGCTCAGGTACTTTATGGTGATCATAATCCGAGTGGCAAATTGCCGATCTCATTTCCGCGTAATGTGGGACAAGTTCCCATTTATTACAACCATTATAACACTGGAAGGCCAACCAATTCAGAAAATAATGTTTTCTGGTCTCATTATTCCGATGTAGAAAAGACGCCACTCTTTCCTTTTGGTCACGGATTAAGTTATACCAAATTCGATTATAGAGATCTGACAATCAACAAAAAAACATTTTCTATTGGAGAGCCAATAAACCTATCTGTTTCTGTAACTAATATAGGCAGTGTAGACGGTAAAGAAGTGGTTCAGCTTTACATTAGAGATGTGAGCGGAAGTATTTCCAGACCGGTCAAAGAGTTGAAGGGATTTGAGTTGACATCTCTCAAAAAGGGCGAACAAAAAACCATCCGCTTCACTTTGAATAAAGAAGATTTAGGTTATTACGACAATAACGGGAATTATCTTTTGGAACCGGGAATGTTTAAAGTATTTGTTGGGACAAGTTCTGATCAGCTGTTAGAAACAGAATTCGAATTAAAATAATAAGTTACAAACCAATTTCATCACTGTAGAATTCTATCCAATAAAAATATTGGAGTGTCTATCTTATGATTTTATCCATCACATTTTCAGCTATACTTAATTAGTTAATCAGCTAAAATAACGTTTTCAATTTTTCTTTAATAATAATCTTATAATCTATCAATCGTGAAAATCAAAATAAACTTTATACAAAAAAGTATTATCGCACTTATTACTCTGAATATCAACATTTATTCAGAGATCAAAGCACAGAAATCTTCAATCAACGAAGCTTCAGAAAAAAAATATCATAGTGTTTTAGCCCGTCTGAATGCAGAAGATTCTTTGTGGAAACCCTATGTCGCAAAAACCATCGACAGACTTCCTGGATATCAATCATCAAAAGATCCTGCTACCAATAAATTTGGTGGGTACAAAACATTTCAGCTTGAAGCAACCGGTTTTTTCAGAACAGAAAAAAAAGACGGCAGATGGTGGATTATTGATCCTCTTGGAAACCTTTTTATACACAAAGGCATTGCTGTGCTCAATCCCGGCAACTCTGAAAATCAGGAAAATGCATTCAATAAAAAATATAAAACCGGTAAAAATTGGATTGCCAAAGAAACTAAATTCCTCAAAAAAAATGGTTTCAACGGAGCCGGTGCCTGGTCTAATGTAGACTTGATTCGTTCATCTGCAAAACCTTTGGTCTATACTGTGATAGTTAGTCCAATGGGTGCTTACAAAGCCAAGCATATCAAAAAGTTTAATGGCAAATACGAAGAAGCGGGCTGGCAAGGCTATAGATATGATCTGGTGATGGTATTCGATAAAGAATTTGACCGTTATCTAGAACAGGAAATTTCCAAAATCATCAAGTACAAGGACGATCAATATCTTCTTGGTTATTTCACAGATAATGAGTTGCCTTGGGTAGACGATGCTTTGGACAGACATTTGAAATATCTTAAAAAGGATGAGGCAGGATACATCTCTGCAAAAAAATGGCTGGACGATCGCAAACAAAAGAATGCATCTTTAGAAGATATCACAGATGCCGATAGACAAGATTTCACTGGGTTTTATTTTGAAACTTACATGAAAAAAGTAACTAAAGCCATCAAAAAGTATGATCCAAATCACCTTTATCTGGGTTGCCGTTTCAATCAAGAGTTGGATGAATTGGACAATCCAAAAATATTTGAGGTGGCGGGAAAATATATGGATATTATTTCCATCAATCATTACAGAAAATGGGAAGCAGAACAACCTATTTTATCCAACTGGATGACTTGGTCTGGAAAACCTTTCATCATCACAGAATGGTACACCAAGGGCGAAGATTCAGGTTTACCTAATAAAACTGGCGCCGGATGGAATGTCCATACACAGAAAGAAAGGGGTTACTTCTACCAAAACTTCGTTATCGAGTTGTTGAAAAGCAAAGGTTGTGTCGGCTGGCATTGGTTCCGATATCAGGATAATGATCCGGACAACCTTAAGACAGATTATTCAAACCGTGATTCTAATAAAGGTATTATCAATAGTGCATATCAATACTATATGCCTCTCATCGACAATATGAAAATCATTAACGATAATGTCTACGGTTTAACTCAATATTTAGATTCCAAATAAAATTGTTTTAAAAGCAGTCTGAATATCTCGTTCTGGAGTTTACTGAAAACTTTTCTCAGAATAGAATTAGCTAAGAAAATATAATCTTCGATATGAAAAATATCTTTTACGCTGCAAGCATTCTGGTAATGAGTTGCTCATCCGCTAATGCTCAAAAACAGCCACTTTACAAAAACAAAGATGCTCCTGTAGAAAAACGTATTGATGATCTGATAGGTCGGATGACTCTTGAGGAAAAAATAATGCAGATGAACCAATGGACTTATGGAAAAAATGCCAATCCCAACAATATTGGCGAGCAGATGAAAGCCGTAAAACCAGAAATCGGTTCTTTACTCTATAGAAGTACCAATCCGGAGTACCGAAATCAGATTCAGAAAAAGGCGGTGACCGAAACCCGTTTGGGTATTCCGGTTATATTTGGATTTGATGCCATTCACGGATATAAAACTATTTTTCCAATTCCGCTGGCACAAGCTTGCTCCTGGAATACAGATCTGGTAAAACAATCCTGCGCTATTACCGCTAAGGAAAGTTGGCTCTCTGGATTAGACTGGACTTTTTCACCGATGGTAGACGTTGCCAGAGATGCCCGATGGGGAAGGATTTCCGAAGGTTATGGAGAAGATACTTATGCCAATTCCATCTTTGGTGTGGCTGCGATCCATGGTTATCAGGGTCAAAATCTGAAAGACAAATATACCATTGCCGCGAGCCTGAAACATTACATCGGTTATAGTATGTCTGAAGGTGGTAGGGATTATCATTACAGTGACGTATCGCAACAGACCCTTTGGGAAACCTTTCTCCCACCCTTCGAAGCAGGCATAAAAGCAGGTGCAGCTACCGTAATGAGTGGTTTCAATGACATCTCAGGCGTTCCCGCATCAGCCAATCATTACACTCTTACAGAGATCCTTAAGAAAAAATGGAAACATGACGGTTTTGTAATCTCAGATTGGGGATCAGTTAAAAATCTTGTAGTGCAGGGCGTTGCCAAAGATACCAGAGAAGCAGCGGAAAAAGCATTGCTTGCCGGTGTAGAAATGGATATGGTTGATAACCTTTATCTAGATCACCTTCCAGAATTGGTGGCCTCGGGAAAAATAAAGATGCAAACTATTGATGATGCCGTAAGAAGGATTCTGCGGGTTAAAATGAATCTCGGTTTGTTTGAAAATCCTTATGTGGATGTGGTTTCCGAGAAAGACCGGTATTTATTACCGGATTATTTAAAAGTTGCTGAAGAATTGGCCCAGGAATCTATGGTTTTATTAAAAAACGAAAATCAGGTGCTACCACTGACTTCAAAATATAAAAGCATTGCCGCTATTGGTCCGATGGTAAAAGATTCTGTTCACATTATGGGATTTTGGGAAGGAATGGGTGATCCAAAAGATGTGAATACCATTTTTGACGGCTTGACTAAAGAATTCGGTTATCAATCAAAGATCAATTATGCTTTAGGTTGTGATTTTGAGGGCGAAGACAGAAGTGGTTTTGCCAACGCTGTGGAAGTTGCCAATCAATCAGATGTTGTACTTGTTTTTCTTGGTGAAAAGAGAAATTGGAGTGGCGAAAATGGCTCCCGCTCCACTATTGCATTACCAAAAATCCAGGAAGATCTTGTTGAAGAATTATCCAAAACAGGGAAACGTGTTATCCTGGTGCTTTCCAGTGGAAGACCTTTAGAATTAATTCGGTTGAACAAAATGGCTGATGCAGTATTGGAAATATGGCAACCGGGAACAATGGCAGGAGCTGCTGTATCCGGTATCCTGTCTGGAAGACACAATCCATCGGGGAAACTTTCTGCCACTTTTCCGCAAACAGCGGGTCAAATTCCAATTTATTATAATATGAGACAGTCGGCAAGGCCAGAAGCTGGACATTATCAGGATATTCCGAGAGATCCATTGTACTGGTTTGGTCACGGACTTAGCTACAGCAAATTTGAATATGGTAAAATAAAACTGTCGAATAAAAAATTTAGAAAAAATGAAAAAATTGTAGCAGAGATAGAAATCACCAACAAAGGAACTGTGGATGGCAAGGAAGCCGTGCTTTGGTATATCAACGATCCTGTTGCAAATATCTCCCGACCAATGAAAGAACTCAAGTTTTTTGAAAAAAAAATGATCAAGGCAGGAAAAAAAGAAATATATCGCTTTGAAATCGATCCGGAAAAAGATTTGGTCTATGTAGACAGCAAGGGTGAAAAGCATTTAGAATCCGGAGATTTTTATATCATAGTTGATAATGAGAAAGTAAAGTTTGAGTTAACGGACTAATTGTCTGCACATTTTCACCCCTATTAAAGGACATTTTGATTCCCCTAAATTTTAAAACAAAACTACTTTCGGACCAATTAACATTAAAAAATCATCACTATGAAAAAATTTAATTTTATGGTAATGCTGTTTATTTCAGCAATAACCTATTCTCAAACGTTCTCAATCTATACAGAGAATTCAAACATTGGAGCAGGTGTCAATTCTTTACGCTTCAGCAATGGGGCGGGATTTGCGCTTACAGAACCAGGGACGGGGGCATATGAAGGAACAAAAAGCCTTCTATTAACCTATAACGGTACCAGTACTTATTTTCACGCCATCATGTTTCCTCGAAACCCTGCCAACACTGCGGATGCCGTAATTGATATATCAGCGTATAGTTATTATAATTTGGCCATCAAAACTGCGTCGTCTCATCCTTTTTATATCAGACTAAGAGGGAACAATGTAATTGCTAAAGTATTGATAGATCCAGCATCCAACAGTTATAATTTTACTAATGACAATCAATGGCACTTTATGTCTATTCCACTTTCTGCCTTCATTCCCGAGTCATCCAGTTTTAGTTTATCTAACGTTTCAGAAATATTTGTTTTAAGAAGCGAAAATACGATTTCTACTGTCGTTGGTTCCTCTAATAATTTTCAATTTGACAACATTTATTTATCTACTTCCAGTGCTTTATCTGTAATGTCAGGAGAAAAGAACAAACCATTGAGTATTTTCCCTAATCCAGCATCATCAAAAATTACAGTTACATCGGATCAGAATATGGCTAAAATATCAATTTATGACATTACTGGAAAACGAGCAATCAGTAAAGAGTCAGGCGAGAAAACATCTCAAATTGACATCTCAAAACTAAGCACGGGAACATATATCATCTCCGTGGAATCTAGCGGTAAAGTAACATCATCAAAATTTATTAAAAAATAAACATATAATTTATTTGTAATAAGGAGCTGTCTAAAATATTGGACAGCTCTTTTTTATGTACTGAAAATTAATAATGCGCCTATTAATACAAGGCAAAATGGTGCAATTAATAATGTTATAAAAACAATAAGTAATCTAATCTGTAAATTTCATTAATTATTTTGAATTACGTTCTGTATTTTCTGATAAATGATTTTACGTAAATTCAATTTAAGATAAATGGTAGAGATAAGTATCAGATAAAATCAATAAGAAAAAGAAGGTTACTTTTCAACATTGAAAAATAACCTTCTAATAAAATAATAAGAATCTATAATTGTGAGAATATTATAGCTACACCTCCACTTCTGGCCAGCTCGACTGACAAAATCGTTTTACTGTCCACTTCTTTCTCCTCTATGATAATTGGATAAGGGTTAGTTTCATAATCCGCATCTTTACCATCCCGGAAAATTTTTGCTCTGTATTTTTTATTTGGATCCAGAAACTTCAAATCTAATTTTACAGTTCTCGTATCTTTGTTTGTGATACTTCCCAAGAACCAATTTTCAGACGCTTTATCTTTTCGGGCAATCGTTACAAATTCACCAATCTTTGCATCCGGAACGACGGTTTTGCTCCAGTCTGTAGGGCACGATGTGATGAACTCGAAAGCCGGATCGCTCTCATAGTTCTCGATCATATCAGAAGCCATTTGAAGCGGACTGTAGATCACAACCGACAATGCCAATTGTTTCGCCAAGGTTGTATGAACTTTTGTATTTGGTAAAGCCGTATTTGTGAAGTTGAAAGTTCCCGGTGTAAAATCAACCGGGCCAGCCAAACCTCTTGTAAAAGGCACAATTGTGGTATGTTCCGGCGGATTGCCACCATCTTTGGACCAAGCGTCCCACTCCTGACCTCTAACACCTTCCTGTGTCATCAGATTCGGAAGCGTTCTTTGTAAACCTGTTGGCATTACTGGTTCGTGATTGTCAATCATTATTTTGTATTTCGCAGCTTCTTCAATTACTTTTCTGTAATGATGGACGCCGTACTGACTGCTGTGTAGTTCTTTACCATCTAATTTGCCACCGACATAACCTGTTTTCACAACATCAACGCCATATTTTTTATAGTATGCAAATGCATCGCTCAATTGGCTTTCGTAATTCTTTGTATTGCCGCCTGTTTCGTGATGGCCAATCAAGGTTACATTCTTTGACTTTGCGTAATCCGTAATTTTTTTAATATCAAAATCCGGGTATGGCTGTGTGAATTCGAAAGATTTCCAGTC
The DNA here is from genome assembly GCF_032054305.1 of Epilithonimonas sp. Classification (GTDB taxonomy): domain Bacteria; phylum Bacteroidota; class Bacteroidia; order Flavobacteriales; family Weeksellaceae; genus Epilithonimonas. The sequence continues at coordinate 659,634 of NZ_DAMBSX010000002.1, forward strand.
TTCCCAACCTTTGTTCCAGCCCTCTACAAGAACACCGGAGAATTTATATTTCGAAGCAAAATCAATGTATTTTAAAACATTCTCAGTTTTTGCACCATGATTTGGACCCGCTTCCCAGGTATATTTTTTCATATGCATTCCCCACCAGATACCGATGTATCTTCCAGGTTTAATCCAGGAAACATCGCCAAGTTTATTCGGTTCATTAAGATTGAGCATTAATCTTGAAAGCATTAGATCTTCTGCAGAATCTGCAATAATCATTATTCGCCAAGGTGTGCGGAAAGGCGCCTTTGCAAATACTTTTTCACCAGTCGACCAAGGTGTCAGGAATGCTGTAAGCTTTGACGATTTTTTATCTCCGGCAAGATTCATTGCGGCGTAATCGGTTAGATTTGCTTCGTGAATTGTCAGGAAGAGTCCGCTTTTGCTTTCCATTGTTAAAGGTGTTGCGACAGTGTCCAGCTTGGAAATTGGGTTTGGTTTGTACAAACCTTCGTAGAATTCGGTATTATAAGGGATAGACCATGTTTTGTGGTCTTCAGGGAAATTAAATTCGGTCAGTTCATCCATTATAACAAATTCCGTTAGGCTCTTTTGTTTAGGAAACTCATATCTGAAGCCAAATCCGTCATCAAAAACCTTAAAGTCGATAATAAATTCTCTGGAAAATATTGAATTGTCCTTAACCCAAACCTTCATCTCGTTGTAATGGTTTCGAACTTCGATCTCTTCGCCCCAGGGCTGTTTCCAGGTTTCATCGAACTGAGAATGAGAAATCTTCTGGACAGAAAGATTATCTTTAAGCGCACCATCTTTCAATTCAAATCCTAGAAAAGATGGATTTAAAATTGTTTTCCCCTTCTTAGTAACCTTATAAAATATTCGGGATTTATAAATTCCTATCTCGATAGAAATTGTTCCATCAGGGGATTTGACCACATTATTTTTGAGGGATTGAGCATTAATATGTAATAATGCTCCTACAAAAAATAGAAGCAACAAATAAGTCTTTTTTATTTCTTTATTTAAACTCATCATTGAATTATTTTGTAAATACTGCATATCCTTTTTCCATCAAAATATTACCTTCATTTGCACTAAAAGACTTTTGTTCATTGGTCATAATATTTTTAAAACTTCCCGAAGGTACGTCTCCATCCCATTTAAAACTGACAGCCACGTTATTGAAATTCAGCATTACCAAAACTTCATTATCACCTCTTTTTCTTGTATAGACAAACACATTTTCCTTATTTGTAGGAATTATCTTCAAAGTTCCACGATCTGCACCGTCCTCCAAAGCGGGTTGTGTTCTTTTCAGTTTTGTAAGCCTTTGGAAAAGATCTAGGTAAATTTTATTTGCTGGATCCCATTGCACAGGACTTGGTTCAAAAAGGCTCATTGCTTTGTTCATCCCTATTTCCTGACCATTGTAGATCAAAGGCATATCATAGATAGTAAATGATAAAACAGTCAAGGGCAGAACATTGGCTCCATACCTTGTGAATTCGGTCCCGTCGTGAGCATTTAGATCGTGGTTTGTCAAGTAAACCATTCTCCCTTTATTTTTGTAATTCGGATTATCATATAAATTCTTACAAGCCTTTACCAGATTGGAAGTATTTGTTCCAGAGCCAAAATTATTCAGCGCCGTATTGAAACCCCAGGCATAATCGTAATCGAAAACCGACATATAATCGGGGTCATCACCTTCACAAAGCCAAGTAATTTTTTTGACAGCATCTACCTGAGTTCTCGCCTGCTGCCAGAAATCTTTTGGAATAAATGTCGCTGCATCACATCTGTAGCCATCAATATTAAAATTGGTCACCCAATATTTCATCGCATCAATCATTGCAGCACGAAGGTTTTGATTATTGAAATTCAATTGAGCAACATCGTTCCATCCATTTGGCGAATAGGGTTGTTGTCCGTTCAGAGAAGAATAATAATCCAAATGCTGAGATACCCAAGAGTGATCCCAGGCTGTGTGATTTGCAACCCAATCCATCCAAACCTCCATATTCATAGAATGCGCAGCTTCTACGAGATTTTTAAAGTCCTGGTCTGTACCGAATTCCGGATTCACAGTTTTGTAATCTTTAATGGCATAAGGACTTCCCAAACTACCTTCTCTTTTTTCCTGACCAATGGGATGGATTGGCATCAGCCAAATAATATCAACACCTAAATCTTTCAATCTTTGAAGGTCATTCCTAACACCATTGAATCCTTGGGACGAATAATTTCTCACATTAACCTCATAGATTACCTTGTTGTGAGCAGAAACCGGAGAAATCTGACTGTTTGGAATTTCCGGTGTAACTTCAGCATCGTCGTTATTACAGCTTCCGAAAGAGAACATCAGCAAGAATGCCAATATCCATATTTTGATATTGTTCATAATTTTTTATTTAAATGTTTTATAATTGCATAATGACCTGTGAGATCATTAAAATAAATATCATAGTTTCCTGCATTCTGAATCGTGGCACCTGGTCCGTCGAAAATTCCTTTTCCATAAGGAATCTCTGCATCTTTTCCGCCCCAATTGTTTGCCCAATCCTTATTTCCCCGGAATTTGCACGCAGTAGAAGCTGTGAACTCGTAGGTAATTTTCCATTGATGCGGATCAAACGTTGACCTGGTCATCACTGGTTCATTATTCCAGTTACAAAATCCGCCGATTGGTCCTATTTGATTATAAACTGTTGGGTTTGTAATGGTAGGATCGGATATATCCCAGGTCATATTTTTGATATCGATAGAAATCGTGTGATAACCTGCCGGTACATAAAAAGCACCTTTGTCACCCTGTTCCAAAACGCCGTTTCCACCTGCACAATACATATGATCAAAGCTTCCCAAAAATTCCTCAGAATTGAATTTGAAATAAGTAGCAGCCGGGAAATAACCTGTGTAAGTATAAACGCCGTCCTGATAATCATTCGTAGTACGGAACATAATGTAATCTTTGCTTGCATTATTCCAACCGTTCATATCACCGATGATATAAACATTTTTTACAACTGGATCTATATTTAGATAAGAGGTAACATTTAGAATTACAGTTTCCGAAAAAGCGTCTCCTTTTGATGAAGTTGCTTTGATTCTCATACTGAAAGTATATGAAGTGTTAGTTTCTTCTCCAACAATTTCATCGATCACTTTTTTAAAATCGACTGTATAAAAATCCGTATAGAGATTCTGAGTTTCTGCAATAGTTCTAGCTTTTGAGAATTCATTGTCATTAAGATCCATCTGGACTTCATATTTCACATCATCTACAGGTATATATTGTCCGCTTCCGAAGTTATATCTTACCTTACTCCAGTTCAGTCTGAACACAAAGGGATTTTGTCCTTCTGCCGGTTTGGAAAGCACCAGATCTGAACTTGCCAATGAGCTGATAACCGGAGGCGTTGTAACAGTTTCACCTCCTTTAAGCATATCATTGTCTTCACAACTTGTTACCAGAAACAGAAGCAAAAAAGCTTTTATAATGATAGATATTTTTTTCATTTTTTAATTTTTATTGTTGAAGAATTGCATAATGTCCGCTTAAATCGTTAAAATAGATTTTGTAAGTTCCCGGAACCACAATGGTCGCACCCGGACCATCAAAAACACCTTTTCCATAAGGTATAGCTTCTGCTGTTCCACCCCAGTTGTTTGACCAGTCCTTGTTTCCACGGAATTTGCAAGTTGTGGATGAAGCGAAAGTATAAGTGATCGTCCATTGATGTGCGTCATATGAAGATCTTGTCATCAAAGGTTCATTATCCCAATTACTGAATTCCCCAATCGGACCCATAGTATTGTAAAACTTGGTTGTATTACTTTCTGTGTAATCTGTTATGGTATAATTTAAAGTTTCAGTATTGATTGTGATGGTTACATATCTTTCGTTTTGATTGTAAAATGATCCGCCAGAAGATTCTTCATACGTCATTGTCGAATCATCTTTCCTGCAATAGGCTTTGTAAGTTCCCAAAGATTCGGCAGGAATGAATTTGAAATAAGTATTCGCCGCTAATCTTCCCGTGTAAGTGTAAGTTTTGTCATCGGGATCATTTGAATTTCTGAACATTATGTATTCTGTACTGGTGTTGTTCCAACCGTTCATATCGCCTAAAAGATAAACCGCCGCCACTTCTTCCAAAGGTTTGTAAGGCGTAATTTTAATTTTCAGGATATTTTCGGAGGCAATGCTATGCAATTGATTTTGACCGTAATAAGTCATAATTCTAAGTTCAATTACACCTTCGATTTCTGGTTTGAAATTCAGTTTAGTCAATAATATAGCATTAATATCTTTTACAAAGATATTGGCTGACAAAGTATTGGTGGAAGCTAAAACCACTGGGTTTTTAAAATCATTACCTTCTTTGTCCATTTGCAGCACATAGTTGACAGGACCAGCAGGTTCAGAAGTTGAAGAACTGCTTAGATTGAATTTGGTTTCAGTCCACGTTGATGTCAATAAGAGTGGATTTGAATTGGCTGCCGGTTCAGTAAGGACATATTCCTTGACTGCAATGTCGTCCAAAACACTTGGCATCACTTCTTTAAGCGAAAGCATATCGTCTTCTCTGCAAGACCAGATCACAAACCCGCTTAAAACTATAATTAAGATTGTTTTTAATGTTTTCATAAATTTTAAGTTTTAATAACCTGGATTTTGTTTTAAATTTGGATTAGCCGAAATTTCTGTAGCGGGAATCGGATAGAGTTTGAACTTATCATCGATATTAGGCGTTCCGCCGTAGACACCGTTTTTCCAAGGCCAATTGTAACCTTTTGTAAATTTCCCGAAACGGATAAGGTCATTTCTGCGATGCCCTTCCCAGTATAATTCGCGGGAACGCTCATTCAAAATAAAATCAAGAGTAAGGGCAGAATCTCCAATTAGTGCGACATTTGCTCTTGTCCGGATTTGATTAACGTATGCCACAGCCTGAGATATACTTCCGCCGCTCCCACCTCGTAAAACAGCTTCCGCATACATCAGATAAGCGTCTGCCAATCTAAACAACGGGAAATCCATATCAGCGAAAACATTATTGGAACCGTTGGATCCGTCCTTATTTTTATTACTAAATTTCACAACCGACCAACCTTGGTTGAAGTCACTCCATTGAGTCGTTTCTCTAGTTCTATCCTGTTTCCAGAACATTGCTCTTTTGTCACCTGCTGCAAACTGATCGGATAAAGTTTCTTTTGAACGGATTCCTGACCAAGCCTGTGAAAAACCAAAATTATCCATTGGATTCATATCAGATTTGTAAGATGCCGCAAGCAGGAAAGTTGTTCCTCCGTAAGTAGTTGCACGCACGCCATCGAAAACAAATGAATAAATAATCTCATTAGACAAATGATTATCTGCAACGAAAATATTTTTGTATTCCGGTTCCAAAACGTAACCTGCGGAAACCACTTTATTGAGGTAAGTGAGACAATCTGTGTATTTATTTTGGTTAATGTAAACCTCCGCATTCAAATACATTTTTGCAAGAAGCATCCAGACAGTAGGATTGTTGATCTTCCCATAATTCGATTTTGAATTGTTTGGTAATTGGCCGTCAATCGCTTTCAATTCAGATTCGATCCAGGAAAAAAAGAATGCCCTGTCCTTTTGTTCTGGCAAATAGGCTCCAACGCCTGCTTCTTCAGGAATAAAAGGAACATTACCATAAAGGTCCATCAGGAAATAATATGCCATCGCACGCAGAGCTCTCGTTTCGGATCGCATTGCATTGATCTTGGTTTTCATTTCCTGGCTTACATTTCTGGCATTCAGTTTCTCTTCTGTTGTTTCGCGCAGAAACTCATTAGCATAAGCGATATTGAGATAGGTTCTGCTGTAATTAAGAAGGATAAAACTATTGCTGGAGTTCCATTGGTTGAATTGCAGACCTCTTAAAGTTTCGTTGTCCCAAGCACCGATAACTTCATCTGTTCCTAGTTGTTGAAGATTCCAGTAAGATCTTAGAAATGTTGCTTCACCTTGATCCGGAGCATTCATATCGGGGGAACCGGCTGGACCTTCGTTTCCTGAAAGAGAAAATCCGGCATATATTTTTGCCAGGAATTGCGCATAGGAATTTGGATTTTCCCAGGCTTTTTCCGGCGTCAGCGTATTTTCTGATAGCGGTTCAGTATTCAGATCGTTGACACAAGATATAAGTGTCAGAGATACGCAAGCCAGAATGATCAGTGATTTATATAAACGTTTCATTATTTGAATTTTAGAAATTAAAATTAGTTCCCAACATAATTGTGACCGGTCTTGGATAAAGATTGGTATCCACACCTCCAAAAACTTCAGGATCAAGACCGTTGTACTTTGTGAAAACAAACGGATTCTGAACTGTTGCATAGATTCTTGCATCCTTCAGGAAATTGCTGGCCTGCTTGATCGTATATCCCAGAACAATATTGTCTATTCTATAGAAAGACGCATCCTGAATGTAATAACTCGACAAGGTCTGTGCATTCTGAAAATTGGTATCAAAAGCACTTTTCGGACGGTTTACCAGAAACTCATTTGCAAAAATTGAACTAGGACTAAGAGCGGCATTATTTGCGGCAGTTGCATTATGAATATAATTCCCAATACTTCCGTGACTCGCTACAGAGAGATCCCAATTTTTATATTTGAATTTTGTATTGACTCCAAAAGTATAATTTGGCGTTGGCTTGTGATAGACAATCAAGTCGGCTTCATTGATAAGGCCATCACCATTTTGATCTTTATAAAATCCCTCGATTGGTTTTCCATTGTCATCATAGATCTGCTCATAGACATACCACATATTAGCAGAATATCCAACCATCTGAACATTCAGACCATTCCGTCTCATTGCATTAGAACTGTCGCCAAAGCTTAAAGCAGTGATTTTATTTTTGTTATAAGCAATATTTCCACCGATTTCCCAAGTAAAATTTTCTGTGACAATTGGTTTTGTATTAAGGGAAAACTCGATTCCTTTGTTTTCAAGGCTACCGATGTTTGCTGCGACATATTCAGCAAAATTGGTTCCTGCAGCTACTTTTGTTTCAGCATTGATAAGATCTGTGGTTTCTCTGTAGTAAACATCTATGGCGCCTTCAATTCTGTTATTTAGGAATCCAAAATCAATTCCAGCATTATAAGTTTCTGTTGTTTCCCACTTTAAATCCTGATTGTAAGCTTGTGGGCGAAGCAATGGTGTCCAAATCTGGTTACCGTTCTCATCATAACCTTGCAAATAAGTTGCTGCACTTCCAAGACTGTATTGATAAGTTCCTAAATAGGGATAATCACCCTGGTTGATATCCTGTTGACCCGTTTTTCCCCAACCCAATCTAACTTTTAGATTTGTGATAATCTTGGAATCCTTAAAAAAATCTTCATTGGCCTTCCACGCAAAAGCAGCCGATGGGAACTGTGACCATTGATTGTCTTTTTTAAACCTTGATGATCCGTCTTTTCTCAAAGTGAATGTGAAGAGATAACGGTCTTTGATGCTATAATTTAATCTTCCGAAAAAAGAAACGATGTAATGTTCTGTAGGAAATGTCTGGTAAGCATTGATGAGAAGCGGATCTCCATATTCATCAAATCTCGAAACTCTTCGAGACTCGTTACCATTCTGACGGTAATAATGCTGCCAGGAATAGCCGCCCATAATATCTAATTTGCTATCAAGAAAATTCATGTTTTTAGCATACTGCGCATAGAAATCGAAGATCGAGTTTCTCCTTAGCTGATCCCATCTGTTATCATAACCACCATAAAGATAATCTGATGGTGCTAAAGCCGGGATGTAAACTTTCCCTTTACTTTCTGAATAATCCAAACCTAAGTTCATATTGAAATGAAGTTCCGGAAGAAAGTGTAATTTGTAGTCAAACTGTGCATTACCGATGAAATTATATACTTCAGACTCATCAGTTCTCATCTTTAAAAGAGAAACTGGATTAACCGTCGCTACCTGAATAATGTTATTGTCGCTACCTGTCCAGGTAAAAAATCCACCGAATGGACTATTTGAATCATATACACTTTGAGTCGGATCCATAACTATTGCGGATCCTATTGTACCCTGGTTTGCAAATTTGTTCTTAATGTACATTCCACGACCATTCAGGTTGATACTAAGATGCTTATCGAACAAAACCGGACCAAGAGACAAGCTGCTTGTGTAACGCTCCATCTGGGAAGTGTCCAAAGTTCCGCTAAGGTTGGTATATCCAAAAGAAGCACGGAATGGCACAGCATCTTTTATTGAGCCAAGAATACTGAGGTTGTTTTCTGTGTTGAAAGTCGTTCTGAAAATTTCTTTCTGCCAGATGGTATTAGAATTTCCAAGTTTCGAAATAACTTCATCATAATTGGTCTGACCAGCAAAAGTTCTCTCAACAAAACTTCTGTACTCGTCAGCATTTAAAACATCGATTGTTTTTTTTGGTGTGCTTACTGACATATTTGCATCGTAAGTCACACGGATTCTCCCTTTACCTCCTTTTTTGGTGGTAATAAGGATCACACCATTGGAAGCTCGTGATCCGTATATTGCTGTAGCAGAAGCATCTTTCAAAACTGTGAATGTGTCGATATCTGTTGGATTCAAAGTATTAAGAATGTTTCCGGCACCGCCCAGTCCGTCATTATCGATGAATATTCCATCAATAATAATCAAAGGATCATTGCTGGCCGATAAAGATGAACCACCTCTTATCCTGATGACTGCGCCGCCACTTGGCGAACCACCTTCTGTTGTTATGTTGACACCAGCAACTTTACCCACAACAATATCCTGTGCATTGGGTGCAAAACCACGGCTATTTTGATCTACTTTGAGTGTAGAAATCGATCCGGTTTCGTCTCCCTTTTTAACTTTACCATAGCCAATTACAACAACCTCATCAATTAACTTTTCATTTTTAAGAGTGTCCGTCGTTTGAGCAGATAAAGAATTTGAAAAAAAGAAAGCCGAAAATAGAAATCCTGCGACAACAGGAAATCTGAAAGTTTTTGCATCGAGCTTACTTTTAGTACCACTAATATTGATCTCCATATATTAAATTATTTAAAATTTTATCCAGAAAAGAATATCTTAAATGAATTGTTCTCTGTTTGATTTCAAATATAATATGGTATTGTGGCCGGAAATGTATGAGTAAGGCTTTAAGTAAGTTAAATGTATAATCAACAAAACTCAAGTAACTGAAAACAATCACTTTAACTAAATAAAATTCAAAGTAAAATGTAACTTTTTTGACTTATGAAAAGACATTTTCAGAGCAATTTTAATGTTAAAGCAATGTAAATTTTATGTTAAGAGTTCGGATGTTCCGATTCTCTGAACCATTTGCTCAAAGTTATCATCCGGATGAATGGCCTTTGATTTTACCTTACTTCGGTAGTTATAAATTGTCCGCAAAGTGTAATGCAGGAATGTTGCAATCTGATTATTATTTGTAACACCTAACCTGATAAGAGCAAAAACTCTTAGTTCCTGATTAAGGTTCTGGTCATTATTGATTGGGTATTGTTCTTCCGGTCGGAGAAGCTTATTAATTTCCTCAACAAAATCAGGATAGATCTTTAGAAATGCTTTATCAAAATTATTATAAAGTTCTTTTAGTTCTTTTGAGGAATCCTGAGCAGACGTAGTTGTCATTTTGATAATATCCGCAGTCTGTCCGGTTTTGATCTTACGGTTGACAATATTTTTAAAGTTTTCCAACCGATCGATGTATTCTGTACAAATCTCTAAAAAGCTTTTGATATATTCTTCCTTGATATGATTGGCTTCGGCAAGAGAACGATTTGTCAAGGCCTGTCTGTCATTTGCTTTCTGAAGTTCTGTATTGAGATCATTAAGCTTGGAATTGATCTCCGTTAATTCTTTTTTCGCCTTCGATACTTTTTGGATCTGATTAATCACAAATATTATTGCAATCAATAATATAAGAGAAAGAACACTTACGACAATCAGCAAAAGTCTAAGTTTTTTCTGTTGTTTTTCTTTGTCCAGCTGATAAGCTTTGTCTATGATCGGCAAAACCCTAGCGATCTGAATATTCCTCAGTCTTGCATTATAGAAATTGGCATCTTCCAGACTTTGTTTAATATATAAATTTGCTCTTTCTATATCACCATCATCAAATAATAAAATAGCCAGGGTCCTGAGAGAAATATTTTCTTTAACTGCAGCGTGAATATCCGATATAGCAGATTTTACCAAATAATATTTCTCTTTCTCCCTATCATTTTTCTCCTGATAAAGATAGGCAAGTATCGAATTCAAAATCGAGAATTCCCGAGTATCAGGTTTCACAGTATCTGTAGCTTCTAATAATATATTCTCGGCTTTGTTGAAATCTTTTAACTCGATATATTTGACACTATAGTTAATTGCATACTCATAACTATCCTTTGGCAGAATATTGATCAAAGAATCCTGCACAATACTTTTATTTTTTAAAAGTTCATTAACTTCTCTACCATCCTGGTATTCTACCCAATAAATATAAACCTCTAGATAAGCTTTGTAATAATCTATGAGCTGTTGGTGCTGAAGTTTGTTTTTGTTGATATTATTTAAGATATCAAGGGAAAAGGGAAACATCCCTGCCTTTGCCTTAATTCGTGCAAGTTGGATATTGCTGTCTATTACAAAACTTTGGTCGTTTAATTTATTTGCGATTTCAAGGGCTTTAACAGTGTATAATTGAGCGGAATCTGCGACAAAAACTTCGTATTGTTTTGAAAGATCTTTGTAAAGATGATATAATTTAGAATTATCCTTTGTCAGTAAAACCTGTTTTAATAGGCTATTTATTTTTATCTGTTTTTGATGGGTATAAATCTTCTCTTTTGCGATGGAATTGTCCAATTCAACCAATAGCTGGTCCACCGGCTTCTGTGAGAGAACCATTGTGGATAGTATATAAAAAACAAATTGATAGAATTTTTGCATAATAGAATAGAAAGCAAAAATACATTTTTCAATATCAATTATCTAATCAGGCAATAATATATTTGAATGTAGCAAATTAAATATAATAATCAAAGTGAACTTGCAACTATTTTTGAGACAAAATTTATATACTCTTTATGCTACAT